>CAYWGH010000001.1:0-627684 GCA_964457925.1 uncultured Cytophagia bacterium
CTTGTCGCTGGCTGAGCTTGTCGCTGGCTGAGCTTGTCGCTGGCTGAGCTTGTCGAAGCCAGCGACAAGCTCAGGGCGCGGTTTCCGCAGGTTTTACACAGTCTTGATACTTGCCGGCGAAGTCTTTGGGGAAATTGGTGGGATAAAAAAAGGGCGATCACGAGTGATCGCCCTTGGTCAGCGGAATTTTGTGGAAGCGTTATTGCGGCAGTGTCAGCACCACTTCGATGCGGCGGTTGCGGCTGCGGCCTTCTTCTGAATCGTTGGTGGCAATGGGGAAGTTTTCGCCAAACCCCACGGCCTGAATGCGATTCGCGGGGATATTCATATTTGCGATGAGATACTGCTGCACCGCGATAGCGCGCTCCGTTGAAATGCGTTGATTGTTGGCATCATCGCCGCGGGAATCCGTGTGGCCCTCGACCGAGATGAACGAATCCGGCACTTCGCGGATGGCGCGTTGCAGTTTCGTCAACAGCGGAAAGTATTCCGGCAGGATGACGGATTTGCCGGAGGGAAAGAGCAGGCCGATGAGGCGGATGCGCAGGCGCTCATTTTCGCGCGTGACCACGGCCTCCTGCGGGGTGAACATGGTTTCCACGCCTTTAATGCGCTCCTCCCGGCGCTGAATTTCTTGTTGTCTGCGCTTCTCTTTCTCGAGTTGCGATTCCAAACCGGCCTGCGCCTCACGAATGCTGTTCAGTTCCTTGGTCAGCTCTTCGGTGCGGCCTTCGAGCTTGGCCACTTCATTGGTCAGGCTGCGGCGATCTTCGCGCAGAGACTTCACCGCTTCGCGAATATCGTTGATCGGTTTGTCGATGCCCTCGTCGAATTTCGGCTCAAAATCAAGCTCGCGCGCAATGCCGGCAATTTTTTGTTCATACGCAATCATGAATTTTTCCCATTGCGTCTCATCGACTTTGACGCGCTGCACTTGCTCGGCAATTTGCTTGGCGTGGCGCACTTCGTATTCCGCGGCTTCGGCTTTCTCGCGCGCCGAACCGGCGGCATAACGATTGGTGTTGAGGATTTTTTCCGCTTCCGCCAGCAAGGCTTCGGCTTTGCGATAACTGTCCGGCGCGAGGCGATCCATCTTCACGGCTTTCGCCTGATTGATTTGATTGCGCACGCCGCCGATCACGCTGTTTTTAATGGCATGCAATTCCGCTTCGCGAAAAAGCTGCTCGGCCTCGTCGCCTTTTTTTTGCGCCGCGTTCACATCGCCGGCTTCCACGCGGCGGGTGGCGTCGCCGAAGGTTTTGTCGGCCAGGGCGAATTTTTCCGCGGCGTTTTGCTCGGCCTCGGCTTTCAGCGCATCCTCGCGCGCGCGCAGCGCCTTTTCCAGCGCCACCTTGCCGAGATTCGCGGATTTCACCGCGGCTTCCAAATCAACACTGATCTCGGCAAGTTTTTTGTTGATGTCCGCCAGAGCGCGTCCGCGTTTGAAATCTTCCCGCGCCTCGTTGTATTTCCTCAGCGCGCGGCCAAAGGCCTCCGGCGCGAGAATGTCCGCCTGCGCGGTTTTTGCCTGTCCGAATTTTTCCTGGGTTTTGCCGAATATTTGCTGATAGACTTTTTCATCCTGGGTCTGCCGGCCGTAACTTGCAACCGCCAAGCTCAGTGTGAAAAACAATAAGGTTCCTAGCATAAGCTGATATCGAGGCATAAGACCCTCCGCTGGTTTTAGTGCATCCTTCCGGTTATGATTTGGGGTGCAATCGTTTTGGCAGCTTTTTCAGCGCGGCTTCAAAGCGTGCGATGAAATCGTCCACCACGCTCTCATCAATGATCAGCGGCGGCTCCAACCGAATGATTTTGGGATTCGCGAGAATCGACGCGACCAGCACGCCCTGCTCAAAGAACAATTCATAAAGCAAATTGCCGATGTCATCGCCGGCAAACTCCAACCCAATGAACAAGCCCAGCCCGCGCACCTCCTTGATGTATTGCGCATGTTGCGCTTGCACGGTTTCGAGCTTGTCCAACAAGTAATTGCCCACGCGCTCGGCGCGCTGCGGGAGTTTTTCCGTTTCAATGACCTCGAGGGCCGCTAGTGCCGCGGTGGCCGCCAGGGGATTGCCGCCGAACGTGCTGGTGTGAATCGTCGGCCACTCGTTCAGGGGTTGCCACACCTCTTCCGTCCCGATGAACGCGCCGATCGGCAAAACGCCTCCGCCCAACGCTTTGGCGCTGCACAAAATGTCCGGTGTCACCTCCTCATGATCACAGCCCCACATTCTGCCGGTGCGCCCGAGGCCGCATTGAATTTCATCGAGAATTAGCAACACGCCTTTTTGCGTACACAGATCGCGCACGCGCCGCAAATAACCCATCGGCGGAATGCGAATGCCGCCTTCGCCTTGAAACGGCTCGAGCAATACCGCAGCGGTTTTATCCGTAATGGCCTTTTCCATAGCCTCCGGCTCGCCAAACGGCACGTGGGTGAAGCCCGGCAGCAAGGGTTCAAACGGATCTTTGAATTTGCGGCGATACGTCGCGCTTAACGCGCCCAGCGTTTTGCCATGATAGCCGTCCACCGCGCAAACAAACTCATGTTTGCGCGAGTAAAGCTTGGCGAGTTTAAGCGCGCCCTCGACCGCTTCCGTGCCGCTGTTGCAAAAAAAGGAGTATTTCAAATTGCCCGGTGTTATCTCCGCCAGCTTTTTGGCCAACAGCCCGCCCTGCGGGTGCAACATTTCTTTTGAGCCCAGCGGCATGCGGTCGAGTTGTTCTTTGACTGCAGACACCACGCGCGGATGGCGGTGACCGATATTAAAAATGCCATACCCACCCAAAAAATCGAGATACTCCCGGCCGCGCGTGTCTTTGATCGTATAGCCCTGCGCGCTCCATTCCAGCGCCTGATATTTGGCGGAGACGGTTTTCGTGCCGTACACGCGATTGAGATGCTCCGTCCAATTATCAAGCAAACCCGGAATCATCTCGTCTGAAACAAAACTCAAATGCGACATAGTTCCCGCCCTCAAATTGCATGATCAACAGAAAAGCGACAGACAAAACCATTTTGCATAAGCGCTGTGAAAATAGCCAGAATTTGCGGAAAAGGCAAGCCTTGCTGTGATTCGACGCGTGACTTGTTTTCCGCCGCAGAATAGCGTAAATTATTTTGCCACGAAACCAGCCGCAGTTTAGCAGGAATTTCTGATTGCCCGGCACGCATCGGCCGGTGAGATTTTCTAGGCCGCACGAGCAATGGACAGACATATGAAAACCGACGCTGATCTTCCTCTCAAAAATCTATACACGGCTGAGGATGTGCCCGCCGCACCCGAAAATGCCGGCGAGTATCCCTTCACGCGCGGCCTCTTTGCGGAAATGTATCGCGCAAAGCTTTGGACCATGCGCCAGTACAGCGGTTACGCCACTGCCGAAGACACCAATGCGCGCTTTCACTATCTGCTCTCGCAGGGCCAAACCGGACTCTCGACCGCATTTGATTTGCCCACGCAGATGGGTTACGATTCCGATCACAAACTCGCCGACGGCGAAGTCGGCAAAGTGGGCGTGGCGATTTCGAGTCTTGAGGATATGGAACGGCTGTTCAGCGGTATTCGCCTTGACGAGGTCACGACTTCGATGACGATCAATGCCACGGCCTCGATTCTGCTCGCGCTTTATATCGCGGTCGCCAAAAAACAGAATGCGGACTTGAAGGCAATCAGCGGCACGGTGCAAAACGATATTTTGAAGGAATACATTGCGCGCGCCACCTACATCTTTCCGCCCGCGCCTTCGCTGCGTCTCGTCACCGACATGTTCGAATTTTGTTCGCAACATACGCCCAAATGGAATCCGATTTCCATCAGCGGCTATCACATTCGCGAAGCCGGTTCAGACGCGGTGCAGGAGGTGGCGTTTACGTTTGCCAATGCCATCGAGTATGTTCGGCATGCCGTCAATCGCGGCCTTGACGTGAATGTGATTGGCCCGCGGCTCTCGTTTTTCTTCAACAGCCACAACAATTTTTTTGAGGAGATTGCCAAGTTTCGCGCAGCGCGGCGGTTGTGGGCGCGCATTATGAAAGAAAGATTCGGCGCAACCAATCCCAAGGCGATGATGCTGCGTTTTCACACACAAACGGCGGGCGCGACTTTAACCGCGCAACAGCCGGACAACAACATTGTGCGGGTGACGTTACAGGCGCTGGCCGCAGTGTTGGGAGGTACGCAATCGCTGCATACGAATTCGCGCGACGAAGCGCTGGCGTTGCCGACGGAAGAGTCCGTGATGATTGCGCTACGCACGCAGCAAATCATTGCCTATGAAAGCGGCGTGACGGCGGTAACGGATCCCCTGGGCGGCAGTTATTTCATCGAGAGCCTGACCAACGAAATCGAGAAGCGCGCGGAAGAGTATATCGACAAAATTGAAGCTCTTGGCGGCGCGGTCAAGGCCATTGAAGCCGATTTTTTTCAGCAAGAGATTGCCCGGCGATCGTGGGAATATCAACAGGCCATCGAGCGCGGCGAGAAGATCATCGTGGGCGTCAACAAATTCCAAGTGGAGGATGAAAAGAAAATTGATTTACTGCGCGTCGATCCCAAAATTCAGGAACAGCAAATCCGCCGCTTGCGCGAGCTGCGCGCTCGACGTGACCATGCCAAAGTCAGCGAGCTGCGGCAGAGACTGGAAACCGCGGCCAGGGGCAAAGAGAATCTTATGCCGCACATCATCGCCTGTGTCGAGGGCTATGTGACGCTTGGCGAGATTTCAGACTCGTTGCGGGAGGTGTTTGGGAAGTATCAGGCGAGGGGGTAGAGCGATGAACTGCGGAGAATCTGGCAAAGCTTTGGTTGTTTCATACAAAGGCTGCAACAATTCTTAGTCGGCAGTCATGATTGTCATCCCGCATGGCGGAATGGCAAGACAGTCCTGCTGCCCCCAAATGGTTAACGGGTTGCTTGCAACTATAGTTCTCAATCTGATTTTTGCCACAAACCCTCGGAGAAAACCATGTCCGAAATCAACCGCATTCTCGATCAACTTAAACGCGCGTACGAAGGCGAGGCCTGGCATGGTCCATCAGTGAAGGAAGTACTCGCCGGTGTTACGGCAGCTCAAGCCGCGGCAAAACCTTTACCCAACGCGCACAGCATTTGGGAAATTGTGCTGCACATTGCCTTCTGGGAAAGGGGTTCGCGCCGGCGACTCGCGGGCGAGGTTTTCAAAGCGAGTTTGGAAGAAGAATGGCAGGCAGTAACGGACACCAGCGAAGCCGCCTGGCAAAACAGCCTAGCGACGTTGGAGCGCGGCCAACACGAATTACGGCAGGCCGTTTCAGGGCTGACGGAGGCGCGCTTGCGCGAGCGCGTTCCGGGCGAGCCTTATTCGATTTATTTCATGCTGCACGGCGTGATTCAACATGATTTGTATCACGCCGGTCAGATTGCCTTATTGAAAAAAGCGTGAACCCGCGCCAGGTAATTAGCCCTTGAGTCTGAAGATTTGATTTTGTACTCTCGTGTGCAACGAGTCAGTCATCTGCCAATAAAATTCAAAAATTGCCCGGCGCAACGCGCCTAAAGTCACGATCACATTTTTATGAGCCGTCGTACTGAAACACCATTCTGGCATCCGGAGGCCGTGCAAGCCCTGCTGCCGACGCGGATCGTGGGGAAAAATCTCGTCATTTTTAATCGCATTACCTCGACGAACGATTTTCTCAAGCGCATTGCGCGGCGCGGCGCGGCCACCGGCACCGTGGTTTTGGCGGACGAGCAAACCGCCGGACGCGGGCGCATGCAACGCCTCTGGCAATCGCCGCCCGGCAAAGGCCTTTGGTTTTCCGTTCTGTTGCGGCCGCAGCTTGCGCCGGAGAAAATCGGCATCATTTCATTGGCCATCGCTGCCGCGGCGGCGGAGGCGTTTGCAACGATCGCCGGTGAGGGCTTTCACGTCAAATGGCCGAATGATGTAATGTTCAACGGCAAGAAAGTTTGCGGCATTTTGTGCGAGACTCAAATCGTACAGGATGAAATCGAAGCGGTGATTGCCGGCGTGGGGGTAAACGTTTCGCAAGCCGAACATGAGTTTGCGCCGGCGCTGCGGCCACGCGCCACCTCGCTCGCGCAAGCCTGCGGCAAGTTTATCGATCGCCAGCACTTGTTGATCGAATTGCTGGCGCTGCTCGAAAGGGATCTTTTCGGCAATTTGCGCAGCAAACTGGCGTTGCTCAAAGCCGCGTGGTGCAGCCGGTGTTACGATTTCGGCCAGCATTTGACGGTGACCCAAAGCACAAAGGAAAAGTTAAAACGCATGACCACTGGCGTATTCGAGGGGGTCGGTGACGGCGGTGAACTGATTCTGCGCCTGTCGAACGGCACCTCACAGTTTTTTTCGGCAGGCGAGATTACGCTGGCGCGGGAGGCAACATGATTCTGGTGATCGACATCGGCAATACCAATATCACGCTGGGCTTGCTGGAGCACCGCCAGATTAAAGCCCGCTGGCGGCTGCACAGCAAAAACGCCCACACCAGCGACGAAGTCTGGATCATGTTGAAGATGATGCTGGAATCGGAGGGCTTCCGCTTCGATCTAATGCAGGGCTGTGCGCTCAGCTCAGTGGTGCCCCATCTCACGCCGGTTTTCGAACGCATGATTCATCAGCGTCTCCGCATTCCCTTCGTAAATGTCAATTCGGATCTGGATACCGGCATCAAAATACTGTATGAAAATCCGCGGCAGGTGGGCGCCGATCGCATCTGCAATGCCGTCGCGGGTTATGATAAATTCGGCGGGCCGTTGGTGGTGGTTGATTTTGGCACGGGCACAACCTTCGACGTGGTAACGAAGAATGCGGAATATCTCGGAGGCATCATCGCGCCGGGACCGGAGACTACGGCAACTGTGCTGCATCATGTTTCAGCCAAACTGCCGCGCGTGGAATTGCAATTTCCCCCGAGCGTGATCGGCCGCACCACGGAGACGAGCATTCAAGCGGGTTTGATGTTTGGCGGTGTAGAGTTGATTGACGGCCTCAATCGCCGCATCAAGCAGGAACTCGGCGAGCACACGCGCATTATTGCCACCGGCGGATTGGCGCAGGTGTTTTTGCCTCATCTTTCCACCGTTGAACGCGTTGAGCCGGATTTAACGCTGGAGGGGTTGGGAATTATTTTTGAGCGGTGTGCGCCGCGCTGATGAATGTTCAAATGCCTGCTTTCGCAATACGCTTCGTTTTCATCTCTCCACAATTATCCTCGTTTCTGCATCGTTCCATTTCATTAGACGCACGGCATAATTCCATATCAAACAAACGGGCCTTTTCTCGTGCCAATATCATCTGACAGGCTCGCGCGCAGCGATGTTCCTCGTTCGTGCAGCGCATGTGTCAAATCCTTTGCCAGCGGCGCGTCCGTTGCTTCCTGCAAGCTGGGATTGTCGATGATCGCTTGCATCTCGCGTTTAAGGGCGAAGTAAGGCTCGCGGCTGGCGCGCGACAAGAAGATGCCGCCGGCGTCGAAATACCAATCCCGCATCGCTTCGGAAGTTTGCTTTACAAGTTCTCGCGTGAGCGGCTTTTCGGGCGAGTAGCGCGCCAACGGCTTCATAATTTTCCACAACTTTTGATAGGCCTCCAGCCGGCTTTTGCGCAGTTCCTTGTCGTATTCCACTGTCAGCTCCAAGCGCGCTTTCGACAAGGTGACAAAATAGGTAATCACGGCAGTGAGGGCGCCGGAAACCAGACCGGTCAGCAACGACGAGAATGTTTCAGTCATTGTGTTCTCCCCAGAACAATCGAATCCTCATCCCGTGAAAATCCGTCCGTGAAAGCGGATGGCCTTCTTCGAAATCATAACTGCTGTAGTCGTAGCGTATATCGAGATGTTGCGTCAAATGGCGAACGAGAACAGGACTTTGTTTGGTAGGTTGCAAGAAGGCATTAAACAGGCCGTACGAGCTGATGCTAGCGCCAAAGGTTTTATAATCGACCCGGCCGAGCGGATCTTTGTAATGGCCGTAACGGAGAAAAACGAACTCATTCACGCCCAATTCCCAGCCAGCCTTCGCGATGATTTTAGAGTTTTCCTGTCGCAGGATCACGTTCTTGAAGAAGTTGATGTCGCCCAGGAAATTGGCATACGAAACGTCGCCGCGATCAGCTATGCGCACGAGTAATTGCTCGGTTTCATACTGATGTTCGAGTGAAACGAGGCGCCACGGGCGGCCATGGCGTGTGCTTGCCAATCCGGCGTTCAGACTCACCCCCATGCGGGCAGTACGCGGCAGAGGGTCCGGTTGGGCGATATCAATATAGCTTATCGTGCTGCCGATATTGCTTTTTGAGTAGCCCAAGCCAAGCCCCAAAACAGTACGCAATCCCGGGCGAATCTCCAAGGAGCTGCCGGTCAGGCGTGAGAGAATTACATCGCCGGGGGCATACAAGACCACGCCGAAATCGTGCGCTTTGATGTTTGTCGAGGCAGGATAAACCAGATTGTCAACGATGGCGGGACCGAGATCCGACGCAATACTCTTGAAACTCCACCCGAATCCGGCTTTGATCCAATAATCGAAGCCGAGCCCGACGGTCCAGAGCTTGGCCCTTTCAACGATATGCAACACGGCTATTGGCGTCGTGGGATCATCGGGGCCGGTAACGATGATTTCGCCGAGATCAAGATCGACGCGTGTATAGCCAACACCCAGGCTCACTGGAATGCGATGATCGAGTTTTTTGAGATTATAGCCCGCGAGCAACGTCTTGGCGTCATAAAAAATGTCCGAGGCCAAGCCCGCCAGCCAGTCGCTTTTGGCAGGATAAAACTCCGCCATCACGAGATTTTCATTCGCCCAAACACCCAGCCGCGCAGGATTGAAGGCAACACCGAGAGCGTCATAGTCGATTGAAGAAACCGATGTGCCGCCCATGCCATTGGCGCGCAAAGAGGGCTGAATGAGCAGAAACGTCGCAGCGGCAGAACCCGGGCCTTGCGCCCAGGCCGGTGAGGCCATGCTGAATAAAATAAAAGCAGAAATGAATCGGAGCTTTTTCATATGAACTCCTGTGCACTTTTAACAGAGGTGGGCAGTTACGAGGGCAAGTGAACCCGTGCTGTTTTATTAAACGGCGCTTGACACGCACAAGTTCATCTCATGTTCTCGCGGTAACCACTCCCTGGCCTCAGCGGCCAGCGTCAGTATCTTCCGCCACATTGCGCTCGTTGAAGCGAGATTATCATATCTTCATTCAAGTGAAAGATCATATCTCAACCTAACGCGGACGAGCCGCAACCCGAGAGTTTTTGTAAGCGGATTTTTCGAATTTAGCGGATAAGGCCAAAGGTTGTATCCGCTATATTCGTTCAATCCACTTACAGAAAAGTTTTTGCTGTTAAAGCAAAGATTACACTCTTAACAGACTAACGACAAAGCGTTATATGCATTGCCTCTGCCACAATGCCGCCAGCCTTTTTGCGCCGGTATCATGCGGACTTGAAGTGGACACGCATTCCTTTCTCCCACATCTTGGTCTAGATTGTGGTCAAGCCACGGCAAAAGCCGTGGCTAAACCTCACCGAACGAGAATGTCAAAGTTCATAACGTCGCGGGGCCTATTCGGCCGGCTTGTCATCCAGAGCAAGCAGGAAGGCAATCAACGCCGTAATGTCATCGCCACCGGGTTGATCTTGAATCCAGTACTCGTGACCAATGCCCTGCACATTCATGTCCTCCATCGACACACGTGCCGAACCGCCCGGAACCGGATAAACTTTCTCTTGATTCGCGGCAATGACTTTCTCCCGCTCGGATTGCAGCAGCACGGCTTGCAAACTCAACGCCGCATTGGGCCGAAAGTATGACTCGGGATGTTCTTCACGATAGGCGAGAATCTGACCGGCGCCGTAAATTTTCTCCGCAGGCGCGCGGCGCAACAACGCTTGCAAGTCGTCACCCGCTGGAGTTGTTTGCGGGTCGAGCGCCACCGCCACCCCGCCGTCATGCAGATACGGCGCAGTGCCCCACAGGTAACGCAGTGTTACGACTTTATAACCGAACTTCTGCTTGCTGCCAAAAAATTTTCCCAGAATGCCGAGCAGGCCTTTGGCGATAGCTTGGCCGGTGGCAGGGTCATATTCCGGCGCAATGAAGGTTTGCAACGGCTCGGTCGCTAACGCGCGCGCGCTGTTCGTCCCGATTTCTTTCAACGGAATGATTTTGTTGTTGGTGAAGAACGGGCCGGCGTGACACTGTGCACAACCCTGCGCTTTGAAAATTTCATAACCCTTCTCGACCAACCCGGCCTGGCGTGCATTAGCCAGTAAAGCGGTGTGATTGGTGGGCGGTTGCACCCAGTCCAGCATCAGACTCACAGCATCCGAGACAAACTCATCAGCATTGAGGCCGTAGGTCGCGGCCAATTGTTCAATCGGGTATTGTTCGCGCACATGGCGCGGCGTGATGACGCGCGTTCCCAGCATGCCCGTCATCTGGCTGCGCAGTCCGCCGTCTGTTCCAAACTCGCTGGCTTTGCGCACCCGGCGATGCGTTTTGTTGTCCGGATGCTCCAAGACCTCTTTGGGTACGACTGCGGGAATATCATCGATCAGGACCATGGCATCGTTGTTTAACACGCCGGGCATGCCGTCGCTGATGCCGAGAATGTCGTCGCGCAGTTTCTGCTTTTGCGTGGGATCGTACGCCACCGCGGGTGAATAATGCGTAATCAAATCCGCATATTGTGTCGATGACAACACGGAAAAAATACCGGGCTTCATCCAGAAAAGCAGTTTGGAGGTTTTGCCGCCGCGATCTTTGCACAGACCCACGAGTTGCGAGGGATCGAACGAAATCGTCCACACGTTGTTGTTGCGGTCGGAGGCATTCAGCATCACGCCGTCGTAGTTGAACGGCCAGTTCTGCCGCGTGAACAGCGCGGGATATTGCAACGGGTTGTGAATTGCATCGGGCGTGTCGTCAAAATAGCCGCGCGGCATCATCTGCACGCCGCGCACGATTTCGCTCGTGACTTCCTGCGGACGGCTTTCATAGTTCCTCAGAATCTCCTCCATCCAGGCCTTGGCCTCAACGGGCGTCTTTTGCCCCGGCCGTCCGGAAGCAAACAACGCGGCAATCGGATTGGATGCCGAAACGAATACCCAACCGAGGTGCAAGTCTTGATTGCCAACCGCCCAAGCGTCTTCCGGCTTGAACGCGGTGCCGGGTGTGGCAACGCCCAAACGCGCGGATTGGAGATCGGTGCGGCCGTCCCAATCGACATCAAGAGAATAATGGCAAATCGCGCACGACATGCCGACGCGATACTTCTCCGGCGGCGCTGCGCCCACACCACGCTCGCCGCCCGCGTAGAGATTGGGGTCAAGCAGATAGGGCAAATTCTGATCTTCCTGCGGCGCCGGCACCGCCACGATGCCTACCGGCCAGGTGGCGCCTGCTTCGACATCCAAACCGGTGTGCAGCCGCTCGGGCAACGGCAAATCGCCGTGCAGTTTACTGCCCGGTGGGAACGTCACCACCAAATCGTGCGTGTAGCCGCCGCCGTTGCCGCTGTAAAGATTTCCATTCACGCTGTCAAGCGCGTCAATCGCTTCGATAAAAAATTTGAAGAAGCTTTCCTTGCGCCCACCGCTCGAATCCGGCACGTCCACCGTGCCGTTGAGAAACCCGGTCACGTCGGTGAGCAGCCGTTCATTGCCGAATGTTTCGTTGCGAAACCACTCCTCGCCCCATGCCACCCATTTCATGTACTCCTCATAGGGAATTTCCCGGCCATTGTATTTCGGGATCGCTGGCCCCGGCAATTCATCGCGCAACACGTCGTGGTTGCCCCAATCGAATGGCGAAGGCGGACAGCCTAACGAAAACAGCGACAACAGTGCGCCTGCGACAATGAGGATTATCCTCCGGTGGAACTTCATATACACTCCTTTTTGTGATTAGTGAAACGGAAATTCAAATGACGTCCATCTAAACATGCTCCAACCTCGGCTGAGCCGGGGTTTTCAAAACTTAGAGCACCGTGGAAACTCTGAGATTATTAACGGCAACGGCCAAGCCGTTGCAGGAACATTTCTCACCGGACTGCCTTTTCAGGCGGACAATAAACTGCAACAGATTTCAGGCAAGCTGAAATCCGCGGCCCTGCGCGCAGCATCGGAAAACAAATTTTTTCCAACGGATAGAAAAACCCAACTCTAAGAGCTTTATGCGCGGGGTTTTTCCATTCGCTGGAAATATACTCAGAATTTTTTTATAACTTTCACGAGCTAATGACATAATGAGCCTTGCACCGCGCGTGGCATCTTGACAGGCTGAACTCGACATGCCGGATAGAAATCAAGAGAAGTCTGCCTAAAGCGCGAATTGCCGCGCATGAGACACAACGCGAATGGCCACGCACGCCAGTATCGCGGCGGCTTGCAGCGCGCCCAACACGATAACAAACGGTTGTTTGTTGTCCACGGCATGCAGAATGACCGTCGATGCGAAAAATGTCACAGCAATGATGATCTGAATCGCGGTACGCTGAATCATCAGCCACCTGGCAGTGGAAGACAGTGTCCACACGGCTATAATTTCGAAGGCCCACCAAATGGTGATGATCAGATTGATGGTAGCCACTGCGACGCCCTGATCTAGAAAAAACTCTGCGAGGCTCCCGTGAAAGTAAACGAAGAAAGAATAGTAAATGTGTATGGCGTATGACAAAAAGCTAAGCGTCCAAAAGAGCAGCCAGTAGTTCTGCCGCGTCTGAGATTGTCGCGGCAAAACATACAGGCACATGGCCGGCGTGAACAGAATCATTGTGGTGCGGGCGGTGTAAAGGATTTTGTTGAACAGACCCCGCTCCGTCCTCTCGGCCAACAGCAGGGCGAATCCCATTAACACCAGAAATAAAGCGCCGGTGCTCAACAATTCCCGCCATGACAGATTTTTGAAAGTTGGTGGCATTGTTTTTCCAGAATGAAAAGTGATCGACTCGAGCCTTGACATTGGTTTTCTCTCAAAGACACCGGCAGCGGAACTCTTTCTCACGGAATTTTCGCCAACTGCGCTGCCACATCATGCGCGGCAAACAAAAAAGCCAGAAGTGATCGCAAGATCAACTCCTGGCTTCGTTGCAGGTGGCTGCCTCGTGAGAGGCATCAAATCGAAGTTCCGGAATTCCTCAGGTCAAAAAGTTCCCTCTCAAAAGAAATAACTCAACCCCACCCTAACATTCCTGGGATTTCCGGGCGTGAAATGCAGCTCCGACACAGGCTCCGTTTCGTTGGGTAATCGCGATTCGGTGTCAAACTGCGCCTCGTTCCACTCGGTGTCCGTGAGATTCTCCAGAATGAAATGAAGCTGGTAATTACCAAAACGATAGCCCGCGGTGAAATCTAATACGGAATAGCCGAGCGCGGTGACGGTGTTGGCTTCATTGGCAGGCCGATCGCCAATGTGGCGATAGCGCAAGCTGCCTTCATAACCGGCAGGATGCTTCACCGTCAGGCCGCCGGTGGAGGTCAAGCGCGGCGCCAGCGGAATTTCATTCGCATCCGCCGGCTCATCACGCAATTGGCCGCGCGAGAGATTGAGATCGGCATCCGCATAAAGCCAGGAAGTCAAGCCGAAACGGGCTTCGAGATCAAGGCCATAGCGTTGCGTGCGGCCGCTGAGTTCGGTGGTGCCCTCGTCGCCAATGTACACGAACTCGCGTTCGAGATTGAGGCCCCAAGCAGCGGCTCCGAAATTGAGACGATTGCCCAGGCGCATTCGAAATCCAATCTCGCCGCCGGTGGCGCGCGGCAGCGTTTCATCATCGCGAATGGCGGGATCGAGATTTGCCGCCTCCAGCCGCGAGGAAATTTCATCATCGCTCAAGCCCTGCTGCTGATATCGCCGAATGGAATCCGTGACGCGCTTGGCGATCACGACATCACGCGCATCGTTGGAATGAAAACCCGTGCCGAAATTCACGAACACGTCCAGCGCCTGGGCTGGGCTGATTACGAGATTCGCTTTGGGGCTGAAAATCGTCTTCTGCGCGAAACCGGAAGCGTGCGGCAAATCCGAAGACGCGCCTTCAAGATGGTCTTCGACGTCGTAGGTAAAATAGTCGCCGCGCAAACCGAGCTGCAGCCGCACCATTGGACTAAGAATCAACTCTTCCTGCGCCCAAAGGTAGAGATTGCGTTGAAAGATGTCAGAATTCACCAATGCCTGATCGCGCACTCTTCCCGGACTGCGCCACAGCGCGACCGCAATGTCATCAGCACGATAGCCGCCGCCGAGTGTCGCCGTCGCGAGCAAGCCGCCGATTTGATGATGAAAGCGATAGCGGCTGTTTAAGCCCAGCAGCGTTCGGCTGTCGGTTTGCTCGATCATGTCGCCGTTGACGGGATCATTCAGGAAAAATGTGAAATTCGAAAACAGCTTGAAGTTGTAACGTGTGGTGTAAGCGCGAATCAAGAACTCGCTATTGCCTTCGCCGTGCGCTTCGTAAGCGAGATTGAGATTTTGCCGGCCCGTGGTGCCGCCTTCGAGATCATCGAGCGAGCCAAAGCGATTGATCAATCCTGCCGACACGGCGCGCTGCGGAATTTGCCCGGAAGCATCCCAAGCCGAGCTGAATCCACCGATGTCAAGCGACAGCTTGGAAGTCTCGTTCAAGTGCGTATGAAATTTTCCAAAAAGATTGACGCGGCGAAAGCCCTGCGGGCTGTCGACCGGACCGTCAGTGCCATAAAACTGCCCGGCCAGGTAGGCATTGTTGTGAATGCCGGCGCTGGGAATTTGATAAAGCGTGGTCAGGCGATACGTTTCAAACTGGCCGCCTTCGAGCCGCACCAAATTGGATTCGATATGATCGCGCGTGCGCATGGCCACCGCGCCGGCAGTGGCGAGATCGCCGAACTCGGCAAAGTAAGGGCCTTTGTAAACCTCGAGTGCGTCGATCACCTCGGGAATGATGAAATGCAAATCAGCATAGCCCTGGCCGTGACCGTGCGACACCATGTTCACCGGCATGCCGTCCACCGAGATATTGACGTCGGTGCCGTGATCCGCATCAAAGCCGCGCAGAAAAATTTGCTCGGCTTTGCCGCCGCCCGCATGCTGGGCGATGATCAAGCCGGGCGCGGTTTGCAGTAATTCCTGTGCAGAGCGGTTGGGCCGCACGCGCAAGTCGAAATCCCGCACCGCGCGCGAGGAGGCAGCGGAATACGGCCGGTCGGCCTGCACCAGAATCTCGCTGAGATCGAGCGGCTTCTGCTGCAGATCAATTGTGAGCGTCGTTTCACTTCCAGCCGCCACGACGACGCGCTGGCGAAGCGTCGCGTAACCGATCAAGCTCACGATCAGCTCATACTCGCCGGGCTTCAAGCGTGTAATGCCAAAGCCGCCATCCGCTGCGGTGTTCGCGCCACGGCCTGTGCCGCTGAGCACAACATTCACTTCAGCGAGACCCTTTCCGGTTTCAGCGTCCTTCACAACGCCCTTGATCGCGCCGGTTTCCTGGGCCAAACTCATCACAGGGTACAAGCCGATCAAACTACAAATCATTGCCAGGTGAAACAACCGTCGAAAAACATGCATGCATTTCCTCCTTGATGCTGGATACTTGATACTGGTTGTGGTTGCATGATAACCAGTTTGAGAACGGTTAAATTCCGCAATCCGCAATTGTTAATTCCCTTTCCCTGCTGCTGCGATGTGCTTGGCCGTGTCGGCATAATGCCGCAGCCGGATGACCTTGCCGTTGCCGTCGAATGTCCACAAGTGCATCTCCTCGTCGCGGCAAATCGCGCCGGTGCCCGGCGCTTCGAATTCAATGACAAACTCAGCCGCGACTTGATTGCCGCCGGCCAGCAACGACAGCACTTGAAATTCCCTGATTTTTAACGTGCCAACGATTTCAAAGAATTGCAAGGCGCCGGCCTTGCCCGAGCGCGCTTGCAGCCACGGCACGCCGGCCTTTTGTGCGGAATTGTCCGCCCAAGCCTCCCACTGCACGTTGTCGGACAAATGCTGGATGATGCCCGGAGTATCGCCTTTGCCAAACGCCTCATAAATAGCGGCAACGGTGTCAAGAGGATTGGCCATGATTTTCCTCGAGTAGATGGGTTGCGGGGATGTAGTGATTATACTTATCAGATACGAACGGCAGATGGCACTGGATTGCTTGTGTGTCGGGAAACCCTCTTTTGCACAAATGATGCCTTACCTGTGTTCGTGCGCGCTGGCGGTCAGCCTGCCAAACGCTGACGAACAAATCCCGCGCTGTCATGTCATGCCGCGGGTTGATTCGCGGGGCACGCAAGGCATCACCAATATGACGGCCTGCGGTAATCATCCTGGCGAAAATGGCTCAAAAAAGACCATGACAACAGCAGCGCCTCTCGCAACCTTGACGATCATTGTCAGGGGGCTGTCTCGAATCAAGCATGGCAAATTGCCCTATGAGCTTTATGTGAAGTTGATTTATGACGCCGGAGGGCATCTGGCGGGGGAGGGTTTACTCCCATGAATAAGATTTGAAAAGATCTTCATGCCAATGCGGCAGTCCGCGCGCCGACAGCCGCATGATGACACCCATGCTTGCCGCTCACGGCGAGATGGTAGAGGCGAGGGGATGCTAACTGCCCGGGCGCTCGCAGCGCCCGGGCAGGGTCAAACTCACTCGACCACAATTTTCTCGATTCCCTCAGGCGCGGGCGGGTATTTCATCTGCAAGCCCTCCAATGCCGCAACGAGACATTCCGAGATCACCAGATTGCGATACCACTTCTTGTTCGCCGGCACGATATGCCACGGCGCCCAGGGCGTGTTACATTTGTTGATCGCGTCTTCGTAGGCTTGCATGTAATCATCCCACAACGCGCGCTCCTTCAAATCGCCGAGATTGAATTTCCACTGCTTGGTCTTGTCGTCCCGCCGCTCCTCCAGCCGCTCTTTTTGTTCCTGCTTGGAAATGTACAGGAAGAATTTGAGAATCGTGACCCCGCTGTCCGCCAGCAGCTTTTCGAAGTTGTTGATGTGATCATAGCGCTTCTGCCAGGCTTCCCTGGGCACGAGATTGTGCACGCGCACGATCAGCACATCTTCATAATGCGAGCGGTTGAAAATGCCGATGTAGCCGCGCGGCGGCGCCTGCTGGTGAATGCGCCACAAGAAATCGTGCGACAATTCCTCCGGCGTCGGCGTTTTAAAGCTGGCCACGCGCACGCCTTGGGGATCGACGCTGGACATGACATGCTCGATTACGCCGTCCTTGCCGCCGGTGTCCATCCCTTGCAAAACAATAAGCAGGGCATGCTTGCCTTCGGCGTACATGACTTCCTGCAATTCATCCAGCCGGGCGAGATTCTTTTCCAAATCCTTTTTCGCCTCGTCTTTATCTTTGTAATTGCCGGTGTAACCGGCGTCAAAATCTTTCAAGCGAATCTTTTCATCTGGGGAAATCAAGAGAGGTTGTTTCATAGCCTTTTCCTGCTTATGAGTCGTTATCTTCTGGATCGTTGGATTTTTGGATGGTTGCTGGTTAAGGCTGCTGCCGATCCATCAATCTACTAATCCGATTGTCAGTGCATACACCCGCACTTCGCTTCGCCAAAACCCACACCTGCGCCCTTCCACACAAATGCCTCGCTGGTTTTGGCATTCTCCCAATAAAACGGCAGCCGCGGCCGCGAAACATTGCCGGTCTCATTCATGGTTTCGGCGTCGTACAAACGGCCGTTCTTCATCACATGAGTGGTGAATTCGGTGTTCTGAATATTTTCCAGCGGATTCTTCTCCAGCACGATCAAATCCGCGAGTTTGCCGGGTTCGAGTGAGCCTAATTCTTTGCCCATGCCGATATATTCCGCGCCATTCAGCGTTCCCGCACGAATCGCCTCCAGCGGTGTCATGCCGCCCTGCGCCAGCATCCACAATTCCCAATGCGCGCCCAGGCCCTGCAACTGGCCGTGCGCGCCGAGATTCACTTTCACGCCGGCATCGTTTAAAGATTTGGCTGTCTGCGCATTGCCGAGATGGCCGAAATCATCGTCGGGAATCATCATGCGCCGCCGTGCGCGCGCATCCACGATCGGGCGCGGCGTGAAATGCAGCAATCGCTGCTTTTCCCACACATTGGTTTTCTGATACCAATAATTCTCGCCCCAGATTCCGCCATAGCCCACGATCAGTGTGGGCGTGTAAGCCGTGGCCGTGCCGCCCCAAAGTTTCAGGACATCTTGATAAACCGGTGCAACCGGAATCGAATGCTCGATGCCGGTATGGCCGTCGATCACCATCGACATATTGTGATAGAAAAACGAGCCGCCCTCGGGCGCCACCAGCATGTTCAACTCGCGCGCGGCCTGCAACACCTGCTGGCGCTGGTTGCGGCGCGGTTGATTGTAACTCTTAACCGAGAAAGCGCCCACTGCTTTGAGGCGGCGCAAATGCGAGCGCGCATCCTCGAGACTGTTGATCACGGCTTTGAAATCGCCGTCGGCGCCGTAGAGAATCGTGCCGGTGGAATACACGCGCGGCCCGGTGATCCTGCCGGCAGCAACCATTTCAGCCAGCGTGAACACTGTTTCCGTGTTGGCGGAGGGATCGTGCATGGTGGTTACGCCATAGGCGAGATTGGCGAAATAGGCCCAGCTCTGCTGCGGCAGCAAGCCGGTGAAAAAATGATTCGCGTGCGCGTGCACATCGATGAGGCCCGGCATGATGGTTTTGCCGCCGGCCTCGATGCGCCGGGCATCTGCAGGAATGCTGACCTCATTCGCCCGGCCGATCGCAGCGATGCGATTGCCCTCGATCACGATCGTGCCGTTCTCGATCACTTCATTGCCGCGCATGGTGATGAGCCGCGCGCCGGTGAACGCGAACTTGCCGGCAGGCACATCCGTCATCAATTTCAACCCGATCTGCAATCCGACAGAATCCGGGCCCGCCACGCTGTCGGGCGCGCCCGGGAGAAAGGTGAAACTCTGGCGCAGCTCGCGCGAGAACAATTCCGGGCCGATCAGCCAGTGGAGTTTTTGACTGTCGCCGGACCAGTGCAGATAATCGCCGGCATCGCGGGTGACGCGCTTCACCGGCACCGCCTTGGTGCCGTTATTCAAATCAATCGGCCCGCCGGTTTGCGGAAACGGCGCGAGGTAAGCGTTGAACAACTCCGTGAAAGCCACCCATTGCTCATCGGGACTCAGCGCGATTTGATTGACATATTTCAAATTGAAATGCGTGCGTTCCTCGCCGCCGTCGAGGCGAACGCTCTTGTATTTCTTCTCCAGCCCGCCGCCGGTTTGGAAGAAAATGCGATCGCCCTTGCGATTGAAGCGCGGAGCATAACCTTGTTCTTGAATGAAATGTTCCTCGCCGCCTTCGGCAGACATCCAGTACAAACCCGCCTCCACGCCATGCGCGAAACCCAATATCGAGTTGCCGTTGTCGCGCTGATACACGATCTTCCTGCCGTCCGGCGAAAACGAGGGCGTGAGATAATAACCCTTGCGCCGCGTGAGTTTGACGGGATTGCGGCCATCCAGTTTGACTTTGTACAAGCCGCCCAGCGCGGTATCACTCCAGGTGGCATACACAATCCACCAACCGTCGGGACTGAATGACGGGAAGAACTCATGCAAAGAGCTGTTGGTCAAACGTTGCGGCTTGCCGTTCGGCAATGTTTTCTTCCACAGCGCGCCCACGGCGCTGAAGACCAGTGTCTTGCCGTCGGGTGAAGTCACGGCGTCGCGAATCATTTTCACGGTGAAGGAATCCGTGTGAACCGTTTGCGGGAAATGCAACGCGGCAGTGACAGTTTGTTTGACGTTGACGGTAAAGGGAATCTGAGTGGCCTGCTTCGTTGCGATGTCGATGCGCCAGATTTTGCCCTGCGCCCAGATCACGATATTTCTGCTGTCCGGCGTCCAGGCATAGTTGGGATAAACGCCGAAAGTTGCCCAGGTTTCCTGCTGATCTTTGTTCAAGCCGTCGTAAATCGGAATTTGCTCGCCGGTGCTCAAATCCTGCAGATAGAGCACACTTTTCAGCCGCACGCGCCGCACGAAGGCGAGGTACTTGCCGTCGGGCGAGGGCTGCGGCCGCACCGCGCCGCCGGCGCCGGTGACATAATGTTTCAAGTCACCCTTCTCGCGATCGAGGCGGCGAATGACGTAAATCTGGCCGTTGGGGTCTTTGTTGTATTCAAAAGTGTTGCCGCCGCTCATGTCCTCGCTGAAATAGAGGTAGCGGCCATCGGGCGAAACCGCCGGTTCGCCGGCATCTTGCTGATCATTCTTGCGTTTGGTGAGCTGCAGGCCTTCGCCGCCGGTGATATGATAGAGCCACATCTCGCCCGCGCCCAGCGAGCGCGTGCTGGTGAAATGCTTGCGCGCGATGAGATAGTTGCCGTCGGGCGTCCACACTGCATTGTTGAGCAACCGAAAATCCTCCTTGGTCACCTGTCTGGGTTTGGAGCCGTCGCGTTGCATGATCCAAATGTTGTCCCCGCCGGAACGGTCGCTGGTGAAGCTGATGCGTTTGCCATCGGGACTGAAGCGCGGTTGCACCTCGAAGGCCGGGCCGCCGCTGAGCAGTTTTGCTTCGCCGCCGGTGATGGGCATGAGGTAGATATCGCCAAGAAGGTCGAACACAATTTCCCTGCCATCCGGGCTGACATCGAGATTCATCCACGTGCCTTCGGTGGCAGTGAAGGCAATCTCTTTGGTCGGGCCGTGCGCCGCAGTCACGTCCCATTCTTTCTTCTTGTCGGATTTTTTTTCGGCAGTTTTTGCGGTGTCGGGTTTGGCGGGATTCGCTTCTTGCGCGATGAGAGGAATTGTAATGATCAAGAGTAAAGCTGCAAAAAGGTTTTGTACACGCATCAGGTTTTCTCCTCAGAGCCAAAAAGGTGGGTAAAATTGAACTTCTACCTGAATTTTGCACTGCGGTTGTTCATTCGAACGCCATTAACATGCCGGCATGAACGACAGGAGTGGCATGTAGACTTCATTGAATTGGCGTGGGTTTTACGGTGAAAACTTAACATGTGACTCTAACCGAAGTTTCAAAAGCGGCTTGTTGACCGTTACTAGAAACATTTCATTCCTTCGGAGTTGCGGGCGTTTCTCGTGCAAAATTTTTTATGCACGCTCAATGGATGGGTTAACATCTTTTTCCAACAGCAGCCTGAGTTGTTCATGCATGTGAGCGTCTCCATTCTTTCATTTTTGCACACGCTCGTAAGACTACTGTGCGACGTAATCCAGCTTTTGTTGGCGTTGCCAGTCGCTGGCGGGGAAATATTCAAGCCAAATTCCTCAAGCGCAAGATAGCGTTGCCAAAGCTCTTGCGAAGGGAGCTTGCCCGCCATTTCAGCGCGCTGGCGAAGCTTGGCCTCATTCCATTGCCGGTAAGATTCCTGCGCAGTTCTTTGTCGATTGCCATAAGCGGGCAAACTCGTTTACTCGTTTTGCAAAGCGTGTGAGTATTCTCGCCTGTTTGATGCAGATCTGAAAAGCAACTTAGAATTTTCTATCAGAAAGTCAATTTGTATCTCACCGGGCAAACGGCTTTTCGGATGTTCCCATTCTTGCTCGCTTATCGCTTAATAAATAAGATCATCATACCGGATCAGTTTGTGTTGCTGCCCAATTGCCTGTTCTTTTGATGACGCGATCGCCGTCGTCGAACAGTATCACGTTGGCATGCTGATAGGCGACCGGAGAAATTTACTCCCGAGCTTTAGACCGCTGCAGGTCAATCCAAATAGAGGGTAACAAGAGTCCCCTCTGTTTTAACATTATCTTAACATTTAGATAACATCCAGTTGTTTTTATCTTAATATATTTTTAAAGTGATCAACGCTGTTGGGCCATTCGATCACGAACTCGCCACTCTAGTTTAATAATAGAACCTTCTGAAGCTGGGGCAGGAAGGAAGCGAAGTTTGGGTCCAAAAAAATTTCGTCCCGGCGTTGTCACAATAGAGGCTCTCGGTAAGATCAATGAAACCGGAAGGGAGAACACATGCTACAGCAAGGTAATGTGAGGTTGATGGTTCTTGCCGTGATGTTCATGGCGAACATAGAGGTTTCAGCGCAAGAGGTCAAATCGAGGAATGCACAAAGCTGGGAGCTGGCGGGTTCAATTCAACTGCAGCATTTATACAATACCGACATCGCCAACGATGCGCTCCGGACGAACAACGGCTTTCGCATGCGCCGGGGCCGTTTCACTGCGCGCGGCAAAGTCTCAAATTTTGTCGAGACTGCTTTCCAATTCGAAATGCGGGACAACAGTCCGCGGTTAAAAGATGCCGAAGGCAAAATTAAACTGGGGAACGATTATTATGTTCGCTTAGGCCAGTTCAAAGTTCCGGTTTGGCGTGAAGAATTGCGTTCGTCCACGAATCTCTTTCTGGTTGAGCGCAGCGCTGCCGCAGATTTTTTGATCGGATACAATTTTTCCGCACGTCAAATCGGCGTGGAGCTGGGTCGCCGCCCGAGTAAAGGCTTGCAAATCGCGGTGAATGTTGCCAACGGCGCGGGCGAAGGCGTGCGCGAAGATGCGGGCCAGAATAAAAACAATTTTGTGAATAACGGCAAATTGCTGACGGGACGGGCCAATCTTCTCCTGAATGAACACCTGCAAATCGGTGTTTCGGGCGCTGCCAACCGCATCACCGCCACAAATCAAACCCCGGCGGGCACCGCAGCGCTGTCCGGCACGAACACCATGATCGCGCCGGATTTTGGCATCTATTTGCATCGTCCGTCATCCAAGAGCCAGGTGGATATCGAAGGCGGTCTGGCTTATGGCGCGCTGGCAAAGGAACTGTTTGGCGCAACCGAGGGCAGCCATTTTCTCGTTGCGGATGTGAGCGGGCGCTACACGGCAAAATTCGAGCATGCCAATGCCAGCTTAGGCGGCTTGGATGCAGTTGAGCTTGCCGGCGGCGTGTCCTATGTGGAACCCAACAATAAGGCAGCCGATGAAAGCCTGGTGTTCCGCTTTGGCCCGGCGTTTTGTTTCGGCAAATCCACGCGTCTGCAAATTAACGGTGAAGTGACGAAACCGGTCCCGGAAGGGGCAGAGACGGTTTTTCAGATTCGCTCGCAAGCCAATTTTAATTTTTAACCGCTTCTTCATGTAAAAATCACGTGCTGATAATTTGGGTTCATTACCATCCGTTGTTCTAAAAGGAAACGCCGGAAAATTTGGGTAAGGCTGCGCGATGCGAAAACGTTTTGATGACGAGCTGGACGAGCTGTTAAACGAGTTGCTCTACATGGCTTCGCTGGCCGAAAAAGCGGTGGAAATGGCCATCTTGGCGCTGCAAAATCGTGATGCGGTGCTGGCGCAGCAAGTGATCGCCGAAGACAGGTTGATTGACCAGCTCGAAATCAACATCGAAAAAAATTGCATTGCACTCCTAACCTACCACGAACCGATGGCCGGCAGCTTGCGTCAGGTGGTGTCCGCGCTCAAGATCAACAATGATTTGGAGCGCATTGGTGATCACGCGGTCAACATCGCGGAGAACACGCTGCAGCTTCTGCGCGAACCGCTGCTCAAGTCGCTGCACGATATTCCGCGCCTGGCAAAGCTGGCGCAACAGATGGTGCGTGATGCCATCGATGCTTTCGTCCACCGCGATGCCGCGACGGCGATCGCCGTATGCCGTAGAGACGACGAAATCGACGGGCTGAACCGGCAAACGCTGCACGAATTGATCACGCATATGGCAAGCGCTCCGGATATTATTTCCCCCGGCCTGTCGTTGATTCTGGTCAGCAAGAATCTCGAACGGATTGCGGATTTGTCCACAAATATTGCCGAAGAAGTTGTCTATATGGTGGAAGCGCGCACGATCAAGCACGTTGTTTTAGATGAACGTTTCGATTGACTCCGGACTGGCGCCAGGCGTCCGCCGCAGCAGCGTGCCGCGGCGGAAAGCCGGTTATCTTTGAACAGAAATCCGTTGGCTTCCGCGCTGGCGTGCCGAATGTTAGGCCTTGACTCTTTGACAGAATTTTCACATATAACACGCCGATTTGAAGAAAGCCGGTTGTGCGCGAATCTAACGGCGTGAAGCGTGCTGCTGCGCGCCATCACCTCAGCGTCAGGGCATAAGGAGAAAACGAAATGATTTCTCATTTTGAAGAGAGTCTGCAACGAGACATGGATTTGATACGCCGCAAAGTGATTGAGATGGGCAATCTGGCCGAACGTGCGTTGAAAGCAAGTCTGCAAGCCCTCACCAAGAATGAACGCAAAACCGCCTATTCCGTTATTTTGCGCGACCAATATATCGACGAGCTGGAAAAAGAATTGGATCGTTTATGCCTGGAGTTTCTCGTGCGGCAGCAGCCGGTGGCCGGGCAACTGCGCTTTGTGTATGCTGTGATCAAGATCAACAACGAACTGGAGCGCATCGGCGATTACGCCGAAAGCATCGCGCGGCACACTTTGACGATCAGCGCACTTTCCCCGCAGCCGTCCTATGACAGATTTGTCGAGATCGCCAGCATCTCGATTCCGATGCTGCGCAATGCCATGCAGGCGTTCGTCGATCAAAATCAGGAACTGGCGCTGGCGACGCTTGAAATGGAGGATCGCGTTGATGCCATTCGCAACAGCATCAATTCCGAACTGGTGCATTTGCGAGAAGCCGGCCGGCTACCGCTGGAAGCGCTTGCGCCGATGATGTTGATCGCCAGCCGCTTAGAGCGCGTCGCGGACCAAGCGTGCAATATCTGCGAAGAAGTGCTGTACATGTGCACCGGCAAATATATTAAGCATCAGGGCGTCGAGGTGTTTCGCATTTTATTCGTGGATGAAGACAATGCCAGCACCAGCTTGATCGCGGAGGCCATCGGCAACCGGCTCGGCATTTCGAAATTCATCTTTAGCAGCGCCGGCATTGCCCCCAAACCGGTCGATCCGCGAACCGTGAGCTTCCTGCAGGAGAAGGGCATTGATATTTCGCGCCAAAGCTCGAAGTACGTCAATCAAATCGTCAACCTCGAGCATTATCAGGTGATCATCGCGTTGTGCGAAACGGCGCAAACCGCGTTTCCGCCGCCGCCCACCAAAACGGTGAGCATTCCCTGGGAGGTGCAAGACCCCTCCCAGACGCAAGGCACGCCGGAAGAGGTGCGCGCGGTTTATGAGAAAACCTACAATTATTTGGAAACAAATATTCGTGATTTGGTGCAAGCGATCCTCGGTGACGATAAACAATGAAGAGCATCTCGCCGGATTGCAGGGTTTCGCACAACCGGTAAAATCATTATTGGCAATTTAACCCCAGGGAGGAGCAACAATGAAAATGACACGCCTCAGATTATCAGCGACCTGGAGCGCGATTTTTGCGGTCGTGCTGGGTTTAACACTAATCGGCTGCGGCGGCCGAAAAGCCGAGAAGAAGCCCACCATTCAAAATGCAGGGTCGGACACCATGGTCAACGTGGCGCAGGCCTGGGCAGAAGCTTATGCCGCCGTCGATTCATCCGTATCTGTTGAGGTTTCCGGCGGCGGCTCCGGTACCGGCATTGCCGCGCTGATTAACGGCACGGTTGATATTGCCAATTGCAGCCGGCAAGTGCATGCGGATGAAATCGAGCGTGCCAAGGCCAACACCGGCAGAGAGCCGCAAGAATACATCGTCGGTTATGACGCGCTGGCCGTGTACGTTCACAAAGACAATCCGCTTGAAGAAATCTCGCTGGAACAGCTTGCGGATATTTACGGCTCGGAAGGCACGATCATGAAATGGTCACAATTGGGCGTGACGAATTCCTCTTGCGCCAAAGATGAGATTATTCGCGTCAGCCGGCAATCCAACTCCGGTACCTATGAATATTTTCGTGAGGCTATTAGCAAGGCCAAAGGCCATGCGCTCGACTTCAAACTCGGTTCGGTGGATATGAATGGCTCAAAAGACGTTGTCGAACTAGTTGCCAAGACACCTTGCGCGATTGGATACAGCGGCATGGGCTATGCAACCCCCGGCGTGAAAATGTTGCGCGTAAAGAAAACCGCCAATGATCCGGCTTATGCGCCCACAATCGAGACCACCTTGAATCAAAAATATCCCATTGCCCGGCCGCTTTACATGTACACCTCAGGATCACCCAGCGAACATGCCCAAAAATATCTCGACTGGATTCATTCGGAAGCGGGACAAAAAATAGTGGCCGAATCGGGTTATGTGCCCATGGCGCAAGCTTCGCCGGAAGCTGGTGAAAACGCAGGGAAGCAATAAACCATGAACCGCCGCCGTCTGGAAACGTTGAGCGAATCTTTCATTGAAGGGTTGATCTGGTTTTGCGGCATCAGTGCAATCGTGTTCGTCGCGCTGATTTTCATTTTTGTTTTCCGTGAGGGGGCGGGGTATCTTTTTTCGGGATTGAATCTACGCGAATTTTTTACCAGCCCGGAGTGGTACCCCACCTCGGCTGCCAATAAACGCTATGGCGTGCTCGCGTTGATTGCCGGCACCTTCAGCGTCACCGGTTTAGCCATGTTGATCGCCGTGCCTTTCGGTTTGGGTGCGGCGATTTTTATTTCGGAATTCTGCGGCCAGAAAGCCAAAGAAACGTTGAAGGTGGTCATCGAATTGCTGGCGGCCATTCCTTCGGTGGTGTGGGGCTTCATCGGTTTGACGGTGATGAATCCGATCATCATCAATGTCTTTCACGCGCCCATTGGTTTGACGGTCTTGAATGGCGGCATCATCCTCGCGTTGATGAGCGTGCCGATTATCGTTTCGATCGGGGAAGATTCCCTCAAAGCCGTCTCGGATTCGTATCGCGAGGCCGCGCTGGCCCTCGGCGCGACGCGCTGGCAGTTGATTTATCGCGTGCTGCTGCCGGCGGCCAAGAACGGGCTGCTCGCGGCAGTGCTGCTCGGCATCGGCCGCGGCGTCGGTGAAACCATGGCCGTGCTCATGGCCACCGGCCATGCCGTCAATATCCCCACAAGTCTGCTCGATTCGGTGCGCACGCTCACGGCAACTATTGCCGCGGAATTGGGCGAAGCGCCGGTCGGCTCCGAGCATTATCAAGTTTTGTTTATTATCGGCATCCTGTTATTTACGATTACGTTCGTGGTGAATCTCGCCGCGGATTTGGTCGTAAGGGGCATTCGAAGGAAGTGAGTCGTGCGGCCGGCGTGAAGCAACGATTGATCGCTGCGGCGCGAATGCGGTTTGCACCGCGCCTACAGGAGCGAGATGATGAATCCTGATCTGCTGTTCAAGATTTGCAACATGACGGCGCTCTCCGGCTGGCTGCTGCTCGTCGCGGCGCCGCGCTGGAAGTGGACACAACCCATTGCAGCCGTTTTCCTGCCTGTGGTATTGGCTGCGGTTTATCTGTATTTGATCGCCGTCCATTTTGGCAATACCGAAGGCGGCTTTGGCTCGCTCGCTGCGGTTGCCCAATTATTCCAAAACCCGAATGCCCTGCTGGGAGGTTGGATTCATTATCTCGCCTTCGATTTGTTCATCGGCAGTTGGGAACTGCGCGACGCGCAGCGCCACGGCATTCATCATCTGGCGGTGGTTCCCTGCTTGATTTTGACTTTCTGGTTTGGGCCGATTGGGTTGCTGGGTTATTTTATTTTGCGCTATGCCTTGCGCAAAAAACTCGCGGTCGAATGACGTTGCATGCGATAGCCGAATCCTGATGAAACGAGTGCGTGCATTATTCCAGGAAGTTTACCGCCGTGATCGCGTTCTGGCGCTCACCGGCTGGTTTCATGCGGCTTTGGCTGTAATCATGTTATGCCTGGCATCGTTCGATAGCCGCACCGTTATGGGCCTGAATCCCTGGCTCAAACCCATCAAGTTTGCGCTTTCCATAACGATTTATGTTTGGTCGCTGGCCTGGTTTCAGGGCTATCTCTGCGAGTCGCGCCGCGTCAAGCCAGTGATTCGGTGGGGCGCAGCGCTGGCGATGATAATCGAAATAATCTGCATCAGTCTGCAAGCAGGCCGCGGCGTGACTTCACATTACAACGTGGCCACAGCATTCGACCGGGCGATTTTCAGCATGATGGGGGCGATGATATTCGTCAACACGTTGCTTGCTGTGCTGCTGTTGATTCAGTTTCGAGCGCAGCCCGACGGTCTGGCGACGGCTTATTGGTGGGGCATTCGCTGCGGCATTTCTCTGTTTATCGCCGGCAGCCTAATCGGCATGATCATGATCGCCAACGGCGCGCACACCGTCGGCCTGCCTGACGGCGGCCCGGGCCTGCCGATCGTAAATTGGAGCACAGAAGCTGGCGATTTGCGAGTAGCCCATCTTGTCGGCTTGCACGCATTTCAAATCCTGCCGCTGCTCGGTTATACCGTCAGCCGCAAACTCGGCCATCTCGCCGTCTCCCGCCAGCTCATGACTCTGGGCGCGGCGGCGCTGTTTTATGTTGCAATCTTTCTGTTTGTTTTTGGGCAGGCGTTGAGCGGCAGGCCGCTGCTCGCGCTCTGAAAACCGAGACTCGGGCGGCAACGCTAAGAACGCACAGGCATAACTTCATCATGAATCAACAAAGACCTTTGGCAACCGGCATTTCGCAAACAGCGGTCGGCTACCGGCAACCCGGCGACCGCGCGGCGCCTCCGGCTACTTCCGGACACGAGATGCAAAAAAAATTCACCACCACGGCGCTGGTGCGCAAGAAAATCCGCACAGAATTTCTGGCAAAGGCCGTGTTTCTGATGATGACGCTGCTCATGATTGCGCCACTGTTATTGATTGTCGGTTATCTTTTCTATCAGGCCGCGCCAATTTTATCGATAGATTTTCTCATCACCAATCCCGCACGCGGCATGCGTGCTGGCGGCATTTGGTCGCCTCTGCTCGGCACGATTTATCTCGTCGGCATCTCGTTGCTCATTGCCGCGCCCATCGGCGTGCTGGCCGCGGTTTATCTCAATGAGTATGCGCGCGATAACTGGTTCACGCGCATCGTTAATCTCGCCGTGGTCAATCTCGCGGGCGTGCCGAGCATTGTGCACGCCCTCTTCGGCCTGGGCGCTTTTGTGTTGTTCGCGCGCATGGGGCGCTCGATTCTCGCGGCTTCGCTTACTCTGGCAATCATGACGTTGCCGGTGATCATCGCCAGCACGAAGGAGGCGCTCGCCGCCGTGCCCATGGCGTTTCGCGACGCCTGTTGGAATGTCGGCGCCACGCGCTGGCAGACCATCCGCAACATTGTACTGCCCAATTCCATCAGCGGTATTCTGACCGGCATCATTTTGCAAGTCTCGCGCGCCGCGGGCGAAACCGCGCCCATTATGTTCACCGGCGCGGTTTTTTTCAAAGCAATTGCCGAGGGCGATATTTTTGCTTACAACTTATTCGATCAGTGCATGGCGCTTTCCATGCATCTTTTCACGATTTCGACGCAGGTGCCGGACGTGCCCAAAGCATTGCCCTACGGCACCGCAGTCGTTTTGATGGGAACAGTGTTGCTGGTCAATGCCCTGGCCATCATTCTGCGAGTTTATTTGCGCTCGCGCAAGAAGTGGTGATTTTTGTATTCACGGCAATATCAATCAATGGAAAACGGCAATCATAAAAAAATCGAGATTTCCAATCTCATCGTCAAATACGGCGAGTCTGTGGCGCTGCGCGGCATTTCGCTGGATGTGCATCGCAACGAGATTTTGGCCGTCATCGGACCGGCGCAATCGGGCAAAAGCACGCTGCTGAAAGTCATCAATCGCACGATTGAGTTCATTGCCGGCAGCGCCGTGCTCGGCGAGGTTAAAGTTGACGGTCAAAACATCCGGCAAATCAAGAACGTTTTCGAATTGCGGCGCAAAATCGGCATGGTGTTTCCCTTGCCGGTCGGTTTGCCGTTGTCGATTTATGATAACGTCGCATTTGCGCCGCGCATGGCCGGCATGCGCAACAAAGACGAATTGGACGCGCTGGTCGAGCGCTGTCTGCGCCAGGCGGCGCTGTGGGATGAAGTCAAAGACCGTCTGCAAAGCCTGGGCACCAAGCTTTCCGGCGGGCAGCAGCAGCGTTTAACCATCGCGCGGGCGCTGTCGCATCAGCCGGAAATTCTGTGCCTCGATGAATTTTCCATCGCGGTCGATCCCGTGACCACCATGCGCATCGAAGACGTGCTCAAAGAGCTGCGCTCGCAGGTCACGATCATTCTCGTCACCAACCTGGTGCAGCAAGCGCGGCGCCTAGCAGACCGCACGGCCTTTTTGCTCAACGGCGAACTCATCGAAATCGATAGCAACGAGGTGATTTTTTCCGATACCCCCTCGCATCAGAAAACGTATGATTACGTGAACGGAATATTCGGATGAGCGACTCTCCTGCGTACAGCATTGTTACCCACAATCTCAGCTTATGGTACGGCAAGTTTCAAGCGCTTAACAACGTCAGCGTGAAGGTGAAAAGCGGCATCATTACCGCGTTGATCGGCCCCTCGGGTTGCGGCAAAACCACGCTGTTGCGGTGTTTCAACCGCGTCAACGAGCGCTACGGCAACGTCACCACCACGGGCGAAATCAAGCTGCTCGGCAAGAATATTTACGATCCGGATGTCTCCTTGCCGGAGTTGCGCAAGGCCATCGGCATGGTGTTTCAACGCCCGAATCCGCTGCCGATTTCGGTTTATGAGAACATTGTGTTCGGCTTGCGCATTCATTCCGAACGCAAAGATTTGAAAAAGTCCTTGCTTGACGAGGCGGTTGAGCAAGCGCTGCAAAGCGTGTCGTTGTGGAAAGATTTGAAAGACAACTTGCACACACGCGCCACCAGCCTGCAGCTCGAGCAGCAGCAAAAGCTCTGCATTGCCCGCCTCTTGCCGCTCAAACCTGAAATTATTCTGATGGATGAGCCTTGTTCCGCGCTCGACGCCGAAGCCACGCGCGGTATCGAGGAGTTGATGTTCGAGCTGTCGGGCCGCTATACCATCGTCATTGTCACGCACAACATGGCGCAAGCCCGGCGCGTGAGCGACGAATGCATCTTCATGCTGCTGGGCGAATTGATTGAGCATAGCCGCACGGAAGATCTTTTCCTCACGCCGCAAAATCCCAAAACGGCAGAATATATCGAGGGCAGGTATGGTTGAGTTGATTTGTTGCCGGCACGATGCCCGGGGGGACATTTCACTTGACTTTGGAAGGCTCAATCGTTATTTTTCGCCCGTTCATCTAAAGTAAATGGGCGATTAGCTCAGATGGTTAGAGCGCTGGTCTCACATACCAGAGGTCGGTGGTTCGATCCCACTATCGCCCACTGCTGCAATGTTTAAGAAGTTGACTTCATCTGCGCCTTCCTGAACAATCATCCACCACAAAACTTTTTGTTCACCATGGTTCGGTCAGGCCGAAATTCGGCTTGACAATATCTGGCTCAAATGGTATATTTTGCGTCGATTTTTCGAGCCTAGGAAGGGACAGCGGTATCAATGGCTGTCCCTATTTTTTTAACAGAAATGCAGGACTCATGGACACACAAAAAAACGCGGAAGAGCAACTGACAGGACGTTCCGGACGCATTACAAAACGATCTGAAGATTATTCCCGCTGGTATACCGATGTCATCGGCGCCGCCGAATTGGCGGATTACTCGCCGGTCAAGGGCTGCATGGTGATTCGCCCGAATGGCTATGCCATTTGGGAAAAAATTCAAGCCGGTCTCGACAAGATGTTCAAGGATACCGGCCATGTTAACGCCTATTTCCCGTTGTTTATACCCGAAAGCTTCTTGCAAAAAGAGGCGGAGCATGTTGAAGGCTTTGCGCCGGAATGCGCGATCGTTACACAGGGGGGCGGCAAAAAGCTGGAAGAGCCGTTGGTGGTTCGGCCGACCTCCGAAACCATCATCTGGTCGATGTACCGCAAATGGATTCAGTCCTATCGCGATTTGCCTATTTTAATCAATCAATGGGCAAATGTCGTGCGCTGGGAGATGCGCACGCGGCTGTTCCTGCGCACCACGGAATTTCTCTGGCAGGAAGGCCATACGGCGCACGCAACCCTGGAGGAGGCGGAAAAAGAAACGCGGCAGATGCTCGAGGTTTACAAAACGTTTGCCGAAGACTATATGGCGATTCCCGTCATCGCCGGCCTGAAGACAGAGAAAGAAAAATTTGCCGGAGCGTTGCGCACCTATTGCATTGAAGCCATGATGCAAGACGGCAAGGCGCTGCAAGCTGGCACTTCGCACAATCTCGGGCAGAATTTTGCCAAAGCGTTTGACGTCAAGTATCTGAATGAGCAAGGCGCGTTGGAATACGTGTGGGCCACGAGCTGGGGTGTGTCAACACGCCTGGTGGGCGCGGTAATCATGGCGCACAGCGATGATAACGGTTTGGTTTTGCCGCCCAAGCTCGCGCCGCTTCCTGTGGTGGTGGTCCCGATTTGGCGCAAAGACGAGGAGAAGGCGCTCGTGATGGAATGCGTCGACCGCCTCGTGGCAGAGTGGAGGGGCAAATTCAATTTCAAGGTCGACGATCGTGACAATTATCGTCCGGGCTACAAATTCAACGAATGGGAAAAACGCGGGGTGCCGATTCGCATCGAGCTTGGCCCGAAAGACGTGCAAAGCGGCAATGTTGTGTTGGTGCGCCGCGATACCGGAGAAAAGCGCGTGGCGCCGCAAGCAGGCTTGACGGACGAGATTCTGCGGACCCTCGAATTGATTCAGTCCAATCTTTATCAGCGCGCGCTGGCATTTCGTGAGCGCAACACGCGAGCGATTGACGATTATGATCAATTCAAGCAGCAAATCGATGATCCCGCCCAGGCAAAATTTTTCTGGGCGCATTGGTGCGGCGAGCGCGAGGCCGAAGAACGTCTGCAAGAAGAGACAAAGGCCACGATTCGTTGCATTCCGCTGGACGGCAAGCAGGAAGCGGGCAAATGCCTAATCACAGGCAAGCCCTCGACGCAGCGCGTGCTGCTTGCCCGGGCATATTAATCACCTGAATGGTATGAGTTGCGAACCTAGCTTAATGGAGGAGCGGTGAAGAGGTCTCTCTTTGTAACTGTCATGATGACGATTTTACTCGGGTTGCTATGGATTCTATCAATTGCAGCAACGCAGCCAGAAACAGCAGTGGCTGAGCGCAACCCATCTGTGGTGGAGGCAGGCGACGCACGGCCGATCCCCATGAATCACGGCGCGAGGTGACAGTTTCCCGCTTGAGTCTGGCCGCGCAGAAAAGAGCTACCCGTGCTGTAAATCGACTTTCGTCCGCAAAGTCAGCCGGGACAGGTATGGAAGAGTTCCTGCCGTGAATGGCTGGCATCACGTAACACTCTCTTCCGATGTCGATGTGCGGCTGATCTGTTCAATGCAGCAAACAGCAGTGCATGATGCGAGACGCCGAGATGGCGTCTCCGCGTTTTAAGGCCTAAAAAACAATAAAAATTTATCACGTCTCTCGGCGAATAGACGCTCTGCCGGTACAACATACGTGTAGCAACGTTCAAAATTTTTCTCCGGTATGTTTTGGCGTCTACGTTAGTGAGTGACTAGCCACGGTCGGCGGGTCGTATCGCGTCAGGGAAGTTCAACTTTAGCCATCGAATTCGACCCATGAGTGTAAAAACTTTGGAAGCGTGGCAAACCACAGAGTCTCTGTTGTCCTCCGGCAACGGCGCAAAATTCGATCACACGAAATCCTCTGAAGCCGTTTTGGAATCGCAAAGCACGCCTGAAAGCACTCCGTTTCGCGCCGGCTATGTCGCCATCGTCGGACAGCCGAACGTTGGCAAATCGACTTTGCTGAACGCCCTCCTTGAGTTCAAGCTGTCGATCGTTTCCCCCAAACCGCAAACCACACGCAAGCGCATTCTCGGCATTCTCAATCGTCCGCACAGTCAAATGATCTTTTTCGATACGCCGGGAATTTTGGAGCCGAGCTACCAATTGCAGCATACCTTCGTGCGCACGGCATACGCCGCCATCAAAGAAGCGGATGTCGAGTTGATGTTAATCGAGCCGGAGCCGGCGCTATCCGCGATGGATGCCAGGATTTTGGACCGGCTAGCGGACACCAATCGTCCGATTATCGTGGCCATCAATAAAATCGATCGTATCAACAAAGACGGGTTGCTGCCCCTGATAGCAAATTTGCGCACGCGCCCGGGAATCAAGGAAATCGTGCCGATTTCGGCGCTGCACAAAGACGGCGTTGATTTGCTCGCCGGCCTGCTCGAAAAATATCTCAACCCGCACGAACCGTTTTATGCCACCGATCTGATCACCGATCATCCGGAACGGTTTCTCGCCGCCGAGATTGTGCGCGAGAAAATTTTTCTGCGCTATGGCGAAGAAATCCCCTATTCCACCAGCGTAACCGTGGAAGAGTTTATCGAACGACCCGGTCACAAGGACTACATTCGTGCCGTCATCTATGTCGAGCGCGAATCGCAAAAGGGGATTATGATCGGCAAGGGCGGCAGCGCGCTCAAGCAGGTGGGCAAGCAGGCGCGCGAAGAATTGGAAGCGTTGATCGAACGGCCGGTTTATTTGGAATTGTTTGTGGCGGTGAAGGAAAAATGGCGTGATCGCGAAAACGAGTTGCGCAATCTTGGTTATGTTTAACCGCGACGCGCGCGGAATCGGCAGCCGCGCGCGGCGTCACACCGGCAACCGAAAAAGTAAAATCTTTTTGCAAACACCTCGGGTGGATGTCTCATGAAGCTTTCTGATAATTCGGAATTCCTGACGCGCTTGCTGGCCGTGATGACGATCGCGTTGTTGGTGTTTTTGATCTGGGTCAGCGATTATGCCCCCTGGGCGATGCGCCTTACCATGTGCACACTCTTTTGTTCCATCATTTATGTGCGCGACAATGCCGTGCCTGAGCGTTGGTTGGCAATCGGCATCATCGTTATTGGAACCTTGTTGTCACTCGTTCTGCCGCCGGATTTCCTCCCCATGCCGTAGGCACGATTAGCGCGCGTCGATAATTGTGCGCCAGTCCGGGCGCGTCAACTCACGCTCGTCACTCGAATAAATCAAAACATACTTCCCAAAACCTTCAATATCCGCAAAAATGAATTGTTTGCGGCCTTCGCGGTAATACGTCCACACCTCGTAGGGCCGTGCGGTGGTTTTTGCCGGATAACGCTCCACTTCATTCGGCGCGCCAAATTTGATCGCGATGCGGCCACGATCGCTTTTCCAGCCGGCGCTGAAGCCCGAGCTGAAATTTTCATCGGCATAACGCACACGCTTGAAATACTCCTCGCGAAACTCGTTCGCAGGCGTTTCCGGCAGCGGATCGAGTTGGCGCCACAGCCTGGACAGATAGCTTTTTTGGCCAGCCACGCCCAACGCCTTCAACAGGCTTTTATCCTCGTCCGACAACAGGTAATGCGCCTGTTCGAGATGCCGTTTGAACTCCGCTTCCGGCATCTGTTGCAATTCCACATCCAGCGCGTATTCGTTCAAAGCCGCGTCGCTGGTGCGAACGCGAAACGCTTTTTCGATGACCGCCTGCTTGCCTGTAACCTGCTCGTGCACCGCAACGGACAGGCATGCAATCGAATCCGGTAAATTGCCGACATGAATGCCTCCGACTTCGACGCTGGAGGAAGCATGCACACGCGCTGTCTTGGGCGGCAGCGAGCGCAGAACCTCGCCGCGCACATTCTTGATGGTATAGTTTACTTCGTAACTATCTGCGGGTGTGAGATGGTAGATTTCAAAATAAAAATAAAGCAGGGGCTGCGAGAGGCTGAATTCGGCGCTGGCATGCGGCACAACTTTCAGGCCGTTTTTGGAAAATTTGCTTTGCGAGGTATCAACCGCAATGCTGCTTGCCGCTTGCAGATCGCTGAGCGCCAATCCGTTTTCTGCAATAGCGCGCGCATGAAACCAAGACTCGGCGGCGCCCTGTTTTTGTGAATGGCTATCTGTAACAGTGAGAGAGATGCGATAACGGCCGGGAGAGAGCGTCAATTCGAATTGATTCGGGAGGAAGCGCCCCGCGATTTCCTCGCGTTGGGCTGCTGCCAGAGGCTGAGTCCATTCCTCGCGCAGCAGCACCCGGCCGGCAGAATCAGAAAGTGTGACCGCCGTTTTGAATTCGGCTTCGAACCCCGCCGCGCTCGGGCGAAACTCAAGTTGTTCGAAGGGAATTTGATAATAAAATTCCTGCAACACCTGACCCGACGCCGCGCGAAACGAGGCGCTATCAAAATAGAACTCAAGAGCGCCTTTGCTTTTGACGGGAAGGCCGGTTTCAGAAAAAACAAATCCGTCCGGCCATGCGATTGTCGCCCACAGCAGACAAAAAATCGCGTGGCATGACTTTATACTTTTTTTGACGCCCCACTTTAGCTGCGTCACTCTGCAACTCCTGATCCTGCAACAATCATGGCGTATGATAAAAACGCATGAATAATGGCAAGACTATTTCGGGATAAAACCGTGTTCAGACAGGTTGAATATGTCGCTTTATTTGGGCTCCTGGAATACTTGTTCCAGAATATAACGCACGGTTTTTGTCATCGCCGCAGTGTTGACAATATTAAAACTGAGCGAACCGGCGCGCGCAATGGTGACTAACGGAAAGCCAAACAACGCCGTTTTGAATGTGTCGCCTTTGTAAACGATTGCGCTTGGCGTGTTGGCGAATTCTTCGCTGTTGACGTCGAGCGAGCGCCGGGTGTCGCGGTAATAATTCGAACTGAAGAAATAAACCGGCAGGGCGTCTGGTTGTGGAATGATCTGATTCGCGCGCGTGGTGAGGTATTGAAAAATTGGGGTATTCGGCACTTGATAACTCGTGGCAGCATCCGGAAACCGGTTATCCAAGCCGATGAGCCAGTCCAAATTCAAGTCGGCGGCCTTGGCGCGCAACGCATGAAAATATTTGTAGGGCATGCTATTCGGCGCGAATTCGACGCCGGTGGGCGAACTGCCGGTAATCGCTTCGATGACATTGCTGCCGCAAACCAGGAAATTACCGCCCATATCCAGATAATCCTGCAAAATGCGTTCATTCAAACCGATGTTGCCGGCGGCAGTGGTATACCAAATGATCGTGGTGAATGCGCCAATGCCGACCACGCCGGTGGTGTCGTTGGGCGGCGGGGTAAATACCGGCCGCCGGGTCGCAAATTGCGCTTGATAATCCCAAACCGTATAGCGCGTGTAGCCCGCGCCGATCATCAGCGAGTCATAATAGGCATCGACGAGCGCCTCGGTTGCTGCGGCATTCGGCTCATCGTCCATGATCAAAATCCCCTTGTCGAAGGTGGGCCCCAAGACGTGAAAGTTCAACTTCGCGGGCGTGGGATCGACTGTGCCGGTATTGTCAATTGCGCGCACTTCGATCGTGTGCCAGCCGTTGCGAAATTTAAAATTCACAAAAAACGACTCGGTGAATTGCCAGGTATTGTCAAACAACGGGCCGGTGATGCGATATTCATAGCCCTGTATGATGCCGTCCGAGTCATTGCCGCGCCATTCGAGCCGCAGTTTAAAAGGATTGTTCATCGAGCCTTCCAGCGGCAACGGCGCGAAGGCGGTTTCCGGCGGCTTGCTGCCGGTGGTTTGCCCCTGGTCGGTCGGTTGATTGTTGCACGAACTGAGCGCGGCCCAGGCGAGCAACGCCGCAAACGTCTTGATATGCCGGCGAAGGCTGCACATAATTCAATCCTCAAGAATAAACTGAAATGTCAACTGTACCGGGTTGTTAAGACTTAGCCCCGTCGCCATGCTCTCAAACGGGGATAGCGAATTGTTGCCGATGGTGACCACAAAAACTTGCGAGAAAAACCGTTCTTCTGGATCGAAGGGAATATCGCTGGTTTCCGTGCCTGTTGCTTTGCGCATAAACTCAACCGTCCAATAACCGTTTTCGTATCGCCCAAACGAACGAATGTCCGCAGACCCGCCGAGCGGATCCTGCAAGACGAACGAAGGCACGCTCACGACTTTATTGGGGATGGCATAAGGCGATGAAGCGAGTACAGCACTTTCAGAATCGATGAGAAGCTGGCGATTCTCCGAGGCCTCGGAATAAACCGGCGGCAGCGCCGGCGGCGTTACGTCCGGATCATTTTTCCAGGCAAATTTCGGGCGATCATCCGTTGAATCGCGCGGCGTTTTGTTGTCATCGTAGTTGAGATCCCAGGTGTTGCGATTCGTCGGCGTATCGTTGAGAAAGTTCAGGCCGTCGACGCGCGCAAAGTAGGGCGTCACGGTCTGGCCGGATTGAAAACCCTCGAGCGTCATATCCTGAAAAAAGCCCATGGGATTTGTCAATGCGGCATCCCAATACCAGATATCCGTGTCTTTGCCCGAGCTTAGCCAGTACATCATTAACCAATCCGAGCCGTGCTTGCTTTGCGACCATTTTGCCGCGGCGGGATCATACGACCAAACTTGTCGGGCCAGGCTTTTGTCGGCGTCGGGCCAGGTTGCAAGAAAGCCGACATAGATGATTTCGGAGGTATCGTTCTGCGCCGTATCGATTTCAGTTTCTTTCCACCAGGCCGCTTTGAAATCCATCAAAAAGCCGCTTGCCGGCGCGTTGACGCCGCTGTTGTTATCGATAAAAACGCGATAGCGCGGCGCCTGTTGCCAGGCGGCATCGTTGGCGCGCCCGTCAAGCACCGGCCGCTGTTTGACCGACACCGCAAACAATTCCTGCGGCTGTTCCACGGCCGTGGGCAATTCGCCGCTGCCGCAGCCGGAAAAAAGGAAAACGATGAAGCTGAGTTTGATGAGCAGAAAACAATTTTTACGAAGTGCTGGCATGGAAAACTCCATGAGGATTATTTCATACCCTAAAAAACACCATCGTCCGGACGGTTTTTCTCCAAAAGATCACCAATACATGACGTGTCGCGAGCTGCGCAGCAAATTCTTTTGAAACCACTTGACGTGATTGCCTCTTTTGGTGTCCGGCCACATCAGATTCGATTGTGTTTTAGAGTGCCAGAGGTTGCACGAATGGCCGATTTCATGCGCCAACGTGCTGTCACTCTTTACGCCGGCGAGATCGAGAGTTAAATAATCTGAGAGCGGGCCGAGAGAACAGCCCTGCTTGCCCACAATATCACGCACTACAAACGCCGTGATCGGAAAAGTCAGAGAGATGGGAATGGCGTTCCAGCCGGCCAGATGTTTGGCAAAGTATTCACCGGCTTCGCCGAACTCCTCTTTGAGCGCGCCGGAATCGCAATGCACCACCAACGCCGCGGCGGGCGCGGGTGTGGTGATGATCTCGATCATGCCTTCGCTGTAGGGCAATAATTTAACATTGAAGCGCTCTTTTAAAGTCTTACGCGCGAAGTCAATTGCGAGAGTCAGATCACCGGGATTGACTAACGGCCCGTTTTGATCGGAAAGAATGAAAATATGCAGCCGCAGTTTCTTCGGCGGCCATGCCACAAAGCCGAGCAAGAGATCGAAAATGCCGAGCACGAGGCCAACCACCGTCATCACCACGCGTACCACAACCCTAACAACAGCCTTCACCACCCGCCAAACCTTTTTGGCGGCTTTCTTGATTTTGTTTTTGATGGAGGACCAGAGGCCCATGCATTGTTTCCCTTATGTTGAAATAGAACTCATGCGCGCAGATTTTTACTGATTCTTGGTCCAATTGTTTTTCGCGACTTCGTGTTTTGTCGTCAAAAATCTTTCAGAATTTTATTCTGTGCTTGAGAAGCTAATCACTCAAAAAGTATACGGCCGTCTCAAAACTGAAACGCAATACTGAAGCGCTGCGCCGTATCCAAAAAACCGAAGTCCGAATAAGCATAATCAAGCTGGGCTTTGACGCCGGAGAAGCCGAATTTTGCGCCCGCGCCGAACGAAAGGCCTTCGAGCGGCTCCTCGACTTTGTCCAGCGTTTCAAGCTCAACGTTTGTGCGATAGCCGGTGCGCAGCGCCACCACGTCTTTCAATTTGTACTCCAGGCCAAAGGCAAGCTGCTCTATGTTGTCATTCGGATGATTGCCCTGAAAGGTCGCGATCACGCTATTGAAATCACTGCGATAGATATCCATCATCAACCCGAGGCGAAAATCAATGGGCAGGGCGAACTGCTCGCGAAAATATTTGGCGTCCGGACCGAAATTCGTGATGCTCATGCCGAACTTGAGTCCGCGCACGCCGATGTCGAACAACGTGCCGACATCCATGGCAAAATTAGTCGCTTGCTCGTTGCCGAGAAATTCCGTGATATATTTCACGCTGCCGCCGAATGAAAAGCGGTTGGTGAGCTTGCGCGCATACGTAACTCCCACCACCCAATCGCTGGCATTGAAATAACCGCCGGTCCAGCCTTGATAAGGCACGGTGACTTTCATGTCGCCCGTGGTCAGCATGCCGACATAAGCGCCAAATACACCGACATTTTCAAGCGGCAACACGGCCGCGCCGAATTCATAGTTGATGTCAGCGGGCCATTCGATGTGGCTGAGAAAAACCTGCTTGTTCTCGCTGGCCGTCAAACCGGCGGGATTATAAAATACGGCGCTGGCGTCATTTGCCAATGCCACAAAGGCTTCTGCCATGCCCACGGCGCGCGCGCCCACGCCGATCTTGAGAAACTGCATGCCGGTTGTGCCGACTTTGCCGCGGCCGGCCGTGTCACGCAATTCCAAATCGCGATCGGTTTGCGCCAGTAACCCGGCTCCCGGCAGCAAAACGGCAGTCAAAATGAGGATCATTCTTCGCATAGACATGGCCGCTCCTTAATAAATAACCGCAAATTTGCCCACGTACGTGCCCATTTCCGAGGTAACCGTGAACAGATAAATGCCGCTCGCAATCGCCTGAATGTTGCGCGTCACGAGATCCCATGATTCGGAATGCCGAATCGCGCTTTTCGCGGGATAGTCGTGCTCGATGGTATCGAGCAAATCGCCGGCGAGCGAATAAATGCGAATCGTGCACTTCGGCGGCAAATTGGTAAAGTCGATGCGCCGGTCGGTGTCAGCTGTGCCGCGCTCCCAGCCGATATCCGCATAATTCGCGCTCAAGCGATAGGGATTGGGCACGACCAGCACCTCTTGAATGGATTGTTGCTGTTCAGGGCCTGCTGATGGGGCAACGCGTTCGAGGTTGATCACCGGGCTGCTTTCCAGCGATTCCAGGCCGGTGGGCGCATAGCCGCTGTCGAAAGCTGTGACGGCATAGTACAGAAACTCGCCGTTGGTTAATCCGCGATCGATGTAAGTATACCAAACCTTGCCGGTTGCCGGATCCGTGGTCGGATTCAAGGCATTGAAACCGAAGTCATAGCCGTAGCCATCGACTTGATCATACTCGCCCAGCTTTTGCATTTCATTTAAAACGCCGCTGCGGCTGCGATAGATGCGATAGCCTTGAAAATCCTGCAAGCGGCTGAATTTGTCGATCGTGCTTTCGGAGGAATTATCCCAACGAATCGTGACCGTTTGATCGCTCGGAATGATTTCCATGTTTGGCGAGGGCGGCGGCGGCGGCCCGCTAAAATCCGGAATGCCGTCTGCCGGCGGATTGTCATAAACATCTCGCGCCCAGCGCGCATTGATGCCCAAATCGTCGAACTCATCATTTTCACCTTCCGGCTGGCCGCCGAGGTAAGCGAGCGTGAGCTTGAGCGTGCTATCCGCCGGAACATCAAATGGTCCGAACGAAAGGAAGTAGCGCGTATCCATTCCATCGACGGGAATGCCGGGCGGCGGATTTGATTGGGTTTGATCCGGATCAATCTCACCGTTCGACATAATGCGGTATTTTTTGGCGTCGGTATCTGGATGGCCGGAATAATCGAAGGGGTTATTGGGGTTTGTTGGCCCCCAATCGGTTGGCGGATCCCACCAATTATACGAAATCGTTTTGGGATCCGGGAAGAGCACGCGAATGCCGGTGACGCCCGGAGTCAAGCCGTTGTCGCCGTCGTTGTCTTTGATCCACGCGACGTTGACGGTGTCGCCGTCGCTATTGACGCGCAAGAATCCGGTAATATCATCCGCCCAATAACTGGGAATGCTGCGATGGCCGCAATCGCCGTCAACATAAACCCCCATAAAAAGCTTTTTGAAGGTGCGCGGCGGGCCAATAAGCCCGGAGATATTTTCAATCAAAAAATCAAAGATCACAAAATCTTCGGCATACGAATAACTCCAGGCGTAGCTTTTTTGTGTGATCTTCAAGCCCAGCGGTTTTTGGTGGCCTTCCCAGGCAAATGCGGTGTTGGTGTCGGTATAAACTGCAACGAAATCCTGTTCGGAAACCGCAAGCGAATCATAGGTCGGCGTATTCGGCCGGTTGGTGCGCTCGAGGATGGAATCGTTTTCGGTGAATCCCGGAAAAAGTTCATACCAGGCCTGCCAACCATCGAAGCCAAAAGAGACCAGGGTATCAACGCCGGCGCCATTGGGGCGATCGACGATCGCGCCGATCCAAATCGAGGCCACAAACAAGTAGTCGATATTGGAATTGGCTGGAAACTCGCAGCTTGGCCGCCGGCCTTCGTTGCCGAACTCGCCGAAATTCGTTACACCGAGCCAGAGATTGCCAACTTGATGGATCTTCGTTTGCGTGAAAGGCGGGGCCAAAGCGGTTTTATCCAACCCCGGCTTTTTGCCTTTTCTAGCAGCTTCATGCCTGGCTTTATCGCCGGCGAATACGGCGCCGGCAACGAGAAAGAAAAGCAGTAGGAACGTCAGAGGTTTTTTCATAGTCAAATTCCTGACGACTCAGTTTCGTGACAGCCCGGTAACGGGGCCTCATTTCGAAGGAACATGCAAAATACTTTTTTTACCATTCCAGCGCCATGCCGAACAAAATATTTCGCCCGGCCGTAAACGCCGAGGGATTCAAATCCTGCGGGCGATAAAACGCCAGCACACTGCCGGTTTCCTCATAAATCGCGCGTGCATTACGGCGGTTGGTGAGATTTTTGATCTCGAGCAGCGCCGAGTATTTCATGCCCCAGAAGCGAAAATCCTTGTTCGCGCGCATATCGATCCAGGTACGATACGGCAGGCGCGCAGAGTTGCGCGTGGTGAATTGATCGCTCGCCCGGCCCGAGGGCGTATAGGGCTTGCCGGATTCAAAACGCCACACGACATTGACGCCCATTTCTTCCGGCAAGCGCACGCCAAAGAAGGAGGGCCGCGCGCCTGACATCACGCGAAAATCAAAATTCACATTCAAGGAATGGCGCACATCCCAATCCAGCGGCCATTCTCGAATCGGAATGGGCTGGCCGCGCGCGCCGAAATCATAGCCCTGGCGATAGCTCGAGCTTTTGCCGGTGGCGTAAGCGAGCGTATAGTTGATGAAACCCGAGGTGAAATGGCTGTAGCGTTTTTCCAGCGAAAACTCCAGGCCGCGCGCGCTGCCGAAATCACGGTTGATATAAACGCTGTAGGTGAACGGTTCGCGGCCGCGCGTCTCGGTATTCAACAAACCGTTATAGTCTTTAAAAAAGGCGGTCGCGCCGAGTTTGACTTCCTCGCCGAAAGCGTGTTTGATGCCCAATTCATATTGTGTGGTTTCTTCGGAGCCGAGATTGGGATTGCCGAGCAGTTGTAGCGCGCCGGAAGATTGGGTGTCTTGAATGAAGAGAAATTGATAGTCGACTTGTTGGGTAAAGCGGCCGAATTGGAAATATAAAATATCTTTGTCGGTAATCGGATGCGAGATGCCCAAACGGGGGTTAAACGTCATTTTCAACTTTTTGCCGAAGATGGTGGTAGCCTCGTCCAGCTTGTCGTCGACTTGCGCGCCCGGCGTCCAAAAATCAAACCGCACGCCGGCGTTGACAATGAGGCTTTCATACTCAATTTTGTCCTGCAAATAAAACGAAGCATTTGTCGGCGTGCGGGTGTAGAAATCCCGAAAGGCGCCGAGTGCAGGCCAGGGGCCATCGTCGATCGGTGTGCCGCCGGCCTCGGGGTCCCAGCGTTCGTTGTAACGTTGCGGATACTTGATTTCGCCCAGAAACATTTCATAATAAGCCAGCTCAAAGCCGGATTTTAATTGATGGCGGCGATGCAACTGGCTGGTGAAATCCAGTTTGAGGGCTGAGGTTGCGGTTTTGCGATGATGATAGGTGCCGCGCGCAGGAAAGCCGGCTTCGTAAAATCCGTCTTGATCATCATCAACGGCGCTGCGTTCGCGCAAATCCAAATAAAGCTGGCGCACCTCGTGCGGCAGCAGGCCGCCGGGGGTCAATAAATAATCTTGCTTGGAGTGGCTGAGGGACAAATCGTAATAGGTTTTCTCACTGAGGGTATGCGTCCATTTCAGCGCGTGCCCGTGGGATCGTTCATCGCGCTGCCAGAAATTTTCCGGAATGCGCGAAAAGGCGTGATTGTATTCATCATAATAGCTGCGGTCCGTTTGATAGGTGTAGGTCAGCTTCGTCTTCGGTGTGAAGCGCACGCTCAAATTTGAAAGCGAGTTGTAGCGATTGTCCATGCGGTTGGGCAGGCCGATACGAAACATATTCAGCCCGAGAAAGTTGACCTCGCGGATTTCATCCGAGCGATCTTCGCCGGTGGGCGCATAGTAGGCCAGATCAAACGGCGAAGTGGCATCGGTGAAGCTGCCTGAACCGGAAACGAAATATGTGATGCTTTGCACCGGCAGTTTTACACCGAGGGCCGGCAGCAGATTCGTGGTGATTGGTTCCGGGCCGCCAAAGCTGAGTTCCAGGCGGTCGGTATTGTGCGAATACGCGCGCAGACCTTCGCCGTTGCCGTAGGGGGTTTTGAAACTGCCGGAGCCGAAATCGTCGGTGAGATACATTACGCGGCCGGTGTGCTGGCTGCCGCCTTCTTTCGTGACCACGTTGACAATGCCGGACATGGCGTTGCCATATTCCGCATTGAAGCCGCCGGTGATGACTTCGACTTCGGCAATGGCATTCGCAGGAACCGACAGGCCTCCGCCGCGCGCGGTTAACTCGTCCACCGGATTGGAAGTGAACTGCCCCACCTGCTCTGCGGTCGTGCGCGTGGCTTGATTATAATTCGGGTTGCGCGAAGACACGCCATCAACAACATAGAGCATTTCACCGGTGCGGCCGCCGCGCACGTTAATGTGCAACCCCTCTCCGACCACGCCGGGCTGGCGCGCCACGAGATCCCGCACATCGGCAACCGTCGGCATGTTGGCAATGCGATCCGAAGACACGCGATACGAGCTGAATGTCACATCTTTTTCGATAATCGGCCTTTCTGCGACGACCGTCATGCCCTCCGTGATCTCCAGCACCGTCGGTTTCAGTGAGAAATCAATTTTCGTGGTCAGATCAACCGCCACCTTGACATTCGTGACGGTTACCGGTTCAAAACCAATGACCGTCGCCTTGACGGAATATGTTCCCGGCGGCACTTGTAAAATGAAGTAATAACCATTAACATCTGCAGCCGTGCCCATCGTTGTGCCGACGATCTGAACGCTTGCCCCGGCCAACGGCTCACCAGTTTGCTTGTCAACAACTCTGCCGGTGATTTTTCCCGTGGTGCCGGCAAAAATTAAAGTTGTGAATGCAAGCGACTGCATTACAAACACGACAACAGCAAGAAATTTCGAGTTGCTAGGTTTCATGGCCAAACCTCCGGATGAGGGCGAAGCCGGGTGTGAGCACGAGTTCTCTGAAATTTCGTGGCCCCATGCCGAATTCGCTTGCCTTCAAAACTGATAACCGAATGAAAAAGTGATTTCGTTGAAGCGTTCTTCTGTCGAGGAAATTCTTTCATTGTAATAGTCGCCCGCATCAAGCCACCAGGCCATATCGCTGGCGCCAAGCTCGACCGCCGCGTCGAATGTCCACGCGGCGCGCCGGATTCCCGCCCCAAAGGTTAAGGCTTTTAATTTAATTTGCTCGCCATAATATTGCGCTTGAAAATAGCGATCTTTGTATGGCTGAGGCTCGGAGTAATAGCCAAAGCGCAGCGGGAATTCCGCCCACCTTGCCGACGCCAGATACTCCACGCCTGCGCGCACCACCTCACTGTTCAACAAACCGGTTGCAACGGGATTCCCGTTTGCGCTCTGCTTCGCCTCTGACCATGCACGATTTTCATAATCAACGGCGAGCGTTAAGCGCGACATGGGCTTTAACGCTAGCCCAATGCTATAAAAAAGTGGAATCTCCAGTTTGAATTGATCCAGGTCTTCCGGCGGGGTCTGAACGGGCACGACCGTCGTCGTTGTTCCAGTCGTGTTTGTTGCCACCAACTCTGACTCTTGTTTTTCGGTAATCTCAAATTGCCAGGACGGCGTTACGGTTGCACCCAGCGCCAGCCAGGAAGAGGGCCGGACTTGTACACCGAGCATGGCAAACGAACCGGAATAAGATTCCTCATCTTGAAAACTATAGAAGACAAATTTATCAAGAAAAGGCGATTTCAGCTCCAGTTTGTATTTTGAAGCGCCTTTTACGAGATGATAGCTTGCACCAATGGCAAGCTGCGGCATAATTTCCCATGCCACACCCGGCACGAATGCATAAAGACTGCCGGTGGGACTTTCAATTTCATCAAGCGTGCCGGCGGGATAAATATAAAACGTGTCCGTAATTTTTTGCGCCAGCGGACTCATACGATGATAATTGATGCCGAGCACAATCCGCTGAGTTCCCAAAGTTACTGGATATGCCGCGCCTGCCAAGGAAGGCAATAAACGCGGTTGCACTTGTGAAACAACCTTGAGGCCTGAGAGCGGCTGCACAAAAACTTCACGATTATTGAGATTGAAATTGTTATCCAGAGAGAGTGTTGGCCTTGCAATGCCAATCAATCCGGCGGGATTCCACACCATGGCGGCAGAAGATTGTACCGTTGCCGTTGCCGCACCGCCCATGCCCAAAATACCCGCACCGGAACGGCGAAAATTCAACTCCAACTGGCGATCAAATGAGCGATCGTAATAACGCTGCGACACGATACCAGAAACATCGTTTTGACCGTGGGCAAGGGTGCTCACAAAAATACCAAGCAATAAAACGGGCAAACCATTTTGGGGTTTTGTCATAGCGCGCTCTCGGGGAAAATAATCAAAAAAAGTTGCAACCTTTTTCAGAGCTTTCACGTCTTACTCAACGAAACGAAAAAGCCCCCACCATCGCTCTTCCTTCACGTACGGATAGTGAAGGCGCTTGATGATGAACGGCAATTTCGTTTTCGCAGACCTGAAGGTTATCGGCGCTTGACTTGGCGGTCCGCCGGTAGCCTTTTTATTTTCTGTTAAAGTGGATTGCGCTATGCAGGTTTTTGCAGCCAGAGAAACAAACTGACAACCCTTGACACATCACATAACTTGTGTGGTGGAGTTGCTCCACAGTCATGGTGATTTGCATCCAAGAAAACGTTTGGTCAAACTGGTTTCTTCTGCCGCCGATATGATCATCGTCTGAAGAAAAAAACGCGTCCTGCAATAGTTTAAGATGAGGCGGGAAAACAAACTTGAACTGAATACTACACAACGCTATGCAAAATTGTGCCGCATTGCCGCTCGCGCTTGATGATTTGCGGTATTTGTTTGCGTCGCGAGAGATTGGGCATCTTTTGTGTGAAAATTGTAGGAAATCGCAGCCTTAAAATTCGCGTGCCCAGTTTTAATAAAATTTAATCTCATAGTCAAGCCAAATTTAATATGAGCAAAAATAAGCAGAGAGATTCGCAATGCTATGATCTTCATTTGCCTGACTGCGCCAGTTTATTTTTTGTAATCGTTACCCTCCTTCGCTTGCGTCCCCGTTCACTTTAAAGCCTATCCCTCGCAACACGGCTGCCGCCGGTTCATCTCCACTCACATTTATTGTATAGTTGTTAAATTCTCGCCGATACACATAATCGTGGCGCAGCCGGTCAAACCACCGGCCTTGAGATGCTGCACTGGTTTGTGAGCCGGTAAAACCCTGGCGAAGCCGGTAATCATCTGCAGCAATATCGTATGTGTGCCGGACGGCTTCATTGAGCCGGCGGTTGCCATCCAAAATATTTTTATCCAACAGGATAATTGGCTGGTCAATATGCGGAATGAACGGGGTTGCGTCCCACTGCGGTTTCATTTCGAGAAAACGGCATGCCGCCTCATAAATCATCTGCGTCGCGCGCATTTTACCTTCAAACGAATAACCGGCGATATGCGGCGTAGCCAGCATAACGAGTTGCAGCAGCTCGGCATCGATCTGGGGTTCGTTTTCCCACACGTCCAAAATCGCGGCAGACAAATGCTTGTCGCGCAAGACGGCTTTAAGCGCGGCATTATCGACAACAGCGCCTCGTGCCGTATTGATTAACAAGCTGCCCGGCTTCATCTGGCGCAACTTGCTTTCATCAAAGAGATGAAAGGTCGCATCTGGACCGTGATGCGTCAACGGGGTGTGCAGCGTGATCATATCGGCCTGCAACAATTCCGGCAAGGGCAGAAACGGGGAAATTTCACCTTCCACACCAGTAAGCTGGCGTGCGCGGGGCGGATCATTCAGCAAAACGCGCAGGCCAAGTGCGGCCGCTTTTGCCGCCACTTTGCTGCCGACATTGCCGACGCCGACGACGCCGATCGTGAGATGCTCCAGCGCAAGATTGCGCTGCACGGCGTAAAACAACAGCGCCACACAAAGATATTCTGCTACCGCATTTGCATTGCAGCCGGCTGCGCTGGCCCAGGCAATGTGTTGATGGTTGAGATAGTCGCAATCCAGATGATCCATGCCGATCGTGGCGGTGCCGACAAACTTGACCGGCGTGCCTGAGAGCAAAGCGGCGTTGACTTCGGTAATCGAGCGCACCAACAGCATATCGGCATCGCGTAAAGCTGCGTGCGTGATGTCGCGTCCCGGCATGAGGCGGACCTCGCCGAGCGTGGCAAATGCGGATTGAACGAAGGGGATGTTTTTGTCTGCAACGATTTTCAGCATAGTCATAATAAAAAGACCTTCCCAGCACGTCGCTGGAAAGGTCTTTTAAGATTAGAAGCGATCGCGACCGCCGCCAAAACCACCACGGCCGCCGCCGCCGCGTCGATCACCGCCGCGGCCACCGCCGCTGCGACCACCACCACCGCCGCCGCCACGTTTGTCGGTTTTCGGACGCGCCTCATTCACGATCAAGGATCGGCCTTGCAGATCTTTGCCGTTCATTTCTTTGATCGCTGTCATCGCCTGCATCTTTGCCGGCATTTCGATGAAGCCGAAGCCACGCGGCTCGCCGGTGAACTTGTCTTTGATCAGCGTAACTGACGACACCTCACCGTGCGCCGCAAAAGCGTCGCGCAGTTCCTCTTCCGACACGGAGCGTGCGATGTTACCCACGTAAATGTTCACGGTACAACTCTCCTTAGATTGAATGATGAGAACAGAGCCATTCGCCGTTGAACGAATGGTGACTTGAGCCCGCATGATCGGGTTGCATCGCGACGCGTCAGTGAAGAGATTCGCGAAACAGGTCGGACGAACTGAAGAGCGGGAGTGGTTTATGACTCGTTGCTGGCCGCTTGTTATTGATTGCTGGTCGCTCATTGGATTAATAACCAGCAGCCAGTAACCAGCAACATTTCTAACTGAACAAGATCTCGATGTCCTCCGCGCTGAGTTTTTTGAACAAACCGGCATCGGTGGTGATCAAATCCGCCACAATGGCCTTTTTGCGTTCCTGCAACTGCAATATTTTTTCCTCAACCGAATCGCGTACAATCAACTTGTACGCAAACACATTTTTATCCTGGCCGATGCGATGGGAGCGGTCAATCGCCTGAGCCTCCGCGGCGGGATTCCACCACGGATCGTACAAAATCACATAATCCGCCGCCGTCAAATTCAAGCTGAAGCCGCCGGCTTTCAGGCTGATCAGGAAGACGCGTATATCCGGATCGGTTTGAAAGCGTTCGACTTGCGCCTGCCGCTCTTTGGTATGGCCATCGAGATAGGCATACGGAATTTTTTGATCATCGAGTTTCAGGCGAATAATGCGCAACATGCGCACGAATTGCGAAAATACCAGCACTTTGTGATTTTCTGCCAGAACATTTTCGAGCAATTCGTTGAGCGCATCGAATTTGCCCGACACCGGCGCAACTTGCGGGTCGACCAGCGCGGGGTGACAGCAGATTTGGCGCAGGCGCGTGAGGCCCTCCAACACGTACATGCGTGAACGCTCCAACCCCTGCAAATCAATCTGCTGCATCACGTGCGCGCGATAATAATCGCGCCAGCGATCGTACAATTTGCGCTGCTCCGGCAACATCTCACAATAAAACAAATTTTCGACCTTGGGCGGCAGCTCTTGCGCGACCTCCTGCTTCGTGCGCCGCAAAATAAAAGGAAAAATCATCTTTCGCAAGAGGCTTGCGCTCGTATTGTCGCGCTCGCGCTCGATCGGCCGCGCAAAGGCATTCTTAAAATAATTCAAACTGCCCAACAAGCCGGGATTGAGAAAATTGAACTGGCTCCACAGTTCCTGCGTGTTGTTTTCCACCGGCGTGCCGGTCAGCACCAGCCGGTGATTCGCCTGTAAAATGCGCGCGGCCTTGGCGGTTTGCGACAGAGGATTCTTGATGTGTTGTGATTCATCGAGAATGGCGTAGTGAAATCTCACTTCCTTTAAGAACTCGATGTCGCGCCGCAGGATGCCATAACTCGTCAGCACAATATCATGGCCGTCGAATTTTCTCGCGCGCCGGCGTTCCATGCCGGTATGCGCCAGCACGTTGAGCTTCGGCGTGAAACGCTGAATCTCATTTTGCCAATTAAATAAAGCCGAGGTCGGGCATACAATCAAGCTCGGCATCTCGACGCCGCGATTCTTTTCGCTTTGCAACAACGCGAGCGCTTGCACGGTTTTGCCCAGGCCCATATCGTCTGCCAGGCAGCCGCCGAAGCGAAATTCCTGCAAGAAATAAAGCCAGTCCAAGCCGCGCTTCTGATACGGCCGCAAACTGCCCTTGAAGCGTTTCGGCATGGCAACGGCTGCAATGCCCTTGAAGTTGCGCAATTTTTCCAGGCTCTCGCGATAGAGCTCGTCGGTCTCCTGGCTTTCGGCCTCGTCGAGCAACATGTCGATCAAGGTAAGGTGGTGGCGCGAGACTTTGACGCGGTCGCTCGACACCTCGCCGAGGTTGAAGAGATACGAGAGCCGCTGCTGCCACTCTTCCGGCAAGAGTGCGGTACTGCCGTCGCTTAATCTGACGTAGCGGGTTCGATGCGCCAGGGATTTGCGCAAATCTTTCAACGAGACCAGGATGCCGTTGAAGTCGATCACCAGTTTGCAATCGAACCAATCGATCGAGCTGTTAACGGCCATGCGCAATTGCGGTTGCGCGCGGTTGACGCGAAATTGTTTGAGTTGATCTTCGCCAATGACTTGGAAACCCTGCGCCAGCAATTTCGGAAGTTCGAACAGCAACCAATCCACCGCGCGGCTCTCGCGCAACACAAATTCACCGGTAGTACTTTGGCGCGCGCCGGTGGCCACCAGCAACTCGCGCGCTTCCGTTTCCGCGGCATGATCGCGCCGCACGCGCAGAAAGCTCAGGCCCTCGCCGTGGTGCAACATCACCGCTTGATCGGCATCGGCGGCAAGCATCGTTTCCGGCAGCTGGCAATCGAGCTGTTTGCCGCCATACACAAAAACAAGCCGCACGAGAAGATTTTCATATTGTTCGCTGAGATAAAGGCATTTCTGCGTGAAGCGGTCAATCACCGGAATGTCGTCGGCCTGCGGCAACACCAGGTGTGAGAGCAGTCCTGGAATGCGCTCGATTGTTGAAAAAAACTCATTCAACTCAGTGCGTGGCACACGAATACTCGAGGGATGCGTTTGCAACGACAGCAAAAAATCCCGCGGCGGATTTCCTTCCACACGAATGATCTCCTCACCGCGCACCAGCCAGGTCGGCTGCGTGCTCAACACATGCGTCTGTTGATCGAACGGCAATGCTTCGCCGTTGCGAATGATGACCGGGTGCAAGGTAACGCCCTCACGATCCTGTTCGAACCGGATTTCAAAACGGCAAGGCGAAGCTTCCACCTGCAGTGGACGCGTGCGCTCGGCATCTGCTTCCCAAAAAAATTCGCTGTCGCGCAGCAATTCAAACAGCATGCCGATGTCCGCACCATAATCGAGACGATAGCCATGTGTCTCGGGCGCACTGTTGAACGGATAGCGCGGCGCAGGATGGTTCGCCGGCGCAAAGCTGGTCAGCATCATCATGGCGAGATTCTCGCGCTGCGTGCCGTTGACGCGATAATACGGCTGCTCATGGCTGGTGGTGGGATAGGCCGCGCCGTAAGTCCCGTCTTTGCGGCGCCGGCTGCGGAACGGCGTGATTTTCCACTCTTGCGGCTGCAAGTTGAGCGTAAAATAAATTCCCCAGCCCTTGCGTTCACTCTCCGGCGCTTCGCGAGGGGCAACCGGCAGCTTCCCGGCATGATGCACGTTCGTGATCAGGCTGCGCCAGCCCTTGTTCTCCGGAGGAGGTTCGGGCTTGCCATTGCCATTCGATTTTTTTTCCAGTTTTCTCAAATAGGCGGGCGAGGAATAATAATCGCGCGCTTTCAGCAGCGCCGCCACGACATGCTCACAGGTGGAAGGACTCAAGCAGGTGCAGCTCGTCACGAATTGATTGTCGCTGCGATGAATGGAAACTGAGTGCGCCGGAAAATCATGCACGCGCGCTGAAAAAAAATCTTCATCCGTTTCCAGCAGACGCACACGCCCGGAATCGTACCACTGCTTCCCGCGATGATACGTGTCTTGATTGGTCAAGCCGAGAATTTCGCCGTTCTTAATTTGCATCGAAATCGAAAACTGGAAAACTCCATGTTATCCTGATTAAACGCCTACGCCCCAATCGTTTTGCATAAACGCGGGTACGAGCGGAAGCTAATGAGCATAACCGCAAACGTTCGCATTACCGTTTGCCTCGCGCCGGCGCGTCCGCGATCTCGATCCGGTCCGCGCCCGCATTTGAGATTTTGATCGGAATTTCATAAACCGCCTGACGCACCATGCAGAGATTGCTCGTTTTGTCGCAGTAGTAGTAAATCATCTCCAATCGCAGCGCGGTTTCTTCCGCGTCTGTGGAAAGCTGCAGCGGCAAAAGAATCTCGCTCGCGGGCTGGTTCAAAGTTCTCATGCTTTGCGGTAAACGCAATGCGTCATTGCGGCTGCGCGCAAGAATTTGCAGCGGCGAACCTTCGTTGAAAGTCATCGTATCCGGTAGCGTAATGCTGACACGCACATGGGCTGTGCCGGGCCGCAAATGCTGCTGCGGCAAGCGCTGCGCGGGCGTACCCATCGTAACCAGATGATCGGCCATCGGCAATTCTTGCGGTTTGAGATTCAAGGTTGCGGTGTGCTTGGTGTGCAAATCGAGCGCGCGAATCGCATGGTTGTTGGTATCCGCGAGGTAAAGCTTGCCATGCAACACTGCCAGGCCGGAGGGTTCAAAGAAGCGCGGCGCAAGGCCGTTTTCAAGACCGGCCCTGCCGTCGCCGGCCAGCGTTTTGCACAAGCGCAAGTTCGGATCGAGCACCTTGATTTTGTGATTGTAGGTGTCTGCCAGATAAATTTTGCCGTCATGGAAATGAATGCCGAGCGGGTGCTGCAGCCGCACACGGTCTTCCACGCCGTCGTGATCGCCGAATTGAAACAGATCGCCGCCCGCCAGCGTGCCGACTTTGTCGCTGCGCAGATCAATTTGCCGCACACATGAAATTTCGCTATCCGCGATGAACAAACGCAGCAGTTGATTGCCGATCACTTCGCCGGTGATGCCGCTCGGCTGCGCAAATGCCGCACTCAAGCGCTCGCCGTCACGCCGCGCTTCGTGGCCACTGCCGGCAAATGGCTCGAGGCGATGCGTTTTCAAATCGATCGACCAAATCTGATGCGGCCCGGCCATCGCGATATAACCCATGTTTGCATGAATAAAAATATCCCACGGCGAGTTGAGCGCGACTTTCAATGCCGCGCCGCCGCGCTGGCCGTAGCCGCCTTGCTCACCCGTGCCGGCAATCGTCGTCACGCTGCGCGCGCCAAAATCAACGCGGCGCAACAAATGATTGTCGGTGTCGCACACGATTAAATCTTCGCCATGAAACGCCAGGCCTTGCGGATGATAAAAATGCGCGGTTTCGAAATCGCCGTCGGCATTGCCCGGCAGGCCGCTGCCGATAATGTCGCGAATCACGCCATCCGGCGTGCAGACGATCAGGCGATTGTGGCCGGAGTCCGCAATAATCAAACGATGATTCTTGGCGTCTGCGGCAATCTTTCCAGGATAACTCAAAAGCGAATCCGGCAGGTCGAGCTGCTCGGGTTGCAATGAGATCGGCGCGTTGTCGAGTTTGCCCTCTTCTTCGAAAATGGCAAGCGCAACATCGAGATAGTTTTCCAAAATGTCGCGATTGCCTTCACCGGAGAACACGCCGAGCAAATAGCCTTCCGGGTCGATCATAATCATGGTGGGCCAGGCGCGCACGGTGTACGCCTGCCAAACCTGATAATCTTGATCAACCACCACCGGATGCTCGATTTCGTAACGCAACACAGCCTGACGTACATGTGCAACTTCTTTTTCGTTGGTGAACTTGGCGGAATGCACACCAATCACGACAAACGGCCGTCCCGCATATTTTTCTTCAAGATATTTGAGATCCGGCAACACGTGCATGCAATTAATGCAACAATACGTCCAGAAATCAAGCAAAACGATTTTGCCGCGCAATTCTTTGAGCGTGAGCGGCCGGCCGGTGTTCAGCCATTCCAGCTCCGGCGGAAAATCCGGACCTTTGATTTTGACCTTCGTGCGAACTTCGCGGATTTTCTCGCGAATCTGCGTGTGCAGCGAAAGGCGGTCGGCTTCGGTGCGAATCGGTGTCATCGGAGTATTATGCTAAAATTGATTTCTTGCAAGATTACAAAACGCGCTGCCAAATTTTTGATGACCATAACCGGCCAAAATTTTTCAACGCTTTGAAAAAAATGCTTCTCGAGCAGATCAAAATTGCGGGCTAGGCCAGACGAATTGGTACAATCGCGTTTGAAGCAACTGGAAAATAGGTAAAATGGCGACGAGATACAAGCAAGAATTCGGCAAAAATGCCGTGAAAAATCGCTGCAAAAGATTATGATTTTGTTACTTTTCTGCCGTCGCCCCTGCACTCTCTTGTAAACGTTGCCTGCGGTGGCGATTTTTCGGCACGAAAGACGGCAAATACAATAGGTTCAACGGGATGCGATCGCGATTGGTGCAAAACAAAAAGGGCGCAGCATAATGCCGCGCCCTTGGGCTGTGTGGGGGGTGGGTAAACTCTGGCTTTAACGCATCAGCGTGAGCTTGCGCGTTTGGGTCATGCCGTTGGATTCAAGGCGATAAAAGTAAACCCCGCTTGCCACGAGATTGCCTGAGTCGTCACGGCTGTCCCACGTCACTTGATAATCGCCGGCCGGACGAGCGCCCTCCACTAGCGTACGAATCCGGCGTCCCAGGATGTTATAAACCGCCAACCGCACCAAGCCCGCCCGCGGCAGCGCAAAGCGAATCACAGTGGAGGGGTTGAACGGATTCGGATAGTTCTGGTGCAGCACGAATGTTTGCGGCGCGGCTTCCGGCTGGTCGTTGCCGTCGACGCCGGTAACAATGCCCGACACCACGCGCAGGGTGACAATTTCCACTTGCGCTTGATTGCTTTGCGCCACCAGCTCGACTTGTTGATTCACTTGCAGCGAGGCCGGCGCCGAGGGCCGGTTTTGTGTGTCGAGAATCAGCGAGTTGGCGGTGATCACGTGCGGCAGGCCTTGCACAAACAGCGTGTTGCCGATCACCTGCGTGATGATGCCGGCGAGTGAGCGGCGGTCTTCCACTTTCACCCGCAGCGCCACCAGCACGCCGTTCGCCTGTCGTTTCGCCGTCACCTGCACCGTCATGCCGAGATGCAAATCTTCAATCTTAATCGGCTGCTCATCCGGGCCGAGGTAAACCGTCGCGGCGTTCACCAGGAACTCGAAGGCGTCGACGCGAATCACGCTAAACGAGAGCAGGTTAATGCTGCCGGTGAACTCGAATTCATCGTTGCCCGGGTTGTTGCGCAATTTCACGCGCAACGCCACCAGCGTGCCGCCGGGCGTCAACTGCGCTCGCACTTCAACAAAATCACCAACGCTCAAATCGTCAAAGGTGATCGGCTGATTGTCGCGATCCAAGAAGACGGTAGTGTTTGTGACCAAAAATGTTCGCCCGAACAGCGTGAACGTTTTTAAACTGTCGCGGTTCAAGCTCTCGATCTGGCCGAAAATTTCAAGAATGGGGTCGATGCGATCCTCGAGGTGAATGCGCGAAGCGACCCATCTGCTGCCGTCCAGCTTGGCGCGCACTTCCACCACCATGCCGACCTGGAGCGCCTCAAATGACAGCAACTCGCCATTCCGGCCGATAATTTCGGTCGTTGCCGTAACAAAGAACCGGAGGCCGGCAACCTCGATATATCTGTCTGCCGGGTTGATCACAGTGATGAGGCCGCGCAACTGGATCTCGTCGCGATTGAAATCTTCAATTTTAATGCGGCTGGCATATAAAACGCCGGCCGCCGTGACAAAGCCTTTCACTTGGACGAGCAGGCCGGTACGCAGGGCGGAAAAACTCGTGCGCATATAATTTTCGTCGAGTACGACGGTGGAGTCGTCCACCGAAAAAGTCACGCCCAGCACGGTGAGGCTGTTGCCGGTGAGGCGATCAATGAACCCCGTGATCTCGATTTCACGGTTGGTCTCGCCTTCGATTTGGATTCGTGTTGCGACCAGCGTGCCGTCTGCCAGCTTGTTGCCGCGCACTTGCACCAACATGCCCGTGCGCAAATCGCCAAAGGTGATGAAATGGCTGGCCTGATCGAGAATCACGGTGGAGGCCAGAACCTTGAACTCAAAACCGTTAACCGTGAGGCTGGTGTTGGTGAGAAGAGAAATCAGGCCGTGAACTTCCACCTCATCACCATTGTTGTTTTCGCGCTTAATACGCTCGGCAATGGGAAGATTGTTCGGCCGCGTACGGCCTTTCACCTCCACGATTTCGCCGACGCGCAAATCGGTAAAGCGAATCGGTTCATTGTTGAAGCCCAGGATTTCCGTGGCATTATTGACTTCAAAGGCCGTGTTCGTCACGACGAGGTAGCGCGGGAAACTGTCGATGACAGCGGTGATATGGCCGGTCAACTCGATCTCGTGGCCGCCGGTGTTGTCATCTTTGATATTGATGCGCAAGGCCGTCACCTCGCCATTGGCGTTGCGCTTGCCCTTGGCTTCGACGAGCATGCCGATCCGCAACGCCGCAATGGTGACAAGGTTGCCGTTGCGATCGCGTATTTCCGTGGTGTTCGTCACGATGAAGCGAATGTTGTTGACCGTCACCACCATCCCCGCAATGCTTGCAATGTAGCCTTGGGTTTCGATTTCGAACTCGGTGGAACGTTCCAGCACCAAAATCAATTTTGCCCATAATCTGCCATCGCTGCGGCGTTCCGCCAGCACCTGCACCCTCCAGTCCTTTTTCAGATCGTGAAACGACAGCCTCACTCCGGAAGGCTCCATTACGGCGGTGCCGTTATCTACAAAAATCGTTGTGCTGGAAAGCGTGAGAAAGTTCACGCCGATCGCTTCGATGCGCGCCGTCACCACAAGCGTGTCGCCCACACCGGGCATCACTTGAATTGTAAGCGGCACTTCGGTTTTGAATTCGCCATTGCTGCGATCGCGGATTTCCGCGCGAAACCTCCACCACCGTTGGTTGCGATTCAAACCGGACAGCGGGATGTGCGTGTCATACGTGCCATTGAAATTGTTAAAAAATGCGCCTTCGACCTTGTAGCCGCCGCTGTCAGCTTGCAGGCGAAATTCATTTTTATCCAATTCGAGATAATTGATATTCGCCGCCCTGACCCGGGCATGCAGCGTGTCAGAGAATGAAAATATGCCGTCGGCGGTGGAGAAATCACCCCGGCGCGAAAGCTGTAACGTTTGCGCTGAAGCCGCGGATACAACCAACAATAAACCACTAGCCACACACAGCATCCAACTCAGGCATGGTACCTTGCGTTGATGCATTTGCTTGTCCCTTGATAAATTTGAAAGAATTTTTTTGAGAATTGTGTTTGCCGTTGCTCCCTCAGGAGCATGCCGTTGGCTTTTCAACCGCTTCAACATTCGCGGGCACAAGAAACCATTTCCAAAACTTTTGAACACTCAAATGAACTCGGCAATCGCCGCGAAAGTACCCAATCAAACCGGATGCCAACATAACTATTGTGCTAAAACTTGCATTTGGCTTTCATTTTGTTACGCATAATGTTCCATGTGAGCAAAAAATGCACTCGGCTGCCATCGTTCAAAGTGCACATCATGCACGCGACGATCGCGGCTTGATATGTGAACAAAGCAACACATCGAACAATCAAGCTTTTCATTTGAAAATCATGGGCAAATCTCTATATTACCGGCGCGAAAACGGAAAAATCGTCTGGTTTGATTCTTGCAAATTAGAGACGGGCTTTCTTCATCGTGACGAAACCGTCCAGGCGATTCTTTATTAAAAATTACCAAACATGAGTCGACAAAACAATGCACCTGGGCGGTGACCTCTTCGAGTGGGCAAATCCAAAATGCCATTCTCTTCGCGTCGATTTTGTTGAAACTAAAGTCAAGAGATTTATCCGTCGCATGATGTCGTAATGATCCGGTTGTGCGGGCTACCCATCACGGGCTTGTGGTTTATGAGGAAACATAGGGACATTTTTTGTTTCAAGCGAGGTTGGCGGTCTATCTCTTGCTTCCTGACGATGGTTGCAGTTCTTACTCGATGGTCTTGCACCACGCCTGCAGAGCACAGCAACCCGCTTGATCCCCAATCACCGGACTTCACCGATAAAGGCGGCATCGCCGGCCAGGTCACGAGTTATTACCAACCCTTTCAATCTCTTTCCGCTGCGCGCATTTACTTGCTCTCAAATGGCGGCGCCAGCATGCAAAGCGATGCTGATGGCAGGTTCATGTTTAGCGCATTGGCGCCGGCCTCCTACACGATCGTCGCCGAGGCGCCCGGCCACGCCGCAGACACCGCGACGGTCGAGGTTTTTTCCCGCCAAACTACCACGGTAAACTTTCGTCTGGATGCCCTGCCGCAGGTGCAGGACGCCTCCGTTATCTCCGCACACGTTCGCACGCGTGCCTCAGCCAGCGATACCGATCTCGTTTTTTTGGATATCCGCGCCGTGGTGCTCGATCCTGACGGGCCGAATGACCTCACCCGTGTGCGGGTCGAAGTGCCAACATTTGCATTCAACGACACGCTGACGCGCGGCCAACCGGCAAACTCCTGGCAGCGCATTTTTGCGCAAGATGAGCTGAAGGCGGCCAACGGGGCAATAATCGATCCCTATAATCTGGTTGGCGCGCCATTTCAGATCATTGCCACGGATGCGCCGGGCGCCAGTGTGACCTCCGCGCCGTTTCAACTGGCGCGGGTGATAGCCGAAGAGCCGCTTCCGCTCGCACCAGCCAACGGCGAGACCATCACCACCGGCGCGCCGCAGTTGAGGTGGCAAACGCCGGCTCTGGCATTTGATCATACGCTTGCGCTTCACGTTTATAAAACCGTCAGTGGCTTTCAGACATTGTTATTGACGATTCCCGGGCTGCCTGCGGGCAGCAATGCCGCGCCCTATCCCGGCCGGCTGACCAGCGGTTCGTATTTTTGGACGGTTACAATTGTCGATCGTTTCGGCAACAGCAGCCGCTCGAAAGAAGCGACGTTTCAGGTGCAGTGATCTGGTTGCTGCCTTCGACAAGCTCAGGCAGCGATCAGCAACCAATAACCAGCAATTATGTCCAACCCTATACCCGAATTCAGCGATCCTCTGCTCGCGCTCTCGCATATCAGCGAAAGCATCAACACGATCTACGACATCGATGAATTGCTGCGCAAAATCCTCGCGATAGCGCTGCAAACCGTGAATGCCCAGCGCGGCTTTATTTTGATGCCGGAAAAAGACGACCCCGCGGAGCTGAATGTGCGCGTAGCGCATAACCTCGAGCCGAATGCGCTCACTGCCGTCGCGCCGTTCTCGCGCAGCATTGTCGAGGCGGCCACCGCCAGCGGTGAGACGCTGATCACCTACAATCCGGCGGATGATGCGCGCTTCCGCTCTTCCGAGAGTATTTTCGATCAAAAAATCGTGGCCGCCGCCTGCCTGCCGTTGCGCATCAAAACGCGGCGTCTCGGCGCGATTTACATCGACAGCACAGAAACACGCGGCAAGTTTCGCCCGGAAATTGAGCCGTTTCTCAACGCTTTCGCGCATCAAGCCGCTATTGCGATTGAAAATGCCCAGATGTACGATCAACTGCGCAGCGAGAATCGCCGGCTGCGCCAGGCCATGGCCAATGCCAGCGAATTCACCGGCATCATCGGGCAAAGTCAGGCCATGCGCAGCGTGCTTGACACCGTGCGCAGCGTCATGGATACCACGGCCACCATTCTCATTCTGGGCGAAAGCGGCACGGGCAAGGAATTGATCGCGCGCGCCTTGCATTACAACAGCCGTTTGAAAGACAAGCCCTTCATCGCGTTGTTTTGCGGCGCGCTGCCCGAGAGCCTGCTGGAGAGCGAGCTGTTTGGCCACAAGCAAGGCTCGTTCACCGGCGCCTCACATGAAAAGAAGGGACTCTTCGAAGAGGCTGACGGCGGCACGATTTTTCTGGATGAGATCGGCGACATTTCCCCCAAAATTCAAACCGCATTGTTGCGTGTGCTGCAAGAGCAGGAAGTCCGCCGCATCGGCGAAACCAAAGTGCGCAAAATCGAAGTGCGGGTGCTGGCCGCCACCAACAAAGATTTGGCCGCGGAAGTAAAAGCCGGGCGTTTTCGCGAGGATTTGTATTATCGCTTAAATGTCATCACCATTCACCTGCCGGCGCTGCGCTATCGCGGCCACGACATCATTTTGCTGGCGCAGCATTTTCTCGATCGTGCCGCTTCCAAATCGAAACGCCAAATTGCAGGCTTCTCCCCCGAAGCGCTCGAGGCCCTGCTCAATCACGATTGGCCCGGCAATGTACGCGAGCTGGGCAACACCATCGAGCGCGCGGTTCTGCTCGCCAAAGGCGAATATTTAACGCCGGCAGATTTGCGCCTGCAAGCGCCGGCATACACTGAAACAACAGAACTCCAAAGCCTGCGCGACCACGAACGCCGCATCGTCGAGCGCGTGTTGCAGCAGCATCAAGGAAACGTCACCGAGGCCGCGAAAGCATTGGGTGTTTCGCGGCGGTGGCTGCATTACCGGTTGAAGGAGTGGCAGAACGGTTAAGTGATTTTAATGTTCTAGGCTAAATTCACTCCTTAGTGGCCATAGAGAATATCGTGAGGTCAAAAATTGAACAGCACTACAATCCAGACGCTTGCTGAATTTACGAGTTTGATTGAGGAAACATTTATCGATCAAGCGATCGTTCTATTTCGTGGCCAGCCGCGTGATTTGCCATTACTGCCGGCGATCGCACGAGAAAGGCTCACGGATGAGGTTCTCGCCATCGAAAAAACTATGCTTGAGGAATTTCAAAGATATAGTCTTCCGTACATACAAATAAAGCCAACAACGACATGGGAATGGCTGGCACTAGCGCAGCACCACGGGCTTCCTACCCGGCTGCTCGATTGGTCTCAAAACCCGCTCACTTCACTCTGGTTTTCAGTCCACCGATCTGCTTATGAAGAAGAAAACGGCGTCTTGTGGATTTTTCGTCCTGAAGACGAAGATTTTGCTAGTGATTTAGACAAAAACACACTCACGTGTAAACGTAACATGGTTTTCGCGCCAAAGCACCTGACCGAAAGAATAACTGCTCAGGCGGCATGGTTTACTATTCACAAAAGCCGGCCGATACATCCTGAGTTCGAGCCGCTGGAGCAATCTATTGAGTTTAGCAATAAACTCACAAAAGTGATAATTCCGCCGGATCGATTCGCTCATCTTCGGTTCCACTTAGATAGGTACGGCGTCAATTACTCTTCCGTATTTCCAGGATTAGACGGGCTTTGCGCCTACATCAAATGGAAAAGATGCTTTCTGGCTGACGAAGCGAGAACGTTGCCTTGACGTCTCGATAGAATTTGGCAAAAAAAGCAGAAGTATCCAATTACTCGAATTGCATAGCCAAAAATCGTGTCCTGAAGCAAAGTAGAACATTTTTTCAGTTGATTGAACCGACACACCCTTGCCAATGATAACCCTCGGCAACATTCACCTCTTCGCCGAAATCAAACGCAGCGAAACCGGCGCGACGTATCGCGGCATCGACACGGTGAGCCAGCGGCTGGTGTTGGTGAAGACGTTCGCGGCCAATGGCAGCGCGCCCGGGGCTGTTTCGCGTTTCGAGCAGGAGGCCCAAATTTACGCCGGCATCGCGCATCCCAATGTCGTGCAATTGATTGACTATGGCATTGCCGGCGAGGTGCGCTATTTGACGCTGGAATATGTTGAGGGCCAAAATCTGCGCCGCCTGCTCGCACGCGCCCCGCAGGAAGGCAAATTGCCGGTTGAAATTGCGTTGACGATTTTCCTGGAAATCCTTGCCGGCGTTGCTGAAATTCATCGCTGCAAATTCGTTCACCGCGATCTCAAACCGGAAAACATTCTGATCGGCCACGAGGCCAGCGTCAAGCTGTGCGATTTTGATTTGGCGGCTTCCAGCGAAACGCGCGCTACGGACACGGGCCTCACCGGCTCGCCCGGCTATCTTGCGCCCGAAACCATCCTCGGCGAACCGGTTACGCCAGCCGCGGATATTTTTGCGCTGGGCATTTTGCTTTATGAGATGATCGCAGGCGTGCGGCCATTTCAAGCCGCCTCTGCCGGCGGCGAAATGAATGCCATCGTGCGCATCGCGCCGCTGCCGGTTTCGACGATCAACCCGCGCGCGCCGGCCCTGTTGGACGAATTGTTTCAGCGCCTGCTGGCCAAAAAGCCGGAGGGCCGTTTCAAAAATGTGGAAGAGATTCGGAATTGGCTGGCGCAAAGATTCAATCTCGGCAGCGCTGCGACGCGGCGCCAGCGTTTGCAGCAATATCTTGCCGCGCCGGAATCGTATCAATCTCCGGCATTCTCTGCTCTCGTGAATGCGGAAGCGGCTTCTCGTCCACCGCAAAAAGCCGGCAAGCGCTTGCGCTTTGCGGCAGTTGCGGGGTTCATCGCGCTCGCTGCATCGTTGGCGTATTGGAGCAGCAATTGGACAAAAGCAGATGCACCTTCAGAAAAACTTGCAGAACCGAAAACTCAAACATCTGCCGTTGATTCTTTCGCACAAAACATTGCAACCGCGCCGGCCTCGAGCGAGAATGAGAAGTTACTTGTGCGCGCGAACACTGTTGTCGCGAATGATCCGGCCGAAGCCGCCGGCGACAGCGCAGCAATTGAGGTGAGTTCGTTGCCGCACGCGGTTTTCATTCACAGCAATCCCTGGTCTTATGTTTTCATCGATGCCGATTCGATCGGCTTGACGCCGTTGCCCGAGCCGATAACGCTGTCCGCGGGCGCGCATATGCTGCTGCTCAAGAATCCGAAATTCCCGCCGGTGCGTTTGCCGTTGGAAATTTCCCCGGCCACGCCGGACACACTGGCGTTTTCGCTGTGGGAACATGTTGCGCAGCTCGAATTGCACATCAATCCCTGGGCCGAAATTTTTGTGAATGGCGAGCAGCGCCCGCTGCCGCCCGGCGAAAAAAATCTGATCCTGTTGCCGGGCAGATGCGAACTCAAGTTCACGCATCCGCAACTCGGCGAAAAGGCCGAAACGATTTTCTTGCAACCCGGCGAGACGCGGCAGTTGCAGATTAACATGTTTTGAACGAACGTTCGTAGTGATGCTGTTAGGCATTAAAACTCATGGAGCCGAACGCCTGAAGGCGTTACGTCAAACGTTGATTTCACATTCATGATCTTTTTTGAGAGAAATTATAAATTCGTTCCCGCCCTGCTGCTCACGTTGTTGGTGATGCCCGTCTGGCCGCAAACCGCCAATCTCGAACGCGGTGAGGAAATCAAGCGCGCGCTGCAACGCGGCGACTATCACGGCGCGGCGGCGCTCGCTGACAGCGCGATTGCGCATTTTGAGAATTTCGCGCCGGCGCAGCTTGCCGAGATTCATGCGTTGCGCGCGCTGCTGGCATCACAACGCAACGAGACCGCCGCCATCGACGCGCATTTCCGCGCGGCGCTGCAATTGGCGCGCGATCACCGCCTCGACCCGATTTTTTTCTCGCCCGCGCTGCAAAACCGTTTCGAACAAATCCGCAGCCAAATGCCCACAACCGAAGCGCCGGTTCGTGTTGAGACCCGGTATGTGATGCTGCCGGATCGACGCGTTCCCGCCGCCTGGCGCTCACTCGTGCTGCCGGGCTGGGGACAGCGTTACAAAAATCAAAAGACGAAGGGGAATATTTTTTTGATCTCAGCCGCGACTCTCGCGGGCGCAACATTAACCGCGCAGCTCTTGCGGGCGCAGGCCGAAGATGAGTATTTGAAGGCTGATGCAGGAGAAGTAGAGGCGCGCTATCGCGCATTCAATCGCTATCATTTGTTGCGCAACAACTTGGCGCTGGGGCTGGGCATCGTGTGGGGCGCTTCGGCGTTGGAGGCGTTGATCTTTCGCGCAACGCCGCAGGAAAATCGCATCGGCATCGAAACGCATGTGCAGATCTCGTCGACGTTTGCTTCTCTATCCGTGAACTTTCCATTAAAATAGAAAAAGCCGGCAGCGAATTTCACCGCCGGCTGATTGCCCATCATCTGAAGTTCATTTATTTGATCAAGGCCAGCTTGCGCGTTGCCATCACGGTCCTGCCGGAATGCACCAAGCGCGCACGCAGTGTATAAAAATAGATGCCGGAATGCGAGCTCTGCCCCGCCTCATCCTTGCCGTTCCACCGCACGCGATGCGCGCCTGCCGGCAATTGTGTTGCCAGCAAAATTCTAATTTGCCGTCCCGTCAAATCATAAATGCTCAACTCCACTTGCGCGGCTTCCGGCAGCGCGAATTGCATCATGGTTTCCGGATTGAACGGATTGGGAGAGTTTTGATGCAATGCAAATTGCTGCGGCAAAGTTCCGTTGTCCGCAGCAACGCCGGTGGTGGTTGAATCAATGGCATTTGCTGAAAACTCGACCGCAACGCGGGGCGAATTTTCCAGGCTTGCGCTCAGGCGATTCAACCCGGGCTGTGGCCCCAGTTGCCATTGCACCTGCACGGCGCCATTGCTGTCCGAGGTCACGATATGATTTCCGACGATGCTGCCTTCTCCCGCCAACACGGTGAAAACCACACGACTGGAGCCGGCGAAATTGCCAAACCGGTCACGCGCGCGCACGGCAAGCGGCTGCGGCAAGACGCGATTGACCATGCCGTTTTGCTGATTACCGCTTATGATCTGAAGCTGTGCTGCAGGTAGCGCGATGAAACGAACGATCACGCTATCCTGCAAAACGAGACTATCCGAAATAACACGCGCTTTGATGACTTTGCGCTCGGCAATCGTCGAGCGAACTTCCGCCGTTGCCAGGCCTTGATTGTTCGTCAGACTGTCCGGTTGTTTGATGAAATTATTTTGGCCGGAAACTTCGATTTCCACCAGCTTGCCTGCAATTGCGTTGCCAAAATCATCTTTTAAATAAATGTTGATAATTGCCGCGGCCTGGCTGTCCGCCAAAACAACCGGCTCTGATGCAAGTATGACTCGCGAAAGCACTGCGCTCACTCCGCCGGTAACTGCCGTGGCGGTAAATGTCAGCGGCGATTGGCGCAATGCCTTTGCTTTGAATTTCGCTTCTGCGGAAACCTGTTGCAACCCCGCGACGGTTCCCAGCGTCCAGGTCGTTTGAGCGACGCCGGAACTATCCGTGGAAATTGACACGCTGTCCGAACCGCCGGCCAATTTTCCACGGTTACCAATTACTTTAAACAACACCGGATATTCCTGCAGCGGCGCGCCGGCGTTGTCCCAAAGCCGAACGCGGAGAGGCTGCGGCAGTTCCGTGGCAATGGCAGCGGTTTGTTGATTGCCGCTGACCATCTGTATGGAATCTGGAGTTGCAGTTACCAGCCGAAACGTATCTTGCACCACATTGCTTGTTGCGCTATCAGGTTTTACCAAGATTTTTGTCGTATCGCCATAAAAGTCGCTTGCAATCAGCGTCACGCCCGCGAGTCCGAGATTATCTGAAAAAACCGTTTGCTGCAATTCGCCATTTGCAAAGCTGCTGTTACCCAAAGTTCGTTTGAAGGTCACAGGTTGATTGGCCAGGAGATTCTGAAACCGGTCAGTTATCCTCACAACCAGAGGCTGGGTTGCGGTATTGATTGACACGAGTTGATCATTGCCGCTTACAACTGTCAAATCCGCCGGGAATCCCGGCAACGCCGTTGCCGCACAAGCAATCGGCGAGCCGGCCAAACCCGAGGCGCGAATCTCGACTTTTACGCTTTGCGGTTGCGTTCCCAATGTCAGAGACGCGCTCGCCAGACCGTTTGCATCCGTTATCACCGTAACTTCTCGACTATCTTCGAAGTCAGCCTCGCCCGAGATCACGGCAAACTGTACGGATTTTCCTTTAAATGGCAGGCTGTCTTGATCGGTCACTTTAACCACTAGTGGCACGGCCAGCGTTTCGCCAACCCGGCCAATCTGACCACAACCACTCACCAGCGTGACACGTTGCGCCACAGATTGGCCACTGGTCGTCGCCGCGGCGAGATTTGACATATCACTGCCGTTGCCCGCCTCATCGAACACACGCATGGCAAAATAATAATGGGTTCCAGCTTGCAAACCCTTGACGGTGAAGCTTTGCTTTTGCCCTGATGCTGCCGGCGCCGGCAAATCTTCGGCTAACGTTGCCAGCGTAAACTCGTAAGAAGCGATTGGCGAGGTTGAGTATCGGATCTCAAGGTTGCGTGCGTTGCCATCGTTGCCGTTATCACCTGTCATAGTCCACTGCAGCGTCACGGTATTCTTGGAACTATCGATTGCAACAAGATCCGTGATATGCGCGGGCGGAACGCCGTCGGATTGCGTCCATGTAATGGTAAAGTCGTCCACTTGATTGTTTAACTGCTCGCCGTGAATGAAAACCCCGGCATACCAGGTGTTGTCCTTGGGAAACTCTTTGGTCGGATCCTGCAGCGTGGCATCCCATTGATCGTTGACGTAATAGTCAAAATACACCGCGTCTGGTTCGTTGCGAATGTATGCGGTCACGACATCGCCGGCTTGCGGGTCAGCATTGGCAGGTTGTTGATCCACGGATTTGCCCTGGCGCGGATAATATTCCCACGTGCCATATTTGATGATCCACAACCAGACTTGATTCCAGTTGTTGCGATGCCACAGCCAGTAGCCGCTGCCGCTTTCGGAGGGATCGTCGATCATGAGCGCATGCGCGCCCTCACGAATGCCCAACGCATCCGCATTTTTGCCCCAACGATACGACACCGAATGAATCGTGCGTCCCGGTTCGTTGAACACCGGTTTGAACACGGCAAGATAACGCCACTCATACATCGCTTCCGGCGTTTGCCAAAGCTCGCCGTCCACGATGCGCCAATAGCGCGGATCGTAGCCCCAATCCGAACCGATTTCCGTGCGGTTGAAATTGTCCGTTACGCGCAGCGTATCGACGCTGTTGCTGCTGGGAATCCATTCCAGTATCAAATGGGGCGACAAGCCCAGGTCACGCCGCAGCGCCGTCACATGCGGCTGGTCGATTTGGGATTGGCTCTGATTGGAGGGGGTATCGGAGGTGGCAAAAGCTAAGCTCGTCGACAGCATCATGCTCACACCAAGGGCGGCGAGATTGTTCTGTCTCATCCTGCTTGTCCCAAAATTATACAACATGATCTAAAGACTTACACCTGGTTTAGCCAAAAATTGCTTAAGCTTTGGTTTTGGTATAAGGGTTTACGCCAATAAGGAATAGAATAAAACAAAAAGTATACCAAACTTCAGTGTAATCAACAAATCGCAGCCTTGCGATGACACGGCCAAATCGCTTTTGCAATTGGGGCACACCGGCAGGTTTGTACCTCCAGCCTTACCTGGCTTGTGATAGAGCCCATATTTAGCAGCGGCAAGAATGATTGCGGAAAATGAAGCGCGCGATTTTGGCAAGCACGCCTCGAAAATTACCTTGACAAAGAAATCGCTTTCTCGCAATCTATGGCGTTTTTTCTGGGGTTTGATCATGCTGAATCGACTGAAATCGCGTTGTAGCTATGTCGGATAGAATTTGACAATCAAAATCGGTTTTTAGATGCTGATGGAGTATAATTCATGAACGCAATACCCGCCCTACCTCGCTACAGTGCTGCGGAAGAAATCGCCAATAGCGTCACGCACGGCTTGGGGGTGCTTTATTCCATCGCAGGATTGGCAATCCTTGCCGCTTTTGCCAGTTTGTTTGGAACCGTCTGGCATGTCGTCAGTTGCAGCATTTACGGTGCAACCCAAATTTTCATGTACACGGCTTCCACGCTTTATCATAGCATCCCCCTGCCCCGCGCGAAAGCCGTGCTTCGCCTGTTCGATCATGCGGCGATTTTTCTATTGATCGCCGGCACTTATACCCCCTTTGCACTCGTTAACCTGCGCGGTCCGTGGGGATGGACAATCCTGGCTGTGATTTGGGGATTCGCCATTTTAGGTATTACTCTGCAAACCCGGCTCATGCGGCATAGCCGGTTGGTGGCGACGATTCCTTATCTGGCGATGGGATGGATGGCAGTCATTGCAATAAAACCCCTGACGGAATCAGTGGCGCCGGGCGGCCTGTTGCTTTTGATGTGCGGCGGTCTCGCATACACCATTGGCACAATCTTCTATATTTGGCGGTGCTTGCGGTTCCATCATGCTTTTTGGCATGCCTTTGTGCTGGCCGGCAGCATGTTCCATTTCTTTGCGATTTTGTTTTATGTGATTCCTTTGGCCGGTTAACGAAACCGCCCTGGCCGTGGTTGGACGTGAGCGTACGATCATTTTGAAAAATGTATCCACCCCAGTTTGTCATCCAGAAATAATCCGGTAAGGTTGCAGTTAATATACCAAGTACTTCACAGGATTCCGGCGGGATGATATTTCGAAAGAATATTCCTTCAAATTAAGCCAGTCCAAATCAGTTGCGAAATTGTGTCTGCGACATCACCGAATATGCTGCACTCTCTCAACTTGAAAAAATAGCAATGAACAGTAGAAAAAAGTATAGAGAAACGGTTAATCTTCTTCATGAGAAGGCGCTCACCTTGGGAAGGATCGCGTTGCTTTGCCTGATTGCCATGATCTCGAACGCTTCTGACGTAAATGCCCAGCCCTGTTTTCGCTATAATCAAAAAGACTTTTGCGCCTCTTATCCCATCACGGATTTCATCGTGAGTGTGCCGTTTGCAGGCGCAAGCGGTGCACCGGCGCGCCACCTGGATCTGGCAACCAACGTCGGCTGGCTGTTTAACGTGCATGAGAAAACCGCTGTTGGCCCGGCATTCTTTTTCAGCGCTTACTTGAATGGCGGCTGGCATTCTCAAGCCGGCGCGCAAGGCCGGGTGCGCCATTGGATCAATCCGAGCGTTCACCTCGATATTTCTCCCGGCGTGATCATTCAAGACAGTCCGTATCCCGACGGTTTTGCCGGGTACATGGGAGAAATTTCCATCGGCTATCACGATTGGATTAGTCTTGCCGCCCGCCTCGATCGGGTGAAAGTTTATCCCCGCGGGCATGATACGATTGTTCAGTTGGGGGTGAAACTCGGCTCTTACATTGGCATGGGGTTAACCGGGGTTGGCGCAGTCGCCGGCGGGATAGGTTATATTCTGAGCCATATGGATTGATTAGGAGAGGATTTGAGAAGGGGATGGGGCTGATGGTCTTTCGGCAAATTTTTTAAACCGCAAAGCAACGCTCATGAACGCAAATAGGTTTTCGCGTTATTCGTGTTTGCCTTGTTTGTTTGAGATCGTTCGGTTTATGGATATATTCCACTTCCCGTCTCCTCCGGCACCACCACGCGCAGGCCGTCTTCCGGGTTGATCACTTCCCAGCCTTTTTGCGGATGGACATAAATCGTTTTCAAGCCCGGCGGCATGATGAATTCACGTCCGGGATAAAGCGCATTGGCGCGCTTCATAAAATTCGCCCAAATCGGCGCGCCGCCGCGGCTGCCGTCCACGCCGCGTTTTTCGCGCGTGCGCATTTGTGCATCGCGATCATAGCCCACCCAGACCGCCGTGGTGAGGCTGGTGGTGAAGCCGGTAAACCACGCATCGGTATACTCCGTGCTGGTACCGGTTTTTCCGGCGGCCGGCGCGTCGAACCCCATCGCGCGAATCACCCGGCCCGTGCCGCCTTCAATGACGCCTATCATCATATCCAAGAGTTGGTACGTCACGGCCGGCTCGAAACGCGTTTCGCCAAAACTGTATTCGCGATCGAGAATCACGCCGTTGAGATCTTCGACGCGTTTGATCAGAATCGGGCGATGATAAACGCCGTTGTTGGCAATCACGGCATAGGCCGCGGCCAGCTCCAGCGGTGACATGCCGGCAGTGCCGAGCGCAAGCGAGATGACTTCTTCAATGGGCGTCGAAACGCCCATGCGCCGCGCAGTTTCAATCACTTTTGCCGGCGTGACTTGCGCGGTAAGCTGCGCTGAAATAACGTTGAGTGATTGCATGAGTGCCGCTTTCAATACCATCTCGCCGTGATACTGGCGGTCGAAATTGCGCGGGCGATAGGGCCGGTTATTGGCGTCGCGCAAAGTGGTGGCGGTATCATGCACGATTGTGCGCGGCGTCAGACGCAGTTGCTCGAGCGCCGTCAGATACACAAAAGGTTTGATGCAGGAGCCGACGTGGCGATTTGCTTCCACCGCGCGATTGAAGCCGGCCGGCACATAGCGCCGGCTGCCCACCAGCGCCTTGACTTCTCCCGTCGTCACCGAAATCGCGACCAATGCGCCTTGCAGCGGCATGCCGGTTGAATCAAGATCGGCTTCCAATTTAAGTGTGCCCGCCTCGATTTCCTGCTCCGCGATGGTTTGCAGCGCCGGGTCGAGCGTGGTATAGATGCGCAATCCGCCATACTGCACCGGCTCGCGGCCATAACGTTCTTGCGCTTCGGTGATCACATAATCAATAAAATCGTTGCCGAGCGAGCGCCGTTGGGAGAGATAAACGGAGTCTGTGGAAGCTTGCGCGAAGCCTTGCTCATCAAGATAGCCCTCCTTCACCATGCGCCGCAGCACGAGGCGTTGCCGCGCTTTGGCGCGATCGAAGTGTGAAAAGGGATTCAAGCTTTGCGGCGAGTTGAGAATGCCCGCAAGCATCGCGGCTTCCGGCAGTGTCAAGTCGGCAGCAGATTTGTTGAAGTATTGGCGAGCGGCATCTTCAACGCCGTGGGCCGCGCCGCCAAAGTAGATGAGATTGCAGTAGGCTTCGAGAATTTCCTTTTTGCTGAACGTCGCCTCGAGCTGCAAACTGATGAGGATCTCTTTCAATTTCCGGCCAAAGCTCTTTTGAAAGCTGAAGAAAAGATACTTTGACAATTGCTGGGTGATGGTGGACCCGCTTTGCAGCGGATGGCCGGTGAGGCTGCGGTAGGCGCCGCGCAGCAAACCGAGCTTGTCAATGCCGCTGTGCCGGTAGAAATCGCCGTCTTCTGTGGCAATCACCGCGTTGAGAAAATTGGGGCTGATTTTGTCGAGTGAAACATAGGTGCGGCCGCCCAGGCGTTGCACCAGCGTGCCGTCCGCCGCGTAAATCTCGGTGGGCCGGGCATAGACCAGGCTGCGTAAATCGTTGGGGATGTAAGGCAGGTCGCTCAACACGACGAAGAAAAGTACCATGCCGAGCAGGATCAAGCTGGCGACAACCAACATCAAGCTATAGAGGATTTGGGTTCGCATGCTCGCCTGCTTTCATGATGAAGTCCGTCGTCCATTCTTCCGGCAGATAATAAATGAGAGCGCGTCCGTCGTCGAGCGCGAATGCCGCTTCCACAAAACCCGCTGTGACGCGATTTGAAAATCCCACGCGCACGACATGCGTGCTGGGATCGGTCAATACCGGCAATTCCTTGATCATCTCCGCGCGTTCATCATAAAACTTGCGATCCAAAACGTCAAAAAAATCCCGGGCACTTAGTATGCGTCCGGAAAAGCGGGCAACCGTGCGCACGTCTATCTGCCGCTCTTTGCCGTGATTGATGATCATCTCGATCTGATCGTTTGGCAGGGAGGTTTGATACAGCACCTGATTGTTGGCATCGAGCAAAAACAGGTCGAGGCGGTCGGCATGTCGATTGATCGTGACGTTCGTCACACTGCGTTCGCGATTGAAGCTGACCATGTTGCCGGTGGGCACGAGCAACGGCCGGAAAATGGCGGGCAGTTCGCGATAGATCAAACCGAACTGCTCCGGCGGCAATTCCGTGCGCGCGCTGGCCGCGGTGAAATTAACCAGCTCTTCAAATTTCGAAATGCCGGCGATCAGGCTCAATTGCTCCCGCCGTACTTGCGTAATCTTTTCGAGATTGGTGTTGGCCACCAGGCGGTTCTGATCTTCCTGCCAACTGCGCCCGATTTTTTCCCGACCGGTGTTGTGCCACACAAGATAACGGCCCAATGCGCGCTCAACGAGATTGAAGCCCGCCTCGCCCACCAGAATGAGCAGCGCAAAGCCGCTGACCCAAAGCCAGGTCGTGCGCACATGTTTGCGGTATTCTAAAGTTATTTCGGACATGCTTGTTGAAATGGCCTCTTGATTTTTTGGGAAACGAAGCTATATCGGCGTGCCGCAATTGTCACAGTGTATTGGTTTGAAATGGAGTTCCGAAGTCATGAAAAACAATTCGAATGGTTTTGAAATTATTGCAAAGCTGCCGGATACGCTCAAGAAACGCAAGAAATACGTGCTTGCAACATGCCCAATTCTCGATGTTCACTCGCAAGCCGAGACTGAAAAAAGCGAAAGCAAACCTGCGATAGGCGTTAACCTTGTTCCTGATCTCCTGTATTGAAAGAGACACATTGGATGTAGTATTGAAGGACAGCGGTTTCAAGGTTGCATCAGCAAAAAATAATTACTCCACACAAAGCCATGTTGAAGTGCCAATTCTCTTTCAGTCGCCTTTTTCCACTTCTTTGTCATGGCCCGCATAACTCCTGTTCGATGACTATTATTGGAATGCGTGTTTCTCAAAACCGGTTTTTCTTTTGATCGGCAAGCCGGCGGCCCTCGCAGTTATGTCAAAGGAGTTGTTCACCGACCTGTTATCATCCCAACTTATAAAGAAATTGATGTCGAAGCCATCAAAAGCAATCTAAAAACAGCAGGGCGATCACGCGATGACGATTTCGAATTTTTAGAACTTTGTCGATAATCTAAATTACGTCCACCGCCTCGCGCCGCAACCATCCCACTTTGCCATCGGCCAGCCGCACCCGCGCCCATTGGCCGCTTTCTTCTTGCAACTGAAATTTGGCGCCCTCGTGCAAAATGAACGCTTCCGTCGCTTCCGCGTCCGGCGCGCTGTGCACAATGACCCGTTTTTGCAAAACAATGCCATAGCGCTCGGTGCGTTGCCGATAGAGTTGCGCTGCAAAAATCATTGCAAAAAGCAATGCGGCGATGCCCGCGCCCCACGCCATGCGCCGGCCGAGGCGCTGCCAGCTTCGTTTCCCGGCGAGGAGATTTGCAGTCAACCCAAGAAACAGCACGATCCAAAAAATCAAACCGAACAGCGCCGCTTGCTGCAGCGAAAAGAAATTTAGCGCCGCATCCATCCAAACAACAACAAGCGAACGCGGGGGCTCGGGAATGTGATCTGTGATCGCCAGATTGGCAAGATCGAGATTGAATCGAACATCCTCACTCTGGCGATTGCGTTGCAACGCGCGTTCGTAATTCAAAATCGCTTTGCCGTGTTGCCGTAACTTGAAATACGCGTTGCCAAGATTATAATAAATCTGCCAATTTTCCCGGCCCAGCGCCAAAATTTTTTCATAAGCCGCCGCCGCTTCAGCGTATTGGCCGGCTTGATAGTGTTGATTTCCCTGCTGAAACAAGCTGGTGGCTTCGTCAGCAAAAACGCGCACGGCTGCCACGGTGCATAAAAAACCAACAAAAGCCCACAGTATTGAAAATCCCACAGAAGTGCGATATCGCAAGTTTTTTTTCTGTGGGATATTTTTTTCCTTAGGCAAAATCTTTGAGGTAACCGTTTTCTTCATAATGCATCCTCCAACTCCTCAATAACGCTGCGCGCCTTGTCATAAAACTGCTGCATTTCGCCGCCGTTCGCCGTGGCGGGCGCAAAACGTTGGAAGTCGCAGGTATGCAAACAAGCAAGATAATTTGAGATTAATTCCGGCGCGACGTTTTTTCCCTGGAGAAGCTGGGCGATGTCATCGGTAACCAAGCCGGCTTCCGCGACATTTAATTTGTTGCCGAGAAATCCCATCAATGCACGCTGGACCTCGGCGTAAAAGCCCTTGCTGTCATTGGCCTGCAGCAATTTTTTAGCAGTATGCAATTGCTTTTGCGCTGTGCGTGTCGCTTTGCGGCTGCGGGCATAGGCCACGTTCGTGGTCAGCTTTGCTTGATGGCGCTGCCAAAACCATGCGCTCATGAAGCCCAGCACCGGCAAGGCCAGCAGGGTGAGAAACCACGCGCTGGTGTAGTTGCGCGCGCCCACGCGTTGCAGCGGCAGCGCGCCGATCGCGATGAAACGAATATCCTGTCCGAGCAATTTTACATCTTCTTTCGAAGCGCCGCCGAAGGCCGTATTCGCATATTCCGCGCTGCCCGGCTCAATACTGAGCGTAATCGGTTTCGTGTTGGCGACAGCGTATTGCTTCGTGCGCGGATCGAAATAGTGAAGCGCAATCGGTTTGATTTCATGCGTGCCCGCATAACGCGGCACCAGCACATATTCCCAGGTTTTGCTGCCGGAAATCTGCGTCTCTCCGGCATCGACTTGCTGCGAAACTTTGGGATCATACACCTCAAAGTCTACCGGCAAATCCATCTGCGGCGGTGGCAACGTTTTGATGTTGCCCTGGCCGGCAACGCGAACCTTCAGCGTGATGGCCTCGTTTGCTTTGGCTGTTGTACGATCCACCGAAGCGCTGATGGAATATTCGCCCACCGCACCGGAAAAATTTGCCGGTTTTCCGGCCGCGGGCAAAGGTAAAACGTCAATCTCAACCGGACGCGAAGCAATCGCAACCCGTTCCATCGGCGCAAAAAAAGGATCATCGAAAAAACTGTCAAAGAGATCGCGTGTGCGGCGGCGCGATGGCGCCTGCACTTCGCATTCCAGGCTCATCGACTCAATGGTGATCTTGCCGGCGGATTGCGGAAACAATGCCGTGCGCTTGATTTCCGCCACGAGAAAGCGCTGGCCGTTGATCATTTGTTGATACGTGCGTGGTTGCTGAGGCATGGGATAATCTTCCACCCAAAAGCCCGTGAAGCTCGGAATTTTTGCGTTGCCATAATTGCGAATGTTGCGCGCCGTGTAGATTTTGAATGTCACGATTACCGGCTGATTTTGGTAAACCTGTTTGCGGTCAACCTCGGCGCGCAAAAAAATGCTGCTTTCGGCTTTGACGGAAGGATCGGTTTTCGGCGCAGGTGCTGCGCCGGGTGCAGGCGGCTGCCCGCCAGCGGCGCCTTGCGCAATCTCGATGCGGATTGGCTGGCTGCGGTAAACCTGGCCGCCCGCCTCAACCTCCACCGGCCCGATTTCGAATTTCCCTGCGGCAATCGCGATGAAGGTGTAATGATAAGTATGCGACGACGACATCCGGCCGTTGATGATTTGAATGCTCTGCGAGCTGCTGGTGCCGGCCAGCCGCGCAAAACTTTCCATCTCCGGCAATTGCGGCTGGCCGGCGTTGCTACCGGAAACTTCGATACTCAGCGTGAAATCTTCATTCAAGCCGATATGTGTTTGGTCGATCGTCGCCGTCACTGTGACCTGCGCGTGACTCGTAACGCTTGCCATCATGATAAGCGAGAGGCAAACAGCAGCGGCTTTCAGCGGCGTCGTTATTTTATGAATTGCCATCGTTATCACCAATCCTTCTCAACCCGCACGCGCCCCCGCGCCTTGACTTGGCGCTGTTTCTGCGCATCTTTTTCTTGTTTCTCTAAAGCTTGCAACAAACGTTCAGCTTCTTCTTTGGTTAATTTCTGCTCTTGCGCCTGGCCTTGCTGTTCCTGGGCCTGTTGCTCTTCTTCGCCCTGAGATTGTTCTTGCTGTTGCTGTTCGCCCGCTTGCGGCTCTTGCTGCTGCTGATCTTGTTGATTCTGATCATCTTGATTCTGTTGCGAATCCTGCTGCTGATTTTGTTGTTGCTGCTGTTGCTGATTCTGTTGTTCTTGCGGCTGTTTCTGGGCATTTTCTTTCAATTTGGCGCGCACATATTCCAAATTGTATTTGGCATCGTCATCATTCGGATCCAGCTTCAGCGCCTGCTGATAAGCGAGAATGCTCTCCGGCCATTTGTTCAAGCGATAGAGCGTGTTGCCGATGTTGTAATATCCCTGCGCTTGCAGCTTGATGTCATCGCTTTTTTGAATGGCGTCTTGATAGGTCTTCAGCGCCTCTTCATAATTCCGTTTTTGATACAGCACATCGCCGATGTTGAATTTTACAATCGCCGACTCCGGATTGTCGATCTCAGCGTCGCGATAATGGTCATTCGCTTCGTCGTACTTGCCCTCGGCGTATTTGCGATTGCCCTCCAGGACTTGCTTGCGGCCTGCGCCTTGCGCATGGAGAGATGCGGCAAAAAATGAAACGCCCGTGAATACCACAAGCAAAAAGCCGTTCACCCTTTGGGGGCGAGATGGTTTTGTCCGTTGGGAATACATAATTATCTCTGCGCCGATTCGATTTGTGATAAAGTGCCGTTGCCCTCATCCTCCAAAACAGGTGAGGCCAAACGCCCGCGCCATTCCGTTTTGACTTTGCGGCGTTCGGAAATCAAAAGTTCAATGATCAGAAAAAACAACGCAAACACCAACACATATTGAAACCGTTCTTCGTAATGCGAAAATTTCAGCGAAGCCAATTCCTTCTTTTCCATTTTTGAAATTTCATCATAGATGCGATCCAACTCGGCTTGCCCGGAGGAGGCGCGATAATATTTACCCCCGGTTTGCAGCGCAATTTTTTCAAGCGTGAGTTCATCCAATTTCGTGATGACGACTTCGCCGTTGCTGTTTTTTTTGAAGCCTCCCGTGCGATTGCCCTGCGCATCGACGACGGGAATCGGTACGCCTTTGGTCGAGCCGATCCCGACCGGATAAACCACCACGCCCTGTCGTTCGGCTTCTTCTGCCACCGTCAGCACTTCTTCATCGTGGCTCTCGCCGTCCGTGATCAAAATAAGAACTTTGTATTGCCGCTCGGTGTTCTCGAAACTCTGCAGCGCCAACTGCATGGCCTTGCCGATGGCCGTTCCGGGCGTGGGGATCAAGCCGGGCTCGAGCACGTCAAGGAAGATTTTTGCCGCGCCATAATCAAGGGTGAGCGGGCATTGCACAAACGCCTCGCCGGCAAATGCAATCAAACCGATGCGATCCCCCTGCAATTTGTCGATCAACGAGGCCACTTCACGCCGCGCTTTCGCCAAACGATTCGGCGGCACGTCCTCGGCATACATCGATTCCGAGACGTCAATCGCAACCATAATGTCAACGCCTTCGCGCTTCACCTCCTCCAACGCGGTGCCGACTTGCGGCCGCGCGAGCGCGAGAATCATGAATGCAATCGCCGCCAGCAAGAGCGCTATTTTCCATTGCCGGCGCTTGCGACTGAACGAAGGCATGAGTTGCTCGAGCAGCAACAAATTGCCGAAGCGCGCCATCGCAGCTTTTTTCCAGCGCCCCACAAAATAGAAAAAGACGAGCAACAGGGGCACGCCGAGCAGCAAATAAAGTATGGCATCGTTTGCAAAACGGATCATAACGTCTTCAAGAAATATTCGTGACAATTCAGACTGCCGCCCGGGCAGTCATGTCTTGCCAGGCGGATTTTTTTGATTACCTTATCATGCCTGCCTGAAAGGATCTGGCGAAGTTTCTGGACAAATGCCGGGTATTTACCAGATTTTTCTGAATGAAACTTCGAGAATGTGCTTCTGCAAAGCAAGGCAACAAAGGGCGCGTTTTCTATGGTATCTTGCGAAATTTCGTATTCGCCAAAACGATCTCGACAAAAACCAGGCCCAACGCCACGGCCAGCCAGGACACAAACAATTCTTTATAGCGCGTGAATTGCTTGACTTCGATTTTCGTTTTTTCCAGTTGATCGATCTCGGCAAAAACCTTCTCCAGGCTTTGGCGGTCGGTGGCGCGAAAATATTTGCCCTTGGTCATATCCGCGATGCGTGTCAGCGAAGCTTCATCAATTTCCACCGGCATGGGCACATAGCGCTTGCCGAAAATCGGATCCTGCACAGGATAGAGCGCCTGTCCGCGCGTGCCTACGCCGATAGTGTAGAAGCGAATATTGAACGCCTGCGCCACGCGCGCCGCCGTTAGAGGATCAATCTCGCCGGCATTATTGACGCCGTCAGTGAGCAAAATAACCACTTTGCTTTTGGCCTTGCTGTTGCGCAAGCGATCCACCGCAGTGGCCATGCCGAGCCCGATGGCGGTGCCGTCATCCACCAAACCGACATCGACTTTCCTGAGAAAATTAATCAGAATGCCGTAATCCAGCGTCAGCGGGCATTGCGTGAAGCTGCGCGCCGCGAAGACCACCATGCCAATGCGATCACTTTTGCGGCCTTCGATGAACTGTTGCGCCACTTGTTTCGCCGCTTCGATGCGGTTCTTCGGTTTGAAATCCTCGGCCAGCATACTGCTCGAAATGTCGAGCGCCAGCACGATATCGATGCCTTCCGTCGTCACTTCTTCATCGGTTTGTCCGCTTTGCGGGCGCGCTAGCGCAACAATGATTAGGCCGAGCGCCAGTAAGCGCAAGCCGAATAAGAAATGGCGCGAGGAATAATTGGAGCGCCGCGGCAGAGTCTTCAACAAATCGAGATTTGAATAGCGCAGCGTGGCCGTGCGATGTTTGTAGGTTCGCCAATACCACCATGCCAGCAGCGGCAACAGCAAAAGCAGAAAAAGAAATTCCGGTTGTGCGAAGGTCAGCATGTCAACCTGCCTCCGCCGGCTGTGGTTCGAGTCTGCCTGTTGGCGCCGTCGTGGCTGCTGTTTCCGCCATGATGGGCATCGGCTTGGTTATCTCCACCAGCGCTTCCGCCGCATCCAATAAACGGGCATGCTCTTCGTCCGGCGGATTGAATTTCGCAAATTTCACCAAATCACTTTGTTCCAGAATTTCGCGCAACAGGCTAAATGCCTTATCACCCATCTCGGTTTGCTGGAAATGTTCCAACAATTCAAGCGTCGTCATTTCGAGGGCATCGACTTGATAGCGGCCTGCGATATAACGCCGGATGATTTCCGAAAGCAGGATGTAAAAAAGTTTGATCTCGCCGCGCGCCAGCAAATCGCTGTTACGCAACTCCGCCAATTCTGCGAAAGCAATTTCGTGCGCCGGCCGCGACGGCTCGAGGCGCTGCGGCAACAAACCCTTGCCCTGCCGCTTGCGCCAGAAGTAATAGCCCAATCCCGCGAGCAGCAAAACACCGGCAGCGATGGCGGCAATCATGATCACTTGCCGCCAATCACGCGGCAATTCCCACGGCGCCTTGATGTCGCGAATATCGCCGGCTTCACTGGGGCGCATGGAGGCAACATAGATATTGAGCGTTTCTGTGCGCAACTCGCGCCACAGCGTATCCGGCGGCATGAGATATTGCACTGCAAGCGGCGGAATGACGAAACGGCCGGTGTCAAATGTGGAAATGGTGTAAGCGGCCTCTTCGATGATTTTACCGCCCTCTTCGCGCGCTTCCGGCGTTTGATAGCGACGAATCTCGAACAGGCCAAGATTCGCTGCCGGCCCGGGCCAGCGCGTTTGGATGTTCGGTTCGCGCCGCAGTTGAATGGTATATCGTACCGTGTCGCCAATCGTGATCGTCGCTTTACTCACACGCGACTCGACAGCAACAGGCGATTCTGCTTGCGATTGCGCGTTGCTTGCGAACAGCAATAGCGCGCAAGGCATTAGGTATCGCAGCAGTAAGCCTCGCTTGCCTGCAAGAAGAGCACTGCGGCATAACATCGCAAGATAATGCTTTGCAAAACCGCTATTGTACTTTGTCATCATAAATCACGACGTTTTCGGCTTTCATCATGCGCTCGACCAGGCGATCATACGCGGCTTGCTGCTTTTCGCGCACGTAATCCTGCATCACTTGATTTCTAACCTCTGCGAACGGCCGGGGTGCCTGCTGCCCGGTGGAATCGCCGGGCGTGTAACGCGCGAGATTGGCGCGATAATACAAATCCAGATCACTTTCTTGAAAATCCACTTTCTGCGCGACTTCCTCCTGCAATAGTTTTTGCACGAGAATGTTTTTTCTGGCTTGAAAAGCGGCGTCGATCACCTCCTGGTCCCGTTCCAAACCTTTGCGTTTGGCGGTGTCGTACAGCAACTCAGTGGCCAGATATTGCCGCAAAAACTCGAGCTTGTCGTTACGGTTTTTGATTTGCGCCAGCATGAAAGGCGGCAGGCTTTTCATTTCGAATTCCAGATCGCCGGAGGTGATTTCACGGTCGCCGATTTTCGCGATGACCTGGCCGGGGCGTTTCTTCGTTACCTGCGCAGTGTCGAGAAACGTGCTTTGCTCCAGGGCATGCTGCGCATCAGCCGAGCGTTGCAGCCGCTCGAGGCATTCCACAACGCGGCGTTCGGAGTCATCCACCAGGCCGCTGCGCGGGTAAAGCTCTTTCACGCGCAGATAATAAGCCAGCGCCGCCTCATAATCGCGCAAACGATCGAAATAGATGTTGGCAATCGTGAAGCTGATGTTGGCTTGTTCTTCCTCGTCCAGCGAATAATTCTGCAAGTACTGCTGATACTCGGCGACGGCTTGTTTGTAAAGCTCGCGATTGTAAAGAATGTTGGCGAAATCGCGCGCTTTCTCTGCCGGGAGGTTCGGTTTGGGCTTCTGCTCACAACCCGCTGCCAGCAATGCAAACAAGGCGGCAACGGCCAACAGGCGAGAGCTCCAGGTTAAATGATTTTTCATGACTGCCGGTCTTTCAAAGAATTGGCAAAGGCTCAAATTACATTTTAAAACAGTTTCAAAGACGTGACAATATGCAAGCAACGCCGGTCGCGTTTTCTTTCGAATATATGCCCGAAATGATTGCAAACGCCGCGGTTTTGCGCACTATTGTTTTCACCGAAAACGCTTGGCCCGCATCTTGAAAAAACGAACCAGCGGCTCGATGTAGGGCTGATTCGTGCGAATCTCCACGGGATCCACATTGGTGGCGCGCAACGCTTTCTCCCGCAACAAACCGCGCCGCGCCGCTTCTTTCGCAAACGCCTGGCGATTGGCGGCGTTCGAGGTGTCGAGTAAATGAATCTCGCCGGTTTCAGCGTCTTCCAGCTCAACGAAGCCGACATTCGGAATGTCCATCTCGCGCGGGTCGGTGACCGGAATTGCGACGAGATCATGGCGCTTGCTCGCCACCCGCAGCGCCTTTTCATACCCTTCCGAAAGAAAATCCGACACGAGAAACACCACGGCTTTGCGCCGAATCACGCGATTGAGATATTCCAGCGCCGCGGCAATGTTGGTGCCGGTGCCCTCCGGTTTATGATAGAGAATTTCGCGCAACACGCGCAACACGTGGCTGCGGCCCTTCTTTGGCGGCACAAATTTTTCGATGCGATCGGTGAAAATGATCAAGCCGACCTTGTCGTTGTTCTTGATCGCGGAGAATGCCAGCAACGCGCAGATCTCGGCGGCAATATCGCCCTTCATTTGCTCATGCGTGCCGAAATTGCCGGAGGAACTGACATCGACGAGCAGCATCACCGTAAGCTCGCGCTCTTCATCAAAGACTTTGACATAAGGATGTCCGGCGCGCGCCGTCACGTTCCAATCGATGTTGCGAATATCGTCGCCATAGGTGTATTCGCGCACTTCGGCGAATTCCATGCCCCGGCCTTTGAAAACCGAATGATACTCGCCGCTGAAAACATCGTTGACGAGCGCGCGTGTGCGAATCTCGAGCCGGCGAACTTTTTTGAGGATTTCCTTGGGGATCACGGCACTTCAATCCGGCTCAACACTTGAGCAATCACATACTCCGGGGTTTTTTCTTCAGCCTCCGCCTCATAGGTCAGAATGATGCGGTGCCGCATGACATCCAGGCCGATCGAGCGCACATCTTCAGGCGTCACGTAGCCGCGTCCGCGCAGAAATGCGTGCGCCTTTGCCGCCTGCGCCAGGAAAATGCTGGCGCGCGGACTGGCGCCGAATTGAATCAAATCATCCAACTCCTTCAAACCGTATTTTTCCGGTTCGCGCGTGGCAAACACCAGGTCAATAATATAGCGTTCGACTTTTTCATCCACATAAACTTCACTAACGACGTTGCGCGCGCGCACGATGTCATTCGGCGTCACCACCGGCTGCACCTCTGCGAGATGGCCGCGCGTCATGCGCCGCATGATTTCCAATTCTTCGTCTTTATTGGGATAGCCGATCGAGAGCTTCAGCATGAAACGATCCACCTGCGCCTCGGGCAGCGGATACGTGCCTTCCTGTTCGATGGGGTTTTGCGTGGCCAGCACCAAAAATGGATCATCCAATTTGAAGGTGTTCTCGCCGATCGTGACCTGCCGCTCCATCATCGCCTCCAGCAGCGCGGATTGCACCTTCGCGGGCGAACGGTTGATTTCATCAGCGAGAATGAGATTGGCGAAAATCGGCCCTTTCTTGGTGGTGAACTGGCCGTTGCGTTGATCGTAGATCAACGTTCCAATCAAATCCGCCGGCAGCAAATCCGGAGTGAATTGAATGCGTTGAAATTTGGTTTGAACCGCGGCAGACAGAGTCTTCACGGCCAATGTTTTCGCCAGGCCCGGCACACCTTCCAGCAGAATATGCCCGTTGCTGAGCAAGCCCACGAGCAAACGCTCGACCATGTACTTCTGCCCGACAATGACTTTGGAAATTTCCTTGGTTAATTTTTCAAGAAAGGCGCTTTCACGCCGGATTTTTTCATTAATTGCTTGAATGTCGACGTTCATTACACCTCCGATTGAGTCCCTGCAAGAATTTTTATAGAGTGCGGATTAAACGAATAAAGCGGCACGCGAGTGCTTTGCGTGGATTGTTTTCAGTATTGAAAAATCTGCCCTCTCCTGAGCTTGACGTTTAAAGGTATTGTGTTACTTCCCTGCGGTTGCGACAACCTCTACCGGCTTCAGATTCGCGCGCAGAAAATTCTCCGCCAGTGCATAAGCCCGCGCGAGACGGGTGGGATCGCCGCCGGCGCCGGAGAATTTGACCACATCGCTGATTTGCAAAATTTCTTCCAATTGCATCACGTGATTGAGATCTGCCGCAAGTGGACGAAAGGCTTCAACGGCTTCTGCCGAAGTAATGCCCTGGGCCGGAATATCAAAACGCCTCTGCAAATAATTGCGCAACAGTTTTGACAGCGCCGTGAAGGCTTCTTTCGTGTCAAGCGCATTGAGATCAACGGACGCGTGCAGCTCCTCGAGGAATTCTTCCTCGAGCGGCTTGACAATTTGCGCGGCTTGCCTTGCCCGCTCGGCTTTTTGTTTGCGCTGTTGCCAATAGAAATAAGCCAGGCCGCCGATAATCGCAAGGCCGGCAACAATTCCAAAAATCAAACCCAGCGGCGTTTCACCCGGCTCCGCAACCGCGTCAACGATTTGAACACTCAAACGTGTGGTGTATAAATCATGCTTTTCATTTGTACGTTTGTCGAGATAACTCACGCGCAACGGCTCGACATAACCCATGCCCAGGCCTTCGGGCTTGAGCGTGTATTCGAAAGTCTTGATCGCGGTATTCGCGCCATTTTCAAGCCCAACCCAGTTGGAGGAGGCAGAGCCGGTGAGCTTGAAATTCGACAAACGCGGCGCCTCCGGGGGATCAAATTCAATCTGTGACAAATCGCCGCGCCACTTGAGCTGAACGACGCAAGTCGCAGCGCGGTTCAGCGGCGTTTCCTGTGGCGAAATCGAAGCATTGAGCTTGACCTCGAGGTGTTCTTGCGCCCGGGCCATCAGCCCTACGCAAAGGTATGCGATCAAAAAAGTAATGATGGAAGCGTAGCGCATGGGTTGAGCAACTTCGTTTTGAGAGCAAGCTGTTACAGCAGAATAGCCCTGGTTGAGTGGCTATACTTGCGCGGCAAAAATTTTTGCGGCATCAATAAAAAAAGCCGCGACGAAACTTTGGCATGTTTCCAGCCTGCCAAAAGAATGACATCGGGCTTGTTAGACGGAAATTCAATAAAAAAAGTTTTACGGCTTGACATTCGGGCCGGTCTGTGATTTTTTCTGCGCCGCGCCATTCACGGAAGCCGGCTCGGCAGGTTGGTCTGCCGAATCGGAAAAGAGATTAAGCTCGCTGATGTCCTGGCCGAGATGCTCCAATTCCCAATCAACGGAGGGGGTCAATTCGTGCGTCGGGTACTTGTCTTTGAACGCGGTGTATGCCAGGCGCGCCTTGTCGAGATCTTTGATGTGATTGGCGTAGATATATCCGACCATGAACTGGGCCTGGGGCACGTGCGGGCTTTGCGGAAAATCAGTGAGCAGCCGTTGGAAGGCATCCACCGCGCGCTGGTATTGCTGCTGGTTGTTCAGGCAAATCATGCCGATCTTTTGCAGGATTTCGTCGATGCCCGCGCTCTTGGGGAAACGCTGCACCAGTGCTTGCGAGAGCACCAAGGCCGCGTTGAAATCTTGCTGCCTTTCATAATTTTGAATCTCGGCGCGCAGTTCCGCTTCACCCAGGTTGTTGGCTTTGTTCAGTTGCGTGAGCTTGGCCTGCACTTCCTCGAGTTTGGTGCTTTGAGGATATTGCTCATGGAGTTTTTTGTAGTGCTTCTCCGCCTGGCTAAACTCTCCGGCAAGCTCCGCGTCTTTGGCTTTGGTATAAAGCTGCTCCTCGCTCAGCTTTTCGCCGCATGCTATAATGAGAAGGCTCGTTGCTAACAACCCGCTCAGAAGCCTTGTGATGGACATCGCAACCTCCGCTGGTGTGATTGAATTTCTAAAAAAGCGGAAAAATCTAAGGAGTGAACGCCATAAAATCAAGCGAATTCTGCCTGAAACAAAAAAGGCGAGATCGCTCTCGCCTTTTGTATTGCTCATTCATCGGCAATGCTTAGTTCTTTCCGGCGCCTTCGTCCACCACTTCGAAATCAGCCTCTTCGACCTTGCCTTTGCCGCCGGGGGCGCCGTTAGGGCCGGATTGTTTGCCCGCAGCGCTGGCCGCTTCGTACATCTTGGTCGAGACTTGATTCCAAATGGTGTTCAATTCTTCGCTGGCGGCTTTCAGCTCTTCGGCGCGCTCGGTTTTCATGGTGTCGCGAATTTTCTTCACGGCCTTTTCCAGGCGTTCTTTCGAGGCGGCGTCGAGCTTGTCGCCCATGTCGCGAATATTCTTCTCGGTTTGATACACGAGTTGATCGGCGCGGTTGCGCGTTTCCACCAACTCTCGCTTCTTTTTATCCTCCGCGGCATGATCGCGCGCATCGCGTTCCATCTTCGAGATTTCTTCCTTGCTCAAGCCCGTCGAGGCCTCGATGCGAATGGATTGCTCCTTGCCCGTGGCTTTGTCCTTCGCGGAGACGTGCAAAATGCCGTTGGCGTCAATGTCGAAGGTGACTTCAATTTGCGGCACGCCGCGCGGAGCCGGGGGAATGCCGTCGAGAATGAAACGCCCCAGCGTGCGGTTGTCAATCGCCATCTCGCGCTCGCCCTGCAAGACGTGAATCTCGACCTGCGTTTGGCTGTCTGCCGCTGTGGAGAAAATTTCCGATTTCTTGCACGGAATCGTGGTGTTGCGTTCGATCAACTTTGTGGTCACGCCGCCGAGCGTTTCAATGCCCAGCGACAACGGCGTCACATCGAGCAACAACACATCTTTCACGTCGCCGGCAAGCACGCCGCCTTGAATCGCGGCGCCCACCGCCACCACTTCATCGGGGTTCACGCCGCGATGCGGTTCTTTATTGAACAACCGGCGCACGATTTCCTGAATTTTGGGCATGCGCGTTGAGCCGCCCACCAGCACGACTTCGTCGATTTGGTTTGGACGCAAATCGGCATCACGCAGCGCGGCCTCACAGGGCCCGATGGTGCGTTCGAACAAATCGTCGCAAAGCTGCTCGAAACGCGAGCGCGTGAGCGTGATCTGCATGTGTTTGGGGCCGGCGTTGGTCGCCGTGATGAATGGCAGATTGATGTCGGTTTGCATCACGGTCGACAGCTCGCATTTGGATTTCTCCGCCGCTTCTTTCAGGCGTTGCAGCGCCATCGGATCTTTCGAGAGATCGACGCCTTCCTGTTTCTTGAATTCCGCCACCAGCCAGTCGATGATGCGCTGATCAAAATCGTCGCCGCCGAGATGGGTGTCGCCATTGGTGGCCTTCACCTCGAACACGCCGTCGCCGATTTCGAGAATACTGATGTCAAAGGTGCCGCCGCCCAAGTCGAACACGGCAATTTTTTCATCTTTCTTCTTATCCAAACCATAAGCCAGCGAAGCCGCGGTCGGCTCGTTGATGATGCGCTTTACCGTCAGGCCGGCAATCTCGCCGGCTTCTTTGGTGGCTTGCCGCTGACTGTCATTGAAGTATGCCGGCACCGTAATCACGGCTTCCGTGACTTTCTCGCCTAAATAATCCTCAGCCGTCTGTTTCATCTTTTGCAAAATCATCGCTGAGATTTCCTGCGGGGTATATTCTTTGTCACCAATACGCACCACGGCCACGTCATTCTTGCCCGACACCACGGCATAGGGCACCGACTCGCGTTCACGTTTGACCTCGCTGTGGCGGCGGCCCATGAAACGTTTAATCGAGTAGATCGTGTTGGTGGGGTTTGTGATGGCTTGTCGCTTCGCCACTTGCCCGACGAGACGCTCGCCGGTTTTCGAGAATGCTACCACCGAAGGCGTGGTGCGCGCGCCTTCAGAATTGGGAATCACCACCGGTTCGCCGCCTTCCATAACCGCGACGCAGGAGTTGGTCGTTCCCAAGTCAATTCCGATAATTTTCGCCATTGCTGAATCCTCCAAAACAAGAGCCGATGATTGTGATATTTAATTTTCGATGCTGTGCAAAAGGATAAATCAATCTCTCTACCAAACAACAAATGGTATGCCAAGAAAATCAAAAGGGAATTTGAAATTGTTTATAAAGGTTTTAAAGCAGGATGGGCCAATCGAGGTAAGAACAGATCTAGGTCTTTTTTTCAGTGAGATGACAGGCTGTCAGCAGAAGGTGACGGCCTTGGTTTGACAAGGCCGTCACAACAAAATGGTTATCTCGTCAAGAAGAATCAATCTTCCGGAGGACCGGCAGAACGGCGGCGCTCATACGCGGCTTGTGCATCACGCGTGCGCGGGGTCCACGGCATGGCTTCTAGACGCGGTTCCGGTATCTCTTTGCCTGTGTCGATGCAGTAGCCATAGGTGCCTTCCTTGATGCGTTTCAGTGCATCTTCAATCTCGGAGAGAATGTCGGTGTCTTTGGTGAGCAGGCCGGAAATATACTCGCGGTCACGATCGAGCTTGGCCGACTCTTCGAATTCGGCGCTGCGCGTCGTGGTCGAGCCTTCGAAATCGTCCTCGTTTTGATTGAGCGCGCGCAAGATGCGGTCGCGTTCCTGCAACAATCGTGACTTGTAATGTTCGAGTTTCTTTTTGTCCATGTCATCTACCTTTCCTCTGGACAAGTTCATTGTTCAAAATGGCGCTGAATCTAATCATTCCGCCGCTTCAAAGCAATAAAGAAATTGGCGTCGCCGCGCGCAATGCGCAATAAAACGACTTTCCGGTCTTTGGCCTGTTCCAGGATGCGCCGGTATTCCGCCGCAGATTTGACCGGCTTGCGGTCAACCTCCTTGATCACATCGCCGGGCCGGATGCCTTCTTCATCTGCCTGGCTGCCGCTCTCGACTTCGACAACCACAACACCCGATTCCTCTTGAATATCGAATTCATTGGCCAAATTCTCGCTCAAATCTGCCACGGCCAAACCCAGTTCCGTGCTGCGCGTTTCCGTGGAAGTCAACTCCTCATTCGGGTCTTCCGGGCGTTCGCCAAGCTTCACTGTCACCGTTCGTTCACGGCCGTCTCGAATCAACTTAACCTGCACTCCCGTTCCAGGGCGAAAACCGGCGATAAAATTCATTAAATGGTTTTGATCACGCATGGGCGTTCCATCAATCGCAACGATGAAATCCCCATCCCGCACGCCGGCTTTGTATGCCGGACTGTTGGGGATCACCTCGCGCACCAATGCGCCGTCCGTCGAGGGCAAATTCATTTCCTGGGCAATCTCTTGATCGACACTGGAAATATTGACCCCCAACCAGCCGCGCACGACTTTGCCGGTTTCGATAAGCTGGGTCATAATCTGGCGCGCGAGATTGATCGGAATCGCAAAACCGATGCCGACATTGCCGCCGCCCCAGCCGCCGGAAACGATGGCCGTATTGATGCCCACCAGCTCGCCGCGTAGATTCACTAACGCGCCGCCGCTATTGCCCGGATTAATTGCGGCATCGGTTTGTATGAAGTCCTCGTAATCAACTTCGCCCACGCCGACTTGATTTCTGCCTTTGCCGCTGACGATGCCTGCGGTAACCGAGTGCGCAAGATGAATGGAGAAGGGACTGCCTACTGCCATGACCAACTCGCCGACTTCCAGATCATCGGAGTTTCCCAGCCGGGCAACCGGCAGATTCAACGCATCGATTTTGATCACGGCGAGATCGGTTTTGGGATCGGCACCGACGACCCGGGCTTTGTAATTCTTCTTGTCGATCAGCACCGCGATGGCGTCGGATTCGCGGATGACGTGGTTGTTCGTAAGAATGTAGCCTTCCGGGCTGATAATCACGCCGGAACCCAGGCCGTCTTGACGGAACTCGCGCGGACGGCGCTTGCCCCACCAATCTTCATGAAAGAACTCGGTGAGCGGATTGCGCACGCGCACGACTTTCTCGCTGGTGATGCTGACGACGGTGGGCATGACGCGCTTTGCCACGGAAACATAAGCCTTGCTGGTGGCGGCCAAATCCGCAACATCGTTCGACAAATCCTCTTCCGATGAAGCCCTCTCGTTTGCATTGGCGGCAAGCTTGAATTCGGGTTTGCTTTCCGCGAGGCCGGGCTTGGTCCACTCGAAATTCGAGGCGACGATCAAACCTACGATCGCCCCGAGAAACAGCATGAGCGACATGACGCCGATGGCTTTATGTTTTGACATAACCCCTTCTCCTGAGTAAGAATGGTAAAACCGTCCGGTCGCTCCGAGCTTCCGGAGAGAATAGAACAATTATGATTTACCGCTGCGATAGAACCGAATGTGGGCTTTTTCCAGCGTCGCCAGACCCTCGGCAATCGCACCGTCGATTACGGTCAGAAAATTCTCAAGTTTCTCGCGGGTGTCGACAATTTCGACGATCATCGGCAAATCTTCGGATAGCCGTTCGATTTTGAAGGTATGAATACGGCTGTGCGCGCCGAATCCCATCATGCCGCGCAAGACTGTGGCGCCGGCCAAACCGTGTACGCGCGCTTGCAACACGATCCACTCAAACAAGGGCCGGCCCTCAAATTTGTCGCTTTCGCCGATGAAAATGCGCAGCAACGAACCTTCTTCAGGCAACGCCATGATCACCTCCAAATGGCATGGGCGAGCACACGGCCGAGCCAGACGCTGGTGAGACCCAAAACAACATGCGCGCCGAGGTTGAACAGCGCGGACACGTTTTCGCCGTCACGGAAGAGATTCATGGTTTCGTTGCCGAACGTTGAAAACGTAGTAAAGCCGCCCAAGAAGCCGGTAAAAAGCAGAAGACGCGACTCTGCCGTAAACAAGCTCCGGCTTTCGGCCAATTGCGACAAAATCCCGATGAGCAAGCAACCCGCGAGGTTGACGATCAGCGTGCCATAAGGAAACACGATGTTTTTGGCCGCGTGCTGCACGTATCCGCTCAGGAGATAACGCAGAACCGAACCGGCAAAGCCGCCCACGCCTACCAAGATGATTTTGAGCATGATGCGTCTGTAAAATAAGAACCGGTAGGAGTCATCAGCGCGGGCGTTCGAGGGCGGACTCCATCGCCGCATGATTTTAAAAGAGCCGAGTTACACAATCTTAATAAACTGATCTCCCAAACGATTCGGAGTGCGTGCGCCATAATTTTTCAGGCGAAAAACCGTGCCTTTCTTGGTGCCGGCCGGCACATTCAATTCGACTTGCTTGCCCTCGATCGTGGGAATGCGCACGCGCGTCCCGGCTTGCAAATCGCGATCTTCGACTCGCGCTTCATAAAAAACATCCGCGCCGGCGCGCGTAAAGTGCGGATGCGGCTCAACCTCAACCGTAATAATCACATCGCCGGCCGGGCCGAATGAATTCTCCGAAGCCAGGCCGCGCAAGCGCAATTGATGCCCGGTTTCCACGCCCGCAGGCAATTTGATCCGAATTTTCTTCTTCGATGAGATTTGGCCGCTGCCATTGCAGCGATTGCACGGCGCATAACCCTCCTGACCTTTGCCCTGGCACGCCGGACAGATTTTTTTCTGCCGCACCGAGATTGTGCGCTCGGCCCCGCGCATGGCCTCTATAAATGAAATTCTTATTTTGCCGGTGATGTTGCGCGGCGCGGCGTGCGCTGGAGAGGGTTCCGTATAAAAACCATTAAAACCGAAGAGATCACGCAGTAAATCAGAAAATGCGAACCCCTGGCCGCCTTGTGCGAAAAACGGGCTGAACCCGCCATGATTGCCCATGCCGGACATGCCGTAGCCATGGCTGCGCAAAAACTCGGGATCGAACGAGAACCACTCGCCGTTGGTGGTGGAATCCGGGCGACCGTAAAAACGCAATTGATCGTATTTGTGCCGTTTCTCCGCATCGCCGACAATATCGTACGCTTCATTAATTTCTTTGAAGCGTTCCTCGGCGGCGCGGTCACCCGGATTGGCATCCGGATGAAACTGTTTCGCCAGCCGGCGATAGGATTTTTTGATCTCGTCCTGTCCCGCCTTCTCGTTTACACCAAGGATTTTGTAATAGTCTTTGAATCGCATATTGGTGGCCGCCGCCGCTCTTGCTCTGAATGCAGCAGAAGCGACATTTTATTAGAGCTTGTGACAGATTGACATCTTTTGAGCAATTTAATTGTCCAATCTAAGCAAGCAATATGCCAATATTATTACCAAAATGTTTCACTAATTTTTATGAATTTGCCCGGCTCCGTATTATTGGAATTTGAAACTATCTGCCAGTATGACTCAAGTGCGGATGATTTGGCAGCAAAGGAGAATCACTAATTCATCCAGAGCCATTATTGAAACGCAAAAAATATTTGTCCGTTCCAGAACTGCCCCGGTGGTCGAGTTTGCGAATAACCAGTTCAAAAATGGACCGGTTGCCCCGGCTTTTCCCCTGCCTTCGGAATTACATAATCACTTCCACAATGATCTTGTAGACAAAATGTGCAGCGAAATTGAACGAATGGCCGGCGAGCTCTTTTTTTGGAAAGATGTCCATCCAGGCGGCCTTCACAAAGTTTGCGATTCTTGGCGGATTTTCAAAGCTTCACCAATCTTGACTATGTCAGATTCACTGCTGAAAGGCAGAGTTCGCTGGGAATTCTAACAAATCTTACTCTGCGATCTCCGCACCACTTCGGTGATTTTTGGAATGTGATACAGCCGAGCTTAATTTTGACTTTGCGAAAACTCCACAGTTTTGAATCTTTTCTTGTTCAATCCTGAAACAGATGTTCGCCGAATACACAGAGCCATATCAGAATCATGCAATCTCGCACAATCTAAGTCTTTGATAAATAGATCACATTTTCACGTTGTCACACGCAGGCATCACTGGCATATGCTTTGCGCTAGGCTGGTTCGTTATTTAGCAGAGGAATTGCGACTGTTTTGCAAATTCAGTTTAACAGGGAGCCTAAATTGAACCAACCAAGAATCTCAGGTGATACTCAAATGTCATGCACGCCCTCCAAGCATTGGCTGCGTCGGGTCATGGTGAAGATGTGCCTGCTGGCGACCGCGCTTTTTTCCGTTGGCGCGGCGCAGGCGCAAACGAAGATCATGCCGCTCGGCAATTCGATTACCGAAGGCACCGGCTCGACCAACAATGCCGGATTTCGGTATTATCTCTACAACCTGCTGAGCAACGCCAATGTGCCGTTCGATTTCGTCGGCTCGTTGCAAGACGGCACCGGTTTCGCAGATACCGATCATGAAGGCCACAGCGGCTTTCGCGCCGAACAGCTTGATGTGACGACTTACCTCAATACGCACGATCCCGATTATGTTCTGCTGGAAGTCGGCACGAATGATATTTCGGAGAATGAATCTGCGACGCAAGTGCGCGACGATATTGCCGCCATTCTCGACGCGATTCATGCGTATGATCCCACCACCAAAACGTTTCTCTCCACTGTCGTGCCGCGTAAAGACAGCGCGGCGAGACAAACCACTACGGAAAATCTCAACACGCTGCTCGCCACGCTGGTAACTACAAAAGCCGCTGCCGGGCAGAACGTGGTGTTGGTGGATAACGCCGGTCGCATTATGGCCGACGCAAATTGGGAAACAACCCTCATGACGGATAACCTGCATCCCAATGATGCCGGCTACGAGTTGATGGCGGCTGAATTTTACAATGCGATTCAGGGGCTTTCGCCCACAGTCGATGATTTCTTCGATGATTTTAATGCCGGACCGTTGAGCGCAAGCTGGTCGGCGCATCCCGGTTTTCAAGTGCAGAGCAATCAGTTGGTGAACACCTCCACCGTCGATGCGTGGAATAATCACCTCGCCATTCCCAATGTGATCACCAACCCCAACGTATTGGAATTCACCTACGGCAGCCTGTCAAATGAGGAGGGCCGCTATTTCACTGGCACAGCGCTGCTACTCAACAATGCGACCTCCGATGCCAGCGGCTATTTATTGCTGCGTAATGCCACCAGTGTGCGTTTGTTCACAATTGTCAATGGCTTGCCGGGCATTGCAGTTGCGACCGTGAACGGCAGCGTTGCAACGCCGCCGCAAGCGGGCGACAAGCTGCGGGTGGAATGGCGCAGCGACGATGCCGGGCACCATTTTGTGGTTTATTTGAATGATCAACTCGATGCGATCGTCGACGATCCAGCCAAACTGCAGGGCAATTCCGTCACAACCTATGCCGGCATGATGGTGCACGGCAACACCACAGACGGCGTTGATGATTTTCATTTATTCAAGCAAATCGACAATACCCCGCCGGCTTTTGTCACAAATTTGAGCGCAACCAATGTCACCTCTGCAACGGCAGATTTGCGCTGGACCGCGCCGGGCGATGACGGCAATACCGGCACCGCGCGTTCTTATGATTTGCGTTATTCCACCTCGAACATCACCGAAAGTAATTTTAACAGCGCAACACAAGTTTCCGGACTCGGCAATCCCAAGCCGGCCGGCAGCATCGAGACCTTCACTGTTGGCGGTTTGCAGAGCGGCACGAGGTATTATTTTGCCTTGAAAACCGTTGATGAAATCGGCAACAAATCCAGCTTGTCGAATGTCCTGGCCGTGACCACCACGACGTTGACGCTCAGCGTCGATACGTTCGATCGCCCGGGCCCGAGCCTGGGAACGAATTGGGCCAGCGATCCGCGCTTGCAAATCATCAACAATGAAGTGCAGCACACGGCGACGATCGACATTTGGACCACGGCCGTTTATAAACTGGCGCGCAACGCGCAGGAAGTCAGCATCACCTGGGGCGATAATGCCACGGTTTTCGGCGCCAATTTTTCCGGCGTGCTCGTGATGGCCGACAGCTTCAGCAGCACGCCCAACGGCTACGTGATCCAGCATTCGAACGAGCGTGTGAAGACGCGCTTGTGGCATGTGCAAAACGGCAATCTCACGACGATGATTGACGAGGGCAATGCCTTCGGTCCAAACACCACCGCGGGCAGCCAAATGAAAGTTATTGTGCGCAAAGAATCAAACGCACACGTATTCGATGTTTACATTAACGGCATATTTGACCGCACGCTTTCCGATCCTGCCAAACGCGAAAACGGCTCTTACAGCGGCTTCGTTTTGGAAAGCACACTGGCAGCGGAAAATGCGATCACGCGCTTTGAAGCGGGTGTGCGCCCCAGCGCGCCGGCCAAGCTGGTGGCGGTCAGCGGCAGCGGCCAAACTGGGCGCGTCAAGCAAAAACTTGCGAATCCGTTGCGCGTTTCATTGTTTGACAGCTTCGATAATCCCGTGCCGGGCGCGGAAGTGAATTTCATTGCGACTGTTGGACAGGCGAGTTTCAGCGGTTCGGACAACAATATCCGCATCGAAGCCGAATCCGGTCAGATCACCGCGCCGCTGATCACACAGGATGATGCTGAGGCTTCCGGCGGCAAGTACCTGGTTTATCCCCAACCGCAAAATGAGGCCGGTTCGGCCGTCTATACCTTCACGATTCCGGTGAGCGGCACGTATTACATCTGGACGCGCAGCTTGACGCCGGGCGAAAGCGGTGCAAATTCGTGGACCATTCATGTTGACGGCGGCAGCCCATTCATCTATGATGTTTTTCAGGGGCAGCGCTCCAATACCTGGCAGTGGGATTTGTTGAGCGAACGCGGCAGCGGCAGTCCCGGCAATCCGCAAGCCGATCCCAAGACTTTTAACTGGAATGCCGGCCAGCATACCATTGTGGTCGAGGGCCGCTTCGATCGCGCGCGTCTGGATAAATTCTTGATCACCAGCAACGCCAGCTACATTCCGCAAGGCAAAGAAGAAGGCGGCAGCCGCACCGATGACAACGGCATTGCCAGCACGGAAGTGACGCTCGGCCAAATCGCCGGTCCGATCACGGTGCAGGCGAACTTCGGTGGCTTGTCGCCGGCAGTTTTTAATTTGATGGCGCGGCCCGGTTTGCCGGGCGGCTTGGCACAAGCCACAGGCAGCGGTCAATCCGGCGCAGCCGGTCAGTTTTTGGCTCAGCCCTTCACCGTTGCAGTTACAGACAGTTTCGGCAATCCCACCGGTGATGGCCGGGTTTCGTGGGTGGTGACTGAGGGCAATGGAACTCTTTCAAGCTATCGCGTGATCAGCGACTCCACCGGCCGGGCCTCTGTGCTGTTTGCGCCCGGCAATGGTGCAGCACAAAATAAAGTCGAGGCGCGCGCGGCATTCACCACACAGAAGTTTGAATATACTGCGCAAACCACCAGCGGCGTCGCTGCCGCGGCGGAAGCCGTGAGCGGCTCCGGTCAGACCGGCGGTGTGGTCAGCACATTACCGGCACCCTTGGTGGTGCGCGTTGCGGATGCCGGCGGCCAGAATGTGGCGAATTTTCCAGTCGAATTCGAAACCGTGCGCGGCGGCGGCACAACTACCGGCCATGATCTCATTGAAAATGGCGGATTCGAGCGCGGCAACAACGGTTTGCCCGCACAATGGACGTTGGAAGGTTCGCCGACGACGGATGAAGTTCGGTTGAACACCACCGCTCCGCACAGCGGCACACGCAGTTTGCTTGTTTATGCCAACCGCAACGGCGTTGGCGCCTCGCAAGTGATTTCATATGCCGCGAACACGAGCTACACTCTCTCATTCTGGGCCAAAGTCGACAGCGGCGTTTTGCGCGTGTCCTGGCGCATGAACGATGCTTCCGGAAATCAACAGGAAACAATCATTGATGTAACGCCGGAAGCTACCGGCAACAATTGGCAGTTTTACACGATCACCGCGACGAATCAACAAGCCGCCAACCGATCCTTGTATTTTAGAACGCTCACCAGCGGCAGATTTCGTATCGATGATGTCAAAGTCGTGCGCAACACCGGCGCCGATGGCCGTCTCGCAGCAAATTGGACGCTGGGCGACACCGTGGGCACGCAGCAGGTCCGGGCGCTGGCGCAAAATGCCGGCGGCGCAAATCTCAATGGATCACCGCTGCTGTTCTCGGCACAGGCCACAGTGGGCGCTGCCGCGAAGCTTGCGGAAATCAGCGGCAACAATCAATTGGGCACAGCCGGTTTGCCCTTGGGCGCGCCGTTTGTGGTGAAAGTAACGGATCTCGCCGGTAACGGCCTCGCCAACAGCAATGTTTTGTTTGAAGTGATTCAAGGCGGCGGCTCATTGACGGGCGCAACCACAAAAACCGTTGCCACCGATGCGCAAGGTCTGGCAGGAGTGACGCTCACGCTTGGCGCGAATGCGGCGCTCACCAATCAAGTGCGCGCGAGTGCAAGCGGTTTGACCGGCAGTCCCATCATCTTTTCGGCAAATGCCGGCATCCCGGCCAGGCTGGCCAAAACAGCGGGCGATGGCCAGATCGGCACCGCCGGCATGCTGGCGCCCGCCAATCTTGTGGTAAAAATTACCGATGCCAGCAACAAGGCTATTTCAGGCGCTGCCGTCACGTTTGCGGTACAACAGGGCAACGGCACCATTAACGGCAATGCCACTGCAATCATTCGCAGCGACGCCAATGGCGAGGCCAAAGCGCCGTTCGTGCTCGGTCCGGCCGCGGGCGGTGAAAATCGCGTGCGCGCCAGCGCCGAATTCAACGGCCAGGCGTTGCAAGGCTCGCCGCAGAATTTCACCGTGCGAGCGGCTGCGCTCAAAGAAATGACCCTGGTTTCCGGCAACAATCAAACCGGCATTGCCAGCGAACAGCTTGCCAATCCGTTCCGAGTTGCATTGCTTGACACGCTGAATCGCGGGGTTCCGCAACAAGATGTGACATTTACGGTTATTGAAGGCAACGGCAAGCTTGATAATGGCGCAGCCACGCGCACGGTTAAAACCGATTCCACCGGCCGGGCGCAAGTGAAGCTCACGCTGGGCGCGCAAATCGGCGTGAACAACAACAAAGTGCGCGCGCAGGCCGCGCAAACGCTGCCCGGTTCGCCGCAAATTTTCCAGGCGAGCGCGCAAGTGGGCCCGGCGTTTGTTTTGAAAGAGATTTCCGGAGACAGCCTTTCCGGCGTGGTGAACAACCCGCTGCAAGCCCCGTTTATCGTGCAAGTCACCGATCGCGCGGGCAATGCGATCTTCGGCAGCAGCGTGATTTTCGAAGTTTTGGAAGGCGGCGGCACGCTTGACGGTGTGACGAAAGACACGGTGCTCACCAACGATCAAGGCCGCGCTCAAATTACGCTGACATTGGGCGCAACCTCGGGTTTGTACAACAACAAAGTGCAGGCGCGCGCGTTCAACGGCTCGTTGGAGCTGCAGAATTCTCCGGTTATTTTCGTGGCCACGGCCACTCCCAGTAATGCGCGCGCCATGTCGCTGCTCGCGGGCAATCGCCAGCAAGGTTTGGCCGGCGAGCCTTTGGCAGAGCGCTTGCGCGTGAAAGTGGTTGATAACCAAAATAACCCGATCAAAGATCATCCGGTGCGTTTCCGCTCGAACGGTGCGGCAAACGGCACGTTCAGCAAAACCGGCACGACCGATACCACGGCCATCACCGATGCCAACGGCATTGCGCGTATGACGTGGATTCTCGGCAGCACGATTTTGCCGGACAGCCAAAGCGTCACCGTGAGCGCGAATGACGGCATTCAAAACTTGCAAGGCTCGCCCGCAACCTTTAAAGCCGCGGCGATTGCCGGTCTGCCGAATGCCGTAACCTCGACGATCACCGCCACGGGCCCGATTGCGGCCAACGGCCAGAGCCGTTCGAATATCACGGTTACCGTCAAAGATAAATTCGGCAACGTGATTGCCGACAAGCCGGTGCAGCTCATCGTGTCCGGCACGAACAATAACATTCAACAAACCGGCACAACCAATGCGCAGGGTGTTGCCACCGGCTCGCTGGCCTCGACCAAAGCTGAAGTAAAAGTCGTTACCGCGAAGGTCGACGGCGCGTATGAAATCATACCCGGCGCGAATGTGCGCTTTCACCCCCTGGCGGCAACACAAATGGCAATTTTGGGCGGCCACAGCCAAACCGGCAACGTTAACACCGCGCTGGCGGAGCCGCTGCGTGTAAAAGTGTCGGATCAGTTCGGCAACGGCGTTTCCAATGTTCCGGTTGATTTCACCATCGAGGCGGGCGGCGGACGTTTGCTCGACTCCTCGCCCGTGGCAACCGATACCAACGGCGTGGCGAGCATCACGTATGTACTCGGCTCGAACACGGGTGAAAATCGCGTGCGATCTTCCTCTTCGGGCTTGCAGAATTCGCCGCTAATCTTTGTGTTGAACGCGGTGAATAACCCCGCGCGGAACTTGCAGTTGATTTCCGGTAACAACCAAAACGGCGTAATTTTGGAAAATCTCTTGCAACCGCTGGTGGTAAGCGTTACGGACAACGACAATCGTCCGGTGGCGGGTAAACCGGTCAAATTCGAAGTCACTTTTGGCGGTGGCCAGGTTAATGGCGGCCAAAGCGCGACGGTGAACAGCGATGAATTCGGACAGGCAAAAGTCACATGGCGGCTCGGCCCGAGCGCGGGCTTGAATGTCGCGCGCGCCAGCGGCACGAATTTGAACAATTCTCCCATTGATTTTCAAGCGCAGGCGCGCACCGGCCTGCCCGCGAACCTGGTGCTGGTGAGCGGCAACAATGTCGCCGGCCCGGTGAATCAGCAAGTGGCTGTGCCGCAGGTTGTGCGCGTGACCGACGCCAACGGCAATGGCATTGACGGTGTGCCGGTGATTTTTGAATTAGTGCAAGGCACGGGGCAGCTTTCCAACGGTTTCGTGACAACCGAGACCGGCGGCTTCGCCTCCACGCAAATCACGTTCGATAGCCAGAGCGGCGCGCGCAAGATTCGCGCAAGCTCGAACGGCCTGGCAAACTCTCCGGTGTTCTTTACGGTAACGGCGACGCCGAGCACAGCCACAAGCATGCAGGCGGTGAGCCGCACGAACAATCAAACCGGCACTGCCGGCCTGCCGTTGAATTTCCCGCTGCAAACGCTGGTCACCGATGCTTTCGGCAACCCGATTGCGGGCGTGGCGATCAACTATGTCGTCAAACAAGGCGGCGGCAATTTTGCAGGACAGGCAGCGGCGACGGTTACCACCAACAGCCTCGGCATTGCACAAGTGCCGTGGACCGTGGGCGCCGGCGCCAATGCTGCGGAAGCTCTCGGCACCGGCTTGCTGGGCTCGCCGATTGAGTTCAAGGCGACCGGTGTCGCCAACAATAACTTCCCGATCTTTGTTGATGTACCGAATCAAACCGCCATCGAGGGTAATCGCATCGAATTTGTGGTGAGCGCTTCGGATGCAGACAACGAGGTGTTGCGCTACGGCGCTTCGAATCTGCCGCCCGGGGCGGTGTTTGATTCGCTCGGCACCCGCATTTTTACCTGGCAAACGGATTTGAACAGCGCGGGGCGTTATGAAGTCAGCTTCTTTGCGTATGACACGCGCGGCGGCAGGGACGAAGAGATTGTGATCATCGAGGTTGCGAATCGCAATCAACCGCCGGTGATCGTCAGCCGCGTGCCGGCGCAACAAGACTCCGTCGTGCTCGGCGGCAAATTCACCATGCGTGTCAACGCCACAGACCCGGATGGCGATCTGTTGAGCTACCGCTGGTATCTCAACGGCGAATTGACCAGCACGCTTACGAACACCTTCAACTTCGACAGTCAAATCAAATTCAATTGGGTCGAAGCCTGGGTGTTCGATCAGGAAGATACGGTGAAATCATATTGGGTCATCAAAACGCCGGTGGAGCTGCAAACCTTCAGCGCCGCGCTGGTGGAAGGCAAGGGCGTGCGGTTGGATTGGATCACCTCCAGCGAAACCGACAACGCCGGCTTCAATCTCTTGCGCAGCCGCTCGCGTGACGGCCAGTATGAGAGCATCAACATGCAAATCATCGCGCCGAGCCTGGACGGCAAGTACACCTTTCTCGACACCGAGGTCGAAGTCAACGCGCGCTATTTTTACAAACTCGAAGACATCGATCTCAATGGCAACATTACCGTACACGGCCCGGTCGAGATCACCGTTGCGCCGCCGGCGACGTTCAACTTGAGTCAGAACTTCCCCAACCCGTTCAACCCGTCGACGAACATTCGCTATCAACTGCCGCAAGATGCGCAAGTGAAGCTGGTGATCTTCAACGTGCTCGGACAGGAAGTGCGCGAGTTGGTCAACAAAATCGAGAAAGCCGGTTATCATACCGTGGCGTGGGACGGCCGCGACCAGCGCGGCAAAATGGCGCCCACGGGCATTTATCACTACCGCCTTGAAGCCGGCGGCCAGGTGATGATCAAGCGCATGGTGCTGGCAAAATAAGCTGTGCCGGATGAGACCTGGTGTTAACCATTAACCATTAACATCGTGTGTGTTGCATTCACGCAATCCTTCCAACTTGACTATGTCAGATTCACCGCTGAGAGGCAGAGTTCGCTGGGAATTCTAATAAATCTTACTCTGCGATCTCCGCGCCACTGCGGTGATTTTTGGAATGTGACATAGTCGAGCTAAAAAGCGAAATCCCATCGTGTCAACCTCGACGCGGTGGGATTTTTTATTGGAAAAAGCCCTTGCACAAGCAGTTTATTAAATTTAGATTCTGTGTGATTACGTGAATCACGCCCTGGCTTGCGTGTTTGATGATTCATAATTAACTTGACTATGTCAGATTCACCGCGGAGACGCAGCGTTCGGTGAGAATTTACGCAATCTCACACTGCGAACTCCGCGACTCTGTGGTGGTTTTTGGAGTATGACATAGTCAAATCCAATCGCCTCGACAACTCATGCTTCCTGAAAATATTTTGCCGCTTCTGGGCCTGGCGCGGCGCGCCGGTAAAATCGTGATCGGCTATGACGCCGTTCGCCGCGCCGTGCGCGAACAAAGCCGGGAGATTCTCCTCATTTTTGCCGAAGATGCCACCCCGGCTGCGCGGCGGCGAGTGCTGTACGGCGCGGAGCAAGTCCGGCAATTGACTGCTGCCACCAAACAAGAATGGGGCAAATACTGGGGCCGGCCTGAGGTGGGCGTGTTTGCCGTGACAGACAAAAATTTTGCGCAAGGAATTTGTGACAAAGCCGGGACGACTCCGGCATGAAGTCCGATGCGCCATTACACGCTTTCGAGAATCGTCTGAGCCTGATTGCCGAACACAAGGCGAGGCTGCGCGCGCATCTTAAAAACTTGCGCCGGAATTTCCCCGAACCGGAGCGGCAAGAGGCGAACGCCGCCCTCTTTGCGCGCATTATGAAGCTGCCGGAATATTGCGCCGCTTCTGTGATTCACACCTATGTCTCGTGGCGCGATGAAGTCGACACGCATGCGCTCATCAAAGCCGCGCTGGCCGCGGGCAAGCGTGTTGCCGCGCCGCGCGTGCCGCCGGAGAAATTGCGCCTGGAACATTATTTCATCTCGGATTTCGCAGCGCTGATTCCGGGAGCATTCGGCATTCTCGAACCCCGGCCTGGTCCGCCAGCGCATCAGGCGCCGGTAAACACACCGTTCGATGTGATTTTCGTGCCGGGGCTTGCGTTCGATCGCGCCGGCAACCGCCTGGGTTATGGCCGCGCATATTATGATCAGTTTCTCGCAGGAACAAAGGCGCTCAAAATCGGACTGGCATTCACGCTGCAAATTGTGGAGGAAGTTCCGGTCGCGCCCCACGATCAGCGTGTTGACCTGATTATCACCGAACAGGAAGTGATTCGAACCGCAGTGGAAAACGCGCATGAGAGGCGATAACGCATTCCAATGCGAACACGACAACAAGAAGCGTCGCCATAAAGTCATTTTGGGCAAAAAGCGGTTTCTGAAAACAAATGCCTGCTTGCGGCGGTTTTGAGAACCCCTGGGTTTTCGGCGACGCCTCCAGCACGCTGTTGCCGTGAAAAATATATCATATCCATCCTGGCCCTGTCACAGAAGGCAATCTGTGAAGTCGCAGTGATTATGCCGGGTACTTCACAAGATTCATCTGAATGACATTTCGAGGGGCACTCGGCGAAATAAGGTAACAGCCCACTAGCAAGAAAGCTTTTTCGTGTGTTTCGTGGTTCACCGGAACGCGACCCAAATTTTCTATCCAAGCCTTGACCGGCTCATGATCATAGCCTCACCTTCAACCAGGAAAGTCATATGCAAATCGGAATTGTCGGCCTGCCCTTTGCCGGGAAAACCACCATCTTTTCCACGCTGCTCAAGCACAAAAGCGCGGAGGCTGGTTTTCACAAGCCGGAAATGGAGCGCGGCGTGGTAAAAGTGCCGGATGAACGTCTCGATCGCCTGACTGCGATGTTCAATCCCAGGAAAAAAGTCAACGCGGTGATTGAATATGTCAAAGTGCAGGGCGTTGACAGCGGCGGCGATAAGCCGCTGGCTCTCTCCCCGCAGTTTTTGGCGAATCTTAAAAACGTCGATGCCATCATGGTTGTGGTGCGCGATTTTGAGAATGAATTGGCCCCGCATCCGCTCAATCGCATCGATCCCAATCAAGATATTCGCTTCATCAACAGCGAATTTTTGATCAGCGATCTCAGTGTGGTGGAGACGCGCATCGAGCGCCTGGAAAAAGGCCTGGCGAAAATCAAAGACGAGCAGCAAGCGCGCGAGCTGGCGCAGATGAAACGCTTTCAGCAACAGCTCGAGCAAGAAAAGCCGCTGCGGGAATTGGAGCTGCACGCGGACGAGGAGAAGATGATTCGCGGCTATCAGTTTCTCACCCTCAAGCCCCTGCTCTATGTCATCAACATCGCCGAGAGCAAGATTGCGCAAGCCGCGGAAATTGAAAAGAGCCTCGCCTCTCACGTGACGCCGCATTGCGCGCTGACCTCGTTGAGCGCGGAAATCGAGCTTGAAATCTCGGAGTTAAGCGAAGAAGATGCGGCGGTGTTCATGGCCGATTTGGGCATTCAAGAGCCGGCGCTGCACAAGCTGATTCGCACCTCCTATGAACTGCTCGGCTTGATTTCGTTTTTCACGGTGGGCGAGGATGAATGCCGCTCGTGGACGATCCGGCGCGGCGCCAAAGCGCAGCAGGCTGCCGGCGTGATTCACTCGGATCTCGAAAAGGGCTTCATTCGCGCCGAGACCGTGCACTATGAAGATCTCATCGCGCAAGGCAGCATGCACGCCTGCCGCGACAAGGGCCTCATACGTTTGGAAGGAAAAGAGTATGTCGTGAGAGACGGCGATATTTTGAATATTCGCTTCAATGTGTGACCGAGAGGGTGAAAAGCGAATCATATGAATTAAAAATGGAGACGGCCGATGGATCGAATTGGTCGCAACACGCCTTGTCACTGCGGCTCGGGGAAGAAGTACAAAAACTGCTGTTTGCCAAAAGATCAAGCCGCTCTCGGACTTCCGAAGCACTCCGCCATGCCATATGGCATCCGCATGAAAGGCGGCGTGCGTTACGATCCCGAGTCCGGCGGTTTTTTGGTCATTGTTCATTCGTGGGACAACATCGAATGCCGTGGCGAGCCGCAGGAGTATCGCTATGACGAAGTCTTTGCGCGTGAGGAAGACGCCCTGCACTATTACAAAACCAAGGTCGGCCCGGAGCTGAAACGGTTCATGGAGCAAAATGCCGCCCAGCAAAAGGGCATGGCATTCATTCATCGGCAATTGGAATGAGACCAACCGTATGAGTCCTGCCGGCATTCGCATCGTTGCCATTTGCGTTTTTCGAAATGAGGAACGCATTTTGGTTTTTGGCGCGCGCTCGATTCATTCGATGACAATTATCGTCTCGTGCCGGAGGGATTGCTTTCGTCAACTCAATAAGCTATCTTTCGCGCGCCGCGCAATGGTATTTTGTTGAAACGATCTCCAAAACGCGTGAAGCTATACGATGAAAGACTGGAGAAATTCTGAGGCTGTCGAACGCCATTTCCATACGGGCAAGATATTCGCCATCTACTCTCGCGAGGCACCACTGCTTCTCTTGCCAGGGCTTGAGGTCGGTTTTTTAAAGTCTCGCCGATTGCATTATGGGAAATTGAGTAGTCGACCACTTCCAGGCGCACCAATTCCTCTGCCGACAAACGCTACGACCAGCGTGCGTGTTCCACCGGAGGGGTGGAGTAGACAATGGCAGTTATACGCGCTTCCGCTTTGCCATCAAGCTTGCGAGGTTTACCGTTACCAGGCTTATCCTCTAGGACATCCAGCGCCTCGTTTGAATGCGACGACGTAGATTGTGAATCATTTAGCGGCTGACGAGAAGCGTTTGAATAATTTCAGCATCCGTTTTTCGTGCATCCGCGAGCAAGAGAACGCAAGCCCGAGTGATCACGCGCATCGACTCTTTTCCTTTTCGGACCAAGACCAAAAGTTGGTTTCGTTGGCCGCGAGATAGGCGAGCTTGGTATTTCACCTTCTTCATATCTTCCCTCACAAAAGTTTAGGATCTGTGTGGGGGAAAATAAGAAATATTCGCGTGTAAAAAGACCATAATGACTGAGCATTAGAACGGCAAAGGAATGCGTTAGAAAATGTTATTGAAATCAGAATTGGATTAAACTCATCACCTCTGTCTGTCAAGCAAAGCTTCTTAATTGGTTTTACAATTCACAGTTTACCAATGAGTCTGCGTTAACCGTTAATATCTCAAAAGAGTATTTATCACAAATTCCTATCCGTGCGATCAACTTCTCCGATCCCGCCGACAAATCCCGGCACGACCGCATGGTGGCATTGGTCGAACGCATGCTCGCCCTTCACCAACAACTTGCCGCCGCCAAAATCGGCCACGACAAAACCGCCTTGCAGCGCCAAATCGAAGCCACCGATAAACAAATCGACCAACTCGTGTACGAATTGTACGGCCTGAGCGAGGAAGAAATCAAAATCGTGGAGGGCGGAAATTAAACAATTGCTTGCCTTGTCTGCGGGAGATTCGTATTTTGCTTCGTCCAAATGATGGAGGTACTTCATGAGCTTGCAGGAAATCTTGGCCGATATTCATGCGCTGGAGGAGGAACTGCTGAGATTCGAGCGCAAATACGGCATTCGTTCCGAAACCCTTTACGCCGCGTATCAAAGCGGCGAAGAGCCGGAAGAGGAGGCCTGGGTTCTCGATTTCGGCGAGTGGGCCAGCATTTACCGCACCTGGCTGGCGCGCCAATCCGAATATCGTAACGAAGTGCAGAGGCTGCAACGACAAGCCCCCAGTTTGGCAGGGTTGATTCGGGTGGCAGCAGCATGAACGACCCGTTTCGCACACTGGAAGATTATGAGCTTTTTCTATACACACTTGCCGAAAATTACCCTGCCGTGCGGAATTCAACCGTCACCCTGGTTCGCCAAGGCTCAACGCTTGCGCGTGTGGCCGGAGAGTTGCATTTCGACAATGATATCCGGTTGATGGTTCGTGAACGAATCGTGTATCAGCGTCTTCCCCTCGTTATCGACTGGTATGGCTATGAAGTCTGGCAGGGCGAGAAAAAACTCTATTGGTATGATTCGCAGCCGCACCCCAACGATCCCTCTTTGCAAAGTACGCATCCCCATCATAAGCATATTCCGCCCGACATAAAACAACATCGTATTCCCGCACCGGCGATGAGTTTTTCGCAACCCAATCTACCCGCGTTGATCAAAGAGATCGAAACACTGTGATCCCTTGATGGCATTGGTCGAACGCATGCTCGCGCTGCACCAGCAGCTTGCCGCCGCCAAAATCGGCCACGACAAAACCGCCTTGCAGCGCCAAATCGAAGCCACCGATAAACAAATCGACCAGCTCGTGTACGAATTGTACGGCCAGAGCGAAGAAGAAATCAAAATCGTGGAAGAAAGCAAATAACGCGCGACTCCGAAGGAGTCAAATGATTTCAGACAATTGAATCCCATCAGCCCGGAACTCCGAAGGCGTGACATGTGAAAGCACGCAATCTCGCTATTAAGATGTCAGCAACATACCACACCCCTGGAATCACACGATGCCGTTTTTTTTTGATCTATAATCATGGCACTCTTCGGAGTTGTGTGCGGCGAGCGGTTGAGTTTTGACGAATGGGCCACATCGCACAAAATTCAGGCCCTCACCAAACCAGGCGCCCGGGCGGTTTGTGTATCACAATTTCTCTGAAATCGACTTGGCCTGCAAGAACAGCAGCAAATAATCGCGGCCGCCAGCTTTGGAATCCGTGCCGCTCATGTTGAAACCGCCAAAGGGATTGCCGCCCACCAGCGCGCCGGTGCATTTGCGGTTGATATAAAGATTGCCGCAATGAAAATCGCGTTTCGCGCGCGCGATTTTGTCGCGGTCGCGCGTGTACACCGCGCCGGTGAGGCCGTATTCGCTCGTGTTGGCAATGTCGATGGCATGTGAGAAATCTTTTGCCTTCACCAGCGCCAGCACCGGCGCGAAAATTTCCTCGCAGGCAATGCGCGCCTCGGGCGCAATGTCGCGGAAGATCGTCGGCTGAATGAAATAGCCGCTGTCCGGACCCGGCTCGCCGCCGTGAATTAATTTGCCCTCCTGCTTGCCGATCGCGATGTACTGCATCGTCTTCTCCTGCGCCGCGGCATTGATCACCGCACCCATCCAGTTGGCGGGATCTTTCACCGGCCCCAGCGTGATTTTGCGCGCGCGTTCGACCAGGCGTTCGGCAAATTCCTCATAAAGCTTGGTGTGTATGATGGCGCGCGAACATGCGCTGCATTTTTGGCCCTGGAAACCGAAGGCGCTCACCGCCACGCCCTCGACTGCCGCGGCGAGATCGGCATCTTCATCAACGATGATCGCGTCTTTGCCGCCCATTTCCGCGACGATGCGCTTAATCCAAACCTGGCCTTTCTGCGGTTTTGCGGCCAGTTCGTTAATGTGCAATCCCACCTCCTTCGAGCCGGTGAAGGAGATAAAGCGCGTTTTCGGATGCGCCACGAGATAATCGCCAATCTCACTGCCGCTGCCGGGAATGTAATTCAGCACGCCCGGCGGCAATCCGGCTTCCTGAAAAATTTCCACGAGACGGTAACCGATGGCAGGCGTGTCGCTGGCGGGTTTGAGCAGCACCGTGTTACCGGTGACGATCGCCGCGCTCGCCATGCCGGTAAGAATGGCAAGCGGAAAATTCCACGGCGGAATCACCACGCCGACGCCCAGCGGAATATAAACCAACTCGTTGTATTCGCCGGCAATCGGCGTCACCGGCTGGCGCTCGGAATAGCGCAGCATTTCACGGCCATAGAATTCGAGAAAGTCAATGGCCTCGGCGGTATCGCCGTCGGCTTCATTCCAATTTTTGCCCGCTTCCAGAACCATCAGCGCGGAAAGCTCGTGGCGGCGGCGGCGCATGATTTCTGCAGCTTTGAAAATCACGATGGCGCGTTCTTTGGGATCAACCTGTTTCCAGGATTCAAACGCGCGCAGCGCGGCAGCCATGGCCAAATCGACCTCTTTCACGCCGGCTTGATGAAACGCGCCGATCACTTGCGTTTTCTCGCAAGGGTTGTAAGATTTTTTGAGCGCGCCGGTTTTGACGTCCTTACCGTCGATGAATAAGGCATATTCGCGCGAGCTTTGCGCTTCCACCTCGCGCAGGGCTCTTTGCATCGCTTGCTGATTGGCGGGCTGCGAGTAATCGAGATAGGCGGTGTTTTGGAATTCTGAGATCATGGCTGGTTCCTCATCATGTGAACATGTCTTGCAGGTGAAAATGTTTTTATTGCTGCCGGCGGATCCATACAAATGGGATAAAAAGCGTTGCCGGGATTCTGTTGCCTGCAGCTTTTATAAGCTCGTTACTTCCGCGGCGCGGGAAGCAAACGGCAAGATCATCGCCCGGCCCGCGAGGTTGCCGGCGTGCGCCGCCGCTTGCATCGCCGCAGCGATTTGCGCGCTGCGCGTGACCTCACAAATCGCCAACAGGGTCGACCCGGAGCCGCTGAGGAATGCGCAATAAGCGCCGGCTTCCAACGCCGCACCGGTGATGTCATCATATGCCGGAATGAGTTTCATGCGATAAGGTTGATGAATCGTATCGCGCGTGGCGAAGCGCAGCAGCCCCGGATTTTTTTGCGCGAAGGCAGCGACCATCATCGCGGCGCTTTGCAAATTGCTGACGGCTTCCTGGCGGGTTAGTGAGGACGGCAGCACGCGGCGCGCCTCTTCCGTGGCAATCTCCAAATCCGGCACGTAGCACGCCGCAACCCAATTTGCCGGCGGCGCAAAGCGCGCGCAAATCACCCTGCCATTTTCGACGCCGTTTACCGTCAAGCCGCCGAGCAGAGAAGCCGAGGCATTTTCCGGATGGCCCTCCAACTCGCAGGCGAGATCAAGCAGTTGCTGCTGCGAAAGAGCGTGGTCAAAATAAACATTCGCTGCCAATAAACCCGCCATAATCGCGGCGCCGCTGCTGCCCAGGCCGCGCTTGAGCGGAATGCGGTTATCAATTTCAAATGCGATGCGCGCGGCTTTGCGATTGATTTTCATGGCGGCGCGTTGAAAGGCCTTTGCAATGAGATTGTCCTCGCCATTGGCAATTTCGTTCGCGCCCTCGCCGCGCGCGGAGATGATTCCTGATGTGCTGCCGTCGATGTGACACGTCACGCGTAACGGCAATTCCACCGCCAGGCCGAGGGTATCGAAGCCGGCGCCGAGATTGGAGGTTGAGCCGTTGAGGGTAAGATTTATGATTCCGGGCATGTCATTTCAGGCGTGGCTGTGACTGAAAGCGCAGTCTTCATGCAATTTGATTTCCGCGCAATCTATCGGGCTAATAGGGAATGCATTTCGTCTCTTAATTTTTTCGCGCTGCGCCTTGCGGCTTCGGCGAAATTCATACCGCGATCGGCAAAGATAATCGCGCGGCTGGCATTGATGATGGCAAGATCGCCGGAGGTGGTGGCGCCGGCGCGCACCGCCATTTCCAAATCCCCGCCTTGTGCGCCAACGCCGGGAATGAGAAAAGGCAGGGTTGGGCAATGCTCGCGAATTTTGGCCAACTCTGCCGCGTGTGTCGCGCCCACCACAAGCCCGGCATTGTCTTGCGCATTCCAGCGCCTGACCAACCCGGCAACATGCAAATACAACGGAGTTGTGGCGCCGTCACTCTGTTGCGTTGGAATGTGTTGCATCACGGCGCTGCCGGGATTTGAAGTCCGGCATAAAAAAAACACGCCTTTTGAGGCGTCTTCCAAAAACGGCAAAGCCGCATCTTCGCCGAGATAGGGATTGACGGTCAGGGCGTCGAAGGGCAGTTCTTGAAAAACAGCTTTGGCATAAAGCCGCGCGCTGTTGGCAATATCGCCGCGTTTCGCATCCGCGATTTTAATGGTAGATGTCGGCAAGGCTGAAGCAACATCAGACAGCGCTTGCCAGCCGGGGCGCCCCAACGCTTCGAAGAAAGCGAAATTCACTTTGAAAGCCGCGGCAAATTCTGCTGTTGCCGCAATGATCTCCCGGCAAAATGTCACCACCCCCTCGGCCGTGTGCGGCAAGCCGGCCGGTAGTTTTTCGATTTCGGGATCGAGGCCGACGCACAGCAGACTGTTGCGCGCAGCCAGCGTTCGGCGAAAATGAGCATTGAACGTTGAGAGAGATTGCAAGGACATGTCAGGAAAGTATACGAAAACGCCTAAAGAAGCAAGACGAAAGTCGGCAGGAAAGAGCGTGAGAAGCAATCTTTTTGCATCACGCTCTTCGGAGGGTTTTAAGGCAACGGCTTGGCCGTTGCAGAAACACTTTCGTGCAGAGGCTGCAATTGCGAATGGGACACTTAACTTGACTATGTCAGATTCACCGCTGAGAGGCAGAGTTCGCCGGGAATTCTAATCAATCTTACTCTGCGATCTCCGTGCCACTGCGGTGATTTTTGGAATGTGACATAGTCGAGTTAATAGCCTTCTTCAGGATAGCTTGGGCGGAGAGCTGACATCATCGGCGTCCATCTCGCCGTTTTCGTGTTGCTCCCACAAGCGTTGCACGAGGTCAAAATCAAAATTGGCAATATCGGTGCGATCGACGATGGAGGCGGCGTTGATGGCGACGGCAATGCTGATGGCTTCGCCGACTTCTTCGCGGGTGGCGCCATAGCGCACCGCTTTGGTCACATGGCCCTTAAAACAGCCGTGACACCCGGCGGCCAGCGACACGGCCAGCGCGATCAGCTCTTTGGTTTTGATGTCAATCACGCTGCGTTCGGAATGATAAAGCTCGTCGTAAAACTCAAGATATTTTTTTTTGAAACGATCGGGAATCATTTCATAGGACTTCATACGTTTCTTCATGAAAACTCCTTGGGTGAAAGCGGATAGCGCATAAACAAATATTGAAATGGCATGCGGCCGTGCAAACCCGGGTGAAGTGTCCCTGGGCACACATCACCATTTGATGTTGAAAATAAAAATAATCGGGCATTATTGCACGTAAAGAATGAACAAACCTGGAAATGTTGCAAGCATATTGCGGGATATTTTCGTTGACAAAGAGCCGACCCTTTCTTATATTGCGCGTCGCAAAATAAGGCATTTTTATGAAAGAAGTCAAAGCTAAAGAAATTCGCAAAGCCGGACGAAAAAGCGCGCTCAAAGCTCCGGAGCAGCTTACGTTCACGCGCACGAATTACTTGCTGTTCGCGTTGGGTGTGCTGGTTATTATTGTGGGATATGTTGCTCTGGCGCAGCCGCCGGTGAACGGCTTCATGTCTTTGACGGTTGCTCCGATCTTGTTGATCGCCGGCTATTGCATCATTATTCCGCTTGCCATTCTTTATCAAAACAAGAACGGTGCCTTGGCTGACGGCGAGAGATCAAACAGGCGTTAGCCGCGCAGGCGGGGCCATCACGACCATCATATTCGCCCCTCCCGCAGAACCGGGCGATTAGCTCAGATGGTTAGAGCGCCTGCCTTACAAGCAGGAAGTCGGTGGTTCAAGTCCACTATCGCCCACTTCGCCAGAAATAAGCAGTAAAAATCGAATAGACATGTTGAGTGTTTTTGTTGGCTGCGATTTGCCGCTGGCAAATTGCACGGGGTCGTGGTGTAGCCTGGTTAACACGTCGGCCTGTCAAGCCGAAGACCGCGGGTTCAAGTCCCGTCGGCCCCGCAAATGAAGAAAAAGGGTTATGGCATCCTGGCTGTGACCCTTTTTTGTTCCAATTGGTCGCGTGTCGAGTGCAGGAATGTTTGTGAAATCCGTTTCTCTGAATCGCCCGCCGGCTGCTTTCGTTCTCGCCTTTGTTTTTTTAATCCTATGTTTCGAGCAAGATTTGTCAGCGCTTACACGTGCGGGTACTTCCCGCCCGGTGTCTGCCGCGGATACTTCCCGCGCTTCAGAAATCCTCGTCTTTGCCCCGCGCCTGGGCAAACAGGTGGCGCCGCCGCATGCGTTCACGACGTTTTATGATCTGGCGCATCCCCGCGTGGGCTTGGCATTGAGCGGGGGCGGCAGCCGTTGCCTGGCGCACATTGGTGTGCTGCAGGCGCTCGAAGAAAACCACATTCAAATCGATTTGATCGTGGGCACGAGCATGGGCAGCATATTGGGAGGTTTGTACGCCGCCGGCTATTCTGCGCGCCAATTGCGCGACATCGCGCTGCAGCTTGATTGGGAAACGCTGATGCAGGATGAGCCGTCTCGGCGCGACCTTCTGCTCTCGCAAAAGCAAGATCGCGACCGCACCTATTTACAGTTACGCTTGCGCGGCTGGCAGCCAGTTTTGCCGCGCGCCTTGACCGCCGGCCAAAAACTGCAATCGGTGTTGACCGAACTGACGCTGAAAGCCAATTATTGGGCCAATTCGAGCTACGATAACTTGCGCATTCCCTTCCGCGCGCTGGCAACCGACGTTTATACCGGCAAAGAAGTCGTTATCGACAGAGGCGATCTTGCCGAAGCCATGTGCGCCTCCGCCGCCATTCCATTTTTGCTCTCGCCCGTGCCGCGGCAAGACTTGCTGCTCGTGGATGGCGGCTTGCGCAACAATATTCCGGTTGATGTCGTGCGCCGCATGGGAATGGAAATTGTCATCGCGGTGGACGCCACCTCCAATCTTCGCGCGAAAAACAATCTCACCGCGCCGTGGGAATTTGCCGATCAGGTCACGACGATCATGCAGCAGGAACGCAATCTCGCGCAAGCGCAAGCCGCAGATGTTTTGATTTCATTCAAAAATGATCCGCGCCATTCGCTGGATTTTACCAATCTCGATTCTTTGATGCAAGCGGGCTATCAACAAACCCTGGCGCAGATGGATCACATTCGCAAGCTTTGCGCTAACGCGCAACAACAGAAGAACGGCTTCGGCGATGCGCTATACCCGGTTCATCACGTTGTCGCACCCGGCCACGGCGCCGCGGTGTCCCGCCTCGTGTTGCAAGCCGGCAGCAATGGCGCGGTCAAAATGCTGAGTGCGGCGCAAATTCAAGCGGAAGTCGATCATCTTTATGCCAGCGGCGATTACCGCGACGTGCGCGCCGTCTTGCAGCGCGACACCCTTCGCTTCGAGTCGCAAAAAAATCCCGTCATTCACAGCGTGCAATTCACCGGCAACACCGTTTATCCCGCTGCCGTGCTGTTCGATTGCCTGCAAACCCGGCTTGGCATGGCGTTGAATCATAAACGCGGCCAGCAAGATTTGACCAACGTGGTGGAGAAATATCGCCAAGACGGTTACGCCCTGGCGGAGATTCGCAGCGTGAGTTTCGACGAAGCTGCCGGCGCCCTGACCATTGAAGTGGATGAAGGCCGGATTGTGGATCTTGTTATTGAAGGTTTGCACCGTACGCAAGAATTTGTGGTGTTGCGGGAAATCTCACTCAAAACCGGGCAAATTTTTAATTCGAACATTGCGCGTGAAGGCGTGGATAGACTGCACAATACCGGTTTATTTGAAAAAGCCAGCTACAGTTTGCTTCGGCTTCCCAGCGGCGGGGCTCTGGTCAAAATCAAAGTCGAGGAAAAGCCGTTCACCATTGTGCGATTGGGTGGATTTCATGAAAGTGAACGCGGCAGCCGGGCATTCGCCGAGGTTGGAACTGAAAATCTTTTGGGCGGGGGCAACAAGCTGTTCGTGCATGGCAATCTGGGCGAGCGCGATCAAGTGGCGCGCTTGTCCTGGCGCGCGGATCGCATCGCACGCACATATTTGACGTTGTCGACGAGTCTCTACCACGAACGGCGCACTAACGTCACCTATGTTCCCGGTCGCGCCATGCCGCTTGGGGAATATGCCGAGCGGCGCGTTGGCATGCGCGCGACCTTTGGCCAGCAAGTGAGCCGGTGGGGCGGCCTCGCGGCGGAATTCCGCACGGAAGATGTGCGCCTGCGCAGCATCTCCGGCAGCGGCTATCCGGTGGGCACAAGCCGCTTCAACAGCATCATGGTGCGCTCGACTTTGGATACGCGCGACCGCTTCCTGTTCACGCGGACCGGCCGCTTTCTCAACGTTTCCTATGAGTATTTCATGCCGTATCACGGCACGCTGGCCTCGTTTTCGAAATTTCAGGCACAATTGGAGTCGTTTGACTCGGTTGGCCCGCATACGCTGCACTATCGCCTCACCGGCGGCACGGCTGAGGAAAACACTCCGTTCTATGAGCAATTCAAGCTGGGCGGGCCGCATGAAATTTACGGCTTGCGCGACCAGGAATTTGTCGGCCGGCACATGGTGCTGGGCAGCATCGAATATCGGTATCAATTGCGCAAGCGTCCCTGGCTCGACACCTATCTCAGTTTGCGTTATGATTGGGGCGGCGTCTGGGTCGATCGCAGAGACACATCGTATCGCAAGATTCGCAACGGCGCCGGCCTTGGCCTCGCGCTGGATACCCCTCTTGGCCCATTGGGCGTAGCCTTCGGCTTGTTCGAAGGCCGGCAGAAGCGCGTGTATGTTCAACTCGGGCATGCCTTCTAACGCCCTGAAATCTCCTCTTGACAAAGTTTATCATCTTTTGCATCGTGATACCGTCATTCTGCCGAGGCCGGGCTGCCGGCATTTTTAATGCCCGCCTCCTAAGTCGCTCACTAGTCCTTGCAAAGCCTCGTCTGCCATCATGAATCGCCTCGTCAATATCGCCAGCCGTGAAGATATTTTTCTCCACTATCGGGACACGCCCATCGCGCTGCTGCTGGAGTATCACAACCTCAATCGCCCGATGGAAACGTACACACAAGCCCAGCTTTTGATCGGCATGTGCATGGATAATCGCAAGCATCTGCAAATACCCGATAACTTTGCTTATATCATTCGCGCCGGCGGCGCCAATTTGCGTTACAGCGAATTCAAAGTTTCCTATGCCATTGCCATCGGCGGCGTGAAGTGCATTGCGCTCATCGGACACAATCAATGCGGCATGGTGAATTTGATGGCACGAAAAGCGGCATTCATCCAGGGGTTGGTGCAAAACGCCGGATGGGAAGACGTGTGGGCGGAGGATCATTTTATGCACTTTTCTCCCATGTTCGAAATCGGCAATGAAATCGATTTTGTTCTGAGCGAAGCCAAGCGCTTGCGCCTGCGTTATCCCAAAATTCAAATCGCGCCAATGTTATATCGGGTGGAAGATAATCGCTTGTATTTGATTCGGGAAGATGCAACCGCGTGACAGCGCCAGGTCACGGCTCCCTCGCTTTTGATGTCATTCTGCAAGAATTCTGTGAAGCATTTTGAAGAAATGTACTTACCGGCGATTTCATAACGCTCTCCCCGCAATTGCACAGATGCACGGCATTTTGTTAGCCGCGCTTATCACTTGAAAGCCGGGCACATAAAGCTCTACGCCAGATTTCAGACAAGCTGAAATCCGAAGCCCTTCGAGCAGCGCAAAAAGCTTTGGGCAGAATGATTCTGCCGACAAAATCATTCTGCCGTCAATTGCCTGCCATCAAACTTTCAGAATTTTTTTCTGAGTTTTGCTGCGCAAGGACCTGATGACTTAATCGCCTATTGCACAAGCGGGCATTTCCGTACAATTGTTAAACACCGCCGCCCTTCCCGCCAGCGGCATATAGCTTGCATTGGCTCTCCGCCGTCTCTCGCCGCGGTACTCCGAAGAACTTGGTTTTCAAGCATTTCCACCGGATTGCTGGGCGCATTCCGCTTACTCAAAACGTAATCTCAAACGAATTTGTAATTGTAATAGCGATATTGGATAGGCCATTTAACTTGATTATGCCAGATTCACCGCTGAGAGGCAAGGTTCGCCGGGAATTCCAATTAACCTTAACTCTGCGATCTCCGCGCGACTGCGGTGATTTTTGGAATGTGACATAGTCGAGTTAACTTCCTCATTCGCCCAAGAACGCTTTTCAAAAGTTGTATGCAAAAAATCGCCAGGACAGGCGAGGCTGTGAGTGGGCATGGCATCTCCCGCTCACTCGATTGAAAGGATTTCAATATGATCCGACGTGTACTGTTGTTGGCCGCCGGCGCGGTTTTCATTGTCGTGCAAATTGCACAAGCGCAACTCGATTTTGGGCCTTATGTGCAAAACACCTCGCAGAATCAAGCGGTGGTCATTTGGTATACTAAAAATCCCGCACCCGGGTTTTTGCGTTATGGCCAGTTGCCGGGCGAGTGGAGCAATACCGTAACGACGCCGTCCGGCACCATGCACCGCGTCCAGGTTGCCAATTTAAATCGCAATACCAAATACTACTACGAAATCGGCGCCGGCAACCAGGTTTATGCCACAGGCGCGCCGTATTTTTTTCGCACCCACCCGCGCGTGGGCGCGCGCGTTCCGTTTCGTTTTTTTGCATTTGGCGATTTCGGCGACGGCTCGGATGAGCAACGGGCAACCGCGGGACAACTGATGCAACAGGATGCCGGACATCAATTCGCGCTGTTGCTGGGCGATATAATTTACAACAGCGGCGGCCGTGAAAATTATCTGAAAGACTATTTCCCGGTTTATCAAGACCTCATCCGGCATAGCGTGTGGTGGCCAACCCTGGGCAATCACGACATCAAATCCAATCAAGGCGCGGCATATTTTGAATTTTTTGAAACGCCTGCCAACAACCCGGCTAAAGTGGAGAATTACTACTCGTTCGATTATGCCAATGCGCACATCATTTCGCTCGACCGCGAGTTGCTGTTCACGGGCAACGATTTGCAACAGCAGTTGGATTGGGTAAGAAAGGATCTTGCCGCCGCCAAAAGCCGCGGCCAAACCTGGCTGATCGCCATCTGGCATCGGGCGCCCTACAGCGCAGGCTCGCATAACGACGATGAAGAGACGCAGGAAGCGTTCGTGCCGATCATGGATGAATTCGGCGTGGATTTGGTATTGTGCGGCCATTCGCATGTGGCGGAACGCTCGTTTTTGCTGAAGGATCACCAAATCATCAGCCAGAGTTTCGATGCCTATTCCAAAAAAGGCTTCACACCGGGCACGATTTATGTCGTGTCCGGCGCCGGAGGAAAAATTGAAAACGTGGATCCGCACCCGCTCATGGCCTTTCAGCTTGGCAATGTCACGGGTTTCGCAAGCATTTATATTAATGGCGACACGCTGATTGGGCAGTGGATCGACGCTCAAGGCGAGATCAAAGACAGATTCACGATCATTAAAACCCGAGACGCCGCGCCTACCGGAATCGAAGCGGCGGACGAGACGGTGACGCCCGGACGGTTTGCGGTTCATTATCCCAACCCGTTTCATGCGAGCGCGCCCGGCGAGGGCATGCGCCTCATTTTCACTATCACCCGCCCGGCGCCGGTGCAGGCCGCGATTTATGACATGCTGGGACGTGAAGTGGCGCGACTTAGCAACGGCAAATTTTTTCCGGCAGGCCGCCATGAGTTGAGTTGGAGCGGAAGGGACGTGGACGGCAGAGTTGCCGCAAACGGCATTTATTTCTATCGCGTGCTGGCAGGCAATCACATGCACACGGCCAAAATCTTAGTTTTGCCGTGACGAGTTTGAACGCCGGAACGCCCTTTAAAAGACATGCCTTTTCTCTTCGGGTTTTTTTATAACAAAATTCCGCCTGTCCGGAACCTCACCCCGGCAAGAATGCTGTGAATAGCAAAGCCTTTGCTTGCCTTCAACCTTTCTTCGCAAGAGAAAAGCAAAGCTTCTTGCGGATATATGGCGAATGACACGTATGACACAGAGGGGCATACGTTGAAAATCCGCTTGCATCTCTAGCGAATCTCAACTATATTTTTAATGATTTATATGCGAGTTTATAAGCAACAAGATGGTTCAACTCATCATATTTTTTAGGAGAGAGTGGGATGAAAAAACGTTGGCTGTTGCTTGGGTGTTGGGGCGTTTTACTGATCGCCGTGCCGGGCGTGTCATTTGCGCAAAGCATGGAAAAAACCTCGGCAAAGCTCTACATCCAACAAAAGGAATGGGATAAAGCGATCGAATGGCTGCAAAAGGCCATCGCGAAAGCTCCGGAAGATGCCCAAACCCATTTTCTTTTGGGTCAAGTATATGCGGAAAAAGGCCAGTTGATGGAAATGGTGAAGGAATTCGAGTTAAGCAAGAAGTATGACGTCAAGAACAAATTGAAAAAAGAAAAAAAGCAGATGGAGGATATGGTTCGCCATTTCTCCGGCAAGAGCTATAACGAGGGTGTCGAAGCGTATAAACAGCATAACTTCAGCCTGGCGGCGCTAAAGTTTTTGCAGTCAACGCAGCTCGATCCGAATTACACCGACGCGTACCGTAATCTTTCGGTGGCGTATCAATTAGTCGAACAAGAACTGAAGAAGGGAGAGCCGTGCGCTGATTGCGTCGAGGGCGCCGCCAAATGGGATGCGCAGACGCTCACCTGTGTTGACAACAGCACTGGCCAGCCTGCCAGCCAGGCGTGCTGCTGCAACAAGGAAGCATTGCCGGATTTGAAAAACAGAATCATTACAACCATGGAAACGGTGATCAAATTGCAGCCGGATTCTCTGGTGCACACGCTGGTTCTGGCGGAATACTATCAATCGCACGAAGACTACGCCAACAGCTCGGCCTTGTTCGAACAAGCGCTGCAAAAAAGCCCGGGTAACGGCAAGGTGCTGGCGCGCCTGGCAGACACCTACAATATCATGGGCAAGAAAGACGAAGCATTCAAGATGTATGATCAAGCATTGGCCGCCGACCCGGCCAATAAAGATTTGCTCTACAATTTCGGCCAGATGTACTTGAACGGGAATGATTATACGAATGCGATCATACAATTCAAGAAATTGGTGGATTTGGATTCCGAAGATTTTGGCGCAAATTTCTATCTCGGCGTAGCCCATTTGAAAATCGCGGAGAATGCGGACAAGCGCGCGCGCGACTTGCAAGACGAAGCTTCTGAGAAAAAGAAAAAGCCGAACACCGCGGCGATTGATTCGTTGAAAGCGGTTGAGAAACAACACTCCAGTGAGGCCGTGCCATCCTTGGAAAAAGCAACACAGCTGCAGGGCGGCGATCAGCCGGCGGTGTGGACCAACCTGGGCATCGCCTACACGCGTTCAGGCAATACCGAAAAAGCCAAGGCCGCTTTTGATAAAGCCGAAGCGCTTGAAAAGAATAATAACAACTAGCGCCTGTTCTTCGGCCTTGATGATATTGCATTTGGTTTGAACACACAACCCCATCGATCTCCGGCAGCGGATTGATGGGGTTTTGTATTGTCGCTTCAGGAACATTTTGAAAAAATTTACAGCTACTACATTGTTACTTTGAATTATATCCGCTCCTGCATGTCATTCTGAAAGAATCTGGTGGAAATTCGTTCTTGGCCGCATACTTCACAAGATTCCTCCTGAATGACAGGAGAAATAAGTCGTAAGAATTAGCTCAACTGCGTCACATTCCAAAAATCACCGCAGTGGCGCGGACATCGCAGAGTAAGATTTATTAGAATTCCCAGCGGACTCTGCCTCTCAGCGGTGCATCTGACCTAGTCAAGTTAGGATAACAGTGTTCGAGTTTACGGCCCCGGCAAAGCCATTTTCATGAACGTTTTTTTTCAAGCAACGCCTGACGAATATTGCCGACAGCATGCCGCGCCGCCGCGCTAAACCATGACTCTAAAAACGCTTCCCGCATATCCGCGGCGGTTTTTGTCATTTGAATGATGGCCGCGCTGCGCAAAGCTGTTTTGAGCGGCGCACACGCCTGCCCGGGATGATCCGTGAATTCTTGTAAACGCGTCAGCGCCATTTCCAGCAATTGCTCGGGGCCGGTTACTTCGTTTACCAGGCCGGTGCGCAACGCTTCTTCCGGTGGAAATAATTTGCCGCTGTACAACACATATGTAATCGTTTCCGGCGGCAGGCTGAAACGCGAAATTTCCAACGCCGAGGCCGGCAACGGCAGGCCGAGCTTGATTTCGCTCAACCCGATGACGTTCTTGCCCGTGCTCATGAGACGATAATCACAGGCAAGCGCGAGCACGCAGCCGCCCGCCGTGGCCGTGCCATTGATTGCCGCAATGATCGGCCGCGGAAAGCTGAACAATTGTTTGAAGACGCTATCGAAATCCTCCAAAAAACGGCTCATCTGCTTGCGGTTCAATTCATACATCGTAATCAAATCCAGACCGGCGCAAAAAAAGCGTTCGTAGCCGGTGAGCACCAGGCCTTTGAGGTCGGCGGCTTTGGCCTGGCGCAAGCCGTTCTTAAGCGCCTGCAGCACGCGCTGGTTGAGCGCATTCGCGCCGCCGGCATGCAGATGCAAAATCCCTAGTCCATCTTTTTGTTCCAGCGTGCAAGCTTCCATACCATTTCCCTTTCTTTGGCTTTATGCCTCTGCAACCTTGTGACAGCATCGTGACGCATACTACAACAAAAACCGGCAAATTGTCAAGGAGCAACACGAACGCATGAACAATTCTTTGCGACCGGCTGCGCACGCGCTGCTGTTGCTCGTGATGCTTGTCGTCTTCATTCTGACCACGGTGCCGTTTCAATTGGAGGCCTCGCGGCAGGGCATCGCGCGACGCTGGCAGCATGCCGAGCGTACGCCGTTTCACAATGCCGAAGGCCGCCGCATGTCCGGTTCGGATACCCTGGGAAATTTGTTGTTGTTTTTGCCGGTTGGGTTTTGTCTGCACGGCTGGCGCATGGCGCGCCGGAAGAATATGGCGATATCTGTTATCCCCACCGTCGTTGCCGCGGGATTGTTCAGCCTCAGCATCGAGTTTTTTCAGCTTCTGCTCAGTGATCGCTTCGCCTCCATCAATGATGTGATGAACAATACACTGGGCGCGCTGGGCGGCGCATGGCTCGCGCGGCGATATTATCTCTCCGGCGTGCGGGCCATTCTCGCCTACCTGCGATCCTGGCGGCGTCGGCCGGGATTGCTGATGCTGCTTGGCTTGGGCGTGAGTTATCTCGTGTGGGCGGTGGCGCCGTTTCATTTCACACTGAGACTCGAACGGTTGTGGCATAATTGGCTGCATTGGACCCACTCACTGCGTTACCTGTCCAATCTCATGGAAAGTTGGCTGACGGCTGATCGGCGTGAATACTGGCCGTTGGAGGTTGGGGAGAATTTTCTCTTCGGCATGATTTTCGGAGGGGTTTTGCTGCTTTGCCGGAAGTGGTATTGGCCGGCGCACAAGCGTGCAAAAGAAGTGCATGTCCTCGCCGCCTTCTTCCTGCTGCTCGCGCGAAATGCGTTGTTGTTATTAAGCCAAACCGGCCGGCCGGATATTCTGCCTGACCTGGCCTGCTTTCTTGGTGTGCTGCTTGGCGGTTTTCTATTTTCACGCGCAGCATTTGCCGGCAGCGGCGAGGCCAGCGCGATGCGCCTGCTTTCGCTCTTCTATGTCGGCTTTTTCATGCTTGTGCTGTTGCGCCCCGATTTTCCCGAGTTGGCGCGGCAGCCGCAAACGCCCGCCGGCAGCGGACTGCTTGCCGAATTGCTCGCCTCGCTTCAGCCGCGCTATTTGCTGCGGCCGGATGCGCAGCCGCTGCGGCTGTTCGCGAAAGCTTGTTTGGTGATGATCCCGCTTGCGTTTGCATTCGCGCAACAGTTAGCCCGGAGCAGGCAAAGCTTTTCGGCCAGACTCGGCAGTGGAGTTTTGCTTGCAGCCGGGCTGGGCTTGCTGCTTCAGCTTATACGCCATTATGTGTTGCATGCCGAGGCCAGCTTGCTCTCGGTGTTTGCGTTGATGGCCGGCGCCGCTATGGGAACTTGGTTGGAAAAATGGTGGCGGGGGGCGAGAGCTGCAGTTGCTGCAGCAGCAGTTGAAATGATGAAGTATGAATGAAGAGGCGAACGATGACAAAAAGCGTTGGTTTGTAATAGCGCTATTGTGGTGAGGGGGAAGAGAATTACACTACGGATTGGCCGATGCCTGCCTCTATCATGGAAGATTCGAGCAATGACAATTTGGTGCCTGTGGAAATATTGGCGAGAAATGGCTGCGGCAGCACGACGATCTGCGCGAGGGAATCCGCCAACAAGCGCGCAAGCAGGCGCAAAGCTTCTGCCATCGGAATCCTGTCGAAGCCCTGCCCTGCCTCAGCCAGAGGCGGCCAATTGATGCTCAATGCCGGCAAGCCCTGGCTGCGGCGATGATGCGCCAGGCTGTCCATGAAGGCATTCGCAGCGGCGTAATTGCTTTGGCCGGGTGAGCCAAGCACCGCCGCAGTTGAGGAAAATATCACGAAGAAATCCAGCGGCAAATCTTGTGTGAGCACATGCAGGTTCCACGCGCCATAAATTTTGGGGGCCATCACCGCTGCAAAACTTGCCCACCCCTGCTCTAACAGCGCGCGATCATCGCGCACGCTTGCGGCGTGAATCACCCCGCGCAAGGGCGGCATTCCCTCTTGTGATTCTGCCAGCGCCTCCGCAAGCTGATCGATGTGGGCAACATCAGCCTGCATCACGCGCACGGTTGCGCCTTTTTGTTTGAGTTCTGCAATTGCGGCTGCAGCTTCCTCATCCGGCTGGCTGCGACTCAAAAGTATGAGATGCTGCGCGCCTTGTTCAACCAGCCATTGTGCAACACGCAAACCCAGGCCGCGTGTACCGCCGGTGATGAGAATCGAGGCTGGTTGCTCGTTGCTGGTTGCTCGTGCCTCATTCAAAAACTGGCTATTTACGCTTGGTTTTGGTATGCGCGCCAAACGTGCAACAAAACGCTGCCCCGCGGCGCGAAACGCTACTTGATTCTCACGCTCATCGGCGCGAAGTTCATCAAAGATCTGCTGTGCCGCGGTGTACGAAATGCCACTCGAATCTAGATCAAGGCACAGGCAGCGTAATTCAGGATGTTCCTGCGCGAGTGTGCGGCCAAATCCCCAGAGAGAAGCGGGCGTGAGGTTGAGCGGTGCAACTGGAGGTGTGATCGCGAGCGCGCCGCGCGTCACCAGGCAGAGGCGCGGTAAGTTCCCGTCCGGCGTTTGCACCAAGCTTTGCGCGAGAAAAAGCGCGCTGCCGCAAACACGCTGCTGTCCGGCTTCAAGCTGCACGGAAAAATTTTCGATGAGGCGCTCGTCATCGAGACTCCACAGATGAATCACACCGCGCAACGGCGCACCGTTCATCTCCAGCACATCCTGCACGAACTGGCGATAATGCCCGGCCTCTTGCGGCACGAGACGGAAAACACCGGCAGCGCTCTGCTCATATTTCAGTCCCGGCAGGACGACGTAACATTCCTCGCCGGCGTTTTTTAGCAAATTTTGTAAGGCGAACCCCAAACCGCCCTGATCCGCAAAGATAGCCCACGCGCAACTCCGGCCGCGCTCGACGTTTTGTAACGGTGCGCGCGGCTGGAGTTGCCACGTCATTTCATAAAGGCAATTCTCGAGTTCGGAAGGCTTATCGCCGTCAGTAAATGTCACGCTTTATCCTCTGCGCGTTGCGCTTCGGGGGGAGGGATGCACTGCAAGGCGTTATTGCGCCAGAATTTTTCTCGCCTGCTCTTCGGACAGCCGCTCCAACTCATCCAGAATTTTTCCGATGTCCTGCGTATCGTCGAATGTCAGAATGACGGGGTCCGGTTTTTCCGGGGTCAACTTTTTCACTTCGGTTGATTTCATCTCGTTCTCCAATAAAGAATGTCCATTTTCTTTGCCGGGTACTTGCTTGGTTTCACAATTGTGCCTGCTGGCGGCGGAGCAGCTTGTCTTTTGCCCCCGAAACTAAATTTGAAAACACTGCCTCCGCTATAGTAACGGCAATCCGGCCAAAGTGCGGGAAGTGATGCTTGAAATCTTAGGATCTTACTAGGTTTGCTTGCCAAAGTTGTCAAGTCGCATCCACTGGGTTGAGAGAATAGCCCAAACGACATTCAAACCATCGCCAAAAGTTTTCTACGATGCTCCCGGCATTACAATATTATTGACTTTTATCAAGCTATGAACTTAATTGCCAAAAATCATAATCCAATTATTCGGATTTACAAACATTCTACGCCCGAGCCAAGAACTGCCATGTCGCAAGAAAAAAGAAAAATTTGTTTTGTCCTGATGCCCTTTAGTGACAACATGAAAGAAGTCTATGACAAAGCTATTAAACCAGCCTGTGACAAAGCAGGATTCGATTCACTGCGCGTCGACGAGTTGAAGGGCGCATTCAATATTAATCGAAAAATTATCGAATACATTTTTAATAGCGATGCCATTATTGCAGATTTAACAAAGTGGAATCCCAATGTGTTTTATGAAATGGGGGTGGCTCATGCCATCGGTAACAAAACCATTATGATCATTCAAAAGAAAACCAAGTTGCCATTTGATGTCAGTGGCTATCAGTGCATCATGTACAGTCAAACCGAAGCCGGGCTGACAGAATTGATGGGAAAAATTGCGGACTCTTTGCTTGATATTGACGAATGGCGTAAATATGCAACGAATCCTGTGCAAGAGTTTAAGCCACGCGAGGTTTTTGTTCCAAAAACTGAGTTGATAGTCTTACAACAGGAGCTTATTGAAAAGCAAACAAAAATCTCAATGTTGCAACAGGAAATAGATGATTATTTTTCCTCAAAAATTTTTATGGAGGAAATTTCTATAAGCGGTTTACTATACCATATTCGTTATAGAAAAGAAGAAAATTATAAAAAGAACCCTGTCGAATTGGATCATCTTGGGTTAAGTTGCAGGGTTACGGAAAGCAATCGCAAGTATGACGTTCAGATTACCTATAAAATCAAAGGTAAAAATCTTTCAGGTGATACTCTCTCGGGGTTGCATTTGGCTGTCGCGGGTGACAATCCAGCTCCATTTTCAAAGCTTAATCCGAGATTGTATCATCTTCATTCTGATCCGGAAAAGCGAATCTTTGTCAAACCCGACTTGCTTGGCTCGGATGGAATTCTAAAAAAACTTTTCCTACCTTTTATAAGCCCTGGAATAGAAAAAAACGGGCTATTCAATATTGAGCTAAGCCTGAAATGGCCGAATCTCGTTTATTCTGAATTTCACAAAGACTACTTGTATCTGGATAATTTTGACTTTGAGAAGGGTACTCGTGAGCTTCAAATGGATTTGGAATTCGAAGGTTTAGAAATTGGCTCGGTAAACGCATTCATGGTTGACAGTTCATTACGTGAAAAGCGATTAGGCGTTGTGCCTGCTGATGAAAAAAATTCATCAAAATTTGTCTTTAGAAGATTTAACCCTGAAAATGAAAAATTCTTTGTATTGATTTTTGAGATTTTAAAAAATAACTAAAGCGTCAACAGGTTTGCTGTTAATGGCGGTATAAATTTTTATGCGATTCGTTAGAGTTAAGCTTCATGCTGTACAAGCTCTGGTTCGCAGGAGTCGGTTGCCAGCTTTGAAGAGGATTTGACATCACACAAGAATAGAGATGTCGAAAGAAGTCGTGCTTCAAGGCGAAAGATAGTTGCGAAAAGATTGTTACAATCCGACGTGAAGATTAAAATTGACTTTTCGAATGGGAATTCCATATTGTTTTGCACAACGTTACAGATTTTAGCGGTTTTGACAAAAATGTAATTACGCAAGGACTTCGTTTGCAGATAGAATTTTAGTGTTTTTCTTTTTCAACCGTTCACGTACCTCATAGACAACAAGCAAAATGGTAGCTGCTTTGCATTATACCTTTTGCTATAGCCCTAACTTACCTCAGGCTGACTCTTTGTTTTTGAAGCAACTCAATCTTCAATCATGGACAAATTTGACACGAGCGTGGAGAGAGGAGAGAATTTCGTGTTAGCACAGGTTTATGATAATCAACTAGCAGGATGCACAATCGAAACTGTCTCATTTTCAAAACGATCACCTCGCGCAATTGGATTTGTTTTTGAACTAGACTCGCGAGGGAATGCGGGCCCGTTATCTCACGATGAACAGAATTGGTTTATTCGCGCACTACAACTGAAAGGGTCTCACAATGGGTAGCGCAGGATCTAAGTACGGGATCGTACACGATGAAATTCCTCTTAAAGGACTAAAGGATAACAAAGACGCCAGCTTAAAAGAAAATCACCTCAGGGCATTAAAAGATATTCGGTGGCTTATCCACAACTTTGCCGAAATTACAAAGGCTGCTCATGCGGACTCGAAGTAATCGACCATGTCATTCTCGATGTTTGAAATCTGGGAGGATTTTCTGACAACTAGGCAAAACGCCGAGTCGCTGCACCGGCTGATGGTGTACAACGCCGAGTTGACATGGCTTGATATCGATCTGCACAAAGCTTGCAATCTCACCTGCAATCACTGCTTCTATCACGACAATTACCCTAGATCAACTGCGCCGGCGTTATCCGCTGAGCTGCTGAATGAAGCCATCGGCCAAGCCATGCTGGCGCAAGTCAAGGTGCTAACCTTCTCGGGAATGGAGCCAACGTTATCCAAACATTTCGAGGCAGCCATTGCTGCGGCGCGTCAGGCGCGTGAGCATTACACCTCACCGACCAAGATCGGTCTCGTCACCAATGGTCTCATCCTCCCACGCCACTTGTCTTTCCTGGAGCATTTTCCGCCAGATTTCGTTGACATTTCCATTGACGGTTGGAATTCTCACAATCTCATTCGATCCAATACTCGCGACCGCGTGTTGGCAAGCTTCAAGCAAGCGAAGTTGCGATTGCCGGCAACCCGTGTTGGGACTTCAACGGTTTTGCGTAATGATAACATCTCCGATGTCATTACGATGGTAAACCACCTAGCCGAGGATGGAACTCACTTCTATTTTGAGCCGGTGGGGGCAGCGGTGGATAAAAGCGTGCCCAGTCTAATCACGGAAAATCTAATTGCTTTTGTAACGCAATTGCGCGCCCTGTCCAAAAGATTAAGTGAACGCAAAATGCATTTCACCATCCTATTGAATGGGGACCAAGGCCTCCCTCTGTTCTATCGTGGCATACTGGAGCCGGAACATATCGAAGAAGACGATCTGCATTCTCTTTACATCCGGCAACACTTCGGTAACATCGAAATCGATTTCGTACTTCGTATTGTGCCGGAGTACTTTTGGCGCAGCGCACGATTGAGCTATGACGGTTACTGGCTCGGCACCTGTGATTTGTTGCAAGCGCCGGATTATCGCGAAGTGGCCAGCGGAAGTTTCGCAGAAACACCGGACCTGCAACAGCTTTTCCAGCGCTCGCTCAGCCGCGATTCCATTTTCCATCAAATGCTGCAGGATCTTTTTCAGAATCCTTGCGGGCATACCAGTCGCGAGCAACAGTATTGTTTGAGTTGTTTCAGCACACGCATGGTGAAGATGATGCATCGGCGTTATGGCAGCCCGTGGGCGAATGTTCAGCGCGCGGCATGATGCAGTAGACTGTGATGATACCCGTTTCTGATTTCGTGAATCAATACACCCGTGCCACGGCTTAGCCGTGGCAGATCATCATCGATTGATAAGATTTTTCAGCGATTAAACATGTCAAAACCTATCGGTTATATCACGTGATTTCGACTCAATCATACCACACCTCTATTGCCAACTCGCCTGATTGACATGCCTTTGAATCCTTCCCCCACAACAGAAGCGCAACTTCTACAGGAATTCTACAATGTCTTTGCGGCGCATTACGAGAGCTTTTACGATTTGATTGATTATGAAGCCTGGGCTGCGCTCATTCAACGCGAGTTGGACGAATGGCTTCCCGGTTCACCCCGCATTCTCGAAGCCGGGTGCGGTACCGGCGCTGTACTGCAGGAAATCGCACGAAATCCGCAGCAATCCTGCATTGGAGCGGATATTAGCCGGCCGATGCTTGACATTTGCCAAAAAAAATCTTTTGTTAAACAGTGCGTTTTGTTGGTGCAAGCCGATCTCTTGCGACTCAGTTTTCGAGAGGAAAGCTTTGATGCGGTACTCGGTATTTTTAGCTTGCTCAACTCGTACTCGCAGGCAGCGCGCAGCCTCATGCTGCAAGAAATCCGGCGCGTGCTCAAGCCGGGCGGCGTCTTTCTAACGGATTTTGCCACAACGCATCGTTATCATGAGCTTCGCGCCGCGGCAGCGTATCAGGAAGAAACCTCGCATTCTGAGCCGGCGTTCAATCTGCATCAAACCTTTCCGGCTGAACCGGAAATCGAGCCGCACGCGCAGACGGAAACTGGCCTGCATGATAGATTTGTGATTGACAGGACGCTCAATACCAACAAGCATACAGCGCGACACCGCATATATTTTTTCGAAGCCGAACACATGGCCGCCGAACTCTCAGCGGCAGCGTTCGAAATTATAAAAATCGTTCCCCTCTTGCACCACAACTCAGCGCCGGCGCCAAATCGTCTCATGTTGATTGGACGCAAGCCATGCAACGATTCTATGCCGAAATTATCGACGAATGCATCGAGAAATTTCGTCTCGAAGACGGCTTGATGTTTAATTTTTCTCTGCTCGATTTCAGAGACGAGGTTTTTCACAACTACGGTCTGAAAGCGTCGCTGCCTGTGGACGATCTCCTTCTGCTTGTAACTCACGCGCAAAAGTATATCAATGATCATGGCCGCCAAAACCCCGCATTCTCTAAATTGAGGAAATATTTGTGGGATGATTTGGAGAACTCATCTGAGGAGGAGATAAAGGAACTGTTCGGAGTTGTTTGGGAAAATCGGCCTGTTTCCACTTTAAAGAATATTACTTCAACCCACATAGCCCGCCTCGTGAGCTACCTGCCGACAAAGCACTATTGGGATAACTCCGGTCAGTTTTATGAGCGCGCCTGTCACGATGAGTCCAGCTTCGCCAAGATATACCTCTATCAAGGTCGTTACGATGAACTGCATCGCCGACCGGAAGAAGGATTGTGTCGTGAAATTGGTATTCCGAATAATGCCATCGATGCCTATCATATAGAAGATAAGATTGCCGAATTGCATCGCCAGCCGTTGCGGGTCAATTCCGAGTATTTTGGCCTCGAAGAAAACGACCGCGATCTCTATGAGCTTTACGGCAGACTCTATGACCTGTTGAATTGGGGAACCTCGAATCCGTCCTCTGTTATCAGTTATCTCGACTCGCGCAGCCAGAAGTTCGAGTTTTATAATTGCGTTTTCCCCATTGTTTTTCACGGCGTCTACTACGGCGTCGCTTACTTCGATCTGCCGGGTGATTATTTTCATCGCACGCGCAACGTCGCGGAAAAACTCAGCCGCATTCTGACCAAGGGCTGGACCTATGTTAATCACTATTTCCCGGCCATGATCTTTGATGCCTACAATAGCCGTCTGATTAATCGCTTCACCCGTGAACAGTCGGAATCGGCGCCCGAGGTGGTGAGATTAGTGAACAGCAAAGTACCCTTTCATTTTTGCTACGATTTTGAAACCGGCCACGTCTATTCCTTTGAGCTGCCAGCGGGAGAAATCAGCAAGCGGATGCTGGAGAATTGCTGGCCGGCGAGGCTCGATCATGCTTCGCAGGATTTTGTAAATAGATTCGCTCAACTCGATCCGCAAGCGCGCCCCGCGCAACTGCGCGCCCTGCGGCAACAAATTCTCACCCATGATTTAGTTTTTGTTTTTGATTTGAGTCTGCTGCCGGGCCGGGAGAAGTGCCTGCCCATTCTCGAAAGCCATTTGGGCCAGGCCGCGATTGTGCTGGAGACGCTTAAAGATCAGGGCGAGCGCAAAGTTTTTAAAGAACGCATGTACATGCTCGATATGCTGGCGCATGATGCCAAGATCACGCGCGAGCTGCTCATCGCCGACATGTTGGACGGCATGGAGCCTGATATTGCCGCCCAACAATTGATCGAGCAAAGCCGCAAAGAAAAAGTGATGCGCAATTTATTGCTGCGCCGGCCCGGCGGCATGCGCGAGGGCGCGCCGAAACAAGCCATCCGGCAAATTAATCTGTCCGATCTTTTCGTCAACTTGTTCTGCAAAATTTGGCGCGCGTGGCTGAAAAGCCGGCGTTTTGGCGAGAGTTTCCGCCGCAACCGCCATCCGGCGTTTTTGCTTTCAGCCGAATCGCCGCGCTATGAGGTTTTGGATTTCTTGCAGGCACATTTGAAAGCCTGGCCCGGGCAACCCGAGCGCGCCTGTCTCGATGTCTTGCGGAACAGTTTTATCGCGCTTTCGGAGAACGCTGAGATTTCCGTTACCGCGCCGCCGCTGTTGATGAGCGAACAGGCGGTGCATCGCATTGAGGCAATTCTCTACAATTTGTTGAGCAATTTCTTCAATCATATTTCACCGTCGCGGCTCACCGGCTGCAATGAGTGCGTCATCCGGCTGGCAGCGGCGCGGCAGGTTCAGGGCGTTTATTTCAACTTTAGCATGAGCAATAGCACCGACACAAAGGAACGCTTTGCGGAAGACATCAAGGCGATGTTGCGCGGCCAGGAAATTCATGGCCTGCAGATTCTCCGCCATCTGATGCGCGTCAATGATAGGGAAAGTCCGCCCGATTTCAGGGTTCGGCAGGAAAATTATATGTGGCACATCCATCTCGGGAGGGAATGCCGTGACTGCAGTGAAAACCTGTTGGTCGATACTGGTGCTGGAGGATAATCCCAGTTTGCGCGAATCCCTGCGCAGCAATTTTGCAACATTGCTCGAGGAGGCCGTTCATGTTGAGTTTGCGGCCAGTATTTGCCACGCCATCGACAAAATCAAACAACGCATGAACCGGGGCGATCCGTACGATGTCTTTTGGATCGACCTTTATCTCGATTACTTTTCCTATGAAAACGATCACGGTGAAATCGTTTCGCCCGATTCGTTCGCGCAAATCATCGATCTTACCGCTTTTCAGCAAAGCCATCCGATGGCCGAATTGCGGTTGCTCACGCTTCTGCACGCCCTGAATGTGAGCATTACTCCGCCGCACAAGAATCCGCAACATTACACCGCGCATGAAAAACTGCGCGTGTTGCAAAAGTTCGCGCCGTTCTGCCTGCCGGCTGCCAAGACAAGCTATGAAAACCTGCTGGAGCTGGTCGAGCTTCATCTGCGCAGCAATGATCATGAACCGGCGGATCGCAACGAAGGGAATACCTACGCAGGCTATGCTTTGGATTTTGTGTTTCGCCAGTTCTTGCAATGGGTGACCAGCCCGGCGCAAAAAGAATTGGCGCTCAGCAACGATGATTTCGAGAATTGGGAAGCGCCGCTGCACATTCCGTTGCTGCCGGAGCGCGAAATAAAAAGCGATCAAAGCTGGACGCTTTTTCACGCCTGGGTACGGCAGTTTTATAACCACGTTGCCCTGGGCGTGAAGCATCACGAAGAATTTCATCGCATGAATCCATTGCTCACGGAATTGATCCGGCTGAAGCCGGACGGGTATCCCCAGTTTCTCGTCAATACCGCCTATCCGAGCCGGCGGCGCGACCTGCTGCAAGCGGCCGCCGTTTGGCCGGCGGAAAACGTGATCGTGGCACATCATGATTTCAAGGGCGGGACGATCGAAGATGATTTGGTGGATTATCTTTTTCGCCTATGCCGGCGATTGCGTGCGCCCTATTTGTTGATGCGCCGCCGGCGGCGCGGCGCAAACACGTTCTTACTTGACGAAGATGCGCTGTCTTCTGTTTCGACGTTAAAGCCCGGCCACATCGTATTAAGCGATCGTGAGTTGGGCCTGCAATTCACGGCAAAATCCTTTTTTCCGGATTTGATGTGCCGCTTCGAAAATCAGTCAAAGATTTCCGCCACGGTGGTCGACGAGTTGAGTTCTCACGCTTGGCGCGAATTGCAACAGGCGCTGCACGAGCGCCAGCCCTCGGTCGTGCAAAAGCAATGGCTTTTTATACCAGCCAAATTCTTTTCTGCCGAGACCAATCGTGACCATTTCAGGCTGGCGGTAGAGACGGCTTCGGGCAAACGCATTTTCACCAATCTCACCTTCGATGAGGGACGCTGGATATTGCTCGAATTGGTGTGCCGGCGATGGTTTCCAAAATGTTTTTTGATGCATAGCACGTGGACAACACTGGAAGACCGGCAGGGAAGGACATTCTATTTTTATACTGCCAAAGAGCTATTGACCAACGCTCTGATGCGCTCGGCCATCGACTACCCCGATCTTTTTCCTCCGCCGCACGATGCCGGCCGTCTCGGCGGCGCGCTCCGGCCGACTCATTCATTCAATTTGCCGGAGACGGATTATGTGAGCGCGTTTGACTGGCCGTTTTTCTTGCAGGAGGTGTTCGGCGCGCTTGATACGTTACCTCATCATACGCCGCGCATGATTCCCGTCGCGCATGCACGGCGTTTGCTCATCCTCGCCAAATACTTGATGGCCGAATTGCACATCAAACGCGTTGCCTACAAGTTGTTGAAACCGATTCCCATTACACCGCGCGATTTGCCAGCGTTGCTGGAGGCTGCGGAATTTGTTCCGGCGGAAAAAACTTTGAAGGACCACTTGCGCCGATTGGAAAAGAGTGAAATGGCATATTCTCTCGCGGAAGATTTGTTGCCCGGATTGCAAAATTTCCTCAGCATCATTCTATGTTTTTATGCCCTGCCCTCGCCGGAACTGGCGCAATTTTATCGCTTTTGGCTGGGCAAGCAGATTCCGATGGAAGGCACGCGACCCATTGAAAAATTTTCCACCATGGGGCGTAAGCTGGATTATTTGAAATTCATGCAAAGCCTGCCCTTGCCGGCGCAAGCCGAGGGCAAAAGTAAGTTTCTCTTCCTGTCTGCCGCCGAACAGTCGGAGTTGTTGGTTTATCACAACGAATTGTCGGCTTTTGACAATAGCTTTGTCGAAGTAGCGGATAACCTAACCCCCCTGGATTTTCTGGAGCTGTCGCAGCGCATTTCTTCAGCGATGTTGTGACAACGCTTCGGCCTTGTGACCACGTCCGTATTTTTCAATCGTACTTTATATGAACCTTCCTGCCTTAATTTAAATATAAGAATTACGAAACTCGACCGCGCGCCTTCTCCTCCAGTGTTCGAGTTTATATCCTCCCACTCGCTATAATCATCGTCTTCTTCAGGCGATGTTGTTGCATATAAAAATTTAGAAGCCGGTTCTGCCTGCGCGCAATAGCGTTTCTCATGTGGCGGCAAAATTGCATGCACAATCGGGAGTCTAATTCGGCAACGCAATAATTCCCATGTTGGTTGTGTACTTTTTTCAAGGAGGCTGCACTATGCGGACATCCGATCTGATCCTGTTGCTTTCGCTTCTGGATGGAAGCGAGTCGCCCTCCCCTGCCATCAGTGGAAGACGCAGCCCGCTCAGGGGGATGTGGAGGCTTCTCAAATTCGTCTTTTTCCTGTTTCTGCTGATTTGGTTTCTGCTCAGCCAGGATTTTTTTCGCGTTGAAATGAAGCCGATCTTGCACAGCACGAACAACGTCTATCCCGCAGCGACGCAATAAGCTGTTCACGTGGTTTAATCGGGCACTTTGCCAGGGAGCATTATGTTCTTGGACCTCTTTCCCTCAAATCGAGAGCATGAGGTGGAACTGCTTCTGACGTTGAAGGCAAAATTGTATGATGGGTCCATCCTCATCATGCACGCTGAGGATACACCGCTGATCTTCGAAACGCTTACCGGCAAATCGAAAATTGCGCTGCGCAACGTGGTGAGCATGAAAAATATCTCACACGTTGTAACACTGCGCAAAAACCTATGGGCCAACCGTTTCGAAATAGAAATCCTCAATGGCGGTAAGTTGATCGGCGTGCCGAAATCGCCAAGAGCCATTCATCTTTGCAACAATGGCGCCTTCTATACCCGGGGCGGACTAAAGTTGTGGGAAATTGACTGGCTCGAAGTTGAGCGATCTGCCCAGACAAATTTTGCCGCCTGTTGAAAGAATTCCTCCCCTCATGTTGAGACCGCGAAACCCCGCGCCAGGCCGGCGCGGGGTTCGTGGTCTTGCGAGCATCAATTAGGAAAGGTCAAGCTAGATACGGCGGGCAATATTTTAGCAAGCGCAAGGCCTCCAGTCTTAATGCTTCAGGATAAATGGCCTTGTAGATGTTGCAATTCGGCGATTTCACGTCGTAACGCCCGGTGGCTTTGAAGGTCGCCACCGGACATCCACCAGAGCACCAGTAGCGCCACTGGCATTCCCGGCAACCTTCTTTTTCCTCGACAGAGGGATTTTGTGCGCCTTCGCGATCGTCGCGCACGATTGCCAGCATGTTCTGCGCATGCACGTCGGCAATGGTTTTCTCAATCTCCATATGGCATTTGGCCACGCCGCCGCGATGATTGATGACCACATAATCCTGCCCCACGCCGCAGGGCCTGTCCCGCCTTTCCACCAGTTGGCCGCGATCCAAAACCGCGCCGAGAATGCTCCAGGGCGGCAAATTCTCCTCAATGACGCGAAACACCTTTAGAATGCCATTGACCATGCGTTCTTCGCCGTATCGCAAATCGACAAAGCCGGCGGAGCATTCGTTTTCGCGATAGAAGTTGAGGCTGAAGGTCAATTCACGATCAAGGGCATATTGCACCGTATCGCCAACGCCGTCGAGATTTCGATTCGTGATCGTGATGGAGAGATGCGGCTTGTGATCCGCTTCGATTAGCCGTTCGATGCCGGTATTCACTGCAAAAAAAGAACCTTTGCCGCTCACAAACGGCCGCTGAACGTCGTGGCTGGCGCCAAGGCCGTCGAGAGAAATCATTACTCGGATATTGCGCTTTTTGATGTCTCGTATGCGCTCGGCGGTGAAAGCTGCGCCATTGCTGAGAATGACGGCTTCCAGGGCCAGTTGATGATGCTCGGCAAGCTGGGCGGCGTAGTCATGGAGCTTGAGCACGAGCGGGAAGTTGAGTGTCGCTTCGCCCCCGGCATATTTCAGCTTGACGATTTGAAATTTTTCCGCGAGCGCGGAGCGAAAAACCGCGTCAACTGCCGCGAAGCCGGTCGCTTCATCCATCACCTGACCGGATTTGTTCAAGTAACAATACGGGCAGGCCATGTTGCAGGCGTCGGTGACGTGCAGCCAGGCCGTGAGGCGGCTTGATGGTTCGAATTGTCGTGGTGGCTTTTCGCCTTCTTCAAAAAGCAGGCCCAGTTCCTGAAATAAGCCGACAGTTGCACCAAGCTCAGAAAGCGAGAAATCAGAAAACTCCGTGACAAGCTCGGAGACTCTTCGAGTGTTGCGAAAAAAATCGAATACCCGGTGCGCCGGCGGATTGACGACCACAACGCCAGCATCGCCTTGCGGATCGAAAATCGCCGCATGATGTTCCGGAAGCTCATGGAGAATGAATATTTCTTTGGATGTGTTGTAAGCTTTGTTTGAGAGTAGGACGTCCCGGTATGAAATCGAACTTGGATTGAGTCGGGTATTTGTCACCGGGCAAGCGCAATCTTCGCATCCCCGAATCAGTAGATCCGCAGGTAGAATATATTTGTGGAAGACACGCGGCTGTGGGCACCGTAAAAACTGCATAATTAAAGCTCCTAAAGTTTATTGGCACCCACCCAACGGCACCTTTCCTTAACCGCTTTCCAGTGAAAAGAAAAAGCCGAGCCCGGCAGAAAATGCAACGGGCTCGACGTTCTTACATCTGTTCATCGAGATGGAAATAAAGATCGTCGTTTGTGAGGTGAAAGATGACTATCAAGCAACCCGCTTTTGTTGAAGACCCGGGTGAGAGTGTTTCTGAATGCTCAAGAGGTTATCGATACGGTCGGCAAAATTTTTCAAAGCCGTGTGCGTGCGCCTGCCTTTCCATTCCCTGGCAAAACGGTCGCGCCATTTTAGCGCGATCTTTCGCGGCAGATTGATGACGCGATCGGTCAAGAGTTTCAGTTCTTCCGTCATGCGAAAGAGTCCGTAAGAACCAAAAAAAGCCCACGTGATGAGTTGAAAGCCTTCGAGATAACGCCGCAAGGCGCTGTCAAGCTTCTTGGTATCCTCTGGAAATCCTTCAAGATAATCCAGGGTTCCCAGAACGAGTTGGCGGCGGCCGAGCAAATCAGGAAAATACCCCCTGCCGCTTTGGCGCGCCCGTACAGGGATATTGCCGAGATCGGCTTCGATGCGCGTATCGATCTCTTTTATTACTTTCAAGAGGTTAGGCTGGCGGGTGCGCTCGAATTCGTGCAGTACCACTTCCATGGCTTCCACGCAATTTGACAAGAAAAACCACGAGTCCCCAACCTCTAGTGCCTTCTCAATGCCGTTGCGAAAATAGAAAAAACTCTGGTCAAAGCGTTGCTCGGGAGTCATTTCGGGAGAGACCGCAATGATGCGAGCCGCGCGATTATATGCCGAGGGCAATGCCAGAGTGTTGTAGCGGCTGCAATAGTCAATCGCCAGCTTGGCCTTCTCACGAGCCTTGAGGAGATCGCCTCCCATTTGCAGCAAGCAAATCGCTTCCTCCTGCCAAAGCCGTCCCAGCCATCCCCGGTCATCCAGCTCGTTGAAGATATCCTCCGCGAGGCGGTAATAATTGAGCGCTTCCGGGAAGTTGCGATGATAACGACAGACCTCGCCCAGCATGCTGTAGCTCATGCCCAGCTCACGCTTCAAGCCCAGGGCTTGGCGATATTGCAAGCCACGTTGGCCGAGATCCATGGCTTTGGGGAAATTGCCGCGAAAAGCTTCAACATAAGCCGCGTTCGTATAAAGTGAGGCTACTTCTTCAAGCGTGCGTGCATCTGTTGCCTGAGGGTGTGACAACCGTTTTTGTGCGCGCTCATACCAAAAACCCGCCCGGTCCCAGTTGCCGAGCTGGCGGTAGCTCCATCCGATGAGCTTTTCCAGGCGTGCGCAATCCACTTCGGAGAGCCTGGCATCTTGTGCGAGCTTCAAAGCGCGTTGATAATCAGCGATCGCCTGCGCGACACCGTGGCGGAGGCCTAATTGGCAATCGGCGCGCAGCTCAAACAATTGCATGCGCTGTACCGGCTCGTGGTAAAAACGCAACAATTGATTGATGCGGCCCAGGGCCTCTGCAATCAAACCGTCATCCGATTCCTGCCTGGCGATGCGGCAGCTTATTTCAAAGTATTCAGGCGTCCCGGCGGGCAACTTCTGCCTGTCAACCAGTGGTTTGATTTCGCTGGTCAACCTTTGCCGGAGCGTAAGCTGATGCCGATTGGTCGCCTCGTCAAACTGCCCGATGAAAATCTGGCTGCCAAGGAGAATGTCGGTACTGAGCTGATAGTGTAACACCTCGGCTCGTAATATCCATATTCTACTTTCGGAAGCAATCCTCTGCGTAAACAAATGCGTCAATTTATCAACCGGTTGTTGCTGCTTGACAAAGCCGCCCTGATGCTGCGCTTCTTGCTCGAATTCCGTTTCCAGTGCATGCAGCCGGGCACGTTCTTCCGCAAGAATCTTATCATAGCACTGGATAAGCCGTTGATTGATCTGCCGGCGCTCGTAGTAGTCGGGATCGCGCGCCGGAATGACGTGTTTGTAAATCAACTCGCGCAGCACGTCGTGAACGGAAATGTAATCTTCGGAGGCGCGCTTGCGAATGTACGGCAATTCTTGCAGCTTGAGCCACCAGTCCTCGGCCTCGGCCTCCGAGTGAAACTGAATGAGCGCCTTGAAGATGTCCTTGTTGACACGGCGCGAGGCGTGCGCGAGCTGGCGAATGAAATAACGAAATGGCTCGGTGTCTGCGTAACCGATCACCAGGCTTTTTTCAAACTCATAACGCAGACGCCGGGCTTCTTCCGTGCTGAGGGAGATTTGTGCTTCAATCTCTTTGATCGATTTCTTATCAATGTCCTCCGGCCAATAGCCGTGGCGATAACAATCGACGGCCAGACAAAGCAAAAGCGGGTTTCCATCCGTCAAGATCCCGAGCTTGCGCCTGCGGTCATCATTAACTTCGGTAATGCCTTTGAAAAACTCATCGATCTCTTCACCGGACAAACCGGCAAGGTCAAAGGAAACGATTTCAGCCTCGGAATCTTTTAGCCGATGGGCCAACTCGTCGACACGGCGGCCGGCAATGAAAAAGGTGGTGTTTTCGATCTCATCGACGAGGCGGGTTAAGAAATTCCAAAAATCCGTATCCTGCACTTCTTCAAAAGTATCGATCAAGATCGCAACCCGCTTCTGGCGAGTCAACCGGTTGTAGTCATCGAAAAAGGCGTATTCGCTTTTGCGCAGATGAGCATAAATCGTTTTCCAATCAATCTGGCGCCGCGCTTCATCTTGATAATATTGTAACGCATTAAAATACGACCCAAAAGCTTCTGGCAGTATGGTCTCTGCAATTATGCGCAGAAAATAGGAAGGCAGGTGATACGAAGTGTCATCCATATCCATTAGGTGGGTGCAAAAAATGCCGGCATCATTCTTGACGCGTTGCTCCAGACGTTGCATGAGCCAGGTCTTGCCGATGCCGCCACTGCCATTTAGCAGTGCAATGCAATTACGTTGGTCATTCCTTTTGGTAGCATCTATGAGAGTGTCAATCTCTTTTTGCCGGCCAACAAAGGTTGGATATTTGTCGATCTCCATAAATACACCCCTAACAAAATGTGATCACCATCTTGTTTTCATCACCTTTAAAAGATGGCAGACTCAGAATCTATACCACGCAGATGACATAAAATTGCTGTTGTCGATTTTGCGTGGATTTGTGGAACACCGGTTTGAAGTATTGAGTATAAACGAAAATTTGGCTGTCTCATGGCTGTTCATGCAAATCCTGAGTGTCTGAACCCTTGAGAAAGCTGGACTAAAGTATGATGTTTGCCTTCAGAAATATCTATTTTTTTAAAAACGCTAGTTATTCCGGTTATTGGCGAAGGTAATCAGGTTTTCATAATCATCCGGCTGGCCGTTCTGCTGGATAATTTGACGCAATTCCCCATCATCACGGAGATTGTTGGCAAGCAGCCCTGTCATCTGCTTGATCGGATGATGACCCCGCAAAGACTTCAAGTAGTGCGTCAATTTCTCCTTCAGCGCGTTGACTAAATCCCTGCCGGCAAAAGCCAGGCTGTGATGATACAAACCTTCAACGATGTAATAAACTTGGTCATGATCCTGAACGCGCTCACCCATTAAATTGGGTGGGGCATCATCTCCGAGAACCCAGCGATCATAAAACTGGCAAGCGGCTTGGTTGATCATTGTGAAAACCTGCGGCTGTTGATGCTTAAGCCAGTCTGCCAATAAACGCCGAATCGTATCGTGAGGCTTGAACCAGGCAAGTTTGGTGGGATGGTCAATGAGAAAGGTATGACTCAGTTGCTCTTCTAATTCAGTGATTTCACTTTCTTCAATCAATTTGCAATCCGCCAGAATGCGGAGTTGCGCATTCGAGTAAAATCGAAACACACAAGCATACGGCAGTACGCGCCTTAACTTATTGGCAACAATGTTGACCCGCTCGATCGGTTCGCGCGGCGCCAGATTGTCATCGCTAAAAATCTCACGTTCGATCACCGGAACGACGAAGCTTTGAAAGATTTCTTTGGAGTCAAATTTCGCTGCTGTAATGGAAAATTTCTCCTCACAGAGCCAGGAAACCAGGTTCAAAATGCAACGGGGGTGACCGTGCGAAACTTTAAGAATGTACTCCGCCCACTGGTCATAAGCACGGTGAGGAAACGGCAGGTTCATTTCTTCAGACTTCCGTCGCAGTATATCCACTATAATCGCCTTGCGAAACGGTGAGAGTGTCATAGCCTCAAAACGAACCGTTTCTTCACCGCGCCACTCGCGCGGATTCACCCGGCCAAAGGCAATGATCGACGGATAAAACGACGGCTCCGATACCGTTTCCCTGAGTTCCGGCAACAACTCATGGCGCAAAAAGGAGCGGCACTCCTCTTTCATGAGTTCGATTTGATCAAGCAAGAGAATCAGCCGCTTTGAGGTCGCCTTCAAGTCCATGATCTGAATTCGAAGTTGATGTCTCAGCTCTTTAACGCCCACGTTGCTGTCAATGGCCTTCCCTAAGCTTTGATGGATAGCGGCAAGGAGATTATCGATTGAAGAGCCAATGGTCTTGTTGTCCCTGCAATTGAGCTGAACACAATGAAACATCGGGGAGCTCGTGAACGGCTGCGACAAAACTTCGATGAGCCTTTCCTTTAACCGGCTCTTTCCCATGCCGGTCGCAGCATAGACCATTACCGAAGCCTCGCGATCCGTTGCCAGAATGTTTTGGATATGGCTCAACTCATATTCACGGTTGGAAAAATCCGTCTCATCGGCAATGTCTTCGAACAGGCGGCTATGAGGAAATTCCGTTGGACGATCACGGGGGCCAATTTTGAGTATCTTTTCAACTACTGCCGTCAAATCAAGGCTGAATTTTTCAGCGAAATCCTCCGGCGAGCCGTACCGTTTATATAGCACCTCATAACGCTTTTCGATTCCATGAAAAAAATCCCGCACCAACCCGAGTTGATCCAAGTCATCGATTTCTGAGGAAATCGGCCTATTACAACGATAAAGCATGAGGTGAGGGCGCTCGTCTTCCTGCCATAAAGCATGCGCCATGTCATATTCAGCTTCAAAACCCGAGGTATAGGGCTGGCCAGTATGAGGATTGATATAATTCGGTGGCGTTCCAAATCTTTTCCACAAAATCCCGAGGAATACATCCCATTCCGAAGGCTTAATCTCGTCAAGAATCACTTGCTCTGGATTACCCCCGCTTGCTGGTACAGTTTTCCAATCCAGCATTTCCAAGTGACAGTCCCTGTGCTTGAACACGCGATTGAGGTCTTGAATGACCTTCTCCGCTCGATTCCGTTCCTCTTCCACGTCCGAAGGCCATGCGACAAAAATTTTCAGATGCCGTGGCATGTTATGCTCCATCTAAAATAAAAAAGGTGAGCGAGGCCTCAGCCTGCCACCTTAAATTTGCTTGCAGCACAATAATTCTCGAGGCTTGCTGCAATCTTCCTTGTCAAGCTTTCTGTGAAGCAATTGGACAAGAATCCTGCGCTCAACGCATCCGGAAAATTACCAAACCCGGCTTGCAAGGTTATACGGCTTCCAGAACCATTTTTCCCAGCGAGTGTCTTCGTAGCGAACTCCCCGGCAGAAACAATTTCCATAAAACTATATTAGCATATCAAGTTTTTAAAAAGAACTAATAGTTTTCGTAAGGTTGTGTATCTTGCTGTTTGGCGAGTGCCCCGTGAAACTCACATCATAAATGAACACAGGAAATACAAAATAGTCAAGGGCTTTTTAGCTGCCCGGGTTATTGATGTAACGGTTTTTCATCACGTGGCCTTGGCAAATTTAATCCGGTCGTATGCCCGGGAGCCTCTCCTGCAAATTCTGAACCTGATACTGTTCCAAAATCTCCCTCGTCTTTTCGATCGGCAACGCCTCCACCGTATGCCCGTCCCTTCCGGAAACGGTTGTCGCCTTGAACATCGAATTATAAACCGCTTCTTCCGTTGCTTCCACTACTGCGAGAAACAGCGGCGACATGACATCGTTGTGCAATTCAGGTACAGTCTGCGTGCGCGACTCCGGGGTTTGATGCGGAATACGATAGGCGTTCGAGAACGCGATGACATAATCGCCGCTGCCGTTCGACATGAAACTGCCGGTGCGCGCCAACCCGAGCAGCGCGCGCTTCGCCAGCCGTTTGAGATTGCGTGACGATAACGGCGCATCCGTCGCCACCACGATCATGCATGAACCGTCATCTTGCGGTTTGGCCACGCGTTGACTTAAATAAAACTTGCCCAGCTCGCGGCCGACCGGCGCGCCGTTGATGGTGAGAATGCCGCCAAAATTCGATTGCACCAATACCCCGATCGTGTAACCTCCGAAATCTTTTGGCACTTTGCGCGAGGAGGTTCCAATCCCACCTTTGAAGCCCAAACATTGAGTACCGGCGCCCGCGCCGACGTTGCCCTCTTCCACCGCGCCAGTTGTGGCTGTGCGCAATGCGCGCAACACATGCTCTTCCTGCACGTGCATGCCGCGAATATCGTTCAGCCAGCCGTCATTCGTCTCGCCCACAACGGCATTCACTGACATTGCCTCTTCATTGCCGGGCAGCGACAAGGTGTATTTCACCAGCGCTTGCATGGCAACCGGCACGCTCAGCGTGTTGGTCAATGCAATCGGCGTTTCCAGCGTGCCCAATTCTTCCACCTGCGTGGATCCGGCCAGCTTGCCGAACGCGTTGCCGCAATAAATCGCAGCCGGAACCTTATCCTGAAAGAGATTGCCGCTGTGCGGTACGATCACGGTCACGCCCGTGCGAATTGAATCGCCTTGCCAAAGCGTATGATGTCCGACTTTGACGCCGGCAACATCGGTAATTGCATTCAATGGCCCGGTGGGTAAAATACCAACCTCAACGCCGGCGTCGCGTGCTCGCGGGCGATTCGCGCTTTGCTCGGCGGAGACCAAAATGCCGGCTGTGATAAACGTGAACAACATCACGACCGCGAAGGGATTTTCGCTCATCAACTGGAACATATGTTTCCTCCTGACTTCACCAAGTTCACCAACCCGGCTTGACTGATTTCCAGCTTGCAGGTTGCCAGACTTTTTTGCATCTTTTTAACAATTAAAATCTACGAGAAGAGTGGAACCAAAATGATCTACCGTACACGTCCGGCCTTGCGCCGGCAATGCGGCGCAATGTTCATTGCGCTTATTTTTGTGGCCGGCATTTTGGCTGTGCTTTACGAAGCTTACACCTCCCACGACACCACCAATTTGAGCACTTCGCTATACTTGTTTCTCGCGCCGCTTGCGGTGATCGGTGTGATTATGTTGTACCGCCATTTCGCCTGGCGCTTTACTGTGGAGCGCGGAAATATTGAAAGCCGGCATGGTTACATCGCGCGCGAAATCAAATCGGTGCGCGTCGAGGATGTGCGCAGCATCAATGTTACTCAGACATTTTTGCAGCGGCTGCTGGGCATCGGCGACATCGAATTCGGCAGCTCGGGAACGGCAGGGATCGAAGTCATCTTTGAAGACGTCGCAGATCCTGTGAGCGTAAAAGAAAAAATTCAAAACGTCCTGTGACGCGAGGAGCATCTGCCGCATGAAATATTTCATCACCGGCGCAACCGGATTCATCGGCGGACGCCTCGCCCGGCAATTGGCGGCAGCCGGCCATCACGTCGTTGCGCTTGTGCGAAATCGCAGGCTGGCGCAGGCGCTCACTGATTTCGGCGCCACGCTGGTGGAAGGCGACATTACCGACAAGGAAAGCATGCGCGTTGCCATGGCCGGCGTTGACGGCGTCTTCCACCTGGCCGCGTGGTACAAGGTTGGGGCTAAAGATAGCACAATGGCGGAAAGAATCAATGTTACGGGCACACGCTATGTGCTGGAATTGATGCACGAGCTTGGCATTCCGAAAGGCGTTTACACCAGCACGCTGGCCGTATTCTCCGATACGCGCGGCAAGATGGTTGATGAAAGCTATCGCTACGCCGGCCCGCATTTGAGTGAGTATGATCGCACGAAATGGCTGGCGCATTATGAAGTCGCCTTGCCGATGATCGCGCGCGGCCTGCCGTTGGTGATTGTGCAACCCGGATTGGTTTATGGCCCGGATGATACCAGCACAGTGGCCACGACATTCAAACAATACGTGCAGCGCCGGCTGCCATTGCTGCCGGAAAGAACCGCCTTTTGCTGGGCGCATGTTGATGATGTTGCGCGAGGCCACTTGTTGGCCATGGAAAAAGGCAAACCGGGAGAAAGTTACATCCTTGCCGGGCCGCCGCATACTCTCATTGAAGCCTTTCAGATTGCAGAAAAAATTACCGGCATCAAAGCGCCGCGGTTGCACGGCAAGCCGGGATTGTTGCGATTCATGTCGATTCTCAGCGGTTTCATCAGCGCGTTTATTCCCCTGCCGGAAACGTATGCCGCGGAAACTCTACGCGTCTCTGCCGGCGTGACCTATCTGGGAGATAACACCAAAGCAAAACGCGAGTTGGGTTACACCGTTCGCCCGGTGGAGCAAGGTTTACGTGAGACATTGCCGTATTTGATCAATGAATTAAAGAAGCCATGACGGATTTGTTGTGGCGTGGCCGAGGTAAAAACATGACAGAAAAGCGGCCTTCAAATGTGCGCTGAAATGAACTTCAAAAACAGGTGAGATTTCCATTCCCATGCCCTTTCAAACCCTCGGCGATTTTGCGCGCCATCTGGAATCCCTCGGCGAGTTACATCGCGTCAAAACCGAAGTTGATCCCGAATTGGAGATTACCGAGATTGCAGTGCGCGCGTTGCTGGAAAAACGCCCGGCGCTGCTCTTTGAAAACGTCAAGGGCGCAAAATTTCCGTTAGCCATCAACCTGCTCGCGAGCGAGCGCCGTATCGAATTGGCGCTCGGCAAGCATCCTGATCAGCTCGGCGAGGAGTTGATTCATTTTGTGGAGGCGGCGATGCCGCCCAAGCCGAAACTGATCGTCGATCACTGGCCGATGGTGAAGCGCTTTCTCGCAGCGCGACCGAAACGAGGCGGCCATGCGCTCTCGCAGCAAGTCGTTGCCGAACCGCAGCTTTCGCATTTGCCCATCCAAAAATGCTGGCCGGAGGACGGCGGTCGCTTCATCACGCTTGGCCAGGTTTTTACCTATGATCCGCGCGACGGCAAACGTAACGTCGGCATGTACCGCATTCAAATTTATGACGAGCGCACCACCGGCATGCACTGGCAAATTCAAAAAGGCGGCGGCTTTCATTATTATCAAGCGCAAAAACTCAATCGTGAGTTTGAGATTGCCGTGGCGCTGGGCACGGATCCCGCGTTGTTATTGGCAACGATTGCGGCTCTTCCGGAAGGCATCGACGAAGTCATGTTTGCGGGGTTTTTGCGCTGCGCAGCAGTGCCGATGACGAGAGGCAAGTCGGTGTCGATTGCCGTGCCGGCGCATGCGGAATTCATTCTCGAAGGCGCCGTGCCGCTCAACGAAACCCGCCGTGAAGGCCCGTTCGGCGATCACTTCGGCCATTACTCGCATGCCGCGGATTTTCCGGTTTTTCATATCAAAAAAATCACGCACCGCCGCGATGCGATTTATCCCTGCACGGTGGTGGGCAAGCCGCCGATGGAAGATAAATTCATCGGCGACGCGACACAACAGATACTCGGTCCGCTGGCGCGCCTGATCCACAAAGAGATCAAAAGCGTTTGGGCCTATTACGAAGCCGGCTTTCACAATTTGCTGGTCGTTTCCGTCGAGCAGCGTTATCAAAAGGAAGCCATGAAATCCGCGCTCGGCTTGATGGGAACGGATCAGCTCTCGCTGACGAAATGCATCGTGCTGGTTTCCGATCATGTGAATGTGCGCGACTGGAAAGTGGTTTTGCGCGAGATCAAAATGAATTTCGATCCGCATTATGATTTCGTGATGATTCCCAAAGTTCCGCTTGACACGCTGGACTTTACCTCTTTCAAAATGAATCTTGGCAGCAAGATGATTTTGGATGCAACGGTCAAACCGGCACGGAGAGAAGGGGAGGGCGGGAGAGCCGGGGAGAGAGAGAAGTGGGAGAATGTGATGGCGCGTTTGCGGCAAGAATATCCCGCTCTTAAAGAAGCCCGCATTCACCATGAAACGCTGATGCTGGTCAAGGTTGCAGGAGAGGGCCGAAAAATTATCGCAAGCCTGGTCAAAATCCCGGAGTTGGGCGGATTAAAAATTATTGCCGCGGTGAGCGAAGATGTTGATTTGCACTCGCAAGAGAGCTACATTTGGGGCGTGTTCACGCGCTTCGATGCCGAACGTGATGTGATCTTCAGTGAACAATCATTGCTCGGCATCAGCCCGATTTATCGTGGGTTGATGGGCATCGATGCGACCTGGAAGCCCGGCTATCCCGGCCCGCTGGTCATGCCGGAAGAGATTCGCGAGAGAGTCACGAGGAGATGGGAAGAGTATTGGCGATGAGAGTAACGCTGTTTGGGTTTGTAAAAGGTATAGCAAGCAGATAACGGTTGAATCGGATAACAAGAAAGAACCAACCATGTCATTCATGTCAGAAATCCAATTCCACGACAAAAAACTCCTTCCCATTTGGGAAAAAATTCAAGCCGGCGAGCGGCTTGAGCTGCACGACGGCGTCACGATGCTGCAAAGCGATGACTTGCTCGCGCTGGGCAAAATGGCGCATGCCGTGCAGCGCGAAAAAAGCGGCGACGCGGTCTACTTCGTCGTCAATCGCCAGGTCAATCCCACCAACATCTGCGTGCTCTCCTGCAAATTTTGCGATTTTGCCGTGAAGATGAAGGACGAACGCGCCTATGCCATGACCCTGGAACAGGTTCTCGGCAAGCTCAATCACGATCTGCATGAGGTGCACATCGTCGGCGGTTTGCATCCGGACTGGCCGTGGGAGTTCTATCTCGACATGATGCGGCAAATCAAAACGAATTTTCCCAAAATCGATATCAAGGCCTGGACTGCGGTCGAGATCGATTTCTTCTCCAAGAAATTCAAGCTCTCCATTCACGAGGTTCTGCGCCAACTCAAGGACGCGGGCTTGTGCACCATGCCCGGCGGCGGCGCGGAAGTTTTTTCGGAGCGCGTGCGGCGGCGGCTGTTCAATCAAAAGATCGGAGAAAAACGCTGGCGCGAAGTGCATCGCGCGGCGCACGAGCTGGGCATCCCGACGAACGCGACCATGCTCTACGGCCACATCGAAACGCTGGAAGAACGCGTCATGCACCTGATCAAAATGCGCGAGCAACAGGATGAGTCACAAGGCTTTTTGACCTTCATTCCGCTGGCCTATCAGCCGGGCGACAACGGCGTGGTCGATCGTTATACCTCCGCCGTTGATGATTTAAAAACCATCGCGGTGTCGCGCCTGATGCTCGACAATTTCCCGCACATTAAAGCATATTGGATCATGCTCACTGCCGAGGTTGCGCCCATTGCGCTGCACTTTGGCGCGGATGACATGGACGGCACGGTGGGTGAAGAGCGTATTGCGCATGCCGCACATGCGACGAGTCCGGTGACGCTGGCTAAAGATCATATCATCAATCTGATTCGCAGCGGCGGAAAGATTCCGGTGGAACGCGACATTCTCTATAATCCTATTGCCGTGCACGCGCCGCAAGCGATCGGCAAAATTCCCTATCTCAACTGTGTGCCGTTTTACCGTGAGTTCGAGCCGGTGCGCGTGAAGCAAGTGCCAATGTCGCCCAATCAAATGGGGCGTCTCGCGCAACATAAGTTTATCGAGGGCGGGCCGCTATCATTGATGGATTATTTTCGCGTCGAAAAAGACTATGAAATGCTGAATTATGGCATCGCGGTGAAAGATCTCGCGCACAGCGTGATTCTTTATTCCAACTTCAAATGGCGTGAATTGGACGGCAAGCGCATCGGCGTCACCGCCGAAACCTCGACTTCGATTGAATTGCTCAAAGTCATTTTGCGGCACAAATACAGCGTGAACGCAGAACTGGAGCGCATGCACCCTGTTTTTCAGGCGCAAGAAGCCGGCCGTTTTGACGCCGCGCTTGTTATTGGTGATGAAGCCTTGCGCCGTATGCAGTCGGGTCTGGCAGGATTTCAGCATGTTTATGATCTTGGTCATGAATGGCATGAGTGGACCAGCCTGCCATTTGTCTTTGCGGTGTGGGCGATTCAGCGCGGCGTTGAACCGCAACATCGCACCGAGTTGATCGCTGAACTTGAGCGCGCCGCGGTCAGCGCCGATCACCGCCATCCCGGGTTGGGTCAAACTCATGGCAAACGCCTCGGTCTGACGCAGGCCGAAGTGCATGCCTATTTTGACGGCTTTTTATATCGCCTGGGCGCGCGCGAACTTGAGGCGATTCAAAAATTTCGAGGATATGTGACGGCTCACGAGCCGAATGTCTTGCCGATTGGATAAGCGAGCGTGACACTTCGTTCCACCATTCTTTACAAAAATACCGTTGTTATTCCGGCTCCTTGCCGGACGCTGTTGCCACAAACATTCGTTCGCCAGGAACCGGTGTTATCAAATTTTTAACTATAGACCGGAGGTTATTTATGAAGGCAAATGTAGGTTCCCTCGACAAAGGCGTGCGCCTGGTTTTGGCGCTGGTTTTCTTCAGCCTCTATTTTTTACTCGATGGCAATCTGCGCTTTCTGGCCCTGATCGGATTTCTGCCGCTGCTCACCGGCCTGATTTCGTGGTGCCCGCTGTATGCGCTTCTCGGTTTGAATACCTGTGCGGTAAAAAAGGTTGGAAAGGCGTGACGGAATTCAATTGTTCGAACGCAGGACGCCGGTAAATATGTGAGATCATGTGAATGCTGTGATACCCGGCAATAGTGTTGTTCTCGGTCTGCGCGCAAATTGGCGGCAATTCACGCTGTTGGTTCTCATCAATGCCTTTGTTGGCGCATTGGTGGGACTTGAGCGCACCGTCGTTCCAGTGATTGCAGAGAAAGATTTTGGGCTGGTTTCAAAATCGTTCGTCCTCTCGTTTTTGGTCAGTTTTGGTATTGTCAAAGCGCTGGCCAATTTGCTTGCCGGCCGTTGGTCGGATCGCTACGGCCGCAAGCCCATCCTCATTATCGGCTGGTTGATCGGCCTGCCGGTTCCCTTCCTCATCATCTTTGCGCCGAGTTGGAATTGGATTGTTTTCGCCAATGTTTTGCTGGGCCTTAATCAAGGCTTATGCTGGTCAACCACCGTCATCATGAAAATCGATTTGGCCGGTCCGCAACAACGCGGCCTGGCCATGGGCATGAACGAGTTTGCCGGCTATCTTGCGGTCTCGTTCACAGCATTATTGACCGGCTATCTTGCAACTACCTATGGTTTGCGCCCGGCGCCGTTTTATCCGGGCGTCATTTTCGCCGTTCTCGGTTTGTTCGTTTCGATTTTTTTCGTGCACGAGACGCAAATTCATGCACGACAGGAAGAGAAACTGGCATCTGCCCATCATCGTCATTCGCAAAAACCTTCTTTTGCCGAAATTCTCCTATTCACCAGTTGGAAGGATCGCGCCCTGTTCGCTGCCAGCCAGGCTGGTTTGATAAACAATCTCAATGACGGCGTGGTGTGGGGATTGATCCCCATTTTTCTTGCTGGCGCAGGTTTGTCGCTGGCCAAGATTGGCATCATTGCTGCGCTCTATCCCGGCGTGTGGGGCATCGCTCAGCTAGTCACAGGCGGTTTGAGCGATCGTTGGGGAAGAAAATGGATGATCGTCGCCGGTATGTTCGTGCAAGCTGTTGGCATTGGCTTGTTTGTCATCGGCGAGAGTTATGCAATATGGCTTATCGGCGCGACGCTCTTGGGTTTGGGCACAGCGTTGGTGTATCCAACTTTGTTGGCAGTGATTTCCGATGTCGCGGCGCCGTCATGGCGTGCTTCTGCGGTTGGGGTTTATCGTTTGTGGCGGGATGGAGGATATGCCATCGGCGCGCTCGCAGCGGGCTTGCTCGCCGACATTTTCAACATGACAACCGCCATTGCCGTTGTCGCGGTATTGACGTTCTGCTCTGGAGTTATGGTCGCAGGGATGATGTATGAAACGTTGCCGGCGAAACGGCTGAAGAGATAAGAGGGCAATCGCATCAAATCTGCGAATTTGAATCGAGATTTCCGCCAACTTTTTTGCCAGGCGGTTTTAGACTCCGCCCACAAAAGTGAAAATCCCGCAAAAATAAAAAGGCTTTTTGAAAGATTTCAATTTTGTGGGCAAAAATTTTTCGGAATTTTATCCCAAGTTTGAGAAGCTAAACGCCGATAATTTCCCCATTCCAACAAAAAAACCGCAGCAATACTTGCTTCGACCGCATTACCACCGCATCGCCGCGCTCGCCCAAGTGAAGCCGCTCCCGAATGAAGCCAGAACCACGATATCGTTTTCTTTGATCTTGCCCTGCTCCAAAGCCTCGTCGAGCGCAATCGGAATCGAAGCCGCCGTAGTGTTGCCGTAGCGTTGAATATTGCTGAAGACTTTTTCCGGCGGCAAACCCAGGCGCTCGGTCACCGCTTCCGTGATGCGCAAATTCGCCTGGTGAGGAATGACAAGCGCGACTTGATCCAGCGTGAGTTGGTTTTTCTCCAAAGCTTCCATGATGACTTTTGGAAATTTTGTGACGGCGTGCTTGAACACTTCGCGGCCGTTCATTTGCGGAAAACATGAACCGTCCGTGAGTATGCCGTCATACAAACGCGGAATCTTGCGGCTGCCGGGATTCTCCGTCCACAGCTCTTCCGCGTAACGTCCGTCGGCGTGCAAATGCGTCGACAGCACGCCGCGCCCGTTCTCGCTTGCTTCCAACACCACCGCGCCCGCGCCGTCGCCAAACAACACGGCAATATGCCGCCCGCGCTCGTTGTACTCCAACCCCGTCGAATGTATTTCCGCGCCCACCAGCAGGATGCGTTTGTATTGTCCCACGCGAATGAACGCATCTGCAACCGACAAGCCGTAGACGAATCCTGTGCATTGTGTGCGCACATCGAGCGCGCCGATGCCGGGCACGCCGAGCTTGCGTTGCAGCAGGCAGCCGGACCCGGGAAACATATAATCCGGACTGAGCGTGGCAAAGATGATGAAATCGATATCGCCCGGTTGCAAACCGGCGCGGTCGAGCGCAATCTTCGCTGCTTCGTAGCCGAGATCGGATACGCCGATTTCTTTGTCGACAAAATGCCGTTGCTGAATGCCGGTGCGTTCGCGTATCCATTCATCACTCGTGGGCACAAGCTTGGTCATATCATCGTTCGTCATGATTTTTTCCGGCACGTAGCGGCCGGTGCTGATTATGCGGGATCGCAACATGAGGTTCTCCTCTCAACGCCAGTTGGTTGTCATCACTGCCGGGAAGATGGATTTATTTTATGTCGTTGCAGCCATCGATTTGAAATTGCCAACCACCGTCTTGGGTTTTGCGCGCAATGACCACGAGCCTTCCCTGGTTGCGGCCCACTTGCTTGCCGTTTTCGAAGCTGTTGAGCGTGTATATGCCGGCGTTGTTTGTCAGCGGTTGCGCCGCCTGCCGGGCGCCAATGCGAAATGATTTCCTCTCACCCTCCAACGGCTGTGGCCGGTTTCGGCTCAACAAAGCGCGCAAAGATTTTGGGATAGAGCACGCGCGTGGCAATCGCATAGGCGACAAAAATGTACAGCCCGCCAATGATCAAATCAACGATATAATGCTGATTCAAGTAAACCGCTGAAAACCACACGCCCAGCGGGTAAATCATCATCAAGCCAAGATAGCGCCGGAATTTCTTGTAGGCGAAGAAGACAATTACGATCGGATAGGCGCCGTGTAACGACGGAATCGCGGCAAAGTGATTGGCATTAAATGAGTCCCACAAGGTCGTGAAGAATTTCACGCCGAGAAGTCGGTCGATATCGATCATGCGCCCGGCGCTCGTTCCCCAAAAACTGGAATTCGGTTCGGGCTGGCCAAAGCCGTAATTATAAACGTACCACGGCGGCGCTGCCGGATAGAGCATAAAGGTCGTGAGCGCCAGCAAATTGAGGGTGGCAAGGGTGTAGACGAATTTATAAAACATCGGGCGATCGTTTGTCGTGTGCCAGAAAATCCAGCCGAGCACCAACGGCAGCGCAAAGTGCATGATGTAGAAATTGCCGGTGAGCAAATCAATCGCCGCTTTCAGCCAGCGCAAATCCGCATCAAAACGCAATTTTTGAATATCGAACGGCGGCATCTCGACGCCCGGCAACCAACCAAAAATCCAGTGTTCGAGACGATACGGTTCGACGACATTGATCGTGCCGCGCACCGTATCTGCGATGCCGCGCATCATGTCATAGGCCACCCAGAACAAAATGAACGGGAGCCAGTCCAGGAGAAAGCGCTTGGCGCGTTCCTTGCCGAGCACGAAGGCACATACCACCAACGCAAAAAATAAATGATCCGGGCGGACACGAATGAGCTGACTGATGAGAATAAGGTAGATCAGCACGCCGAGGAAGATATACCATTTCCAACGCTGATCGGGATGCTGCAAATGCTCACGCCACTGCGCCCAGCGCGAAGAATTTTTATTTGAAGAAGAAAGGTTGTGATCAGATGGCGGCGGCAACAGCCTCTCCATTATTGGTTGAATTGATGTTCCTCGTCGCGCACCTGGCCCTCGCGCAGCAATTTCAGGGCATGCGGCAAAACCGGCAACACGACTTGCAAATTTTCCTGTACGCCCTTCGGGCTGCCGGGAAGGTTGATGATCAGCGTGCGGCCACGCACACCGGCCACCGCGCGCGAGAGCATGGCGTAGGGCGTTTTTGCCAGACTGGCCATGCGCATGGCCTCTTCGATGCCGAGCACGCGTTGATCAATGATGGCAAGCGTCGCGTCCGGCGTGACATCGCGGTTGCCCAGCCCGGTGCCGCCAGTCGTCAAAATCAAATCGACCTGCTCATTGTCAGTCAAGTGAATTAATTTCTCCACGAGTTGCGCGGCCTCATCCGGCAAGACGGCTTGCTCGAAAACGTGCAGGCCGGCTTGTGCGAGCGTGTCACAAATAACGCGGCCACTTTCATCCGCGCGTGCGCCGCTGGCCGCGCGGTCGCTCAACGTAATCACGGCGATTTTGTAAGTAATCGTGCTCATATATATAACAGTCAAAAAAAAACTTGGCTTCGCTCGCTTTGTGAGGCTGCTGTGGTTGCGCACGCTATTGCCATGCGGGTTGAGAGAAGAAGTTTTAGTTGAGAGGTGTATCGAATTCGTCGAATAATTTTAGGATTTCTTTGGGGGAGGAGGCGGTGAGGAGTTTTTCGCGAAATTCGCTGCGGCGCAGCAGGCGGCATAGTCGCGCGAGAATCTGCAAATACTGGTTGACTTCGTCTTTCGGTGTGCCCATCATAAAAATAAGCTGCACGCCGTCATTGCGCGTTTGAGTGAACGAGATGCTCTGGTTGGTACGCGCAAACGCGATAATTGGTTTTTTGACGCACAGGGTGCGCGTGTGTGGCAGCGCAATCCCTCTCCCGATGCAAGTAGGCTCGATGTTCTCTCGCGCGATGACTTCGTTCAAGAACGTGGCCGGCTCCGCGATGACATTTTGCTTTGCCATCTTCGCCACCATAGTCTTGAACGCGTGATATTTGTCATCGGCGTCAAGATCGAGAAAGATCAAATTCTCCGACAGATAATCGGACAATTGCACGGGGAAGGCTCCAAAGTCCATTTTCATTCGGCAAATGGTTACTTACTTTGTCGTCCTGATATTAACCCTCTTTCCCCAGGGCTTTGCCCAAGATATTTTCCTCAGTCCGGCATATATCGTTGGGGGTGGTTGCTTTTTTGCGTTCTCTCTCTCCTGCGCGTGGTTCGCCGGCGACACTTCCGCCGCTCCATTGATTTTTCCGGTGAAATATAGCGCTGTGCTGCGTCAGAGTCAACTACTTTGTCAACGCTGAGATGATCGCAGTCTTTACATTCGCTTCATTTCACCACGTGTTGCGTGGCGCGATTTTCTCAATCATGCGGTTTTCACAAGCCTGGCGGCGTCTATTTTTGCGCAATGGCATAAAGCGCCTTGTAGCTGCGCAAGTAAATGACGCCATTTGCCGGCGCCAACGAAGCCGAGACACGTTCCTCGACAGTATTTTGTGCCAGTTTTTCGAATTTTTTTCCAGCCTTCACCACGGTGGTCACGCCGTCCGTTGCCATCAAATAAATTTTGCCGTCGGCGTAAACCGGCGAGGCGCGATGCCGCTGATTGTGCGTGCGTTCGAGATAATACTGTTCGCCGGTTTTGGCGTCCAAACAGATCAGCACGCCGTTCTCGCGGCACAGGTACACCAGGCCGTCGTGCACCAACGGCGAGGGCACATCCGGCGTGTTTTCCGGCAAACGCCAATGATAGTCGGATTTGTTTTGCGTGATATCGCCTTTGGCATTGGCGGGATTCAAGCCGAGCACGGGCCCGTTTTTCGCGGAAGGCACGACGATCAAGCCGGAGGCGGCCACAGGCGAGGCGACGAAGCGGAAAAATGGATTGTAATTTTGTTTATCATTCAAACCACCACAACGCCACAACTCGGCGCCGTCTTTGAGATCATGCGCCACAACGTAATCCGAACCGTGCGTCAACAGAAATTCCTGTTTGCCGAAACGGTACACAAAAGGAGTAGCATAGGAATGCAGCGACTCTTCGGTTGCATCGGTTTTGCGCGCATGTTTCCAAATTTCGCGGCCGGTGGTTTTGTCGAGCGCGAGCACGAGCTGTTCATTGGTATGCAACAATTGCAAATACAGCCGGTCGCCGTCCAGTAACGGCGATGATGACATACCGTGATACATGCTGAAAGGCTGGTAGCGTTTCTGCAAATCAAAGCGCCAAACTTCATTGCCGGCGAAATCGAAACAGGCGAGTATGCCTGTGCCGAATTTCACCCAGACATATTTTCCGTCGGTTGAGGGCGAAGGAGACGCGGCATTGCTTTCATCCTGTCGAATCTCATAATTTCCGCTGCCCAGCGTTTTTTGCCACAGGATTTTGCCGTCGGTATTCAAACCCATCAACACCAGGGAAGAACCGCTGGTGGCCGTCAAAAAGATGCGATCCCGCCAAATGATCGGCGTCGAAGGCGCCGGCCCGGGAAGCTCGACACGCCATTTGATATTTTCGGTTTTGCTCCAATGCGCCGGCAAGCCGGTTTCCGTGCTGGTGCCGTCGTTGCGCGGCCCGCGCCAGCGCGGCCAGTCTTCTGCCTGCGCTTTCGCCATGAAGTTGATGATGGTAACGAGCCAGACAAATGAAAACAACAAGGCTTTTGATGGTGAACGCATCATCGCCATCCTTTCTCGGTTGTTCGGCGTGAATAACGTCATGAAAATTTCACGCCACAATATAAACAAGAAATTTGTCGAAGCAATACTGTTGTAGAAGACATTGGCGGGGACGAATTGTTCAACTTGAAGGAAGAAGCCATCGGGAGGTGAAATTTTTCAAGCAAGCAGCTCTCGCCGCATGTGCGCAGAAACAGCCCGATTCCATTTCGTTTAGCGCAGGATCAATTCGGTGGTTGTGGCTCGCGACTTGGCGCGGCAAAGGTCACGCGCATACTTGATGGAACCGGGCGTCTTGTATTTTTCGAGGTAAGCGCGATCGACGGCATCTTTCAGGCGATCGCTTCGCGTTTGCACGGCTCTTATGGGGAATTCTTGATTGCCGACTTGCATCACGCCGCGCGGCTCTTCGAGGAACACCCGATGCCAACTGTTCGGCTTGTGGCTCCACGAGCGCACAAAAACGCGCTTTTCGGCCACCACGGCCCAAACGGCGATAAAACGATGAGGCTTGCTGCCGGCGCGAATGCCGATCACCAAAGCCTTGCGTATGGCCGCGAGAACGTCTTCTGGAAAACGGCGTTTGGGTTTCATGTTCGTGTACCTCGCTTTCATTTTAATCAGCTCTGGCGCGCCCTGTTGGGAGAATGGGTTAACGTGTCGATCTGGAACAATTATTCGGCCCTTCTTTCTGCAAGGATTCTGTGAAATCTAGACATGAAGCCGAGCGCTTCACAAGATTTCTCTGAGGCAGCAGAACAGCAGCCGCGCTTTGGGATAGGCCTGCATTCAACTGATTTTGTTCCCGCGCCGCAACTCCGCTAACGCTTGTTGCGCTGCTCTCCTCTCCGCAGTCGAGAAATGCGCGTTGAGCGCCAGCGCCTGCTCGAGATAGTTTATCGCTTTTTGATTCTGCCCCAAAGCCTGCGCCATTAAGCCGGCGCGCATGTAAATTTCCGGGCGAGGCGTGCGCAAGCGCATGGCCTGTTCCATCAGCGGCAGCGCTTCAGCCGTTTTACCGTTTTTATGCAAGAGCCAGGCATGCACGCTGAGCGCATCAATGTTGTTCGGTCGTCGGGCATAATCGCGCGCGCTGCGGCGCAACGCTTCGCCCAAATTGAGATCGTGATCACTGCAAAATCGCGCATATTCAAGATCGATGTTCCAGCCCTGCTCCTCATGCTGCGCGAAATTTTCCATCGCCATTTTGATCATCTCGCCGGCTTTTTCGATTTGGCCGTTGCTGCGATAAAGCTCGGCCAGAGATTCAAGAAAACCGTGATCCGGCAGCACGCGATACGCTTGCTTGAGCAGGTCGATGGCCTCTTCGGCATTTCCGCGCGCGCCGCTGATTTGCGCCAATCCCGCCAGCGCATAGGCATAATTCGGCCGTTCCTCCAGGATGCCGCGATAAATGTACGCCGCAGTATCCGGTCGGCCTTGGTTAAAATACAGCCTGCCCAATTGATACAATGCCCACGCGCGATTTTCCTGGCCGAAAACGCCGGCGTCGCATGCCATTTTCATGGCGTGCACGGCGCCTTCACGATCGCCGTGCAGCTCGCGCAGATACGCCGCGCGCGCATACGCACGCAGGTCCGGTTTGAGGCTGAGCATCTCATCGCACGCTTTGACCGCGCCTTCATAATCGCCCAATTCCAGCAGAGCATCACACAACACGCCGTACACGAATGCCGTTTTCGGCGCCCGCGTTTGCGCCTGCTCGGCGAGCTGTTTTGCTTCTTCGAAATGGTGCAGCGTCAACAACATCGCAGCTTTTGTGGCCAGGGCCTCAAAATGATCCGGACGCAAGCGCAAGGCTTCCTCGAGCATCTCTTGCGCTTTGGGGAAATATTCATGATGCCGGCCGGTGACGCGCGCTTCCTGCAAAAAGATTTGCGCGAGCTGCACGTAATTCTCCGCCACCTCGGGGTTGCGCCGAATCTCATATTGATAATACTCCAACGCTTTTTTCGCATTCAAAAACTCCGCGGAAGCGCCGGCATCGCCGAGACGCGCCGTGAGACCCGGCACCGGTTTCTCGACGCGAGGTTTTTGATACAGAAAATAAACGCCCAGCCACACCGCCAGAAAACCGGAAAGCGCAAAGATAATTTTTCGAGAAGTACTGCGCGGACGCATGCCAACCTCGACCAAACGAATTTCTCTCTTTAAACCTTACACTTTACACCTCGACAAAACGTGAAAGGTGTAAAGTGTAAGGCAACCAAAACCTTTTTTGCTCGAAAGACTACTTCACTAAAACGGCGCGCTTTGCCGCTACCACTTCAGTGCCGACTTCCAGGCGATAGTAATAGGTTCCACTCGCAAAGCCTTTGGCATCCCAACTCACCGTGTATGTGCCGGGTTGATGCGCCTGGTCCACCAGAGTCGCAACCTCCTGCCCGAGCGAGTTGAAAATCTTCACCTTCACATTATTCGTCTTCGCCACATGATATTGAATTTGCGTGGCGGGATTGAAGGGGTTGGGATAATTCTGCTCGAGTATAAAGCCGTTCGGCACGCCAATGCTCATGCCGCGGCCCTGCACCAAATTCGGCGTGTCACTGACGAGTTTTTTCACATAATCATAGCCGCGATGCGGATTGGGCAGATACGGAAAGGCCGTGGAAATCGCCAAATCATTCTTGGTCGGACCGGCATTGTACAACAATTCTCCCAGCAGCTTGGCCGAAGCGAGATCAGAATAATTGCCTTGCACGGCATCATCAAAGGGGAAACCAACTGCCGCCAGGACTAAGCCGCCAACCGCCTGCAACTCAATCGAGGTGACGTCGTCTTCCAAGCGCCGACCGTTCGGAAACCCGTCCATGTGCGGAATCGGTTCGAGATTGGCGTTGGTGTTGTAGGGCGCAGCCGTCAGCCCCAGCGCGGCTGCACGCAGCAAGCCGAAACGCGCATTCACATTATATTCCGTGGTTGTGCGATCGGTTATGGGCACGGCCATGTTCAAGCGCAGCATGTCGCCGCCGTAATACACGCCGTTGTCGTTGGTGATCGGCAGAAAGTTGTTGATGAACGGCTTGCCGGCGCTGAGCGGGCCGCCGGTTTTGCCGGTCGCAAGTTGATAGGGAATCAGATTCGGCACGCCAAAATAGAACACCGGAAAAATGTCAGCGCGCCGCGGCTCGCCGGGCGCAACCAGGGCCGTTTGCAACGGCACCGCGGCATTCTTCGGGCCGGTGGGCACGGCGAGAGCGGTTTCGGTAAAACTGATTCCTGGAATGCTGGCCGCGGCAAACGCGCCGTCTTTGCCATTGCGGAAATCAAAACCGGGCGTGCTGTAACCGGGAATGACGCCGATGGCGGGATACGATTGCGCTTGCACGCGCAAGGCCGACAATGCCGGCACCGCGCCGCCGAACTGGCTGTCATCCATGTACAATGCCAGTTCCGGATTGTAAAAATATTGCGCAAAATTCTGTTCATCGACGCTGTAAGGCGTTACCGCATTCCAATAATCTTTTTGGCCGAGCGGAATAACCGCCTCGTTGGTCAGCGGCATGCCGAGACGGGAAACCTGCACCCACTCGCCGCTGCCCTGGGGTTTCGAACCCGGGCCGGTGGGCTGCAGCGTCGTCACTTTTTGGCGGCTGGCAGAGGCCCACACGCCGATCACGAAATCGCCGTCGAGAATGTTGGCGGCTTCACTGACGGATTTGCCGTCTTTCTGCAGTTTGTTGATGGGAATATTCATGATGATGCAATGCACGTTGTAGCCGGCGACCGCGTCGCGCGCATTGAGCGGATCGGAGACGCTCGTGCCATACGAACTGCGTGTTTGGCCCAAGTCGAAGACCCCGCCGAGATCAACAAAGAACACATCATCGCGCGGCCCGCACAACACTTTTTCCCCGTCCGGCGAACTGGTGTTGATCGCCGCCGACACTAGCGCATCATATGTTTGCCCCAGGCCGACCGTGGCGTCGTTGATCGAACGCGGGCCGATATTGTTGGGCGGTACGATGCCGTTGGTGATCATCGTGCTGAACGCGCCGCCGTTCACGCTTTTTTCCATCGTGTAGGTCGTCTTTAAGTTTTGCTTGCCGAGGCGAATGTTGAAAAATGTCGTGGGGTCTTCATTCGTTTGGCTGAAAGTGAAGCGATACGTGATGTCATCGTGCGCCGTTCCCAATGCGCCGACGGAGATTCTATTTTTAATGTGAATCTCATATCGCACGCCTTCGGCAAACGTCGTCCAGTTGGGGCCGCCCTCCGGCAGCTCCAGGCCGATGTAGCCGGCCACAATGGTCACCGTATTCGGATCATCCGGCGAGCGAAAAACCCATAAGTCCGTATTATCGGCAAGCGGATCTTGAGCGATGAGCGGCGCTTCACGGTGGCTGGAGGCTTCGATGCTGGGCGCGTGATAGTGCAGCAACAACGCCAGCGTTCCGGCCAACGTGAATAACGCAATGAGGAACTTCCGCATACACACATCTCCTTAAAGTTTGTGGGTAAAAATGATGAATGAATTGATGATGCGCATCAAGCAGATTGTTCACCTCTGAAAGAAACAGGCTGATTTGGCGTGGCAGATAGCGCTAATCTTTAAACACGCAGTAGCAATACGAATCTTTTCTCGAAACGGATTTAGCGCCGTTGTGATTTGGCGATTCTTCTGTTTGATCGAGTAAGGCCAAAAGGCATAACAAAATTGGAACATTCTGAAATGATTTAGAGAAACCCAATGCGGACAAGCCGCAACCAAAAAGAAAATCTCCAACGGATAGAAAAACCCAACGGATAAAGCTTTAACAGTTGGGTTCTTCTATCCGTTTGAAAAAGTCTTTGTTTTTTTTGCAAAGATTTGTCTTGTAACAGACTAAAAGACGCGTACAATAGGTTTTTGTTTTTAATGTTGATTCGAATTGCTGCGTAGCTTGACTTTACTCATGAGACGATGTATCTTCGCATGAGTTCAAGAAGCGCGACCCTGGCTTGATTTTAACGCTTTGCACGGCTTGAACGGTAACGGATGATGCAAAAATTTTCGCGCTTGAAAAGCTAACCGCAAAAAGTTCAAATTGCAAAGGTTTTCTCCATGCCGGCCTCTTCCCTGCTCAAACTTGAGAATCCCGCAACCAATGAAATTTTTGCCTCGCTCACGATGCCCGAGGCCAATCGCCTGCACGAAATGATTCTGGCCAGCCGCCAGGCATTTGCAACCTGGAGCTGGACGCCGCTGGCCGAGCGCGTCGCGATCACGCAACGCTTCGTGGAAGAAATGCTTAAACGCCGCGAAGAAATCGCGCGCGAAATTACCCAGCAAATGGGCAAACCGCTCAAACAAGCGCGCGCGGAAGTCGACACCATGGCCGAACGGGCCCGCCACCTTGCCGCCATTGCAACAGAAGCGCTCGCCGATGAAATCTTGCCGGAAAAACCGGGATTTTTCCGCAAGATCGCGCATGAACCGCTGGGCGTCGTGGTTGATATTGCGGCATGGAATTATCCGTTGCTCATCGCCATCAACATTGTCGCCGCCGCGCTGCTGGCCGGCAACACGGTTTTGTTAAAGCATTCGGCGCTTACGCCGCTGTGCGCGTTGCGCATGGAAGAAGCCTTTTGCGCCGCGGGTCTGCCGCAGGGCGTTATGCAAGCCGTGATCGCCGATCGTACGCGCGGCGATCTGCTGGTCAAATCGCCGCTGGTAGACGCCGTGTTTTTCACCGGTTCCGTGGCCGGCGGCTACGAAGTTTATCGCAACGTCGCCGCGGGTTTGAAACGCGCGGGGTTGGAATTGGGCGGCAAGGATCCGGCTTATGTGCGCGCGGATGCGGATCTCGCGTTCACCGCGCCCAATGTCGCTGATGGCGCATTCTACAATTGCGGCCAAAGCTGCTGCGCCGTGGAGCGCATTTATGTCGACCGCCGCATTTACAGCGAGTTTCTCGAAGCTTTTCTTGCAGAAGTCAAATCCTATAAACTCGGCGATCCGCTGGCAGATGATACCTATCTCGGCCCGCTAGCGCAAAAAAAGCAAATCAACGTTTTGCAGGAACAAATCGCCGAAGCGGTGTCGCGCGGCGCAAAAATTATGTTGGGCGGGAACCCGGCAACCGTCAATGGCAAGGGCAATTATTTCGAAGCGACGGTGCTGGTTGATGTGACGAATGATATGAAAGTGATGCAGGAAGAAAGCTTCGGTCCGATCATCGGAATCATGCCGGTATCCGGCGACGAGGAAGCGCTGCGCCTGATGAACGACAGCCGCTTCGGCCTGACCGCGAGCATCTGGTCGCAGGATGTAGAAACGGCCTCGCGTCTCGCGCCGCATATTGAAGCCGGCACGGTTTATCTCAATCGCTGTGATTATCTCGATCCCGCCTTGCCGTGGATAGGCTACAAAGAAAGCGGTTTGGGCTGCTCGCTTTCCCGGCATGGTTTCGAGGAAGTGACGAAGTTGAAGAGTTATCATTTTCGGAAGCCCGCGGGCAACACGGTAAAGCTTTAGTCTCCTCCAGGTGAAATCGCTGCGTGAGCATGAAAAATCTCTCCGCCTATTTTCTCATCACTCGTCCTCTCAATGTTCTCATCGCCGGAATCTCGATTTTATTGGCTGCCGGCCTGGTGCGGCCGTTCATTTTCAGCGCCAATGTCGTGTGCGCCCTCCTCGCCGGCATGCTTATCACCGCCGGCGCGAATGTGATCAATGATGTTTATGATGTTGCCATCGATCGCATTAACAAACCGGGCCGCGTGCTGCCGTCGGGGCGCATGCGCACGGCAACAGCGCGGCGCTATGCGATAATTTTATTTGCAAGCGGCGTAATTTTTAGTATATTTGCCAGCCTTGCCGGGGCGGTTATCGCATGCGCCGTCAGCGTGCTGCTCATCGCTTATAGCATCTCGCTCAAGCGCCAGCCGCTCACCGGCAACCTGGCAGTGAGTCTGGCGACGGCGTTGTCGTTCATTTTTGGCGCGCTTGCCGCCGCGGAGGGGGCAAAAGCTTTGCAGCAGACGGAGCTCCCGTTCGGCGATTGGCGGCCGGGAATTTTTCCTGCCGTGTTTTCCTTCCTCTTTCATTTTGGCCGGGAAGTTGTCAAGGATATCGAAGACCAAGCGGGAGATCGAGCAGTTGGCGCACAAACCCTGCCCCTGGCTTGGGGCTTGCGTGTGGCGCAGATCGTCGCGTCGATGGCGTTTATCCTCCTGGCCGGTGTTGTCTTGCTTCCCCACGTCCTCGGCGTTTATCACGCCCCTTATCTGTGGCTCATCCTGCTCGGCGTTTATCCGGTGCTCGGCTTCGCCATGTTTCAGCTTTGGAAAAATCCTGATACCGCGCGCATGCGCTTGACCAGCGGCCTGCTCAAGGCAGATATGCTGGTGGGCTTGCTGGCGATTTATGCGGGGAGTTGGTGAGAACTCTGGAATAAAATCAGAAGAGGGATATTATGGTTACAGTCAGAGCATACGAAGAAATCATCGAGTTCATCGCGGCAGGCACAAGCCCGAATTCGGTGATAGCTTATCAACCCTCGCAAAGCGCCAAAGATCGCGTTGCGGATCTGATCTCGCGCGAGAAGACCAACGGCCTTACGCCTGATGAAAAGACAGAATTAGATCACTACTTGCAAATCGAACACATCATGCGGCTGGCCAAAGCGCGTGCTTACAGACATGTCCGGCCATGAGCAGCCGTGTCAGCGATGAAATGCGTACGGCAGTCGCGATTCGGGCAAGGTATGCTTGTGAATATTGTTTGATTCATGAAGATGACACAGTCTACGGGTGTCAAATCGACCATATCACAAGCATTAAGCACGGGGGCGCCACCGTCTTAGAAAATCTAGCTTACGCTTGCGTGTTTTGTAATCGTTCTAAAGGGAGTGACATCGGTTCAATCTTGTGGCCCACGCAGCAATTAGTTCGTTTTTATAACCCGCGAATAGAAACGTGGGAAAGCCATTTTAAGCTAGACGGCGCCATTATTCGCCCTCAAACTGAAATCGGAAAAGTGACGGCGCAAATTCTTGCTTTCAACAACATCGACAGAGTTTTGGAAAGGCAAATCTTGATTGCAATTGGAAGATATCCGTTTGTGACTTGACGAGAACTTTTGGGTGCCTGCCTGACCAGCGGCCTGCTCAAGGCAGATATGCTGGTGGGCTTGCTGGCGATTTATGCGGGGAGTTGGTAATATGCGGGAGCGCGGACTTTCGTGTCCGCGCCGGCCTGGAAAGGTTATTTATTTCACGTGTCAATTCGATTGTGGCCATACTAACATGGAGTTTTATTATGGCTACCCTACTGCACGCAACATATGATGGCGCAGCGTTGCATCCGGATGAGCCGCTCACGCTTGAACCGAATACACGTGTGCGCATAACCATCGAAACCTCCAAGCCGCTTGTGAAGAAAAAGCGCTCTTTTTTTCGCACCGCGCAATCCCTGAATCTCCAAGGCCCGCCGGACTGGTCTGCGAGATTCGAAGATTATCTTTGCACCGCAGAGAAGAAACATGATGAAAGAAGTGTTTCTTGATTCGGCCTATGCATTTGCGCTTTCTGCTCCCCATGATCAATATCACGAGCGCGCGTTGCAGCTCGGCGGAGCAACTGGAGCGCAATGCCACGCGGTTGATTACAACTCGTGCTGTCCTATTAGAAATAGGCAATGCACTGGCTAAACTTAGATATCGTGAAGACGCCATCACGCTGCTGGATTCTCTTGAAGATGATTCAAACGTTGAAATCATCTCCATTTCAGAGGATTTGTATAAAAGAGCATTCGAGTTGTACCGAGAAAGAATAGACAAGGAGTGGGGCCTGACAGATCGCATCGCGTTTATAGTTATGCAGGATAGGGAGCCGACGGAGGCTTTAACAACTGATGATCACTTCCGGCAGGCAGGTTTTCAAGCGCTGCTGTCATAGCGGTTTTAGGCAGAAAGGCCAACTTCTAATAGTCTCGCGAACTCGAAGGGAATACCTCTTCATGAAAGAAATAACCAAAAAATACACCAACGGCGAAGTCACGGTTGTTTGGCAACCGGCCAAGTGCATCCATTCGACCATTTGTTTTAAGGGTCTGCCGGAGGTTTTCGATCCCCGAAAACGGCCGTGGGTGAATATTGCCGGCGCCAACACGGAAAGAATAATCGATCAAGTAAGCCAGTGCCCCTCGGGCGCGCTTTCGTATTTTTTGAATAAAAGCGAATCATAAGCAACCACCGCCCGGGCGCTGTAATCCGAACTCTGAAGACTGCAACAGCGCCCGGGCGGTAATTGACTAAAAATGCGAGCACTTCTCCAACGTGTGCAAAAAGGTTCGGTGAAAGTTAACGGCCAAATTGTGGGCGCGATTGATCAGGGTTTGGTGATCCTGCTCGGCATCGCGAAGCACGACACCGCCGAAGATGCCGTTTATCTTGCCGACAAATGTGTGAACTTGAGAATCTTTGAAGACGAGAACAGCCACTTCAATCATTCGCTGCTCGAAGCGGGCGGTAGCGTGTTGGTGATCTCGCAATTCACGCTTTACGGCGACACGCGCAAGGGCCGGCGGCCCGGCTTTGACGAGGCCGCGCGCCCGGAGGCGGCAGAACCGCTGTATCGTGTTTTCATCGATCAATTGAAGCAGCACGAGATCAGAGTCGCCGAAGGCGTGTTCGGCGCCATGATGCTGGTCGAGATTCACAACGACGGTCCGGTGACGTTCATGTTGGAATCAAAATCGAACAACCGCGAGTAAAAATGAGCGCACATTCGCGTGAATCCGCGGTTTCAAAAAACTGCATAATTTGAATATTTAAAAATGAGTTTCCCGCTGCCCTTGCCCAATAAACCGATCATACTCGCGTCGTCGTCGCCGCGCCGCGCTGAACTGCTGCAAAAAATCGGATTGACCTTTGAAATTCACCCCAGTCATGTTGATGAAGAAGACGGCGTGTATCATCTGCCGCCGGCGGAGATGGTGACGGAATTGGCGCGGCGCAAGGCGCTGGCTGTTGCCGCGCATTACGACTCGGCGTTGATCATTGGCGCCGACACCACCGTCGTGCTTAACAATAAAATTTTGGGAAAACCCGCGACGGCCGCAGAAGCATGTGAGATGCTGGCCCAGCTTGCCGGGCACACCCATGACGTTTACACCGGATTTGCATTGATTGATCAGCCCAGCGGCCGTTGCGTGCAGGGCGTGGAGAGAACCGCAGTCACGTTCCGGCAGCTTCAACGCGATGAAATCGCGGCCTACGTTGCCAGCGGCAATGCCATGGACAAGGCCGGCGCTTACGGCATTCAGGATTTCAGCGCGGTTTTTGTCGAACGCATCGAGGGATGTTTCTACAATGTCGTGGGCTTTCCGCTCACGCATTTCTACAGGAAATTACAGGAATTTTTGTGACGTTTTATCTCAGGTGGATGTATGTTTGAAATTGGTGAAAAATTAAAAGCGGCGCGCGCCGTGAAAGGCGTTGCGCTTGAAGAGATTGCCGGCCGGACGCGCATTAACCTGGCGTATTTGCGCAACATGGAAGAAGGCAAATTCGATTTTTTGCCCAAACCGATCGTTATGGGCTTTCTCAAAACGTTTGCGAAAGAAGTCGGGCTGGATGGCAATGAACTGGCCATGCAACTGCAGCCGTCAACGCTCCCCATCGACTTTGCCGCGCCGGCAGCAGAGATGCGCAGGCAAACCACGGCTGCAGCCACCGCCGTTAGTTCCACCCCGGCTTTCAGCCAGGAGGATTTCAAAAGTGTTCGCCCGGGATTTCCTTATCTGAAGGAAATCGCTTTGGGGCTTGGCGCATTGCTGGTGATGGCGTTATTGTTTTATTTTGTGGCGCGCACGCCCGAGGAAGAACCGTCAGCGGAAAACGTGCCAGCGCATAACGAAAGCGCGCCAGCGCCGCTGGCAAGCGGCCCGGTGCAGGAAATTTCGATTGCGCAAATGGCGGCGAATCCGGCGCAACAACCCAAAACCGATTCCACCGTCACTGTCAAGCAGGTACAAGTGACGCTGGAAGCCAGATTCAAAGATCGCGTTTGGCTTGCGGTTACCATTGATGATTCGTTGAAGATGGATTCCATTTACCGCGCCGGCATGACGCAAAGTTGGCACGCGAAGAAAAATTTTCGTCTCAGTATGGGCAATGCCGGCGCAGTGACGCTGCTGCTCAACGGCAAAGAATTGGAGCCAATCGGCCTCGCCGGCCAAGTGGCTGACGTTGTCATCACGCCGGCTGGCGTGATGGAAAAACGTTTGCGAAAGCCGCAACGCCAGAGATCGCCGGAGATTCCGCCCGTGCGCACGCGGCTGAATAATCGCTAAATGCGCTGATAGCGCTTTGTAAGGAGGCGTAAGATGCGTAGCTTTTTGATTCTTTCGATCCTATCATTTTTGCATACTGGCGCATATACGAAAAGCAATGTCGTGGGGATAGACACCGTCATTATAAGTGGGAAAAAGGCAACCGTATGGGCATCTTCTACACTTCCGTCAAAACAATTGGGACGATATTCCGTGAAAAATGCTTTTGATGGTGACAGCACAACGGCATGGGTGGAAGGAGTAGAAGGAGATGGCGCAGGAGAATCCATTACTGTAGAATTCCTAGAAAATGTTACGGTGAAGGGTTTTCTCCTATTCCCAGGATACACAAAATCAGTAAAAACGCTTATAGAGAATGTCATTCCAACCGGAATCAAGACTGTAGTGGATGGCAAGCATTTCAACTACTACAGGATATTTTATTCGGAAACTGTTATAACATATCAGGATGAAGAATGGGATTGCGGTCCAGAGGATCCAATCAACCTGAATCCTCGCTTTATCATATTTGATAAGCCAATCCTCGGCAAGCTTTTTCAATTGCAGATAGTAGACGTTCTGCCTGGGATGAAGTATCGCGACCTGGCGATATCGGAATGGAATTTATTCCTTGATGAAAGCGGGTTCCAACCCAGACGCACAGATTATGAAAAAATGTTTTCGTTGCTTAGCGACTTCGCTAAGGGAAATTTAAGCGACCATTTTGCGAAAAATATCTTCGTTGAAAAATTATTATTATTAAATCATTTTGATCTTACTGATCTTCTTTATCTTCTTGAGGAACACATTGATACTTCACTAGTTGCACCACAAAATAAAAAATACCAGGACCACCTTATTTCACAGCTTGAGAGTAGAGGTGGCAGTCTCACCGGCCCGCCACTACAAATCTTCTTAAAAGCTGAACATTCAGATTTCATAAATAACATAGTCATGGCTGTTTCTAGGGGGAATAGGTATTATCTTCTCGGGGCTACATGTTTTGTATTTGATTTTGGCTGGCAAGGAAGTGTATACGTACATCCGCTAATCGTTCTAAATCAGGAATATAAAACTATTGAGCTACGAACACTCAAGTATGATCGTTTTGATACAGGTTCATTAGCTGAAGGGGTGTCTTGTGGCACATTTTCAGTACCATGACCTCCCACCCCTTTCCAGTGAAACATTGCACACGTCGGACGCGACAAGCACGGCATGAATTCCACGTCTGTGCTCGTCTCAACGTTTTGTGGCGTTCCAAACGTCCCGTCTTCGATGTCGCGCCGCTGAGGCCGGTGTTCGGCTGGGAATTTTGAATGGTTAATTGCGAATGGTCAATTGGCCTGATTAATTGATGTGAAACTTCGTTTCAAAAAGATTTGATTGCGGCTTGAATACCACATTACGCACAACATAAGGACGACGATGTCACAAAGGATTCATTTGATTGCGATTTGCGGCACAGGAATGGCCGCGCTAGCCGGCATGCTCAAAGAACGCGGGTACCATGTCACCGGCTCCGATGAAAATGTTTACCCGCCGATGAGCACGTTTTTGGAGAGTAAAGGCATTCCGGTTGCATCCCCCTTTGACGCAAAGAACCTTCAACCCGCGCCTGATCTGGTCGTGGTGGGCAACGCCATGTCGCGCGGCAATCCCGAAGTCGAATATGTGCTCAATGAGCAGATTCGCTACGCCTCCCTTTCCGAGATGCTGCGCGAGTATTTCATTCGCGGCAAGTATTCGTGTGTCGTTGCCGGCACGCACGGCAAAACCACGACGAGCAGCCTGCTCGCCTGGACGCTGCACCACGCCGGACTCGCGCCCAGCTTTTTCATTGGCGGCATTCCGGAAAATTTCGGCCAGGGTTATCAACTGGGCAGCGGCAAGCATTTCGTGTTGGAAGGCGATGAATACGACACGGCGTTTTTCGACAAGCGCGCCAAATTTTTGCATTACTTGCCCAATCTCGTCATTCTCAATAACATTGAATTCGATCACGCCGACATTTACAAAAATATTGACGAGATACAGCTTGCTTTTCAACGCTTGCTCAATATTATTCCCGGCAACGGCTACTTGATTGCGTGTACCGACGATCCCATCGTGCGCGCCCTGATACCGCGCGCTTTTTGCAAGGTTATAACTTTCGGCACACAAGAGCCGGCGGAGTGGTCGGCAAAAGATATTCATCCGGCGGAAAACGGCGTGGAATTTTCCGTGATCCACCACGGCAAACGTTTGTCGCAAGCGTTTCTCTCGCTGGCGGGCGAGCACAACGTGAAAAATGCGCTGGCGGTGCTGGCGGCGGGAGAAATTTTGGGCGTGCCGTTCGAACAAACACTCGGGGCGTTTCAAGCCTTTAAAGGTGTGCGCCGCCGGCTGCAATTGAAATTCGACGGCGAGGTGACGGTGTTCGACGATTTTGCGCATCACCCCACGGAGGTGAAAGCGACCTTGCGCGGTTTGAAGCAGCGCTTTCCGCGGCGCCGGCTCTGGGCGGTTTTTGAGCCGCGCACTGCGACCACGAAGCGCAAAGTTTTTGAGCAGCAGTTTCTTGAGGCATTTCAAACCGCAGATCGCGTCGTTTTCGCGCCCATGCACCGCATCGACAAGGTGCCGGAAGCGGAACGCTTGTCCCTGGAGGCCGTCGTTGCAGGCGTGCGAGCCACGGGCAAGCCGGTCGACATTGTGCCGGCCGGAAATGAAATGGCTAATTTCATCGCGCGCCAGCTTGCGCCGGGCGACGTTGTTTTGTTCATGAGCAACGGCGATTTCGGAGGAACACCCGGCTTGCTGGCGAGCATACTCATGTCCGAGGCCGGCAAATCTCTCGCTTGAGCTTCGGCGATCGGCTTGCTGAAGTTATTCGGCGCGCCGGCAGGACATTTCACCATTATTGGTACGAGGAGAACCATGAGCGATCAACATGAGCAAGAATCGGCAAGCATGCATACGAATGGCGAGGCGGCCTCGCCCGAGCCGCACGAACGAACGGAACGCAGAAGATCATCTCAGGATCGCGAGCGCCGGCCGCGTCCCGGCGGCGGACGCGGCGGCCCGCGTGGGCGCGATCGTCGCGGCGGCAGAGGGTTCGGCGGCGGCAGGCGTTTTCATGAGCGTGACGAGGAACCGCCCGATCCCAAAATCACCCAACTGATCAGCGAAGTGGAAGAAAAGCTGAGTCATTCGCATGCGCCGGTGCAGATCGGACAATTGAATCCTTTTGAGCGCAAGCAAGTGCATCGCCATTTCGAGCGTAACAAAGCGCTGTTTGAAACCAAAACCTATCGCAACGGGGAAGAGCATGTCTTGTGGATTTTTCCGGTGGCGAATTTGAAAAAATTCGTGGAGAACAAGGCGCAGGAAGCGTTGGACACCGGCGAAGATGTGGCGTTGCCGCCGATGAGCAATTACGAACGCTTTATCGTTCACAACGTTTTGAAGGATCTAGGCAATATCGAGACGACTTCTGTGGGGGAAGGGGAAAATCGTCACATCGAGATTCATCCCAAAAAATTCGGGCGGGGTTTGAAAAGGATCGTCAAGAAGATCAAGCTGTTTTGAACGATGATTGCCTCCGTCATCACATATATTTCTCAAAACGCGGCGCGAGGAATCTATTGGACAGCCATCTTCGGGCTTAGATTCCTCTTCGCTGCGCAATAGACCGCTCCGATTGGCGGGCAAGCTGCCAATCAAACTTTTGTCAAGCCACCAGAAGATTCACCGGCGAAGCCTGGCGTCTTGATCGAAAAAACTCTGGCAGAATGATTTAACCGCAGAACTATTTCTAATCATCCTGCCGGAAATTCCTCAAAAGGCGCGATTCACCCGGAAGGTCACCACAAGATCATCATGGCCGCGGTCGGTGCGCTTGGCGAAATTCAGGCGCACGCGGCCGTCGTTGTCCGTAATCGCCACGCCCACGTCGGTCTTGAGGCGGTTCCAGTCAAAATCTTTGAAATGGGCCAGGGCCGCGCCTTCATCAACCTTCCAGACCATCCCGGAATCCACGAATAAAATCAAATTGAATTCGCTGACAATGGGAATATCGTGTAAGCGGCTGCGGCCCGCGTTCATGCGGTATTCGAGATTGCCCAGCAGCATGCGATTGCCGCTGAACTCTTTGAAGCGATAGCCTTGCAGCGTCGAAAGCCCGCCGGCATCGAAGAAAAATTGCGCCGGCAACACGCCATTGCTCGAACCGGCGCGGAGCCGGACATCGAGATTTTTGCCGTAGCCGATCGGGATATAACGCCGCAGGTCGACACTCACACGATCATAATCAAAATCGCTATCGAAGCCGGGGCGGCTCACTTCGGCCATCGCGTTCATGAACCAGCCGCGCCGCGGTGAGCGCTTGTGATCACGGCCATCCCAGCCGAATTCCACAAAATAACTCACCAACTTGCCTTCGTCAATCGCGGGATTTTGACGGAATTTTTTCTTGCCGCCGAATAGCGACCACACGGCACGATTCTCGAGCGTGAGCAAATCGTCGCGGCGATAGCCGGCGGTGAGTTTGAAATTGTCGCCAAAGCTCTGGCTGCCGAAAATGCTGAAGCCTTTGCGGCGATAGTAATCTTGAAAATCTTCTTTGATGAAGAGTGCCGCCGCGGTATTCTCGTCTCGTGGTATGATCCAGTTGTCTTCCGTGTCCGTGAAATCGTGCGTCTCTGCGCCCAATGCGGTGCGGAACTCCCGGCCAATGTAAAACTCCGCACCGCCCTGATATTGCCAGCGTTGGGCCTTAAAACCGTAACCGCCGAAACCGAACATGCCGACATTCGCGAGGCCGCGGTATTTGCGCGGCAAGCTGCCGCCGAGATACAACCCGTCTACGCGATTGTAGTGGGCATCAACATCGAAGGATGAGGTCAGGCGGCGTTGCTGGCGTTTCCGATTTCGCTCCCAATCCCAACCCTTGTCTCGGGTGCGTCGCGCGCGCGAATAGTGTCGTGACTCCGGTGAGGTTTCCACCTGATCGCCGCCAATGCGGCTGCCGTCGAAACGCTTCACGCGCCCGGAGACGGCCACGACATCACCGTCGACAGAGGCCGTGGACGTCAAGGTGATATTGCCGCACACGACCAGCACCGTGCCGGTCACGCGGCCGGAGATCACTACATCGCCGCCGGCCACGACCAGGCTGCCGGTGAGACTGTCGTTCGAGGCAAGCTCGAAATCACCAAAACGCCGCGTGAGATTCGTGCGATCGTCCAAATAATCGCGCTCCGCCTGACGCACCAGCGCGCCGTCGCAATCACTCGTATCGTGTACGGCACTTTTCGTCACAGCCGAATACGGCTCTGCCGCTGAAGCTTGCGGCGAAAGCAAGAGCCAAAAAAGCATCAACAGTGAAAAAATCACCAGCACCAAAAACACAAGCTGCTTGATTTGCATGCGTGTATCAGTGTTTTTCATGTCATTGTTCTCCCTCGAAAAACAATCATTTGTTTTTTCTACACTCAGACAAGCAGTGTGCCAATAAAATCATCCCTAAAACGATCTCTGCAAAACTCTGATATTATTGTTTTTTAGTCAATGATGTGTGACAAGGTGGAAACCAACTGGAGAGTTCGTGGAGAGTGTCAAGCATACACAAGTTTTTGTGATTGTAGCAAAATACCACGCACTTCGTCATCGCCGATTTAACTCGACTATGTCACATTCCAAAAATCCCTGCAGTGGCGCGAGATCGCAGGATAAGATTTATTAGAATTCCCAACGAACTCCGCCTCTCAGCGGTGAATCTGACATGTTCGAGTTAATTGGTTTTCTGGGCTATGCAATAGGCTTCTTTTTGAAATCCATGGCTCGCCAATATATCTGCTTCCGTGTCGGACTTTCCACGCGCAGCACGGCTAAAAGCTATTCGACAAGCTCACATGAACTTTGCCGTTGAGCAGATCATCGCCTTCGCCGAGGCCGTAATCGAGGCCGACGAGGCCGAGCGGCGTGTCCAGGCGCACGCCCAAACCATAAGATCGCTTTGTTTCCTCGATTGTAATCGCCGGATTCGAACTACTGTCCTGTTCCTCGCGGAAATAGTAGCCCAAATCGAAAAATGCAAATGCGCGTGATTGGCGCGAAAGCAAGTAACGGTATTCGAGACTGCTCCAGGCCACGCGCGAGCCGCGAAATTGTTCTTCGCGATAGCCGCGCAGCGTCGTGGCGCCGCCGAAACGGATTTGATCGGTGATGGAAACAAACGGCTCGCCCGTGGTTATCTCGCGGCCATGAATCGCGAGGCTCAACACCTGCGGCCATTTTATTGGCAGCAGCCATTCGAAATCGAGCATGATTTTCTTGCGCGAGAAGGATTGCCTTTCGGCATTTGCCGCCGGGCGAAAACGCTTGCGTCCGGCTTCAAGCGAGGTCGAATAAAAAACACCGGCCGTCGGGTTGATCAAATCGTCGCGCGAATCATAGCGCAGGCCGCCAGCCACGCTGGCCACGCGGCTCTCCGGCAGACCCAGTTTCAGTGCGGCCAGCGAATCCGGTGAAACGCTTTCAGTCAATAATTGGCCGAAGAGCGTGAAACGCCCGCCTGCGGGAAGCTCTGCCAGAAGATCCCAGCGGCGCTCGACATACGAAGTGTCTTGCACGAGCTGTTGAAATCCGCCGGAGAGATGCAGCGGCCAGCCCGCCAGCCACGGCTCGCGATAGCGCAGCGCGAGTTCCTGGGTGTCGCGGCTGCGTTTCTCCCAGCGCGCATTCACCAGGCGGCCAGTGCCGAGCAGGTTGCCGAATTTCAAATCGAGCAGGCCGGTGAGATAGCCCTTTTCATTGCCGCTGCCGGGATTGTAACCGGCCACGCCGTTGAGAAAATTGCTGTTGCCTTCGACAACTGCAAGGTCGAGAAGATAGCGGCCGCGGGTATCCGCGCGCAATTGCGGCGGGGATACGGATTGCAGAAATCCCAGGCGCTGCAAGCGGCCGGCAATGCTTTCGATTTCATCGAGATTGAATTTATCTCCCGGTCTCACCGGCAATTCGCGCAGCAGCACATTGGTTTTGGTGATGTTGTTGCCGCGAATCAAAATTGAATCGAGCCGCACGACGGGACCGGGATCGAGCTGGAGATGCAGCAACGCCAGGCGGGAATCTTCGTGTGAACCTTGCTGCACCGTTACCGAATCCAATGTGAATGAAGCCAGCGGATGGCCCTCGCGCGCCAGGCCGGTGAGAACATTGTTGAGGCGCGCCAACCAGGCGGTTTCATCATGCATGCCGCGCAGCTCGCGCTGCCAGTATCCGATTGATGTGCTGCTGTCGCTCAAATGGACTTGTGTGGCAAGTTCGAAGCGCGGACCGGAATTCAGATACAGGCGAATCTCATCGGTTTCACGTTTGCGCGCTGAGGTGCGAACGACGCTGTCGATTTGGGCGAAGTAAAAACGATTTTGACGGAGACTCTCCAGGGCTTGCCGGGTAGCGGCTTCCAGTTCGGCGCGGTTTTTTGCGGTTTTTATGTTCACGCCGGCTGCGGCTGTGCTGATCGGTTTGCCGTTGCGCACAAAGATCAAAGTGTTGCCGGTGCTGTCAGGTTTGGTTTGGGGCAACCCGTCGCTGAGGAGGGAAAAAGACAACATGAGAAGGGCGGTGAGCTTGTTTTTAATGAGGAGAGGGCGCAAATTCAGCCTCGAAACATTAAAATTCAAATCGGCGCGTCATGTCATCAAAAAGCGATCGCTTCTACTTCTGCAAGGTACTGCTTAAATTTTGCATGTTGGCTCGCTATTCCCTGGAACAAATGGCGTATTCTCGAAACTCAGGCAGTTATTCCATTCGAAGTCAAGCAAAACTTTTTTCGAATGTGAAGCAGCGCTGACTGTGAAATTCACCCGTTTGCCGAAGGCGTCACGTTTTTCTCCCACGAAAATGGGCTCCCACGAAATGGCTTTTTCCTTAGGGAGTTCTGCTTTCGTGGGAGGATTCTGGGGCTTGATCTTGACATCCAGACACGCTGACGCTGGAAGAAGAGTTTCGGCGAAGGTAACCAGATATTAGAATTACCCGACCGGAACTGTTCAAATTGGTCGGTGGCATGGCTGATGTTCCTCCTGATGTTTCTGATAGGGATTTGATCCTCGACGTCATTGAAAGCATATATGGCGAAAAATGAAAGCCCTTTCTGCTAAGGAAATGCAAGCCGACACCTCATCACCCGCAACAAAAGGCACTTTGAACAGCCAGAAATACCCGTTGTCACCCAGAAGAGTTTCTTGTCCTCATTGGTATTCTGAAGTAATCTCGCCCGACCTGGCTGCCGCCTAATGAGTTTTGACAATCAAGTTCGGTAATCGTCGTAGTCACGGGCCCTTGTTCGTACATGTTACATTGCCCCGCAAGGGGGCAGGACTACGGGTTTTGATTGTCAAAGCTCATAAGGCCGCCGTCTGGGCGGTTGCTAATTAGTGTCCGTCCAAGAACACCCCCGGGCGGTTTCTCAATTCGAACCAGACACAAAATGTTTGGGGAGGATGTTCGACGCGCTACTTGCCGCCTCCAAACGGTTAATTGTTCGTCCCACCCCAAAGGGCGGGACCGGAACGGATTCCGGGCCTTCGGGATGAAAACCGGGATAGGCATCGGTTTGCCAGTGGGCCAATTCGAACACGACGTGCCGGTCATGCGCCACGCCGCGGTTCAACTCGGCGATGACGCCCGCCAGCGCGCGGCATTCGTCATCCACGTCGCCGGGGGAGGATAAAACGATGCGGAGGGCGTGTTTGGGTTGCATTAGAATAGATGCTGCGCAGACGATTCTATGCGTAATCGGGCAAATGCTTCACATACGAAAGCTTCGTCTTGACAGCATCATAAATCAACTTGTCTGCAGTCCAAAATTCGCAACCGCGCAGTTCGGCCAACGCAATATAGGTTGCATCATAGACGGCTCGTTGGCTAAACTGCTCTGCAATTTCACGGGCTCGTTGGCGCATGCCTGGCATGTCCGCGGTCACAACTGGCGCTGCATCCAGGATCGCGTATGCCTTTTGTGCTTCTGTCGCCGTCATTTTCCCGTCAAAAACCCGCTTGCGGATGGCGCTGTCCACTTCACAGGAGAAAAATGGCGGTGCGATAAGTTTGAAGCCTTTTACTCCGGCCTCCTTCAATAAGGCAAGGGCTTTCGCGCGAAAGGGCTCCCCCTTCACCGCCCACTTGATCACAACGCTTGCATCAACGCAAAGTTCTGTCATAGTCGCAACAACCTTTCGTCGCGAAGTTGGCGAATGTCTGCCGCAGAGTCCACCGCGCCGATCGAATCAGCCGCGAGTTCATCGCTCATCTGTAAAAAAGCTTCCACGCGCCGGGCATATGCTTCGCGCTCACGTGTTTCGCGATCCAACTCTGAAGTCAAGTCCTCGCTCAATCGCTGTGCCAGCCGCGCCAGGATTCTCACTTGTTCCCGTAATGGGAGTTGAATTGCCAATTGATCAATCTGTTCTACTGTTATGGTATTTGTCATGTGTGATCTCCTCTGCTTTAAAACTTGTGCCGAGTCACTCTTGCGAAATGAGCCATTCATCTCATAAATATTTTCAAAATAGTGGATAGCCCAACAAAAGTCAACAACCAGGCCAAGTCTCCCGAATCAAAAAAACGCGCGCATCTCCACCTTGCCGAGATGCAGTGTTTGCGGCCGGTCCGGCTCGCGGCGGCCGAGATAGGTGGCGGAGAAATTCACGTTGCTGCTCACGCGGTATTCCACCGAAAAATTCCAACGCCAGGTGGTGCCTTCACGGTTGCCTTTTGCCAGCTCATAAGGCAACACTTGCCCGGCGGGTTCGGCGCTGACGCGCACCCATTCAATTTCGCCCTGCAATCGGCCCTTGCCGCGCAACGCATAGGCTACGCGCGGCCGCAGAAACAGCGCTTGTGCGGCCAGACTCGGACGATCGAACGTCTCGAACAAATCACGGTCAAAGGCCGCGCCCGCGCGATTCGCCACTTCCAGAGCGGGGCGCGGACGGTACGATAATTCGATTTCCGCCTGCCGGCTGCGCACCAGCCGACTGGTACGCGCAGCGCGGTCGAATATGCGATCTTCGCGATTGAGCTTCAGCTCGGTTTGACTCGTCACTTTCGGCGAGAGCGCCCAGGTGAGGCGCAGTTCGTGCTGCATTTGCGTGCGGCGCGCGCCTTCATCCAAATATTGATTGTTGCGCTCGCGCAAGGCCGTCAAACGATAGCGCACGGACTGCTCACGCCGGTTTTCCCACAAATAAACTTCCTGTTGAATACTCTGCGCGCCGAAAATCGTCAGCGAATCATCCAAAAAGTGTGAAAGGTTCAGGCGATAGATTTCCCAGACCTCGGGGTGTTTTGTTTTCTCCTCGAGGCGTAGAAACGTGTTCAATGAAACCGGCGTGAGATACGATTTCCACCACGCCGGGCGTGAGGGCTTGGATTCGCCGGTTTGCGCGGGTCCCGGCTGTAACAATTCTTTGAACGTTAATCGAATGTTGCTGCGCAAGCGCACTTCCGCCACGGGGATGAATTCCTCGGTGTTCACCAGGCGCAAAACATAATCGCCGAACAGGGGATCGGGAATGTATTCGTTTTGTTCGGCATCGAAGCGGTAATTGCCGCGGCCTTGTTCCACTTTGAAATAAACGCGCTGCTGCTGCGAGGCTTGCGTGTTGGTGATTTGATAATGCACCTCGGCATTCAGCGCGCGGCGAAACGGCGTTAAGCCGATACGCAAATCCGCCAGATCGCTGCGCGTTGCGGGCGTCCTCGCATCCGCAAAAGTGCGCTCGCGATGCGTGACATTGAGATTCATCGCCAGCGCTTTCCATTGTTTCAAGTCCATTTCGAAATTTTGCGTTCGCGCAGTGGACGTTGGTTGCAGGCCTTGCGGCGTGCGGGTATCATCGTTGCGTTCGTTGAACGAGGTTTGCACGGAAAGATGGCGGCTCAACGCCATACCCATGCCGCCGGTAACGCTGTGAAAGCGAAAACCGCCGAGAGAATCAGCAAAAATTTCTTTGCGATCTTCCGCTTCATAACCGGCCAGCGGGGTAAAGCGCCCGATTTTCCAACTGGCATTGCCGCGCTGCCGCAGCCAGTCGGAATCCGTTGCGAGAAAGCCTTGCAGGGAATCTGCCGGCGTTTCTTCGCGCCCAATATTTTCGATGCGATAGTCCACCTCGGGCCAGCTTTTGCGCCGCAAGCTGGTGTTGATTTCCCAGCGCGACGAGCTTTGCGAGCGGCCGCGCGACAGGCTGCCGAGACTGCCTTGCCAGCGCCAGCCGGTGATGGGGATGTAAGTCACCAGCGATTCCAGCAAATCCTCGCCGCTGATTTCAGCGGTGGCTGCCAGATTCCATTTGCGATTGAATTCCACCACATCACTGCGGTCGATATCGCGATAACGCGCGTCTTTGCTGCGATAGTACAAGTGCAATGCAATCTGCCCCAAATTTGTTTTGCCGGCTTGCAAAGTCCGCGGTTCGATTTGTAATGCCGTGAGCCAGGCGCGGCCTTGATTATCGCCATCCTCAAGAGATGAATAGAGATTTTGATCGAGATTACTGAATGCCAGCTCGTTGATCAAAGACACGCCCTGCCAGGGCTGCAGCACCAGGCGATTATCAACAACGTCATGGCGCTGCGCCGGCGTCAACAAAATCACCGGCAAATAGCGGCCGCGATTTTCGCCCACGAATTCATAATTTCCGAAGCTGCGGAAGCGGTAAGCGCCGCGGCCGGCGCCGACATCGGAAAACGTGACATTGTAATTGCCGGAATCCGGGCCGACGTAGCGATAAAAAATTGCCGTCGAATCAATCCGAATGTAATTGCCCCGCGCCGGTGGTGTGACCGGCGATGCACCGTCGCGGAGCGCCAGTTGATCACCGGCCTGGCTGAGGGCCGCTCGTTCGGCCTCGCCAAGAGTGAAACTCAACGGATTGTCTTTGTTGTCGCCTTCGCGCAGCAGCGTGGTTTGCCACTGCACTTTGTCGCCAAAAGCGGAGAGGGCGCCCTGGGCGTTGTAAAGGTTGCGGCGAAAGCGTTCATCCGAATATTGAAAATCAATGGTAATGCGCGAGTCTGCGGTGATCAAGCGATTGCGCGTAAAGGTGATTTGGCCGTTGGCATATTCTATGACATAGTCGTTGTTTTCGCCGCGCGTCATCGGCTCGCCGTCGATCCACACGCGCTCGGTGCCCGCCAAAACGATGATGTCGATTTGCCCGCGATCGCCGCGCAGTTGATACGGTCCTTGATTGCCTTCGATGCCGTTGAAGACATTGGTGGTATATTGCCCTTTCGAAACCGCGCCTGAGGCGGTGAATTGAAAATTTAAAGCGCCTGCCGGCGCGCTGCCCGGCAAACGCCCCACGGAGAAGCGCGCGCCTTGCAACTTGCGGCTGTAGCGCGCAAACTCGCTGCCCTCGTAGGCGATCTCGAAATCGCCCAGCGTGGCGTTGAACGCCGGGCTTTTCAACTGCACTGAGACTTTGTCGATTTCCTGCAACGTTTGCGTGTTGCCTTCGGGTTGAATCGGCGTGTTTTGATCGGTGAGCGCGGCCACCACTTCCACGCCTTCGGCAATTTCTCCGGAGATTTGCATGCGCAAGCCGGAGTCGACGGTGAGCGCCTGATTCGTGCCCACACTCAAACCGCGCGTGAGGCTGCCGCGCTTGACGAGATTGGCGCCGCGATTTTGCGCGAAGCCGCGGCGCGGCGATGGCGATTGACTGACCAGGCTTTCCAATGCCAACTGCGGCGCCGGCGAACTATCTTGCGCCGGCGGTTGAAGCTCGAAGATTGCGAATCGCGTGGGCAGGTGCAGAGGCAGCGCGCGGTATTTGATGATTAGGCTGTCACATGTTGTTTGACTTCCGAACCAGGTGATCAGGGCGCGGCCATAATCGAGGCGATAATCTCTTTCGCGCGAGAAAATTTGTTCTCCGCAACTCAGAGTTTCAGACGGCGCGATGATGAAACTGTCAGGCAAGGCGATAGTGGTGGTATCGGAAGAGGCGGCAAACTTGAATTGGCGCGAAGAAAGCGAGAGAGAAAAATTTTCTGAAATGGGTTCTTGCGCGATGATGGGACTGGCAAGAGCGAGGCACAGGACGACCAATATTTTAGAAGCTCGAAAACTGCCTCTGGGGGTAGTTGTCATTTCACAAGAATTTTGTGAAAATTCCACCCGGCCTCCAAGCTTCACAAGATTCTTTCTGAATGACAAAGCAAAACATTCATACCAATAACGGCTAGAGTGCGTGAGTAAACGGCGCAGGGCAAGCATTGCGTTGCAACTCGACCAATTTTGCAAATTGTGTTTCCAGCGGATGTCAAATGCCGGTTGTCAAAGTTTTGTAGCGAGGCGCCGGGCCGTTCTCCGTTTGTCCGTTCGATGGTTTTGTTGAAATTTGGTCAGCAGCAAAATATTTGGACGCAGATCAAAACAGATTTTCACCGATTTTATTTGTGAAGAGCCGCGAGAATCTATAGCCCCATTTTTTTGATTAACGTGAATCCCGGTCATCTTGCCGGCGTCACTTCAAAAACCTGCACACAATTTTGCAAGGCATCCAGCACATAAGCACGCGCGGAAAAAACCGGCTCCCGGCCTCGCCGGATTGAGGGAGCAAGCGCCAGCGCGACCGGCGCGTGCAGGGTTCCGCCGGCGCCGAATTCTGCAAGAAATTCGCCCGCTCGCGTGAAGCAGGCAATGCGCCGATGTCCGCGATCGGCAACGAAAATCACTTCACGCCATTCCGCCATTCCGACAGGCCGGTTCAGCAGGCCTTCGCCGAGTTTGCCGGCGAAGTTGCCGAAGGCATCGTAAATCATCACCACCTGGCGCACCGAATCGCTTACAAAAATATCGCCGCGAGTCGAAATCAAGATCTTCGCCGGGCGATCAAGTCCGCCTTCACCCCAATTGAAATCGGCGAAGCTGGCTTTGGGCTTGCCGAACGCATCAAAACGCAAAAGTCGCTTGAATTCGTGATCGGCCACAAACAACTCGCCCTGCGGCGACAGGGCAATGGCCGCGGGATATCCGAACCGCAAATTCTCTTCCAGAGATTCGTCCGAGGAGTAAGAAGAAATGAAATTCAGATCTTTGTCGTAACGCTGCAAGCGCTGGTTGTTATAATCTGCCACGAACACATCGAGTCCGTTGCCCGCCCAAAGATCGACCGGATGATCGAACTGCTCGTTGCCAAATCCGAAGCCGCCGGTTTCGCGCAGCAGCCGGCCTTGTGCATCACATTTGATGATGCGGTGATTGCCGGTGTCGGCGAGATAGAGATGGCCGTCGGGATCCAGGGCAAGCGCGGCGGGATGCGAGAGCGGCAACGCACCGGCGTTTTCGGCGAGCATGCTGCCGGTGAACTTGGCGCGAAGCGGTGACTGTGAAAAAAGCGAAAGAGGATACGCAAGCAAAATCGCAAACGCGAGAAGCAAATTCATTGGGATGCTCTTCATCTTCAAAACAGAAAGAGATTCAAACCCGCACCCAGCAAATAGCCGCCCACGCTTGAACCTTCGAAGCCGGCCCCGCCGCCCACGCTGGCGGAGGTGATTTCGACTTCTACAAAAAAACCGGCGCGCTTGACCAGGCGATAATCAAAGCCGACCTCGAGAAAAAAACCGTTGGCCTCGCGCTGGCCGTCTTCCTCGCGGAACAGGGTGAGCGGCCCGCTCTCCTCCACATCAAAAAAGGCAAAACCGAAGCCGAAAAAACTGGTCGTTTTAGCGTCGCTATAGCTGAGGTAGCGTACGCCGACATTGATCCAGCGTTCTTGCCACTTCAGCTTAGAAGAATTGCCCGTGATCGTGACGGAGTTCTCTTTCTCGAATTGGCGATACTTCACGACGAGGTTGTAAGGCGCACGAATTTTTAGCGTGGCAGCGCCGCCCAGCGCCAAGCCGCTGCGGCTATCGTAGATTCTGGAGAAATCGTCATGATTGATGCGAAAAACAGCGGCGCTGCCGGAAAGAATCAAGCGATCGACCGGACGGTCGCTGAATTGCGCGGAGGCAAGTGAGCTGAATGCGAGCGCCGCGAGTACGGTAAGCCGGATTTGCACGATTTTCTCCCGGTAAAAGTGAGTAACTCGAGGGCAATGCCCATCGCGTCGTGGCGGAAGGCTTGGAATTGTCGTGAAAGTAAGCCCCTTTTTTGCAAAAGTCAATCGGCTAAGATGCGCTGCACGGTTTCGTGCAAATGTCCGTTGGTTGCAAAGGCGTTGTTGCCGTGAATGGTGGGATTGCCCTGCCAATCGGTAAATCGTCCGCCGGCTTCTTCGAGAATGGGCAAAAGCGGGCCACAATCCCACACGGCCATGCGCGCATCCAGCATGATCTCGGCGCGGCCGGTGGCCACGAGAGCATAGCCATAAGCGTCGCCCCAGGTGCGCTGCAATTTGGTAGCGGCGCACAGTTTTTCGCGCGCGGCGGCTGAGCCGAATTTATCCCATGCAAAAAAATCGGTTGACAGCAGCACGGCATCGCGCAGTTCTGTCACGGCGGAGACGCGCGCGCGCCGGCCGTTCCAAAAGCAACCCTGTTCACGCAAAGCCCAGATCATTTCATCGAGGGCCGGGAAGTTGATGACGCCGAGCGCCACGTTCCGGTCGATTTCGTAGGCGAGCAACACGCCATAAAACGGCACGCCGCAAACAAAGCTGCGCGTGCCGTCGATGGGATCGATGTACCACGTACCGTGCGCCGAGGCCGGACTCGCGCCCTCTTCTTCGCCGACGATGGCATCATGCGGGAAATACTTCGCCAGCAGTCTCCGTATTTCCTGTTCGGCGCGCTGATCGGCGAGGGTCACGGGTGAGCCATCGCTCTTGGTTTCGGTTAGCGGGTTGGCTTGATAATATTCAAGGGTGATTTTACCGGCGCGCCAGCAGGCTTCGAGCGCAGCGTCCAGGCGGGATTGCAACTCATTGAATTTCATGATTTAAGAGTTTTTGAAACCACGGCCAACAACCTCCCCAAAATAGTTACCCCCCGGCCATTGCAATTTTGCAACGAGCGGAGGGTATCCAACTTCACACGACGCCATGCTCACCGAAGCGGAGAGCCTCGAGGTTTAGCGACGTTTGCGCACTGCTTTTTTCTTGGCTCCGGCTTTCGCTTTGACGGCTTTCTTGGCCGCTTTCTTTTTCGGTGCGGCTTTTTTCTTGGGCGCCGCTTTTTTCTTGGCGGTTTTCTTCGCTGCGGCCTTCTTGGCTACTTTCTTTGCGGCCACTTTCTTCTTCGGTGCGGCTTTTTTCTTGGCTGCCGCTTTCTTCTTCACAGCAGGCTTGGGCGCGGCCTTGGCCGGCGCCGCCATGGGCGGTACCACCGCTGCCTCTGTTACCTCCGCTCCCTCTTCCTCTTCTTCGTCATCATCATCACCCGTTGCCCACGGCGAGCCGCCAAAGGGTTCGTCGACGTCATCGCTATCCGCCGGGTTCGTTTCGGAGTCCGTCGGATCGTAGCTCTCCTCGTCATCGTCGTCGGATGGGGTATAAGGCCAGTTGTCCATCGCTTCCTCCACAAAAGAGTTAGGAATTGAGTGTATCACGCGTGATTTAGGCTGCGAGCGTCTTAATTGCTTGCTAAAAAAATAATTGATCAATTTGCGATATGCAAGACGAATTTTACAACAATCGAAAATAATGCACTTTTTTTGCGGCAGCAAATTACCTGTTTGACGCTCTGCTTTCGTTGCGCAACACGCCCTTAATCAGTTCCAGCCGGCTGTTTTTTTCTCGACCAAACGGTGCGCCGGAGCGCCTAGCGCCTCAAACCCGCATTTTTAGCGGTTTTGCGCGTGCTTTTGCGAGAAAATGCTTGCCTTCACTGATTTTTCTGCCTATCTTTGCCCGCGTATTTTGGCGGTGTAAAAAATCGCCGCATCCGCGGCCGTTAGCTTATTGTCGTATCACTTTTCATTCACAACCTAATCGAGGAGAGAAGAGTTTATGGCTACTGCAGGTCCCATGACAAAAGGACAATTGGTGAAGCATTTCGCTGAAAAGTTCGAAATGACTCGCGCCCAATCAACCGAATGGTTTCAAGAGCTTGCCCGCCTGGCCGCGAAAGAAGCTAAAAAGGGATTCACGATTCCTGATATTGGCAAGTTGGTGGTGGTGAAACGCAAAGCGCGCATGGGACGCAACCCGCAAACCGGCGAAGCGATCAAGATCCCAGCCAAAACCGTGCTTAAATTCCGCATTGCCAAAGCCGCGAAAGATGCCGCACTGAAATAGCAATCAAACCGGCGCTCACACACGGTCGCAGCGATCAAGCTTCAAACAGAATTGCGACAGCCCATCCCGAAACTTCGAGATGGGCTTTTCTTCTGCCCTCATGAAATAATCTGAATCCACCAACCCATCCCGGCCTGCCGCGATGGGTTTTTGTTTTCGGATGGTGCGCTTGCGGCGTGGCCATCGATGGGTCACCGATTAGCACAAGCTTTGCCCGTGGACGCTGTGTGGAAGTTTTGTTGTTGTGACAACGCCCGCGTGCGATTCATTTGATTTTCAGGTTCTGCCATGATTAAACCTCTGCGCCTGGCCCTTGCACAAATCAATCCGACGGTTGGCGACCTCAACCGCAATGTCGCGCTTATTCTGCAATATATGGAAGACGCGCGCCGGCAGGGCGTCAATCTCGTTCTTTTTCCGGAATTGGCGGTGACCGGCTATCCGCCGGAAGATCTCATTTTGCGCGATGATTTCGTCAGCGCGAATATGACGGCAATGGAAAAAATCGCGCAAGCCAGCCATGGTTTGGTTGCGGTCGTGGGCTTTGCCGAGCGCGTTGCGCAGAAGGTCTACAACGCCGCCGCCATTTGCGCCGAGGGCAGACTCATCACCACTTATCATAAAATCTGCCTGCCCAATTACGGCGTATTCGATGAACGCCGTTATTTTGAGCCCGGCAACCGTCCGCTGGTGGTCACATGGGATGATCTGCGCATCGGCATCAATATTTGCGAGGACATTTGGACGGCGGATCCCATTGCAGAATTCGAGGCCTCCACAGGCGGCGCGCATTTGCTGGTCAATATCTCCGCCTCGCCCTATCATTTTCGCAAGGGGCTGGAACGCGAACATTTAGTCGCCACCATTGCGCGCCGTTCCAAAGCTTTTTTCGCCTATGTCAACATGGTCGGCGGTCAGGACGAACTGGTGTTCGACGGGCAGGCCTTCCTGTTTGATCCGGAAGGCCGGTTGCTGCTGCGCAGCGAGCAGTTTCAAGATCATTTGATCATCACTGATGTCGGCATAGACCCGGCGCTGCCGTCGCCCTCGCTCGGGCTGGAACAGCGCTACCAGCTCGACGAAGCCGTGATTCCCGCGCCTTTGCCGGCGCGAGCTAACGGCCATCTCCCGCCGGTTGTCGCGCGCGTGCGCGAAGAGGCCGATGAAGTTTTTTCCGCGCTGGTGTTGGGCACGCGCGATTATGTGCATAAGAACGGCTTCAAGAAAGTCGTGCTCGGCCTGAGCGGCGGCATTGACTCTGCGCTGGTTGCCACCATTGCGGTGGCTGCGCTCGGCCCGGAAAATGTCGTTGGCGTTTTGATGCCGAGTGTTTTTACGGCCTCACTCAGCAACGAAGATGCGCTGGCCCTGGCGCGCAACCTCGGTATTGAAACTCTCACGCTTCCGATTCGCGACCTCGTGATCGGTTACGAAAAAACTCTCGCCGACACCTTCAGCAACCTCAAACCGGATATTACCGAGGAAAACATTCAGGCGCGCATTCGCGGCAACTTGCTCATGGCGTTGTCCAATAAATTCAACTGGCTCGTGCTGGCCACGAGCAACAAGAGTGAAACCGCCGTGGGCTACAGCACGCTTTACGGTGACATGGTGGGCGGCTTTGCGGTGATCAAAGATGTTCCCAAAACCATGGTGTATGCGCTGGCGCAATGGATCAATCAGCGCGGTTTTCCCCATCCTGTCATTCCGCAACGTACCATCGACCGGCCGCCGACCGCGGAATTGCGGCCCAATCAAACCGACCAGGATTCGCTGCCGCCCTATGATTTGCTCGATCGCATCATCGAAGAATATGTTGAAGACGACCGTAGTGTGCCCGAGATGATCGAGCGTGGCCTGCCCGAAAAAGTCGTAAAGGAAGTGGTGCGGCTGATCGATCGTGCCGAATACAAGCGCCAGCAGGCGGCGCCCGGCATCAAGATCAGCACGAAAAATTTCGGCAAAGACCGCCGCATGCCGATTACCAATGGATTCAAGCCTTGCGAACCGGTTTAGCCTCTTTAAAAGTTGAATCGTTGCTAAATAAGCAAAAATTTTCCAACCGCCACGGCGCGACGACATAAAGCAAAAAAGCTTGGTGTCTTCGTGGTAAAATTTGGTTCCGGCTCGTCCGGCTTGGGCATATGAGAGAATAAGATTGATCAACCACGGCGGCCGTGGTTTTATTGCAAATCTGACAACAACATCAATCTTTTAGATTGCTGCTGTCCGCCTGCTTTTTTCATCGAACAGACTATGGACTCGGCGTCTCCACTTCATCATGGCCTCGCTCTTCATTACCAAAGATGACGTGCTGCTGTTCAAAACCCGGCTGCACGATGCAGTTGTGACCATCGGCCGCGCGCAAGAGAACACCATCCGCCTCGGTGATCTCTCCGTCTCGCGCCAGCATGCGCGTTTGCGCCGCGATGAGGAGGGCAAGTATTTGGTGGAAGAAGTGCGCAGCACCAACGGCATTTTTTTGAACGAGAGCAAACTTACCGCGCCCACCCGCTTGCAGGAGGGCGACGAGATTAAAATCGGCGCATATGTGTTGCGCTTCGCCGAAGAGCTGGCCGCGACCACCGACCGCTTGCAGGCCTTGTTTGCGCCGGCGGAGAACACGCTTATTCGCAAACCGGAGGAATCGACGGCCACCGGGGTTCTGGTCAATGAAGCGAACAACGCCATTTTCAATCTCGCGCAGGATCGCATCGTGTTCGGCAGCGAGGGCGAAGTCGATATTCGCGTGCCCAGCGCGGCGCCGTTGCGCGCGTCGATTTTCCGGCGCGGTGATTTGTTCTACATTTGCAGCGAAACCGGCGCGCCCTGTGTGCGCGTCAACGGCATTCTCATCATGAATGCGCAATTGCATTACAACGACGTGATCGAAATCGGCGGCCGGCGGTTTATCTTGCGCGAACTGTAAAGAAATGATTTGCGCCGCACGCGCGATTCTTGTATCTTTTTTCGAAAATTTAATTTGACCATGTCACATTCCCAAAACCACCACCGAGTCGCGGAGTTCGCAGAGTAAGATTGCGTGAATTCTCAGCGAACGCTGCGTCTCCGCGGTGAATCTGACATAGCCAAGATAAATGCTCGCTGCCAAGCGTGTCTCGGCGCGGAAAGATTCCATGACAAAAAAGAATTCGTATTTGCCTTTGTTACTGGCTGTTTTGCTGCTCTTTGCGTTTGTGGGGGTGCCACAACAGCCCGCCAAACAAATTGGCGTGCAACGCGGCGATACCATCAGCTTTCTCGCCATACGCTATTACGGTTTTTTCAACGATTCGCTTTTGACTGTGCTCACACAAGCGAATCCCAATAAAAATTTGAATGTGCTCAAATCCGGCGACACATTGTTATTCCCGCTGCGCTCGGCCAGCTCGCCGAAGCCGGAGTTGCTGAAGAGTGAGGCGGCCAGCGCGGTGTTGACCTACGTTGAAGGCGAGGTGAGCTATCGCCGGCCGCAACAAAATCCGGCCTTTCTGCCGGCGCGCCCGAACTTGATTCTTTATAGCAGCGATGAAATCAAAACCGGAAAAGCCAGCCGCGCCGAATTGGTGCTGGACAATCGCAGCGTGTTGCGCCTTGATGCCAATTCGCACTTAAAAATCGAAAACCTGAAGCGCGAGGGCGCTTATCAAGCCAAGTTTGAATTCGCCGTCGGCTCGTTGTGGGCGCGCCTCTCGAAACTCTTTCAACAAAAGCCGCAATTCGACGTGGAATTCCCCACCGCCATCGCGGGCGTGCAGGGCACGACGTACCGTTCCGTGGTTGCGCCGGATAGCGCGACGACGGTGCGTGTGTACGAAGGCGCGGTGGAAGTGCGCGGCAGTCAAGCGCCCGCGCGGTCGCCTGGAGCACCGCAGCGCATCGGACCGCCGCAACAAGTGCCCGGGCCCTCGCAGGTTTCGTTGGAAACTTGGATCAAGCTCGTGCGCGCCCAGCAGGAAATTCGCATCGCCAGAGATGGAAAGCCTTCTGATCCGGCTGCGTTTCGCGATCAAGGCGCAGAACTCGATTGGGTGCGCTGGAATCAGCAGCGCGATCGCGAGCTCGAAAGCGATTTGTAGTTGCCATTCTCGGTTGCGAGGGCGCTGCGGCACAAAATCGCCAAGTGGTATTCCAATGAACTTCGACATTCAAGCCGCCGCGAGTTTTATTTGAGTCCGGTTGCCATTGTGGCAATTTCATCATGCCGACAAAAATACCCCTGCGTGCAAAACTTCCTTTCCTGGTTGGCAGTGTGCTGCTCTTGATGGCGGCCTTGCTGCATCTGCGTTTGTTTCCGCTCTCCGGCGCATTGGAATTCCTCGAACGCAAAAATCTCGATCTCATGTTTCGTTTGCGCGGCGAACTGCCGGCGGATTCGAGTATAATCATCGTGTCCATCGACGACGCCAGCTTGCAAAGCGCGGGCGCCTGGCCGTGGCCGCGGCGACAACTCGCCGAATTGCTGCAAAAGCTTGCTGCCGCCCGGCCAAAACTGATTGTGTTGGATGTCATGCTGCCGGCGCGATCGGATGATCTCGACGGCGCCGCAGAGTTGGCGCACGTCATGCGCAGCAGCCGCGCCGGCGAGCTGATGTCGAACCGCGCCGGTGCGGATGCCTCGAACCAAGCTGGTGAGTCTGGGCCGAACCTTGAGCAAAACAGAGTCGGCATTGTGTTGCCGTATTATTTTCCCGAATTACACACGCGCGCACATACCCCCACGCAACCGCTGCCCGAACCTGTGGCTGCGAGTGCGTTGATCTTGTTCGATGCACCGCTATCGGTCATGGAAAATGAGCCTTATTTGAATGCTTATTCCATCAATCATGCTTCATTGGATTTGCTTTCGGCAAGTCTGCCCGGCGGCCACATCAATTTGATCACGAATGAAAAGAGCGGCGACAATCTCGTGCGCTGGGAAGCGCAGGTTGTGCGCTATGGGGAGTTTTATCTTCCATCATTGCCGTTGCAAATCGCGGCGCAAAGCCGGCAGCTCACGCGCAGCGAGATTCACGTCCGAGCCGGTGAAGGCATTCAACTCGGCGATATTTTCATTCCCACGGATGCCCGCGGTTTCAGTTTGATGAATTACTACGGCCCGGCAGGCGCGTTTTCACAGCTTTCGGCTGCTGAGGTTTTGGCGGGTAAACCTGTGATTGAGTTGGCGGGCAAAATCGTGTTTGTGGGCGTGACGGCCGCAGGCACGCAAGATTTTCTGGCAACTTCGTTTTCAGCGCGCATGCCGGGCGTCGAGAAACTCGCCACTTCCACTGCAAACATTTTGCATCAGCAGTTCTTGTCGCGTCCGGGTTATCTCACGTCGTTGGAGTTGTTGCCGGCGCTCGTGGTGGGCGTGTTGACATTGTGGCTTGGTTTGCAGCTTTCTAAGCGCACCACTGGCGTTTTGCTGGCGGGATTGGTTTTGTTGATTTGGTTTCTCGGCTTCAGCCTGTTTATCAACGGGCAAATGTGGATGCACAGCCTTGGCATGATGCTGATGATCTTGCTTGCCGGCGGCAGCGCTTTGTTTCTGCGCCAGAATGGCAAGACCCGGCGCGCGGCAAAAATGACGAAGCGCGCCGCGGTTGCAACGGAATTGATTTATGACGAACGCGGCCCGCGCCGCCTGGGTCAATTCGAAATCATTGAAGAAATCGGCGCGGGCGCAATGGGAAAGGTTTATGCGGCAATGGATCCCACGCTCGGCCGCAAGGTTGCAGTAAAAATTTTGCGCGAAATGACCGGCCTCTCGGCGGCCGGACAGGAACGGCTGCGCGAGCGCTTTTTGCGTGAGGCGCGCGCCGCCGGCGCGCTGAATCATCCCAATATCGTCACGATTTATCAAGCCGAAGAAGCCGGCCGGCATTTTTATATTGCCATGGAGTTTCTGGAAGGCAAAACGCTCGACGAGATGATCGCCGCAGAAGGCCCGTTGCCGCTCAACCGTGTGCAGCGCTTTACGGCGCAGATCGCGAGCGGACTCGATTATGCGCATGCGCGCGGCGTGATTCATCGCGATATCAAACCCTCGAATCTCATGATTCTCGGCGGCGAGGCCGTCAAAATTTTGGATTTTGGCGTGGCGCATTTGGCGCAATCGACGCTGACGCAGGAGGGCGCGGTGTTGGGCACGCCCTGTTACATGTCGCCGGAACAGTTGCGCGGCGAAAAAATCGACGGCCGCTCCGATCTTTTTTCACTCGCGGCGGTGGTTTATGAAATGGCGACGCGGCAGCGGCCATTCGTGGGCGAAAACGTGGCAAGCATTTCCACGCAAATCGTGTCCGGGAAAATCACCCCGCCCTCCGCCGCCAACTCCAAACTGCCGGAAGCATTCGATCAAATTTTGCTCAAGGCATTGCATCAGGATCGCGCGCAGCGCTTTGCCTCGCCGGGGGAATTTGCGGCGGCGTTACAGGAGGTTAATCTCTGATGAGGAACATCGCATCTGGCAGCGCATTGACCAGCTTTTGACGCAAACCGGGAAACGCGAATAGCGTTGTCGGAAACGGCAAGCATGCTGGAAAGAGCGCGTTGCCGTTGACAGGCTCGGTCAACGGTTTCTCCGCAATCCTCCATCCGACATCATCATTCGGCAATCCGCAATTCAACGACGGCATTATAATCGGGAATGCCGCTGGCAGGATCGATCACGCCGCGGCGGATGATGACGTTACCCTCGGGCCAATGCACCTGCAGGTTGCCGGTTTTGATCGGCGCGAACTTGACACGGCCGCGAAACTCGCCGATGTGATTTTTCAAAATCACCCAATCACGCTCCCGCAAGCCCAGACGTTGGGCATCTTCTTGATTCATCAAAACATCTTCACGCCGTGCGCCATTGAGCGGATCGCGTTCGGCTTGCACCATGCTGTTGAATTGCTTGCCGCGGCGCGTGGTCACGGTGAATGTGCCGTTGCCCGTCCGGTCGTGCGCTTGCTCAACCCCCTCGCGTTGGGGCAAGTGCAGAGCAGCAAAAGCCGCGCGGCCCCCCGGTGTTTCGAATTTCCAGCCCTCGCACAGCCGCGGGCCGCCCCATTGCATGGCATCGCCCTTTTGTTTGAGATGTTGAATGCCGTCATAAAACGGCGCGGCCTGCGCGATTTCCCGGCGAATCTGCCCGGCGCTTTCAAAATGAATTTGCGCGCGCCGTTCGGGAAACACATGCTCGGCCATTTCCATGAAAATTTCCCACTCGCTTTTTGATTCGCCCACACGCCGGCCGGGAATCTCCGGCGAAAAATAAATGCGGCGTTCGGTCGAGGTTTCCGTGCCGCCGCCGGTTTGCTCGAAACGCGTGCGGGCCGGCAATAAAACAACTGTTTCCTTCGGTTCCACAAACATCTGCGGCGAGAGCACGATGTCTTGATGCACACGCAGCGGCGTGTTCGCCAGCGCCGCGCGCACAAAATCCGGTTCCGGCAAGGTTTCGAGAAAATTGCCACCGGCAGAATACAGCAAATCGAGTTTGCCCGCATGCGCCGCCTCGATCATCTCCACCGCGGAATAGCCCTTTTGCGCCGGCACAGCAAAGCCCCACAACGCCTCGAATTTCTTCGCATTCTCCTCGTTCACTGCAAGGCCGCCGGGAAAAAGATTGTGCACGGCGCCCACTTCCGCGCCGGCTTGCACGCCGCTGTGCCCGCGAATCGGCACCAGCCCGCATTTCTCGCGCCCCACAAAGCCTTTGGTGAGCGCGAGATTGATGATGGCCTTCACGTTCTCGACGCCATGGCGATGCTGCGTGACGCCCATGCTCCACACAAAAACCGCAGTTTTGGCGTTTGCCAACATCTGTGCGAAGGCAAACATCTCCGCGGAGGCAGCGCCCGAAGCTTGTTCGAGACTCTCCCAACTTTGTCCGTCCAACATTGTTTTGAGTTGATCGAAGCCCCGGGTGTGCTGTTGGATAAAATTTTGATCGACCCAATTCTGCGCGATCATGTGTTTGATCACGCCGTTGAGAAAGGCAATATCGCCGCCGATGTGCACATGAAAAAAGCGATCGGCGAGTTTGGTGCCGAACCAGGCGCTCTCGAAAACCGAGGGCACCCAGTAGCGCTCGAGTCCCGGCTCGCGATAGGGATTGATGACGGCGATTTTCGTGCCTTGCTTTTTGGCGTAATACATGTATTTCGTGGTCACCGGCTGATTGTTGGGCGCATCGCTGCCGATGAACACCAGCAAGTCTGTGCCAAGCCAATCCGTGTACGAACAGGTCGAGGCGGCAGCGCCAATCATCTGCTTGAGCGCAACCGTGCTGGGCGCATGGCAAATGCGCGCGGAATTGTCGATGTTATTTGTGCCGAGAAAGCGCGCCGCTTTCTGCGCGACATAGTAAACTTCATTGGTGAGGCCGCGCGAGGTGAGATAAAACGCAATGCGATTCGGATCCGTGGCGCGAATTTTTTGCGTGATGGCGTCATATGCCTGCTGCCACGAAATTCGCGTAAAGCCGGATTCACCGTTGCGCCGGATCATGGGATAAGGCAAACGACCCAAGGCGCGCAATTCCGCGGCATTCATTTTTTGGAGTGAGGTGGCATCTGCAAGTTTGCGAATATCCAGTGCCGGCGCGGTGTTCAGTCGCATGAGGTGCAGGCGTACCATGCAGAGATGCACGCCGTCGAGGGTGAAATCGCGCATGCCGGTGGTGCCGAGCGCGCAGCCGTCGCACACGCCGTCATTCAAAATGCGCCAGGCGAACGGCAGTTGATCGCGATTCTGCCAAGCGACTTTCAGCATTTCAAAATAATGATTGGGCTTGACCTGGCCGAGGCCGTTGGGGATTAAAGAGACCCACGTCTCCGGAGAGAAGAGTTTCATGCAGGTGTTCCGGTTTTTGCTCACTGCCGTGGATTTATACCGATTTCGGATTATCGATCGCGGATCACGGAATTTGCGATGTTACATTCCAAAAAGCACCGGCGTGTCGTGGAGGTCGCCGAGTATGATTGATCAGTATTCTCGGGGGAACTCTGCGCCTCAGCGGTGAATCTGGCATAGTTGGGCCAATGTCGTTTCGGCTTGTCCTGCTCGTGATCACGACGAGAAAATTTGGGTTTTGCGGTTTGAAAATGGCATTATGCTCTCTTCCAGCGGCTTCAGAGTCTTGAAGCTATGATACAACAACAAATCGTAAACAATTTTTAAACCGCCTGCCAATAAGAAAGGCATGCTGATAAACGACGTATTCGCCAGCAAGAGCCCGGCGAGGGCGGGAGAGAGCGAAGCGCCGATTGAACGGGCAATTGCGGTTACGCCCGCGGCAGCCGAGCGTTCATCCGGCGCGACCACTGCCATGGTGTAGGATTGGCGCGTCGGCACATCCATTTGTGAAATGCTGAAGCGTACCAACAACACTCCAATTGCCCAGGGCAAGCTCGGCATAAGCGGCACAAGGCACAACAACACATTCGAGGGAATGTGCGTGAAAACCATGGTGTTGATCAACCCGAAGCGCGCCGCGAGACGGGCAGCCAATAACGCCGACACTCCCGCAAGAATGTTCGCGCCAAAGAAAATGCTGCCCAGCATGCTTTCGTTGACGCCAAATTTCACATAGAACCAATAGGCGAGCATGCTTTGAATCACGAAGCCGCCGGCAAATGCATCGAGCGCGAACAGGGCGCTCAATTTCATGACGATCGGGCGCGAACGGTGCAAACCGAATACCTGAGGCTCACGCGAGGCTTGATTGGTTTCGATTGCCGGCGTCAGTTTGAGAAAAAGCAGAATGAGCAGCACGCCTGCTGCAGCATAGCCGAGCAACACGTCACGGTAGGCGGCCAGCGGTGAAAGCCCGAGATCTTGCAGCGTCTGGGCCAGGAAGCCGCCGGCAAGCGCGCCCAATGCTGTCGCGCAGGAACCGGCAAGATTATACCACGCAAACATATGCGTGCGCCGTTCCTGCGGCAATAGTTGCGACAACGCAGCTTGTTCAATTGAAAGAAACGGGCCGATCTCGCCGCCGCTCGGACTAATAACACCGATAATTGCGACAACCAGCAGCACGACAAAATTGCCGGTGAGAGCGAAGACCGCGCCCGCGGCCACCATCAACCCGGCGCCGAGCAATAGCATGCGCTGCCGGCCCAGGCGATCGGCTGAGGTCGTCATCCACAACGAGAGTGCAGCGTCGCCGATCAGCGTGAGCGTGAATAACATACCGATCTGGCCCTCATCCAAGCCGGCTTGCGCCAGATACAACGCCAGCACCACGGACAAAAAGCCATAAGCAAACAAGCGCGTGATGCGCGTGGCAAACAGCAGCGTCACGTCACGTTTCGAGGGCGTCATGGTTTATTTTGGGGGCGGATTCGGCATCGCCGGCGATTTGCGGCCTCTGAAGCGGTGATAAAGTTTGAGGAATCCCCACCAACAAAGAAAACCCAAAGGCACCAGCGGCAGCACGGCGATCACGAACGTGATGCTGGCGCTCAACACATCGCCGAAGCCTTCCAGGCCGTTTTCAAAGCCGCGTTTGATTTTGCCCCAAAAGCTGTCACGGCCGCCGGTAAGGAGCGGGCGCGGCTCGTATAAATTGACGCTGATGGTTGACAGCGCCACCTGATCGGCGAGAAAACGCTTGCGGCCTTCCATGCGTTCGATCTCTTCACGCACCTCGACGAGCGCGCGCTCAACCTCCAAAATCTCAGTGGTTTTGCTGGCGGTGCGGAGAATCTCTTGAAAGCGCTGCTCGGCTTTGCGCTTGTTGTCGAGGCGAGCAGAAATGTCATAGAATTCTTCAGTAACATCGTTGCCGTTGATGCTTTCGCTATTGGTTTTCTTGACAAGTTTCTTCAGCGCGGTCAGGGTTTCATCGAATTTATCCGAAGGAATGCGCAACGCCACTCGGCCGGATTTGCGATTCTCATCAGAGACGCTGGTTTGGGAAGAAACAATGTAGCCGCCATTCTGTTCGGCGAGATTTTGCACGCGCGCGCGCGCCTCGTCAAAGTTTTCCACCTCGCAGACGAGATCAGCGGTTTTAATGAGCATGCGTGTTTGCTGTGCCGGGGCAAAAGAGGGCGCAGCAGGTGATTCACTCTTGCCAAGCGAACTCGCGCTTAATGCGTCGTACATATACTCGGCGCTGCCTTCATTGTTTGGAGCCGGTGGCGCGAGTTCGGAATACCTGACGACACTTTGAACCTGGTCCTGTTGCTCGGATTGCTGCGTTCCGCATCCCAGTAGAATCAGGAACAGAAGCGTGAGAAGGCTTAACAAGCTTTTCTTAAGTTTCATAGTAGTGCCTGCTGATGGAGTATTATTCGTCATCAAAATTCGAATTGCAAATGATTAATGATTAACGGCCAAACATTAACTTGATCATGTCAGATTCACCTCGGAGACACAGCTTTCGCTGAGAATTCACGCAAGCGTACTCTGCGAACGCCGCGACTCTGTGGTGGTTTTTGGAATGTGACATGGTCAAATTAATTGGCAAGTGTTGATTGTTAATGATCGGGGTGGAATGATCATTGAATTACTCAAACCACGGCCAGGCCGTAGGCGATGCCTGATGAAAACATTGATCGCCGCAAGCATACGATTTGCACTCCCCAAAATCAAGCAAATATCCGAGCTTATGATGAAAAACCGTTTGACTTTCCTGCTAAAATTTCTTATTTAATGTTCACAAAAATCAACGGTTCGCTGAGGCGGAAGGACAAGTCATCATTTGATCAACGTCGCAATTTTGAGAGGTTTGCCATGAAGATAGTTGCTCTCGTTTTGTTGACACTCATCTTGCCCTCGTTGGCGGCGGCGCAATTCAAAGAACAAACCCAGCCGATTCCGTTCTCGCGCTTGCTGACCTCGTCGTTGACCCAGCCGCAAGGTTTGGTGAGTCTGTTCGGTTTGAATCCGAGCCGCTTCTCGATGCAGCAAAGCTTTGCGCTTTCTTACACGAGTTTTGGCGGACACGGCTACAGCCAGGGCGTTTATTTGAACACGATGGGTTATCGCCTTGCCGATAACATGAATGTCTCGTTGCAATGGGGATTGATGAATCAGCCGCTGGGCTCGTTCGGCGTCCCCGGCATGTATGACAACGGCTTCTTTGTTTCGCGCGCGAGCTTTGATTACAAACCCAGCCGCAATCTCGCGTTCAGCGTGCAATATAGCACCATGCCATACCGCTATTACAGCCCGTATCGTTATTCCGGCGGTTACTATGATAACTGGTGGGAGCCTTCGCCCTCATCAGCGCCGTCGCAAGATAAATAGTTTGTGAACATGAGTGACTCGCCGCGTGCGGGTCATTTTTTTGTCGTATCACCTAACTAAGTTTGAGGAAAAGGAGCGTGCCGAAGCATCGTATGGCAACACCTAGTCGTTCGAAAGGCTCTTCTCAGCCCTCGGGCGGAATGCGCGTCATGGCCAAACGCACGAGTTCGTCAGGCAAGGGAAGTTTCAACTTCAAGAATGGATTCTTCTCGATTGCCTTGTGGGGTCTGGGACTCATCAACGTCATTTTAATCATTTCGTTTGTCAGCAAGCATTTTCTCTCCGGCGCCGAACATCCCATGAGTTCGGAGGCTGCCATTGAAGCGCTGCCCGCAGAGAATCTCAAAATCGAAGTGTTGAACGGTTGCGGCGTGGCGGGACTGGCGCGGAAATACGCGGATTTGCTCAAGTCGCACGGCTTCGATCCGGTAAACGTCTCCAATTACGAAGGCAGTTCCAACGTGCCGCGCACGTATATTTATGATCGCCGCTCCAAAGACATGGCGAACGGTTTGCGCATCGCAAAGATTTTGGGACTGCCGGAGGATTATGTGGCGTATCAAGAAAGCGCGGAACGCCTGGTGGCAGCGACGTTAATTCTGGGCGCAGATTATAAACAAATTCCTGCCAACCCGAAATAGCATCACATTGTTCGCGCGGACTCGCGCCTTCGGCGGTCAACCGATAAAATTTTTCAAAGCGGCGCGCAAGCGTGCATGGAAAATGATATTTTGTACAACGCCGGGCGCGCCCGCAAGGTGATGATCTGCTCATCGTCTCTCAAACCGCGACACGTTCCGTCCTGCATTATCCCTTGAACAAAATTCGCACAACCCTGTGGATGGCTTTCTATAATTTGATCGCCATCCCTTTTCTTTTTGCGGTTCTCCATCTTCTCGTTTGGCTCTCCGGCAACACGCGCGCCGGCGCGAAAATCAAGCAGGGCAAACAAGGCCGCAAAAATGTGTTCATTGAACTCGAGCGGCAGTTGCAGGCATATACGACTGGCGGTCCGGCGATCTGGGTACATGCCTCGTCGATGGGCGAATGCGAACAAGCCAAACCGATTTTGCGGGAAATTGGCTGGCGTTTTCCGCAGGCCGTGCGTGTTCTGACGATTTTTTCACCGAGCGCGCAAAAACATCTTTCTGCAACTGACATGCCCGCCGAGGTGACGTGTTATTTGCCCCTCGATGGCTTGCCGCAAGTCAAACGCTTTTTGGATCTGGTTCAGCCGGTCGCAGGCATTGTGATTCGCCATGATTACTGGCCCAATTTTATGTGGCAGGCGCGGCGTCGCGGTATCTTTTTGCTGTTGGCGGATGCCAGCGTGAGCGCCAATGCGCGCACGAAACGTTTTTGGCCGGGCGTGCGGAATTTTCATCGCGAAGTTTTGGCGAACTTTGATTTAATCGGCGCGGTTTCATCACAAACGGCAGAATACTTGCGCCCGCTTCTGCGCTACCCCGAGCGTGTGCGCGTGCTCGGCGATTCCCGCTATGATCAAGTTCTATTTCGCACGCAAAACACCGATCTTTCCAAAATTCTTCCGGAAAAGTGGCGCTCGCTTTCGCCGATTTTTGTCGCCGGCAGCACCTGGCCTTCGGATGAAGAGGTTTTGCTGCCGGCATTCGCGCAAGCGCGCGAGCAGCTTCCGGATTTGAAAATGATTCTCGTGCCGCATGAACCGCGGCCAAACCATCTTATCGAGATCGAACAGGCTCTCGCGTCTTTGCAATTGTCATGCACCCGGCTTTCGCAGGCAAAGTCTACAAGTTCAGTAGAGGTTTTGTTGGTCGATCGCGTCGGCGTGCTGGCCGAACTTTATGGCGCAGGAGAGATGGCATTTGTCGGCGGCAGTTTCGGTCCGGGAGTACACAGCGTTCTGGAAGCTGCGGCGCATGGCATTCCGGTGTTGTTTGGCCCACGTATGACGAATTCCGCCGAGGCCATGGAGATGAAAGAGTTGGGCATTGGCAGAGTGATCGAAAATGTTGAGGATTGCTGGCGCGCCTTGCTCGTCCTCCTGCAAAATCAACCGTTGCGCCAGGAACTGGGTGAAAAAAATCGCGCCTTCATTGCCTCCAAAGCCGGCGCGGCGCAGCGCCTGGTGGATTTATTGCAGCCGATGCTCGGCAAGCATGAATGAGCATGCCATTCCCATCCGGCAAGTGTTTTGCTTGTAAAATCCCACAACGGCGATTATATTGCCGCCCACGCCGCCTGCCGTTAAGTCACATTTTCTTTCAACTTCAATTAAGGACAAAGCCTTATGAAAAGAGGGATTTTACTGTTGGCTGCCGGTTGCGTGCTGCTGCTAGCGCCGTCTGTCTATGCACAATACGAATTGGAAATCGCCTTTCCCAATCTCACCTTTGCGCGTCCGGTCGATTTACAACATGCCGGCGACGGCAGTGACCGCATCTTTGTCGTGGAGCAGGCGGGCTTGATTCGTGTGTTTGTGAACAATTCCTCCGTCGCAACGGCGGACACTTTTCTCAACATTCAAAACCGGGTTAATGATAGTGGCAATGAAGAGGGCCTTTTGGGGCTGGCGTTTCATCCCAATTTTGCAACCAACGGTTATTTTTATGTGAACTACACGGCTTCGAATCCGCGGCGGACTGTTGTTGCGCGTTATCGCGTCAGCGCCAATCCCAATCGCGCGGATGCCACTAGTGAATTCGTGCTGCTCACCGTCAATCAACCCTATGAAAATCATAACGGCGGCCAAATCGCTTTCGGTCCGGACGGCTATCTCTACATTGGCATGGGTGATGGCGGCTCGGGCGGCGACCCGCAGAACAACGGCCAGGATCGCCGCGGCCTGCTCGGTGATATGTTGCGCATCGATGTCGACAACCCCGCCGGCGGTTTGAATTACGGCATTCCGCCTGACAATCCTTTTGTGGGCAACACCTCGGGTTATCGTGAAGAAATTTACGCCTATGGCTTTCGCAATCCCTGGCGCTTCAGTTTTGATTTTGTGACCGGCTGGCTCTGGGTTGGCGATGTCGGTCAGGGCAGCCGGGAGGAAGTTGATATTGTGGAAAAAGGTTTGAACTACGGCTGGCGTATTATGGAAGGGAAGATTTGCTATAATCCTTCTTCCGGTTGTGATCAAACCGGCCTGGCATTGCCGATTTGGGATTATGGCCGCAGCAGCGGCGCTTCGATCACCGGCGGCTATGTTTATCGCGGCAGCCGGGTTGCGCCGTTGGTGGGCGCATATGTTTATGGCGATTATGTTTCGGGACGCCTTTGGGCTTTGCGTTACGACGGCGTCAATGCGCCGCAAAACCAACAACTCATTGATACGAATTTCAACATTGCAGCGTTCGGCCTTGATCAAAACAAGGAATTGTATATTTGCTGCTTTGACGGCCGGATTCGCCGCTTTAAAGCCATTGCCAGCGAGGTTACGGCGTCGCCGTTGCCTGAAACCATTCAGCTAGCACAGAATTATCCCAACCCGTTTAATCCGGCAACGACGATCTCTTATAGATTGTCACAGCCGGCCATGGTTTCGCTGGAGATTTACAATCTGCAAGGCCGGCTCGTGAATCGTCTGGTGCACGCCGTGCAAGCAGCCGGTGAGCATGTCGCAGTCTGGCGCGGCCGCAACGATGCCGGCATGGCGCAGCCGAGCGGATTGTATTTTTACCGCTTGCAAGTTGGCGAGAGCTTTATTGAAACAAAACGCATGGTGTTTGTCAAGTGATCGCTGCAATTGTCCGTTCGCCTGCGCGGCACAATGTGGCCTCTGGCGCCAAATCATAACCCGGCAAAAGCTGCCGTGAATAAACGCGCAAGCGGACCCATGTTGATTCGCGTTTATTCGCGGCGGCGAAAATGCCGGCGAAAAAAGCGACCCGCGCCGCAACGAGATTAAATTGTACCGGCTCAGGCTGGTTGTCGCTGAGCTGTTTCAGATTGCAAAGAAGCAATATCACACGGCAAAACTTTTTCGGCATGCGCGTTGGGGTAATTTTTATAAACAGATTTCGCTCTGCCAGAACTAAACCTCTCAAGTCGGCGTCTAATAGCTTGCCGTGCATGAAAAAATATGCTTTACATTCCGTTAAAAAATTGCTACCTTTGCGCCGTTTTGAATATAAAATAAGTAAAGGTGTTAACACGATGAGTTGTATGAAATTCCCTCGATTTTTTGGTTGTGTTTTGCCGGTTTTGCTCTGGTGGATTTTTTTTACTGACGCCAACGCTCAACAACGCACATACAGCATTCTCAGCATTTCGGTAGAAGGCAACAAAACCGCAGATGCCAACTTTGTCCGTTTGAGTTCCGGTCTGGCCGTGGGCGATAAGGTTACCGGCGATGATCTGCAGAATGCCATTCGACAGCTTGCCAGCCTCGACATGTTTGATGACATCGCAATTCTGCTCGACCGGCAAGTCAATGACGGCATTTACCTCGTCATTCGCGTCAGCGAGTTTCCGCGCCTGAACAAAATTGAGTTGAGCGGCAACGACAAGATCAGCAAAAAAGATTTGGAAAAGGAGCTGACCTTTTTTAAGGGGCAGGTGATCAGTCCACGAGAAGCCGCGCGGGTGCGCCGCAAGCTGACCAAGCTTTATGAGAGCAAAGGCTATTTGCTCGCCGAAATTGAGCCGGTGCTCACGCCGGTGGGCGAAGATCGCGTCGATCTCGACATTAAAATAAAAGAAGGCAACAAGGTTCAGATCGAGGGGATTCATTTTCACGGCAACGCCGCGTTTTCCGACAAAAAACTGCGCAAGCAGATGAAGAAGACCAAGGAAAACGGCTTCTTCGGCGGCGGTGATTTCGATGCACAGAAATATATAGAAGACCAGGAACACGTGCTCGAATTCTATCGCTCCGAAGGCTTCCGTGAAGCGGAGCTGGTGCGCGATTCCGTCTACTATAGCCCGGAGAAAAAGGACATGTTCATCGATCTCTGGGTGAACGAAGGCAGAAAGTACTACATCGGCGATATTACGTGGGAAGGCAATACGATTTATCACAATCGCGTTCTCGCGGCAATGCTGGGCTTCGGCAAAGGCGATGTCTACAGTTCAAAAAAAATCCGCGAGGCCGTCACCGAGCGTCTCGGCAGTCTGTATTATGACGCCGGCTACATCTATGCCACCGTGAATCCGGTGGAGAGGCCGAAAGACAGCAGCCTCGTCGATTTGCATTTTCTTGTTACCGAGGGCAATGCCGTCACGGTCAACAAAATTCGCATCAGCGGCAATACGAAAACCAAAGAGAAAGTCATTCGCCGCGAGTTGTTTGTCCGGCCCGGAGACACGTTCAGCCGCGACATGTTGATTCGCAGTCAGCGCGAAGTGTTCGTGCTCAATTATTTCTCCGACGTCAAGCCGGATGTGCAGCCCTTGGATGAAGAAAAAGTCGATGTCTCGCTCGAAGTGGTGGAAAAATCGACGGACACCGCCAACATGAGCGCGGGGTGGAGCGAGCGCGACAAACTCATCGGCTCGATTGGCGTGTCGATGAATAATTTTCTCGGCAATGGTCAGCGGCTCTCGTTCGATTGGAATTTCGGCCGCAGCTTCCGTTCGTTTCAGCTTTCCTTCACCGAGCCCTGGCTGTTCGATTCGCCCACGCTGGCCGGCATCAGCGTGTTTGACACCAAGCGGTCGCGGCGATACAGTTATGATCTGTACGGCTATCGCAGCACCGGCGGATCGCTGCGTTTGGGCCGCCGCCTGAGCTGGCCGGATGATTTCTTCCGCACCGATTGGATTTATCGTTTGCAATCAATCGAGTTTTCCGATTTCCGGGAGGATTTGGCGGCGCTCACCTCCGAGGAACGCCGCGCACGCGGCCTGGAAGATCGTCCGCTCACGCAAAGTTCGATCACGCATATCTTCAGCCGCAACAGCTTGAATCGTCCGGAATTCCCGACAGCCGGCTCGCAGGTTTCATTGACCAGCGATCTTGCCGGCGGACCGTTGCAAGGCAATGTCGGATATCATAAACATCAGTTGCAGGCCGATTGGTTCTTTCCGACGTTTGGGCCGTTCGTCTTGTTCACCAGTTTCCATGCGGGTTACTTGGATGGCTTGAAGGAAAACAGCCGGATTCCCTACACCGAGTATTTTTTCATGGGCGGGTCGGGCCTGTCCTCGAACTCGATCGCCCTGCGCGGCTATGATGACCCTTTGACAACGAATAACGATCGCTATTCGCTCGGCGGCAAAGCCATGCTGAAATACACGGCGGAATTGCGCGTGCCGATTGCGCCGAATCCCACCGTCTTCGGTTTGATTTTCGCGGAGGCCGGCAACACCTGGCCCGAGTTAACGCGGTTGGATCCTTATGATTTGCGCCGCTCGGTCGGCATTGGCGCGCGCTTATTCATGCCGTTGCTCGGCGTGATCGGCTTCGATTATGGCTTCGGCTACGATCACATCGACGCCGCCACCGGCAAGCGCAAAGGCCAGTGGAAGCCCCATTTTATTTTTGGCCGCAGCTTTTAATTAACTTTTTACCATTTTCGGAAAAAAACTATGAACCCCTCATCATCATTTAAGGAGATAGGAGTGAAGTCATCCTACATGTGGGTTGGCGGATTAGTGGCGTTGTTGCTCGTTTTTTTTGCCAATCCGGCCACGGCGCAGCTTAAGATCGGTCACGTCAACACGCAGAAAATTCTGGAAGGCTATAAAGAAGCGCAGGACGCACGCAAGCAGTTTGACGAGATCAACAAGGGCTGGGAAGAAGAGTTCAACAACATGCGCCGAGAGTTCGCGACAAAGCGCGACGAGCTGGAGTCGCAATCGTTGTTGTTGAGCGATGAGAAAAAGAGAGAAAGACTGCTGGAGCTGCAAAATCTCGAGCTGCGCATCCAGCAATATGCCCAGGAAAAATGGGGCCAAAATGGCGAAGGCGAGAAAAAGCAAGCAGAGATTATGCAGCCGCTGAGCGACAAGATTGTCGCCGCCGTGAAAAAAGTCAGCGAGCAGGAGAAGTTTGACTATGTCTTTGACAATGCCGCGAACATCATACTTTATGTCAACCCGGGCCAGACGGATTTGACGGCGAAGGTGTTGGACGAACTGAACAAAACCGTCGCTTCCGCCAAACCGGCCGGCGCATCGAAGTAATCCGCTTGTCGCATACGCTATCTTGATGAGGTGTTCAGATTCGTCTTTCCAAAGCGCGAAAGAATAGTCTGGCACCTCTTTGTGTTCATATGCCCAGTAAGGAGAGATGGTGAAAATCACGCCGACCCGCGCCCGTGAGCTGGCGCGTCATCTTGGCGGTGAAATTGTGGGCGATGCGGATACGATGATTACCGGCATCGCCCCGATCGAGCAGGCGGGTTCCGGCGACTTATCATTCATAGCGCAGGCCCGTTTTCTCGATCAGCTTGATCAGACCGCAGCGGCAGCGGTATTGGTTGCCGCCAATTTTACGCTGACGCCAGGCCGGCGGCCGGCGTTGATTCGCGTCGCCAACCCATACTTCGCGTTTATTGAAATCATCAAAAAATATTTGCCCAACCCGCAAAGCGCGCCCGGCATCGATCCCTCGGCGCACGTGAGCCCGCATGCCCGTTTGGGCGAAGGCGTGACTATCGGCCCGCATGCAACCATCGAAGCCGGCTGTGAAATTGGCGCAGCGGTTCAGATCGGCGCAGGTTGTTACTTGGGGCGCGGCGCGAAAATTGGCAGCGGGTCGACATTGTTTCCGCATGTCTGCATCGCGCATGAAGTGATTATTGGCCGCAACGTCATCGTACAATTTGGCAGCGTGATTGGCTCGGACGGTTTTGGCTATGTCAAACACGAAGGCCGGCATCACAAGATTCCGCATCTCGGCACGGTGGTGATTGAAGACGAGGTTGAGATCGGCGCGAACTGCACGATCGATCGCGGCACCTTTGGCGAAACGCGCATCCAACGCGGCGCCAAGCTGGATAATCTCATTCATCTCGCGCATAACGTTACCGTCGGTGAGAATACCGTCATTGCCGCGCAAACCGGCGTTTCCGGCAGCACCAAGATCGGCCGCGACGTGACCATTGCCGGACAAGTCGGATTTGTTGGACATATTGATATCGGCGATCATACGATGTTCGGCGCGCAAGCCGGAGTGACCAAATCGATTCCGGCGAATACCGTGGTCTCCGGCTACCCGGCGCGCGATCATGCGCAAGCGCGGCGTGAAGAAGCTGCGATTCGGCGGTTGCCGGAATTGTTGAAACGCGTCAAGGCGCTTGAGCGCTTGCTGGCCGCGGATGGCAAGCTTCAATTATCCGAAGATTCTCCAAAAGAAGAAATGGCGGGCTGAAGATGCAAACTTTGACATTGGGCGGGCTTGCTGTTGGGCAATAGAGTTCCGAGGTGGCCATGCGGAAGAGGCCTTTCTGAAGCCCGTTTGCGCGTGGCAAGCAATGATCAGTTCTACTTAGACACATTGAAAATTCTGCCGCGAAACCAACAAAACACAAGAAATGCCTCAAATGAATTTTTCGCGTGTTTCGTGATCAAGAGTTTGAATCGGCCCCGGTAGAATGAGGCAACATTTTTTAATCACCATTTCTGCGATTAAGAAACGGCGAGGGAGAGTTGATACTCGAAAAACAGCGTACGATTGCAAAAGCAGTGACCATTTCAGGGGTGGGATTACACACGGGCAATAATTCGAACATGACGTTTCATCCGGCGGCGCCCAATACCGGCATTTATTTTCGCCGCGCCGATCTGCCGGGCAAGCCGGAAATCAAAGCGGATATTGATAATGTCATCGATATTTCTCGCGGAACGACCATCGGCAAAAACTCGGTGGTGGTGCATACCGTCGAGCATGTGCTGGCAGCGATTGTCGGCATGATGATTGACAATATCGTGATCGAGCTGGACAGCAACGAGCCGCCGGTCTTTGACGGCAGCGCGTTGCCGTTCGTGCAGGCGCTCAAACAGGCCGGCGTCATCGAGCAGGATTCACCGCGCGATTATCTGGTGATCGAAAAAACGATTTCCTATTCCGATGACAAGCGCGGCGTCGATATCGTGGTTTTTCCCTCGGATGAATTTCGCATCACGTTTTTGATCGATTACAAAAACCCCGCGCTCGGCACGCAGTACACAGCGATGTATTCCGTGCAAGAGGAATTTGAAAAGGAATTTGCGCCGGCGCGCACATTTTGCTTTCTCTCGGAAGTTGAGGCGCTCTATCAACAAGGCCTGATCAAGGGCGGCAACCTCGACAATGCGATCGTAATCGTCGACCGCCAAGTCGAGCCGAATGAGATGGGGCGCTTGCAGGAAATGTTCGGCGTCTCCGGCAACCTGCGGCTGGAAAATAACGGCATTCTCAACGGCGAGCAGCACTTTCGTTTCAAGAATGAACCGGTGCGGCACAAAGCGCTCGATTTGCTCGGCGATCTCGCCTTGTTGGGCGTGCGGCTCAAGGCTCATATTCAGGCGGCGCGTTCCGGGCACGCGGCCAATGTCGAGTTGGTCAAGCGCATCCGCAAAGAATACGAAAAAATTCAGATTACGTCGAAATATCAAGGCAAGCTGAGCGGCAATTATGTTTTTGATGCGCAAGCCATTCAACGGATTTTGCCGCATCGCTATCCCTTTGTGCTGGTCGACCGTATTATCGACCTGGCGCCGCGCGAGCGCGTGGTTGGCCTGAAAAATGTGACCATCAACGAGCCGTTTTTTCAAGGCCATTTCCCCGGCCATCCCATCATGCCCGGGGTTTTGATTCTCGAGGCCATGGCGCAAGTCGGCGGTATTTTGCTGCTTAACACGCAAAATAATCCAGAAGACAAACTGGTTTATTTTACCGGCCTCGACAAAGTGAAATTCCGCAAGCCGGTGCGGCCGGGCGATCAACTCATTCTCGAGCTGGAGTTGCTGAAGCTGCGCCAATCCATGTGCAAAATGGCCGGAAAGGCCTACGTGGCAAATGAGCTGGTTTGCGAAGCCGAGCTGTCAGCGGCGGTCGTAAATCGAAATTGAGTCGGAGTTCGTGTGGCGATTATTCATCCGACAGCGCTGGTCGATGCGCGCGCTGAGATTGCTGAGAATGTAACCATTGGCCCCTTCGCCATCGTGGAAGCGAACGTACAGATCGCTGCCGGTTGCGAAATCCGGCCTTACGTCCATTTGGCTTCGGGCACGCGGCTCGGGCGCGATTGCCGCGTGTTCACAGGCGCGGTGATTGGCACGGCGCCGCAAGATTTGAAATTCGGCGGCGAAGAGACCACAGTTCACATCGGCGACCGCACCACGATTCGTGAATACGCCACCATCAATCGCGGCACGAAAGATCATTGGGAAACCCGTGTCGGCAGCGATTGCCTGATCATGTCTTATGCCCACATCGCGCACGATTGTGTGATCGGCAATCATTGCATCTTGGCCAATGCCGTGAATCTCGCCGGCCACGTGGTGATCGAAGATTGGGCGAGCATCGGCGGCATGGTTCCGATCCATCAATTCGTGCGCATCGGCCGGCACAGCTTTATCGGCGGCGGCTATCGCGTGGCGAAGGATGTTCCGCCTTATATTTTGGCGGTAAACGAGCCGTTGACATATGCCGGGTTGAATTCGGTGGGATTGCGGCGCCGCGGCTTCACGGAAGAACAATTGCTGGCATTAAAGCGTGCTTATAAAATCATCTTCAAATCGAATCTGAACGTAAGCCAGGCGGTGCAGCATCTGCGCGCCGCCGGCGAGCTGACGGAGGAAGTGAAAATCGTTTTGGAGTTTATCGAAAAGAGCGAGCGCGGGATAATTGTTTAGCCGTGAGAACCGTATTCACTGAATTTTGCTGTACTCAAATGCCATCATCGTGTCGCAACCTCAAGCGGCGACTTTGAGGCTCAAATAATGCTCTGGCGCTTCCTTGACACCGGCTTCGCCGCCGGCGATTACAATATGGCTCTCGACGCCGCAGTGGCGCGCGGCAATTTTGTCGAGATCCCGACGCTGCGGTTCTTTCGGTGGCAACCGTTTTGCATTTCGCTGGGTTATCATCAAGATGCCGGAGAAGTCGACCTCGACAAATGCCGCGCTGCTGGTTTTGACGTTGCGCGCCGACCGACTGCCGGTCGCGCCATTTTGCATGCGGAAGAATTGACGTATAGCGTGATGATCCCGGCAGCGCATCCGTGGTTTGAAATTTTGCCGTTGGATTTGTATAAAAGAATCAGTGAAGCGTTGGCCGGCGGCTTGACGCGGCTTGGCGCACCGGTCAAATTTGCCCCGGGCGAGCGCCTGCAGCAAGACGGGCGGCCGTTGCGCATGTCGTGTTTCGCCAGCGCCGCGCGCAACGAAGTCATTGCAGAAGGCAAGAAAGTGGTAGGCAGCGCGCAACGGCGATTTCGTGAAGGCGTTTTGCAGCATGGCTCGATTATTTTGAATGACGGCCATGAACAATTGCCGGACTTTTTGAAGGGCGACGCCTTTGCCATTGCAACGGAGCGCAGCCGGCTGCTGGAACACACGACGACGCTCGCGCGTATTTGCCGTCGTGTGATCACCTTTTCGGAAGCAGCGCATGCGATTCGGCGCGGCTTTATGGAGACACTCGGAATCGAATTGCAAGAAGGCGCTGTGCTGCGGAACGAGCACGAATTAGCCGAAGCGTGGCGCGAACGATACGGCATTCTCACCAACAATCTTTCGGAGGAAAATTTATGCGAAAGCTCGGCGTTGTCCTGATGTTGGCGGCGGTGATCGGATTTTCGGCAGAAGTCACGGCGCAGGATTTTGCGTGGGACATAGATGCTGGAAGCGTGGAACAATCGGATTTAGACAAGCAGGTCAAGTCACTCTTGAACCTTTTTAGCTCGCTGGCCGGTTCGGGTTTCATCAACACGGCGGCGCTGCACAGCGTCGGCGGCGTCGATGTTCGCCTCAGCGGCATTTTCACACCCATTCCTGACGAATTCAAAGACATTATTCCCACGGTGCAGGATCCGCTGGAAGGCGTCGATTACGTGCCCTTTGCGATGTTTCACGGCAACATTGGCCTGCCGGCAAATTTAGAAGTGTACGGCCGCTTTTTCACCTTGCCGCTCAAAGGCGATCCGGGCGGCAATGTAACCTTGTTGGGCGGCGGTTTGAAGTACGGCTTGCTGCGGGGAAACTTGGCCTCGCCTGACATAACAATTATGGGCGGCTATCAAACCATTTTGGTGCCCGATCAATACAACTTCGGCTCGGTGTCCACCCTCAGCTTGAAAGCTTACATCAGCAAGGATTTTGCGCTGCTCACGCTCTATGGCGGCGCCGGCATTGATCGCACCGCGCTTTCGCTAAATGTTCCGGGATTGCCGCCGGACATCAACAAGGATTATGACACGGTTTATCCGCAAGGCACTGTCGGTCTGGCCTTCAAGCTACTGCCCTTGTTTCGCGTCAATATCGACGCGAATTTCGGCGAGTATACGGCGGTCGGCCTGGGCGCTGGATTGAGTTTTAGATAAATTGCAGAAGCCCAAAACGGCACGTTACGCCGGTGATCGCGTGTAACGTGCCGTGATAACGTGTGCAAAGGTTGTTCAGATTCATTCATGAAGCGCCTTGGAATTTTAGGCTCCACCGGCTCGATCGGCGTCAACTGCTTGAATGTCGTTGAAAATTTGCCGGCGGAGTTCAAAGTGGCCTATCTCGCTGCGCACAGCAACGCCGCGTTATTGTTGGAACAAACGCGACGGTTTCGTCCGGCTGCGGTTGCGATTGTGCGGCCGCCACAAAAAAATATTGCAACGCTGCGCGATGACTTTAAGGCATTGGGCGCGGAACTTTTATGTGGCCTGGAAGCCCTGGTGGATTTGGCCGGACGCGACGATATTGACGTGCTGGTCAACGCCGTGGTCGGCTCTGCCGGCTTACCCGCAACATTACGGGCCTTGGAGAACGGCACAACCGTCGCGCTGGCCAACAAAGAAACACTCGTCACCGGCGGCGAGCTGGTGATGGCCTGCGCCAAAAGGCATGATGCCCATCTGATTCCGATTGATAGTGAACACAGCGCGTTGTGGCAATGCCTGCTGGGCGAACCGAAAGAGCGCATCCAACGCTTGATTGTCACGGCCTCGGGCGGCCCGTTTCGCGAGCGTTCGGACAAAGATTTTGCCAACATCACGGTTGCCGAAGCACTCAATCATCCCAACTGGAGCATGGGGCCGAAAATCACCATTGATTCGGCGACCATGATGAATAAAGGCCTTGAAGTCATTGAAGCGTTCTGGCTTTTTGAGCTCTCGTTGGACAAAATCGACGTCGTCATTCATCCGCAATCCATCATTCATTCGATGGTGGAATTCGTCGACGGCTCGATCAAGGCGCAACTCAGCGTGCCGGACATGCGCATGCCGATTCAATATGCCCTGACGTATCCCGATCGTTTGCCCAGCGATTTCCCCCGGCTTGATTTCGATCGCTGGCATACGCTCACATTTCATGCGCCGGATTTTGACAAGTTTCCCTGTTTGCGGCTGGCGACGCAGGCGCTGCAGGAAGGGGGGACCGCCCCCGCAGTGTTGAACGCCGCCAATGAAGAGGCGGTGCAAGCCTTTTTAGAAGAGCGGTTGCGTTTCGATCAAATTCCGGCAATGATTTCAGAAACGTTGCAACAGCATCACAACGGCTGCGAGTGCAATCTGGATAATGTTCTGGCGGCTGATCGTTGGGCGCGCATATTTGTACAAAAAATGGCTGCACGCTTGCGCTAAAGAAAGGCTTTGCTAGGCATGCATGAACGAATAAAACCGATTGTTTTTGTCCGCTAGATTCGTACCATGCGCATATCGTTTGTGCGGGGTGGAATGAAAAATGATGATCTACGCATAAATTTAGATGACAGGAGAAAGTTTTAACCCCAAAGGAAAATCATGACAACAATATTGGCGTTCATTTTTGTCGTGGGCATACTCGTGTTGATTCACGAGCTTGGCCACTTTTTCGCGGCGCGCTGGGCCGGCATCCGCGTCGAGCGTTTTTCCATCGGCCTGCCGAAACATATTTGGAAGAAAACCATCGGCGAAACCGAATATTGCATCGGCATTGTGCCGCTGGGCGGCTATGTAAAAATGGCCGGCATGATTGACGAGTCGATGGACGATAAGATTGAAGGCAAGCCCGACGAGTTTATGTCCAAACCGATCTGGAAGCGGGCGATCGTTATTGCCGCGGGCCCGATCATGAACATTGTGCTTGCTATTGTGTTGTTTGCCGGAATCGCGTTTTTTGCCGGCATACCGGAATTGATTCCGGAAATCCGCACCGTTCTCGAAAACTCTCCGGCGCAAAGCGTGGGTTTGCAGCCCGGTGATCGCATTATTAACGTCGCCGGACAAGAGATTAAAACCTGGCAGGAGCTTACCGCGATCATTCATGCCAATCCGGAAAAGCCGTTGGCGATGGTGTGGGAGCGTAACGGCGAGCGCATGACCGCGGAAGTCACGCCCCGCCTCGATCCCGATAGCAAGATTGGCTTGATCGGCATCAGTCCGAAGGAAATTCGCCGTGCGGTTGGATTTGTTGAATCCTGGTCGATGGGAGCGAACATTTCCTGGCAGGTAACCTCGCAAATGGGCACGATGCTGGGGCGCTTGCTGCGCGGCGAAGGTTCGCTGAAAAAGGAGCTCACCGGGCCGATCGGCATTGCGATGATTGCCGGCGAAGCGGCACGCCAGGGCCTGGAAAGCTTGTTCGAGTTGATGGCGCTGATCAGCATCAATCTGGCGCTGATGAATTTGCTGCCGATTCCGGTGTTGGATGGCGGACACCTCGTTTTTCTCGGGCTGGAAGCCCTCATGCGCCGGCCTGTTTCCGTGCGCACACGCATGGTGATGCACCAGGTCGTGATTGCGCTGTTGTTGCTGTTGACCGTATTTATCACCTTCAATGACATTCAACGGATCGTGCAAAAAGTTTGGTAGGCAAGAATGTTAAACTGTAAAGCGGCAGGCACAACCAATCACACCGACATCTCATAAACGAGGCGAGGGTGGCGAATGAGATTTGCGAAGCGGATGGCCCGTCTCGGCACGGAAACGGCGTTTGAAGTGCTGGCGCGCGCGCGCCAGCTTGAGGCACAGGGCAAACACATCATTCATCTCGAGATCGGCGAGCCGGATTTCGACACGCCGGAGTTCATCGTGGAGGAGGCCATTAATGCCCTGCGCCGCGGCCGCACCCACTATTCGCCGGCGGCCGGCATCCGCGAGTTGCGCCAGGTGATTGCTGAAGATGTCGCCCGCACACGCGGCGTTGCCGTGCAGCCTGAAAATGTCGTGGTCACCCCGGGCGCCAAACCGATCATGTTTTTTACGTTGCTTGCCCTCATCGATCCCGATGACGAAGTGATTTACCCCAACCCCGGATTTCCCATTTATGAATCCGTCATCGAATTTTCCGGCGCGAAAGCCGTTGCCCTGCCATTAAAAGAAGAAAAAGGATTTCGTTTTGATATCGCCGATCTGGAAGCATTAATCACCGATCGCACCCGCCTGCTCGTGCTGAATTCGCCGGCCAACCCCACCGGCGGCGTGATGACGCATGACGATATCAAGGCTGTTGCAGAAATTGCCCGCAAAAGAAACTTGCTGATTCTGAGCGATGAGATTTATAAAGACATTCTTTATGACGGCCGGCATGTCAGCATCTTGTCTGAGCCGGGCATGCTCGAACGCACCATTTTGCTGGATGGTTTTTCGAAAACCTACGCCATGACCGGCTGGCGCTTGGGTTACGGCGTCATGCCGGAGCCGTTGGCGCAGCATGTCGCGCGCTTGATGATCAACAGCAACAGTTGCACCTCGACATTCACACAAGATGCCGGCATTGCGGCGCTGCAAGGCTCGCGCACCGAAGTCAACAGTTTTGTCGCGGAATTTCGCAAGCGCCGGGATTTGATGGTGGCAGGATTGAACAAAATCAAAGGCGTGAGTTGCATTACCCCCCACGGCGCTTTCTATTGCTTCCCCAATGTCAAGAAGGTGCCGATGCCGAGCAAGCAACTCGCGGAATTGTTGCTCAATGAAGCAGGTGTTGCCGTGCTCTCCGGCACGGCATTCGGAAAATATGGCGACGGCTATTTGCGCCTAAGCTATGCGAATTCCGTCGAAAATATACAAGCCGGTTTGCAGCGCATCGAAAAGACGATTGCCTCCCTGTGAGGTCTGAACGCGCGCAACGCGCCGGAAAAATTGACCAGAAAGAAGACCTGCATGTCAAGCAATGCTTCCCTGATTAAAAAAACTGCTTTGCACAACGTGCACACCGCCCTGGGCGCGAAGATGGTCGAGTTCGGCGGCTTTATGATGCCGGTGCAATATCGCGGCATCATTGACGAGCATGCTAGCGTGCGCCAATCTGTCGGCGTTTTTGATGTTTCGCATATGGGTGAATTTGAGTTCCGCGGCCCGGCCGCGCTGGAATTTTTGCAGCGCATGACCATTAACGACGTTGCCAAACTCGCGCCCGGCCAGGCGCAATATTCTGCCATGTGTTACCCGGACGGCGGCATTGTCGACGATCTCATCATTTACCGCCTGCCCGATCGTTACATGGCCATCGTCAATGCCGCGAATTTGCAGAAGGACTGGCAGTGGTTGCAGCAAGCGGCCACGCCCGAGGTTGGCATGCACGATGTCAGCGATCAAACGAGCCTGCTGGCGGTGCAGGGCCGCAACGCGCAAGCCACGCTGCAAAAACTCACGAAAACAAATTTGAGCGAAATCAAATATTACTGGTTTGCTCTGGGTGAAATTGCCGGCGTGCCTGCGGTGATCGCCCGCACCGGCTATACCGGCGAAGACGGCTTCGAAATCGCTTTCGAGGAAAAACACTCGGTCAAAATTTGGGATGCTGTTTTCGAGGCCGGCAAGCCCTTTCAAATCGAACCGATTGGCTTGGGCGCGCGCGATACGCTGCGCCTTGAAATGAAATACTGCTTGTACGGCAATGACATTGATCAAACCACGAATCCGATCGAAGCCGGCCTGGGCTGGATCACGAAACTCGACAAAGGCGATTTTCTCGGCAAGCCGGCCATTGCTGCCGTGAAAGCGCAAGGGCCGCGCCGCAAGTTAATCGGCTTTGAATTGCCGGGAAAAAATATCGCGCGCCACGGTTATGCTCTGTTCAAAGACGGCAATTCAATCGGACATGTGACGAGCGGCACGTTTTCGCCGAGCCTGCAAAAAGCCATTGGCATGGGCTATGTCGCAAGCGAATTTAGCGCGATTGGCTCGGTGATTACGGTCGATATTCGCGGCCGGCAGATACAGGCGAGTGTGGTCAAGACCCCGTTCTATCAAAGGCCTTATTAAGCACCAATTGATCTGATTGAATCTTATTGTGAGACGGTGAACAAAGATGGCGGGAAAATCCGCAAAATTATCACAGCGACAGCGCGAGGAAATTTTGGGCATCCTGTTGATGATGCTCGGCATGCTGGTATTGGTCAGCTTGATTTCATACGACGCCAGAGATGAATTTCAGGGTTTCGGGACGCGCGCCATTTATAATGCCATCGGACTCGCGGGCGTCGGCATATCAAAAGTGTTGATCCAGATCCTGTTTGGCTATCCCGCCATTTTGATTCCCTTTGTGATCATGGCGTGGGGATGGTTTTATTTTCGCGGCCACAAACGCGACAAGCTGTCCCGTCTTACATTCTACGCGCTTTTTGCCGCACTTTACCTTGCCGCCTGGTTGGGCCTGCCGCAGGCCATGAATCAAAGCAGTGAATTTGGTTATGCCTACTCCGGCGTGGTCGGCGGTTTCATCTCGCATTCTCTCCACGGGATCTTCGGCGCCATTGGCAGCGTGATCGTCATGCTTGCAATTGGCGCGGTTGCTTTGATGATAGCGACGCAGATGAGTTTGCATGAGGCCACCCTCAAAGTCATGCAGGGAGTTGGCCGTTTGCGTGAGTTTGTTTCGGGAGAATGGTCGTCGCTGCGCAATTGGCGCCCGGCTTTGCCCAAATTAGAGGCACAAGAATCCTCGGCGAAATCGTGGCGCGCCGCCGAAGCGGATTTGGAGGAAACGGCGGAAGAAGAGGTGCATGTCGTCGATGAGCCATTGGAGCCGCGTTGGAAGAAACTCGCGCGGTTGCGCACCCTGGAAGATTCTTCCAATTCCTCCAGCGTGATTCCGGGCGCTGCCCGGCGTGAATTTGCTGAACCTGGCCTGCCGGCGAATGCCGCGCCAGTGAATTCCGCCTACGAAAAGGTATCGCCTGAGACGGCCCGTTCGCAGAAACCCGAGCCCTTTGCGGACTCACCGCGCGCAACGGAAACCGACAAGCCGCGCCCGCCCGGAAATTATATTTTCCCCCCGCTCGAGTTGCTCAGCGTGCCGCCGGCAGATCAACAAAAAGTGCAAAGCCGCGACGAATTGTTGAGCCTGGCGCGCGTTCTGGAAGAACGCTTGCTGGAATTTGATGTCGAAGGCAAAGTCGTTGAAATCAATCCCGGACCGGTGATCACACGTTATGAATATGAACCGGCGCCCGGCATCAAAGTTTCACGCATCACCGCACTCGCGGATGATCTCGCGCTGGCGATGCGCGCCAAACGCATTCGCATCGTTGCGCCGATTCCCGGTAAAGCCGCAGTGGGTATCGAGCTGCCGAATCCGGATCCACAAATGGTCGATTTGCGCAGCCTGCTCGATTCGGAGGCGTTCCGCCAGTCGCCCTCGCCGTTGACGATTGCGCTCGGCAAGACGATCTCCGGCCAAGTGTATGTCACTTCGCTCGAAAAAATGCCGCATTTGCTGATTGCCGGCGCCACCGGCTCGGGCAAAAGCGTTTGTTTGAATGCCATTATCGCGAGCATTCTTTACAAAGCGCATCCGCGCGATGTGCATTTCGTCTTGATCGATCCCAAACGTTTGGAGTTGTCGAGCTATCGCATGCTGCGCCGCCATCATTTGAATTATCGCGATGATTTGAATGAAGAAGTTGTGACCACGCCGCAGAATGCGCTGGCGATTCTGCGCAGCCTGGAATGGGAAATGGAAAATCGCTACACGCTGCTGGCACGTGTGGGCTCGCGCAATATCGCCGAATACAATCAGCGCTTGCGCGAAGGCAAGCTGGCGCTGCCGGATGAGCCGGGTGCGGGTGAAGATCAGCAAGAATTAAAGCCGCTGCCTTACATTGTATTGGTGCTTGATGAGCTGGCGGATCTCATGCTAACGGCCGCAAAAGAGGTGGAAGAACCGATTGCGCGGTTGACGCAGCTCTCGCGCGCCGTCGGCATACATTTAATCGTTGCCACACAGCGACCCTCCGTTGATGTCATCACCGGAGTGATCAAGGCGAATTTTCCGGCGCGTATCGCGTTTCAAGTCGCTTCAAAAATCGATTCGCGCACGATCCTGGACATGAACGGCGCGGAAAAACTGCTGGGCAGCGGCGACATGCTTTTTCTGCCGCCCGGCAGTCCGGAAACCGTGCGCATTCACGGCGCTTATGTTTCCTCGGAAGACATCGAGCGCACCATTGAGCATATCCGCAATCAGCCGGCGTTCGAAAAAACGCTGTTGCCCGTGCGGCAGGAAGAAAACGGAGTTGACGACGGTTATGGCCCGGCAGCCGATGGCCGTCGCGATGAGTTGTTCCATGAGGCGTTGAAATTAGTCGTGCGCCACCAGCAGGGATCGATCTCGCTGTTGCAGCGCCGTTTGAAAATTGGATACTCACGCGCGGCGCGCTTGATCGATGAATTGGAGGCTGCCGGCATCGTGGGCGCCTTCGACGGCAGTAAAGCGCGTGAAGTCTTGGTCGATGAATCTTATTTGGAAGAAATGGGATTGGAATAAAAATGCATCGTCAATCTTTTGTCGCTGAAAAACATTCCCGGCGTTTGCATGCGGTTTTTACGGGATTGCTAGTCGCCGTGCTTTTGCATGCCCCCGGTTTTGCCATGCCGCCGCAGGAAAACGCGGATAAAATCATTGCACGCGTGCGTTCGACCTATGAAAAATTGGAGGCGCTCTCCGCGGATTTTCAAAAAGATTATACCTGGGCACTGGCCGGCGAAACCCAGACGATGACCGGCAAACTCTATCTCAAAAAAGGCGATCGCTATCGCATTGAAACCGAGGTGCAAACCATCGTCACCGACGGTAAAACGGTGTGGACTTACTCCGCCGACAAGCAGCAAGTGTTCATTGATAATATGACGAAATCACAGGAAAATCCCCTGCCGCGCGATTTGTTGATCAAATACACGAATGACTTCAAGGCAGAGTATGTGCGAAGCGAAAAGTTCGGCCCGAGTGACTGTTATGTCGTGCGTCTCCGGCCGCGACAAGAAGACGATTCTTTTGCCAAGTCGGTTACGGTGTGGGTCGACCAGAAGAACTGGATTGCTGTGAAAATCGAACAAGTCGATCTCAACGAAAATCTCACGGTGTATAAGTTACAGAATTTTGCCATCAACCCGGCGCTCGCCGATCAGCTTTTTGCCTTCAAGATTCCGGACAATGTGGAAGTGGTGGATTGGCGCAACTCTGAGAAGTGAGGCAGAACTAGAATCAATTGGCTGCAATAAAAACCCCGCTGAAAAATTAATTTCAGCGGGGTTTTGTTTTTAAGACATTACGCTTGTCGTCATATATAAAACGCAACCGGTTGCTTACTGCGGCCAGCTCGCCGCGACGCGAAAGCCCAGGTTGTTGCTCCGAAACGTGGGCGCAATGCCACGGCGATTTGAGATTTGCAACTTCGTCGCCGTGTCGCTCCATGAGCCGCCGCGAATAACGCGCTCGGTGCTGATCGGCACCGCTGCGCCGTTTTGATTTTGCGGATTTTTTGGGGCAAACCAGCCACTGCACCATTCCCACACATTACCGGTCATGTCACAAACGCCAGCAGCGTTGGCGCCGAATTTTCCCACCGGCGCGGTAAAGGCATAACGATCATCATAATCACGCCAGATCACCGGCCAATCCGGGAATACTTTTTTGAGTGATTCGTCTGCGATATTGCCGCCGTTGGTGATTTGCGGCACACCGTCGCCCCAGCTATATTTGCGATTACTCCGGCCGCTGCGTGCGGCAATTTCCCATTCTTCCTCAGTGGGTAAACGATATTTTAACGCGCTGTTTTGTGAGAGCCAGTTGCAATATTCGACGGCATCTTCCCACGACACGCCCACCACCGGATGATTCGGATCATATAATCCCTGACCAAGCTGTTTGTAAAAACCATCCGTGCCCGTGAGATAATGATATTTGCTTTTGGGATCCATCCATTCCGGATAATGTTTGCCGGTGGCCTCGACAAAGGCGAGATATTCCCGATTCGTGACTTCATACCTGCCGATGAGGAAATCTCCGAACGAAACTTCTGGCGCGCCCTGGCCATTTTGATCCGGCGAGAGATTGCCGCGATTTGCCCTTGCCTGAATGAGAACCATGCGCTCCGGGATGGCGGAGGTGGCCACCGCAGTTGCCTCCGAGGGCGCCGGCACATTTGAAAACAATTGGCGGCTCGCCAACAGATTTTTTGTGCGGGCATTGCCGCCGCCTGTCACATTGCCGCTCTCGCGCGAAGCCATTGTCCTCGCCATTTGCGGGCGATTCCCGGGTTCAAGTTTATTTGCTGCGGCGGGCTGCGCGGCAATTTGAGAGATGGCGGAATTGTTCACCGGTGCTGGCGCCGTGTCTTCAGATTTCGCCAAAGTATTTGCCGCTGGCGCGCCGGCATTTGCAGGATTCGTCGGCGCAGCATTCGCTTGTTGTACGAGATTGACGGCGGCGCGCCCGGTTTCAGGCGGCGGCGCGGAGCCGGTGCTCAATTCTTTCTCAGTAACAAAGCGATCAGCGAGATTGAGAAAATGCCGCATTTGTTGCATGGCGAAAGCCTGCGCCGCCGGCTCACGCAAGATCGCCCAGGTGAGAAACGAAGCGGCGCATATGAAAGCTGCTGTAATCAAAGCGCTCTGCCAAACCTTGAAGGTTTTGCGCTGTTTGGCGCGCGCTTTGGCCGCGCCATTGGTGGCGCGCGCGCGCTTGAGGTCGCCGAAGTTGCCCGCAGATTTGGCAAACGCTGCGAGCGAGTTTTGTGAAGGAACGGCTTTGTCAGCCTTGTTTGCCGCCGGCAGCTCATCTGAGGAAAATCCGGAGATCGCCGCGTATTCACCCATGCTTGCGGCAACGGCCTCGGCTGCGCGTTTTTCCGGTTTGCGATTAAAACGGAAAACCTGTTGCGCTTGCGGATCTAGACGCAATCTCTGCAAACACTTGCCGACTTCTGCCGCGCTGCTCGAACGATGGTTGGGGTTTTTCGCCAACAATTGCTGCACGAGATCGGCCATGCCGCTGGGAAAGCCAACGAGGATGTCGTCCAAGCGCGGCGGTATTTTATCGACGATTGCCGAGATCAACTCGTTTTCGTTGGGCGAATCGAACGGCACTTGTCCGGTCAAGCATTCATAAAAAATGACGCCCAAACTGTAAAGGTCGGTGCGATGATCGACGGTTTTGCCGAGATATTGTTCCGGCGAGGAGTACACCGGCGAGCCGATGCGCGCTTGATAGCGCGTCAAGCGCGCGTTGGATTCGAGGATTTTGGCAACGCCAAAATCCACCACCTTTACCATTTCGTTGCCATGCTCATCCTTCACCAGCATGATGTTGTCCGGCTTGAGGTCACGATGAATGACATTGTTGGCCAGCATGCACGCCAGCGCGGCGCAGATTTGCGTGCCCAGTTCAAGCACGCGGTCAAGTGTGAGAGGGCCGTGTCTGGCGATGCGTTGCCCCAGCGACATGCCCTCGAGAAACTCCATCACAAAATAGACCAGGCCATCCGCAGTCTCGCCGAAATCGTACACGCTTACGACGTTGGGATGTTTGATGCGCGCCGCCACCTGAGCTTCCTGGTAAAAACGCTGCCGAATTTCCGCATTTGCGAGGAAATCGGGCCGGATGAATTTGATTGCCACGAAATCTTCGATGAACATGCGCCGTGCACGAAACACGCTGCCCATTCCGCCTTCCCCCAGTTTGGCTTGCAACCGATAGCGCTTGTCGATCACCATGCCGATCTGCGGCTGGGCAAAAGCCTTGAATGGGCCGGCGGGCTTTGTGTCCGGGCAAACATGCGGACGGCCGAACTCATAGGGCGCTAGGCATTTGGTACATGTTTTAATCGTGGTCTTCATCATCTTCCAATCATGAAGCTCGGCCCGATTTGAAACGTGAAATAGTGTATCACCGGCCCCTCATCCAGAAAAGCATTGTATTCCAGCATAGGTCTCAACCGGATTGCCGAACTCAGGGGAATATTATATATCGCATGAGCCGCAATGCCCCATTGCCGCTCTGTCATTACGAGCGAACGGGTTGCGCCGGTGATTTTGATTTGCGGCAAAAACAACCCCAGGGCTGCGCCAAAATCCCACTGACGGTTGAAATGAAAATCCACACCGGCTCCCACTTTCATCAGCGTGGCAGCCGCTTGCAAGCCCAGAGCTAAGAGTTGATCGGATACCGGCCCCTTGAGATGAAGCGGGACGAAAGCATAATTCAAATTCAAATCGAAGCGCGGTGACAGCGGCAGGGCAAAGAACGCTTGAAAGGCCAGACTGCGAGAATAGGCGCGCGTCATGTCGATCGTTTGCAGCAGGCGATTGTTGCCATCCACTACTTGCAAGTTCATGTTTAAGGCATAGGAGGCCGACGAGCCTTTGAATGTCTGTGTCATACCGCTCACCAGGCTGAAAGCTATCGGGCGCGATCTTGCGGCGAAAGGCTCTGCCATAAGACCGGCGGCCGGCGCCTCTTTTCTGCCGGCAGCTTGCGCCTTGTCGCGCTCGCGCGCCTGGTTGAGCTTGTCCAGCATCGGATCATATTCGCTTTTGCGCAGCTCGAGGATGTCGCCTTTTTGCATCGTCGTATTGTCGGCTTTGACGAGAACTTTCACACTGGCGAGTTTGGTTCGCACTTTGGTAACCTCGACGCGCCCGACCCAATATTTGAGGTCGCCGGATTGGCGATTGACTTCGAAGACATCTCCCACAGTGACGCCGCCTTCTTCGCCGCGATCGATGATGCCGATATTGTTTTCGAAGCGCAGGATTTTGATCGGCGCTTGCGCGAGGGCTGAAAAAATAAAACCCAAAACGAGTATAATCGTTAAACGCACAATTCTCACCATAGCGTATTTGAAAACTGGTTGAACCATCTCAAAAACTTTTTCTCACTGCGGCCGAATTGGGGTTCGGCTATTACACGGTTACTTTGAAAAATTATTCATCCTTGTGTGTCATCCCGGTGGAATCTTGTAAAGTCGCAGGCAAATCGCCAAGCCCTTCACAAGAGCCGTTTGAATGACATTTCGAAGTCATCACTCTTAAAATTCGGGTATCAGCATGCTAGAATGCTTTGAACATTCATGGTTAAGCAAATACCGTCCCATCCCGCCTTTTTCGGGCGAAGCCTTGTATTTGGCGAGCTTTGTGAAAGAAGTGCCAGCCCGGGCTAACGATTTCGTTACGATCTTGTCGGCGGGATTCCAAATCTGTAAAAGCGTTCAGCGTTTTTTCGCCAACAATTGCTGAAATTCTGCGACGCTGCCGACGCGCACCAGGCACCCATGTGGGCAGTTGTTCACGCAAGCCGGCCCATGATTGGTTTTGTAGCAAAGATCGCATTTGCTCGCCAACAGACGTTCCTTGCCGCGTAAAACCTCCGGCAGCATGTTGTTCGGCCAAATTTCTCCGGTTTCATGCATGACGATGGCGTCATACGGACAATTATTGGCGCACGCCTGGCAGCCAATGCAAAGATCCTCGACGATTTCGACCACTTCGCCGACTTGCGCGCGATGGATGGCGCCGGTCGGACAGCCAACCAAGCACACCGGATCATGGCAATGATAGCACGATTTTGCGATCAGAAAACTTTCATATTTGTCGCCCTCGCGCACAAAGCGCGGCCGGCCCTCGTGCGTGTCCGCGCAACCGCGCACGCAATCGTCGCAACGCGTGCAGACATCGAGATCGATCATCAAAATGCTGTTGCCCTGCATCAACCCTTTTTCGAGGGAGGTTTGAATGAATTCCGCCTGGCCGAGATGCTTGCGGTTGAATCCGGTTTCTTTGATGCGCGCCACCGCGCTTTCCAGCAAGCGTTTCTGCACATGCGAGTATTTTTTCAACAGCGCGCGCAAATCTTCGCGTGAGATTTTGACCAGCTCGGTAAATTCCACCGAAACCGCGCTACACATCCAGTTCGAAGCCTGATGCAGCAGCAGCTCAACCTCGCCGAGCGTCATGCCTTTGGAAAGATAGGAGACCGCGGCTTCCCCTTCGCCCAATTTTTGCGAAAGCTTCAAAAAGCCCGAGCGCACGAGATAAAGCGCATCCGCCGCTTCGCCTTCTTTGGCCATTACCTCATTGGGCTCGCAGGAAACCAGCTCGACCCGCTTGGCCAGCGCCTCCAGGAAGGCATCATCACACTTTTGCAAAAGCGCCGTGGTTTTGAGTTGGGCAAACAGCGAGCGTTCGCGATAGACTTTGTCCAGGCGCTCTTTTAGCGTTTTGGATTTGCGTTTCATGCGGCGCAGGGCCGGCACACGAATCTGCGCGAGCAGGCATTCGGTTGCGGTGCGCGCTGTGACGGATTGCGGCCAGCCATTCATCGCGCCGATCTCGCCAAAAATGTCGCCCGCGCCCAGCGTCATGCCGCTGCCCGCCGGCAGGTTGAAATCCATCGAGGAAAGAAACACGATTTCCGAGCCGTTTTTCGGCTGTTTATCTCTCCTCTGCGGTTGGCGATCACGCAGCTTTTGCAAATAAATTTCAACGGAGCCCTGCACGATGAAAAATGCGAGATCGAGATAAGCGCCCTCCTCGAACAGGATGGCATTCGGTTTCCACTTCGCAATCGTAACATCCGGGCTGATTTCTTCCAGAAAGGCATCGTCATAGTCGCGAAACATCTCGAAGCGCCGCAAATTGTTCGGCGAAAGTTTTTCGGAAATCCCCAGGATGCCGGCGGTGGCGCCGAATGCCGACCAGCGATCCTTGTGTTGTTCGAGGCGTTTGACGCGGGTCGTTGCGATGTTGCCGTTGTTGCGCGTGGGCATGAATTGAATCATATCGTAATTGCTTTTGTGTAAGTTGAGCTGGTCACTGTCCGGTTTTTTGATAAAGTAATTCCAAGCGTTTTTTGACGATCAAAAGAATCTCGCCAAGGGATGCCGTATCGCTGACACTCGGGAACGGCGGTAAAAATACCGGCGCGAAAACTTTTGTGCTTTCCGGCGGCGCCATCATCGGCGGCGTTGCTATCGGCGCCGCGATTGTCGTGTTACTCATTGCAGGCCTAGCCGGTTGTGTGAGGGCCGGCCGGGGAGCCGCAGCCAGCCTTGGTGCCGGCGTCGGATTCGAAGGTGAAGCCGGGTTTGCGGTTGGCGGTGTGATGGCGCCGGCAACCGGTTTTGTTTCCGGTAACGGGGCGCTCGAGGTGGCCGCGGGTGTTGCTGCACTCGGCGCCGGCGCTGCTTCGACCTTCGCAATCTGCGCCACCGGACCTTTGACGTTCATCGCTTTTTCAAACGGCGCTTTGGCGAGATCGTTCGCGTCCGGCTGGCGTTTCCAATGCTTGGCCACTTTCTTCAGGCCTGAAATATAATTGAAGCGCGCGCCATCCGGATGCCCGGCCGCCAGCAACTTCTGATCGGTGATGTAATGGCAGCGCACGCAGGTATTCGCGCGTTTATCCAAGTTCTTCAATTCCACCAAACCAAGCTGCAGCGCCTTGATGTAGCCGGTACGATTGACGCCCTGCTTGATGTCGCCCTCGGAATGCGGATCTTTATACCCGCTGCCCGGGCCGTGGCAACTCTCACAACTCACGCCATCTTCAGTATCGCGCCCCTCTTTGCCGGAGATGACCGTGCCGTGACAGGACATGCACGAGTTCGTGCCTTTCAGCATATTCGCCGGATCGACGCCTGCCAGCCTGGCGATTTTTTCATAAGCCGCAGGATCGTCGAAGAACGCATCGACCGTTACTTTGTGCGCATCATCTTTCCACCAGTCGTTTTCCTCGGCGTGACAATTGCTCTGCCCCAATCCGCAACTGCCCGGGCCGAGAGTTTTGTATTGCGCATAAACCGTTTCCCCATGGCACACACTTAGAAAAAAACAGAGCCAAAAGAGGCCAGCCCGGCATTGCCGGTTGCGCAGTGCAGCTATCCCGCGAGAATATTCAATCATTGCGTTTGCTCGCCTCAACATTGCTGTTGGCCGGATCATCGCTTACTTTCCAGATCATGTTATCGCGCATGTACAACCGCCGCTGTTCCTCCAGCGTAAGCGGCCGCGAGCCTAAGCGTCCGAATACACTGACTTGATTGCCGCTCTCATCGACTGCGCGATCGCGATCCATGCCCTTTGAAAGCGCAATCGCTTCGCCCGGCAGTTGTTTGGTTGCAATGAGCCGGGGATTGGGCCGCGGGCTGAAACCAAAAAACGTCTGTTCCGTCGGTGAGGTGAGTTGCAGGACGCGGAAACCGTTTTTGCCGTCAGCAACATAAGCAAAGATGCTGGCATTGGTCGCGGCAACTTTCACACTGCGCGTGTCATTAATTTTACCGTCAGCCGTATAGGTTTGATCGATCCTCAGCGCCTCCGGGTTCTCCGCGTCGATAATGACAAGGCCCTGTTTGCCGGCGGCGACATAGGCATAGGTGCGCGCCCAATAAATGTCATGCGCTTCACGAAGCGGCACAAGGTTGCCCTGCACCAGTGCTGGCTTTTCCGGAAACGTGATGTCGATGGTTTTCACGCCCTCGGCATCGCAAACCAGCGCATAACGAAGCTGGATTGCAATCGCTTTGGGCTGATTGAGCGCCGGTGCGCCGAGGCGCGCCACGAGTTTCGGCTGCAGCGGATTTTCAACGCTCACGATCGCCAAACCGTTATCACCGCAGATGTAAACGTAGTTGCCGGCAATCGCCAAATTCGTTGCGCCGCTCAACACCCCGCCCGGATTGAACGTCACCGCGCGTTCAAGAAAATTGTTGCGCGGTTCGTTATCCACCAGCGTCATCACATCCACCAAAATCAAGCCCTCGTACTTGTCCGCAATGTAGGCGTAGCTGTACAACGGATGAATCGGCCATTGTTCTTGATTCTCCGGGCGATGCACACGCTTGGTGTCAATCGGCATGTTGGTGGGCAATGCCACTGCCGTCGCAAACTTTGTTTTTACTTGCGTGTCCTGTCCGAACGGCGAAACCGGCGCCGAAACGATGCGCTCGGAAAAACCTTTGTTGTCGATGTTGGCCACATCATACACCCGAAAACCGTCTTCGCCGTTTGCGGTGTAAAGGTATTCGCCGCGCAACTGCAAGCTCAGAATATTGGTGCCGCCGTGCTCGTAGGCGGTTTCCAGCTCTTTACCGTTTTGCAAATGCTTTTTGTAATTATCAGGATAGGCGAGCTTTTGCAAATAACTTCCAATTACGGCTTGTGGCTCATCGTCTTCCGTCACTTTCACGGCCTCGATGCCGTGTTTGCCGAGACCGACGTAGGCATATTTACCCATAAAGTTGACGAAGTTCGTGCCTTGCAACAATACTTGCGCCATCCAGGCATTGTTGTCGTTTTTCTCGGAGAGATGGCAATCCGTGCAGGTTCGGGTTTCTGTAGTGCGCACGGTGTGCGGGAAATGCGGGTTGAAAGCCTGGCTGCTGTAGCCCGGCGCTGAAATCGGCGCTTGTTGATTATAAATCTGCTCGCGATTGGCGTTGCGCGAGCTGAGCATAACCGCGCTTGAGGAGCGCGCGGGCGCATATTTATTGCCTTTCGTCGTGGCGTTGAGGCCCATCATGAACGCGTCATCGCGCACAACTTGCGGATTGTAAGTCGTCCAATTGCGCGATTCTTCGCCCTCGAAATGGTTCATCGTTTTTTTCCAATTGGCCTGTTGCGGCAAATGGCAGCCAAAGCAATTCGTCACCCATGAGGTATGGCAGGTGTAGCATTCCATCTTGTTGGTGGCATGCGCCAGCTTGGAGGGGTCCATCGGCCGCGCCCATTCACCGCCGCCTTGGGCCACAAGTTTCGCGCGGCGCGCCTTGGCGTTATAATGTTTGCTGTTGGGATCGACGATGTCGGGAACTTGCGGCACCTCCCATTGCAGGGAATCGTGCACCATCGAACGTTGAAAAATGCGGTCGCCGCGTTTGAGGAAGCGCCGTTCGCCAAACGGTGTTTTCATCTCCAACAGAGGCGTTCCGCCTTCCGGCGCCGCCAGGCCCGAGGTGAGCAGCGTGGCGCGCTGCGTGACGGAGCCGTGGCAATCGACGCATTGAATTTCGATGGCGTTATGAAATTCACCGTAAAGTTTGCCGTTGCCATGATTGTCCTGCGTCGTATGGCAGTCGACGCAGTGCATGCCTCTCTCGGCGTGAATGTCTTTGAGATGCACGGCCTTCTGGGCTTTGCGGCAAGCCTCATCGCAGTAAGCTTTGCCGCCATCCTCCAGCGGCACGACCCCGTGAAATTTGTGCGGCGCTTCCGGTGAAATCAGCTTGCCGTCTTTATCCAGCAAATTGCCTTTGCGGTCTTTCTTGAAAACGGCGCGAAAGATCCAGCCGTGGCCGTGATAATCGGCAAACTGCGTCGTTCTCATGTTGGGATTCAGTTTCGTCACAGAGCGTAAAAACGCCGGCTCGCCCCAATTGCCGCGCAGCACCGCTTCCTCGGGGTTGGCCTGCAATGCGGCGAAAGCCTCTTCGGATGAAAGCTGCTTCTGCTCCTTGGGATACATGGCCTGGCCATCGCTTTCATAATCCCACATTTGATAACCCAGGAAGGTGTTAACGAAGCCGTTGGGTTGATGCATATGGCACACCATGCATTGGCTGGTCGGAATCGCGCGCGTGAATTGATGAATGATGGGATGCCCGGATTCTTTCTTGGAAATCGTCGTGTCGGCAGTAAAGCTGGCGCCGCGATTGCCGAACTTGGCATAAGGTCCGGAATGCACCGGCGAGCGATCATTCGCATAAACCACATGGCACGCGGAGCAGCCGCTCGAGCGATAATCGCCCGGATGATCATTGGTTCCCATAAACGACAAATGCGGATCATTCAAGCGTGTCTTGTGCAGATTCAGCACCGGCGAGCTGATCAACAATTGTGTGCCCAAACCGCGATCGCTGAGTTTGTTGTCGGGCTTGCCCGGTTCTTCGAGCGGATTGGGCAAGCCGATCTCCGAAGGATTGATGCGCGGCACGCGGCCGCCGCGTTCAAAACTGCGAAAATTATCTCCTGGTTGTGAAATTTCCCAGCGCGGCAACGGCAGCAAGAACGGCAATACGCCTTTCTTCAGCTCGTCCGGCGTGGGCGGCGGCACGGTGTTGATGCGTTGCGGCAGGCCGTCACGGCTATAGCTTTCGCCTAGAATATAATTTTTAGTGGAAAGAATGCCGTTGTTGTAGGCCGCGCCTCCCCACAACAGCGCGGAATGCGTCATCATGCTTTTCTTTACATTCATCACTTCTTTTGCGTGACACGCGCCGCATGCTTCTTCGGCCACGCGCAAATCTCCCGGATTGACAAAACGAATGAATTCCGGTTTCTCCTTGTTCAGTAGCGTGTATGAGCCGACCGGATTGGCCGAGGTTTTCCACTGGTCTTTATAACGCGGCTGTATATGCGCTTTGTCGATCGTCGTGGCTTCCGCATCACCGCCGTGGCAATCGGTGCAGCCGATCTTGACGGCAGTGTTCTTATGCATCGCTTCGATGCCTTGATGACATTTGAGGCAACCTTTGCTCTTGCGATCGGCTTGCCGTTGTGTTTGATTCATCAAATCGGTTTGCGCGAATGCCGAGGCGGCGACGAGAATGAGCAGCAACAGGATCAAACGAAAGTTCATGGCATCGGGTCAGTAAGTAAACACGAATGAGGTAAACACAGAATACAGCGTCCGCGGTGATTGGTAAATGTCGCTGAAACCGCCGAACGGCGTCAACGCCGAAGCGGAAATCGTGAAAATCGCATTATTGTTTAGAAAGGGGCGGTAAATAATGCCCAAGCCGTAATCGAGTCCAATGTCGTTGCGGATGGCTGATTGATTGAGAAATTGCTGTAACGGCGCGGTGTTGACGAAACGCAGGTAATTCGCATTCAACACCGTGCGCAATTTCGGCGTCCAATCCGCGTCCCATGCGAGATTGAACAGCACCATCCCGGGATTCACAAAGTTGGGCTGGCCTTGTGTTTTGCTGCTGCGCAAATTGGGTATCAGACTGAAGCGATTTACCAGGTTCACGCCCTGCAGACGTATGGCTTGCAGATTCCAAAAGCTGAACGTTCCGCCAGCAAAAAAGGGTTGATCGACAATCGTATCAAAGCCGCGCCCCACGCCGTCAAGCGGCCGGGCATCTCCGGAGGCATAGAACACCGAAGCCCGGTAGCGTTTCCAATCTTTATCGACGGACAATTCCAGCGCCGCCATTTGCGCGTTGATGCTGATGCGCCGTCCGGCGAGTTGATTACGCGTGTCTTTGCCGAACACTTGATAGAACGCATGATTAAGGTTGAGCCGGCCAAAATGGCCGTCGCCGGTCCAGCCGAGATAATATGCATTAATCGTGTGCGGAATGGCGGCGCCCAACAGCGCCGGCCGCGTGGGAAAGCCGTTGGTATCGTAGTAAACGCTCGCGCGATCTTTGTTGTAATGAAAACTCAATTGCCCGGTGTAACCGAGCGTGAGAAAATCCTGTTTATAGATATTCGCGAGATAAACTTGCTGGTGGCGGTCGTCGAAGACGGTGTTCAACTCGCTGTTCGTGTCTTTCTCCAGCATGTAGAAATAGGCCAGATTGTATTGATAGTGATTCGAACTGAGGTTGCCGAACAAACGGCCGCCCAAATTAAAATCACTGAAAATAAAACCGCGAAAGTCGCTGAACATGCGTTGAATGCCGCCCTTGAACGAAATGAAATCGAAACGGTCGCTGACATTGAACAAATGCTTTTCCAGCGATAATTCCTGAAACGCCAATTGGCGGTCGGTGCGGTCGGTGCGGCTGCGCGGGCTGATGCGCAGCGTATTGTTCTCATTCAGATCGATGTAATTCAGATTGAATACCGGCGTCACGCGCAATTCCCAATCACGCGGTTTGAAGGCAACATTGCCCTGGTACAAATCAATCGTGAAACGAAGGGTTTCGATTGCCAAAAAGCGCCTGCCGTCTCCAAAAAAGTTGGCGCTCTGGGCATTTGCCGTGCTCACCCCGCTGGGCGTAGGCAGCCATGAGGATTCGAGAAAATTATCCGTGACGGCGGTTAAAATCAAAAACGTATTTTGGCCGATGATGGGATAATCGCCCTTGAGTTTGTTTTGATTGAAAGGATCATGCCATCGCCCTTTGACATTCAACTCATACTCCGGCGGTTTGATTTCTTCCCAGCGATCCGTGATCGGCACGAAATCTTGTACGGGCGGCGGAGATGGGGGCGCCGTTGTCCGGCGGCTGGCCGCGCGCGTGCGCGGCCCGGCCATGGTTCTGTTATTGATTTGCGACGAGTCGCGCAGCGCTGATCGCCGGGCGTTCATGCGCGCGCGCGATCCCACCAAGGTTTCGTTTTTCACTCGAAGCGAATCGCGTGCGGCGCGTTTTTGCGCCAGGGCTTCATCTCTCGCAACGCCAAACGCGCCGAGACTGCCGAGTACAAGTATTCCAATCAGGCGGCGGTATTTAAAAGCGTTCATCTCAGGGCAATTCCGGCTGGCGCGGAAATTTGATATAAGGTAGCTTAACATTTTTGTAGGAATACTGATCCGTGCGAATGCTCGCCGGCGCTTCAAAACCCATCGCGCCGCCGGCCGCGATATAATCATCTTGATCGACGCCGTCGCCGCTCACGCCGATGCCGCCGGCGAGTTGGCCATTCTTGTAAAGCGGAATACCGCCGGGAAAAACCTGCAAACCGTTTTGAAAAGGCGCGCGATTCTGCATGGTTTGTTGCATGGTGAAATCGAATACGCCGTCGACATTTTGATAAAATGGTCCGCTCTCATATGGCAGCGTTTGCGGCGGCGCGCCCTGATCAATGCCCGGGGGATAATACCGCTGGCTCAAAAAGCCGATGGCGCGCGTGCTGACCGCCAGTGGCGCGCCGGCGGGCACTCCCAGCAGGGCGCGCATCTGCATGCCCATGGCGTCGTTGGGATTGCTGAACGCCACCGCAGAGCGGGCTTTTTGCGCGGCAACGTCCATGCTGAACATCGTCGCGTCTGCCATGCGCCAGATGCCGAGAATGGTGCCGTCAAGATCGGACACGGCGACGAACACGCGTGCCGGGCTGCCGATGGGGCGGCGAATCGCCGCGCGGGTGCGGCTGGCGCGCGTGACCGCTTGTGTAATGATTTGGCGCACCTCTGCCGCGGTGAGCAAGGTCCCGTCTTTCATGCGAAAATCGTGGCTGGCATCCATGATCACTTCACCTTCCATCGGCATTTTAGCGGGCAGAGTTGCTTGAATGGGAAAATTGGGATCGATGGTTCCGCGGGTCGCCAGGCTGTCCCAAGTCAATCTGAAATTGAAATTCGGCGCCGCGGTGTTGGCGTACAGCAATTGAATGCCATCCAAAAATATTGTGTCGCCGCGCTTGTCGCTGGGAACTTCATAGCCGCGCACGGCGCCCAACGCAATCACTTCATCCCGCGAAACGCCTTCACAATAAATGAACATGTTGTTGAGCAAATTCGAGGCAACTGGAGGATTGGGCGGATTCGCGACAAACGTGTCCGAGCCGCCGCTAATGCCAAGCCCGCCGGCCAATGCACCATTCTTGTAGATGGGCACGCCGCCGGAGATGCTGGTCAAGCCCGGAATATTGCGGGGATTCGGTTGCGGCGGCCCGAGCGGAGGCAAAGGCCCTCCGTTCGGCTGAATGTCGCTCGTAGCGATTTGTGAAAACGGCACGCCGAACAACGGTCCGGCAACGGTATTGTTCGCGCGCGGCGGAAAATGCGCGCGCGTGATGTAACACGCGGTCAATGTGGTGAAACCGTGTTGATTGCTGCTTAAATAGGCGGCGGTTCGCGCTTTGGCAATTTCACCGAGCAAGGCCTCCGAAGCCGGACCCGCTGAACGTGTGCCGTTCATGCGAAAAACTCCCAGGACATTTCCTTCACGATCCATCACGGCCACATTGATTTTTTCGTTCATTTGCTCGGCAATATCGACTGCCTGCGTCATTAACGTCTGGACATCCTGCACCGTTAACGTGGGCGGTTGCGCCGGCGTCACCGCTTGCATGGGATTGCTGGCCGGGCCGCATCCACTCAGCGCGAGGATGAACGTATACACCGCGAAAACAAAAAAGAAAAAGAACAAACACCACGTCTTCCAACCAGCACCACCCGCACGGCGAAGAGACGGCTGCCCGACAATGAATGACATACTAAAAATCTCTCCTTCGGCAATTTGAATGAAAAAAGTTTGTTATGGCGTTCTGTAAAGAAACCTCTGGGTCTGGCGTTTAGGCGGCGGCGTTCGTGACAATGCGCGCTTCGATGGCTCCGAAGCGCAGCGGCGCTTGCAACGGAATTGCAATTTCCGTGAGCGCGGTTTCATCGCCGACGAACGTATGATTGCGGCTGCCTAAATCACGCACGCTGACTTTGTCAAGATTAACCACCAATACGGCGTGCCGGCGCGAGATCGAGGGATCGTCGATGCACACTTCGCATTCCGGCGCGCGGCCAACAACGTTTTCTCCCGCTTTGAGCTGAAAATTTCGCCAGCCGCCGTTGGTGTTTTTGATTTCGAGCAAAAAATCCGTTGCCCTGGGCATCGGATCAAGCGTTGCCTCGATTTTGGTTTGTTGGAACTCCCGGAATTTTTCTGCTTCGAATGACGCGCCGGAAAATGGCAGCGGCAGCGCTTCGATCATTGTCCGGCTGTAGCTCGAGCGCCGCCGTGCGCGCGCCGGCGCCTCGCGTTTGATGAAAACCGGTTTGGCCGAACCGATTTGATTTTTAGCGCTTCGGTTCAGACTGGCAGGCGTTTGCACTTTGAAACCATTTCGGTTGGCCGCCAATTGCGCCTCGCCCGGCAGCGCTTGAAAAACGAAATCAAACAGCCCTGCAAGGGTGATGACATGCAACATGCCCAGTTTCTCCCGCCGCTTCACGCACATGCCGTCGAGCTGCGTGCCGTTGCGGCTGCCGAGATCCTCGAGCCAGTAGCATTTATGCGCGTCATCCCAAAAAATTCGGGCGTGGCGATCGGAAATCTGCGGCGGATCCAGCACAATGGTGTTGCCGCCGTTTTTCCCGATGGTCGCCTGCTTGCCGATCTCGAATTTTGCCCCGGCCAGCATGCCGGTGGTGCAGAAGAATTTGGCTTTCATGGGATGCACTCAAAGCAATAAGGAATGACGGATGTTCGTTAATTCGCTTGGCGAATTTTGTTGAGAGACTCCAGGGAATTCCATTTACCTTTTATCCATTGAACAGGTGAAGGCCAGAGGATCAGTCAAGATACATCAACATACTCGAACGATTCGTTTTGTTCGGATGAAAAAAATGACATGTGACGCAACGATTCGAGGTCTCGGCGGAATTATGGCAACTGCGGCAATTTGCAATCTCCGGAATGTTTTGAATGGCGGAGTGATCGCGCACCGGTTCCGGGATTGCCGCTGCGCTGGCCTGCGCCAAAATGGGGATTTCCACGTGGCAGTCGAGACAACGCCGTTGCAAGATATGCGCGCGATGATTGAATTCAGCACGCTGCAAGATTTGCTGATCCTTTTGCACGCGTTGAATCGCGGCATTTGCGACGACATGGCACCGTTGACAGCGCCGCGTGAGATCGTCTGCGAAGGCGTTAATCTCCTGCGCCTGCGCCGGAGAAACTTGGGAATTGAGTTTTGTCGCAGGCATAAAAAGCCCGGCGTCCTTTGCCGCAAACGTCTGGCGGCGTATTTTGTTTTGCGCGACTTTGAGTAACGAATCGATTTTGACCAACTCCCGTTGTAGCTCCGGTTCGGGGCGGCCGCGCAGCGCCTCGGCATAACCACGCAGGGTTTGTAACGCTTCATCATAAACCGGTTGCATTGCCGGCATCTGAGGCGCCACCGCGCCTGCTCCGTTCGCTTTAATCAAATCCGTCAAACCGTTTTCGGGATAAAGCATGCGCCGCAGCGTGCGCAAATTTTCCAGAATCCACGGGTCGGCATGCCGGATCGGCGATTTGACCACGCGATTGCCGGACTTTATTTGAAATTCGCTCGCGCTCATGTTTTTCGCCCACACCAGGGCCGGCCCGCCGCGGCGCTGCATATCTTCAAGCAACTCGACGCCCGGCGCCGGATCACCCAATCGGCGGATGCGCAACGGCGGCGTTTCACTGTTCGATTTCAGATGGCATGAGCTGCAATGTGTGGTGAAGGCGATCGGCTCGAAATGCCTGCCATCGGGCTGCGGATTATGGCAATACAAACATGCGCGTTCGATATCCGTCAACTTTTCTTGTTTGACGACTTCCTTCACGTGTTGAATGTGAGGAAAGCGCAGGGTCGAATCATCCGGCGTTTGTTGCGCCACAAAATCAAACTGCGGATGATTGCGATTGAAGGAACCGAACTCATGGCAAGTCATGCAGCGTTCATCTGGAACATCCGTGATCTTCGCTTCGCGGCCCGCATGCTCGAGGTGGCATGTCGAGCATGGATGTTCCTCGGCATTTGTCTTGATGCGGCTCACATCGCCCGAGCGGTAAACGTCGTGCGCGGCGAACGAATACACGCCAAGCGCATCGCCGGTTTTCTCGTGGCAGACCGAACACTTTGCGCTGGTGGCCGCGTTGAACTGTTCGTGACAGGAGCTGCAATCCTTCTCGAAGTTCGCATGAAAAGAAGACACCGGGCCGCTGGCGGTAAAGCTGCTTTTGAGCCAGGCGAAATCGATTACGAAGTAGGCGAGCACGCCGAGACACCCCATGCCTCCTATAACAATCATACTGCGCCGCGCCTCCGGAAAGACATAGCGGCGCGCGAGGGAGAGCCTCAATTTGCCGAAAACGCCTTTGTTGCCTTCTGTTTTTGCCACAGTGATGCTAGCCAATCGTTGATGAATGAGGTGATTAGTAATACCATACGGCGAACACGTGCAGCGCGACGAACACCAGCAAGACCAGTGAAGCCGGAACATGCAGATAAAGCCACCAGCGCAGCGCCCGCTGCAGGGTGTAATGCGCGTCGATTTCGAGTTTGGTTTTGTAATATGATTCGAGCGTGTTCAGTTTTTCCTTTTCCTCCGCTGGCAGCAAGCGGCGCAGGTAATCGAATTTTTTGACGCACGCTTGAATGCCGCCGGTGATGTCGAGATAGTAAATCCAGCGCGGCTGCGGCGAAGCCAGGGCTACGGCAACATGTTCGCGATAAAAATCCTTCACTGGATCAGTGCAGGTTTGCATCAAGGCATTGGCCTGCTCGCGAATTTCAGCGATCAGCTCGGGAATGCGTTCATACACCACTTCCAGCGCCAGGCCGGAGCTGAGAATTTTGGGCAACCATTTTTGCAGTAAGACACCCAGGCAACCGCTCACCGTGACCCAGATGCTCAGCAGCCACATCCACCACGCCAGCCGGCCGTGCGGCAACCGAAAACCGGTGTGCATGAACATCAAAACGAGAAACAATGCGCCGCCATAGAGATGAACTTGCAGCCAGGTTTGCGCTTTGCCCAGGCCGCGCCGCAAAGCGGTTTGGGCAAACCGCCGCCGCATGCCGAACAACGCCGCGCCCAGCATGAGCAAAGCGGCGGCGGTGCCATAGGATAATCCCCAAAGATTTTGCGGTTGAATATCCGAGATGATCGCATTCGCCGAAAACACCAGGCCGCAAACCGCCAGCGCGAGCACGAACATTCGCATGCCCGCAGAGTAACTGCGCCAGGGCTTGAAACTCGTGCGCAACGAGGTTTTATTCGCCGTCAAAAAATTGTTTTCCGCCATAAATGAAAATTTTGTATGAAACGAACGTTGCACGTTCATACCTGTAACTGACCGTTTCGTAATTGAGCTTGCCGCCAGCTTGTTTTCATCTAAGTGATTGAATAACCCGCGTGCAAGCTCACGCCGCGCCATTATTTTCGCAAAAGCAATGCCACTTTCATGTTATATCTTTTTCTGGATCATCGCGGGCATCTCCGCAAACAAAAAAGCCTCGAACGAGTCGAGGCTTGTTAGAGACGAGTAAACTTACGCCGTCATCGCAACAATGTCATCTTAACAATCTTTCTGTGTTCGCCTGCTGTCAGTTCGGCGAAATAAGCTCCACTTGCGACGTGCCGGCCATTTTGATCATTCCCTTCCCAAACGATGAGATGTTCTCCAATGCTGCGCGGCTCTTCGTTCCAGGTACGCACCAAGCGGCCGGTGATATCGAAGATGCGCAAAGAAACAAGCCTCACTGCCGGCAGAGTGAAGCGGATTTGCGTGGAGGGATTGAAGGGATTAGGATGAACTGAGAGCGTAAAGCCATATGGCACTTCAGTGCTCGCAGCAGGGCTCAACTCTTTGGCTGTCTTCTCTCCGACAATTTCATAAGCATGGCCGAGACTGGCAAGCAGTGTTGACTTTTTAGCAATGCCGGGAACGTGCGTGCTCAAGCTGATTTCATCGCCCGCAAAAGCAGAAGCCTTCAATGCCAGCACGCCCTTTGTTTCAGGGATATTTTCAACGTTGAACGCGGCCACCGGGAATCGTACCGATTCGCCGTTCTTTCTATTCAGGACAAAGTCAACTGCTGCGTTGGTGGAAATATCGTTGATAGCAGATAGACCCTCTCCATCAAAAGAATAACCAATCAGCAGGCTCTCGGCTTCTGCCGGTACAGATGCTATTGTCGAAGCCAAATTTTCGAATATGTTTTGTGGCGTGAGAGTTGCCGAATCTTCTTTGGCCTCAACAAACGAAACGAGATATTCTTCGCCGTTTTTTGTTTTGACCACGACTTTGTCCCGGCGAATTTCAAGCCAGGCATAGCGGGTGGAATCCAACACGGTAGCCGTGTCGATCACGGCAATGGAACGATGATAGGCAAGCACCAACGGCTCTTCGCCGACTTTGCTCAAGGTTTCGCTGCTGAACTTGATTTGATAAGGCGCAGCACTGCCGTCTCTTCAAACATATTTTGCGGCACTATAGCCGACAGAAACGGAGGGATTGGCGCCGCTTCCGATATAAACCGGAGAACCCCAGGAAGAGCCGGTATAGTGTATTTTGTAAATGGAATTCTGCGTCGAGAGCTTGAACAACAGTTCGGCAGTATCATTCGCGAGGCCGGTGATGGAAGGCTCTTTTTGCTGCTCATAATAAGTCGCGGAGTACACGTTCGGCCAGGTGAACCAATCCATGGCTTTGCGGTGGATGATGACATAATAATTTCCACTGGTTCCATAACGGGCCTCCCACACCGCATGCAGCCGCTTGTTGCCGGAGGTGGCGCTCGGCGCAAGCGAGGGCTTTTGATGGCTGTTGTATGTGCCCGGCACGATTTGCGAGAGATTTCTTGTCGAACCCCAACCGGAGGAATCCGGGCCGTTGCGATAGTAGGTGTAATTGATGGCCGCCGATGATGATCTGGCATAAACCAAAGGTGAGCGGGAATTGCTGCCGTAATAAGTATCGGACCAGGCCAGGCTGGGCGAATTGTCGCTGCTGTTGGTGGAAGGCACTGTGCCGCTGGACCAACTGCTGCCGTCGTTGGCCGAGATGCGTGATCCCAGATTGCTGCCGGTGCGATAGATCAGCGTGAGCTTGTCCGTTGCCGGGCTGGAGATGGCCGGCAACAATGGTGAGGAGGCGCTGATGTTTGAAGCCGGCGTCGTAACGGTTCCACAGCTTGCTCCGCTGTCCGTGCTTTTGCGGAAATGAACCGCATATTTGACCAGCTCGGCATCATAGCGCTGCCAAACTGCATAAAGCCGGCCGCCGCGCTCTGCAATTGCCGGATATTTGTTGCTGCCATTGCCGGCGCTAAGGCGTCGAAACGCTACGAGTGCACCGCTGTTGTTCAGCTTCTCGTAACAGATTTCACCGTCGCTCTCGAACACCACGTGATAGTTGCCGCTGCCGTCGCGCGCGAGCTTGCGGCTGTTATTGAACGCCAAAGCCTCGGCGCTGTTGGTGACTTTGATGTCGCCACTGCCGCTGGTTACAATTTGTCCACCGCCGGTGATGGTGACATTCGAGCCGATGACGAGCGTGCCTTGCACATAAAGCGTGACGCCAGAATTAATGGTGAGGGTGAAGCTGTTGGTAAGAGTCAGGATTTTATTTGCAAGAAGGTAGGTGTCGCCATCGAGTGTAATGGCGGTCTCATCATCTCCCCAGGTTAAGAATGGTGCATAGATGTTTCCACAATACTTCTTGAAGGAGAAATGATCGAGAATATTCCGGGTCATGGTCGCGATTTTATTGCTGTCCGGGCCGAAGAGCGCATAACACCAACCGAATCCGCCGGCAGCGCAAAAACACGCGCATTGGTGGCGGTGTCCTCCCAATAGGTCACTTCTGAACGCAGCGAATCCACCTCACCATCGTGATCGTCGTTTCCTGACCCCGGAATCAGCGCACGAATCGTCACCTGGGCCAGAAGCTCGATATTCGGGGGAGATAAGCTGTCTCTCTGATCCGATTCGCCGGAAGCCAGCCCCTGGCTTCCCTGTCCCACCAGCCCAAATTCCTGGCCATTGGCCAAATTCGTGCCTTGAAAAATCCAATGGTTTTGATTCTTGACCTTGTTGGGCTTGCCCGCAACATTGTTGTTGCCGAAGAATTGCACGCCCATAAACTGCGCTTCCTGGCCTTCGGGTTGGTGGCGCAACCAATAGGCATTATATTCGATTGTGCCGCCTTGCTCGCGCACTTTGCCGCAATACATTCGAGAGCCACTGGCATCAAGATAATCAACCCGCCATTAGCAGTTATTCGCTGCGAAAAACGCCACATTGCCGCCAAGTTTCATAAAGGTTGTCGGTTGCCCTTGATTAGCTGGTTCGTCTGAGATATTCAACCTCATATTTCTTGACCAGTATTCTGAGTGGCCGGGAAAAATGACTGTTTTGTAGCTGCTCAAGAGTGGCAATCCTTGAGCTGGGTTATCACTGTCCACGTCAAAATCGATGCAATACTCCAAGGTATAGCCATTGCTTTCCGCCCAGCTCACGAATTGTTTCTCGAAAAACAGGAATTGCCCCAACGAGTCGGTATCCGGCAAAGGCATGCGTTACAAAAGGCCGCCGAAACGAGACCGTGTCAATATAAAAAGCTGCCGTGGTATCAAAGATGCCGGTCCACCAGTACAGGCTGCCACCGCCAAAGTAGTTATAAGCTTGATAGGTGTTCCACGCGATGACCAGCAAAATGTTCGAGGTCGAGCCAGGCTGATCTTCTTTCACCACAAAGGGAATGACGCCCACTTTCGAGGCATCTGCGCTGAGAGTGAGCTTGGCATAGTAAAATCCGCTCGGCCAGTTGGAGGGAATCGTTATTGAAAACGCGGAAGACCAGTTGCAGCCGGTGCAATAGTCCACCGGAAACCGGCTTGTATCGCCGGGATAAATGGCAACACCATTTTTGTCATACAGCGGATAAAAAACTCCAGTATACGGGCCCAGGGTGGTTTTAAGCTCGTCACTGGCGCCGGCGCGATAGATTGCCACGGTATAGTTGCTGGGCAAAAGATCATTGCGCACACTCACGTAGAAGGTCAGGGCCTCGCCCTGTTTGGCGCTCATCTTGTCGGTATAGCCTTCCAGCGCGGCGCGCCGCCAACCGGCAAGGGTGTCCGGGTCGGCGGCAATGCCCGTGGCCACCTTTTCATTCCAAGCGAATGAAATGGTTTGCGCGCTTGCGGTGGAAGCCGGCAAAGCGGCCATCACCCCGGCGCACATCAGCCAAAATAATGATGAGAGTTTCATGACAGGCTCCTTTCATTTGAGTAAGGTCATGGTTTGGGTTTGCTCAAAATCATCGGTTTTGAGGGTGTAGAAATAAGCGCCGGCAGTTAAATTGCCGGCGTCAAACGGCACTCGATAAATGCCCGGTTCCTGCACGGCGCGCACCAGCGTTCGCACCTCCTTTCCCAATAAATCATGCAAAGTCAAGAGCACGCGGGCTCGTTTGGGCAGATGATATTCGATCTGGGTGGTGGGATTGAAGGGGTTGGGGTAGTTTTGCAACAAGGCATAACCGGCGGGAATTTGTGCTTCGCGTTCCTGCACCGTGGTGATCAGGCCGTAGCGTAAAATCTCACCCAATGTCGTTCCAGCCCAAACGTGCTGCGGATCCAAAGCAAATCCCTGGGTTGCAAAAACCTTTGGGTCTCGCATCTCAACGGTCCAGCTTAGACCGCCATCGGTGGTACGATAAATCTCTCCTTGATCTCTACCATCAACAATGCCGCTGCCAATCAACCAGCCATTCAGTGTATCCACGAACACGATGTCGAAAAAGAGACGACTTGTTCCGTCGAATGGAAATTTGTATAGCTTTTTCCAGGTTCCGCCGCCATCAATGGTGTGAATTAGCCATGGATAGGTAAACCTGTCTATTCCCCAGCCATGGAGAGAGTCAACAAAATCAAAACTGGCTAAACCTCTCATCTCCGTAAGATCGTAACGCTGAATCGTCCAGGTTTGACCGCCATCAGCCGTGTGAATTAAACCTTCAGAATCACCTGAAGCAGCATATGCCCAACCCAAGCGAGCATCAACAAAGTCAGCTTTGCCAATTCCACTCAAGTAACGCTGCTCGCGCCAATTCTTCCCGCCATTGCTCGTGCGCACGATCAGGCCGGCGGTGGTAAAAAAAGAGTCGAGGCTGCCGGTCACCGTTGCCTCGAGCGGGTTGTGTGCCCCCAAACCAATATAATTTCGATACAAAAGCTGGCGTTGCTCTTGCTAGGTCTGTCCGCCGTTGCTCGTGTGGATGATATAACCGAAGGCGTTACCAAGATTGCCCACAATCCAGCCGTTAAAAAGATCATTAAACCCGATGGATCGTATATTGGGAGGAAGCGGCGCGGTTTGCCGCTGCCACGTGTATCCGCCGTCTCGCGTGCGAAAGATGGACTTATCCGCATCGGCGAGGATACAAACCAATCCAGCCGTTCAGGCTGTCCACAAAGTGGACTGCGGAGATAAACGAGGTGGTGGGCTGCGCAATTTTGGTCCAGCCGTATTGTTGGGCGTGCAGTTGGGTAAACAGCAGCAAAGATATAACAGCCAGGTGCTTCTGACGTGCAATGGCGTGGGGTACTCGCATAGCTTACCTCCAGTTGGCTTCAGTGAAATGCCTAATTTTTCAAAATTCCATGTAACACTGCCAGCAAATTCATCAAAAACAAAAGGCCTGAGCACACCTATTCAGGTTGTACTCAGGCCTTGAATTTTGTCTCTTTGAAACCGGCAATTCTTGCCGCTGTCACGCTTCCTTGCCACATGTCCCCGACTAGCACTTCATGAGGAATAACCCCAAACATTAGATTCAAGCTTTGTGGCGGCGTTGCCTAAAATTGCAAAGTTGGCGCCGGGAAAACTAAAGCGAATCAGCAGCTTGAATAAAATATACTTAGCCAAGAGATGCAATCGTTATTCTCAAAGTACGATTGCCAAAGATAAGAAATCTTTTTGCTCATTCTCTCGGTTCTGAGAATGCAACTTGTGTTGTCATGTGTTGTGTCGGGAGTTTATCTTACCACAATCAACTTTTGTGTTGCGGTGTAACTGCCCGCTGCCATGCGCAACAGATAAACTCCGGCGGGCAGCATTCTGCCGCTGTCATCGCGACCATTCCAGGAAATTTCATGAATGCCCGCAGGCTGTTCGGCATGCAGCAAGCGGCGCACACGGCGGCCCATCACATCATAAAGCACAAGCTCGATCATGCTTTGCCTGGCTGCGTGAAATGTAATGCGGCTTGCGCCCATGCCCCAACGTATGGGATGAGGAAAGCTCTGCTCCAGTTTGAATTGCGCCGGCACGTTTGCGTGCGGCTCGGCCACGCTCGTAAGCGTAAGGTTGATTTTCCATTCCGCCGCAATTGTATTGACGCCGTCGCTTGCTTCGACGCGGATGTTGTGTTCGCCGGGGGCGTAGAAAAACGCGACAAACGCATAGGTTTGCGCAAATGAAACCGGAAAATTATCGGCAAACCAGGTGTAGCTCAACGCATCGTTATCTGCATCGATTGCAGCAACGGCGAATATCACGGTATCACGTTTTGATGCGACGAGAGTTTGATTTGCCGCCGGTGTAACAGTGCTCCACACTGGTGGATTGTTGCCTGCCAGCGGCAGATTGCGGGTTGGCGCAATCTCGTATCCCTCCAGCGGCGAAATATCGGTTTCTGTTGGCGACGTTGTGCCGAAGTAATTTAAGCGGGCATTGATTTTCGTTGCGCCCGGTGCGCGTGAAAGCTGGCGGCCAATGGCGCCGCCGGTGTTGCCGAATATATCATTGCTGCGTCCCGGCTCACCGCCGATTTGCGGCAATGCCGCGCCCGCGCTATAAATTGCGCCGCCGAAGCTGGCCGAAGCCACATGATTCTGCGTAATGCGATTGCCGCTGATCATTACTGGCGAGTTGTCCAAATACATGGCAGAGCCGGGCGTTGGCGAACTGTTTCTCATGAATGTGTTGGCGAGAATTTCTGCGCTGCTGTTTAACAAATAAATTCCCGCGCCAGTGCCTTGATTTTGTGTGAAACGCGATTGCACAACGGAGAGTCCGCTGACACCAATGCCTGACAAGCCCGCGCCGAATCCGGTGGTCACGTTGTTGTGAAAATGCACGCCGGTCACGCGAATATTTTGCGCATTCTGAATTCGCAATGCCGAACCATTTTCCCCGGCAGCGGCTTTTGCCAAACGGGCATTGTTTCCCATGGTCAATGTGACATTGCGCACGGCGATGCTTTCTGCCGCAACGATTTCGAGTATTCGCCCCGCCTCGCTGCCCTCGAGCAACACGCTGTCGGCATGGCTGCCGGCTAATTCTATCCGGCTCGGAAGCACTAGCGGAAAAATTTCGCCGCTCGTTTCTTTGGAATAGATGCCGTTAGCCAGGCTGAGCGTGAATAAATCTCCCGGCAATGACACAAACAAGCGCAGCGCTTGCCGCAACGTGCGCAGCGGATTTTGCGCCGAGGGCGCGGCATTGCTGTCGCTGCCCGCGGGGGAAAGATAAAGCGTGCGTTGGTCAAAGGGCAAAATGATGCTCGTCCGGCGGAAATTTACCGTATCGAAGCTTCCGGACTCGCTCACCACCGCGTCATCCGGCCGCACGCCAAAGAAATTGTAGCGCGCATCAATCGGATAATTGCGCGCCGGACCGGACAGGCTTGTAGCCTTCACCGCCGCGGTGTTGCCATAGAGATCGTTGCCGTTTGCCAATGTTCCGCCGATAATCGCGCTCGCCTCGGCATTGACATAAATCGCGCCGCCGGTTTGCGTGGCCTCGTTGTCAATGATGATATTGCGATAAATGTGCGTCATGCCGCCCGACAATGCCACGGCGCCGCCCTGCTCCGCTTGATTGCCGCGCATGCGATTCGACAGAATTTGCGCGAGCTTCGGTCGATTGCCGTGCAGCGCGCCGCCGCTGCCGGCGGCTTGATTGCCGAAAAATTCGCAATGCTGAATGATCACACTGTCGCCCTCGACATTGATCGCGCCGCCGCGCAGTTGCGCCTGATTGCGCTCAAAACGGGTATGCTGAATCACGGCGCCGGTGTTGTTGCGCAATGCCAGGCCGCCGCCTTGCACCGCAGCATTATCGTGAAACCAGCAGCTATCGATCAAGCTGACCTGCACTGAATCCAGCAATACCGCACCGCCACGCTGGCCGCTTTTCCCATTTTGCAAAGTCAAATGGCGCAACGTGACGTTTTGCAGTTTGCGGCCTTCGAAAATGCGACGACTGCCGTCGCCCTCGATGAGTGTTTCTTCGCGTTTGTTGCCGGCAATCGTAACATGGCTTTCGAGTGGCAGCGGAAAAATTTCGGCAGTGGTGGTTTTTGCATATCGCCCGGGCAGCAATTGCAGCAGCATGGGCAACTGCGGTGTGCCGAAGAACAGTTTCAAAGCGCCGGCAATCGTGCGCAGCGGTTCAGCCGGGCTGGCGCCCGAGGCTTCGTCATGTCCGTGCGGCGCGACAAAAATTGTGCGTGTGCCGCGCGGCAGGCGAATGGCAATGTTGCGGTATTCCACGAGTGAAAACTGCGTGAATGGATGCGCGATACGCGCGTGCGGAATTTCACCCCAATAGTTGTAACGCGCATCCACCGTCAATCCCGGCGTCACGCGATAAAGCTGGCTGCCTTGTCCTTCCGTTGTGTTGTCATAAATATCATTTCCGCGATTGCGATTCGCGCCGATGAGCGGCAGCGAAGCGCCGTCCAGGGCAATCGCCCCGCCGCCCAGGGTGGCGTGATTGTTACGCATGCGATTCGAGCTTAATTCGATGCGTGATTGCGCGATATACATCGCGCCGCCGATTTCCGCGCGATTGCCGGTGAAATCATTTTGCGTGAAGACGGTGACGCTGCCGGAATCACATGCCACCGCGCCGCCGGATTGCGCGAGATTATCAATAAACACATTTCTGGAAATCTCATTATTATCGCCGTACAATGCCAATGCACCACCCGCGCCGGTGCTTTGATTGCCGCGAAAAATACTCGCCGTCAGACGCATGTTTTCACAATTGATCAAGCGCAATCCCGCGCCGTGACTGTTTTTGTTGTTTTCAAATTGCAGGGAATCCAACTGCACACGTTCACACGCGCGCAGCAGCAGCGCGCCTTTATTGGCATTGCGCAAAGTCAAGCCGGCCATGCGTACCGTCGAAATATTGGCGCTGTTGATTAGTTCCGATTCATGCCAGTCCGCGCCGTCAATAATCGTCGTCTCGCGTCCTGCTCCCAGCAGGTTAATGCGTGTCTTGAGTTGAATTGGGAAGCTTTCGCCGGTAACAGCACGGCTATAAACGCCGTTGCGCAGGTGCAACCGCAGCGTGTCCAGTTCGGTCGCAAAGATTTGACTGAGGGCATAACGGATCGTGCGCCAGGGCTGTTGCGGCGTGCCGTTGTTTTCATCCGAACCGCCGGGCGCAACATAGAAATCCTGTGCGCCGAATGTCGCGTTGATGGAAACATTGCGGGCATTGCTCAAATTTATTTGATCGGGGGGTGAAGCCACGCGCCGGCTCGGCAAAGCGCCCCAAAAGTTGTAACGCGCGTCGACGATCGTCGGTCTATCGAGCAGAAGTAATTGCGAGCCGTCCGTTGCTCCCACGTTTTCATGAATATCGTTGCCCAGATCAAATGCGCCGCCGATGATGGAGCCCGCGGCGTTTTGCAACACAATGCCGCCTGCGCCCGTCCGTTGAATTTGCCCGGCAGTATTCCAGCGTATCCGGCATTTTTGAATGGCGGGCGCTGTCGAGGCGATGAACATGCCGCCCCCGATGTTCGCGGCTTTGTTGTATTGCATCGTCGCGCCGGTGATGATCGTGGCGGTGGAACTGTCGTGATACAGCGCGCCGCCGTTGAATGCAATATTGTTTTCCAGCCAGCAATCTTGCAGTGTAAAGCCGCTGCCGCGCGAGACAAACAAGCCACCGCCAAGATCTTCCGCTTGATTGTTGCGCACCCGGCAGCGTACCAGTTGCAATTTGGTAAATCCTTTAACCCACAAACCCGCACCCTGGCCGGAGGCTTGCGCCGCGCCGGACGCTTTGCCGTCTTGCAGGCACAAATCCATAAGGCTGGCCTGCTGCACATTAGTGCCGGTGAACACTCTCGCCGTTTGACCTGCATCGATGATCGTCGCAAAGCGCCCAGAGCCGACGAGGGCCACGAAATTTTTTAACTGGAGGGGAAATGTTTCGTTTGTGGCGGCAGCGCTGAATGTGCCGGGAGAGAGTTTGAGAGCTTTGGGGAAAGCGGCGCTGGCTTGTACGTTTTGCAAGGCAAAGGTTACACTGCGCCACGGCTTTTGCGCCGTGCCATCGCCCTGCGTGTCGCTGCCGGAAACGGAAACATAGAGCGTGTCAGTTGCCGCTAACACGCACAGCGGAAACAGAACAAGATGCCAGCCAAGCAACGAAAACCATGCGACGGAACAGCAGCGGCGGGGTAAGAACGTGAAGGCCATAGGTGAAGCCTCTGAAGGTTGTCAAAATCCATTTTTGATGCGCCCACTCATTGAGCCACTCACAAAGCTGAAGCCTGAGGCGATGAAGATTGTGACAAATGTGTTACGGATTTATATATACCGACTAGGGAGAAGATTGAGGACGGAGAAAACGCGGATATTCCCTCGAGTTAGCCCTGCGAGCAGATCAAACTCGCACTTGACTTTCCGGCTATGACTGTGTACGTTTTCTCGATTTTTTATTTTTTTGTAATAAAATGCAACGCAAGAGCGGAGACCTAAATGGATATCAACTACATCGCGCTGGCAATTCCATTTTTTCTTATGTTAATCGGCTTCGAGGTGTGGTTTGCGCGGCATGAGCGCAAGGAGTATTATCGCTTTAACGACGCTATTAATGATTTGAGCTGTGGTGTAGCGCAGCAAGTGGTGGGCGTTTTCAGCAAAGTCGCTATCGTTGCGGGTTACATTTGGATTTATGAAAATTTTGCTTTCTGGGAAATTTCTTCTCAATCAATGCCGGCGTGGATCGCGTTGTTGTTCGGCGTGGATTTTTGTTACTATTGGTTTCATCGCGTCAGCCATCGCATGAACGCGCCCTGGGCCGCGCACATCGTGCACCATCAAAGCGAGGAGTTCAATCTCGCCGTGGCATTGCGGCAGGGCACGTTTCAAAGCTGGTTTTCATGGATTTTTTATCTGCCGCTTGCGCTCATCGGCTTTCCGCCGTTGATGTTTCTCACCATGTCGGCTTTCGATACGCTTTACCAGTTTTGGATTCACACGCGCGCCATCGACAAGCTTGGCCCGCTGGAATGGGTGATGAATACGCCTTCGCATCATCGCGTGCATCACGGCAGAAATCCGCGCTATCTCGACAAAAATTACGCCGGCATTTTCATCATTTGGGATCGTTTGTTCGGAACATTTGAGCCGGAAACCGAGCCGGTGGTATACGGCGTAACCGAACCGCTCAACAGTTGGAACCCCATCTGGGCGAACTTTCATTACTGGGCAAAACTCAAAAACCTTGCTTCGCAATTTCCGCGTTTTATCGACAAAGTGAAGCTGTTCGTCATGCCGCCGGAGTGGCGCCCGGCAGGCCTGGCTCCGCTGCCGCCGCACCCCGAAGTGACGCCTGAAACCTATGTGAAGTATGATACCAAAACGCCGCTCGGCTTGAATCTTTACGTGTTCGTGCATTTCCTGCCGGTCATCGCTGCTACATTCTATTTGCTCCAAAAGGAAAGCGTTTGGCCGGCAGTCTGGTGCATCACAACTGCCGCAATGATTCTGCTGGCTCTGTTGACGCTCGGAGGAATTTTGGATAAAAGAAAATGGGCATTCCAGCTGGAATTTGTGCGGCTGGCGGCGCTTGCCGCCGCCGCCATAACGGCCTCACTCGGACACGAATTGTTCATGCTGCTGGTATTGTTGATCTTTGTTCTGGCCGCCGTTGTAACATTCTGGCTCGGCAGTTATCGCCACATTTTTGGCGTACAAGCGTCTGCCGACGCCTCATCATAATACCAACAACACGTCTCAACGATTTTTCGGAGTGAGACGTAGAAATTCCGTCTGTCAAACCATGAATCGCATCGATCGACTGGTTGCCACTGTTCTGCTCTTGCAAAGCCGCCGGCTCATTCGTGCACAGGATATTGCCGAGCATTTCGGCATCAGCATACGCACGGTGTATCGCGACTTGCTGGCGTTGCAGGAAGCCGGTGTGCCGCTGGCGGCTGAGGCGGGCGAGGGTTACAGCTTGGTGGATGGTTATCATCTGCCGCCGGTCATGTTCACGCAGGAGGAAGCCAGCGCCTTGTTTGTCGGCGGTGAATTCGTGCAACGCCTCACCGACGCCTCTCTCAAAAAGCATGCGGAATCCGCATTGCTGAAAATTCGCGCGGTGTTGCCGGAGGATCGCCAGGAGTACATTGAGCGCCTGCAACAAGTCACACAGGTTTTCACGCAACCGGCCCCGCAACAAAACGGTTTTCGCGACGACGTGCTCACGCTGATGCAGGATGCCGTCGTCCGCCGCCGTGTGTTGAAAATGGACTATTGCGCCTTGAATACCGGCGAGATTACGCAACGCTGTGTTGAACCCCTGGCCCTGCTTTATTACAATGATCACTGGCATCTGATTGCGTATTGCCGGCTGCGCCGAGACTATCGCGACTTTCGCGCCGATCGCATTAAATCCATGCAAGCCCTGGATGAAATTTATACTCCCCGCGAGGGTTTTTCCATTACCAAATATTTGCAAGAGTGGAACAAGATTGAAAATCCGCAGGAAGTGCGCGTCAAGTTTAATCCGGCGGTGGTGAAGCGTGTGCGCCACCGCTATTTCTTCGGCGTTGCGGAAGAGCCGACGGCGGATAACGGCGTGATCATCACGTTTCTCGTTCCCGCGCTGGAAGTCATGGTGGATTGGCTGCTCGGCTTCGGTCCCGAAGTCGAAATTCTACATCCGCCACAGCTGCAGCAAATGGTTTTGGAACACGCACAGAAAGTCGTAGCCCATTACGTCGCCAGCAGCCCCAATTAACCGCGTCACGGCCATTTCTCTTCAAGAATAATTATCTCCGAAAAATTTTCATGTCATCGACTCATGCCGCGCTCGCCCGGCGCATATCTGAAATGTTCGCAGAGTTGCCGCACGTTGAAGCCATTGCGCTGGCAGGTTCGCGCAGCAACCTGGTTGCTGATCCGTCTTCGGATATTGATTTGTATATTTATACCCGAAGCGATATTCCCCTGGCGGTGCGCCAGAAGATTGTCGAGCGCGCCGGCCGCGCTACCAAAGCCGACCTCGGTCTAACACACTGGGGACCCGGCGACGAATGGTTGGATGCCGCCACCGGAATAGAAGTCGATATCATTTACTTCGACGTTGGTTGGATGGAAAATCAAATTCATCGCGTCATGCGCGAGCATCAGGCCAGCCTGGGTTACACCACGTGTTTTTGCCACACCCTCAAACAGTCGCAGATTTTTTCCGACGCGCGCGGCTGGCTTGCGGGTTTGCAAACCCTTTGCCGGCAGGATTATCCCGAGGCGTTGCGGCGCAACATCATCGCATTCAATCATCCCATTTTGCGCCGGGTCATTCCCTCTTACGCCAATCAATTGGAAAAGGCGGTGAGGCGCGGCGATCTGATCAGTATCAATCATCGGTTGGCGGGACTTCTCGCCAGTTATTTTGACGTGATCTTCGCGCTTAACCGTCAACTGCATCCCGGAGAAAAGCGTTTGGTGGAATTGGCGCAGGCGCGCTGCACAAAACTTCCCTACCACATGGCTACCGATCTCGTGAATCTCTTAAGGCTGTCGGCGATCGGCGAGCCGCGCTTGCTTAACCAATTAACCGAATTCTTGGATCGCCTTGATCAACTGCTCGAACAAGAAGGCTTTGATCCTCAAACCTCGAGACCTGAGTATTATCATGCATGATTTACGCTGATTCAACAGAGAGAAGCATTCCATGCAAATCAAATTCTTCGCTACGCCCTTAGCGTTGCGCAAATGGCTGGAAAAGAATCACGACAAAGCGCAAGAATTGTGGGTGGGATTCTACAAGAAAAGTTCGGGCAAGCCCAGCATCACCTGGCCGGAAGCGGTGGATCAACTGCTTTGTTTTGGCTGGATCGATGGCGTGCGCAAAAGTGTTGATGACGAAAGCTACACCATTCGTGTGACCCCGCGCAACCCCCGCAGTGTCTGGAGCGCAATCAACCTTAAGCGCGTCGAGGAACTCACCAAGATGGGGTTGATGAATCCCGCAGGACTTGCTGTCTTTCAGGCGCGTGACGTGAAAAAATCCGGACTTTATTCATTCGAACAAAGGCCGCAAAAGCTCGAGCCCAAATATGAAAAGAAATTACGCGCAAATAAAAAGGCCTGGGAATATTTTCAGGCGCAACCGCCGTGGTATCGACGCTCTGCCACTTGGTGGGTGATCAGCGCCAAGAAGGAGGAAACGCGCTTAAAGCGGCTGGCGACGCTGATTGCAGACTCCGCCCAGGGCAAAACGATTGCACCGCTCAAACGCCCAACACGGCAAACCAAGAACAAAACTTGATTCTCCCTTCAACAATTCTTGCCGCGCCGTCCGTCAGAAATCGCTGCTCTTATTCTGAATTGAAAAACTAATTTGTCTTGATAAACTGGCGAACAATTATTTCGCCGAACTGGGAAAAAAGCAAGCCGCAGTTCACGCATACAAGGAGAAAAAATTCATGAAAAAGCCTCTTTCAGGTAAAATCGCGGTGGTAGCCGGAGCCACACGTGGCGCAGCGCGCGGCATTGCGCTTGCGCTCGGCGAGGCCGGAGCAACGGTCTATTGCACCGGACGAAGCGTGCGCGGCACCCCCTCAGCCTACAACCGCCCCGAGACAATTGAGGAAACAGCAGAGTTGATCAATGCCGCCGGCGGCGAGAGTGTCTGGGCGCGCCTTGATCATACCGTTGAAACTGAAGTGAAAAATTTTTTTGAACGAATTGCGCACGAACATGGAAAACTTGATGTGCTGGTGAATGCCATTGCTGGCGAAGATCCCTTGCTGGCCGGATGGTCGTCGTTCTGGGAAACGGATTTGCAGAACGCCGCCGCGGCGCTGCAGCAAGCGCTGCTCTCGCATGTAATCACCGCGAAGCATGCGGCGCCACTCATGATCAAGAAGCGGCGCGGTTTGATCGTTGAAGTCGTTGAAGGCGATTTATTGTTTTCCAGCGGCAATGTGTTGGCGCAAGTAGTTAAGTTTGCGCTTAAAGGATTGACGGCTGCCATGGCTGAAGAGTTGCGTCCGCACCGGGTGGCGGCTGTCGCGATCACGCCCGGCTACCTCCGCTCGGAGGCAATGCTGCAACGCTTCGGTGTCACGGCGGAAAACTGGCGCGCTGCCGGAAAACAGGATAAAAATTTTTTAGAGTCGGAATCCCCCTTGTTTATTGGACGTGCCGTGGCAGCGTTGGCGCAGGACGCGAAGGTATTTGCGCGCACGGGCAATCTCACCAGCTCATGGGAAGTCGCGCGCGAATTTGGTTTCACCGACGCGGATGGTTCTCGCCCGGATTGGGGGAAGCACGCCAAGCAAAACGTCATTCCCTCACTCAACTGGATGAAGGAAGGAATCCAGCGTCACGCCGACTGGCTGGAGCGGCTGGCGCAGCGCGGCAAACAGTATCTGGAAGCATCATGAAGCAAGTTTTGGAGCGGATGCCTGGCGAGAGCAAGGCCATCTCAATTTGCTGGCTCTGCAACTTCGAAATAATTTTTGAGTGCGGCTCCCGCAAACGGATTGGCAGCATTCATTTTTTCAAAATTTGTTCCTGGGTTTGCGCAAGTCGTTTATCATTGCCCATCTTGCGAAAAAGAAGATGCACCATGCCTTCCTCAAAAAAGTTCATTGCATCGCACGAGGTAAGGAAGTACATTTAAGTAATTAAATAACGGCTCATGCGTGCAATGCATCATTGCAAGAAGTCAACGCTGATTTTTATCAAGAGCCTTTTGTTTATCACCGCAGCTCCCTGGAGGAGGGCATCGCATGAACGGCACGATTTCAAAATTTATTGAACGGAATTTTTTACATTTTAATGCCGCTGCACTGATAGAAGCCGCCAAAGCATACAAAGCGCATGTCGAAAGCGGCGGCAAGATGATGGTCACGCTCGCCGGCGCCATGAGCACGGCCGAGTTGGGCATCTCGCTCTCGGAAATGATCCGGCGCGACAAGGTTCACATCATTTCTTGCACCGGCGCGAATCTGGAAGAAGATCTCATGAACTTGGTGGCGCACAAGCATTATAAACGCATACCGAATTACCGCGAACTGAGCGCCGACCAAGAGACGCAGCTTCTGGAGAGCGGGTACAACCGCGTCACGGATACTTGTATCCCGGAAGAGGAAGCGTTTCGCCGGGTACAAAAACACATTTTTGCGCAATGGAAAAAAGCCCAGGATAACGGCGAACGTTTTTTTCCGCATGAATTCATTTACAAGATTTTACTTTCCGGCGAGATGGAGCAGTATTATGAAATCAACCCGGAGAATAGCTGGATACTCGCGGCCGCCGCGAAGGGCTTGCCGATTGTCTGTCCGGGCTGGGAAGACTCGACGTTGGGAAATATTTTTGCCTCCTACTGTTACAAGAGGCAACTCCAGCCCGCGGTGATGAAATCCGGCATTGAGAGCATGGTCTGGCTGGCCGATTGGTATAAGAAAAATTCGCTGGGCAAGGGGGTGGGATTTTTTCAAATCGGCGGCGGCATTGCGGGAGATTTCCCCATCTGCGTCGTGCCCATGTTGTATCAGGATCTCGGCGTGAAAGATGTGCCGTTCTGGGCGTATTTCTGTCAGATTTCAGATTCGACCACGAGCTATGGTTCCTATTCCGGCGCGGTGCCGAATGAGAAAATCACTTGGGGCAAGCTCAGCAAGGAAACACCACGTTTCATCGTGGAGTCCGATGCCAGTATCGTAGCGCCGTTGATGTTCGCCTACATTCTCGGACAATAGTGAGTGAACAATTTAATGCCTATTTTCGCCCACGCGCATTGGCGTGTGGGCGTTTTTTTTTGATAAATTTGCCGCAAGGCAGAGCCTGTTGACATAGGGTTGTCACTCTGCCGGCTTAACTTGACTATGTCAAATTCACCGCTGAGAGGCAGAGTTCGCTGGGAATTCTAATAAATCTTGATCTGCGACCTCCGCGGCACTGCGGTGATTTTTGGAATGTGGCATAGTCGAGTTAAACTACAGCGTCAATATCGAAGCGCTGCAGGATGTTCCTGGAACAGCCTTCGCGAGTCGGTGCGGCCGGCAATCGATTTTGGCAAGCCGGATCGCATTCATAGAGCAAATACGCGCGCATTTTTTGCAAAACTTTGGCAACTCATAGATTTGCCGAAGACTCGTGCCGCGCAGGGATTTAATCATTTAAACTTCTCAAAGAATGAAGCAAAGGAGCAAACGCATGTATCGCAAGATCGAAGATTTCAGCAAGGATTGGGCGTATGAAAGTGAAGCCACCCTCAAGATGATTAAGAATTTGACCGACGCTTCCTTGAGTCAGCGTGTCACTTCCGACGGCCGTTCGCTGGGTTTTCTCGCCTGGCATTTAATTGTGACGCACGCCGAGATGCTCACCCTCGCCGGGTTGACGATACCGGCGCCCGGCGAGCCTGACAACGCGCCCGTTTCTGTCGCAGAAATCGCGGCAGCGTACGAGCGCTCGGCGCGTTCCGTAGCTGAACAAGTCGCGAAGAACTGGTCGGATGCTTTGCTACTACAGGAAGTGGAAATGTATGGTGAGAAATGGACGTTGGGTTACACGCTGTCCTCGCTTATTCGTCACGAGGCGCATCATCGCGGCCAGATGACGGTTCTAATGCGGCAGGCGGGTTTGCGTGTGCCGGGCGTCTATGGCCCGTCGCGGGAGGAGTGGGCGCAGTTCGGCATGCCGACGCCGCAATAAAATCACCGCCCGGCATTCATCCGCAAAAGTTGTAGCGTGATCAGATATCACCCATGCAAGCTCACTTCATCGAATCGCCATTCTTTCTTGGCAGGCCGTTTTCTGTTGTGCAACACTCGAACGGCAGACTTGATGGATATCAAAGCACAAAAAAAAGGCGAAGGGGTACACAGAGAAACGCCGGCGCGCAACAACATTGCCGCGCTCGCAAGTATTCTTTCGCAACATTTTCCCGGGGTCGCATGGCAATGCCTGCAAGCTGAATTGGAGAAGAAAAACTTCTTTGCCGCCGGTATGCCGGAGCAAATCCGTCTGATGGCGCAAGCCGCCGTCAAGTTGTCGGGAGCGCAACGGAACGGCGCTGCGCTCATAACAGCGCTCTCTCAATCTCCGGTTGAGAAGATTCGCGGCGTGGCGGCATTTGTGCCGGCCCTTCTTTATCCGGATGATTTGCCGAAGCAGCTTGAATGGCTTGCTTACACCGGTGTGTTGGAAGGCGTCTGGCCGCGTGAGCTTTCGGCAACCGCCTTGCATAACCTTGTCATTCAGCATGGCGTCGCAACCGTGTTTCCGCTGGTGCAGTCCTGGATCGAGCATGAAAACCCGGCGCGGCGGCGCCTGGTGGCGGAAGCATTTCGTCCACGCGGCGAGATGCTCGCCCACCTCAACGAATTGAGGGAAGATCCCTCGCCGCTGAAGCAAATTCTCGAACCGCTGTTGGACGATCTTTCGGAGTATGTGCAGAAATCCGTTGCCAACAATCTCAATGATATTTCGAAAGATAATCCTGACGTTGCTTTGGCGTGGACGCGAGAATGGAACACACCGCATGCCACGAAGCAGCGACATGGAATTCTTGCACGCGCCTTGCGCACGTTGATTGATGACGGCCATCCCGCTGCCTTGAAGCTGCTGGGCTATGGCGCCAACCCTGCGCTCAACGTCACCTGGCAAAGCAACACCCCGCGACGCATCAAGCTCAATCAGTTCCTGTCGTGTAATCTTGAGATTCACAATGCAGCCCGGGCAGAGGCCGGGGCGGTGGTTTTGTTGTTGCTGGACGAGCCGGGCAAAGGCCGGGCGCGGCGCAGAAGCGTGTACCAACTTTGGCGAGGCAAACTAAAAGCCGGGGAATTGAAAAGAATCAGCAAGAAAATTCATTTTGCCGACAAGAACTCACTGCCGCGTGTGGAAGGCCGGTGTTATCTGAAGGTGATCGTCAACGGCAAAACGCTTGAGACGCGGGAAATGATGTTTAAACGGTAAGCCCGGATTTATTTCAAAAAATGGTCCGGACGTTTGCGGGACGATTTTGGGGTTGCAGTATTTCGAAAAATTAAATACCTGGCGCGGACAACTAACTTTGATGAGATTATTATGAAACGGCGCTGCGAATGGTGCGGCGATGATCCGCTTTACGTTGCTTATCACGACGAGGAATGGGGCGTGCCGGTTCACGATGATCGTCGGCTGTTTGAGATGCTGATTTTGGAAGGCGCGCAGGCGGGCTTAAGCTGGTCCACCATTTTAAAGAAGCGTGAGAGCTATCGCAAAGCCTTCGATCGCTTTGACGCCAGGAAGATTGCAAAATACGATAAAACAAAAATTGCCAAATTACTTGCCGATCCCGGCATTGTGCGCAATCGCCTGAAAATTGCGGCGACGGTGCAGAACGCGCGCGCCTTTCTGGGGGTGCAAAAAGAATTCGGCAGTTTCGACCGGTACATTTGGCAATTTGTCGGCGGCAAACCGAAGCAAAATCGTTGGAAGAGCCTCAAGGAGATTCCGGCAAAGACGGCCGAGTCCGACGCCATGAGCAAAGATCTAAAAAAGCGCGGATTTTCATTTGTCGGCTCGACGATTTGCTATGCGTTCATGCAGGCGGTGGGAATGGTCAATGATCACATTACAACTTGTTTTCGCCATCGCAAAGTTTAGGCGACTTACTGAATCAAATACAGAATAAAATTCTGAAAGTTAGAGGCGAATAATTGTTCGGCAGAATGAGTTGAAATAATTCTCCGCCGTTAAATCATCCTGCAAAGTGTTTTTGTGCTGCTTGTAGGGCTTCGGTTTTCAGTCTGTCCGTAAATCCGGTCTAGGTGATTAGTTTTTTCAAGCCTAGAATAAAATTTTGAAAAATCTTGTCCACAAAAATGAAATCCCACAAACTCAAAAGCTTTTTCTGTGGGATTTTATTTTCGTGGGTATGGCTTTTCAAACTGCTTGAAGCGCTTTATCCCAAAGCCTCGGGATCAGCATTCGGACGTGTCTCGCGAAAAAGGTTTATGCCGTTGCGCCTCTCACCATAACGCTGACTTGTTGCGCAACTTTCGAATTGTATTCGAACGCCAGTTTCCGATAATTTACCAGATCGATGATCGTGCCGATCAGACAAAGGCCGCCGGTAAATAGATACAGCAAGCCCATGCCAATCTCCCCCAAAATAAAGCGCTGCACGCCGGCGATCACCACAAAGCCGAGCAAGGTGGTTAGCAGAATGAGTTGCGGTTCCTTCCGCCGCGCGCGATAAACCGTGGCAAATTGTTTTGCCTGTGGTTCATCCCAATCTTTGATTAAACCCTGCACGAAAACCATCTCATCGCCGTCAAGCTCCGGCAATAAATACATGGCATTGGCCATAATCCTCCTCCGTCAGATTTTGGGAAAGCTGCGAATACCTCTACATGAGTTTAGCAATAAAGACAGAATCCTGCCGGTCAAAATCACCAGCGCGGGAATGCCGAGCGGATGCGCGGCAAACGAGCTTTGAAAATCACCATGAAACAGAAAAGAAATTGCATGGCCCAAACCGCAGCCCGGACAGAAGCGCAATCCCAGAGCATGAAAGATGCACAAACTCGGAGCTTGATCGGCATACGGATTCAAACAAGCCAGCCCAATCAAGCCGAGTATCCAGATGACGGCTTCCAGCGGCAGGCGTGAAAGAGCTTGTCTTGAGGGGATGTTGCGCATATTGTGCGATCTCAATGTTTGCGCTAATTTAAAATCAACGCAACAGCAGAAGCTTTTTCATTTGCACAAAATTGCCGGCTTGCAAACGGTAAAAATAAATGCCGGCGGGCAGATCGCGGCCGCGGCTATCCTTGCCGTTCCAATTTGCGGTGTAAATGCCCGGCGCTCGAGGGCCGTGCGCGAGTATCTGAATTTGCTGGCCCAGCACGTTAAACAACGCGAGCGTGAAGTTGCCCGCAAAGCTTTCCGGCAATTCATACTGAATCTCTGTGACGCGGCGCACGGGATTGGGCCGGTTTTGGTGCAGCGCGAATTTTTGAGGTATCTGATCTTGTCCGCGGCTGATGCCGGTGGCTTGATTCACATAAAACGAAAAATAGTCGCCTTCAGTAGCGGCGCGCGGCGCAGAGCCGGTGCGGCCGCTGTCATCACTCGCCGAGATGAAATAATAAACCGTTTGATTGCCGCTGACGATCGGAATCATCGCGGCATATTCGTTGGGATTCCCCGTTGCCGTCATATTCGCGGTTTCAAACGGCGGCGTGCCAGTGGTGTTATAATGCACATGAAACGTGTTCGGCGCGAGCGCGACGGGCTGGGAGAGAACGATGGGAGGCAAGATGCGCGCGACAATTTCGTAAGGCCCAGGCTGATCCATCACCTGCGGCAGCGGCGCATGTTCCACGATCGGCTCTTCGCCCACCGTGTAGGTCAGAAAAAGATTGGGGCCGCGGTTTATGCGAATGAGCCGTTCGATGTCCGTCGTGTCGGGATGAAATTGATTGCCGACTTCGGGCGTGAGCGCAAGAATTTTGTTTTTGGTTGATTGCTCGCCGTACAGCCAGTCGTCAGAATCGCCATTCACAAAATAGCCGACGGTTTCAATCGCAAGGCCGGGCGTAAAATTATTGTAGGCGACCAAACTGTCGGCAAGCGCGACGAAACTGTGATGATCGGGTGTGAGTTCCTTCGAATAGCCCCAGGGATAAATCATCAAATTGCCGTAGGAATGATATGACAGCGAAGCGCGAAAGCGGCGGGCGGAAACGAAATCGCGAATGGCGGCAATCTCCGGCTCGGAAAACGCCTCGCTGCCGCGATAGGTTGCGGCGCTCGGATTGGGGCTTGACCCGATATTATTCAATCCCCATTTGAAGCCATAATTGCGATTCAAATCCACCCCGAACGTGCCGTCGCGATTACGGCGGCGATTCTTGCGCCACCATAGATCAGAATTAAAAACATACTCCAGGCCGTCAGGATTGACGATGGGGATGAGCCAGATTTGACGATGGTTGATGAGATAAGTGATCTCGGGATTCTGGCCGTAACCGGCGAGCAGCGTTTGCATGAAATCGAGCACGATGCTTGGCGTGATGATCTCGCGCGCATGATGCAGCGCCATGATCAACACTTCCGGCTCGTCTTCGTCCCGCGCCACATTGTCTGATATTTTCACCGCCCAAATGTCGCGTTCCGCGAGGTTCTGTGTTTTCTCCCAACTGTCGCCGATATCGGCAAGTTGCATCAAATCCGGATAAATCGCCTGCGCAATCACCAGTTCCTCCAGCGTGCGCTCGTAGTCATAAAAATGATCAAGGTAATCGCCGGCGCGCAGCGCTTGCGCGTGAGTTTCAAGATTGGCAATTTTAATGCGGTACGGAATACCGAGCCGGCGCAGCGCTTCCAATTCATTGGCATGCACAATCACTTCCAAAACGCCAGATTGGGGATGCGCCTCGGCAATATCAAAGCCGGCAGTGAAAAAAAATTGCAGGGTTTCTGCCGTTAGCGTTTGGGCGGAAATCTCAATCAGCGCGCGCGGCGGGCGGGAAAACTGTTGTGCGGCGGCGGGGATGCCATCAAAAAAACTGCAGAGCAACAAAGCGCTAAAGCCGAGGCGAATGAGGTGAATCATAAAACATTCCTCACGAGATGAGCAGTCACATGCAACCGGCAGGATTCAACGATGAAGGACGCGCAATTGTTGCGAACTTTCTTGCCGGAAATTTATTTGCTTCTCGACTTTGGGAAACTTATTTTACCGCACTATTTTCGCGGGCCGGCCTTGCCTTTGATTTTGTCAATGGCGGCGCGCGCGGCCTGCCGCACGAATTCATTGGGGTCGTCTTTCGCCTTGTAGAGAGCAGGCAACCCCTTCGGATCGTTCAAATCGCCGAGCGCTTCTGCGGCTTGATAGCGCAATTTCCAATTGCTGTTTTGCGCGGCTGCCACGATGGCGGGCAGCGCTTTTTCGTTGCCGGTCAATCCCAGCGTGACAATGGCCAGGCCGCGTGTAAACACATCTTCGATATCGGCATTTTTAAAGGCAAGATCGTGGCCGCCGGCGTAGCCGCGTTTCGCCAAAATCATGGCGGCCAGCAGGCGCGTGGAAAGTGACTTGCCCGGGTCTGCCAACAGTTGCTGAAATTTGGGTGAGATGTCATGCCATAAACCGGGATTGCGTCCGCCGATTTCGGCGATTGACAAGCCGGCATTACCGCGCACCTCGGGATTTTCACGGTTGTCGGACACGCGCAGGTACAGCGCATCTGCGACATCCGAACGCGGATAAGCGGAGAGCGCACGCGCTACCGCGGCGCGCACCGCATCGTCGCCGTTGGTGAGTTTCTTCAGCAGCGCCGGCAGCGCTTGTTGATTGCGTAATTCCGCAAGCACTTTGACACTCGCCTGTTGTACCCCGGTGGCCGGATCGTTCTCCATGAGAGCGACAAAAAAATTGGTTTCGGTGGGCGCCGCAATGTTGCCGAGCAGTTCGACCATTTGGGCGCGCATGTAATCATCGCGTTCACGCCGGATTTCACCCGGCATGATGTCGCGCATGGCCTCGGGCATGGTTAGCATGCTTTCGCGCATGGCGGTGGCGCGCGGGTTGCCAGTGCGGGAATAACAGCGCCACAACAGCAACGTGGCAGCCGGGTCTTCGTGGTTGCGTGATAGAAAACCTTCGAGCAGTTCGATGGCGCGGCCCAGCGGATCGGCAAATTCAGCCGTCACGGAAGGATCGGATTCGCGCGAATGTTCATAAAGCTGTTTGGCCTCGTCATAGTCGCTGTCGCCGCAAGCGGATAAAAGCAGAAGAGTCGATAAAAAAAGCAGGCGTCGTATCACAAGCATCATGCAAAACTTTCTTGAATGGAACGGGTATCAATCGTTGGAACATGCGAACAGGGTATTTGTCGTGGCTCGGGCTTCGGCTTCGACATGCTCAGCCGGCGACCGGCTCAGGCTGCGGCGGCCAACTCCGCATGCGCCGATAACCAGCGCTCTGAGCTTGTCGAAGGGCGCCACAACGAGCGTGAGATCGAGAACGACTTGAGAAGGTCGAATATAGACGAAGGGTCGCCAAGATGCAAGCATGAAATCCTGATTGCAAACGGATAATTCCTATTAACCTTTTTAAACATATGCGAGGGTGTTATGCAAATGAAATCAAGCCACGTGCGTTGGCGGGTTGTTCTGGTTGCCGGCGCATGGTGGTTGCTGGCGGGCGCCGCTGCGGCGCAAGACGCTGGCAAGCATACACTTAACCTGGTCTACACCAGCAGTTCGATTGGCTACGTCGATCCCTGTGGCTGAAGCGGCAGCCGGCGTGGCGGTCTGGCCAAGCGAATGACGTTGTTGGATAGTCTGCGCACCGCGCATCCGGGTTTAATCGTGCTCGAGGGCGGCAATTTTGGCGAAGCAGCCAGCGGCCCTTCGGCATGGAAAGCCGGCGAGCAGTTGAAAGTGTTGAAACAACTCGGCTATGACGCCGTGACTCTGGGGCAAAACGATCTGACGCCAAATTTGGCGGAGGTTGCAAGCCAGAGCAATGCCAAAGACCTGCTCTTCAGCAGTCTGGCGGAAAGCAAAACCAAAATGAAATTGCCGCCGGTGAAGATCATCAAGCGCCCGGGATTTGAGCTGGGCGTGATCAGTTTGATCTCGCCGGGTTTCAATCGTGAAGCGAATGCCTCGATGAGCGGCAATGAGGCGTTTTTGCGCGAGCAACTCAAAAATTTTGCCGATAAGAAGGTGGAATTCAAAGCCGTGGTGTATCTCGGCCCGGAGGAAGAGTTGTCGGTGATCAACAAGAAATTTCCCGAAGTCGATGTCTGGCTGCTGACGCAGGGCAATCATCAACCGATTCGCTTGATTGAGAATGTCGGTGATGCGTTGGTGATAAGCGGCGGCGATCGCGGCCGGGAAATCGGCCTGATCAAAGTCGAAAAGCAGAACAGCGGCGAACGTGAGGCCGCGAGCTTTCAGCAGATTATATTGAATGATAAAATCGCGGACTCGCCCAAAGCTGCGCCGATTTTGGAGAGCTATCGCGCGGCAGGCCGCGCCGCGCAAACCAAGCCGGTGAAATCCAGCCCCACACCTCCGCCGGGCGGAAATGGAGCAGCTTTCCTAAACCCTTTCGTAGGCAGCTCGGCTTGCCAGGATTGTCATGAGGAAATCTTCGGCAAATGGCAGGAATCCCTGCATGCCCGTGCGTTCGCCACGCTCGTTGCCAAAAACGAGCAGGCGAACGCCGAATGCCTGAGCTGCCACACCGTGGGTTTTGGAGAACAAACCGGTTACAACCAAACCGCCGCGACCGCGCATCTGACCAACGTCGGATGCGAGTCCTGCCATGGCCGCGGCGGTTTTCACGTGCGCACCAAAGGCCAGGCCGCGGGCTTTGCCAGGACCACAGAGGCCACCTGTGTGCGCTGCCACACGGAAAAGATGTCGCCGAAGTTTGCATTTGCGGAGTCGGTGGGGAAGGTGCATTGAGGTTTTTACCGGCGCGGGCGGAGGTGGTGTAGCCACGCTGTGAAATTTGCCTGCAAGATACGTAGCACCCAAGACGAAAGCGATTCTAAGAAGTGTTCAATTGTAACAATAAATTCGTGAAACAAAGCTGTTGACCAGTTTTCAATACTGGCCACTTTTAGAACTTGCAATTGCCTATCCGTTGCAGCAAATCCCCCAATTGTTAAATCAATTGACTTTTACAGAGAAACCATGAATAAATTCTCAACATCACTGTTAGTCTTCGGTGTATACCTAATTGGCATGGGTGTAGGGCTTGTCGTTATGCCCAACACCGTTCTCGGTCTGTTAAGCTTGCCGCCCACGAATGAGATTTGGATTCGCGTGCTGGCCGTGGTGACATTGGTGCTGGCGTTTTACTACATTCAGGCGGCACGCACCAACTTGCATTCATTCGCTGAATGGACCGTCCCGGCCAGAGTCACCGTCTTCCTGTTTTTCACGGGCTTTGTGCTCTTGGGTTGGGTTGGTCCGATTATGATTGGTCTGGGCTTAGTAGATTTGCTCGGCGCGGTGTGGACAGGCTGGGCTTTGAGGGCGGAAAAATAATGGCAGGCTCCCAAAGCACCAGTGCCAACCAGTCAAAGCGTAAAGGCGGCTAACATCGCGCGCAGCCGACTCGCTTTCGGCGCACCTAAATGAGCGGCTGACGCATACGTTAACTTTTAACAAGTTTAATCTTTGCAAAAAATACAGGACTTTTTGTAAGCGGATTTTACTGTAAGCAGATACTGCCTCTAACCAGTTTAGTCTTTGAAAAAAACACGGACTTTTTGGTAAGCGGATTTTACTGTAAACGGATACTGCTTTTGCTATATCCGCTTACGGTAAAATCCGCTAACAGAAAGCTTTTGGGTTGCGGCTCGTCCGCCTTGCGCGATTAGCTTTTCAAACACAGAACAGAATTCTGAAAGATTTTTGACCACAAAGGCACAAAGTCACGAAAAAAAATATCATCGAAATTTTCCTGGTGCCTTTGTGGTTTTTCGAACGCGTCGTGTTCATGGCTGCCCGCCGGGCTTCAGATTTCAGCTTGTCTGAGATCTGGCGTAGACGATTAAAGTAGTAATATGAAAACATAACAAATCGTCCCAGTGAACAGTCACCCGCGCCGGTTTCGGCTTGGCTCCAACCATCCCGTGTGCCTGCCGCTAAACTCAACGTTAACGGTTCATAAGGATCGTGATGAAAATCAATTTTGAGTGCAGGAAATGCCGCAGGGTCTTCGATTGTGACATAGGGACGATCACAATCTCCGAAGATTCGGAAAGGCCCGTTTTTGAGAAGAGTATTGTGTGTCCGAAGTGCGGGCAACGTACAATGGATGAGGTTTACCTGACAGAGTTGGGAGAGAGTCAACTCACAGAAGCCACTCTCGGATTTGATCTTGAAGATATTTTTGATGACGACCTCGACGAGTCAGCATTCCAGTTCGAGGGCAAATGCCAGGCTTGTGACCTGTTCCTTCCGCTTGACGATTTGGGCCTTTGTGAGCAATGCACCGGCAAACTGGAACGTGATTTTATCCGCGAGCGTCAGTGGGACTATTCTGCGACGGCATTTGGAGTTCCCCCGGAGAAACTTGAGGAGATACGCAAGGCAGTCATCGAGCAATACGGTGAGAGACTTGAACTTATGGTCCCAGCCAAGGGCAGCGAGAAAACAGATTCGCGGGCAAAGCGCAGAAGAAGGAAGGCAAGAAGGCGAAACCGCTAATGACTCCGAGTTCGCAGCGGAAATGTCTTTTTTGTGTCCGCTGCAACTGGAGTAGTTGAATCCCGCCGCGGCAGGACTGCCCTGTATTGGAGTTTCAGTTGAAGCGTTTTTTGAGTGAAGGAGATGGTTTTAGGCGAGCAGCAGCGTGCAGCCGATGGTTGGCATTAGTATCAGGAGGCATGGAACGAAGATGACGATTCTTGTCCTTGGCGCAAGCGGGGCGACTGGGCAGTTATTGGTGCAGCACTTGCTAGACCGGGGACAGAATGTAAGGATAATCGTGCGGTCGCCTGAAAGTCTGCTCGAAAATCTCAAGAATCATGATCGTTTGTCCATTATTCTTGCAAGCCTCTTGGAGCTTAGCGATGCCGAAATGGCCCAGCTTGTCAACGGGTGCGCAGCTGTGGCCTCGTGTTTAGGGCACAACCTAAACTGGAAGGGTATTTATGGCCATCCGCGCAGGCTGGTGACCGATGCCACTCGCCGATTGTGTAATGCCATCAAGGCAAACCGGGCAGAAAAGCCGGCCAAGTTTGTGCTCATGAACACTGCGGGCAACAGCAACCGCGATCTCAACGAGCCGGTATCATTCGGACAAAGGTGTGTCATCGGACTTCTGCGTGTGCTGTTGCCCCCGCATGTGGACAACGAAAACGCGGCAGATTACCTGCGGAACAATATCGGTCAAGACGACAAGGCGATCGCGTGGGTTGTGGTTCGACCGGACACTTTAATCAATGAAGACAAAGTCACCGAGTATGAAGTGCATCCTTCACCAACCAGAAGCGCCCTGTTCAATCCCGGCAAGACGAGCCGAATCAACGTTGGCCACTTTATGGCTGATCTCATCACTGACCAAAACACCTGGAGCCGGTGGAAAGGGCAGATGCCGGTGATCTATAACAAGGAATAGCTCAATTTTTGTGGCCCCGGCTCTTGTGAATCGTTGTCAAGCCAATAAATTCGCGGTCGCAACAATACCCCACAAGGGGCAGCAGGGCTACGAAGTCAACGGAACAGGGCAATAGATCGGCAGCGGTACTTCATATATTCATAGCAGCACTATGCATACGTCCAGATAACGAAAGGAGAAAACTTGTGGACGAACAAAGCAAATGCCCGGTAACGGGCGGGGCCAACAAACCCTCAGCCGGCAGAGGCACCTCGAACCGGGATTGGTGGCCGAATCAGTTGAATCTCAATATTCTGCATCAGCATTCTCCCCTGTCCAACCCGATGGGCAAGGAGTTCAACTACGCTGAAGAGTTCAAGAAACTCGATCTGAAGGCCCTGAAGCAGGACCTTTATGCGCTGATGACTGACTCGCAGGACTGGTGGCCGGCCGATTACGGTCACTACGGAGGGCTTTTCATCCGGATGGCGTGGCACAGCGCCGGCACCTACCGCATCGGTGATGGCCGCGGCGGCGCGGGGTCCGGCAGCCAACGCTTTGCGCCGCTCAACAGTTGGCCGGACAACGCCAACCTCGACAAGGCACGCCGGCTGCTCTGGCCGATCAAGCAGAAATACGGCAAAAAAATCTCCTGGGCTGACCTGATGATCCTTGCCGGCAACTGCGCGCTGGAGTCGATGGGATTCAAGACCTTTGGCTTCGCTGGCGGGCGTGAGGACATCTGGGAGCCCGAACAGGACATCTACTGGGGCAGCGAGGACACCTGGCTCGGCGACAAGCGCTACAGCGGTGACCGCGAGCTTGAGAATCCTCTCGCCGCCGTGCAGATGGGCCTGATCTACGTGAATCCGGAAGGGCCGAATGGTAATCCTGACCCAATCGCATCCGGCCGTGACATACGCGAAACCTTTGCACGCATGGCGATGAACGACGAAGAGACGGTCGCCCTCACCGCCGGTGGGCATACGTTCGGAAAATGCCACGGCGCAGGCAATGCCGCACATGTCGGTCCCGAGCCTGAAGGCGCTGGCATCGAAGAGCAGGGCTTGGGCTGGAAGAACAGCTTCGGTACCGGTAAGGGTGATGATACGATCACCAGCGGCATTGAAGGCGCATGGACGCCAAATCCGACCAAGTGGGATATGGGCTATTTCGACATGCTGTTTGGCTACGAATGGGAGCTGGTGAAAAGTCCCGCGGGCGCCTGGCAGTGGGTCGCCAAGAACGTTGCCGAGAAGGATATGGTACCGGGCGCGCACGACCCGTCGAAGCGGTACGCGCCGATCATGACCACCGCGGACATGGCGATGCGGATGGATCCGATCTATGAGAAGATTTCAAGACGCTTTCACAAAAATCCGGAAGAGTTCGCCGATGCTTTTGCCCGCGCATGGTTCAAGCTGACTCACCGCGACATGGGACCCCGCTCGCGCTATCTTGGCCCGGAGGTGCCGAAAGAAGTGCTTATTTGGCAAGATCCCGTTCCGGCGGTCACTCATAAACTTATCGGCAAGCGGGACATCGCGAACCTCAAGCGCAAGATTCTCGCTTCAGGCTTGTCTGTCTCCCAACTGGTTTCGACGGCCTGGGCATCGGCCTCCACGTTCCGCGGCTCGGACAAGCGCGGTGGCGCGAACGGTGCACGTATTCGTCTGGCGCCGCAGAAGGATTGGGAAGTCAACCAGCCGGCCCAACTAAAGGTTGTGTTGAAGACCCTTGAGGGTATCCAAAAGGAGTTCAATCGCGCGCAGTCAGACGGCAAGAAGGTTTCACTCGCCGATTTGATTGTCCTGGGGGGATGCGCAGGCGTTGAGCAGGCGGCGAAGAATGCCGGTCACGAGGTGACGGTTCCCTTCGCGCCGGGGCGCACAGATGCCTCGCAGGCCCAGACCGACGTGGATTCATTCGCCGTCCTCGAACCGGCAGCAGACGGGTTCCGTAACTACCTTAAAGCCAAATACTCCGTACCGGCAGAGGAACTGCTGGTTGATCGGGCCCAACTGCTGACGCTGACCGCTCCCGAGATGACGGTACTCATTGGCGGAATGCGCGTCTTGAATGCCAACTTTGGACAATCCCAGCACGGCGTCTTCACCAAGCGGCCAGAAACGCTCACCAATGACTTCTTTGTGAATCTGCTCGACATGAGCACGGTGTGGAAGGCAACTGCGGAAGACGAGAACGTGTTCGAGGGCCGTGATCGCGCCACGGGTGAGCTTAAGTGGACCGGTACCCGGGTTGATCTCATCTTCGGCTCGAACTCTCAACTCCGAGCCCTGGCGGAAGTCTACGCATGCCAGGACTCCCAGGAGAAGTTTCTGCACGATTTTGTAGCGGTGTGGAACAAGGTCATGAACCTTGACCGCTTCGATCTTGCCCGATCGTAACGTAAACGCCTGCGAGGGGTGTGGCCGCCCCCCTTTTTATTGTATACTCGATGAGGCTAACCATCTGTTTTCGAGTATGTGTTTTGACCGAAAGCAGACTTTTCGGCTACACCCCGAGGGCTTTTGACCGGACGAAGAGATTCAGCTAACGGCTCAGAATTCGCAGCGGACGCGGCCTTTGCGTCCGCCGCAACTGAGTCGTTTCACCCCGCTGGATGGTTTCATCATACCTCGGAGCCTTTTTCGTTTGACGTATTGGGTGCGCACGATCATCCTCGCAGGCGTAATTTAGATTCATTCGAAAATCGTAAAAGGATGGCTTAACTCATGCATATTCTCGATGCTGTGGGAAATACCTCGATGGTTTGACTGCGCAAAGTCGTTCCTCCCAATTGCGCGGACATTTTGTTAAAGCTCGAGTGGGAGAATCCGGCCGGCAGCGTTAAGAATCGCCAGGCGCGAGTCGTTATTTCGCGAGCAGAGCAGGACGGCCGTTTGAAGCCGGCGACACGGTGATTGATTTCACTGGCGTCTCGCTGGTATTGGTTTGCGACGCCAAAGGTACCGCATCCGGGTTGTCAATTCTGATGCCTTCAGCCAGCAGAAGCTGCATAATATGGCCGCGTTCGGCGCAGAACTGACGCTGGTGTCGAGCGAGGCCGGCCTGACTAACAAGAAGCTAATTCTGGATATGACCGAGATGGCGCGCAAGCTGAGTCAAGAGCCTCACATGTATTGGACTAATTAGCGAAACAACCATGACAGCCTCTCGGGCTACTACTCGTTTGAACCCGCAGAATCTTCCGTGTTGATTGGAGGCCAGCCCGGGCCGCATAGGATTGAGCGCATTGGCATTGGTTATACCTTTCCGCTCTGAGAACCGTCGCTGGTGGATGAAATTGTAGCGGTCAAAACCGAGGACGCGAAGGAGATGGCAAGGCGCATCGCGCAGGAAGAGGCGTTTTTCGCGGGAACGTCTTCCGGCGCGAACGTTGTTGCTGCGATTCGAGTCCAGAACAGCTCAGGCCAGGCGCCAAAGTTGGTCACCTTGATGGCCGACTCAGGTCTGAAATTCCTGAGTACGGATGTGTACCCGAGAAGATAAATCACAGAGAGTCCAATAAATTTGGATCACGACGCTGTGCCTGCCTTGCTAAAGCTCTACACCGGCTTTCAATCAAGTTGAAAATCGAAGCTCTTCGAGCGGCCTTAAGCATCGCCCATAAAAGTGGAAATCCCGCAAAGGTATAAAAGCTTTTTTGGGTGGGATTTCAATTTTTTGGGCAAAGAACTTTTAGAATTTTAACCTGAGTATGAAAAGTTAAACGCCTAATCCCAGAAAAAACCATTGACTTTTTGGCATTTGACGCTTATTTTCGCAACAATTTGACCGTGCTCAGGATTTGAGACGTGTGGTGAGTTGGGTTTCGGGCTTTGACCCGCTGATAAAGTACGTCAGTCGCGCCGGACAATCGCAGGCGCGGCGGTCTCCAATCATCATGAAAATGATCAAGATACATTGGCAAGCTGGATGCTGGTATACATTTTCATTATCGGATTATAAGACGAAGACGCTATCAGAAGCTTGGCACTAGCAACAACTCTTCTCTCACCGCAAGATTTTCTCCAATCTTGACCCGCAAATTTTTATTCATCGCTTTATCAATTTTGCCCTTCGGGCGGTTAGCTCAGTCTGGTTAGAGCGCTTGCTTGACATGCAAGAGGTCACAGGTTCAAGTCCCGTACCGCCCACTTTTTATTTCTCATTTAACTTTTTCGTGGTTGCGCAGTGAACGAAAGCATTCGCATAACATTTCCAGACGGCAAGGCCAAACAATATTCGGCCGGGGTTCTTCCCAAAGACATCGTCAAAGAATTGAGCCGCTCACTGGCGGAAAAAACGCTGGTCGCCAAATTTAACGGCAAGCTGATTGATCTCAACCGGCCGTTGCATGAAGACGGTACGCTGCAATTTTTGACGTGGGACGATCCTGAAGGCCAGCAGGTTTATTGGCATTCCACCTCGCATATCATGGCGCACGCCATCAAGGCGCTGTTTCCGGAGGCGCAATTCGGGGTCGGCCCGCCGATTGAAAATGGTTTTTATTACGACGTTGATGTCGATACCAAATTAACCGGCGATGATCTCAGCCGCATCGAAGCAAAGATGCAAGAGGTGATCGCCGCTAATCAGCCGTTCCAGCGCGAAGATCTCTCAAAAGAAGGCGCGGTTTCGTTGTTCGAGCAGCGCAGCGACAAATACAAGCTTGAATTGCTGCGCGATTTGGAAGACGACCGGCCCAGCGTGTATCACGAAGGCGATTTTGTCGATCTCTGCCGCGGTCCGCATGTGCCGGCCACCGGCGTGGTGAAGCACGTCAAGCTGCTCAGCATTGCGGGCGCATATTGGCGCGGCAATGAGAAAAACAAGATGCTGCAACGCATTTATGGCATCTCTTTTCCCAAAAAAGAAATGCTGCAGCAGCATTTGCACCTGCTCGAAGAAGCCAAGAAGCGTGATCATCGCAAGCTGGGCCAGGAACTCGAACTGTTCTTTCTCACGCCGAAAGTGGGTGGCGGCTTGCCGTTGTGGCTGCCGCACGGCACGATTATTCGCGAAACACTGGAAACGTTTCTGCGGGACGAGCAGCGCAAGCGCGGTTATCTGCCGGTGGTGACTCCGCATATCGGCAATCTCAATCTCTATCGCACCAGCGGGCATTATCCCTATTACAAAGACAGCCAGTTCACGCCGCTCAAGCTGGAAGAGGGTGAAGAATATTTGCTCAAACCGATGAACTGCCCGCATCATTTTCAGATTTATGATGCCAAACCGCACAGCTATCGCGATTTGCCCATCCGGCTGGCGGAGTTTGGCACGGTGTATCGCTACGAACAATCCGGCGAGTTGAACGGGTTGGTGCGCGTGCGCAGCTTCACGGTTGATGATTCGCATATGTTTGTGCGACCGGATCAGTTGCAGGCGGAACTAATCGATGTCATCGATTTGATTCAATATGTCTTTCGCACGCTCGGGTTTGCCGATTTCTCCACGCGTTTGTCGTTCCGCGATCCGGGCAACAAGGACAAATACGGCGGCAATGATGAACAATGGGAGCGCGCCCAAAGGGATATTCAAGAAGCAGCAGATGCCTGCCAACTGAACTATGTTGTCGCCCCCGGCGAAGCGGCGTTTTACGGGCCCAAGATCGACTTTATGATTCGCGATGTGTTGGGCCGCACGTGGCAGCTTGGCACGGTGCAGGTGGATTACGTCATGCCGGAGCGCTTCAATTTGGAATACATCGGCAGCGACAACAAGAGGCATCGCCCGGTGGTGATTCATCGCGCGCCCTTTGGTTCACTGGAACGATTTATCGGTATTTTGATCGAGCATTTTGGCGGCGCATTTCCGTTGTGGCTGTCGCCGGTGCAGGTGGTGGTTATGCCGATTACCGACAGCCAGCTGGAGTATGCGCGCGAGATCGATCAGCAATTGCGCGCCCAGGGTTTGCGCAGCCATCTTGATGATCGGCAGGAAAAGATCAATTATAAAATCCGCGAGGCCGAGACAAAGAAGACGCCGTACATGGTAATCGTCGGCGCAAAAGAAGCTGAGGCGCAGCAGATTGCCGTGCGCAAGCGCAAAGCCGGCGATCTCGGCGCCATGAGTATCGCTGCATTTGTGCGGCAGTTGCATGATGAAATTGCACAAAAGGCGCTGCCCTAGATCGCCTCATGCGGCCAGGCATAGCCATTAAAAAATCACTCAACTGTGAACTTCCTAAAGGAGATTGCAAGCCACGTCACAACAAAGAAAGTTTATCCGCATTAACCATCAGATTCGCGTGCCCAAAGTGCGGCTGATCGGAGCTGATGGCAGTCAAGTGGGGATCGTTTCGATTCAAGAAGCGCAGGCCGCTGCCGAGGCTGCCGGCCTCGATCTCGTCGAAATCGCGCCACAGGCTGAACCGCCGGTGTGCCGCGTGATGGACTTCGGCAAGTATAAATATGAGCTGGGCAAAAAGGAAAAGGACAGCCGCAAAAAGGCCGCGGTGATTCACGTCAAAGAAGTGCGCTTCCGCCCGAAAATCGAAGAGCACGACTTTAACTTCAAATCCAAGCACGCGCGTGAATTTTTGGAAAAGGGCGACAAGGTGAAAGCCACCGTCACCTTCCGCGGCCGGGAAATGGTGCACCGGGAATTTGGCGAAGCGGTGATGAAACGCTTGACGGAATCGCTTGCCGATATTGCCAAGGTTGAGCGGCAAGTGCAAGAAGGAAGAAATTTAGTGGTATACTTCGTGAAGAAATAAAAGAGAGACAGCAATGCCAAAATTGAAAACCAATCGTTCCGCCGCGAAGCGGTTGCGCGTCACAGCCAGCGGCAAAATCAAGCGCAATCGCGCCGGCAAAAGCCACATTTTGACCAAAAAAGACCGCAAGCGCAAACGCCGCTTGCGCCAGGGCACGCTGGTGCATCCTTCGGACGCGCCGCGTATGGAAAGAATGCTGGGGCGCGCGTGAGTCGCGGCGATGAATCGTTTCATCGCTTGACATTGAATGGAATTCCCCTGGCCGCGAAGCGAACGTTCGATGATGAGTTTTTTGCCGGCATGCCAGGCTGTGAGTAAAATGACATAAACCTCAATCAAGGAAGTTGACAGATTATGCCTCGCTCGAAATACGCTGTTCCCTCACACCGTCGTCGTCGCAAATTGACGACCAAAACCAAAGGCCGTTGGGGCGGCAAGAAAAATTTGCTGCGCAGCGCGACGGAGACCTATGAGAAGGGTCTGACTTATGCCTACCGTGACCGCCGCGTCCGCCGCCGCAATTTTCGCCGGTTGTGGATCACGCGCATCAACGCTGCCGCGCGTCTGGCCGGCATGTCTTATTCCACATTCATGAACGGCTTGAAGAAAAAGCAAGTTGAGATCGACCGCAAAATGCTGGCCGATCTTGCGGTCAACGATCCGCAGGCGTTTCAAAATCTTGTGCAGCTTGCGCAAAACTAGGTGGGCGCCTTGTTAGACTTATTTGCCGAGCTTGATCAACTCGAAACACGTTTCACGGAAGCGCTGAACGCGGCCTCCAATGAAAATGATTTGGAAGCCGTGCGCATCCGCTTTCTTGCGCGCAAAGGCGAGATCACCGAGTCCTTCAAAAAATTGGGGCAGGTGGAGGGCGATCTGCGCCCGCGCCTGGGCCAGCGCTTGAATCAATTGCGCGAAGCAAGTGAAACGGCGTTTGCCGCGAAGAAAAATGAAATTGGCAGGCCGCGGGCGCAGGGCGCGGCCGTTGATTTGACGCTGCCCGGCATCCAACGGCGGCTGGGCTCGCGCCATCCCGTGCTGCAAGCGCTCGATGAAATCAAGAATATTTTCGTGAGCATGGGCTTTGAGATCGCCTCCGGCCCGCTGGCGGAAACCGATTATTATAATTTCGAAGCGCTGAATCTGCCGCCGGATCATCCCAGCCGCGATTTGCACGACACCTTTTATCTGTCCGATCCGCGCCGCGCCAACGGCCCAACCTATTTGTTGCGCACGCATACCTCGCCGGTGCAAATTCACACGCTCGAAAACAAGCCGTTGCCGATTCGCATCATCGCACCGGGACGGTGTTTTCGCAAAGACACGCCGGATGCCACACATTCGCCGGTGTTTCATCAAGTCGAAGGTTTGTGGGTTGATGAAGGCGTAACGTTTACCGATCTCAAAGGCGTGCTGGCGGCGTTTGCGCGCAAGTTTTTTGATGATGAGGTCAAAACCCGTTTTCGCCCGAGTTATTTTCCCTTTACCGAGCCGAGCGCCGAGCTGGATGTCTGGTTCGAAGCGCGACAATCGTGGATCGAGTTGCTTGGTTGCGGCATGGTGAATCCGATTGTGCTCGAACGCCTGGGAATTGATTCGGAAAAGTATACCGGCTTTGCGTGGGGCATGGGCGTGGAACGGCCGGCCATGCGAAAATATGGCGTGACGGATCTGCGCTTGTTTTATGACAATGACGTGCGTTTGTTGCGACAATTCTAGTTCTACTTGGCCATATTGAAAATCATGCCACGAAACACGCAAAACACACAAAATTCCTCCGATAAAATTTTCGCGTGTTTCATGGTCAAAAAATGAATCTACCGAAGTAGAGCTGACAACTACAACTATTCTGGGTGTCATTCATCTGGAGTGACACACTTCGGGCAAATGAAATTTACTTACAACTGGCTCCGCGAATTCGTTGACACACCGCTGACCGCGGAAGCTCTTGCCGAGCGCCTGCCGATGATCGGCTTCGAAGTCGAAAGTTGCCAAACATTGCTGCCTGACCTGAAGGCAATCGTCGTCGGCAAAGTACTGGTTTGTGAGAACATTCCGGCCTCCGATCATCTCAAACGCTGCGAGGTGAATATCGGCAGCGCAACGCTCAACGTGGTTTGCGGCGCGCCGAATGTCGCGGTCGATCAACTCGTTGCGGTTGCGCCCGCCGGCGCGAAGCTGCCGAACGGCTTGATCATTGAAGCGCGCAAAATCTTCGGCGTGCAATCACAAGGCATGATTTGCAGCGAGATGGAATTGGGCCTGTCGGACGAGCATGAAGGCATCCTCGTTTTGAACGGGCAGGCGCGGGTGGGACAGCGTTTTGTGGATACGCTCGAACAAGACTGGCTCTTTGACATTGCGGTGACGCCCAACCGCCCGGACGCCCTGGGCATCATCGGCATCGCGCGTGAAGTCGGTTTGATTACCGGCACGCCCTTGCAATTGCCCAAAATCAAGCTGCGTGAAAGCGGCGCGCCCATCGCGCAACTGATCAAAATTCAAATCAAAGATGCGGAAGGCTGTCCGCGCTATGCCGCCCGTATCGTGCAAAACATCGCGATCAAACCCTCGCCGAAATGGATGCGCCAACGCCTGAACGCCGTGGGTGTGCGCGCGATTTCGAATATTGTTGATGTCACCAATTACGTTATGATGGAAACCGGCCAGCCGCAACACGCATTCGATTATGATTTGCTCGAAAAAGGCAAAATTATTGTGCAGCGTGCGCGCGCCGCAGAAAAATTTAAAACGCTCGATGGCCAGGAGCACGAATTGCTTGCCGAAGATTTGATGATTTGCGACGGCAATCGCAATGTCGCGCTGGCCGGCGTGATGGGCGGCTTGAATTCCGAAGTCAGTGATGCGACGAAGAATATCTTGATCGAGTGCGCGCATTTCAACCCGCTTGCGGTGCGCCGCACGGCAAAGCGATTGGGCATTACTTCAGAAGCGGGCCGTCGTTTTGAGCGCGGCACGGATCCGAACGGCATTCCGTTCGCCGTCAATCGCGCCGCACAATTGATGCAAGAAACCGCCGGCGGGGAGATTGCCCGCGGCCTCGCAGATGTGTATCCCGCGCCCATCAAGCCCGTCAAAATCACGTTGCGCCCGCGGCGGGTGACGCATGTGTTGGGCGGCAAAGTGCCCTCCGGTCGCATGGAAAAAATTTTAACCGGTCTGGAGTGCAAAGTATCGAAGAAATCCGCCGCGAGCTGGCAGGTGGCGGCGCCCACGTTTCGCCCGGATTTGACGCGCGAGATTGATTTGATTGAAGAGATTGCGCGCCTCTACGGCTATGACAAATTCGCCGAAAAATTGCATTCACAGGTTTTTGTCGGCGGTGAGCGCAATCGCGCAGAAGAGGCGCTGGAGAAATTACGCCGTACCATGACGGGCCTGGGCTTTGATGAAGCCATTACCATAGATTTGATTTCCCCCAAACGGGCTGCGTTGTTTTTACCGGAGGGCGGCGCGCCATTGCCGCTCATCAATCCGCTGAATGAAGAATTGTCGGTGTTGCGGCCGGCGGTGGCGGCCACGTTGTTACAATCGCTTGCGTACAATCTCAATCGCAAAAACCGCGATGTCTGGCTGTATGAAGCCGGCGCGGCGTTTTGGAAGGAACCCGCCAAAGAAATCTGTGAAGAACAACGTTTGGCTGCCATTGCCGTAGGCGCTGCGGAAAATCCGAATTGGCTGGGCAAAACCCGCGGCTATGCGTTGCCCGATTTGCGCGGAGCGGTGGAGGTGTTGGAACGCGCCTTGTTATTGCCGAAGCTGGTTTTCAGGCCGTTGACAACACATGCCTATCTCGAACATGGTTGGGAGATTTTCATCGGCGCAAACCGCCTGGGCTTCGCGGGCAAACTGCGGGCAGAAGTTCTGAAAGAGTATGACATTGAAACGGATGTTTTTCTGTTTGAATTGAAACTCCAGGATGTGATAGCCAACATTGACTGGCAGCGCACGTTTCGGAGTATTCCAAAGTATCCGCCGGTTGAACGGGATCTGGCAATTATCGTTGACCACGACGTGCCGGCGGAGAAGATTTACGCCGTCATCGAAAGTGCAAGCGATCACTTGCTGGAGCGGCTTGAGTTGTTCGATCTCTATACCGGCAAACCCATACCGGCCGGCAAGAAGAGCATGGCGTTTGCGCTGACTTTTCGCGCCGATGATCGCACGCTGCGCGATGAGGACGTGGAATTGCGCCAAAAAAATATTTTGGAGGCGCTTAACCGCGAATGCGGCGCAGCGCTGCGGACCTAATGTGATCAATCATCACGCTGACCGAAGGATCGTTTGATGGATATCCAACGTTTCGAGATTCTGGAAGAAAAAATCTCCAAAGCGATTAAATTGATACAGGCGCTCAAGCATGAAAATGAACAGTTGCGCGCGCAAGTGCAAGCGGCTGAAGCCCGCTTTCACACGCAAGAGGAGGAACTCAACAAGCTGCGCGCCGCATTGAACAACGTGCAAAATCGCGTGGACGAGTCGCAGCAACTGAAGGAACGTGAGGAAAAAATTCGCAGTAAAGTGGAAGAGATGTTGGCCAAATTGGAGGAGCTGCAATTGCAGTTCTGACGAGCTGGCGTCGCGTCGAGTATTCTCAGAACAGACATTTTTCTCGATATTCTATGCCTGAAGGCACGGTATTAAAAGTCAACATTTACGGCACCGAGTATCCCATTCGCGGCGAGGTTGATGTCGAGTACATCCGCCGGGTGGCCGAATATGTCGATCGCAAAATGCGCGAAGTCGACCAAAGCACGGCCGCCAAGTCCTCGCTCAAGGTGGCGATTTTGGCGGCGTTGAACATTGCGGACGAATTGTTCCGCGAGCGTGACGAGAAAGCGGGTCTGTTGAAGAGTTTCGAGGCCAAAGCCGAGCAGTTGTCGAAACTCTTGCATGAGAATTTGAAAGAATAGACCGGCATCAACCTCCCGCACAGCGGGAGGGGAAACAGCCCTGGTGGCAAGGTCTTCAAAAACGCGGCGCGACCTGCGCGCAACGATTTCCGTTGCGGCGTTTGAAGAGCTTGGTGCCGGGGCTTTTTGTTATGCGCTAGACTATCAAAACCCGATTCGAAATTTTTCAGAAGACTGTCGGGATTTATGGAGGAAGAATGACGATCATCGCGATCGTGCTGATCGTGGCCGCGCTCGGCCTCGGCGTTCTTCTCGGCTGGCTGATGCGGCAAAAGCTTGGCCTCGAGAAGATTGCCCATGCCGAAGCTGCCGCACAGAAAATTATTGCCGACGCCGCCCAGGAAGCGGAAAGCCTCAAGCAGGCCAAATTGCTCGAGGTGCGTGATGAGCTTTTTCAAAAACGCCAGGATTTGGAGCAGGAGATCAAGACGCGCCGGCAGCAAATACAAAAGCTGGAAAGCCAGCTCGCGCAACGCGAGACGAGCCTGGATCGCAAAGTCGATTTGTTGAATCAGAAAAAACAGGAAGTCACGAAACTAGAGGAGAGCTTGCGCAGCCGCGAGGCAAATCTGAAGCTGCAAGGCCAGGAATTGGATCGCCTGATTGCCGAGGAAAACAAAAAACTGGAACAAATTTCCGGCCTGACGAATGAAGAGGCCAAGCGCATCCAACTCAATAATTTTCTCGAAATGGCCAAGCAAGAGGCGGCGCAGACGGTCAAGGAGATTAAGGATCGCGCCCGCATGGTGGCGAATCGGGAGGCCAAGGATATTTTGGTGCAAGCTATTCAACGCACCAACATCAGCCACGTGGTCGAGTCGACGGTGTCTGTCGTGCATCTGCCGAATGACGACATGAAAGGGCGCATCATCGGACGCGAAGGCCGTAACATTCGTTCGTTTGAGGCTGTGACCGGCATTGAAGTGTTGATCGATGACACGCCCGAAGTGGTGATGCTCTCTGGTTTCGATCCGGTGCGCCGTGAAGTTGCAAAGCTGTCGCTGGAGAAGCTGATCACCGATGGCCGCATCCATCCGGGCCGCATCGAAGAAGTGGTGGAGAAGACGCGCAACGAAGTCGAGGAATTGATTCGCGAAGCCGGCGAACAAGCCATGCTGGAAGCCGGCTTGCACGGCCTGCATTTGGAACTGGTGCGGTTGCTCGGCAAACTGAAATATCGTTCCAGCCAGGGGCAAAATCTCTTGCAACACAGCATTGAAACGGCGCTGATCGCAGGCGTCATCGCCGCGGAGGTTGGCCTTGAGACGTATTTGATCAAACGCGGCGCCTTGCTGCATGAGATCGGCAGCGCGGTGGAGCGCGAAAGCGATTCGAGCGCCGCAGAGGTGGGCGCGGCGCTGGCGCGGCGTTATGGCGAGAACGAGGCCGTGGAGAACGCGATTTTGTTCGCTAACAACCTCAATCGCAACGGCCAGGTGTTGACCGCGGCCTCGATCATCGTGTCAACCGCAAACGAGATTTCCATCGCCCGCCCCGGCGCGCAGAAAGAAACGCTGGCGAATTATTTTCAGCGCATGTCCACGCTCGAAAGCATTGCCAACGCCTTCCCCGGCGTAATCCGGACGTATGCCTTGCAAGCCGGCCGCGAGATTCGTGTGATCGTCGAGCATGCGCAAGTGGACGATGCGCGCGCCGAACAATTGGCGGTCGATATCGCGCGCAAAATTCAGCAGAGTATTCACTATCCGGGCCAGATTCGCGTGACCATCGTGCGCGAGTATCGCGCGGTGGATTATGCGAAGTGAATTTTCCCTTGGAAATTTACTTTTTTAGCCTATATTCCATCGTTGTTTTAGAAATCTCCAGGCAAAATTTATAGGACGATGAAAGAAGTGGAAGCGTGGACGCTGCTGTTTATCGCAGATGTTATCGGCAAGCCTGGCTTGGAGATTCTCACACGGCTGCTGCCGGAATTGAAGCAGACCTATCAACCGGATTTGATTGTCGCCAACGGCGAAAATGCGGCAGAGGGAAAAGGCATTACCGCGGCGCTGGCCAAGCAATATTTCGAACTGGGCATTGACGTTATTACCGGCGGCAACCACACATGGGAAAATCCGGACGTTTTTAAAATTTGGCAAAAGGATGAGCCGGAGAGCAGTCGCGTGCTGCGCCCGGCGAATTATCCGCCCGCGAATCCCGGACGCGGGTATGCGCTCGTCGATCTGGAAGAAGGCGTCAAAGCAGCAGTCATCAATTTGCAAGGCCGGACATATCTTTATCAGATTGATTGTCCGTTTCGCATTGCGGATGATATTCTGCGGCGCATCGAACGCCAGGCCAGTGTTGTCATTGTCGATTTTCACGCCGAAGCTACCGCAGAAAAAATGGCGCTGGGCTGGTATTTAGATGGCCGAGTCAGCGCCGTGATCGGAACGCATACGCACGTACCGACGGCCGATGAAAAAATTCTAGCCGGCGGTACAGCCTACATCACTGATGTCGGCATGACCGGGCCGTTTGACTCCGTCATCGGCATGAAAAAGGAAACCGCCATCAAACGTTTCATGCGTGCGGTGCCGATGCGTTTCGAGCCGGCGAGCGGCGAGGTCAGATTCTGCGGGGTGATCGTGCGCATTAGCAAAGAGACGATGAAAGCTGTAAGTATCGAACGGTTGTTTTTGCAGTAATCAAGAGTGTGCAATCGGGTTTTGTCATTGCGGCGCTGCGCTCTGATGGCCGGCAAAATCCGGTTTCACCAATATCATATGCCAGCAGTTATTATAGATGGCAAACGCATTGCCGAGCAGATCAAGGCCGAGCTGACTGAAAAGGTTCGGACGCTGAAGCTGAAAGGCGTGACGCCGGGATTGGCGGCGGTTTTGGTGGGAGATGATCCGGCCTCCGCCGTGTATGTCGGCTCGAAAGCGAAGATGTGTGAAAGCCTCGGTTTGTTTTCGGCGGTGCATAAATTAGATCAGGCAACTTCTGAAGCGACGCTGCTCGATCTGATTGCAAACTTGAATCAAGAAGCAAAGATTCACGGCATTCTCGTGCAACTGCCGTTGCCGCCGCAAATCAATGCGCAGCGCGTGCTGGCAGCAATTTCGCCGGAGAAGGATGTAGACGGTTTCAGCCCGATCAATCGCGGCAAACTGCAAAACGGCGACGAGACCTTCGTGCCGTGTACGCCCGCCGGTGTTTCCGAATTGTTACATCGCAGCGGTTTTCCCGTGTCGGGAAAGCATGTGGTTATTTTAGGGCGTAGCGGCATCGTCGGTATGCCGCTGGCCGTTTTGTTGGCGCAAAAAAAGCCGCAGGCCAATGCCACCGTTACGATTTGTCACTCGGCCACCGCAAATTTGCCGCAAATCACCCGGCAAGCGGATATATTAGTCGCGGCAATCGGCCGGGCCAAGTATGTTACTGCTGACATGGTGAAAGAAGGTGTCGTGGTAATCGATGTCGGCATGAATCGCGTCACAGATGTTACCGCGAGTAAAGGTTATTGTCTGGTCGGCGATGTCGATTTTGAGACCGTTAAATCCAAAGCAGCGGCAATCACGCCGGTTCCTGGCGGTGTCGGCCCGATGACCATCATTATGTTGATGCAGAATACAGTGAGCGCCGCCGAGCGTCTTGCCTCGAATGTCTAACCGCAGCCGCCCTTCAGGCATGCGCGGCGGCTTTTTTACAAAAATGCGCCAGTAGCTCAACTGGATAGAGCGTTGGCCTCCGGAGCCAAAGGTTGAGGGTTCAAGTCCCCCCTGGCGTACTACTTTTCAATGAAGTTTAGCAGTCCATGTCAATTGTCAACAAATTTCCTTCCTTGTTTCGGTTCAAATGAGCCCTCAAACGGCGCAAAAATTCGTTACAGCCACCTTAACGCTCTCCGATATTCGCCATCATGACGCTGAAATTCACGAGCTAATCGTCTCCAAAAAATCCCCGGCGCTTATCGCGGAGTATCTCAAGCGCAAATTCGGCAACAGCAGCCAGTTGCAGGTGAAAATCGCTGACAATCTCGCGGAGCTGAAGTGGAGCATTCCCTCCTCGGATCCCGAAGCGGAAAACTTGCATCGCGAGGCAATGGCCTATGCCAAACAGCGTGATTTCAGCAAGGCCATCACACGCTGGACGCAGGCGCTCGCCAAAAATCCTCACGACCCGGATTATTATTTCAATCTCGGCATCGCTTGTTTTGCGAATAAAAATTATAAAGAAGCGGTTGAAAATTTTCAACAAGCGGTTGCGCTCTGCCCGATTTATCATCGCGCCCACTTGATTTTGGGCACGATTTTGTTGAAGATGCGAAAGTTTGCCGATGCCGAAGGCCATTTGAAAGAGAGCATTTATTTCGATCCGCGCAACGCGCTCGCGCATCTCAATCTCGGCGCGGTTTACAGCATCCTCAAAAAGTATAAAGAGGGCATTGCCAGCTTCCAGCGCGCCATCGAGCTCTCGCCCAACGAAGTGCGCGCGTATTTCGGGTTGGCAAAAATTTTCGCCATTTTGGGCGACACCGAAAACGCCAATCTCAATTATCGCAAAGTCATCGAGCTTGACAAACAGGGCACACTTGCGGCGCACGCGAAGCGCGGTATTGTCACCACCGCGCCCGCGGTTGAAGTCGCGGACTTGGAGAGTTTGTACTCGGAAGGATACAAGGCTTTCCTGTATTCCGATTTCAAAGGCGCGGCCCGGATGTATCAGAAATATCTCGAAAAAAAGCCGGATGATGATCAGGTCTGGGCGGTGCTGGGTGTGGCCTTACAGCGCGCCGGCGCGCCTGATCGCGCTTTGAAGGCGTTCGCGCAAGCCGGCAAGCTCAACCCAACAAAGGGACTTTATTTTAAACAACTCGGCATTGCCTGCGATTTGGTTGATCGCCCGGCAGAGGCCTTGAAAGCTTTCGAGCAAGCCGGGGAGTTGGGCAAGGGGGATTCTGTGATGTTGTCTGTCTGGGGAAAAAATTTGATCAAATTGAATCGTCTTACTGAAGCGATACCGCAACTCGAGCGCGCAGTGAAGCTAAACCGCTCGAATCTTTTGGCGCATTATTACCTGGCAACAGCGCTGATGAAAATGAACGAAGTCGAGCGCGCGGTCACACACCTCGAAGCGGTGATGAGCGCCAAAGTCAACACCCCGCTGAAAGAACAAGCGCAAGAGCTGCGGCGCAAAGTGGGTTAAAAAGCAAAAGACGGCCGGAGCCGTCTTTTGCTTTTAACGCGCATCATCCGTTCCACGCGTTATTGATCTTTTGATTTCTTTTCGTTCTTTTCGATTTTGGCCTGCACGTTTTTTATGCGCTTGTCAAAACTCTTGCGCTCGCTCAAAATCTCTTCCTTCATTTCCAACAGTTTCAGCATCCGCTCCAAAGCCTCAATCTTTTTCACCAGGAAGCTGCCGGTTTCGATATTTTTCGCCATCGCATTCGAGTCGAACGACGGCGTCTCGCGATCAACCAGCGTCGCGCCCGGGGTCATCGTGCCCTCGATGGATTGCATCAGCGCGGAAGAGAGATCGACCGGTTGTGCGGGGGCAACAGCGGGTTGCGCGGTTGGGCTGGCAATCGGCTCCGGCGCTTCGAGCTTCAACTCAAATTGCTCGTCCAATTCCTTCAATTTTGCCAGCAGAGAAGCTTTGGCTTCTGCGAGCGAGGCCTCTTTTGCTTCCATGGCCAGCGCCGGTTCTTTCGTTGCCGCTTTCGCGACGGCTTGTGCGGAGGAATTGTTTGCGGTGATCAACAGCGCCAAACCGGCGACCGCCAAAACCTGAGGCACCCTCAAGCTCTCTTTCGTGAACAGATTGATCATGATTATCCTTCCTTAAGATGTTAAATGCTCCTGCTGTGGAGTAGCTTGGATTCGCTGACGTTGCGGCGCTTATGCAAAAAGGCGGCCACCAGAGCGGAACGATTGATTTTTTTGATAATCATTCTTGAGAGGCTCTTGCGCGGGCGCCGTCGTTTTATTTCAGCATGCGGCATCAAGTTTTAAAACAATGCCTTATCTTATCAAGCAAGAGCGCCTCTGCACAAAATCGTAATCGCCAAAAATGTAATACTCAAAACACGGGATTAAATTAAAACGAAATGTTTGCGTGATTGCAAGCACAAGATTGTATCTCAACCATTTTTGAGTTACAACAATGGTAATTCCGAGGTTGTCACATTCATGTCATGGCGTGCGCTAAAATGGGGGGCCTCGTGCTTAGAGGTGAACTAGAACGCCAATTAAAAAATTGCGAGGGATAAAAAAATGAGTTGCATGTTAGATTTTTATGAACTATTATATCAATAAATCTTGATATAGTTATATAGAATAATTAAGCATGTTGCAGATTTTTAAAGCATTGGCGGACGAAACGCGGCTTCGGCTTTTGGCAATCCTGGCGCAGGGCGATTTCAACGTTAATGAATTGATTGAAATTTTGCGGATGGGACAATCGCGAGTTTCGCGCCATCTCAAAATTCTGGCGGATTCCGGCTTAGTTTCCAGCCGCCGTGAAGGGAATTGGACTTTTTACGCCCTGACGCAGCCTAACGGCAATCTGGATTTGTCCGAAGCGATCAGTCTTGCTTTAAAGGGAGGCCGCAAGCTCAATTCCTACGAAATGGATTTGCAGCAAATCGAATCCATCGTGCAACATCGCCGCGCCGTCAGCCAGAAATATTTCGATCGCGTCGGCCCAGAGTGGGAGCGTTTGCAGCACGAAGTGTTAGACAGCGCTAGCTATCGTGAACAGGTGCTGCAGTATTTGCCCGAACACCGGCAGGCGGCTGCTGATCTCGGCGCCGGTGCGGGGCTGTTGCTGCCGGCATTGGCACGGCGTTTCACAAACGTGATTGCGATTGATTCCTCGCGCACGATGCTCAAGGTGGCCGCGGATTATGTGAACAAGGAAATGCCTGAGGCGCTTAACCGTTGCGATTTTCGCCTGGGTGAGCTTGAACATTTGCCGATTCCGGATGCTTCGGTAGATGCGGCCGTGGCGTGTATGGTTTTGCATCACATTTCTCAACCACCGGCCGCGCTCTCGGAAGTGTTTCGGATTCTCAAGCCTGGGGGGGTATTGGTGGTCGCAGATCTCTTGCAGCACGATATTGCTGAAATGCGCGAGAAATATGCGGATTTGTGGCTCGGCTTCAAACGCACAGACTTGAACAAGTGGCTGTTGGCCGCCGGTTTTTCTGCACTCAAATCAGAAATTTTAACCAAACATGAAACCATGAAAGTTCTCATCTTTCAAGCAACCAAACCCTAGAGGATCAACATGTACGAAACCGAAGTCATTACTCCCAAGACAGCTCAAGCGGGTGCGAACGGCAAAACCGCTGTTGCTGGACAACACAAGCCCGACTATAAAGTCGCCGACATATCTTTGGCCGAGTGGGGACGCAAAGAGATTGAATTGGCGGAAAAAGAAATGCCCGGACTGATGGCGATACGCGAGGAATTCCGCCGCCAGCAGCCGCTTAAAGGCGCGCGCATTTCCGGGTCGCTGCACATGACGATTGAAACCGCGGTGCTGATCGAAACCCTGGTCGCGCTTGGCGCAAAAGTACGCTGGGCTTCATGCAATATTTTTTCGACGCAAGATCATGCCGCTGCCGCGATTGCCGCTGCCGGCATCCCCGTATTTGCCTGGAAAGGTGAAACTGAGGAGGAATACTGGTGGTGTACCGAACAAACGCTGTACTTCGAGAACGGCGAAGGCCCGAACATGATTCTCGATGACGGCGGCGACTTGACATACTTTGTGCACAACAAAATGCCGCAGTTTCTCAAAGGCCTCAAAGGCATCACCGAAGAGACGACCACGGGTGTGCACGCGCTTTATAAAATGTTGAAGGAGGGAAAGCTCAAGGCCCCGGCCATCAATGTCAACGACTCGGTCACGAAAAGCAAATTCGACAATCTTTATGGCTGCCGCGAGTCGCTGGCTGACGGCATCAAGCGCGCAACCGATGTAATGCTGGCCGGCAAGATTGCCGTGGTGGCAGGTTTTGGTGATGTGGGCAAAGGTTCGGCGCAATCCCTGCGGGGCTTCGGCAGCCGCGTCATCGTAACCGAGATTGATCCCATCTGCGCGTTGCAAGCTGCGATGGAAGGCTTTGAAGTGGCGACCATCGACGAATACATTACGACCGCGGATATTTTCGTTACTGCGACGGGCTGCCGTGACATTATCACCATTGATCATCTCAAGAAAATGAAAGACGGCGCGATCGTGTGCAATATCGGCCATTTCGATGTCGAGATTCAGGTGGCGCAACTCAACGCCTTTCCCGGCATCAAAAAAGTCGAGATCAAGCCGCAAGTCGACAAATACATTTTCCCGGACGGCCATTCGATTCTGTTGCTCGCGGAAGGCCGGCTGGTGAATTTGGGCTGCGCCAGCGGACATCCCTCGTTTGTCATGTCGAATTCGTTCAGCAATCAGGTGTTGGCGCAAATCGAGCTGTTCAACAATAAGTATGAAGTCGGCGTGTATATGTTGCCCAAGAAGCTCGACGAAAAAGTCGCACGGCTGCATCTGGACAAGCTGGGCGTGAAGCTTACAAAATTGACGCCGGCGCAAGCCGAGTATTTGGACGTTCCGGTGGAAGGGCCGTTCAAGCCGGCGCATTATCGGTATTGATCGGGGTAGCACCCAATTAAAAAGGCGCGGGCTGTATGCTCGCGCCTTTTTTGTTGGCGGATAAAAAATCACATACACTCAAAAGCGAAACACACTGAACTGTAAGTATTTTGAGGGATTTTTTTTCACATCATCCAGCATGAGGTTGGCTTCATCGAGCGTTTTGTTGAGCTTGTTGTACAACTCTTCATCATACATCGCCTTGCCCACCGTGCCTTGACGATTCTCCACCATGGCCAAAAGTTTTTGCGCCGACGTGACCGCGCTGTCGAGTTTTGCCATCATTGCGGGCATGCTCGAGGTGCTGGCAGCCATGTTATTGACGATGCTGTCGACTGAAGTGTTGTGCAATTGCCAGAATAATTTCAACTCGCGCGAAATGCTGTCAAAGCGGGCAATCGTGTTGCTCAAATGCCGGCGATCTTTGTCGAGATTGTGATTGATCTTGTTGGAGATGCTTTCCATGTTCATCAATGTGCCGGAAATGGCGCGTTGCGCGGGACGATCGAGCGCCGTATCGACCACGGCGTTAATGCGCTGCAACAACGCCCGGGTTTCGGCCATGATATCGTTTACCCCGCCGCCGGCATCCGCAAAATCGCTGATGTATTCACCGGCGATGGTGTCTCCTTCTTGAAGAAAGTCGCTCGAGGTGCCGGGAATTAAATCGATGTATTTTTCGCCGATCATGCCAATGCTGCGAACCGCGCAGCGCGAATCACGGCTGAACGGCGTTTGCCCGTTCAGCCAGGCGCGCACAATAACCTGGTCACGTTCGAGCTTCATATCGAGAATGCGGCCGACCTTGAAGCCGGCTACAGTGATCGCGTCATTTTTTTCCAGCCCGGTGACGTTGTTAAAGGTGATATAGATATCAAAACCGTGTTGACGAACGGGTATGTTACGCAGAAAAACATAGCCGTAAATACTGATGGCAATCGCAATCAGAATCACTGCGCCCACAACTACTTCATTGGTCCATCGCCGCATGGCGTTACTCCCGAACTAATTATCGCGTTTTAACCATTCATGTCCGCGCGCGCTTTCGAGAAATTCGAGCACCGCCGGCTCGTTGCATTGCGCCAACTCACCCGGTGTACCGTAAAAATGAATCCGGCCTTCGTGCAACATCGCCACTTTATGCGCGACACGGTAAACACTGTGCATGTCATGCGTCACCACCACCGACGTGACGCCGAGTTGATCATTCAAATCAAAGATAACTTGATTGATGGAATCCGCGCGCGGCGGATCAAGCCCGGTGGTCGGCTCATCGTACAGCAAAAATTGCGGTTTCATCACCAGCGCGCGCGCAATCGCAGCGCGTTTTTTCATGCCGCCGCTCAGCTCTGCTGGAAACTTCAACTCAACGCCTGACAGACCGACCAGCCGCAACGACTCGCTGATGCGTTTTTTGATCTCGCTGCTAGGGAGCTTGGTGTGGCGGGTCAGGCCCATGGCCATGTTTTCTTCGATGGTCATGGAGTCGAATAGGGCCGAACCTTGAAAGACCATGCCGATTTTTTTGCGCACCTCCACCAGTCGCGGGTAAGGCAGGCGTGGAATGTTTTCACCATCGACTAATACCGAGCCGGCATCCGGCTTTAGCAACCCGATAATGTGTTTGAGTAAAACGGATTTGCCGCAACCGCTGCCGCCGATGATGGCCGTGGTGCAGCCATCTTCAATCGTTAAATTGACGCCGCGCAACACCGGCAGTTCATCGAAGTTCTTCTTTAAATCCTCTATGACAATCATTTTTTGCCTTAACCACGAACGTCACGGATTTTCACGGCAGACAGGGTTTCCAAAAAAGACGGCTTCTCTCCGCAAACACCGTGGTTTTGGGATGAATGTTTCAAGTCAATATAACAGTCGCCATCACAAAATCCAGTGTCAGAATCATCAAGCAGGCGGAAACAGCAGCCTTGGTGGCCGCTTCGCCGACGCCTTCTGCGCCTTGCTTGGCATTAAAGCCCTGATAGCAGGCCACCATAATGATTGAGGCGCCAAACAATATGGATTTCGAAAGCGGGAGCGCAAAATCGCGCCAATTGACATATTGTCGTGCGCCTTTAAAAAATTCGACTGTCGTAATGTCGGCGAGTGAGACCGCGGTGAGCCAGCCGGAGATCATGGCGATGAATGCAGCAAACGCCGCCAAGACCGGCAACATCACCATACCCGCGATTAAGCGCGGCACGACGAGATAAGAAACCGGGTTAAAAGCCATGGCTTCCAGCGCGTCGATTTGTTCCGTTACTTTCATCGTGCCGATTTCAGCAGCAATCGAGGCGCCGACCCTGCCGGCTAAAACCAGCGCCGTCATTGCGGCGGCCAGTTCCTGCAGAACGGCTTTCTGAACCACCGTGCCGGCAATGTAAAGCGGCACTGTTTGCGTGAATTGATGAATGGCTTGCAGCGAGGTGACCATGCCCATAAACATGGAGATGTATAACACCACGGGCAGCGACTGCACGCCGATTTTCATCATTTGCTCGGCGACCAGGCCAGCCCACGTGCGCGCGTCTGCAAATGAAATAATGGTCCGATACATCAATTTTCCGAAACTGCCGACGTGAAACAAGAAATTCAAAGCCAGCGCGCCGACGGTCCTGAACAAATTAATCATGTCAGTTCAAGCTTTCCGAAAAATCAGCTTTGGCGGCGGGCATTTTTTGTTTCTCTTCCGGCATCGTGCCAAAGACATAATCCCACAGCGGCGTGCTGACCCCATAGCCGCGATGCTCATTTTGAAAATGATGCCGCATATGATGCTGCCGCAACCACAAACCGGCGCGGCTTTTCAGCGAGAAGTGATGGGTGGCATAATGAATCATGTCATAGCACAAGTAGCCCACCAGGTAACCGGCGAACATGCTCGGAAAATAATTCGGGCCGAATACCAGCCAAAATAGGCTGCCGAATATAAAAGCCAGCGGAATACTCACCACCGGCGGCATGACGAGGCGGGTGGAATCATTGGGATAATCGTGATGAATGCCATGAAAGAGAAAGTGAATATCACGCCCGAGCTTGGTTTTTGGTTCATAATGAAAAACAAAGCGATGCAACACATACTCGGTCAGCGTCCAGGCAAAAAATCCGAAAACAAACATGCCGAGCGCGGCCGGCAGCGTGATCGAGAGGTTGGTTGCGGTATGATAAAGCAGGAAAAGAACTACCGGAACATAAATAAACAGCGGCACCGTAAAGTGCACATGCGTGAACTTTTCGAGAAAGTCGTTTTCAAACAAACGCGCTGTTTCATCTTTGTTCGAAACAAAACGTTTGGCCATTTGACCCTCCTTTCCAATATTTTTTGAAATCGTTTGTGGATAGTAAATTGTGTGGAGCGAAACACGAACCGTGCCTAACGAACGCCTTTCCATCCATCAAAACCATAACACAAAACGACGCTAAAGATCGTCAAAATTATGATTGCATTCAAGCCCAAAATACGTTTTTCCTGAAACAGAAGTTACTTTCGCTGTAAGCCTGCCTCGTTCACGAGGACCGGCGATCATAGCATATTGCGACAGGACAAAGATGTTGGAAGAATAGCTTTGAAAGTGAACGCGCCGACACCGAGGTGAATTTTATTCGTCTCGTTTTGCCTTGTCTAATGCCGAAAAAAGCGGCATGACGCAAGATGCATGCGATCCAGACGTGCCGCGCGCTGGGGCTTGTTATCTGCTATAAGGAAACTGCAAGTAGGCCTCCACAAAGCCCGCCTGGTGAACAGCCTGAAGCGCAGAGGTCGCGCTGCGCTTTGCATAAAACGGGCCAACATAAACATGATACTTCGTTTCGTGCGCGCAGTAATAGTGGGCGTTAATTCTTTTTTGCCGAACCTTGGCAGCGAAACCCATTGCGTCTTTTTGTTTATCGAAAGCTTTGACGATCACCAGGTAGCTATAATTGTTGGGCTGGTTTCGGTTTTCTAATAAATCCTGTTGAGGGGCAGGTTCCGGTTCTTGCTTCGGGGCCTCTTGTTTGAAATCTTGAGGTGGTATGTCTGAAGGTGGGCTTTCAATCGGAGAGTATAATGAAGAATTCTCGAACAGATGAATGTTCCGATTATCGATAAGATTGAGCGTAAGCAGACTGACAGTAATTGAAATTGGAATTGTAATCACGACGGTTTTGGCGATTGTTCCTGCAGACACTCGAAACGGCGGTCCAATTAATTTTCCCGATCCGGAGAACTTGCTGTGAGTGGTCTCGCTAACCGTGTTTTGCATCGTCCCGCTGAATTCTACTTTCTGCTCAGCCATGGCAGCACCCCTCTCTGTTTAAAAGTTGAGATTAGTTCAACGCTTCATCAACGGCTCCGCTTGTTCATCGGCATGATACGAGCTGCGCACCAAGGGTCCGGATTCGACGTGGCGAATGCCGATCGCCAAACCGTATGCTTTCAGCTCTTGAAACTCGGCGGGCGTGACAAAGCGTTCGACCGGCAAGTGTTCCGGCGTCGGCTGCAGATATTGCCCGATCGTGGCGATGTCGAGTCCTGTCATCTGCAAATCGCGCAGCAGATCCTTGGTTTCCGCAATCGTCTCGCCCAGGCCCAACATAAAACCGGATTTTGTCACCGCGCCGATTTTTTTTGCGCGTTCCAAAAGCTCGAGCGACTGGCGATAATTTGCCTGCGGTCGCACGCGACGATAGAGCCGCGCGATGGTTTCGACATTGTGATTGAGAATCTCCGGCTGCGCTTCCAGCACGGTGCGCAGCGCCGCCTCATTGCCCTTGAAATCGGGGATCAATACTTCGATACTGCACGCCGGCAGCTTCGTCCGAATCGCACGAATCGTGGCGGCAAAAATGCCCGCGCCACCGTCCGGCAATTCATCGCGATTCACCGAGGTGATTACGGCATGGCGCAGATTGAGCCTGGCCACCGCCTCGGCCACGCGCCGGGGCTCGTCTTCATCCAGCCAAACCGGGCGGCCGGTTTTCACCGCGCAAAAGCCGCAACTGCGCGTGCACACATCGCCGAGAATCATGAACGTCGCGCTGCGCCGGCTCCAGCACTCTGCGATATTTGGACAGCGCGCTTCCTCGCATACGGTGTGCAAACGCGAGTCATCGACCAGGCGCTTGATCTCGTGGTAGCCCTCGCCGCCGGGAATTTTGACTTTGAGCCATTCCGGCCGGCGCGCCAGGCGTAAAGATGAAGACGGCTGTTGTTCGAGTACTGGAAGGGCGAGGCTCATTTTCTGGCAATCAAGACCTAGTTTATGATTTCAGCATTTGATCTGAGGTTTAATGCTTTTTGCGTTCAGCTTCACGGCGATGTCGAACATAATGCACAATGATTCGCTTTGCATTGTGATCAACGCCGTAGATGATGCGATATTCCCCAACATGAATCCGGTATTAATTTTCTCCACCTTGCCGTTTACCGGCCTTGCGGGGCAATGGATCGTCCTGCAAGCCATCAACCTCGGCCGGAACGCGTTTCATCAAAAATCGGGGAAGAGAACGCCAATTTTTCTCGACCGACGGCTTGAGTACAATTCTATAGGATGTCATCTTTTTGCAAACGGCGTTTCATTTCCTGCAAAGAAACCGGTTTTTCGTTGCGCCGTTCGGCTATAATCGCCAAGTCATGCAAAGCTTCCATCAATTTTTGATAATGCTTGACAGAAAGAAGAACGCCTCGTTTTTGCCGTTCGCGTCTCCCACGAATTGTGCATTCGGAGTAATCCTTTTGAGTCTGCCCAGTAAAATTTTGCCTGACGCAGGTTATTTGCCCGGCTCAAACGCTTCCAAATTCTCCACCACCCGCTGCAAGAACTGCCCGCCGTAGGCGCCATCGATGATGCGATGATCATACGAGAGCGAGAGGTAAACCATGTCGCGAATCGCAATGCCTTCGCCGATGACCACCGGCGTTCTGCGAATCGCGCCGATGCCGAGAATCGCGACTTGCGGCTGGTTGATCACCGGTATGCCGAACAAGTTGCCGAAGCTGCCCATGTTGGTGATGCTGAAGGTGCCGCCCTGCACTTCATCCGGCTTCAGTTGTTTGCTGCGCGCGCGGTTGGCAAGATCGTTCGTGGCGCGCGCCAGGCCCACGAGATTGAGCGCATCCGCGCTTTTGATGACCGGCACGATCAAGCCGTTCTCCAGCGCCACTGCGATGCCGATATTGATGAATTTTTTCACGTGAATGTTGCTGCCCTCGATGCTGGAATTGATGAGCGGAAAATCCTTGATCGCGCGCACCACGGCATCGATGAAGAAGGGCGTGTACGTCAGTTTCGTGCCCTCGTTTTGTTCAAATTTATTTTTGACGCGCTCGCGATAGTTCACGATCTTCGTCATGTCGCACATGGAAACCGAATACACATGCGGCGAGGTTTGCTTGCTCATCACCATGTGTTCCGCGATGCGGCGGCGCATGTTGTCCATGGGCACGATTTCGACGCGATCTTGCTCGTAAACGGCTGGCGGCGCAGGCGGAGCTGCCGGCGCCGGGCGCGCCGCTGGAGCCGGCGTTGGCTTTGCAGGAGCCGCAGGTTTACCCTTGCGTTGTTCGATGTAAGCAAGAATATCTTTCTTTGTCACCCGGCCGTTTTCACCGGTGCCGGGCACGGCCTCCAATTCGGCCATTGAGATGTTTTCCTGTTTGGCAATTTCACGCACCAACGGCGAATAAAATCGCTTGCCTTCGCGCACGACTTCGCCGCCGTCTTCCGCGGGCGCTGCCGGTTTTGCCTCCACCGCAGCCGGCGCAGGCGCGACAGTTTTTTCCGAAGGTTTCGGCGCCTCGGTTTTTTCGGTCTTGCCGTTGCCGCTTGCAGCAGCGTCGGTTTCAATCACTGCGATTGGCGTGCCGACGCCAACCGTTTTGCCCTCTTCCACCAAAATCCTGGCGATGACGCCGGTGGCCGGCGCGGGAATTTCGGAATCAACTTTATCGGTGCTGATTTCGAGAATAGTCTCATCGCGCTCGATTTTTTCGCCCACGCTTTTGAGCCATTTAAGAATTGTGCCTTCGGCGATGCTCTCGCCCATTTGCGGCATGACCATGTTGATCTGTGCCATGAGAAGCCCTTTTGCAATTGAATGAGATATGGAGAAAACGGTTGAATGACGAAACGAACCGTCGCAAAGATACGAAAACAACCCTCGTTTGTCAAATGCCTTCTCGTGAACAAGCCCTTGACATTTGACTACGTATGTAGTATATACGACTACATTTGTAGTCAATCAAGATTGAGATGAAGAAAAAGATGCCCAAAATCTCTGAAGCCGAATGGCAGGTGATGAAAGTGGTGTGGGACAATCCCTCGGCTTCCGCAGCACAAATTGTTGAAAAGCTTTCCGCCCGGCAGAAATGGAGCACGCGCACGATTAAAACCCTGCTGGCGCGCCTGGTGAACAAAGGCGCGCTGACCTACACCGCGGAAGCCAACCGCTATCTTTACGAACCGAACATCTCCAAGGAAGAATTGATCAAGCAGGAGAGCCAATCCTTCATCAATCGCGTGTTCGATGGCGGCGCGCTTCCCATGCTGGCGCATTTTGTCAAGCACGCGCATTTTTCGTCAGATGAGATTCACAAGCTGAAACAAATTCTCGAGGAAAAAACCGTTGGCAGCGGCAATGGCAAATCTTCTCGCAAGCGTTGAAACCGCCCGCGCATGCTTGCTGCAAAACTCCTGGCAGGCCTCGCGGCTGGCGGTGATGGTTTTCGCCCTTCAAAGGCTGTTTCGCAAACAGCTTTCGCCCAAACGGGTTTCTGCGCTGTTGCTGTTAACCAAATTGCTGCTGCCGATCACGCCGGAGAGCCGCTTCAGCATTTTCGATGGTCTCGATTAAGTGTTTTTTGAAATTTATTTGAAAATCGACAACCGAGGATTTAAAAATGCCAGGCGAAAAACCCCAAGAAGTATTCGCTCAGCTCAAAGCCATCTTGCAGGTATTTGAACCGAAGTTGTTCTTGAAAGTTGATAAACCTGCCGCGTATCATCTGGAGGCGCCGTTCTCGGAAAAATTCGGAAGAGAGCTTTTCTTCGGCAGTGTGCAAATTCGCAAAAATTATGTCAGTTTTTACCTTTTCCCGGTTTACATGTTTCCCGATTTGCTTGAAAACATTTCTCCGGCTTTGAAAAAAAGAATGCAGGGAAAATCATGCTTCAATTTCAGGGAGATCGACCCGGGGCTTTTTCGCGAATTGAAACAACTGACAAAGAAAGGATTTGAGAGATTCAAAAAAGAAAAATTGGTATAACCGTTCAGGTTGCCCTCGGCGAGCTGTTTTGTATATTAATGTTCGCCAATTCGTTTGACGAGTGATCTATAAAAATTCTACTGAATTAAGGATCGAGATGTCGCAGCGTTTGCAGGAATTGCGTGCCCGCATTGCCGCCATTGATGCTGAGATTTTGCGGTTGGCGGCCGATCGTTTAAAGATTGTGCAACAAGTTGGCGCCGTGAAGCGCGCAGAAGGTGTTGCCGTTCGAAGCTTTGCCGCTGAAGCGGAAGTGCTGGAGCGCTTTCGCCGCCTCGCCGGGGAATATGGCCTTGATGAACATTTTGCGGAGAAACTGGCGGTGCAATTGATCGGCGTTTCCGTGCGTTTGCAGGAAGAGGAGTTGAGTGAACGCGCAGTGTTGGCAAAACGTATTTTGATCATCGGCGGCGCCGGCAAAATGGGGCGCTGGCTCGCCCGTTTTTTTGCGAATCAGGGCCACCAGGTGGTGACGTTCGATCCGAAGGGCGCGATTGACGAATTCGAAACGGCAACCGCGCTTCTGCCCGCGGTGCAGCGGGCGGAAATTGTGTTCATCGCCACTCCGCTTGTGGAAGGCAAGCTCGTGCTGCAGGAAATATTGTCGCAACAGCCCGGGGCTCTCGTTGTTGACATCTTTAGCCTGAAAAGTCATGTGTTGGATCTCTTGGAAACCTCGGCTGCCAGCGGCTTGCGCGTTGCGAGTGTGCATCCGCTTTTCGGCCCGAACGTGCAGACGCTTTCCGGGCGTGTGATTGTTGTTTGTGATTGCGGCAATGCCAGGGCTGCTGCCGAGGCCGAAGCGTTGTTCAGCGAAACCGCGCTTACCATCACCCGTCTGCCGGTGGCTGAGCATGACGAATACATGCAATATGTGCTCGGGCTTTCCCACCTCGCTTCGATTTTGTTTTTTACGACGTTGCACGAAAGCGGCCGCGGTTTTAATGATTTGGTGCGCACGGCCAGCACGACTTTTTATAAACAAGCGCGCGCCGCCGCAGAAGTCGCGCGCGAGAACCCTTATTTGTATTATGAAATCCAGCATCTCAACCGCCATTCTGCTGAATTATTTGATCGTCTCGAACAAAGCCTGGCAAAGCTGCAAGCCGCGGTGTTGAGCAATGACCCGGCGGCTTTCGTGGCGTTGATGGCGGCCGGCCGCGATTATTTCCCCGAAACATTGCCTGCGGAATTGGGGTGAAATGACGCACGTCACCGAAGAACGCCGGCAGCGTTCGAGATTTTTACGATAAAGTCGTGGGCTGGACGTTTGCGCGGTCGGAGAATGATTTAACTTGGTGTAGAATAAGAACACGGCCCCGGGTTTCATGGATACAAACCCGGGGCCGTTTTATTTAAAGGGTGACTTGCTCAAAGAGAGATTATTCGTTATCCGCGGGAACCTCTTCGGTCTCGCCCGCCGGGCAGCAACGATATTCCTTTGACTTTTCCAGCAACTCGATTTGTTTTTTGAGCAGCTCATTTTCAAGGCGCTTGCGTTCAAGATTGAGATTGATTTCGCGATCGACCGCCGGTTCGCAGATATCGCAATCGTCGAGGCAGCCTTTGACGATGACGCCCGGCGTCGGCAAGGAAGAGCGCGACTCAAACGACAGGCGCAGCTTGGCTTCCGGCGCAACTTCACCGCCAACTTTATCCAATAAGCCCTCTTTCACCAACTCTTCATCGACCTGGTGCAGCGCTTGTTTGCGAATTTCCGCGCTAAAAGGCTCTTCCGCAGTCACTGCGGCTGGAAAGAACGCCGCGCGGGTGGCAAAGCCGGCAGTGCGCTGGCCGCGGAATTCAAGCGCAAAATTGCGCTCGGCCAAAACGCTGGCGCGCGCGGTGTTTTCAACTTCCAGGCGTTTGCCGTTGGTTGCCAACACGCTATCCGGCAGCGGGGTCACGCCCGTGCGCGGAATCGGCAGGTTCGGACTGACGCGGCTGTTGTCAACCGGATCGATGACGCGCCGGGTGATGGCTTCGATCTCGAATCTCACCACTTGAATTTTGTTGATCTGATAAAACAGAAACGTAACGGCTTTGCAGCGATTCGGGTTGGAAAATTCGCGCGAAGCCGATTCAAAATGATCCTGGGTTTCGCCTTCGCTGTGTGAACGGCTCGCGACTTCACCGATCGAAACTGAGCTGGCAGCGCGCGTCGCGACTTCGGAGCGCGAATGCGAGGCTTGCGCGTGGCTTTTCAACTCGTTGGCAAACGTGTTGATCGAACTGGCGTTGTACGAACCGCTGGCGCTCGAATCGACGCCCAAACCGAAAAGATCAAAACCGGCTTCGGCTTGTCCTGAAAAGGAACCCTGCGATTGATGCGTGTCGATCGCGTTTTGATTCACGCTAATGTCGCTCATCGATTGCGCGAACATGCTCATGTAGGCGCGCTCTTCCGACATTTGCGTATGGCGATAGCTCAGCTTGTTCTCGCTGTCAAAGCTGAAGCGCGTGCGGCGATCCTGTGAAAACAGCTTCACTTTTTCACCGGGCAGCAGCGTGGTGGAATAAACCAAGTCGCCCAGGGCCAACGGGCCGGTGCAACGTTCGAATTTGGCGCGCAACGCCACTTCCACCGGCACCGTCACGCGGCGATCGTTGATTACCACTTCGACATTGCGGGTCAGACGATACGTCATACGTATGACGTCACACACCGGATCGGTTTCGAGTTCAGGGCAACAGGGAATTTGGGAGGCGGGAACGAGGTGTTTGCGTTCTGGCATGGTACTCTCCTTGAAAAGTTTGAGGTTCAATGTGGCAGATCAGACGTTATCCTAAGTTAATTTAATCTGAGCTGAATCGGCGGTTGGCAAGCTTGGACGCCACCGCCCCACATTATACAAGATGCCAGAACGAGGGAGGAACTCTAATAAAGTTTAAAAAAAATCTGCGGAAATCACTGTCCGGGGTGAGCGGAAGCGGGCTAGATTCGGGGTGATATTGCTTCGTTATTATCCGTGCGATGCCTCACGTTTTGCTGAGATTTCTTTTCAGGGTGAAACTGAAAGTCGAGCCTTTGCCTACTTCACTTTGGACATTGACGCTGCTGTCATGCGCCTCTACGATATGCTTGACGATGGCGAGCCCTAGCCCGGTGCCGCCGACGTCACGTGAGCGTTCTTTATCAACACGGTAAAAACGCTCGAAGATGCGCGGCACGTGTTCCGCGGGAATGCCGCGCCCGGTATCAGACACATAAATTTCCACCTGCTTTTTGTTGAGGTGATAACCGAGTTCGACTTTGCCGCCCGGGACATTGTATTTAATCGCATTGTTTGCGAGGTTCGTGATCACCTGGGTCAAACGCTCGCGATCGCCCAATGCGATCACCGCCGCAGCTCGCGCGTCGTTTTTGAAGGTGACCGACACGTCATATTGTTTTGCGAGGTTTTGCAAATCCGGAATTTGCCGGGCCAGCCACTCGGCCACATCAAAATAGCGGAAGCTCATTTTCATCTCACCGGATTCGATGCGCGAAATGTCAACCAGATCGGTCAGCAGATTGTTGAGCCGGCCGGCCTGGCGATAGGCTTTTTCAATGAACACTTTTTGCATATTCGTTTCACTGACATGGCCGTAGAGCAGGGTTTCGAGATAGCCTTGCAGCGCGAAGATTGGCGTGCGCAACTCGTGTGAAACGTTGCCGAGAAATTGCGTGCGCATGTTTTCCAGCTTATGCATCTGCTTGAGATCGTCGCGCAGTTTGGCCAGCATCTCGTTGAGCAAATCAGCCAGTTCGCCGATCTCGTCGTCCGAGGTGCGTTCGAAATGGGCGCCTAGATCGCCTTTTTTAACTGAATCGGCGCTTTCCGCCAATTTGTGAATGGGTTGCGTCAGGCGTCGTGATACCCAGTAACTTGCTAGCGCGGTCAATAGCAACGCCAAGCCGCCGCCGGCAATGATTTTCCAGCGCACATCCCGCACCACTCGTTCGACTTCGGTGAGCGGCATGGCGAGACGCAAAAACCGCACACCGGCGAGTTGCCCCTTTTCGGCAAAACGTCCTGCGACAGGCCTGGCGGCATAGAACAAGCGCCGGTTTACCGTTTCACTTGTGCGTTCTGACCGTCCGAAGCTTTCGGCGATGGCCATTTGCACCTCGGGCCGGAGCAGATGATTTTCAACAAAATCGAGGGAATCGCGCGGCACTCCCGAATCGAAGAGAACCGTTCCGGCCGAATCCATCAAGGTCAAGCGCACACCGCCCGCCATGGCATAATTCGCCAGTTGTTCATATTGCAACGCTATCGTATCGCCGGCAAATGTTGCGCTTGCCAGCAGATATTCCACTTCGTCCAGTTGTGTTTTCAACTGTTGAAAGAGGCGATCTTTGTAATATTCTTGCAACTCAAAATTCGTAATCAGTCCGGCTGCAACCGTCACGAACGTGAGCAGAAAAATGTGTGTGAGAAACAGCTTTTTGCGGAGAGAGCTTCTCATGGGGGGTCAATAAAAAAAGGTGGCTGAGTGTGGCCATCAACACAGACTGCCGACAGGCAGGGTTTGGTGAATGGATATTTTTGAACCTCAACATGAGGCTGGAGTTTGTTTAAGTTGCTAACCTCGGCCCCGCCTCTAACTTTCAGCCTTCATGCGATAGCCGACACCCTTGATGGTTTCGATGAGATGCATGTTTTTTTCGCCGAGTTTTTCACGAATTTTGCGGATATGAACGTCGATCGTCCGGTCGATCACCACGACATTATCGCCCCAGATCTCGTTCAGCAAAGTTTCGCGTGTCACCACCCGGCCCGGCCGCTCCGCGAGAAACACCAGAACTTCGAATTCTTTTTTGGTGAAGGGTATTTCCTTGCCCTCGACTTTAACCGAGTAGTTCAAGGTGTTGATCTGCACGTCGCCGAAATTCAGGAATTCGTCAACCGCCGGGGCAACCGGCGCAGGCTTGCGCAGCACCATTTTGACGCGCGCCAGCAGCTTGCGAATGCTGATCGGTTTGATGATATAGTCATCCGCTCCCAGCTCGATGCCGACGACTTCATCGATTTCACTCGAGCGCGCCGTGAGAAAAATCACCGGAATGTTTTTGGTGTCAGAGTTTTGCCGCAGCTCGCGCATCACCTGCCAGCCATCCTTGCCGGGCAACATGACATCGAGGATGATCAAGTCTGGGGAACCGGTTTGTGCCAGCTTCAGCGCCTGCACGCCGTCGCGCGCGAGCAGGGTGTGGTACCCCTCGCTCTCGAGATTGTACTTGATGAGATCGAGAATGTCCTGTTCATCATCAACGATCAAAATTTGCTTTGGCATTGCCACCTCTAAAATGATTGAATTCGCACAAACTCAACGGTTGCGCGTTTTTTTATACTCTTCATACAGAATGTGAATCATGCCATCGGACAAGCCGACCTGTGGCACGTAAATTTGCGCAATATCCGCCCATTTCATAATGGATAGATAAATGCGCCCGGCCGGAATGATGACATCCGCGCGATCGGGTTTCAAGCCCAGTTGCTCAATGCGTTCGGACAGCGAATGTGCCCGCAAAAACGTGTACAGGCCGCGCAATTTTTTGAACGCCAGTGGTTTGCCCTCGCGCTGTTTGGACAAGCTGAAATACTTGTTGATGTTGCCGCCGGTGCCGATGGCCGCGAGCGGGTGATGATCCGCCGTGGTTTTCTTGACCCACGCCTTGAGCGCCTTCCAGGCGCTGGAGGTGACGAGGTCATTAAGCATGCGTACCGTGCCAATGTCGAAGGAAGCAGAGGCCACGGTGGAACTGTTCGAAATCAACGTCAACTCGGTGCTGCCGCCGCCCACATCGATGTACAGATACGACATTTCCGGAGCGAGATTATCGGCGATGTGATTCGAATAGATGAGCTCGGCTTCCTTTTTACCGTCAATGATTTCAATCGCGATGCCCGTTTGCGCGAGAATGCGCGCCGTCACTTCTGCGCCGTTGCCTGCCTCGCGCATCGCAGAAGTGGCGCAGGCTTTGTAGGCCAGCGGCCGCTGCGTTTCAATGAGATATTTGAACGCGACCATCATTTTCACGAGATCATCAGCCTTTTCCTCCGAGAGGCGGCCATGCGTGAAAACATCCGTGCCGAGGCGCAGCGGCATGCGAATCAACGATTCTTTGCGAAAACTGGTGCTTTGTTTTTCTTCAAAAACATTGGCAAAGAGCAAGCGTACGGCGTTGGAGCCAATATCGATAGCTGCGAATTTCAAGTAGCGGCCTGGGTTAGGAACGTGAGAGAACGAAACCAGCCTCACTGGCGTGTGTTTGGGATTATGGCACTGCAAGTTTAGTAAATTTTTTGTTCATATGGAAGCGCTGAAGTATCCTGCCATATGAAAACCTGCGCGTATTGTAGCCGGAGCGCTGTCACTAGATGCTTCCGTTTCTGCAATTCCCATGATAACCGCGCCTAAACAGATGCGATTTATGATTTCTGGATTAAACCAAGATTAATAAATCATAAAGATTGTGTAAAATATTGCAAATTCAGTTGTTAACCTTTTCTTCACTCCCGGTTTATTTTTATATGATGTTTTTCCTTTAGATTCAAGCAGTAAATTTGTACAAAAAACCGCCTTTTGTAACTGCGATTTTACCAAGTGTGTACCTGTTTATGACAACACCAATCTCCCGTTTTCGTAAGATTGCGCACCTTTGCATTTCACCATCTCTTGTTTCTCAACATCGTTCAACGCAATTTATAATCAACCGCTTAAAGGAGATTTTTATGACACAAGAGAAAACCCTGCGAGTTCAAACTGTTTTGAATGAAGAACTGGCCGGAAATGAACTGGCTCCTGTTGCCCGCTTCGAATTGGCAGAGAGCAGTGCGCAAGGACAGCGGCGGGGGGAAATTGTGTTGCAGGGAGCGATTGCCGGGTCAAGTGCCGCGGCATTATCCCGCTTTTTAGAAACGGTTTTGAATTACCCCGCAACACACTGGACAATTGACATGAAAAATTTGCCGGTATTGAGCATAGGTGGTTTGTACCATTTGGCCAGGTTCGTCAAGAAATTGCACAGCCGCGGCATGGTGCTGGAAGTATGCGGCATTCACCGCCACGTTTACATGACAATGAAAAATCTCAATCTGGTGTATCTTTTTGCCTGGGCCGATTGAGGAATTCAAAAAGTCAAGGAGCTAAATTTTGTCTACTATCGAAACGGAGCCCTTGCACAGCGACGAAATCGCCGCCGCGATTTCAAACAATTTTCCTCTGGCGACGTTATTGCTGGTGATGTGCGACCCGCAGCAGCGCCAAATGTGCAAACTAGATATGGAAGCTCAGGGTTATCATGTTCTGAGCACAACGTTGGGGCGCGACGCCCTGAAAGCCTTGCGCCATGCCTCGATTGACCTCGTTATTGTCGACGCCGTCTTGCCTGACATGCACGGCCTTGATCTTATCGGCAAAATTGCCGCACACGATTCCCGCGTTCCAATCATTCTTCGTGCGCCGGCGCAGGATCTCGCCAGTAATTTTCGTTATTGGGCAGCCGATGCCGTTGTCGAAGACGCCGCACTCACCGGCATTTTTCAGCCTGAAGAAATCGCGCTGCTCTTGCAGAATCGCAAAAACCCCAACTGATGAACTTCATATTAAGTTAATATGAAGCTCTCAATCTCTTGATATTTCTTTCCCGCCTTTTTGACTCCCTCTTCCATTCTGTTCTACTCTCCGGTACGTTAACAATCATTTAATGTGCCAGTCATTCCGAATTAATCTTAACACGTTATACTTCTCCCGGGTGAAGCGACTGCGCCACCCACACGCCTCTAATAACGAAAGGAGAAGTATTATGGCCACAAGTACGAAAAAGTTAACCACGCTCAGAGCGGCATTGCTTGCCGCCTGCGTGAGCATCGCCGGCCTCGCAGCGGCTGGCATTGCGGCTGACGGAAAAATCAAGGGCAAGGCGGTTGACGCGCAAACCGGTGAAGCCCTGCCGGGCGTAAATGTCTTGATCGAAGGCACTGCGCTGGGAGCAGCGACGGATATTGACGGGTTTTACACGATCAATGCCGTGCCGCCGGGCACGCACACTGTCGTCGCCTCGATGATCGGGTATGCGCGGCTGCGCGTGATCAACGTGACGGTATCTGACAACGGGGTTGCGGCGCTCGATTTCTCATTGAAATCAGAAGTGCTGCAGCAAGACGAAGTGGTGGTGGAGGCGCAAGCTTTGAAGAATACCGAAGCCTCTTTGCTCAAGAACCGGCAAAAATCAGCGGCGGTGAGCGACGCCATCAGCGCTGAGGCGATTTCACGCTCAGGCAGCGGCAGCGCTGCGGATGCAATGGAGCAGGTGACGGGCGCCTCGATCGTGGATGGTAAATACGTCTACGTGCGCGGCCTGGGTGATCGTTACATGAATACGCAGCTCAACGGCGTGACGCTGCCCAGCGCCAATCCCGACCGCAACTCGGTTTCACTCGATCTGTTTCCCAGCAAATTACTCGACAACATTGTCACCGTGAAAACCTTCACGCCCGACAAGCCCGGCAGTTTCACGGGCGGCACGGTCGATATTGCCACCCGTTCTTATCCCGAATCGTTTTCATTGACGGTGTCAACTTCGACTTCTTACAACACACAAACCAGCTTAAAAGATAACTTCCTTACCTACGCCGGCGGAAACAAAGACTGGCTCGGTTTTGATGACGGCACTCGTGACCTGCCGGCGTTGCTTGCCGATCCGAATACCGTGATTCCGAGCATCGGTTCGGCGTTCAACAATGCGCAGCAAGCTTATGCGCTCGATCGCACTTCCAAGGCCTTTTCTTCTCAGCTTGCGCCAACGGTGAAATCCGCGCCCTTCGATCAAAGCTATGCGTTCTCGGTCGGTGATCAAGTCCGGCTGTTTGACCGGCCGCTCGGTTTTTTGGGCAGTTTGAGTTACAGCCGCACGCTCTCTTCTTATCGCGGCGGCACCACCGCGCAATATCAACTCTCCGGCAAAGTTGCTGAAGTCAATGAGCTGAATAATCTTTACCTGCTCTCGGATAATCGCAGCGCCGATGAAGTGTTGTGGGGCGGGTTGTTGTCCCTCTCCTATAAACTTTCCACGCATCATGAGGTATCAAGCAACGTCATGTACAACCGCAGCGGCGAATCCGTGGCGCGCTATCAAATGGGGCCCATGCCGCGCGATCTTGCCGCCGGAACGTTTTATGAGACGCGCGTGTTGCAATACACCGAGCGCAAATTGGCGTCGGCGCAATTGAGCGGATCGCATTTTCTCTCGGGATTAGCCGGTATGCGTGTCGAGTGGACCAGCTCGTTGACCAACACCGCGCAGGATGAACCCGACTTGCGTTTCTTTAGCAATGATTTTACTCCAACCGAGCGTAACGGCGTGATGCAAACATTCTATTCGATCTCGCCTTCCAATTATTCCCGCCCGGTGCATTACTACCGCAATTTGGATGAGGAACAGTGGGAATCGAAGCTCACCGCGACGATTCCGTTCAAACAATGGCGCGGGCTGCAAGCCAATTTCAAATTTGGCGGCTTGCATAGCACGAAGGATCGCCTTTTCCGTGAACGTCGCTTCGAGTTTCATCAATCCTCCTCGGCGCGCTACAATGGCGATCCGTTCAAGTTCTTCTCGCCATCGATGGTCGGTATTTTGGACAGCACCGGCGGCCGCTATCGCTTCGGCAACTATATTGTTGATGGCAGCCAGTTGGCCAATAACTACGACGGCGACCAAGTAATCACCGCATTCTTCGGCATGCTTGATTTGCCGATTTTCAACAAGCTGCGCTTCATCGGCGGCGTGCGATTCGAGACCACGGACATTCAAGTTGCCAGCCAGGATTTGCAGAAGGCGAAAGGCAGGCTCAAAACAGAAGATTTCCTCCCCTCGATAAATGCTGTGTATGAGCTGCAATCAAACATGAACGTGCGCGCGGCCTACGGCAAAACCCTGGCGCGCCCGACTTTCCGCGAGCTGGCCCCGTTCGCTTCGTTCGATTTCGTCGGCGATTTCATTTTCGTCGGCAATCCGAATCTCAAGCGCACACTGGTCGACAATTATGACGTGCGTTGGGAATGGTTCGCGCGGCCCGGAGAGATTTACGCCGTCAGCGGTTTCTACAAGCGTTTTGAAAATCCCATCGAGCGCGCCATCGTATCGAATAACAATCAAGGTCAATTCCAAAACGTTGAGGAAGCCATTGTCTTCGGAGCGGAGTTCGAAGTGCGGCAGCGCCTGGATGGTCTTGCACGCGTCTTGGAAAATTTTCAGATCGGCGGAAATTTTACACTGGTGCATTCGGAAGTCGATATCCCGGCCAAGGAGTTGGCAACGCTGCGTGAGCTTGACCCGCAAACAAGCGGCACACGAGAGCTGCAAGGCCAATCGCCTTATTTGTTGAACGTTGACTTGTCTTATGAAAACATCGCCAGCGGCACGTCGGCAGGACTTTATTACAATATCTTCGGCGAACGCCTGGCCGAAGTCAGTCTGGGCGGCACGCCGAACATCTATGAACAGCCGCGCGGCACGCTCGATTTAACGGTTTCGCAGCGTGTGTGGAGCGGCCTGACGGTCAAAGCCTCTGGAAAAAACTTGCTCGATACCAGCATTCGCAAGGTTCATCACTTCAAAGAAGTCGATTACGTGTCACGCGAACACAAGCTGGGGCGGACGTACGCTCTCGGGTTGACTTACAATATCGAGTAGGGCCGGCGCGCAGGTTGCGCGCCGCCGCTCATCTCCCTTGCGAGTTGATGACGCCATGATTGCAACATGTCTTGATCGACACGGGCTTCCTTTCTAGAGGCGATGGGTTTGGGGTCTCGTGTGAATTCGCACCGAGACCCCGGCCCTGACTATCGCCGCCAATGGCAATAACTTTTTCGCATTGCGGGCAGCGGACTTGCCGCGGCCCGGCATCTTGAAGAAAGGAGCTTCATTATGAAAACCTTCATTCTCATCCTTGTGGGAGCTTTACTGACTGCCTCTGTTACACCGGCGCAGCCAACATTGACCAAACAGAAATGTGCCCTGGTTTTCCCCGGCGCTGACGCTTGCACCAACGTGCGCGTTTCCGGCGATTTGCTTGCCGGCGAAGCCTGGGATCAGGGTTATGCTCCCGGAGAAGAAAAATTTTTGGGGCACATTGTGCAACGGCCGCTGACGATTGACAGCAAAGAGTTTTATATCCTGGTTGGCATTGCAACCAGCGGCGTGATCACCAGCGTCGTGATCGAAAACGCCCCGGGCATTGCGCCGGAATTTCTCGCGCAATTCAACGGCAAAAAAGCCGACGATGAGTTTGCGGTAGCGCGCCAGCCCGAGGATTTGCTTTACGTGCCCGTGATGATCAAAGCCATGAAAGGCAAAATCGAGCTGTCTGAAACCATTGCTCAGGCCGTGAAAGAAATATTGCTCACAGCCCGGCAAATGTTTTCACCCGATACCCGATCATAATTCATCTTATTCATTAACTCGCTAGGGAGGTGTTACATGCTTCGCAAGTTTTGCTTACTGTTATTGTGGTTACCGATTCTGGCGCTGGCGCAGAACCGCCCGATCGTCAATGTTTTTGATGCTGACATCGGCCCCAATCAGAGTGTGACATGGACGGCTGACAACATCTATCTGCTGAACGGTTTTGTTTTCGTCGAAGACGGCGCCACGCTCACCATCGAGGCGGGAACGGTGATCAAAGGCAAGCCGGGCCAGGGCGAGAATTCCAGCGCATTGATCATCTCGCGGGGCGCGAAAATTTTCGCCAACGGCACGGCGACGAATCCGATCATCTTCACCGCGGAAGCGGATGATGTCAATGATCTCAACGATCTTCCGCTGGATGCGCGCGGCTTGTGGGGCGGTGTGATCATCCTTGGAAAAGCGAGGATCAACGTAGCCGGCGGGGAGGAGAATATCGAGGGCATTCCCACGACGGAAACACGCGGTATTTACGGCGGCAATGATGACGACGATAATTCCGGGGTGTTCCGTTATGTTTCGATCCGTCACGGCGGCACGAACATCGGCGCGAACAACGAGATCAACGGTTTGACCATGGGCGCGGTGGGCCGCGGCACGACGATTGAGTTTGTGGAGGTGATCAACAATGCGGATGACGGCTATGAATGGTTTGGCGGCACGGTGAATACGCGTTATCTGGTGAGCGCCTTCAATGATGATGATGGTTTTGATTATGATGAAGGCTGGCGCGGCAAGAATCAGTTTTGGTTTTTGATTCAGGATCCGCTGCAAGCGGGTTCGGGCGGCGAGCATGACGGCGGCACGACGCCGGAAGATGGGCAGCCTTATGCGATTCCAATTGTCTACAACGCGACCTATATCGGTTCGGGTGCGAATTCGAGCAATGCGCGCAACGATTTTGCCCTGAACATTCGCGACAATGCGGGCGGCAAATATTATAACAGCATCTTCACGGATTTTTTTGGCCGCGCGGTGCAAGTTGAAGATTTGGCCAGCGGGGAAGACAGCCGCAGCCGCTTGGAAGCGGGGGATCTCGTGTTGCAGAACAACCTGTGGTTTGGTTTTGGTACAGGCGCAACCCCGGATCAATATATTGCGCAGGATTTCGTGCGCGCCTATGTGACCACCGCGGCCAACAACAACCGCTTCGTTGATCCGCAACTGCGCGGCATCAGCCGCACCACGGACGGCGGACTTGATCCGCGTCCCGCGACCGGCAGCCCCGCGCTTTCCGGTGCAGCGACGCCGGTCGATCCTTTTTTCAAACCGGCAAACTTTGTCGGCGCGTTCAGCGCGGACAATTTGTGGATCGATGGTTGGACCTTTCTCTCCAAAGCGGGCTACGTTCGTGCACGCGGCGCTAATATCGTCGAGGTTACAGATGCTGACATTGGCCCGGGCCAAAACATCACCTGGACGGCAAACAATACTTATGTTTTGAACGGTTTTGTTTTCGTCGAAGACGGCGCCACGCTCACCATCGAGGCGGGAACGGTGATCAAAGGCAAGCCGGGCCAGGGCGAGAATTCCAGCGCATTGATCATCTCGCGGGGCGCGAAAATTTTCGCCAACGGCACGGCGACGAATCCGATCATCTTCACCGCGGAAGCGGATGATGTCAATGATCTCAACGATCTTCCGCTGGATGCGCGCGGCTTGTGGGGCGGTGTGATCATCCTTGGAAAAGCGAGGATCAACGTAGCCGGCGGGGAGGAGAATATCGAGGGCATTCCCACGACGGAAACACGCGGTATTTACGGCGGCAATGATGACGACGATAATTCCGGGGTGTTCCGTTATGTTTCGATCCGTCACGGCGGCACGAACATCGGCGCGAACAACGAGATCAACGGTTTGACCATGGGCGCGGTGGGCCGCGGCACGACGATTGAGTTTGTGGAGGTGATCAACAATGCGGATGACGGCTATGAATGGTTTGGCGGCACGGTGAATACGCGTTATCTGGTGAGCGCCTTCAATGATGATGATGGTTTTGATTATGATGAAGGCTGGCGCGGCAAGAATCAGTTTTGGTTTTTGATTCAGGATCCGCTGCAAGCGGGTTCGGGCGGCGAGCATGACGGCGGCACGACGCCGGAAGATGGGCAGCCTTATGCGATTCCAATTGTCTACAACGCGACCTATATCGGTTCGGGTGCGAATTCGAGCAATGCGCGCAACGATTTTGCCCTGAACATTCGCGACAATGCGGGCGGCAAATATTATAACAGCATCTTCACGGATTTTTTTGGCCGCGCGGTGCAAGTTGAAGATTTGGCCAGCGGGGAAGACAGCCGCAGCCGCTTGGAAGCGGGGGATCTCGTGTTGCAGAACAACCTGTGGTTTGGTTTTGGTACAGGCGCAACCCCGGATCAATATATTGCGCAGGATTTCGTGCGCGCCTATGTGACCACCGCGGCCAACAACAACCGCTTCGTTGATCCGCAACTGCGCGGCATCAGCCGCACTACGGATGGCGGACTTGATCCGCGTCCTGCGACCGGCAGCCCCGCGCTTTCCGGCGCAGCGACCGCCCCGAATGACGGCTTCTTTGTAGCTGCGAATTATCTCGGCGCATTTGGCAATGTCAACTGGGCCGCAGATTGGACCTTGCTCTCTGCGCTTAATATTTTGACCTCGGACGGCGCCGGCGAACCGACGAAAGTGGTGGAGAACAAAACCTCTGCTCAAGTCCCCGGTGATTTCACGTTGAGCCAGAATTATCCGAATCCGTTTAATCCCTCCACCAAAATTGACTATGCTGTCGCCAAAACCGGTTTGGTGAGACTCGCGGTTTATAATGTCATCGGACAGAAGGTGGCAACCTTGGTAGACGGCGTAAGAACTGCCGGTAGCTACACAGTGGCATGGGAGGCCTCGAATATCGCCAGCGGTGTGTATGTGTATCGTCTTGAAGTCGGCGGGCAGGTCTACACGCGCAAGATGTTGCTCGCGCGCTAAATCTTTCCTGCCATTCAAATAAACAAAAAGCCCGAACCTCGGTTCGGGCTTTTTGCTTGGATAAGATTTGAGCGTGCGTGCGAAGATTTGAGTTTCGGTCTGCAAGCCTCGTTGTGCGAGATGAGGTCAAAAACGGCGGGTCTTCCTCGCGGCATACTCTCCCAAACAAAAAGCCCCGATCTTCATTTGCACTCCAGACCGGGGCTAAAAATTTAACCGCCAGAAATTTCGTTACATCACCATTTGCTGCTGGCGTGATTGCGCGTGCGTGTGCAGCAAAATCAGAATCGTGAGATCGATCAGCGCTTTTTCGCGATGGCGGGGGCGGTAATGCAGCTTGCGCCCCTTGGCAAACGCTAGGAAATTCTGCAATTGTTGATACAGCGCCGCATGATCGAGTCCCGCCCATTCTGATTCATCTTTGCGATTCTTCAGCAACGGCGCGATTTTTTTCGCGAGTAAATCGGAAACGCTTTTGCCGTTTTTCACATCGCCGAACCGGCTCACCAAGGCTTTCGACACGTTGAGCAAATCATTCGAGCTTTCACGCAAACGATCCAGCACTTCGGGATTGGTGAGCGGCAGGGCTTTCTGCGCCAGCCGCTGCGACTTTTGGGTGCGCGGATTGACGGCCATGGCGTAGTAACTGCCAATGCCGCTGGCGCGATCATAACTCCACCAGCGCCGCAGCAGTTCCGTACCGGAGACGCGATAAACCTTCGCGCGCCGGCTGCTGCCGGATTCGGGGTCCAGCACAAAATACGACCGGCTCTTCGAACCCGCAACCAGGATCCAATGCTCGAAACGATCAACGCACAAAATCACCGGTTGGCCCTCGCTATGCTTCGCGCGCACCCACTCCAGCGCCTTCCGTCCGTGGCTTTTGTGATCCCAATTTGCAACGATACCTTCGTAACCGAGGCGGCGTAGGCCGCGTTGCAAGCCGTTTTCCGTCGTGCCGCTCGCCGGGCGTGTGCCGCATGCTTTTTTGATGCGTCCGATGGTAATGTCGGCATTGCCCAGCAGGCGAAGCGCGTTGAAGATGCAGGTCGGGCCGCAGCTATAATCATCTGGTTGAATGGCAAAAGCCATGGTCAAATCTCCGCGACGGCGATTTTGAGATGAAATACCTCGGGCTCTCACCCTGATAACCGTTAGAGGTAGCTTAGAAAACGCAAAATTCGGGGTTCAAGTTTCAAAAGCAGGTGCAACGGGCATGCAGTCTGATTTGCAAATGTCGATGTGAAAACTTTCCTTCTCCTCTCCCATTTTTATCGCAGCACAATATAATACGCCTAAAGGTGAGAAGCAATGGTTTAGTTGGTGATCAAAGGTTTCGCTGTTTGTATCTGTTGTTTTTCCAGAGACCTAAATTTTGCAAAATTTTTTGATACCGCTGGAATGGGTAGGATAATCAGGTTGAAAGGCTAAGGCCTTGTTATTTCAATTTATTATTTTATTTGGTTTTTAAATAATCGGAAGTCATGATCTTGGTGGTTCCAATTTCTCTTCTGAAATTTGACTTTCATCGGACGATTTTGCAGGCTCATCTTTCGGTGCAGCCATTTTGGCGCTATCATCACCAGGGGGTGGGGTAATTACGGGCTTTTTTTGTCGCATCAAGGATGGCATTCTTGCGCCCAATCCATCAATTGCACCGCTTTCACGTGATAATTCAAGATGCGACTTAAACTCGACGCTGTAAATATCCAGAATCGTCAAAAACAGCACGGCGATGACGGGGCCGACGATGAACCCCATCACACCGAAAACACTAATGCCGCCGAGCGTCGAAAAGAAAATCATCAAATCGTGCATGCCGGCATCTCTTCCCACCAGGCGTGGCCGCATCAGGTTGTCGATGTTGCCGATGACAACCATGCCCATAAACGCGATGGCAAGGCCTTGCCAAACACTGCCGGTGGCGATTTGAATCAGAGCAATCGGCACCATGACCAGCCAGGCACCCACCGAGGGCAAAATCGACAAGACCACCATGATTACGCCCCATAAAATCGGGGAGCTGATGCCGAAGGCCCACAGCGTCAACCCGCCTAAAAAGCCTTGCATCAAACCGATGAGCAGCGTGCCCTTCACCGTCGCGCGCGCCACGGAAACGAAGCGCAAAATCAAGGCCTCTTCGTACACATCATCCAGCGGGCTGAGGTATTTGATGCGTTGCACGATGCGCTCACCGTCTTTGAAGAAATAATACATGGTGAACAACATTACAAATAGATTTGTGATAAGCGCGATGGTGCCTTGCGAAGTTTCGTTGATGAAGTTTGCCAGCCACGACCCCAGTGTTTTGGCGCTCTCCTGCAAATAGGAATGCCAGTCGATCTCCGCGAGATTCAGCGCGCGCGCCAGGGGGGAGTCCAAAAATTTTCCAAAAAAACTGGTCTCGCCCTGCGCGATGATTTTTTGAATTTCGGTTTGCGCCGTCTGAAAAAAGGCAATGGCTTCGTGCGCCACCATGGCGGCGAGCACATAAACCGGGATGAGCAGGCCGAGCAGTAAAATAGCGCAACAGGCCAGCGAGCTGATGCCAGGCCGGCCCTTGAAAATGCCGAGCAGCCGTTCATAAAAAGGAAAAAACAGCGCTGAAAACACGGCCGCGAGCAGAACGGGCACAATAAAAATGCTGACAACGTTGTAAAACACCACCATCGTGGCGACCAGCACGATCAACAAAAAATGGCGGCTGAATTTCTCGGCTTTCAGTTTGCGAAATGCGAGCTTGCGTTCCTCCGCGCTGGGGGTAGAGCTTGCGGACATGTTTATCCTATTCTTAAAATTTGATAAAAGCTCTTGATTGAGGACGATCACCTGTGCCAACGGCTTCCCAGGCACGCCGCACATGAGGTTTCATGCTAATTGTGCTCGATACGCTCATACCCAACAAAAAGTATCTTTTTTCCATCCGGCGAATATACGGGATAGCCTCCCAATCGCAACCTGTCCAGAGACTTCCTTTCAATATCTGCCAGATAGACATAGCTGTGCGCGTGATTGGTTCTCGCCTTCTGGCCATAGACGAACTTTTCTTCCGTCGGTGAAAAGCTATAGATCGTGTCGTAGTTATCAACCACGGAAGGTTGCCAAAAAAAATCGCCACTTGCATTGGTGAGAGTCAAGTGAAACGAGCTGTTGAGATGCATAAAAAGCACATAATCGCTTTTTGGGCTTGTAACGATTGCGCCGGTGAAGCTGGCGCTGTCATTGAGCAAAGTAATCTCACGGCTTTCCACGTGAATTGCATGAAGTTCGGTATACCTTAGACCGGTGCGGCTATTTCTCTTGTGCCAGTAGAAGAGAACCCTTTTGTCATCAAAACTAAACACGGGATACCAGAACGGGTTGTAGGATATGTGAGGCTCCAAATGGTTTTCAAAGCTGTGCATGACTGTCGTATCGCCGCTGGCCAAATCCATGATTTCGATGGTGGAGAACTTATAGTCTGGCACTGAAAGCGTTGCATAAACGATTCGATCACCTTGATGAGAGAAAGAAGGGTATCGTTCGGTCACATTCGGGCTGTCGGTCAGTTTTCTGAGGCCAGAGCCATCGGTCTGAATGAGATACAAATCTTTGTTTTTGGCATTTTTGTCCGAGGCCATGCAAAGCAAGGCTCTCTGATCAGCAGAAAACACCGGATCCGTGATTCCCTCCAGGCCGATTTCATATTCGTGCGTGATTTCGCCCTCATAATTCAAGAATCTCATCTCATTTCCGTCCAGCACCATAAGTTGAGATTTGGAATTGTCGATCGCCATACAACTCACCGTGATATTGTCCTGGATAACTTGGTAGCCGCTACCGTCAGAATTCATCATGCAAAGCGGATAGTATTCTGTCAGAAGCCCGATCTCATCCTCGACAGGATTCAAACAATTCGAAAGGGTGAGTAGGAGCCCAATTGAGAACAGTGCAATCTTGATGCTGAATATTCGCATGTTTTGGAACACACCATAGTGGAGCTCATTTTTTGTCTAGATTTCCGCGGCAGCGGCCGGAAAAACTGGAACCTCTGTAAAAATTCTTCTAATGGCTTTAACTTGTGGTTACAGGTTTAGTTGCAGCAAGCCGTCGCGTTATGATATTCGAGCGCTATCAGAAAAGCAAGGCTTTTGTGAAGTAGCCTTCGCTTGTTCGCTGGCCTTTTGGGTGAGTCAACGAAACGGCAATCTTCGGAATAAGAATCACCCAAACGAGATATTGGGTTACGTCCTGTACTGGCGCGTGCTTTTTCACTGTACCTGTCAGAACAGTTTCGCACGGGCAAAAATTAATGTCTGCATTAAGTTGATGATTTTATTCGAAGTCAGACGCTGGCACAACCATTGCTTAAATGCCGGTCGTGAACGCAACGAGATTGCACGATCATCATCAAACAAATGCTTCGAGGCTTGTGTCAAAAAATGATCTCTCGCTCAACTCGTGAGCCGTAAACCAATCATTATCTGAACCTCAATTTTCAGGAGAACCCATGAAGTCAAAAAGATTTGCACACGTGCTATTGCCGGCGTTAGCTGCCCTGGCATTGGCTGCTTGTCAAAATGATGATCCGATGTCCTCAAATGATAGTCTCAACGCAACCGAAGATGCCGCGGAGTCGATCGCCAGCGCGGTCGGCGCGGACAATGGCGGCGCAACCGATCAATTGAGTGATGTCATCGAACTGGCCGGCACCAGCGGCCTTCAAAAGCCTTCGGAAGTTTTGCTCGGTAAATATAGCGAACCGAACGCGATTGCCAGCATCGACACCAGCTACGATCCCGTCACCGGCACATGGACGCTGAAATTGGAGCGGGAACGCGGCAACCCCAATGGCATTCCCTATGCCGAGATCAGCCGCACATACACGTATCAATTTTTGAACAAGAACGGCCAGCCGCAAAAGTATTGGAAAACCGGGGCGGACACGGCCTACACCATCAAATTCAATATCGTCGAAGGCACGGGCACGCATCGCACACGGCGCTTGTCGCAGGAATTGACCGGTTTAAGCGGCAACTTCACCGCGACCGGCGTGAATACCCGTCTCGTGACCATCAACGGCACCTATTCCCGCTCGGCGGTTGACACCATCACCACACGCAATGCCATGCGCACGCTCGATCATACGTTGAATTTAACCTTCACGAACGTGCAGGGCCCGCGCGGCAGCCGGCTCGATCTTTCGCGCAAAATCAGCGGCACGGTGAGCGGCACTTACACCGCGAAGGTCACGTTCCAGCGCGGTGAATCTTACGGCGAAACCACGATTAACCGCAGCTTCACCATCAATCTGGGCGGCGGCAATGCGAACCTCAACGTTTCCGGAAAGAGTTTCGAGGCCGACTTGTCCAGCGGCGAGCTGAAGTAAGGCTGCCAGGCTGGTTATACACGATGCACGTTTAAGAAACGAACCTTCCTCCCATAAATCCGGGGTTGCACGCGAGTGTGACCCCGGATTTTTGTTCTAAGCCGTCTTGCCTCTCTCAAAAAAAATGTTAAGTTGTTCTGCACTGCCGAGAGCAGCAATCAACATACTCAAATCCACTTTAAAATTTTAAGGAGAGGGAACATGCGGAAAATGTTGGTTCTGGTTTTATTGGCGTTTTTTTGCACCGGTTGCTACACCATGAAAGCCGTCGCGCCGGCAGGCACGTCCATGACCACACTGTCTGAAACCGACAGCGCCACCTTCAAAAAAAATGTGCGGGTCTGGTACGCCCTCTGGGGACTGGCGCCGATCTCCAACAATTCGGCGGCGCGAGTGATTCAAGAGAACAACTTGAAAAATGTGCGCGTCACCACTCAGCATAGATTTGTTGACGGCCTGATCGGCGCATTTACCGGCATCGTCAGCATTGTGCCGGCGACGATGGTGATTGAAGGCAATCAGTGAAGGCAAATGGCAATGGGGGCAAATTTTGCCGGAAATGACTTTTGCTCTCTTTGCCCTTCGGTTTTTCAGCCGGCCGTGAGCATCTGATCGACGACGCCTTTTACCGAGAACAGAGCCGCGTGATCGAAACGAAAAGTTTTGTGGCGATAATCGCCGCTGGGTAATTGCACATAGTGTCCGAGGTAAAACTCACGCCGAGTGCTGATGTCCTGCAGCGCTGCGGCCAGGGCATCGACATCGTCTTTGGTGTTGTACACGCCAAAACTGGCGCGCACCATGCCTTTGTGCAAATCCGCCAAATGCTGCAATTCCTCATCGGAAAGCTCGAGCGCCTCCTCTGCCAGGCTTTGCGTCACCATCTCGCGCACGTAGGGATGCGCGCAGAAGCATTCGTTGCGTACGGAAATGTTGAAGTAATCATTCAACACCGCGGCGGTGAATGCGTGATGCAAGCGTTTGAGGTTGAATGAAATCGCGCCGGTGCGCTGGCATTGCGCGACGTCGGTCTCGCCGTAAATCAGAATATCCGGCACGTTGCCCAGCTTTTCCAGTGCATAATTGATCAACTCCGTTTCCTCTTCGGCAATGTAATCCATCCCCACTTTGTGCAAGGCATACAGCGCCGCAGCCAAGCCGATGGCGCCGTTGATATTGGGCGTGCCCGCTTCCTCGCGATGCGGAAAGTGCGGCGTCACGGTGTAGCGGTTTACATAAACCGTATCCACCATGCCGCCGCCCACCTCATCCGGCTCCAGGCCGTTGAAGATTTCCTTGCGCGCCACCACCACACCGGGCGATCCAGGCGCATAAATTTTGTGGCCCGAGAAAACCAGCACATCGAGATCGCGCCATGCATTCGCATGGCCGCTCATCTGAATCGGCACATGCGCCGCCATTTGCGCGGCGTCGACGACGATCAACGCGCCGTAGCGATGCGCCAATTCTGCCGCTTCATAAATCGGGTTGATGATGCCGGTGACGTTCGAAACACCGGTCAAGGCAATGTAATTCACCCGGTTCTTGTATTCGTGCAGCGCTTCTTCGATGCGTTTGAGGTCGATGCAGCCCAGGCTGTGCGCCGCCATGCGCGCCGGCACGTGCACGACTTCGCGAAAGTGCTTGCGGTGCGGCAGATCGTTGGAATGATGTTCCATGATCGAGGTGATGACGACATCGCGCTCCGGCCGTTTGGCGCGCAACGTGCGCGCCACGCGATTGATGCCGCCGGTGGCGCCGCTACCCACGAAAAACGCGGTGTAAGCTTCGGCGTCGGCGTGCACGAAATCCAGCACCATTTGATGCGCCCATTCATACTCATGCGTGGAAAGCCTCGCGCCAAAGTGCAGCACGCTGTGGGTGTTGGAATAAAAAGGCTGGAACTTATCCAGCACTTCTTGCACAACTTGCAAGCGCAGCGTGCTTGCCGTGCTGTCGAGATAAATCCGCCGGGTCGTTTCGCCGCTTGCCAGCTTGTAGCGCACCTCCAGGCCGACAACGCCGGTACGTAATTTTTCAAACAAATCTGCGCGCGTTTGCGCCTGAGTGGAATTGGCCATGTCATCGCTCCTGTTGAGTTTCGCCTCTTGCCGGAGTGAATTTTTTCGGCGGGAATTTAAACAAGGAAAGGGTTTGGTGCAAATGATTCTCTTGCCTCCCGGCTTGCATCTTTAAGCTCATCTTTGTATTTTGCGCCAATTTTAAATGGAGCTGCCCTCTCACGTCAATTTTGAAGAAAGTCAGGATCATGAATCACGATTCCCCCCTCGATCTGCTCTGCATCAATACCATCCGCACGCTGGCGATTGACGGCGTACAACATGCCAATTCCGGCCATCCCGGCTTGCCCATGGGCGCCGCCGCGATGGCGTATGTGTTGTGGGATAGATTTCTCAAGCATAACCCCGCTAATCCCAAATGGCCGGATCGCGATCGCTTCGTGCTCTCCGCCGGACACGGCTCGATGCTGCTCTACAGTCTCCTGCATCTTACCGGCTATGATCTGCCACTCGACGAATTAAAAAAATTCCGCCAGCTCGGCAGCAAAACCCCCGGGCATCCCGAGCACGGCCTGACCCCCGGCGTTGAAACCACCACCGGCCCTCTCGGACAAGGCTTCGGCAACGGCGTGGGCATGGCGCTCGCCGAAGCGCATCTCGCGGCAGTGTTCAATCGCCCGGGGCATGAAATTGTGAATCACTACACCTATGCCATCGTCAGCGACGGCGATTTGATGGAAGGCGTTGCCGCAGAGGCGGCTTCGCTCGCCGGGCATTTAAAACTGGGCAAGTTGATTTATCTTTACGACGACAACCGCATTTCCATTGAAGGCAGCACGGATATCACATTCACCGAAGATCGCGCCAAGCGTTTTGAAGCCTACGGCTGGCATGTGCAGCGGGTTGATGATGGCAATGATTTGCCGGCGATTGCCAAAGCCATCGCAGCCGCGCGCGCGCATACCGAGCATCCCTCGATTATCGTCGTGCGCACGCACATCGGCTTCGGCAGTCCCAATAAACAAGACACCGCGGGCGTACACGGCGAGCCGCTCGGCAAGGATGAAGTTGTGCTGACCAAGCGCGCTTACGGCTGGCCGGAGAATGAATCGTTTTATTTGCCCGAGAATGCGTTGCAACATTTTCGCAAAGCGCTGGCGCGCGGCCAAGAGGCGGAGCAGGCCTGGCAGGCAAAATTTTCCGCTTATGAAAAAGCCCATCCCGAGCTGGCCGCGCAATTCCAACGCATGATGGCCGGCGAGCTGCCGGCAGATTGGGATAAAGACATTCCGGTTTTTCCGGCGGACGCCAAAGGCACGGCCACGCGCGTGGCCGGCGGCAAAGTGTTGAATGCGATTGCCGCTCGCATGCCGGAGTTGATCGGCGGCTCTGCCGATCTCGCGCCCAGCACGAAAACATTGATCACAAAAGAAAAAGACTTTTCTCCGCAAGACCGGCTTAGCCGCAATTTGCGCTTCGGCGTGCGCGAGCACGGCATGGGCAGCGTGTGTAACGGCATTGCGCTGCACGGTGGCTTGCGGCCCTATGGCGCCACGTTTCTGGTTTTTTCCGATTATATGCGTCCGGCCATCCGGCTTGCGGCAATTACCGAGCTGCCGGTGATCTACGTTTTTACTCATGACAGCATCGGCCTGGGCGAAGACGGCCCGACGCATCAACCCATCGAGCATTTCGCCGCGTTGCGCGCGATTCCGCGTCTGGTTTTCATTCGCCCGTGCGATGCCAATGAAACCGCCGAGGCCTGGCGTTTTGCCGTCAAACATCAACACGGACCGGTGGCGCTCGCGCTTACGCGCCAGGATTTGCCCGTGCTCGATCGCTCGCGCTGCTCCTCGGCTTCCGGGTTGCACCATGGCGCTTATATTTTGTGGGAATCGAAAGTTGGCGAGCCGCAGATCATCCTGATCGCCTCCGGCAGCGAGGTGTGGCCCACCTGGCAGGCGGCGCAGCAACTCAATCAACAAGGCCTGGCCGTGCGCGTGGTGAGCATGCCCTCGTGGGAATTGTTCGAAGCGCAGTCGCAAAAGTACAAAAACGAAGTCTTGCCTCCGGCCGTGAAAGCGCGTCTTGCCGTGGAAAGCGGCATCGCGCAAGGCTGGCACAAATATGTCGGCGAGCAGGGCGCGACGGTGACGATCGACAATCGTTATGGCGCTTCTGCGCCGGCGGCGGAGGTGATGATGGCCTACGGTTTCACGCCGGAGAACATTGCGGCCACGGCGCGGGCGCTGCTGTAAAGGTGACGGCCATTTCGTTTCAACGTGTGCCATTGAGCTCGACTATGTCACATTCCAAAAATCACCGCAGCGGCGCGGAGATCGCGGAGTAAGATTTATTAGAATTCCCAGCGAACTCTGCCTCTCAGCGGTGAATCTGACATAGTCAGGTTAGTTGATCTGTTAATTTCAGGAGGCAGCATGTCTCACAAACAAACTTTAGCGTTGTTGCTAGCGGGGCTTTTGGCTTTGTCATTTGCGCCGTTTGTTCCCAGTGAGCCGTCAGTTTTCTCTGCCTCACGCAAGCTCGACCCGCGGCTGCAAATTCTCCAGCGCAAACATGAACAAAACCGACTCACCCTGAGCAAGTCAGTTGAGTTGCACCGGCAAACCTCCGGCGCCCCTCATGTTGGACTGCTCGTCAAAACCAAAGCTAACGCCGAAGCGTTGGCGCAACGTTATGGCGGCGCGCTGGGTTCGAGTCATGGCGACATTCACACCCTGCGGGTGCCCATGACGGCATTGCCGGAATTGGCGGCAGAAGCCGGCGTGGAATACATCGAAGCCTCCAGCGTTCTGTATCCCGAATTGATAACCAGCACACCGCAAACGGGCGCGCGCGTGCTGCAGAATCTGCCGGGCTCACATGCGCTGACCGGCAAAGGCGTCATCGTCGGCATCACCGACACCGGCATTGACTGGCGGCACGGTGATTTCAAAAACCCGGACGGCACGACGCGCATTCTGTTTATTTGGGATCAATTTATTCAAGGTGCGGGCATAACGCCGCCGGCGGGCTTCACCTACGGCGCGGAGTTTACCGCGCAGCAAATCAACAGCGGCGCGGTTTCTCATCGTGATGCCGACGGCCACGGCACGCATGTCGCCAGCATCGCCGCCGGCAACGGCCTTTCGACCGGCGGCGTGTATGTTGGCATGGCGCCGCAAGCCGATATCATTGCGGTGCGCGGCGGTTTGATCAGCCCGGTGGACGGCGGCGCTTCCAGCGGCGGCTTTCTCGACGGCTATGCCTACATTCGCGGCAAAGCGCAGGCGCTGGGCAAACGTCACGTGATCAACACCAGCTTTGGCACGACGCTGGGCCCGCACGACGGCTCGACGTTGTACGAGCAGGCCATCAATGCCAATGTCGCGCAGGGCAGCATTATCACCAACTCCGCCGGCAACTATGCCCAAAGTGCCTGGCACGCAGAGGCGATTGTTCCGCGACAGGGGGAAGTCGTGCTCGAATTCAATGCGCCGGCAAACTCACTCATTTCCGATGACGAATTGCAAATCGATATTTGGTACAACAAGAATGATCGTATTGACGTTGAAGTCGCGGGGCCAAACATCGGTTACTTGAATAAGATTCCGGCAAATGGCGCTGATTTTTTCGATACGGCTGACGGCTACGTTTCCATCATCAGCATTGTCAATTCACCCTTGAATGGCGACAATCAGATTTTCATTCAAATGGATCGCACCGGCTCAGCCAGTTCGGAAATTGCCGGCGGTGTTTGGAAAATTCGCTTTACGCCTTCTGCCGGAAACAATTTGCCCGACGGCGGCGAGATCGATGCCTGGACCGAGCGTGACGATAATGCCACCTTTCGCAATTTTGTCGATACGCAAGAAACCATCAATTATCCCTCAACCGCCGACTCGGTGATCGCGGTGGCGTCCTACGACAACGCTTCGGGCGCGCTTTCCAACTTTAGCAGCTTGGGCCCGCGACGCGATAACGTGCTCAAGCCGGATATTGCCGCGATCGGCGGCAACGTCATTGCTGCGCTTTCCTCCTTCACTTCGGACTCGCCCGTTGGTGATTCTGCGCATATACGATTGAGCGGCACGAGCATGTCCGCGCCGCATGTGTGCGGCGCCATCGCGCTTATGCTGCAAGCGGACTCCACGCTGACGCCGGCTCAGGTGCGCAAGCTGCTGTATCAGGCCGCGCGCGCCGATCAACAAACCGGCGCTGTGCCCAACCACCGCTGGGGCCACGGCAAGCTCGATATCTTCACGCCGCTGTTGCCCTATATCTCACAAAACGTGGTATCCGGTTCGTTGGAAGCGCAAGCCACAGCCGCCGCCGTCAAAGCGGATTTGACCTTTCGACTCAAAAATTCGCCCTTCGCAGAGGCGATTGCCGCCGTTCAAACCGGCAAGGATGGCCGCTATTCGATTAAAATTCCACCCGGACACTACACCGTCGAAATCGTGCCGGAGTTGCCCTATCCCATTCTCCGGAAAGAATTGCTGGTGGAAAATGACTCCACCGATTTTTCTTTGCAGTTCACACCCGCCCGCCTGATTTTGGTGAATGATGATCCTGCCGGAAATTTTGCCTCATATTACACCAGCGCACTCGACAGCCTGGGCTGGAGTTACGGCGTTCATACGAACAGCAAAGGCACACCGGTTGAAACTCTGACGGCAATCAGTGTGGTCGACTATATGATTTGGTTTACCGGCAATGCCGGCGGCGAAGTGCTCACGGCGAATGAACAGCAATTTCTGGCTGATTTTCTAGATGGTGGGGGCCGTTTGTTTCTCAGCGGCCAAAACATTGCCGAGAGTTTGCCGGGCAACGATTTTCTTGCCAATCGTCTGCATGTTGCCCTCGCGCGCAACACGATCAACGACTTTTTGTTGCACGGCGTGCGCGACGATGAGATCGGCAAGAATCTGCCCAATGTCATCACGACCGGCACTGCCGGAGCCAACAATCAAACCTCCCGCGATGTGATTGTGCCGGATTCACTTGCGCACGCGGTGATGGTTTATGACACCACCGCCGGCACAGTTGCCGGTGTGCGTGTCGTTGATCCGGTCAATCGTTCGCGGCTGGTGTTCTTTAGTTTTGGCTTTGAAGCCATCAATCTCGGAGTGCCGCGGCCGGGCTATGTTAATCGTCAGCAGGTGTTGCAGAGCGTGCTCGCCTGGTTGGAAGGAACGACGGCGGTGGCGGAATCTCCTGGCGCGGCAAGCGGAGAACTTCCCGCCAGTTATGCCATTCAACAAAGCTATCCCAATCCCCTGCGATTAGCGCATGCAACCTCCCCGGCGATTATTCGATATCAAATTCCGGCGCGCCAGCCCGCCCCTCGAGTTGTGTTGAAGATTTATGATCTGCTCGGACGCGAAGTTCTCACGCTCATCGATGCCGTGCAGCCGCCGGGCTATCATCAGGCGCGCTGGGATGGCCGAGACCGCCGGGGCGAACCGGTAACCGCCGGCATTTATTTTTATCGCATGAGTGCCGGCGACTTTTATGCGGTAGGCAAGATGGCGGTGATGCCGTAACCCGATTCGATGAGCGCGCGTGCAGGCCTCTTCAGACCCGTATGAAGTTTCTGGCGTGACAGTTTTTATGAGAGAAACATGAAATCGGCCGTTGACAAGTTGCATTACGAAAAAATTTTGTGGCAACAGGGGCTGTCATACATCGCCGGCGTTGATGAAGCGGGCCGCGGCCCGCTTGCCGGGCCGGTAGTCGCAGCGGCGGTGATTTTTCATCCCGGAGAGTTCATTGACGGCGTCGATGATTCAAAGAAAATGACGCCGCAAGCGCGCGCCGAAATCTATCCGGAGCTGCTCGCGCGCTGCCGCAGTTATGGCGTCGGTATTGTCGAGGTGGCACAGATCGATGAAATGAACATTTTGCAGGCCGCCATGCTGGCGATGCGCAAAGCCATTGCCGCGCTTGCACCCTCGCCTGAACATGTGTTGATTGACGGCCGCCCGCTGCGGGATTGCCCGGCGCCGCAGACCGCGATTATCAAGGGTGATGCATTGTCGTTCACCATTGGTGCCGCCTCCATCATCGCCAAAGTCGTGCGCGATGAAATTATGCTGCACTATCATCGCCAGTTTCCACTTTATGGTTTCGATCAGCACAAGGGCTATGGCACGCTGGCGCATCTTGAAGCGCTCAAAAAGCTGGGGCCATGCGAGATTCATCGCCGATCATTCAAGCCGCGCGCTTTAGCGGGCGAGTGATGAAAAGAATGCGATGCCGGACCGTGAATGGGCGTTACTTCAGCCCTCCAATACTTCAAATGTTCTAATCACGGGGGAGACGATGAGCCAAACAACCAACAAGCTGGGTTCGTGGGGCGAGCAGCGCGCCGCGGAACATCTCGAAAAGCTGGGCTACACCATCATCGCGTGCAACTTCCGGCATGGCCACGGCGAAATTGATTTGATTGCTGACGACAACGGCATGCTCGTCTTTGTCGAGGTCAAGACGCAAAACTCGGAAGCCATGGGCGAGGCCTTCAATTGGGTAACGCGGCGCAAGCAACGGCAAATCGGGCGGGTCGCGCTCGCGTATCTTACGGCTCATCAAGTTGAAAACCGCGACTGCCGTTTCGATGTCATTGCCGTGGCGCGCCGCGAGGACGAAATCGAAATCAAGCATATTCCGAATGCGTTTTGGCTGTGAAACATCCTTGGGCTGGATGGCCTTCTCAAATAGCATCGTCCGAATTAAGAATTCTGGCGGGGATGTAGCCACCGCCCGAGCCTGAAGCAACGCTCGCACGTGGCGCTGCGCACGTTTCTCGCCGGCGCAGCGTGCTCACCTCGTTTTTGATCGAGTCCGTGTTGCTCGCCGTGCTCGACGGCATTGCCGGCCTCTTGCTCTCTTCGCTGTTGCAATGCGTCTCGATTTCGACGATGAATTGGAATACGTTTTCAGAACTGGCGTTCAGTTTCAGGCTCTCACCGTTCCTCGTGATGCAGGCGCTGATTTTTTCGTTGATCATGGGTATCGTGGGCGGGTTCCTGCCGGCGGTGCGCGCTTCGCGCTTGAAGATAGTGGAGGCGCTGCGGACGGAGTGACAGCAAAAAAACAGGCTTGGACGCAACGATTCAGCGAAAAAGTCAGACTTGGACGCAACGTTTCTCGGCTGCATGTTGATTCGTGGAGTCCAAGTCTGACTGACGCGGGTTTATCTCAAGAGTAACAGCTTCATGGTTGCTGTATAATTTCCGGATTCCATTCGACAAATATAAACGCCACTGGCAAGTAGGCTGTGATTCGAGTCCGCGCCATCCCATGTTACTTTATGTTTCCCGGCCTGGACAAACTGATCGAGCAATGTTTCAACTTCACGGCCCAAAACATCATATATTTTAAGCGTGACTTTCCCCGCGCGTGGCAAATCGAAGGCAATCTCCGTGCTGGGGTTAAAGGGATTCGGATGATTCGGATAAAGTCGGTGGGCGAGCGGTAAAGAGCTTTTGCTGTTCGGTTGTTCTTCAACGCCCACCACTGGTCCGAATTTCCCCACTGCAAACGCCGGCTCTAAAATCAACTCCGTAATGTTGCCGCTTTGATCTTGAATCCTGATCTTGAGATCAATGGCCGCAGAATCGAAGTGTGTAAATGATGACAGCTCCGCCGTGTAAAGCCAGCCCGTAGCACGGCGGATAAGCACGTAAGAGAGAGTCGTATCCTCCAAAACTGGCATGGATTCGATTTGTTGCCATGAGCTTGAGCCATGTTCTTTTAAGAAAAGCCCGGTCGAGTCGACGATGATGGGCCGGTAAAAGGCATGAAAGGAATTGCCAATCTTTGTCGTAAAAACATCCGCTGCCGAAAACACTAATTTTGAAGCATCACCGGTTTCAACTCTTCCAACGGCAAGATTTTGTGAATCAAGCAGTCTTAAAGAAGTAAAAAAAGCCGGGTCCGGATCATCTCTCCTGAGATCAAAGTCCGTTGAGAAGGTGGCATCGCCGCGAACACCTTCCACAAAATAATTCGTATGGGATATCTCCAAACGATAATGGCCCGGAGTGACATCAATGGGAGGTACTTTCAGCAGTGAACTATCATCCAACTCCCCCGAGGCAATCAAACGATGTTGATCATCATAAATGTCATACCGTGAACGCGAGATGTCTGCCCGCCTCAACTCGTTCAGTGATCCGAAAGCCTCCATATCTGCTGTGATGTTTGCGTTTCCGATTTGGTTGTTGAAATGGTAGACCAGGCAAAAAACCGGCGCGCCGCCGAATGACATTTTACCGCCATCGGGAGAAAGATAATCCGCCGGCCGCAAACGCGGGAAGAACCTCCCCATGCTATCCGCCGCAACACCGTATGAGCCGGCAGCAATCCAATCTTCCGTTATCGTCTCGGGACTGAGAGGGAGGTCTCTGGCAATTCCCGAAGTGGTGAAACGAAAATTTTCGATGGCATCCGGTGTTTGATAGAGCTTGCCGTTCCATTCCGGCGTCTGGACGCGGGTTGGCTTAATCCCGCCGGCATCCTGATAATAAAACCAGGCATGGCCACGAATGTGCGCAGAGAAACCGCTGGGAAAACGAATGTCCCGATAGCTGCCATGGGGCGGATATTTTATTTTTAAATGCTGCATCACAAAGTCAGCCGGCGTATTGGCCAGACTTTTGTCTTGATATAGCCCCCGGATGGGTTGATGTTGAACGACCCTGATGATTGGCTCATCTGCGATATTTTCTTGATGCTCAGCCGAAACGATGACGTACCGCTCAGAGACATCTGAAACCAGCAATTGATCCGGATAACCAAGCAAGCCCCAATAAAGATTGCGCGATGAATCCGGGAAAAGGAAAAGATAGTTATTCGTGACATTCGACAATGATGACAGCCGGCGACCCTGCTCATCCTTTCCGTCCAGGCTAATACGATGCGCGGCTTCCTCTGTCCGAATCGATAAATTCATAAACCCGTCGATAGCCAGTTTTTCTTTCATGACCATCTTTTCATCGGCGCCCGAAAACAAAGAGATCAAATCATAATCGCCTTTTGCGACAACCAGCTCATACGTGTAGAAATCGATCATATCTACGTTATCGAAGTTGGTGATGACATTTTTATTGCTCGTAAAGAAAAATTGCGGAAGCGGTTCATCAAACGACAAAACGACTTTGGCAGCTTTGACAAATGCCCAGGGCAGGGAAAGCCGGTCTCTTGTCCCATTGAGATGAACATAACCGCTGTATGCCAATGAGCCTTCTTCAGGAGTGGCCACCAATTGATTCATGACTTTCAAAGTAATGACAAGACTTTGACTGTCGCCGGGAGCAAGGGCAAAATCGGAGGGTATACTCTCCAGCGCGATGCCTGTTTCAATGCCCTCAAAAGTAATGTCAAAGTTCTGCAATATACCGGAATGGTTGATCACTATGAGAGTATCACTTTTCACCCATTCCTGCAAAGATGCATTATCGAGGCCAAAACTCAGATGCGCCGGAGTGGCGAAGACGCCGGTCTCTGCGGCTTTCAAAGCATCGAGGCGGCCGGCCCCCTGCACCATCACTTACTCACCAAGATCGACCGCTGAAGTTATCAAAACCGATTTGATTTGGGCTGGAGTCCACTCTGGATGAATCGCCTTTAGCAAAGCAGAGACCCCGGCAACGTGCGGTGCGGCCGCGGAAGTCCCGCTGGCTTCAAGCAAACCGCCATTTAAAAACAAAGAACGGATGCCGACGCCAGGAGCAACGATTTCAGGCTTGATCGAGTAAGTTTTTGCATTTGGCCCCCTTGAGCTGAAATCCACCATTCGATCACTTTTATCACTAGCACCAACGGTGATGGCGAGCCGCGCCGTTCCAGGACTAGTGATGCTGCGGAAATTAGATGCATTACCGGCAGCAATACAGACTATTACGCCAAGCCGAACAGCGTTGTCAACCGCAAGAGAACCGGCATCGTCAGGGCTGGCAGGCTCGAACCAGGGCGTGCCAAGGCTAATGTTGATGATATCAACCTTATCAGTAAAATCGTCGTCATCATTCGGGTCTAAAGCTCTTTCGATGCCAGCGATAACGTCAGATTCCAGGCCGAATCCGTTTTGGTCGAGTACTTTAAAGGCCATGAGTCGAGCTTTGGGTGCGACACCTTTTATACTATCACCGTCAGCCGCAACAATGCCGGCGACATATGTGCCATGACCGTGATCATCCAGCGGATTTGCATCCCGGTTGATGATATCATAGCCGCTTATGACTTTGAATCCTGGGCCGTAGCCGCCACCTAGAGCCGGATGCCGGTAATCGATGCCGGTATCGATAATACCGACGACAACGCCCTCGCCTTGTGTACCGTATTGTGACCACACTGAATCGGCGCGGATGAGCGGCACACTTTCATCAAGAACAGCTTCGACTTTTTTGTCAGGATGAATCCGTTTGACATAATCCAGATTCTGGATTTGCTGCAGCATCATGCGGGGAACTTTCAAGCTGGCGCCAAAAAAAAGCTTGTAAAACTCGCGATCGATCTCCGGTTTAGCAAACGGGAGTTGATGCTGGGGCTGACTTATTTTCTGAAGGTCTGTTGAAAATTGCTCAAACTGCGCACGAAAAAACGAAACTGGGGTCACGGCGTTTGGAAGGCGGGAATTTTTCTGCATGAAAAGCGGGCGCTCTTTGAACTCCACAATGACGTTTAAAACTTCTGTCAAATCCACAGTGCGAATTTGAGATTGGCCGTCGCGGGCGATCAAGAGATTGACGCGATGTCCTTGCGGTAGCGGAATGAACTGAATCTGGGGTTGCCGTTGGTTGGAAGTGGGTAAAGTATTTTGTGGAAAACTCAACTGGTTTTGAGCTTGTGCAGGAAGAGCGACAGTCAACAACAACCAACAGCAAAGGCCGCTGATTATGCAAATTGGTATCATCATAGATCATGGCTCCAGGATTGAAAGCAAACAACTCAAAGCCACCACCCAATCGTCTTCCCGACAGGATGGTGGCTCAGGCGTTACGAACAGGCTATGTTTCGTGATCGCAAATGATACCTGATGGACGAAAACTCAATGACACCGCCAGCATGCGGATCATTGTTTTTGACTATGACCCTGTTTACATCTACATATCCATTGGTATTCTCGAAACTCACTTCATTTGAGAACTGGCCATTGAACGTGCCGGTTCCTCCCAGTACGCTTGGGGGTATACAATTTATCGGGCTTTGAACCGGTGGCCAATAATCACCATCATAAAACAAGCTATGGTGAGTAGCTCCAAAGGGTAGTGCCGTTGTGGTGTTGTTGAGCACTGTAACAATGGATCTCGTTGACCAATCCGCGCCACAGGAATGCGTAATGAGACCGCTTTGATGAAAAATGCCAGTGGACGATTGGCCAATCGTTACCGTAAGGCCAGAGGGAACAAACTCGATATAATAATTTTGCCCAACACCAGGACCCAGAGTCTGTATATCCTCACTCCAGGCACTGCCCCAGAGATGCTCGGGCAACGCAATGGTCTTTTCCTCCTTTGACTCAAAGATTGTCCCGTCACTGTACTCGATTTTCCCCTTGAAAGTCAGATACCAGCCTTCTGAAGCTGGTTTTTTCAGCGCGTCAGTTTGTTTCAGCGTGCCAACAACGGCTTCACCCGGGTTCTTGCTGCAGCCAAAGGTCAACAACAAAAGCACCATGCTGAGCAGAGCGAAAAAATGTTTCATACTGCCTCCGAAATGTGAAACGGTTGAACGCCATTCCGCTAATTGTGCAAGATGAAAAGGGCGCACGAAACACGACAGGCCAGGAGGCAGCTCCAAAGAAAACTCTTGCTTCTCAAAACGCCAATGGATATCATTGGTTGTTGTTTGTCTGAGAAGCTTTGGTGGTTCTCCTTGGAGGCTGCCAAAGCTTTTCCTATTTTTTGAATAGATTGAAATTCGGTGGGAATACTAGATGAAAGTGCAGCGCCCTTTGAAATGATGTTTTATAGCTTTCCCCGAAAAAAAGCATTGGTCTGAACAAACGTTCAGAATCGATCACACCCAGAGAAGGACGAGAGACGAAAGACCAAAGACCAACTTATCGCTTTTTCGCCGCAACCTTCCCACTTTTAAAATAGCGGCTTTGATTTTCGAGCACAATATAACCGTACAACAGTAATTGTCAAGCCAAGTTTGTTCACAGTCCTGCAATGTCCAAGTCTGATCTTGCCTCACCACCCCACCGGCTTGTTCTGCAAATTGACATACACCTGCTTGGCCTGCAAGTAGTTTTCAATCCCATATTTCCCCAGCTCGCGGCCGATGCCGCTTTGCTTGAAGCCTCCCCAGGGCCCCTCCATCGGCGCGGGATGATAATGATTCACCCACACGATGCCGCTGCGGATTTTTCGGATCATGCGCATGGCTTTGGTGAAATCTTTCGTCCACACCGCTGCCGCCAGACCGTAGTCTGAATGGTTCGCCAGCTTGATGGCCTCATATTCATTTTCAAATGGAATCACCGCCACCACCGGCCCGAAGACTTCCTCTTGCGCCAGGCGAGAGTTGGGATCGACCTGATCGAATATCGTCGGCTCGATAAAATAACCTTGCGTGAGTGAGCCGGGACGTTGCCCGCCGCAAATCAGCTTGCCGCTTTGTTTGCCGATTTCAATATAACTTTCCACACGCTCGCGATGCCCGGCTGTCACCAACGGCCCCATTTTTGTGGAAGGATCGAGTCCGTCGCCTAGGCGAATTTGTTGGGCGCGCTCGGCCATTGCTTCCACCAGCTTTCTGTGAATGGATTTCTCCACGAGAATGCGTGAGCCGGCAGAGCATACTTCGCCTTGATTGTAAAAGATGCCGAATAGCGCGCCCGCAAGCGCCATCTCAAAATCGGAATCTGCAAAAAAGATGTTGGGCGATTTGCCGCCGAGCTCGAGCGTGACTTTCTTGAGATTGGTTTCTGCGGTGGTTTTGAGAATCCATTTGCCTACCTCGGTGCTGCCGGTGAAGGCGATCTTATCAACCTCATGGCTTTTCACCAGAGTCGCGCCGGCTGTCGGGCCATCGCCGGTAACGATATTGACAACGCCCTTGGGCAAATCCTCTATGCCGTCGAGAATCTCCGCGAGCTTGAGCGCAGTGAGCGGCGTTTGTTCTGCCGGTTTCAAAACCACCGTGCAGCCCGCGGCAATCGCCGGCGCGATTTTCCACGCCGCCATCATCAGCGGAAAATTCCACGGAATGATTTGCCCGCACACGCCAATCGGTTCTTTTAAAGTGAAATCGAATGCGCGCGGATTAACGGGATTCACCTCGCCGGTGATTTTGTTCGCCAGGCCGCCATAGTATTCGAAACTGTCTGCGGCATCGGCAACATCGCCTTCGGCCTCGGAAAGCGGTTTGCCCATGTTCATGGTTTCGAGTTTTGCCAGTTCTTGCGCCTGCGCGCGAATCGCTTCGGCGATTTTGAAGAGAATATGCCCGCGCTTTGCCGGCGCAAGATTTGGCCATTTGCCTTCATCAAATTCGCGCCGCGCCGCAGCAATGGCTTTTTCAACATCGGCCGGGGTTGCCTCCGGCACGCGCGCCATCACCTCGCCCTTGGCGGGATTGTAAATGTCACGTGTTTGTTTGTTGCTTGCTTCGAGGAATTGGCCGTCGAGATACATGGGATAGAACATGGCTTGCTCCATCAAGTTCCAGTTGGATTGCTGTGAAAATCGAATTATCTTGGCGCTGAAAATTCACGAGGAGGCTGCATTATGAAGGTGAATGACATCCGCCGATTGGTCCAGCAGCGCCCGTTCAAACCGCTTGTTTTTCATCTTGACAACGGTGAAAGGCAAATCGCCAATCATCCAGAAATCATCGTTACAGAAATGATGATCGTTTTGGTTGATGATTACGGGCAGCTTATCTACCTCGTCCCGGAGGCGGTAAGCGCTGTTCGCTATGCCCAATCGTCGTACTCGCGGCGGGCGCAAATCCACAAAACCAAAACGCTGAATTCCTGCAATCAATATTGGCCGCATATTTGCTTGTTGCCGCTATCAGATCTAATGTTTCGATCGATTTGATTTCCCTCCTCGCCACCATTTGACCACCCCAAAAACCGCCGGTCCGGAAAGCAGCGCCAGCGCGCCGATCATGAATTGCCGCTGGCTGAACACGCCCTCCTCATAAACCGTGCTGCTAATCGCCACCAGCGCCATCATGCAGGTTGGCAGCATGGCCAAAAACAAACCCGGTTTGCCAAACGGAATTTTGAACGGCCGCTTCATTGCGGCATGCGTGTGCCGCATTTTCCAGACATTGGCGTACAGCAAAATGTAACTCGCCATCTGGAACCATGAATAGATGATGATCAATTGCGTGAAATCGAACAGCGCGAGTATGCTGTACGTAACACCGCCCCACAGCAACGCCTGCGTTGGCGTGCCGAAACGCGGATGCACTTTGGTGAGGAAATTCGGCAAAAAACCGTCTTGCGCGAGCGTCAAGGGATAACGCGAAGCCGCGAGCATGGTCACATTCAACAACAATGCATTGCTGCACAACGCGCCGATCGTCATGAAATGCCCCAGCCATTCTCCGCCGATTCTTGCCGCGGCAGTTGAGAAATATGCGCCCGCCCATTCCTGCCAATTGCCTAGCGCGGCCAGCCCGGCAATGGTCGGCAACACATAACTGAGCATGGCCAGCGTTGCCGCAAAAAACAATGCCGGCGGAAAAACTTTTCGCGGATTATCGACTTCTTCCGCGGCGGCAGAAAGCTTATCATAGCCCGAGTAAAGCCAGATGGCCAGCACAACGGCGCTGCCAAAGCCGCTCACAAAATTTTTTCCCGGCGCCAACATCGGTGTGAAAGGGTTATGCTGCCACTGCGATACGCCCAGCACCAGCATGATGATGAACGGCATGAGCAAGATGAGGCTGAGCAGAATGGCGGTGTTGCCCACGACTTGAATGCCGCGCACATTGAGAACGTGCATAAACCAAATCAATCCCAGGCAAACCAGCCAATGTTGCACGCCGCTCATTTGTGGAAACCAGTTTTGCAGATAATCCGCGAACAGCACGGCAAACAAGCCGTTGGTGACCACGCCCGTCATCCACGCCCACCAGCCTGCTTGAAATCCCCAAAAATCGCCGAAGGCCATGCGCGACCAGCGATATTGTCCGCCTTCAACCGGCAGCATGGTGGTGAGTTCCCCCACGGCAAAGGATACGGGAATACTAAACAAGAACGGCATGATTGCCAGCGTGAGAATCGCCATGCCCGGCCCGGCCGTGGAGATCATGTCTTCCAAACCAAATGCGCCGGCGCACACCGCGCCGTAAATCATGAAGGCGAGTTGGAGAAAAGTTGCTTTCTTCACGGAAGAAGCGGCCATGAGGGCTCCGATATGACAAATGTGGTTGAGGATGCGGCGGATTGATGGATTACTGGACCGCTGCGACTCCAACTATTCATCTATGCATCACTCCAATAATCCACTTCTATTCGGCTTCGTGAATCTCTTGCGCTACACGATGCCCGGATTCCACCGCGCCATTCATATAGCCTTGCCAGCCCGCGGTATGTTCGCCGGCGAAATGAATGCGGCCTTCGGGGCCGGCGATGGTCTTGCGTATTGTCGTGATTTCGCCCGGACGAAAATACGCGTAGGTTCCGCCCGCCCATTCGTCTTCCTGCCACCATTTCACATAGCCGCCTTCGTAAAAGCGCGGCGCTTCGGGATGAATCTCGGAGACTTTTGCGAGAATTTTTTCCAGACGCTGTGCAGTGGGGATGCTTGCCATCTCCATGCCGCTTTTGTCGGGAATGTAGGCCACCAGCAAACCGCGTACACCGGCTTGTCCGCCGCTGGCTTCATAAACCGAGCCGATCATGTTCTGCAAGCTTTTGCGCGGCTCGCCCTCTTGGTTCAACCAGAAGCGTTCGCGGAATTGCAGCGGTGCTTTGAGAATTTGGCCGTAAGCGAGCGTGTTGATGGCTTTCATTTTTTCGGGAGAGAGCGCGGGCGTTATTTCCATCTTGCGCACGCAGGTAAACGGCGCAGCGATGATGAGGCGCTCGCCGGTGATGGTTTGCGTTGCGCCGTTTTCGAGAAAGGCTGCCCGCACGCCGGAGATGTCATGTTCGATCTTCACCACCGGCCGCGCGTAATAGAGGCGTTCACGCAAATGGCCCGCCAGCGTTTTGGGAACAAGGTCATTGCCGCCGGCAATGCGAAAGCTGGCTTTGCTCTCCGGCAGCGCATATTCATTCAAAATATGCAGTGCGGAAATGCTTTCGATATTGATCGCCATCAAGCCGGAAATCGAACGCTGCATTTGTTCGATCATCTCCGTTGGCGCTTCCATCTTTTGGAGAAATTCGAGAAACGAGAGTTTGTCCAATTCCGGCAGGGAGGGATTCTGTTGCGCAAACGAGTCGATTTGCTTCACAGTTGCTTCGAGCCGTTCGTGAACCTTGCGGCCGCGCGGTGAAAATTGCAGGCCTTCATCTTCGGTATCGCGAAAGCTGCCGCGATACAGCGGCAAGCCGAATTCATCGATGTAACGCAATAGATATTCATGTACGCTTTCCACCCATTCACCGCCGCATTCGGCATAAAGACCATCGGCGAAAGGTTCGCGCGCCGTGAACACGCGGCCGCCCGCGCGGTTTTGCGCTTCGAGAATCGTGACCTCATGCCCGGCTTTACTCAACTCGTAGCCCGCCGTGAGCCCCGCGAGTCCGGCGCCCACAATGATTACCCTTTTGGGACGATCGGTTTTCTGGCGTGAGAAAAATTTGACGGGGTCCTTTTCAGCGCGGCTGAACACCGGGCGCAACGGCATTGCCGCCAGGGTTAGGGAAAGGATTTTTAGGAAGTCGCGACGGGAATGGCAGTTGGCTGTTGCTGGAAGTCGAAGGGATGGTTGCGATGAGTTGGCATCGTGCATGAAGCGCTCCTTTGGCAACATGATTTTTGTTATCGGAATTCTTGAAATTCGACTTTATCGGAAAAAAGGTCGAGCAAGGCCAGGCGTTTCCAATGATAGTTGCCGCCGATATTGTAAGCGTGAATCTGTCCGATTCTGGCGTGCCGCGCAAAATGGGTGTGGCCGCAAAAAACGTAGCGGAGTTTCGGATAGCGCGGCAAAAGATCGGCAATGGCGCGATTGCTGGTGTACGCCAGCCAGATCAAATCATCATCGCTGGGCTTGGCGCGCAGAGGATAAAACAACTCCGGAAACGGCGGGTGATGGATCGCGGCAATTATCATTTCCGTGCGCCGGCTCATGTCGTCGAGATCGTTTTTGAGTTTCGCCAGCACCAATCGGGTAAAGTCGGCGTCTGACATGCCCAAGCTCACGTATCTCCCGTCGTTATGCCAGCCGTTGAGAAATTCCTTGCGCCGGTAAATCTCTTCGCAGTTGGGATACTTTTCTGCGATCACCGGGGAGGCGTAAGAATAGTCGTACCAACTGATGTTGCCCACAATGGCAAAGGAATGATCGGCAGCGAGCCACGGCTGTTTATCCAAATAATGAAAGCCATATTTCTCAGCCGTCTCGGCAATAAGCCTCTCGTAAATATCCAATGAGCCTGCGCCGCGTGTACCCCACCACAGGCAGTGATTGCCGGCCACCAGCAATTTCGTGCCTTTGAATTTCCGGAAAAGGGCAAGGCCTTTAGCCATTTCCTCTTCGACGCCGGTATCGCCGACCAGAACGAGAATGTCGGGATTCAGCTCAACTATGCGATCCGCCAGGCGCCGGGTATTGCGATCCCCGCGCGTCGAGACATTCCAGTGCAGATCAGCGGTGAGGGCGATCTTCATGATTCTCTTCCCGATTTGCAATTGCGCAAAACCAGGCCGCTGGTCATTTCAGCACCAGCAATTTTGATCAGATTATTATATCCCATGCGCAGAATATGCCAGAAATGAGAAGTGATTGCAATGGTTTTCTTGTCAGGGTTCAACAACCATCATGTTTCTCACCGCAACAACATTGCCTTATGCGTTCGAGTGAAGGAGGGCGTCTTGAGCTGATAAAACCAGACTCCGCCAGCCAAATTTTTAGAATCAATTGCAACTTGATGTTCGCCGGCAGTCAAAACCGCGTCCACCAGCACAGCCACCTGCTTACCGGTGAGATCATAGATCGTCAGTGTGACTCGTTCTCGTTGTGGCAGGTAGAAGCGAATTGTCGTGGACGGGTTGAAGGGATTGGGATAGTTTTGTTCCAATCTAAAATCCGTGGGATTGACGGCGAGTTTTTTTTCTGCGACGCCAACCGGAAAACAATTGCCGCCGCTGCAACGGCGTAGTGAATCGAGTTGCGCCGCAAGCTGGGCAATCAAAGCCGGGTCAGCAGTTGCGTGTAGGCTCTGCAGTTGAAACGGATCAACCCGCAAATCATAAAGCTCGCGTTCGCCGGTGGGATATTCCACGTAGGTATAATTCCAGGTGCGCAACGCCGTGAACTCCGGTACGCGATTATCCTGATCATCAATCCAATGCTCGATCAGCACATCGTGACGCCAGGCAGATATCGTGGGAGGATTGCCATGCAGCAGAGGCATGAGAGAACGGCCGTCAACAAAATCCGGCGCCGTTGCGCCCGCCAGCTCGGCAAACGTCGGCCCCAGGTCGATATTCATCACCAGGTGATCCAACACCCGCCCGGCCGCAACGCCCGGGCCGCGTACAATCAACGGAACACGAATCGATTCTTCATACGCGGTGTTTTTGTTCATTCTGCGGCGATGCTCGCCGAAATGATAACCGTTATCCGAAGTGAAGAAAATGTAGGTGTCTTTCAGTTCATCGAGCGCAGACAGCGTGTCCACCAGGCTTTTGATCATCTCATCAACGGCCAGCAGGCTTTGCAGCCTTTTGCGAAAAAGCGTATCGATGCCGGCAATGGTTGTGGCCGTCAACAGCGGCAGGTTGCGTACCCATGCGGGTTTGTCGCTGACGTCTGCCTCATTGAAAGAGGGGCGGCGCGGCGCGGTAATATTGGGAAATTCGTTTCGATAGCGCGGGGCGGGTATGGCCGGTTCATGCGGCGCAACCGAGGCAAAATAAATGAAAAATGGTGCGACCGGGGCCGTGCGGCGAATGAAGCCGATGGCATGGCGCGCCAGCACATCAGTTTCGTAGTCTTGTGGATCGCTGCCATACGTGACGACCCGGCCATTTTCGTTGATCGAATAGTTGAAAAAGTTGCTGTACATCACGCCATACCACTCGTCCCAGCCTTGCGGAATATAAGTCGGCCTGCCGGCAGGATAGCCGTTCAGATATGTGCCGAACAACGCGGTGCGATAACCGGCATCGTGCAGCCAGGTGGCAATCGTGGAGCTTTCATGGCCCTGGCTGCGGAATCTGACAAAGCCGCCCTCGGGCGTGTGATTCGTCAGCACACCATGATTGTGCGCATATTGGCTGCGCAAAAAGGAGGCGCGCGAAGGACAACATACCGGCACACTCACGAAAAAATTGGGAAAGGCGGTGCCTTGCTCCTGCAACATGGCTTTGAGTTGCGGCATGTACGCAATGGAATGGGAATCCAAATCATCCAACAGAATCAAAACAATATTGGGACGATGCGGTTGGGAATAGCAAATTTGAAAAATGAACAAACTCACAGCCAGGACTACCTGAAGGGCAGTTTTCATGCTTACGATCCTCTCGTGTGATGAAAAGTTTGTTCGAGCAGCACTCACGAAAGATTGATTCGGCGCAAGGTTACCTTAGTTTTATGACTATTTTGCCTGTCATTCGATGAAATCATGTGAAGCATGCGGCCCGGGACGAATTTTCACAAGATTTTTTCAGATTGACTTTCAGGTGTGAATACCTTTTTCAGGGTAACAATGTAATGGTAAGAGTGAAAATAACTTGGTGATCATTTCCTCAACATTTAAGGATACGCAACTTTGAAAAGCCCATATTTGAAAGCAAGAAGGTTGAGAACGATTGACAAATCTATTTGAATAAATGCCGGAAATGTTCCAAACGTTGACAATCTCAGCGCTTGGGGCTTTATCCGGTGGGTTTTTCCATCGGTTGGAGATTTTTGGGCTGCGGCTCCTCTTTGCGTTAGGCGATTAGCTTTTCAAACTCAGAATGAAATTCTAAAGGATTTGTAACCACAAAGACAAGAAGGCACAAAAAAACAAACGTCACGTCCTCAAGCTTTTCTTTGTGTCTTCGTGGTCTTCAAAATTAGCCGGGTTCATTGCTGCCCGCAGGGCTTTAGATTTCAGCTTGTCTGAAATCTGGCCTAGTCTGTTAAAGGTGTAATCTTTGCTTTAAAAGGAAAACTTTTCTGTAAGCGGATTTTTCGAATATAGCGGATACAACCTTTGGCCATATCCGCTATATTCGAAAAATCCGCTTACAAAAACTTTCGGGTTGCGACTCGTCCGCGTTAGAGATCACGTCATAACCTGGTTTACTTTTTCCATTCATACGGAAACCAATAACTCTTCTTTTCTAATTTGTAGTCGATGAGAATGTGCTTGGCTTCGCGGAATTCATCAAGGCCTTCGAGTCCAAGCTCGCGGCCGTGGCCGGAAAGGCGCATGCCGCCGAAGGGCGCAGCATCATTGTCGGTGAGCGGATCATTGATCCAAAATGTGCCGGCCTTGATATTTTCGGCGGCCAGCATGGCTTTTTCAAGATCATTGGTGAGAATCGAAGCGCCCAGGCCATATTCGGAAGCGTTCGCTCGCGCAATGGCTTCTTCGATATTTTTGACGACTTGAATGGGCGCGATCGGCCCAAAGGTTTCGCTGCGCATCAGCTCCATGTTCTCGTTCACGTTTGTCAACACGGTGGGCTCGAAGAAATAGCCTTTGGCGAATTGCGCCGGACGTTTGCCGCCGCATAGAACTTGCGCGCCTTGTTGCACGCTTTGCGCGAGCCGCGCTTCAATTTTCCGACGCTGCGCCTCGCTGGCCAGCGGGCCAAGATCGACTCCAGGCCCCAGGGGATTGCCGAGCCGCAACGTCTTGCTGAATTCCACCATGCCTTCAATAAACTTTTTGGCAATAGGCTCGAGCACATAAAAGCGCTCGGCGGAGGTGCAGACTTGCCCGTTGTTCAAGAATGCCGTCCAGGCGCCGGCGCGCACGGCAATCTCGACATCGATATCATCACAAACAATGAAGGGATCGTTGCCGCCCAGCTCGAGATGCACTTTTTTCAATTGCTGCGCGGCGAGCATGGCAATGTGGCGGCCGGTTTCCACGCTGCCGGTAAAGGCAATGAGCTGCGTGCCTTTTGACGTCACCAGCGGCTCGCCCGCTTCTTTGCCAAAGCCGGTGATGATATTGGCAACCCCTTTGGGCAGATGATCAAAAATTTTTGCGAAGAAAAGATTGCAGAGCGGCGTCAGCTCCGAGGGTTTGATCACCACCGTGTTGCCCGCAGCCAGCGCGGGCGCGACTTTCCACGCCATGAGCAGAATGGGATAATTCCACGGCACGATGCACGCGACCACGCCAAACGGTTCCTTGACCACGAGACTCATTTGATGTTCAAACGCCGGCGCCACCACGCGGCCGATTTGATCGCGGCCCAACTCGGCGTAATATTCAAAACACGAGGCCACCCATTCTACTTCGTCGCGATTCTCAATGAGGGGTTTGCCGCCTTCAAGCGTGATGATCTGCGCCAATTCTTCGCCGTGCGCGCGAATTTTGCGGGCGATTTCATGCATCATTTCTTTGCGTTCGAGACTGCCCATTTTTCGCCACGAGTTGAACGCCGCCGCGGCCGCCGCAACGGCGCGTTCGGCATCTTCGGCATTGCCGCGCGGCACGGTGGCCAGGATTTCCTCGGTCGCCGGGTTGAGAACCTCGAAGCGTTGTGCGCTTGTGCTGGCGACAAATTCATTGTTGATCCACATGTCGGTGATCATCTCGCGCTCCTGAAATTGGTGGGGGGATGAGTGAATGGCGCGTGCCAACTCGCGGACGCAATATAGCCGAAAACGACGGGATTGTCAAGGCGACGTCGGGCGCTCTGAGAAATCAAAGAGGCCGGCATGCGGCGGATTCTTTTCAGAAATTTCTTCTTGCATTTTCATTCGAAAATTGACACTATATGCGCACTTCGAGCCGGAGGCGAGACGGTAAACGTTCAGGCCCTTCCCCGCATATACATATAATGACGATAAGATGTTTTTGTTATTGAACGCAGCATTTTAACCTGCTCATTCATGGCCGACTACTCCGCCAGTGAATTGATGGTTGCCCGCGCTGCCCGCGAATTGCGGGACGACGACGTTGTTTTTGTCGGTATTGGCCTGCCCAACATGGCTTGCAATCTCGCACGCCTCACTCACGCTCCGCGCCTTATCTTAATTTATGAATCCGGCGCTGTTGGCGCTGTGCCGGAACGCTTGCCGGTTTCCATCGGTGATCCGGCATTGGTCGCCGGTTGTTTGTCTGTTTGTTCCCTCCCGGAAGTTTTTTTGTATTATCTGCAAGGCGGTCGCATCACGGTCGGTTTTCTCGGGGGCGCGCAGATTGACCGTTTCGGCAATATCAACTCTACGGTCATCGGCGATTATGCCGCTCCGAAAGTGCGATTGCCGGGCAGCGGCGGCGCCAGTGAAATCGCAACACTGGCACAAAAAATTTTGATCATCACTCCCCTGAAGAAACGCAATTTCCCGGAAACCGTGGATTTTCTCACCAGTCCCGGATTTCTCGACGGCGGCGAGGCGCGTGCCCGCCTCGGCATTACCACCGAAGGCCCCAAAGTCGTGGTCACGGATCTCGGCGTCTTTCGTTTTGATTCCGCCAATCATGAGATGTGGCTGACCGACATTCATCCCGGCGTGCAACTGGAAGACATCAAAAATAATGTCGGATGGCCGCTCAAGATTGCCGATCGTCTCCTCATAACCGAACCTCCAACAGCCGAAGAGCTGCGCATCATACGAGAAGAGCTTGATCCCGATCGGATTTATATATGAAACATTTTTGCCAAGCTCTTATTGATTGAAATTCCGACCTGAAAACGAACGCGTGCAAGAAATTGCCGTGTGCAGCATTGCGTTGCATACGATGAGGCAACCGCAGTATGCCCGCCACTAGCGATTTTTGATTGAGAAAAGTTGCACGGCTTTATTCGCGATCAAACAAACCGTACCCATTTTTTCATACTACGGAGGGCCCTATGAAGCGATGTGATCACGGGTTTTTATTTGTGCTGCTGATGTTTTTCGTTTATACGAACCTGGCGCTTGCCGGCACGACCGGAAAAATTTCCGGCGTCGTGAGAGAAAAGGACACGCGCAATCCTTTACCGGGCGTGAATGTGATCGTACTTGGCACGACACTGGGCGCAGCCACTGACGCCAATGGACGCTATTTCATCCTGCATGTGCCGCCGGGCACCTACAGCGTGAAAGCAAGCTCGATGGGTTATCAAGCCACGACGATCAGCAACGTCAAGGTGAGCGTCGATCTAACCTCGACAGTGAATTTTGATTTATCCTCCACCGTGCTCGAAACCGGAGAAGCTGTTGAGATTGTGGCGCAGCGGCCGTTGATTCAAAAGGACGGGGTCACCACCATGCAAGTTGTGGAAGCTGAGGTGGTGGAAAACATGGTGGCGGATGATTTCAAAGACGTGTTGACGCTGAACTCCGGCGTCACCACCAGGCCGATTCGTGATGCCGCATTTGCGGAGGGTCTCGACACCGGCGAAGGCCAATTTTATGTACGCGGCGGCCGCGGCAACGAGCTGGCAGTGATGGTCGACGGCATGTCGGTGCGCGACGGCATTACCGGCGGATTGGGCGGCGAAGTCTCCACCGGCGCGATTGAGGAGATTCAGCTTATTAGCGGCAATTTCAATGCAGAATATGGCAACGCCATGAGCGGCGTGTTGAATCTCGTCACACAAGAAGGCGGCAGCAAAACCAGCTTCAGTCTGCGCGGCTTGACGGACGCCATTTTCGGCACACCGACGCGAGACTACACGTTTCAAGAACGCGACAGATTAATTGAAACCAAAGGCGTGCTGGATCGCGCCAATTGGGGAACATATCAAGGCCAGTTTAGTCTGGGCGGCCCGGTGCCGGGAATCGGCAATGCCATGAAATACTTCCTGTCCGGCGAATATCATCAAACCGATGGCAACATTGGCATTTTGCAAAATGAATTCACGCGCCGCGGCTCGGCAAAGGTAACGCTCTCGCCCACCAAAACGGCCAAGCTCACGTTCTCGGCCAATGCCAACAGCGAAGATCAGGAAATTTACGATCATTATTTCGCGCATCAGGGTTTATATCGCCAGCGTGTGGGGTCCGATTCGCTCGACAACAATTTTGCCGGCAATGATCATCTGCGCACGCGGACGTATCAAGGCATAGTTGCATGGACACAGACGCTGAATCAACGCTCATTTTTTGAGCTGAAGGTGCAGCATTTCTCGCGCACGTTCATGGATCGCGTGCGCAGCCAGCCGGAAGATTACATCTTCCTGACTTACAACGCCGGCGAAGATTTTGTGGTTTCCGGAGATGACCCGCGCTTCCTGCACCAGGAAGATCGCGTGTGGCAGGGCAAGTTCGATGTCACGTATCAAGCGAACATCAATCACAATATCAAAGCCGGCCTTGATTTCAATCGTCATCGCGTGTGGCGCCAACAATTGTTGACCGGCGGGGATATCGTCAACTCGCGCGTGGACATGTTCAAGTTTTATCCGGTCGAAGCCGCGGCCTACCTTCAGGATAAAATGGAATTCAACGATCTCGTCATCAATGTCGGCTTGCGGCTTGATTACTTCGATCCGAAGGATAGTGTTGCGGTGGACGTGAACAATCCGCTCGGGCCGCGGCGGGTGACCGAAAGCAAGCTGCGCCTCAGCCCGCGTTTAGGTCTGGCCCATCCCATCACGGATCGCGCCAATCTGCATTTCTCGTACGGCCATTTTTATCAGGTGCCGGAATACAATAAGATTGTGTTCAACCAAAATCGCTATGTTGACATTTTCCGTCCCACACTTGGTAATGCCGATCTTGAGCCGCAGAAGACGGTCGCATTCGAAGTCGGCTGGGATCAGCAGATCACCGATTTTTTGGCGTTGAGCGTGACGGGATTTTATAAGGACATTGAAAACCTGGTGGCCACCGATTTGTATTCGTTTGCCCGTCCTTCAGCGGTGACGTATTATATCAATCAGGATTTTGCGAATTCCCGCGGGGTTGAAATCAACTTCCGCACGCGACGCTACAATCATTTTGCTTCTTATTTCAGTTATACGATTTCGCGCGCGGAAGGTAACAGCTCGAATCCGCTCGATACGCGCGCGGATTTATTGGCGCGCCCGCCGCGAGTGCCGTTGAAAAAACTCGTTATTCTCGATTGGGATCGCCCGCATGTGTTCAATTTCAATTTTGATTTTCGCTATAAAAAAGGCGAAGGCCCGCGTTTCGGCGGCGCACCATTGCTGCAAAATTTCGGCGTCAATCTCACCGGACGCTTCAGCAGCGGCCAGCCCTACACGCCCACCGACAGCCGCGGCCAGCGTCTCGGCGAAGAAAATGTTGCGCGCATGCCTTCGAACTGGCAGTTGGATTTACGCGTCGATAAGCTGTTCAATCTTGCCGGCCGGGAATTCGGCGTGTTCACCGAAGTCACAAATCTCACCAACCGGCGCAATGTTGTGGAAGTGTTTACCGATACCGGCTTGCCGAACGAAACCACGGATCCCGGCTACACGCCGCAAGGCAAACGCGATCCCTACAATATTGGCCCGCAGCGCAATATCCGTCTGGGATTTGAGTTGAATATGTAGACGTGTTGTCGCAATGCCTTTGGCGTTCTGCCGGTCTCGTGGTGTGAAAGTCTCAAACATCGCCTTCGCGAGTTGACGAAGACGATTTGTTCAGAATGATCCCAATGCGCAAATGCCTTTCTATAAGTTTGAGATAACCTTCGGAGGTTTTGAGGAATGAAACAGCTATCTTCAAAGATGAATATCAAGATACTTCTCCTGCTTTTGCCGTTCGCGGCGATACTGTCCGCCGTCGAAACAACGCACGCCGGCGAGGGCAAGGCCGAGAAGATTCAACGCATCATTAAAATGCGGCAGGGCAAAAAGCTCTTGAAACCGGCGGCGTTTAAAGATCGCAAGCTCGGTCGCATGGACAACGGCCGCATGGTGGTTTATCACGACAACAACGGCTTCATCGGCGATCGTGATTATACCCGCAGCATTGAGTGGCCGGCGGGCACGCTGAACTACATGGTCTGGCAGGTCGGCATCGTCTTTGGCGCGGTGAACGCCGCCGGCGATACGATTTGCAGCGAATCCTACAATGATATTTCCGACAATCAATTCAACCCGGAACCGGGCTTTGACAATCCCGACTATGTATCGCCGATTTTTGAAACTGCAATCGTGCCGCGCAGCGATATTGTTGAAAGCTATGCGCCGCAATGGAATGGCATGTGGCCGGCGCTGGGCGGCGGCTTCATCGATCCCACCGAGTTGCGCAATCTCGCACGCCAGGAATCTTATTGGGTCATGCGTGACGACAATGATCCGGTGGTGAGCAGCCAGCCGCCGTTGCATGTCGAAGTTGAATGCCGGCTGATTCAAATCAACTCGCGTTTGACGCGCGATTTCGTTTTCGCGTTTTATCGCGTCAAAAACATCAGCGGCGGCGATTTGAGAAACTGCCGATTTGGCGTGCTGGTTGATCCCGACATGCCGGCGCTCGTGGGCGCTGAGTTCGAAGACGACAGCGATGGCTTCATCAAAGATCTCAATCTCGCCTATGCTTTTGATTCGGATAATTTTTATGCGAGCAAGCCCGGTTTCAATATCGGCCAGTTTGGCACGAAGTTTTTGCGCAGTCCGGAAGTGAACGGCCAGGAATTGGGTTTGACGGCCTGGACGACTTTCGAATACGGCGATATGCCGGCGCCGGGCGAATATTACCTCACGCCCGACGGCCCCGACGACGCCGGGCCGCAATTTCAAAGCCGGGATCATGCACAATATCAATACATGCAGCCCGGCCTGTTCATGAAACCCCGCCTTAATACCGATGTCGGCTATCTCATGAGCAGCGGCGATTTTGATTTGAGGAATGGCGAAAGCGTGGAGATGGGCGTTGCGTTTATTGCCGCGCCGAATTTTGAAACGCTGCTGCGCAACGCCGACGCCGCGCAACGCATTTATGACAATAACTTCATTGGACCGACGGCGCCCAATCCGCCGGCGGTCACGGCCGTGCCGGGCAATCACAGTGCAACGCTGTATTGGGACGATGTGCCCAGCGAGAATTCCGTCGATCCCTTTACCGGCAAAACAGATTTTGAAGGCTATCGCATTTATCGCAGCGCGGACCGCGGCCAAACCTGGGGCACGCCAACGCAACTGGAGGATGTTTATCCCTTTGGTTTTGTGCCCATCGCGGATTTTGATAAATTCAACACTGAGATCAAAGACATCAGCGGAGTTATTGTCACGCATAACACCTCGCTGCCGGGCGCTTCGAATGCGGTGATTCTCTCCGCGGGCCTGGCAGACGGCTCGCAAGGCGGTGATGCCGAAGCGGATCTCAGCGGGGCATTTTCAGGCGAGAATTATATCATTGAGTTTCAAACAGAAACGTCATTCCGCGTCAACAATACCAGTTCGCCGGCGCGTGTGGCGTATTTGCCGGAACTGGTGGATGCTGATGGCGAGATTGTCAACGGCGGCAAAGGGTTCTGTGTGCTGGATGAAAGTTTCGCCGTGCAGCCGCCGGTTGATGAATACACCGGCCGTTACACTTCGGGCCACTACATTTATCTAGACGGCATTTTCGTGCAGATCATGGATAATTTTGCCGACTCGACCAAAGACGGCACGGTTAACGCCGGCGAGATTTTCCGCATTGAACAGAAAAAAATCGATCCCGGCGCAAACACCGGTTTAAAGCATGTCTGGAAGGATCCGGACAAACTGATCAACGGCTATGAATATTGGTACACCGTCACGGCTTACGATCGTCCGGATCCGGAAATCAACTTGCCGGCCAATGAAAATCAAGCAAACACGGTTGCGGAGGCATTCAGCAATGATCAAACCGTGTCCGTGGTTCCACAAGCGCCGGCCGCGGGCTTGGTGCAGGCGAAAGTCGATTCGACTTTTGATCACGTGGCCGGCAGCGCGGATATCGACGGCTTTGAATTGCAAATCATTGACCCGCGCAAAATGACCGGTGATCGCTATGAAATCAGCTTCACCGTGACAGACTCCGATAAAACCTACACCGTGACGAATCTCCGCAGCGGCGTGCGCGTTTTGGAGGGCCAGCCGTTTTATGATCCGGCGTTCGACAATGCCAAAATGTTTGACGGGCTGCGCGTCATCGTCACCGACGTTGAATTCAATATCAACTACGATCATTCCGTGCAAACGGTGCAAGTCGCAGGCGAAGAGCTGGCCGTTGATCCTGATGTTTCCGAGCCGTGGGATCCTAACGATCATGATTTTCTGTTCAAATTCGTGCAGAATCCCGAAGACTCGGCAAGTTTTCAGTATCTTTATGCGGATTGGGACACGGGTGAGCCGGTCTCGGCGCCGTTTATCGTTATTGATTTGACCACGGGCGACACGCTCACCGTCGAGATTCTCGATACCCGTGAAGGCGAGGGCGATTCGGACGGCGCTTATGATGTTGCCGAGCGCATCGCGATCGGCGATACTCCTTATCAAGGCACCGGCGGTTGGGAAGCCAACACTTATTTTTATCGGTTTGGCTTCATCGGTGATTACCTCGCCGGCACCGAATACCGGCTCGTAACAAATAAACCGATCACGGCTGCTGATAAGTATCAGTTCAGCACCACCGCTGAGGCGTTTGATGCCGAGCAAGCGAAGCGCGACCTGGCCAAGATTCGAGTGGTGCCGAATCCTTTTATTGTGACATCAGGGTTTGATACTGTCGCCGACCGCCATGAGATTCATTTCACCCGGCTGCCGGCGGAATGCACCATCAAGATTTTTACACTCACCGGTGAGTTGGTCAAAACCATCAAGCACAATCGCGCCACGGAGAATCGGGAGTTCGCCAAATGGGATTTGAAAACGGAGTTCGGCAGCGAAGTGGCGTATGGCGTTTATCTGTATCATATCGACTCGCCGGCCGGCACGAACATGGGCAAACTGGCCATCATGAGATAAAGCAAAGCGCAAAAGGCAAATGGCAAGCGCCTTTGCCGAAAAGCCCTTTGAAAATTTGCAAAGGAGATGGAGATGAAAAAAAATGTTGTATTCTCGATGGTGGCAATGATCGGCCTCAGTCTGCCGGCGCTTTCACTGGCGCAGTTTGCCACCCCGACAAAAGGCTTTAACAATAACGGCACACGAGTGGCTCAGTTTCTCAAAATGGCGGTTGGAGGGCGCGCCAGCGCGATGGGCGAGTCGTATGCCGCAATCGCGAACGATGCCTCCGCACTTTTTTGGAATCCGGGCGGCGTGGGCAATCTTAAGAATCTCGAAGTGCATTTGACGCACATGGATTATCTGCTTGACATCACCTTTGATTATGCCGGGCTGGTTGTGCCGTTGAGCAGCGGCAACCTGGGCTTCAGCGCCGCGGTGCTGAACGCCGGTGAGGCGCGCCGCACTACGATTGAAGATCCCGACGGCGAGATGAGCGGCACGTGGTCGGCCACTAGCGTCGCGCTCGGCATGACGTATAGCCGCGCATTGTCGGATCGCTTTTCCGTTGGCGTAACTGGCAAATATATCCGCGAAGGCTTGTTTAATTCTTCCGCGAGCGCGGTGGCGATTGATATCGGCAGCCTCTACGACACCGGTATCAAAGGCATAAAAATCGGCATGGCCATGACGAATTTCGGCGGCAAGATGTCGCTCGCCGGGCGGGATTTCACCGTGCGCAATGTTGATGTTGCGCCGACGCTCGAGGGCAACAACACGCCGAGCGGCAAATTGAGCGTTGATGAATGGCCGCTGCCGCTGAATTTTCGCGTCGGCCTTTCATACGAAGTCTTCAAAAATGAATCCGGCACGCTGATGCTGGCCTCGGATTTCGTTCATCCGACGGACGCCGACGAACGCGTCAATCTTGGCGCAGAATACAGCCTGTCGAACAAGATTTATGTGCGCGGCGGCTACAAATTCAATTATGACGAAGAATCGTTCACGGCGGGCGGCGGATTGAATCTGCCGATTACGGCTTACAATCTCATGATAGATTACGCCTTTCAGGAATTCGGCATCTTGGGCGAGACCCATCGTTTTTCTCTTGGCTTTCGGCTTTAATAGGAGGAGGGCGGATCGGGACGGCCGCTTGCAGGGGGCTGTCCCACATTTTTCATAATTCCGCCGCGGCAAAATCGTGTTTAAAGCTATGTGGCGCTGCAAGGAAGGCCAGACATGTTTGACCGGACTTACAAATAAATCAAAACAAGGAGGCTCAAGAAGACGATCATCGTTGCGGTATTTGTTCCTTTCCATGTATGTAAGCGGCGCTTGCCCCGGAGTTGTTACGAGTTGGTATTACATTTAAAATCCGCCACATTTTTCCCACCTCTTTTCATGCTGCCTCAAAATCGCCTCGCAAGATTAATACGCATTCCCACCGCATGAATGTATATATCTGATGTTGAGTAAGAACTGGATATTGCATCTTGAATTTAAGCTACTCTCATGTCTCTATCGCGCACACACACCCAAGAGACCGTCACGCGTCTCTGCCAAAAGTTTACCAGCACCTTTGGTGCTTCTTATTGCGGTCTCTCGCTGTTTGCTGACCTGGAGTCGCATTCGGCGTATGACGGCAAGCCGGCATTTAACGCCATGGTGGCGGACGGGCAGGCAAATGCTGGTATGGCGATTGTACCCATCATGCAACCCAATCATCATCCGCAAGTTGCTGCGTCCACCAGCGTGCTGGGTGAGCATGGCGTTGAGCCGCCTGCGTCTCCGGTGCACGAGAGGAATCAGATGGCGGCCATTGCGACGGCTTGCCAGGCGGCGCAGCCGGTGTTGAGATTCGATCTGCACCAACCGGCCACCGAATCCGAAAACGGACAAAACCCGTTGCTGGGTTTTTTGTATCTTGCGTTTGACCAGCCCAAACATTTTACCGAGGCTGAGATCTCTGCGCTTCTCGCCATGGCAGAAATCGTTACGACCATTTTGGCTTTTTTGAAGTCGGAAGCGCAGGGAACCGATACATTATCCTCACTCTCGCTGGGGTCGCACACGGTGCCGAGCGAGCAATTGCTCGAGTATCCCTTCTTGGAAGCCAAAAAGCATTGGATCAAAGCGTTTGAGCGCGAGTATTTGGGGCAGCAGTTGGTCAAATATTCCGGCAACATTTCCATGGTCGCACGCGCCGCACGCATCAGCCGTTATACGGTCTATGCACTGCTCAATAAGTTTCAGCTTTCGGCCAAGTCCTTCAAACGGAAGAAATCGAATGGCGCCCCACGCGGCCTGGCAGATATAAAAGAGACGCCGCCCATCTTGGAATCCAGTGTAACCACGAATGAGGACGAGCTGGCGTAGCGAGAGCCTGTGCGCCGACGATGAGCCGGCGCGGGCGAATTTGCCGCTCATTCCACTTTCCGTAGAGATGCCTGCGCACTTTAAAGTGGCTGATTCTACGCATCCGTTACCATTGCTTTCTATATTTAGCCGTAAAGATTGGCGCCAATCGTCATATTGCGGCGCGCGCCGAGTATGAATGAGCGGATATCGGAAAGTTGACGTTGAAAAAAATCTTTTGAACCGATGGAATGTCGGTTGTTGATATAAAGAAAAGATTAAGCGAATTCTAGCGTTTAGATAAATTTTACGGCTGTACCCTTGACCTCGATGTGGAATTAACTTAGCTGGGTTCACCGACTGTAACAAAGGGAGATAGCTTCGATGACTGAGGCGACATTGGTTGGACATCCTGTAGCAGAAATGCCGCTCACCGCGGCGCCGACCAACGGTACTTCCACCTCGTCTCGCCGTGACCAGGCTTATCATCGCTATGATCAGATGTTGCGTCATGGCGAGAACTGGGTCATGCCTAAAAAGACTCATACACAAGACGGTTATGCGGGCGCGCGAATGTATTCGCCGTCTTACCTGGAGAGGTTCGCGGGAAACGTCATCATTGCACCGTTCTTTTTATTCAGTTCTTTATTGGTGATTTTATGCGTGCCAGAAAAGCTGGTGAAAAAGATAACGGCCCCGTTTTCCGGCATTAATTGGTGGGAGCAGTTCGGCAAGCGGTCGTTTGATTTCAGTATGGCCGTCTTGGGTTTTATCATGTCGTCGATTCTCTTTTTTATTGTTCCAATTTTGATTCGGTTGGACTCTAAAGGCGGGATTTTTTACGGACAGCAGCGCGTGGGCGTCAATCTTCGCCGGCGTGAGCGCCGGCAGGTGGCAATTGCCGTTGCCCACGATCGCCGCTGCGGCGACCGCCGCAGGACGAATTTGTTTGGCCGTCCATTTACGGTATACAAGTTCCGCACGATGCGACAGGACGCTGAAAAGCATAGCGGCGCGGTTTGGGCGCAGAAGAATGATCCTCGCATCACCCGCGTCGGACGCATTTTGCGCTTCACGCATGTCGATGAGATTCCACAATTTCTCAACGTGTTGTTGGGCGACATGAGCATGGTCGGCCCTCGCCCCGAGCGGCCGCAAATCATACCGAAGCTGGTGACGCAGGTGCCCAACTATACGGAACGCCTGGAGGTGAAACCGGGCATGACGGGCAATGCGCAGATTTATTGCGGCTATGACGAAACCATCGACGATGTTCGTGAAAAGGTGCGCTACGATTTGATGTATGTCAAGAACCATAATCTGAAGCAGGATATACTGTTGCTCTGGAAAACGCTTTGGATGATTGTGCGCGGCAAGGAAGAAGCTGATTGATTTATGAGCATGGAGGTTCAAAAATATGTTCGCTAGCATGGGCTTGCGGCCTCACGCGCTGAGCAGCAGGCTAGGGATAACGACGTTGCTAATGCTGTTGATGCTAGCCGGTAGTGATCTCGGTCAGGCGCAAACCGAGGAGGTGACGGAGCCAGCTGATACAGGGCCGGAAACGCTCGCCCGCACTCAGATTCTAACCCGGCCCACCGGTGCCTTCGTTTTTTTGGAAGGCGAATACGGCCTCGCCGGTCGCGCGCCATACACCGTGACGTATTTTTTGCGCGGCACTTATGAGATCAAAACCAAACTGCGCGGCTACGAGGATTGGTCGGCGGACTATTTTTTCAGCGGTAAAGGCACCGAAAAGATTTCAATCAAGCTCTCGCCCAAAACGCGCTTAAAGGCGCTGATGCGCTCCGCCGTCATTCCCGGCATGGGCCAGGCTTATAGCGATCAGCGTGTCAAGGGGGTGATCATCAGCGCCATGCAATTCAGCTCGTTGGGCGCTTTTCTCATAGAAGAATTGCGCTATCGCGACAGCGTTGATGACTTTAACGCAGCATTGACGGCCTTTCAAAACGACGCCAACCAGCGTGCGCGTTTGGAGGCGGCGCAAGCGCGTTTGGATCGCCGCTATGAGACGCGACAACGGTGGGCGATCATTACGGCCAGTATTTATATTTACAACCTGATCGATGTCATAGCTTTTTTCCCCTCCTACCATCGAAATGGTTTGGACGTTAGCCTGACCGTTGGCCCGCCCACGGACTTTACCGATCAAACTGCCCAGGTGGGCGTTCGTGCCCAATTCTGATATTTATTGATAAGACGTACTCGTCAAGGTAGGATACCATGAGATTGCAAGGAATCTTTCTGCGCATGTCCGCAGCTGTCAAAACTTACCTGTGCGCCGCCATCATCTTGTCAAGTTTGACTCTGGGATCGTGTTCCCAAAAACCAACTGGGCCGGACAACGCCGGTGATTTCCCGGTAGCCCCGACGGATCTCACAATCGCGTTGGGTGATCGCCAAATTAGCCTGGCTTGGCGCCTCACCAATCTTGCAAAAGTCAAAAGTTTTCGGATATATCGGTTTGACAGTTCACAAGTCGCTTTGGCATCCTCCAACGAGCGGCGTTTTATCCTGCTCGATACCACGCGCGCACTGTCGTATGTCGACCGGACGGTCAAAAACGGCGTGACTTATTTTTATCAGATTAGCGCTGTCTCAACCAAGGGCTATGAAGGGCCGCGTTCCGCGGAAATCTCCGGCAAGCCGAACGTGTTCGGCATTCGCATCGCCGGCGGTGTAACGGCCACGAGAAACACAACGATCACGCTCAATCTCACCGCGCCCTCGACGACGGTATTGATGAAAGTAAGTAATGACACTTCCTTTTCACGCATTTCCTGGCAACCTTATCAAGCAACCGTGAATTGGACATTAACGCCAGGTGACGGCCAGAAGATCGTTTATGTGAAGCTGCGCGACCGCGATGGCAGTGAAAGCAACGCGCTTGCCAGCGATCCGATTATTCTCGATACCACCGCCCTTATCACGAATGTGACCGAGAATACCGGAGGCGTGCCCAAACAGAGCGGCCAGGTCATCCATTTCACCTTGACGGCGAATGAGCCCGGCGGACGCGCCGTCATCGATATTGTCAACGCCGTAACGGATATTTTATTGTTCGATGACGGCAGCAACAACGACAAAGTCGCCAATGACGGCATTTACGAAGGTGATTTTCGCATTCCCGGAGACATTGAAATCGCCCAGGCGAAAATTCGCGGCCGGTTCACCGATCGCGTCGGTAATATCGCAACCGCATTCACGGCGGCGACGCAGGTGACGATTCTGAAGGCGCCCGATCCCGTATTTTTGTTTGCACCGGCCACCACGGGCAGCCAGGGCAACATTTTGCGCCTCACCTGGAGTGTGTCTCAGGAAGCAGATTTCGCCAATTACGCGATTTATCGCAGCCGCACCAAGAATTTTAATCCCAATGCCGGCACACTCATCGACCATGTCACGGTGCAACAAACGACATCCTACAATGATGCCAATCTGCAGCCCGGCGTCACTTATTATTATCAAGTCGTCGTGAATGATGTTGCAGGCTTAAGCAGCACCCCCAGCAATGAAGTGGAAGGCAAAATCAGCCCGGATGTCCCGCCCTCGGCAGTGACGCTGAATACGCCGTTGTTAGTTGGCGACGGCACGACGCAAGTGCAACTCACCTGGTCGCAAAGCAGCGATCGCGATTTCGCGAGCTACCGCATTTACCGCTCCGCCACACCGCGCGTCGATTCGCTCTCGACTTTAGTGGCCTCGGTCGTGAATATCGCGAGCAACGTTTTTACCGACCAGGGGCTGAATGCCGCGACCACCTACTACTATCGCGTTTATGTTTATGATCAAGGCCGCAATGCGACCGGCAGCAACATTGAATCGGTGACTACGGCGCAGAACACGCCGCCGTTCCCGGTGACCCTGGCGCAACCTGCCATCGTTGATACCTCTTCATTGCGGCTGTCGTGGTCGCAAAGCCTGGATGCGGATTTTGCCTCGTATCGCATTTTCCGCTCCGAGACGCCTGGCGTTACTAACGGCACTCGCGGCAAAGATGCGCAAGGCAACGATATCGATGTTCTGGTTTACATCATCAACACCAATCCGATTACCACCATCTTCACGGATACGGGCTTAAACTCGAGAAAGACGTATTACTACCGGGTGTTCGTGTATGATCGTGGCAACCTCTCCTCGGGCAGCAACGAGGTCAAAGTAAGGATTCGTCCGTGAAACGATATTTCGTGCAATTCAATTTGATGCCATCAAGCAAGGGATTGCTGCCGCTATTCATGACTAGGCGGTCACCGCGTTTTCTTTGCGAAGGAGCGAAAACGGCATGAACAACTTTCGGCAACCGTTGTGGTTGCTTCTTTTTGTCAGTGTGATCGGTTTCATCTCGAGGGCGCAGGCGCAAGATTACAAGCTTGAGAAAGGCGATTTTCTTCAAATTACCTTTTGGCAAGAGCCCACGCTGAACACACAATCACGCATTGATGCGGAAGGAAAAATCGATTTGCCGCTGATCGGCCGCCTCGAAGCTGTCGACAAAACAATTGACCAGCTAAGCCGGTTGATCGTCGAGAAGATTTCGGTTTATAACAAGAAAATTTCGCAAGCGAACATTGCTGTGATCGAATACGGGAATCGCGCCATTTTCGTTGCCGGCGCGGTGGTCCGGCCGGGAAAGTATACGTTTCAAAAACTCCCCACCCTATGGGAAGCGATTCTCGAGGCCGGCGGCCCCTCGCCCGTGGCACAATTGAGCCGGGTAAAAATTTTTCGCGGCGGCGAAGCCAGCGGGACGATTGAGACCATCGACGTTGCCAGCGCTTTCGAGTCGGGCAATGTGAAGAACCTGCCGAAATTGGGCCCGGGCGATTATGTCTCGGTTCCAAGCGTGGCCCCGGCCGTGGGCGCCGGTGGAGGTATGGCGGAAGGGGGCGCGTTGCAAGCTGGCGCCATGATCGATCCTCAAAACGCGTTTTATATCTTCGGCCTTGTCGTGCAACCCGGCATGTATCCATATGAAAAAGACATGGACGTGCTGCAAGCGATTATTCGTGCCGGCGGACCGGTGTTGCAGCAAAACGGCGGCGGCAACAACCGTGCGCCGATTGAGCCAGATTTGACACGCGTGCGCCTCATCAGCCGCGGCGCAGATGCCCCGGTCGTATATGTGATCAACATCAAAGATTACACCAAGCAGGCGGCGCCGCTGCCGCTGCTCGTGCGCCCCGGTGATACCATTTACATCCCCAGTCGCCCCAATTACGGGACTTTTCTGTTCGCAAATACGCTAGGCCAGGTCATTACCGGCACGGTTTCAATACTCACCTCTTATTTTGTATTGAACACGTTACTCGGACAAAACAATAATAACAACCGGAATTGAGCTATGACTACCGGCGGAAAAATTGATCCACGCAGCCTGCTGCAGCTCGCACGACGGCGCAAATGGTTTCTTATCATTCCTCCTATCGTCGCGTTGATAGGCGCCTATTACAACATCTCAAATCTCCCCAAGATTTACCGTTCTGAAACCGTGATTCAGATCGGCAATGTTGCGGCCTTATCGCCTCAGATGGGCGATTTCGTGGATGGCTCGCGCGAAAGACGTCCGGTACAAATGCGAAACCTCTCCGAAGATATTTTGGCGCAGTTGGTATCGGTCGAGATTTTGGGGGCAGTCGTGGATCGCGTTCAACTGAAGCCCAGCAAAGGCATGCTCGAAGAGGCCAAAAAACTCCAACTCGAACATCCCGATGAAAGCATGGAATCAATCATTCGGCGTCTGCAAATTGACTGGCTGGCCAAGCGGTTTACCACCGACCGGGTCATCTTTGCGCGGCGCGGCAGTTCCATGCGCATTTCCTTTGACAATTCCGATCCGGACAAGGCCTACATGATTGTCAAGACCCTGGCCGACGTTTTCATCGAGCAAAATCTTGCCAAAGAATCCCGCAACGCGCAAATCGCCATCGGCTTCAGCAAGGAACATGAAGACCGCTTTCGCCAGCAATACGAAGACGCGCTCGAACGTCTGCGTCGCCTAAAAGAACGCTCGACGTATGAACAATCCAAGAAACTGGTGGTGAATGCCAATAATGAGGCCCAAGCGAACACGGTTTTGAGCGCGCTAAAAGTGGATATTGGCCGGCAGCAGGATTTGGTCGCTGCACTGGAAACCAAGTTGAGCAGTTCAGCCGCCAGCGCCCTCGTTTGGGATGACCCCAAAATGGAAGCGCTGCGCCGCCGCATGATGCAAAAAGCCGAGGCGCTGGCAACCGTTATGGCGCAGTTCGATTGGAGAGACGCCAATGTCATCAGCGTGAATCAGGATATTGCAACGCTGCGCGATCAGTTTCGCGAAGCGGTGGTCAAACATGCGGCGGACAGATCGGCAGGTTTGAAATCGAATGAAGTTGAATGGGCCACGCAATTGCAAGTGGCGCAGCTTGATTTGGATTTACTCCAACAAGAAAAAAAGATACTCGATGGTTTTTTAGCGGAGTATCGCGACAGCTTGACGCGGCAGCCGGGATTGGAGATGGAGCTCGTCGAGGCGCAGAAGCAGGTTGATGATCTGGCTGCCAAACTCTATGCCTTCCAGAATCAAACGGTGCGCTCCAAGCTCGGCCAGGATTTGCAATCCAGCAGCGCAGAAGAGCTTTTTCGCATTATCAGCCCGGCAAACCGGCCGCTGGCGCCGATTCCTCAGAATGAAACACAAATTCTCTTAATTGCGATTTTCGGCGGCTTGGGATTCGGAGTTGGCGCGGTATACCTGTTAGAGTTTTTTGATCACTCCTTTAAAACCGTCGATGATGTTGAAACGTTGTTGGGCGTCACAGTGCTCGGCGTAATTCCCAAAATTCAATTTGCCGAGCCCGGTAAAGCCAAGCGGCCATTCTAAGAATGTGAGATCGCTGCAGAGGGCAGCATTCCAGCAGTTCATATGGCCGGCGCTTCCTTGGCCCGCATACCGCCAGCACAAAGAAGAAACGAGTTGAATGTTTATTATTGAAAGGGTAGCGGCTTGTCAGCGAAGAGGCGATTGATTGAAGCAGTCGAAGTGACGGAAGAAGGCATTCACATCGTCCGTCTTATGAAGGTCTTTGACGCTTCGAGCTTGGATGAATTCGAAAAAGTGCTTGCCTATTTGTTGTCGCGCAATCACTATCGCATCGTCGTGGATCTCACCAGTGTTGAGTTCATTTCCTCGGCCGGTTGGGGCGCGTTTACCGCCGAGCTGCGCCGCGTGCGCGATAATGGCGGCGATATTCGGTTGGCAGGCATGAATCCCGATGTGCTCGATGTTTTCCTGCTGCTGGAATTGGACAGTTTCATCAATGCTTATGATACCATTGATGACGCCATTCTTTCCTTTGATGCCGCCGCGGAGCATCCGGCCCCGCAAGAATACCTTTCCAGAGCCGCCGCCGAGTTTCTGCCGCCGGAACATGCCGCTCCGGAACAAGGCTTGTACGATTCACCGAGGTTGCTGCATGAGCTGGAGCAGCACGAAGCCTTCGAAAACCGTGGGCCAGCTTATGCTGATGGCATCGAACAGCCCTTGTCTCCCGATACCCCCGGACCGCTTGTCGATGAAGAACGGTTTGCATTGCCGGAACAAACGGCCGAGCCGGATCTGCTAAGCTCTGTTGGAGATGAGTTTTTTAACTGGTCTCCATACGGCAGCGGCAGTACAGCTTCTATTGAGAATAAGGCCTCGGCCGCATTGGAGGAATTTGAGGCGCCGCCCGCCTCGAATTTTGAGTATGATGGGTCCTCATATGGGAATGAAGAGGCTGATTTGGAACACGGTGCCGCTGAAACGCCGGAAGATTTGGATGATCACCGCGAGCCTTCCATGTGGGCTGGCGATTTTTCCGGTGAAGAAAATGAGCCGTCGCATGCCGTTGCGCAGGATCCTTTCGATGCAACCGATGCAAAACAATCCGCCAAGACCTCCGAAATGTCCGCGCAGACGGAACAATTTTACGATGATTTTGCGTCACAGGATATCAACGATCCCTGGATTCTTGATGAAATAGATACTCTGCCGGAAGAGTATGAAATGGAAGATGTGAATTGGCGGGATGATTCGGGCTATGTTGAAAAATCGCCGGCGTTTCTGGATGAGGATAGAGAAGCCAACGACTCGTATTCGGATGCGCATCCCGTTACAAGCAAAAGTCTCGGCGCCGAAGCCGATGATTCCGCCGCTGTGAAGCAAGCGGCAACAACAGGAATCAAGCTTAAAGACTACATGTCTGCTTGGGGGGCGCAAAACAAAACGGCGGCAAACGCGGTTGCCGCCGAGCCGCCGCCTGAGAACGGCTCTCGCAAAGAAGTGCCGGTGCGTCAGAGTGTGTTTATGAACCCCGTTTCGGTGCCGCAACGGTCCGGCGAAAGCCTCGCCAGCGCTCCGGCATTCGATCATGCCGATCAACGAAGCAAGCAAGCCTTTCGCAACGGGCCGCAGCCGATTCGAAAATTACAAACGGCGCAGCGCATGCAATTTGATGGTGACCGTTCGGCTCTTATCCGTCAAATCGTCAGTGAACATCCGCACTATGGCCCGACGATGATTCAAAAGTTTCTCGAAGTGCGAATCGAACCGGCAATCAGCGTGAGCCGGTCGACAGTCTACCGCTGGCTGCGCCAGGAGGAGCTTAACACACGCGAGCAACGTCTGCAATTCGCGGGCAGGGCGACGACGAACTAAGAGGAAAACACGGTATTGCGGTCAAGCGTGTTATGTGATTCCGAAACTTTTACATCACCTCTGTGAGTATGCTATGGCTGATTTTCTATTTAATGATGTGATTAGTTCTCCCAAGGGAGAATACTTTCTCAAGACAACCACCGATGATCCGCAAAAGCGGATCACCTCTTCGTTCTTTCGCAACGGCACCTTGCTCGAAATGCGCACGCGCGAGTTCGATCCCAAATGGTCGCGTGACACGCTGCGCCTCAAGACGCGCGAGTTTCACGACGAAAAGAAAGACGAAGTGCAGATGCTCATTCAGCTCGCGGACAAACTTCGGGACAGCAATCAGGCAGAAACGAAAAATTTGTTGGGCCAAGCGTTTTTTCGGCGCGGCATGTACGACGAAGCGATTGTAGAGTTCGAGGAAGCGATCATCCTGAATCCCCGCATTTCGAGCATCTATAACAATCTCGGCAGCGCTTATATCGCGGTCAACCGCTTTGATGACGCCATCACCGTTTTGGAGCAAGCCATTTCGATGTCGGCTGGCTATGCCGATTTCCACAACAATCTCGGCCTGGCCTATCTCAAGAAAGAGTATTGCAAGAAAGCCGTCGAACAATTTTTGCGGGCTCTGGATAGCAATCCCTATTACGCCGATGCTTATTTCAATTTGGCCCTGGCGTATGTGTTGAATGCCTTTACGAAGGAAGATTTTGCCTTATCGGTCAATTGCTATCAGAAAGTCATCGAAAATACCGAAAAAGCCGCAAAGATCAACCCTTCTTATCACAATGAGCACACCGAACAAAGCTTCGGCTTTATGCGTGAAAAGAAGTATGAAGAAGCATATGAGTCATTGCAACGCGTGCTGGCGAAGGTAACCAAGCCGGCCGATACCTCCTTCATTTTGGATTTTTATTTGCGGGTGATTTACGGCAGCAAAAAGCTGAGCAGCAGCCTGATTTGGCGTCATATTCGCCAATTGCAGGAATTGATCGAAAAATACCCGAACTATGCCGATTTGTACAATCATCTCGGGGTGGCGTATGTGATCATGAGCAAATTTGTCAATCACAAGGCCATTCAACAATTTGACAAGGCCATGGCGCTCAACCCAGCGTATGAACGCGCCAAGCGGAATAAACGCCTGGCAGAGTATGATCACAAGGGCATGCAATTGTTGTTCGATGCCGTGCTCAAATAGAAATCGCAGGCGCCGCCATGCGTTTGACCTTTGCAAGGGGTCTTGCCCGGTGACGATTTGGCCGTCAGGAAAAATCATCTCGAAGTCGAGCAGCTTTGCCAGGGATGGCTTGGCCGGTATGAATGGATGGGCAGCGTAACTTGGGTGTGGATGTCAACAAACAGAGCGGCCGGTTTATGTTCATGACGAACAGTTGAGGATCTATGCAGAAGTCTCCGACAAATTCGATTGTATCTGTTTTTAGCGACGAAACGCCGGAAGCGAACGAGTTCCGGCGGTTGTATTCCAAGCTCAAAAATCTGTACGCCGCCGACGAGATGAAAAATTTTCTCGTGACGAGCGCGAAGATGAACGAGGGCAAGAGCACGATCGCCGCTTTGCTGGCGTGCACGATTGCGCGTTATCGCAACACCAAGACGATTTTAGTCGATTGTGACTTGCGCCGGCCGCGCGTCCACCAGCTTTTTGGCATGCCCAAGGAGGAAGGCGTTGCCGATGTGCTGATGGGCACGCGCAAGCTCGACACGTGCTTCAAACAAACGCCGATTGAGAATTTGCGGCTGCTGACCTCCGGTGGCGTGGTGACCAGCCCAACGGAGTTGATCAACTCCGCGCGCATGCGGGATCTGTTTTCCGAGATCAAGTTTTATTTCGACACGATCATTGTCGATTCCCCTCCCGTCATCCCAGTGACCGATGCGCTGATTTTAAGCCCGGAAATGGACGGCGCGCTGTTGGTGCTCAAAGCCGGCGAAACGCATAAAGCCGTGGTGCAACGCGCCGTGGATTTGATTCGCAATGCCGGCTTGAATATTCTCGGGGTAATCATCAACAATCAAAAAGCCGTGTTGCCGTATTATTATGATCATAAATATTATGGCTATTCCTACTATAACACCGAGGAAAAGGTGAAATAAACAATCAGGAGTTTGGTATGGCTTTTTTTCTAGTGACTGGAGGCGGTGGTTTCATTGGCTGCAATATTGTTCGCACCTTGCTCGAACGCGGCGAACACGTTCGTGTACTCGACAATTTCGCCACAGGCAAGCGCTCGAATCTCGCAGAATTTGAAGGCCGGTATGAATTGATTGAAGGCGATATTCGTGATGGCGCCGCCGTCGAAAAAGCGATGGCCGGCGTCGATTACGTGCTGCATCAAGCGGCGCTTGGGTCGGTTCCGCGTTCGGTGCATGACCCGATCACCTCCAACGATGTTAACGTCAACGGCACGCTCAATATGTTGTGGGCCGCCAAGCAAGCGAAGGTTAAACGCTTTGTGTTTGCCTCATCGTCCTCGGTTTATGGTGATACGCCGACGCTGCCCAAAGAAGAGAGCATGGCGCCGAATCCCATTTCACCCTATGCCACCTCCAAGCTTGCCGGCGAACGATATGCGCTATCATTTTACTATGTCTATGGATTGCCGACTGTAGCGTTGCGCTATTTCAATGTCTTTGGCCCGAAGCAGGATCCGGACTCGCAATATGCCGCCGTCATTCCGCGCTTCATCACAGCGTTGATGAACGGCAAATCGCCCATCGTTTTTGGTGATGGTGAACAATCGCGCGATTTCACCTATATCGATAACGTGGTGCAGGCAAATTTGCTGGCATGCACCTCCCCTCAGGCGCCCGGGCATTTTATGAATGTGGCCTGCGGTGAGCGGTATAGTTTGAATACGTTGTTGCGCCATCTCAATGAAATCATGAAGAAAGACATAGGCGCGATTTATGAGAATGGCCGCGCGGGGGATGTCAAACACTCGATGGCTTCCATTGAACGAGCCCAAAAAGTCATCTCTTTCTCGCCACAAATCAAGTTTCAAGAGGGCCTCAATCGCACGGTTGCCTGGTATCTCGAACATCGGAATTGACGATTCTGTTTTAGATGAAGCGTGCGAAAGCGGTTTCGCCCTGCCTTTGCCGCAGTTTCATGTCAATGGCGGTAAATTAGTCGGAATTTTTTTGATGGCTGCGGCCAATTTTGCTTTTGAATAAAAAACTTGCAGCGCCAGGGAACGGTTGATTGCAAGATTTGATGCCAAGGACGGAATACTGTCACATGGATAGGTCGGCATGATTTTAATGAGAATCATTGCCGTCAATGCCTTGTACTTGATTGAGAATTATGGGCATCAAAAACGCAATCACCATCGATGTCGAAGACTGGTTTCACGTGTCGTTGTTCCGGACGAAAATCCGGCGCGACGAGTGGGACAAGCTGAAGAGCACCGTGGTCCAAAATACCTGTCGTGTGCTCAATGTATTCGCCGAGAAAAACGTCAAAGCCACCTTTTTTGTCCTTGGTTGGGTGGCGGAACGCTATCCCGAGATTGTTGTTGCCATCAAAGAGCATGGCCATGAAATCGCCAGTCATGGCTATGCCCACCAAATCGTCTATGAGCAGACGCGTAAAGAGTTCACCGCCGATGTCGAAAAGTCACTGCTTATTTTGGAAAACATCACCGGTGAGCGCGTCTTGGGCTATCGTGCGCCGACGTATTCCATCACACGCTCGTCGATGTGGGCCTGGCAAACCCTGGCGGATCTCGGCCTGGTTTATGATTCAAGCATTTTCCCGGTAAAGCACGACCTCTACGGCATTCCGGATGCGCCGCGCTTTCCCTTTGAGATTCGCTTTCTGAATCAAACCCGTCTCATTGAATTTCCCCTCTCCACCGTCGTGCTCATGAGAAAAAATTTTCCGATGGCCGGTGGGGGCTATCTCCGGCTTTATCCCTATTGGTTTATTCAGCGCAGTGTGCGGCAAATCAATGCTGAAGGCCGCCCGGCGATTCTTTATCTGCACCCCTGGGAAGTTGACGCGGATTTGCCGCGACTCAAAGTCGGCTTGTTCAAGACCATGCGCCACTATGGCAATCTGGCGCTGACGGAGGAACGCCTGCGCCGCTTGCTGGAGGAGTTTTCATTTGGCACCGTGAGCGAAGTGCTAGCCGGCACGGAGATTCAAACCGACTGGCCGCGCACCACCATGCCTGCCCATTATACCAATGGTAAACTTCACGCGAGCGCGCCTGCATCATGATTGTCGAAACCCTCAACGCCCGGTTTGAAGAATGGGATCGCTTTGTCGCGCAACAGCACGATAGCCGCGGGCCGCATCTCAGCGGCTGGAAGCAAGTCATCGAAAAAACCTTTTCCCATCCGTGTCATTATCTGGTTGCGCGCGACCCCGGCGGATGGCGCGGCGTTTTGCCGCTGACGCATATGCGCAGCAAGCTCTTTGGCTCCTTTTTGGTTTCTCTGCCTTATTTGAATTACGGCGGTATCGTGGCTGAAGATGAGGCGGCGCGCGCCGCGTTGTATGAGTATGCCGCCGTGCTCGCCCAGGATCTGAAAGTGTCGCATCTTGAATTGCGCCATGAATCGCCGGCGTTGCCGAACCTGCCGACCAAGACGCACAAAGTTTCGATGCTGTTGGAGCTGCCCGCGGACACCGACTCACTGATGAAGAGCTTCAAGGCGAAGTTGCGCAGCCAGATTCGCAAGCCGCAGAAGGAGGGCCTGACGTATCGCGTTGGACGCGAAGAGGAATTGCAAAATTTTTATCACGTCTTTACCAGCAACATGCGCGATCTCGGAACGCCGGTGTATCCGATGAAGTTTTTTGCGAATATCCTGGCGGCCTTTCCCAACCACGCCCATATCTGCACGGTTTATCACGATCAAGAACCGCTGGCCTCTGGGTTCGTGTTCGGATTCCGTCAGACGTTGGAAATTCCCTGGGCTTCCAGTCTGCGCAAGTTCAACGCGCTCGCCCCCAATATGCTGCTCTATTGGGGCGTGCTGGAATTTGCGATTAAGCAGGGCTACAAGGTTTTTGATTTCGGACGCTGCACGCCGAATGAAGGCACTTATAAATTCAAAGAGCAATGGGGCGCCAAACCGGTGCAATTGCACTGGCAATACTGGCTCTCCAACGGTTCGGCTTCCCTGCCCGATCTCAGCCCGCACAACGCCAAGTATCAAATGGCAATTCAAATCTGGCAGCGGTTGCCGCTGGCGGTCACGCGGTTGGTCGGCCCCGCGATTGTCAAAAATATTCCGTGAGCAATATGCCATTTCATTGTTCGAAATTGTGGGACTTCTAGAATTGACGAAGCATGGTTGCCTTTTTTGGGATTTGTGTCTTTCTGATTTTGTGGGTTTATGCCGGCTATCCGCTTTTGCTGTGGGTGATGAATCGCTTTCTTCCCGCCAAACCGGTACAACGCGCCGAAATCGAACCCGCCGTGACGTTGATGATCAGCGCATATAACGAAGAAAATGTCATTCGCCGTAAGATCGAGAACAGCATCAATCTCGATTATCCGCGGGCGAAACTGGATATTATCGTCATCTCCGATTGTTCGGAAGACGGCACGGATGACATTGTGCGGGAGTATGAAGCGCAAAACGTGCGATTGCTGCGCATGCCGGAGCGGGGCGGCAAAACCGCCGGCTTGAACGCTGCCATGCAACACGCCCGCGGTGAAATCGTGATATTCTCGGATGCCAATGCCATGTATCATCGCGCCGTGGTGCGCAACATGGCGCGCAATTTTGCCGATCCCACCGTCGGCTGCGTCACCGGGGAGTCGCGCTATAACGTTGAAGGGTCAAGCCAATCGAGCGAGAGTGAGAATCTTTATTGGCGTTATGAGCTGGCGCTAAAAAAAATGGAAAGCAATGTCAGCTCACTGGTTGGCGGCGACGGCGCGATTTACGCCATTCGCAAGAATTTGTTCAAACCCATGCAGCCCTCTGATCTCAGTGATTTTGTCAATCCGCTGCAAATTTCCGCGCAGGGCTTTCGCAACGTTTATGAGCCTGAAGCGATTTCGTACGAAGACGCCGGCGAGACCTTTGAAAAAGAGTTTCGCCGCAAAGTTCGCATTGTCAATCGCGCCTGGCGCGGCCTGTGGCGCGTGGCCAGCGTGCTGAATCCGTTGCGCTTCGGCTTTTTTACTATCCAGGTCATTTCACACAAATTCCTGCGCTGGCTGATTCCAGTTTTTATGGCAGGCGCGCTGCTCAGCAATGCGTTGTTGGTAACGCAGTCGCCGTTCTTTCTCGTAATCGGAATCGGGCAGCTTTTGTTTTACCTGTTGGCCACGGTGGGCTGGCTGCAATCGCAGCGCGGCGCGATTCCCCGGGCGTTTTATGTGCCGTACTATTTTTGCCTCGTCAATTATGCCTCGCTCTTGGGCATTCTGAATTATTATCGCGGGCAAACCTTTACTATGTGGCAAACGGTTCGGGAACCGGGGACGTGAACGGAAGTTTATGAGTGTAAGACATCTCAAAATGCGTGTAACGAGCCTTGCCAAAGCCATGTTGTTTCATTGCGGTTTTTTTGGCCTGCTGCGCATTCTCTTTCCCAACAAAAAGGCCGCGTTGTTGCGTTATCACGCTGTAGTTGACGCGCGGGACAACTTCTACACAAGCCCCAGCATCAGCGTTTCTGTGCGTGAGTTTGAGCGCCACGTGCGTTATTTCGCGAGAAAGTATCGCGTCGTCTCGCTCGATGAAGTTGTCGACGCGGTACTGGCGCGCCGGCCGCTGCCCAAAAACGCCGTGGTGTTCACTTTTGACGACGGCTATGCCGACAATCTCGTAGCCGCCAAAATTTTAAAAAAATATAACGCCACCGGCATTTTTTATTTAACCACAAATTGTATTGATCGGCAAGAGCCGCTATGGTTGGTGGAAGTGAACTATTTATTGGAGCGCAGCCCAAGAGCTGCTTTTCAGCTCAAGGTCAACGGCACAACCTATGATTTGAAACTGAACACGGCGAAGGAACGGGAGCAGGCCAAGCGCCAGGTCGTCAAAATTATCAAAAGCAATGATCGCAACACTCGAGAAAGTGTGCGCCAGCAAATTCGAACCCAACTCGCCGAGGCGGGTTGGCGCGAGACCGTCGAGCGGATTATGTTGAATTGGGACCAGGTTCGCGAGATGATCGCAGACGGCATGAGCATCGGTGGGCACACGGTGACGCATCTTAACTTGCCCAACGCCGCTCCCGAAGATGCACAAAGCGAGATTGCCGGTTCTAAGCATGCCCTTGAAGAAAAGTTTGGACAGCCCATTCGCCATTTTTCCGTTCCGAATAGCGGGCCGTACAAATATTACAATGCGGCGGTCAAACGCATGGTGGGCGCCAGTGGCTTTGTTTCCTCGGTAACCTCGGCGCACGGCTTTGTTGATGCCAACAGCGACTTGCTAGAGTTAAAACGCATTCGTACCGTGCCGGCGTTGCACGAAGTTGTTGCGACAATTGAATTGGGAAAGTTTTGAAAGAATGCCGGGCCCAGCAATGCGCAAGATTGTATGCCGCGCTGAAGCGAAGCGCTGTAGTACTCTGTAAAACAAGAGTCTATTTCGGTTTTTGTCCGCAAAGCATGGCTTTGCGGGTAGCTATATTTGATCAAATTATTCGATTTACAAGGTTGAACGTTTGTCACCGTGAATTATCCGGCTGTGCTTTGCGACGATGAATTTAGGACAAGCAAGCCCGCTCAGAAGAAGAGGACATTATGAGAATCAGCATATTTGGACTTGGTTATGTGGGAACGGTCACGAGCGCGTGCTTTGCGCGTTTGGGGCATCAAGTTATTGGTGTGGATGTCAATGCCCAAAAAGTGGGTCTGTTGAACGACGGCAAAAGCCCGATTGTCGAAGAAGAAATCGGCGAGCTGGTGTTGCAACAAGTGCGGAATGGGCAGTTGCGCGCCACCCACAACATTGAAGAAGCGATCGCACATTCGGAAATCAGCCTGATTTGTGTCGGCACGCCGAGCAATGGCAACGGCTCTCTCAGCTTGCACAGCGTTTTCGGCGTGTGCAAGAGCATCGCACAAGCGTTGCGTTCGAAAAGCGAAGATCACTTGATCGTGGTGCGCAGCACGGTTGTGCCCGGGACCGTGAACCGCCAACTCATTCCGCTGATGGAGCGTGAATCCGGCAAGGCGCTCGGCAAAGGGTTTGGCGTTTGTTTTAATCCGGAGTTCCTGCGGGAAGGCAGCTCGGTGAAAGATTTTGATTCGCCGCCCTTCACGATTGTCGGCGTGCGTGATCAAGCCAGCGCAGAAAAAGTGCGTGAGCTTTATCAAGGTGTGGCCGCGCCGTTTTATGTGACAAGCTTGGAAGTGGCCGAAACCGTGAAGTATGCCAGCAATATTTATCACGCATTGAAGATTACCTTCGCCAACGAACTTGGATCATATTGCAAGAGCCTGGGGATCGACAGCCACGAAGTCATGGAGATGTTTTTCAAAGACACCAAGCTCAACATTTCGAAAGCCTACTTGCGCCCGGGATTTGCATTTGGCGGCTCGTGTTTGCCGAAGGATTTGCGCGCCTTGCTTTATAGCGCCAAGTCTCATGATTTGAGCCTGCCGCTGCTGGAATCGGTTCTGCCCAGTAATGACCGGCATTTGCAGCGCGCGGTTGAAATGATCCTGTCCCAGGGAAAACGTAAAATCGGCATTCTGGGATTGAGTTTTAAGGCGGGCACGGATGATTTGCGCGAAAGTCCGTTGGTCTTGTTGACGGAAACCTTGTTGGGCAAGGGTTATGAACTGCGCGTTTTTGACCGCGATGTTTCAATGGCGCGCTTGATGGGCGGTAATAAAGAATACATCGAAAAAGAAATTCCACACTTGTCCTCCTTGTTGTGCCGATCACTGGATGAAATCGTCGATTTTGCCGAAGTCATTGTCATCGGCAACGGGAATCGCGAATTTGCCGGCATCTTTGACAAGCGCAAACCCGAGCAAAGCATCATCGATCTCGTGCGTTTGCTGCCGGATAACGCAAGCTCGCAACCGAATTACTATGGCTTGTGCTGGTAGCGCGCATCGCGAATAATCACGCGGCGTACCACGTTAGCTTGCCAGGGTGACGAGCAGGTACGATTCTATTCTCGCAATTCTGATTGCTGAAGTCGGCATCTTTTCAGCGCGACAGCGCGCCCTTCAGGTTTTAAACCATCTAAATCACCTCCAGCACTTGATACATTGCATTCACAGCAGAGGGGTGACTCTTGTCACGGTTACGCAAAAAAGTATTATTCATAGCTTATATTTTTCCTCCGTTAGCGCGCGCCGGCGTACATCGCAGTGTGCGTTTCGCGCGCTATTTGCCAGAGCTCGGTTGGGATCTCACCGTTCTTACGCCGGCAGAACGCTATTATCCTCCGCATTCGCCGATTGACCGCGATCTTGTGGGAAAAATTCCGGAGACGATCGCCATCGAAACGACGCCGGTGTTTCAGGGTGTCGCCAGCATGTTTCACCTGAAAGACTGGTTGCGCGGCCGTCGCGCGGCCTCTGCTTCGCCGAAACGAAAAGTACCGTTGGTTGCGCCGAAATCAGCGGCAAACACTTCGACCGCGAGGTCAGAGGCTGCGAACAAAGCGCCCAAACAGCGCGGTCCGGTGCAAAAGGCTAAAGATTTTGTTTATGATTTGTTCACCATCCCGGATAAGGATGTGAATTGGTTGCCCCATGCCGTTGCGCGCGGCATGAAACTGCATCGGCAAGAGAAGTTCGATCTGATCTACTCGACCGCGCCGCCGTTTACCGATCACTTAATCGCACACGTTCTAAAAAAAATGACGGGATTGCCGTGGGTCGCAGATTTCCGCGATCCGTGGGCGCGCGCACCGTGGAAAGCTGAAATACTTGGCGATTCGTTGCGCGGCAAATCGGCGACCTATTTGGAGCGGCAATTCGTGCTTGCCGCCGATCGGGTGATTTTGAACACCGAATGGATCAAGAACGATTTTATAGAGTACTACGGCGCGCAGTTCGCCCAAAAGTTTTCTGTGATTACCAATGGCTTCGACCCGCAAGATTTCGCCAGCATCCATGCGATTCCGCCCGCGCGCGCGGCAAACAAGCTTGTGATTACACATACCGGCGCGCTTTACCGCAAGCGTAATCCTCAGAATTTTTTTACGGCTTGCGACAACCTTATTTCCAAGCACGGCGTGGCGCCGCATGAATTGGAGTTACGCTTCGTTGGGACGGTGGCGCCGGAGCTGTACAGCAGTTTCGAATGCGGCGAGGCGTTGCGCCAGGTGATCCAGGTCATGCCGCCGGTTTCACATCAAGAAGCGTTGCAGTATCAACTCGAAAGTGACGTCCTGTTGATCCTGCAACCCGGCACGAGCATGTCTGTGCCGGGGAAAATCTTCGAATATATCGGCATGCGCAAAACGATTTTGGCGATTACGCCGCGAGGCGCGACCGCCGACGTGGTGCGCGAAAACAATCTCGGCCTGATCGCTGATCCGGACAACCTCGCTGAAATTGAAAACTGCTTGTTGAAACTCGTACATGATTTTCGCAACGGCGGCCTGCAACCGCCTTCCGTCAACGGGGCTTTCACCAAATACAACGGCATGGAGTTGACCAAGCAGTTGCATCACGAATTCATGAAATGCTTGAGCCATGGCGGAAGCGATTGAAGAAGTGATCCGGCGTCTTTCCTCGCCAGAAACCCGGGCTTTGTGGCATGATGCCAAGCCTGGGAAGATCGTGCTCCTGGGAAAATCACACCGCGCCTACTCGACGATTTATCGCTTGCAAGTTGAAAGCGCGGAAGGGCAGCCGCCGCGCATTGTTTACACCAAAGTTTATAAGCTCTCTCCGCGGCACCGCGACAACCCCGCAAAGCCGCGCGCCAAGCTTAAAAATGAATTTGAGACGGCGCAGAAACTGCAAGCGCATCTCAATGGCAGCCGGCAATTTGCCGCCGTAAAACCGATTGCCTGCTATCTCGACCTTTTAACCATCGTTACCGAGGATGCACAGGGTGATCCGCTTGCCGACGCGCTCGAATCGTCGTGCAAGCTCTGGCATGACAGCAGCAAGCTCGAGGATGTCTTGGTTGCATGCCGGCGCGCGGGTGAAGCATTGGCGGCGATTCAACGCGCCACCATCGAATCCCAAAAGTACAATCCCTTCGAATTATTGGAATACGTTGATATCCGTCTGCAGCGCCTGGTCGAAGGCGAAGCGCCGTTTTCCGAGAGTGATCGCAAACACGTTTTGAAATTTTTGGAAAACGCAATTGCACGAGTGCCTGCCGATCAGCTCGAGCAATGCGGCTGCCACGGCGATTACGCACCGTTCAACGTTCTCGTGGGCCCCGCCGGCGTGACAGTGATGGATTTTGCCACGTTCAAAATCGGTTCGATTTATAATGACGTCGCTTACTTTCATCATCGTGTCGAAGGGTATCTCCACAAACCGAGTTTTAACGTTGAAGCGATTCACCGTGTTCAAAACGCCTTTCTAACGGGCTACAATCGCAGCGCCGGGCGAGAGCATCAACCAATTGAACGCGACCTGTTGTTCAAAATTTTTTGGATCAAGCACGTCATTAACAATTACAGCGCGGTTATGCGCAAGAAAGTGATGACCATGCGCGATCGCCTGTCGCTCGCGGTGTATTTGTTTAACCGGCATGTTTTCCGCCGCTATAATCAGTGGCTTATGCAAATGTGTCAGGACTAATCCTTGTGATCATCCACGATGAACCTGAAAAAGCTTAGAAACATGTCTCCCGGCGAAGTTGGATATCGCCTTAAAATGGCGGGCTCAAAAAAGCTGGCGAAAGTCACGCACAAACGGCCAGAGGGCTTGCTGACCCCGGGACGTTTCTTGCCGTCATTCGAATTGCCTTCGGATTATCAAGGGCCGTTTGCAGACGCCGTGGCGAATGGGCGTTGGCGCGCCGCTGAAGAATATTTGCTTGAACACATGCGCGCACGGATGAAGAACAGAGGGTATCATCGCGCGCAACCCCGATTTTTTTTCTCCAGCAACGACCGCCCGGAGATCACGACGCTGATCAAGCAGCATCTCCCCGGCGTGTTGTCTTGCACCTTGATGGAAGCGGAAAAGCTGCTCAATCATGAGTTTTCGTTTTTTGGCGTTACTAATAAATTCCCCGGTGAGATCGATTGGCACCGCGATCCGATTTCACTCGAATCGTGGCCGCGAACGTTTTACACCGAACTCAAATTTTACGGGCAGAGCGACGGCGGCAGGCGTTTGCCGGGCGATGTCAAGCACGTGTGGGAACTGAACCGCCATCAGCATTTCGCCGTTCTCGGCAAAGCTTATTGGCTGACCAACGATCATCACTATGTCAGCGAGTTTTTGGCGCAATGCACGAGCTGGATCGCGCAAAACCCTTTTCTGTACGGGGTCAATTGGACCAGCGCATTGGAAGTGGGCTTGCGTGCGCTGTCCTGGATTTGGGGTTATTTTTTTTGTTTGGATGCAAACGTCCTGGAAGCGCGCACGCATGCGCAATTGTTGCGTGTCCTGCAATTGCACGGCCAATATGTCAATCGCCATCTCTCTTTTTTCACCAGCCCGTATAACCATCTCATCGGAGAAGCGGTCGCGCTGTTTTTTCTGGGTACACTTTTTCCCGAATTTCCAGAAGCGGCGCATTGGCGCGAGAAGGGCTGGTCTCTTCTGGTTGCGGAAGCGACCAAACAATTTCACCACGACGGCATGTCGGTCGAACAAGCGATTTCGTATCATCATTTCACCCTGGGCCTCTATTTCTTGGCCGCCATTCTGGCGCAACGCAACGGGGTGGCTTTGCCTCGCGAGATGCGCGAACGATTGCAAGCGGCCGTGGAATTTTCGCGGTGGAGCATGCAGCCCGACGGCCGCCACCCCATGATCGGTGATAACGACGACGCCATGGCATTTTATTTCGGCAAACGTGCGGTCTGGGATTTTCGCCAGCTATTGGCGCTGGGCGCCTTGCTGTTTCACCGCGGAGATTTTAAGACTGCGGCGGGAGAATTTGATGAAGCGTGCTTGTGGTTATTCGGCGCCGAGAGCCATCAACGCTTTCAATCCTTGGAGGGCGCAGCGCCCGAGCAAGGCAGCCGATTATTTGCGGATAGCGGCTATGCGATTCTGCGCAGCGGCGATCGCCACGATAAACAGTATTTGATTTTTGATTGCGGCCCCCAAAGCCACGGCCTGCACACCGATGAAATTGTTTCAACGGCGCACGGCCATGCGGACGCTCTTTCGTTCACGCTTTGCGCGCACGGTGTGCCATTGCTGATCGACTCCGGCATGTGGTGTTATAACGGCGAGTTGAACTGGCAAAATCATTTTCGCAGCGGCATGGCGCATAACACGATCACGGTTGATGGCCGCAGTGCTTGCCGCCTTGTCGGCCGTTTGGGCTATTCTCACGTTCCGGCGGTGGCGCAATCTGTTTATCTCAGCCAAACGGATTTTACGTTTGTAGAAGCAACGTATCAGGGCTTTGAATGCGCGTTGCGCCATCGCCGCAGCATTTTTTATCGCCATCGCGATTACTGGGTGATCATTGACCGGCTCGAAGGAGAGGGGGAACACGAAATTGACCGTTGGTTTCATTTCGCGCCGGAAACCGAGTTGAGCCGGCAACCGCGACCCTTCCTCGCGCGAAGGCCTGATCACAAGAATCTTCTGTTGCATGATCTCAACTCGCCTCAAGCGGTTGCTGAAATTTTTCACGGCGGGGAACAAGCAGCACAAGGATGGATTGCTCCAGGGTATGGCCGCACGTTGGCAGCGCCGGTTTTGCGCCTGCGTTCGCGGCAACACATGCCGGCGCAATTTGTTACCGTGCTCATGCCGTGTGACCGTGAAGCGCCGGTGCTCGCCTACGAGTGTTCGCCCAATCAGGGCATGACGAGCCGTCAGCCTTTTGAATTGCGGTTGAGCGCCCGAGGCTGGAACGATCGTATTGTTTTCAATTTTAATCAAGCGCCTTCCACCATGGCGGACTCGCATTCCGGCGCAATCATCGATTATCATCGCCACGAACCTGAGATAGCCGGTAATGAAAGCATGGCTTCCTCTCGCATGAAGCGCGTTGTCGATTGGGAAGTGTCCGAGAATTTGAAAAGTTGAAGCGAGAGTCATGCCCTATCGTATTTTGCAAATCGGCCCTTATCCTCCACCGGGCACGGGCTGGTCGGTTCGCATTAAAATGTTGAAGCGCTACATTGAGCGCGCCGGCCATGTCTGCACTGTTTTGAACACCAATAAGAACCGCCGGGTGAAGACTACGGAATTCGTGCCGGTTCACCACGGGCTTGATTATGCCGTGAAAGTGTTCAAGTATTGCATGCGGGGCTATCTTGTGCACATGCACATTAACGGCAAGTCAACCAAAAGCCCGATTTTAGCCTTAATCGCGGAAACTCTCAGCTTGCTTTTTTTCCGCCCGGCAGTATTGACTTTTCACGCCGGCGTGGTGCAGGATTATTTTCCCAAACAAAATAAATTTTGGCTCGATAACATTTTCCGCCTGATTTTTTTGATGGCTGGTAAGATCATCTGCAACAATGAAGAGGTCAAAGCGCGCATTGTTGAATACGGCATTCGTCCGGAAAAAATTATTCCGATTCCGGCGTTTTGCATGGAATACATAGAAGACAAGGCCACGCTGCCCGCGGCATTGGCCGAGTTTATTCGCAGGCATGAGCCGGTGGTGTGCAGCTATATCTATTTGCGTCATGATTTCAATGTTGAGTTTCTGCTGCAAGCGCTTGCGCAGGTGACGAAGAGCCTGCCGCACTTGGGCATCATTCTGGTGGGAGCTGATCGTGAGCACGAAGCTTTGCAAGAACGGCTGCAGCGTTTTGGATTGGCGTCGCATGTTTATATCGCGGGCGATCTTGATCACGGAGACTTTTTGGCCGTGCTCGATGCCAGCCATGTCTACATTCGCACACCGGCGGTGGACGGCGTTTCCTCCAGTGTGTTGGAGGCCCTAATGCTGGGCGTGACGGTTGTGGCAAGCGAGAACGGGTCCCGTCCCCCGGGCGTGTTGACTTATACCGACGGCGATCTTAGCTCTTTTACTCAAACGTTGCTGGCAGCCATTCATAACAAGAAACGCATTCTCCCGGCAGCATCAAGTCCGGAAACACGATTACACTTGGCGCAGGAACTCGGTGTGCGCGACACGCTGCGCGAAGAATTGGCGCTGCTGTTCGCCGAAGCGGCATAAGATTTTCCCTCGTGGCACATAGATGTTGGCCCATACTTCCCGCCGATCAGAGGCAAAGCTTTCCACCTCACGAAATAGCGGCGCGTGCTTCCGCAAAGACTTTGAAAGCGCGTACCTTTGCCTTTGACTTACAACACGGTAAAGGTAGAATAAAAATTCGGTTAAAGATTTTTAAAGCCCGTCAGGTAAACCTAGCAAAGCGCGTCGACTTTTCAATTTGACTGTTTCCGCCGAGATTTTTTAACAGCATTCGGGAAAATGGCAAGCACTCACAAAGACAAACCGGCATATCCGCTCATCGAAAAGTTCATCTTCACCGGCTTGATCCTCCTTTTCTTAAACAGCGGTTATTTGGTGGCCTTTACGGAAACCTCGATTCTTTATCTGATCAATGTTTTCCTGCACGTTGTTTTGGGCGCAGGTTGTTTCGCGTTGCTGCTTCATCACGGCTACAAATTTTTGCGCCGCGAAACGCCCAAAGGCAACGATATTGCGCGCTATTTTGGCTACTCGGGGTACTGGTTGTTGATGGTGGGCATGGGGCTGGGCTTTTATTTGATGATCGTGGGCGCCGGTAAATCGCATCACACGGCCCTGGTCATGCATGTGACCGCTTGTTTGGTTGCGATCATACTATTGATCAAGGCCATTCGTAACATCGGCCATCAAATCAGCATTGCCAACCCGATCAATTCCGCCGGGCGTGTGTTGATGGTTGCTGCTGTCATAGCCATTTGTGTTCCGGTATTGGCACACCTCTACAAGATTATTGTTCCCAACGATGATATCATTGCCGACAATACCGTGCCGGCGACTTTGAGCATGGCCGAGAACGCGATGGGCGGCGCGCAAGGCCCTTTCTTCCCCTCCGCTGCGGCGACCGTTGAGGAAAGCCCTATTAAGGCCTCGGCACTAAGCAATTCCGAATCGTGCGGCGCGAATGGCTGCCACCCCGACATCTATCGCCAGTGGCAAAGTTCGGCGCATAATTTTTCCGCGTTTCAAAGCCTGTGGTATAAGCCGGCCATCGCTGAGCTTGAAGCCAGCCAAGGCAAGTCAGCCTCGAACTGGTGTGCGGGATGCCATACGCCGGTATTGTTGTTAAGCGGCGCCACGGCGAAAACACCAGAGGAACAGGCGCAGCTTTCCGCAGCGCATGGCAGCATTGGTTGCGTCTCATGCCATGCGATTGCACGCATGAAAGGCACTACCGGGCAGGCCAATTACGTCATGGAAACGCCGGGGTTGTCAGAACTCGCCAATAGCGAGAACGCTGCCCTGCGGAAGATTTACGCCTGGTTTGTACATCTCAACCCCCGGCCGCATCGTGAAACATATTTCAAACCGTTTCTTACCGAGGAAACCGGCAAGTTTTGTTCTTCTTGCCATAAGGCTTCCGTCGACTATCCGCTGACTCAAGGCCATTGGCTGCAAGTGCTCAACGACTATGATAGCTGGCAGAGCAGCAGCTTTTCGCGGGAAACCGTGCCCGAGTTTTATCGCCCGGATAAAAAGCAAGATTGCAGCATGTGCCACATGCCGCTGGTCGCTTCCCGCGATGCCGGGGCAGACAGCGGCCGGGTGCGCGCACATTTTTTTCTTGGCGCGAACACCCTGGCGCCGGTGCTACGCCAGGAACACGAACATCTTGAAAAGACGCAGGAATTTTTACGCGACAACAAAATTTCACTTGATATTTTTGCCGTCAGCCTCGGCATGCCGGATTCCAGCCATCAAGCATTTGTTTCCTCAAACGCAGATTCCGTTTCGATCATCGAAAGGCGTGTCCCGCTGGCCTCAACAACGGTCAACCACGAAGATATCGATCAAATCACCCTGGAAGCCGAGCCGTTTGCCCTCGAGACGACTTTTATCGCGCCGCTAGATCGCCAGAATGTTCGCGTGCATCCCGGAGAGTCTGTGCGGGTTGACGTCGTTGTGCGTTCACGCGCCGTCGGACACAGCTTTCCCGCCGGCGCTTCGGATATGGCCGAAGCCTGGTTGGAGTTTAAAGCAATCAATGATCTTGGCCAGGTAATCTTTTGGAGCGGCGGATCGACGATGGATCTACAACACGTCGACCCGGCCGCGCACCGGTATGGCGCGGTGATGGTGGATAGCGCGGGACAGCGTGTTTATCATTACGAAAGTTGGAAAGCGCGCGGCGTGGCCGCGCTCAATCTTCTGCCGCCCAACGGTGTGGACGTGGTACGATACCGCTTTAGGATTCCGCCCAATCCTGGGAATAAAATCCGGCTCATCGCCAAATTGAATTATCGCAAATTCACGCCCGCGATCCTCCCGGCCCGGAGCCGGCGAACCGACGGCGTTATCCTTCCCGTGATCGAAATGGCGCACGCGGAAGCGCATTTGGGCGTGGAATACAATCTCATGCAGCGCCACTTCTATATGGAAAGCTACGTGCCGGAAGACATGCCCCGCTGGAATGATTATGGCATTGGGTTGTGGCGGCAACACGATCTGCTGGGGGCCGAGCGTGCGTTGTTGCGCGCCAGCCAGCATGCGCCGCTTTCGCACAATCCCTGGATCAACCTCGGCATGGTGTGGCTGAAGAGCGGGCGTTTGGAACAGGCCAAAACGACATTGTTGCACGCGCTTTCGCTTGCCCATAATTCCTCGCGCGCGCATTTTTTTCTCGGCCTGGCTTATAAAAGTGAAGGCAATTATTCCGCCGCGTTGGATGAAATGAAGAGCGCGCTTGATGGTCACCAAAACGACCGCGAATTGCGCCTCGAGATCGGCCGCATTTATTATTTGATGCGCGATTATACGCGCGCCATTCGCGCCTTCAAAAAGGCGTTGCTCGTCGATCCGGAAGATCCCACCGCCTATTTTTATTTGAGGGAAACGTATCGCGCCGATGGCGACGAAGAAAACGCAAAGAAAATGGCGCAACTTTATTTGAAATTCCGCCAGGATGAGAATATGGAGCAATTGCTGCAACAGGCCTTCACGCGCCAGCCCTGGCTCGAAGTGAATCCGCGCGGCTATCATGAACATTCCACCTCGGAGCCGCGCTTTTGGAATTCCCAGAAAACCAACGCAAGCAATGGGCACACTGACAGATAGAAAGCTTCTGTTTATTTCCTGGGCGGCCAATTGCAGCCGCAGCGACAACCTGGCGCGCTTGCTCGGCGGTGATTCAAAAATGGTTTATGTGGAAAGCCTGGGCAGCAACTATGTGACGGTTTGGTTGAAGTATCTGCTGCAGATGTGGTCGACCTGGAAGTTGTTGTGGCGCGAGCGCCCGCAGGTGGTCATGGTCATGGTGCCGCCGGTGTTTATCTGCATTCCGGTTTATTTCTATTGCCTTTTTTTTCGTGCCGGATTTGTCACCGACACTCACACCGCTGCCTTCACCATGTCGCGCTGGAAGCCTCTACTCTTTCTCAATGCCTGGTTTTACCGCCGCGCGCTCATCAACATCGTCACGAACGAGCACCTGGCCCGGCATGTCGAAGCCTGGCGAGCGCCTGTAATTGTGATCGGCGATTTGCCGGTGCAATTCAAGCAGGTCGGAAGCTTTCCCAGCAACGGGCATTTCACGATTGCAGTGGTGTGCAGCTACAATCCCGATGAGCCGCTCGATAATATTTGGCAGGCCGCGCGCGAGCTGCACGACATCGAGTTTTACGCCACCGGCAAGCTGAAAGACGTGCCGCCGCAGTATGTTCACAATAAACCCGACAACCTGTTTTTTACCGGCTTTCTGCCGGATGAAAAATACGCCGGTCTCATCAAAACCAGCCACGCCGTGATGGTGTTGACCACACGCGATCATACCATGCAACGCGGGGCGTATGAAGCCCTGGCGCTCGGCACACCGATCATTACTTCGGATTGGCCGATCTTGCGCGAGACCTTTGGCCAGGCCGCGGTTTACGTTGATAATTCACCCCAAGGCATCGTGGCGTGCATACGAAAGCTGCAAGCCCACTGGCCCGAAAGCAAAGCTGCCGTGCAACGGCAACGGCAGCAGCGCCTGGAAATCTGGCGCGAAAAAGAACAAGCTCTGCGCACAGCTATCGCCGCCAAGCTTCCTGCCTGAGCTCTTGAATTGCCATGAGCCACTCAAAGCCTGTCTTGTCCCGTTTCAAGCACTTTTACAACAGCCTGCCGGACCAGTTGGGAGCAGGATTGCTCAAAGACGGGATTTATGAGTTGCCCGGTGCCTGGAAGTTTTTCACGCGTTTGACGCCGGGGAAACCGGTTTTATTATTTTGCCCGGGATTGACTTCCGTCGCCTGCGCGTTCGCGCGGCATGCTGCGCGCATTGATGTGATCGGTTTGCATGCGGCTGAGTCGGCCGTGCTCATGGAATTGGCGGAATTCAAGGCGCTTGGTAATGTTCGAATCTTGCAGCATGCGGCTGATATAACGGAAGCATATGCAACGATCATTGTGCTGCCTAGAAACTCTGCCGCAGATCAGAAATTGTTGCGCCAAGTGCTCGATGCGTTGGCGACGACTCAAACCTCAGAAGCGGATTGGTGGATTCTCGCGCAAGAGACTGGCGGGCAAGCGCTGGCCCGAATCGGCCAAACTCTTAAGCGTAAATTTTTGCGGCATGCGAACCAACAAGGTTCTGCAACGAACACGCGGTTGTTTCTGTCAGGCGATGATTTGATGTCCGTGTCTCAGGTATCGGCAATTTTTGCCAAGCGCCTGCCGGATATACGCACGCAATGGCATCTGTCGCCGGCGTTTGTTCAGCCCAAGTATATTGCCCGGTCAAATCCGGAGGAAAAAAAGAAGCATGCTGGACATGCGCTTTTGAGTTGCGCCCCGCCAGGGTTTTCTTATCTCGATCGCCTTCTTCATCACCTGAATAAATTGGAAGGCTCGCAGTGGCGGCCAGAGCAGCGGCTTCACGTTCTTGCTGGCGGCAAAGTGCAGCTGGTGTTGGGCAACAAAGAAATGCCAACCCGGCCAAAAGCCTTATTGAAACTGCCGCTTGTGCCGCACGCGGAAATCCGTTTGCGCGAAAACGCCAAAACGCTTACACGCCTGCGTGAAACACAGGAATTGGCCAGCGAACAACGAGGCCTTTTTCCGCAGGTGCTGGCGCATGGCGTGTTCGAAAATCAGAGCTATCATCTTGAAAGCTTTTTAGCGGGTCGATCTTTGGATCAATTGCCGGCAGCGACCACGCGCACACCCGGGCAAATTCAAAAGATCTTGCAATGCTGGCTCGCGCTGCAGGCAAGGTTTGTCCAGCCGCGGCGAGTGAGTGAAACGATTTTTCACGAAGTTTTTATGAAACCGGCGCAAGCGGTGCAAGAATGGCTCGAACTCGGAGCTGATGATTGCGCCAGAATGCGCCGCATTTATGATGCCTGGCATCGGCAATTCGCCGATCGCGAACTGGTATTGGGTTTGGTGCACGGCGATTTTTCGATCAAAAACATTATGGCCGATCCCAACACCCTCGAAATTACCGGCTTTATCGATTGGGATCTTGCGGATTTTTGCTCGATTCCATTGCTGGATGTCTTGCATTTTTTTATTCGTTTGGATGCGCGCTCGTTTCAGGATACGCCGCCCGCGATTGCCTTGCGTTTGATCCAAAGCGCGGCGGGCCTGCACCCGAACCATTTTCAAAATGTGAGACAGCGCTACGATTACAGGCCGGAAGATTGGATGGGAATCGTGATGCTTTATTGGCAACATCGACTGCGAGGCTATCTCGGCTCGCCCAAAAATTATAACCAGCGCTTCGTGCGTCGCCAGTTTTACGACGTGCTCGAGCTGTTTGAACGCGAAGTTTTTACGGTAAAAACGTTTGCCGGCGCAGGGAGGCACGCGAGTGAAAAGACCATTGCCTAACCATGCTGTTGCCGGCCATCGTTCGCGGTCTACGCGCCACCAAACTGGAGCTTCTGTGAGTCGTGATGTAAAGGCCACCTCATACGGCGCTTTGTTGAAAGCATTGCACCAGCGCGGCCTGACTTACGCCCTGTTGCGCGATCACCCGGATAAGCTCGGCATGCGCGACCTTGATTTGGTGATTGATTTGACGCAACGCCAGGCGTTCGTAGCGTGCTGCGAGCAAAACGGTTTTCGCCTCCTAAAATCCGGACGCAGTAACCCGGGCAAACTTGTGATGCTGTGTTGGAACGAAGCCGGCCCCCAAATTATTGATGTGCATGAACGATTGATTTATCAGGGCTATGAATATCTGAATGTCAAAACCATTTTGGCGCGCCGGCGGCAGGAAGGCCAGTACTATTTTTTAAGTTATGAAGATGAGTTATTGGCGCTGCTCTTTCACAATATCCTCGGCAAGGGGGAAATTCAGCAAAAGCATCGCGGCCGGTTGGAAGAATTGCTGCGCCTGCATCTGGATGAAGACTATCTCACCGCTCACGTGCGTGAATTTGGCCTGCACGAAATTCTAAGTCAGGCGCGCAAAAATTTTGTCGCGCTGCGCGAGGACGTCCAGGCGGTGAAGCGTTTGCGCCGCGCCGCGCTCCGCACGCTGCGCTGCAAGCCCGCGAGCAACGCCGTGCGGCGTGTACGCATGCGCTTGTCCGGCTTTTGGGAGAAATGGTTCGGGCCTCGCCGCGGCGCATTGATTGTCTTTGTCGGCCCGGATGGTTGCGGCAAAAGCTCAATTACCTCCGCGCTGCGCCGCGAATTTCGCAGCGCCACGATCACCACCGATATTGTTTATCTTGGCCCATGGGGGCAATACAAGCTGCCATTCATCAAAATTCTGAATGCGCTTCACATTAAACCCTATCGTCCCGAAGACAAAGCAAAGTATCGCAACCGGAAAATTAAATTCGAAACACCGGGGGCCTTTAGCCGTTTTGGGCGTGATGTCAAGGGCAGAATTTTTTATCTCGCGCTGGCCGCGGAGTTGTGGTTTCGCTATGTCGCTTTCGTGTTGCCCAAATTGCGGCGCGGGCGCATCGTGCTGGCGGATCGCTATGTTTATGATATCCTCATTGGCTATAAAAACCGCCCGATGGATTATTTCAACGGCATACGCCAATGGATTTGCCGCACCTATCCGCAGCCGGATCTCGTCGTGCTGCTCGATGCTGCGCCCGAAATCATTCACGCGCGCAAGCCGCAATTCAACGTGCCGCAACTCATCGATATCCGGCAACGCTACCAGGAGCTTGGGCGCACGCTCGACTTTCATACGCTCGACACCAGCGTCAGCGTCTCGGCGTCGTTGGCTTTTTTTCGGCGCCATCTGCTGCCCAAAGTTTTGCAATCCTTGAACGCCTGAACAGAACGCGGCACGTTCCGCAAGTTATTTTATAAGAAACGGGTACATGTCCAGTAAAACGCGAAGTATTGGTGAGCAAGCCAAAGAAGGGATTTTTTATAACGCGCTCACGCGCCTGAGCGGCACATTTTTTCAATTTTTCTCCAGCGTCATACTCGCCCGGTTGCTGGCGGTGGAAGACTTTGGCGTCATGCAAATTGCAACGATGCTGCTTGGCTTTACCACCAAGTTTGGCGAGTTCGGTTTTAACATGGGGCTTATTCAACGGCGCGAGGACGTGGGGCCGGAACATGTGAACACCATGTTCTGGATGGATCTTGCGCTCAAGCTATTTTTGTTTGCGATCATCATCGTAGCCTTGCCTTTCTTGGTGGATTATTTTCATGAGCCGCGTTTGTGGCAGGTTATGCCCGCCGTCGGGGTCTATATGCTGCTCGATACGCTTTCGAACCCCAGCTCCACTCTGCTCAAGCGTCAAATGCGGTTTAAAGAACAGGCCAAGATTGACATGCTTGACCGCGTGATCGAAGTGTTCAGCTCCGTCACGCTGGCATTCATGGGATTTCATGTGTGGAGCCTGATCCTCAGCAAATGGCTTGGCGTCTCCGTGGCTGCTGTGTTAACGGCGCGCGCAGCCGGTTGGCGGCCACGTTTCATCATCGACTTCAAAGCCAGCAAGGATCTCTTCCATTTCGGCGGTTGGGTTTTCGTGAGAAACTTGTGCCGCGAAATGGCCGAAAATGTCGATTACTTCTGGATCGCCCGCCATCTCAATACCACCCAGCTCGGCTATTACTCGAAGGCTTACGATTTGATGCGGCTGCCGCAAAAGCGCATCAGCCAGGCTTTCAACTCCGTGCTGTTTTCGGCGTTCTCGCGCGTGCAAGATCAGCCCGAAAAGATCAAAGCCGGGTTCGAAAAAGTTCTGACCACTGTGTCGCTTGCCAGCTATCCGTTGCTCGTCGGCATGATGCTGGTTGCTCCGGAATTCGTATTTCTGGTTTATGGCGAAAAATGGATGCCCATGGCCCTGCCGCTGCAGATCATGTGCTTGGCCGGCATTCTGCGCTCGATTGATCCGTTCTTGAATTCGGTTATCAGCGCCACTGGATATGTCAAGCACACGGCTTACCGCCGCTTCATCGAATTCGGCTTGCTCGCCGTTGCAACGTATATCGGTGTGCATTATGGCATCGTCGGCGTGTCCATTGCCGTGCTGGCGGTGGCGTTGATTGTCATGTTTCTCATGGTCAATTTGCTCAAACGTGTGGGTGCGGTGGGGTGGCGCGAGTATCTCTCGCCGCAAATGCCGGCGGTCGGGGGCAGTGTTGTCATGGTTGTCGCCGTCCTGGCGTTCCGCTTTCTGACGCAGGATATGCTCGGTGCGAATTCGATTTGGCTGCTGCTGGGCATGGTTGTAACTGGCGGGCTGTCTTATGTCGGCATCCTCTGGCTGGTGCGGCCCAAACGCGTCATGGCGCTGCTGGGAGAATTGTCCGGAGATATTGCCAAATACACCAAAAAGTATCGCAAAAAATTTGCACGTCTCGTGCCTTCCGCGTCAAAGTAGGACGCCATGGAATATAACGGTTTACGCTTCAAAAGAGGAGTGAGGGTATAGTTTAACTCAGCGGATCAGGGGCATAAGCGCGCAGCCCGGTCAGATGATTCTTCCATTACCTTGAGGTTACAAAACTGTGTCAGCTCGCGTTCTCGTCATCGTTACCATATTCGTCGCCATGCTGGGCTGGACGCTGCGCCGGCCTTTTGTCGGCGTTTGTGTTGTGGTGGCGCTTTTTCATTTGAATCTGAGAGTATTGGGCACGGGACTGGAAGATATCCGTTTTCAGTTTTATGCCACCCTGGTATTGATGATATCTTATTTCATCAATCAAGAAACGTTGAATCGCATACCCTCGCCCACGTATCCGCCGATGCGATGGCTGATTGCTTTTACCTCGATGACGTTCATCACCAGCGCCTGGGCGGTTGACTCTGGGCATGCCTTTGACAGCGCGTTTGAGTTTTCGAAGATCATCGTTTTTGCGTGGTTCATGAGCAAGATCATCAAAACCGAGAAAGAGCTGCGCATCTTGCTGTATGTGATTTTTGCGGGTTGCTGGTATACTTCGTTCATGGCGCAGTGGGGCGTGCAATGGAATATTATTGATGAAGTCGAAATCGGTGTGGCCACCGGCGGCAGCGGCACGCACCTTATGATGTTTTTGCCCCTGATGATCCTGATGGTGATTTACGGCAACTGGAAGGAGAAGCTGTATGCCGGTGCCATCATCCCCTTTGTGCTGAATTTTTTGCCGAATACGGAGTCTGGCTCGCGGTCGACTTTTCTGACGCTGATAACGGTGAGCGTCATGTTGTTACTGTTTTTGCCCGGACGAATGCGGCTGAAAGCTTTGCCCCCGATGATTATCGCGGGATTGCTGTTTATTTTCGTTTTAACCCCGCCGGGGTATTTTGAATACATGACCACGATTCTCGATCCCAGCTCCGAAAGCTCGGCGGCCTCGCGTGCGCTGATCAACGCAGCAAGTTTTAAAATTATTCAGGAATATCCGCTGGGAATCGGTTATGACAATTATCCCATTGTTTCGATGAAGTATTTGCCGGATGAAGCGCTTACCGATTTGGGCACGCGCGATGCCCACAATAGCTTCCTCAAAATCACATGTGAATTCGGCATCATCGGATTCATTTTTTGGATCACGGCTGCTTTTATGACCTGGCGATATTTTCGCAAAGTGCGAAGAACGTTGAAAAGCAGCGGTGCCCGGCCCACGACTCTCCAGCTCAGCGCCATGTCTTTCGAAATCGGGCTGATCAGCATCTTTCCCGGCTTGTGGACGCACAATTATAACCAGCTCGATTCCCTGTATTGGATGGTCGCACTGAGCGGCGTGCTTTATACCTTGCAACAGAGGCAAACCCCCGAAGCGGAGCCGGCGCAAAGCACGAAGCCGCCCTTGCCGGCCAAAGCGCCCGGGGTATTGCCGCCGCCCCAAAAGCCGGCGATCAAAGCTGCGACGGTTTGAGAAAGTTGTGATTCTATCCTCAAAACCAAGCCGTTCAAGCCCAACATGATATTGTGATGAATTCGACGCTCAAAAAAAATGTTTATGCTGGCCTGCGCCGCCTCGGCGTCTACCGCTTTTTGCGGTGGTGGCATCGCAAGCAAGCCGTCATCCTGACCTATCATGGCGTGATCTCAAACGGCGACGATAGTTATCTCAATCGCAACAGCGTGCCGGCGGAAATGTTTGACCGGCAAATGGACTATTTGAAACGGCATTATCACATCATGGCTTTGCCGGATCTCGTTCGCCGCCTGGTCGCGCGCGAGCCCTTGCCGCCGTATACCTTGGCGATCACATTCGACGACGGCTTCTACAACAACTACGCCATTGCCGCGCCGATTCTGCGAAAATATGATCTGCCTGCGACGATTTTTTTGACCACAGCTTTCATCAACAGCCCGCAATTGGGATTGTGGACCGAGCGCGTCGATTGGCTTTTGCAAACTGCCACCACCGCGGGCCTGGCATTCGCGATGGACGGCGAAGTGCAGCATTTGGCTTTGAACACGACGCGCGATCGCATCATTGCGTCGGATTTGGTGCGCGGTTATCTCAAACGGCTTCCGCCCAAAGCGCGTGAAGAGGCCATTGCAAAATTGGCGGAAGAGATCGGGGGGATGCGGGATCTTGATGGCGGGATGGCAGAACGGTATGCTTTCTTAACGTGGGATCAAGTCCGCGAAATGCAGCAATGGCGCATCAGCTTCGGCTCCCATACACATACACACTCGATTATGTCGGGTTTGAGCCTGGCAGAAGCGCATTTTGAGCTAAACGAATCGCGCCATTTGATTGAGTCTGAATTGGGTGCGCCCTGCACGATTTTCAGTTATCCCAACGGCTCGGCGCGCGACTTCGGCAAACGCGACATCGAACTGCTGCGCAAGCTGGGATTTGTTGCCGCCACCAGCCAGCTTCCGGGATTCAATGATCACAAGACCAATCTCTATGCCTTGCGGCGCATTAACATCTCACGCCACCGGGATTTCAATTTTTTCCTGGCAAAAATTTCGGGAATGCATTCGCATGTCAGCTACAAAGCTTGAGCGTTGCGCCCTCGCGAGGCGCAGCGCAGATAGAAAAGAATTCGAGGAGACCGGCGTATGCTGATTACATTTTCCGGAATGGTGGGCAGCGGAAAATCGAAGAATGCGCAAAACACGCTGCTGCTGCTGCAAGAATTTGGTTATGCGCCGCATTATTTGCGCTTTCGCATGCTGGGCTGGTGGCAACTGCTTGTTCCGCCCTCGCGTGCGCCCTGGCAAATGCGGGAAGATTCGCCGTCCACCAAGCCGCCGCGGCCGCTGATGACGGCCTCTCGCAAGCGCCGTCTCGGCCTCGACAAACGTCTCACCATGCCGGTTTTTCTCGGTTATTTGCTGCGCATCCTGCGCTTTCGGATTTATCGTTATCTCTATCATCGCCATGATGTATTGGTGTTGAACCGTTACTTCTACGACAATCTCGCGCAGTTTCGCGCCGCGAATGCGCGCGAGCAAAAGTATTTGCACCTGCTGCTCGCCGCCATTCCCAAGCCCGACCTGGCCTTTTTGATGACGGTGCGTCCGGAAACCGCATTGCAACGGCGCGCGAGCTATCACCGCCATGAACTGCAACAGCTTGCGGAAAATTATGCCCGCATCCAAAAACAGATCAGCCGGCTTATGGTTATTGCAACGGACAACTTGAGCTTAGTTGACAGCCAAATTGAAAAAAGTGTCCGCGCCGTTTTTCATCAAGAACAGATGCGCCTGCATGAAGAAAAAAACGCTTCATAGAATAAAAATCGCGCATCCGACGCCGGGGCTGCATGTTGGCGGCAAAGAGCATGGCATGGTTAATCTGGTTAACCGGATGTCGCCCGAGATTTTTGAAAATTATATTTTCACCTTCAAACAGGGCGGCTTTCTGAGCCGTCAGGTTGATCCCAAGCAATGCCGCGTCGTCACGCTGGGAAATCGTCCGGGCGGGGATGTGCGCATTCCCTTTAAGCTGGCCAAGCATTTTCGCCGCCATCATTTTAATATCGTGCACACGCGTTCCTGGAGCACACTCTTGGAAGGCGCCTTCGCAGCAAAAGTGACGGGCGTTCCGATTCTGATTCACGGCGAGCACGGATTTATTAAGGATGACACCCGGCTGCATGCCTGGATCCAGCGTCTGATATGGAATCGTGCGGAGCGGGTCATCTGTGTTTCCAGCGTATTGCGCGAGAACCTTGTTGCGCGCCTCGGCTTTCCGCGGGAAAAAATCCAGATTATCAAAAACGGCGTCAATCTCGAACGCTTCGAAATTACCATCGACGCATACGCATTCCGCACGGCGCTGGGCATTCCACCGGAGGCCCTGGTTTTTGGCAGCATCGGTCGATTTGTGCCGGTTAAAGATTATGCCACCTTGATCAAGGCCGCGAAAGTCGTGGTCTCGAAAATGCCGGAAGCCCGCCTGGTTTTTTGCGGCGATGGGCCGCTTAAGAATGAGCTCTCTGCGCTGGCGGAAAGTTTGGGCATAGCCGGCCACGTGCATTTTTTGAATTGGCGCGATGATATTCCCAAGCTGTTGCAGGTGTATGATGTTTTTGTGTTGTCCTCCCTCAGCGAGGGAATGTCGAATGCGATTCTCGAAGCCATGTGTGCCGGCCGGCCGGTGGTGGCCACCCATGTCGGGGGCAACCCGGAATTGGTGGTAAATAACAAAACCGGCCTGCTGGTGCCGTCGCAAGACCCGCAGCAAATGGGCGAAGCGATACTCGCCTTGTTGTCGAACACAACGCGCCGCCAGGCCATGGGTGACGCCGGCCGGCAGCGCATCTTATCGCATTTCTCGCTGCAAGGGATGGTACGAAATTATGAAAAGATGTACGTCGAAGCCGCTTCCCGCCACTTCGACTTTCATCTTGTCTTACAAGACAAAATCGACCGGCACTTTGCTGCCTCTGTGATGAATGCCGCGCCGCAATTGGTCGAATGAGTGCAACGGGGTTTCTACAGCCCTAACCCGAACAAGCCGAAACCCAATTTTGCCGCCAAGTCATGAAGGCACCCCAAAAAAACTTAGTGACTTCGTGACTTGTGGTGAGAGATTTTTTACTTTTTTTGTAACGCTTCAACTTAAAGGAGACTACCCCGATTTGCAAACAAGCTGCAAATCAAAGCTTCTGCGAAGCCGCAACTAACTGTTCGGCAAAACTCGGTGTCTCCGGTGACCATCAGCGATAACGTTTTTCCACCGAAATGCGCCGGAGTCGCCGAACATTGCCGAAAAAAACTTTGGCAGGATGCTTTATCGGCAGAATTATTTTGAATCGTTCTGCCGACAAATCACTCTGCGACAAACTTTCAGAATTTTATTCTAACTTTGAGCGCCTTTTGGCCCTAAAGATCACGCGATAATATTGCATTCAGGAAAACCCATGCAAACCGAAACCACCGGCCAACCGGAGTTGTTGGGGTTGGCGACTGAGCCGTGGAAAGAACGCATCACCGGCGAAATCCTGACGCGCGTGCAGGAAAACGTGTTGCGCTATTATCCCGAGCTGGCGCGTGAAAAAAGCGCGCGCGTCGTGCTCAGCAAGCCGCCGCAGCGCCGGCGCTTCACGTTCATTTTCTGGTTGACGATCGAAAGCCCGGAAGGCCGGCCGCTGAAGAGTCTAATCGCCAAAGCCTATCGCATTACGCCCAAGAAAGATGCGCGCGATCAGGACATTCGCTACAAAAGTCAGCGGGAATTTCTGTTTCATCGCGAGGTTTATGATTACTTCTGCGCGCAGGCAGAAGTGTATTCCGTGGTGAGGCCGCTGGATTATTTTCCCGACCTGTTGACGTTGATCGTGGAAAAGGCGGAAGGCAAGGATCTTGGCGTTTTGATCAAAGAGACACGTTATGCGCTGAGCGGCTACAAAACCCGCAAAACCCGGCTGGGCACATATGTGCAGCGGTGCGGCAAATGGCTTGCTCTCATGCACCGCGGTTTTCCAGTCGGCGGCGCATTGAAACTCGAGCCGGATCACTTCGAACGGCAGGTCAATCATTATTACAAACGTTTTTGCAAAGCGGGCGGTGAAGTGGAGCTGGCCGATCCCCTCCGGCAGCGCATTTTGGCGGTCAGCCGCAAATTCGCCGGCGCTGAAGTGGCGCAGGCGCATTTGCACGGCGACTTCAAATTGCGCCATCTGTTTTTTACACCGGAGCGCATCATTCCCATTGATTTCGGCAATGAATTATCCGGCGCGGCCTTCGACGATGTGGCGCGTTTTCTCGTCGAACTGAAGTTGATGGAATACGGCGCGCGCTTGCCGCTGCACAGCGACTTGATGCCCTACCTGCAGGAACAATTCCTGCTCGGTTATCTGGGATCGAGTTCCTGGCCGCCTTTGTTGCGGCTCTATTATGTCGTCTGGCTTTGGGCCAAGTGGGATCGGCGCTTGAAAAAATTAACCACCAACAAGCGTGTGCGCAAAGCGTTGGATTGGATGCATGCCTCCGGCGTCCAGCGCCTACTCAATCACACGTATGTGAATAGCTGGTTCAAGCGCGAACTAACCTCTGAACTTACCATTTTAGAAAAGGAAGTTGACGGTGAAAACCATGACGGACACCACCCGCCGCCAAGCCCCGCGTTCCGTTCTCTCAAAGCATGAGGCCAAACGTTGCCGCTTGTTCGCCCGCCTGTCGAAGATCGGGTTTACCCCCGTGCTCCTTCTGCTGCTGGCCTCCATGGCCATGGCATGCAGCGACGATGCCAAGCAGAGTTTGAGCGATACGGCAAAAAGCATCATTAAAGAAAAAAAGAAATCTGCCGGCAAAAGCGCGGCAAAAGCCCCCCTCCCAATTTCGATGTATGCGCCGCCGCCGCAAAGCCCGCTGGCGCGCAAGACGCATCCGCGGCTTTATCTGACATCGGAAGAATTGCCCGCGCTGCGCCAGCGCTTGAAGACTCTTTATCGCGAAGAGTTTCAGAAATATGTCAATGAGTTGGATCGCCATTTTGACGATCTCCCGGAATCGAAAATCGGCGGGATTCTTTATCTCGATACCAAAAACTATGCGTTCTTGTATCTCATTGATCCCGCCACACTGCCCGAGTTCTCCTTTGGCCACAGCCGCGAACAGTATGGCCGCAAAGCGGTTGAACACGCGATGTTTATCAAAAAAGAGACGCGGCACGATCGCCAATCTTCCGCCGGTTTACAGGGCGACAACGGCGGCTATCTCAATTTGGGCCTAGCCGTGGCATACGACTGGTTGCATGCCCTGTTGACGCTCGAGGAAAAGCGTATGCTCGCTGACGCCATGATTCGTTTGTACGACACGCGTGACGACGAAACCAATCCCGGCCAGTATGTCAAACTTTCGAATCAAGTCACCGGCTACATTCATTCCGGCTGCGCCGGCGCCCTGGCCTTGTGGGGCGATGACTTGGGGCCGGGCTACAGCGAGAAAGCGCAGGAGATGCTGAATTTTTTCAATGCGGTTTTTCTCGAGCGCTCGCTGGCTGTGGGCGATAAAGTGTTCGAAGGCCCGGGCTGGGGCGAAGGCGCGAGCTACTACATGATGGGAATCACCAACGTCAGTTTTTTGGCAGGTGCCGCCTCGACGGCTCTGGGTGAAAATCTTTTCTTCAAACATCCCTTTTTGCGTTACAACGTGCTTTACCTTTTATACAATATTCTGCCGCTCAAACTGAAAGACAATTATTATCTTTCCCGGCATGACACCAACAGCCTGCAAAAAGTCATCGGCAGCTCAACCGGGCGCATCTGCGCCATTTCCGCCGGTGCGCTGCAACGCGAGGATCCCCGCATCGCCGGTTTGGCGAAGTGGATGATGAGCGAAAGCGGCTATGGCCAAAAAATGGAAGAGTGGAAGTATTTCGATCCGCGCATCGACTATTTGTTTTTCAAATTTATTTGGGGCAGCGCCGAGGTGGCGCCGCTCACGCCGGAACAAGCGGGCATGCCGTTGACCTACAAACTGGGGTTGGGCGAAATTGTCATGAAGTCCTCCTTTGATAAAGAGGCCTCGACACACATCATCTTTTGGGCGCCAAAGTATTGGTATGCCCCGCATGCGCACAAGGACATTGCAAGCTTTACGATTTTCAAGCACGGCAGCCTGGCATTGGATGCCGGCAGCCCCAAGAATGCTGACGACTTTCCGCGCAGCTCCAGCGCGCGCGAGGCGGTGTTTCACAACATTCTCGGCCTGTATGATCCCGACGAGCCGGAAGATGTCGACGATCGCAATTTTATGAATTTCAGTTTCAGCGCGCGAAGTGAAGCCGATCACTGGCAGGATGAGGAGTATCAACCCAATGGCCGGAATTATATCGGCGAAATTAAAGCGCTGGAATCGAATGCGGATTATGATTTTGTCGATTACGACTATTCCGCGGCCTATCGCGGCGGCGACAAAAGCAAGGCCAGCTCCGCGCATCGTCGCTTTGCCTATTTGCGCGGGCCGGAAAATCAGGAATTCGTGCTTATTCACGATTTGGTGGAATCTTCATTCGAAAAACGCTTTCTCTTGCACACCGCCTTTGAGCCGGCGATTGCCGATGATCAAATCACGGTAACGAACAACTTCGATGTGGCGCACGGTCGCATGATTGTGAAATCCCTGCTGCCCGCCCAAAAGGAAATGCTGAAAATCGGCGGCGAGGCCATGTGGTTTACGGATGCCGACGGCAAGCCGGTGAAATCGCGCGGGCCTTATGTTGATTGGGGCGCCTATTGGACCGGCAGCTATCGCGCCGAGATTCGTTCCAAAGATGGTGAATACCTGACCGTCATGCAAATCGGCGATTCACGCACGCTGCAGGCCATGGCGCCCGTTATAAAAATTGAATCTGCCGCGTGCTCCGGCGCACTGATTAACGGCCAGCGGCTGGTGATGTTCAGCAAAAAAACCACGCCTCAGCGTTCGCTGAATTACAAGCTCTCGGCTAACGGTTTGATCTCGCATTTGGTCACCGGCCTTACGCCGAATAAAATGGTGCAGCTCAAAAAGAACGGCAATGTTTTTTTGAATGTGAAGACCAGCGAACAGGGCGTGATGTACTTTAAGGACGACCCGAATGGCGCGGCCACCTACGAGGTTACGGAGTAACAAAACCCATGGCGATTGTGATTCGTGATGCCGAGCTGAAGCGCGACCGTCAGGTGATGATGGATTGCCTGCTGCGCAACCGGCAGCGATATGAAAAAAATGACACCTTCGAGCAGCGCTTCGATTGGGCGTATTTTCACAGCCCCTGCGGCGAAGGCCGCGCGTGGCTCGCGGTCGACGATGCGGCCAACAAGGTTATCGGTTTCACTTCGGCATTTCCGCGCAAAATGTTCGTGAACGGCGAAAGCATGACCGGTTGGAATTGCGCCGATTTTTCCATTGACCAGGAGTATCGCACGCTGGGCGCGGCAATAAAATTGCGCCGCGCCGCCAAAGAGTGCGTTGACCGCGGTGAATTCGCTTTCTTGTATGCGCATCCCAACGATCGCATGCGCGTCGTGCACGAGAAAGTCGGGCATCACGCCATCGGCAAAATGGTGCGCTATGCCGCGCTGTTGCGGCTCGATCATACCCTCGGCGCCAAGCTCGGCAATAATCCGGTTGCGAAAGTATCGGCAGCACTGGCGAACCCCCTGCTGCGGCTGATGGCCCCGAGCCGCTCCGGTCTCGACAAGTTTCAGTTCAGCCTGGTGCAGGAGCAGCGATTTGGAGAAGAGTATGATCGCCTGTTCGAAAAAGTCAAATACCAGCACAGCGTTATCGGCAGCCGCGATACCGATTATTTGAACTGGCGCTTCCTGCGCAATCCGCTTTATCGCGCCAAAAGCTTGCGCATGCAACAGAATGGCGAGCTGAAGGGGTATGTGTTGTATTATGAAGGCAACGGCATCGCGCGCGTTGCCGATGCCATTGTCGAGGGCAAAAGTGACGAGATGGGCATTCTGCTGGCCGGACTGGTTCATCATCTGCGCAAAGACGGCATTAGCTCGATTTCTCTGCGGTTGCACAACATGAATCCCCTGCTGGCGCAAGCGCAGCAACTCGGCTTTCGTTATCGCGACGACGCCACCTCGACTGTGATTGCCTATGCCTCATCAACTTCGCCCTTCGCCCCGATTGTGCTGGAGGGCAAGAATTGGTTTATGACCGTGGGCGACCGAGACATTTAGCAAGGGGCAGGGGGCAAATAGCGGCGTCACTATGTTATGTCACGCCAAACGCCATTGTTGTCATTCAGAAGAAATCCTGTGAAGTATCATAAAAATGGCCCAAATCAATTGCGAGTTGAAAGAGGGTTTGATTGATTTGACTAATCACTTAATCGCGGAGTTTTTTACATGGACATTCGCACTGACATTAAAAATTTTCTGAAAAAGCAAGCGCCCAAAGGCGTCAGCTTCAACGACAGCGACAGTCTGCTCGCCAACGGCGTGATTGATTCAATGAAGATGCTTGACCTCATCAGCTTTGTCGAGCAGCAATTCGATATTGCCATTGATGAAGATGAAATGATGCCCGACAATTTTGAATCTGTCGATGCCATCACACGCTTTGTGGAAGAAAAGCGCCGGAACGGCCATGCGTGAGATAGGCATTCCCTGGGCGGCCTGGTTTGGCGATCGCGCGGTTGCGCTCGACTTTCCAGAGAATTGGGAGGTTCAGGTTCATGCCATGCGTGACGCGCCGGCCCTGTCGCCTGCCGAAGTAGATGCCGCGACCGGCCACACGATCGGCTCTCCGCCGTTGCGCGTGTTGGCTGCCTCCTGCCGCACCGTTGCCATTGCCGTTGATGATCTCAGTCGGCCCACGCCTGCCCATCTCATTCTGCCCGCCGTCATTGCCGAACTGGTGCACGCCGGCATTCAACCGGAAAATATTTCGTTCGTCATCAGTCTCGGCTCGCACACCGCATTGACCGAAGGCGATTTGATCAAGAAACTGGGCAAAGAAATTGTCGCTCGCCATCGCGTCGTGAATCACGATTGTCATGGTGAGTTGGTTGATATTGGCGTGTCGGTCGGCAAAGTGCCGGTGAAGATCAATGCAGCATTCATGGCCGCGGATCTCAAAATCCTGCTCGGCAGCGTGGTGCCGCATGCGTTCGCGGGTTTCAGCGGCGGCGCAAAGATGGTATTGCCCGGCTTGTCGAACATCGAAAGCATCGAATGGACGCACAAAGCTGTGATGATGGGATTGCGCGGCAAAGCCGGCACGCTCGAGGGCAACCGCTTTCGCGCGGAGTTCGAGCGCGTCGCGCGCCATGCCGGCGTCAACTTCGCGATTCAAGTCGTGGTCAACAGCCGCCGGGAAATTGCCGGCATTTTTGCGGGTGATATCGAACTCGCGCATCGCGAGGCAGCCAGGTTCGCCGGCGAGCTTTACGCCACGCCCGCCCCGCAGCAAGCTGATGTCGCCATTCTCAATGCCTATCCCAAAGACGACGAGCTGCTGCAAGCAGAGAACGCGTTGATGTATCATCACACCGCGCCCGAAGATTATCTTAAAGAAGACGGCGTGCTGCTCATCACCAGCGCATGCTCGTTGGGCATGGGACATCACGGCCTGTTCGGTCCGAATCAACGTTTGTACCGCAAGCCCATGGCCAAAGGCTTTCTCAAGCAACGCCAGCTTGCCGCTTTCATGCCAGGCGTGACCGCCGAGCAGTTTCATCAAGTTTATTGGGAAGGCTATCCGCATTTCAGCTCGTGGCAGGCAGCGCGTGAATATTTACAGCAGCGTTATCCGAGTGGCGGGAAGGTGGCGGTGTTGCCGTGTGGGAGTATTCAGATTTGTGAGCAAAGCCGTTGATGCCTTGGCCTCAACATCGTCTCTGTACGAGTTAGACGATTCTGATGCCAGTCCCGATGATTTCTTCGACGAACGGGTCGTCTGCGATAAAATCCGTCTGTACTAAAACATGTGCCTCGATGTGCTGGTTCATTTTTATGACAAAAGGGATGATCTTTCTCCGATCGTTAAAAAAATTCCTCGGAAACGAGAGCAAGATCAATGTCGCGCCACTCCGTTTGCGCTGGATTCACCAAAAGCTACGCTGAAATTCGAAGCATTAAGCAACCCATTCAGAATCATTAAAAAAACGAAATCCTCGTAAAAGACTTGCCTGCCGGAAATTATTACTACACCATGGAAGCGCAAGGCACAATTCCGATCCGCGAGGTGGAGATTTTGAAATAGCGCCAGATCTTGCTTTTTGATCAATTTGTCCTTAAAATTGGCCATGACGAGGTCAAATTTACAGGCAAATTGATCATGACGAGATCAAATTTACACAAATTCCGCTGGTTAGCCCGGCGCTTGCCAAAGCCTTCGGCGCGGCGTTTAGTCGTTATGACCGGCGCGCGGCAAACGGGTAAAACCACGCTGGCGCGGCAGGCATATTCCGAATTGCGTTATGTCAATTGCGATGCGCCGGAAAACCGCGAATTCGTGCGCACGCTGCGCGCGATGTCGTGGGGCAAGAATCTGGGCGCGGCGGTTTTGGATGAAGCCCAAAAAGAACCCACCATCTTTGACAAGGTGAAATACAGCTTTGACGAAGGCGATATCGCTTTCACCGTGCTATTGGGTTCTTCACAAATTTTGCTGCTCAAGCGCATTCGTGAATCACTCGCGGGGCGCGCATTTTTCTATGAGCTTTTTCCGTTAATGCTTTCCGAAATGGCCGCCGAAAATGAGCCGGCTCTGCCGCCGCTTATCGCCCGGCTGATAACCGCCCCGGACGTGGATACGTTACTGGAGGATCAGCCGGCGATGCAGTTGCCTCAGGAAGAGGAAGCAACTCTGGCAGCTTTGGATTATATGTTGACGTGGGGCGGTATGCCGGCGCTGTTGGCGCTCAATGATAATGATCGCCGGCAGTGGCTGCAATCGTATGGTCACAGCTATCTCGAGCGCGATCTTGGTGATTTGGCGCGCCTCGATGATCTCAGTCCTTTTCGCGAGTTTCAACGGCTGGCAGCCCTGCGCAGCGGCCAGATTCTTTCCTATTCCGAACTGGCGCGGGACGCCGGCATTGCGGTCTCGACCAGCCGGCGCTATTTGGAATACCTCAAATTGTCCTACCAAACTTTTGTGTTGCCGCCGTATCATAAAAATCTCACCAGCACGGTAGTCAAAACGTCCAAACTGTTTCTAAGCGATATTGGCATTTTGCGTCAACTGCAGGGCTACTGGGGGCCGGCCACCGGCGAGCTTTTCGAGTCTTTTGTCATTGCCGAAATTTATAAGTGGGTACGAACTGCCGGCGAAAATGTGCAGCTATATTTTTACCGCACACGCGCCGGCCTGGAGGTGGATCTGATGGTGCAAACCCCGCAAGGCATATTCGGCTTTGAAATCAAATCGAGCCGTGAGATTGCCGCCAAAGATTTTCGGCCGTTGCGCGACGTGGCCGCGGCGCTGAAATCAGGCTGGCGCGGCGGTATCGTGGTGACCCGCGGCGCCCAAATCGAATTACTCGATGCGGCAAATAAAATTTGGTGCGTCCCCGTGCATCGCCTGCTCGGCCGATAAGCGGGACGGCACACCATCTCACCCGGCGAACTCCGCGGCTCGGCGGTAATTTTTGGGGGAATGTGACACAGTCAAGTTGGAACCCCCTCGTCATCGCATTATTCTACTTTTCACCGACAGGAAAAACGGCGCGAGCGTCGGCATGGGGTCCAGCCAGCGAAAATGGGGAACTACTTGTTGTGTGTGAATCAAGCTCTTTAGCCATTGTCCCAGAGTGATTTCATTCAATGACTTTAGTTCTTTGTACGCCATGAAATCGCGATAAGGAAACCACAACGTCATGCCCTGCTTGTAGGAATTGAGATGCGGAACTGGCAAGCCGGTGAGATGATTGTAAATCGCCAGGGAAATATCCATGCCGCATCTGACCAGCAACTCGTGCGCCGCGGTGAAGCGCGGATTGCATTCGATGATCTTCAGCTTGTTGTCGCGCAAATCGCGTTTGAATTCGACATTGCCCAAGCCGCGAAAATTGATGCCGCGGAAGAACTTCAAACCCAGCTCTGCGATTTCCGGATCCCACGCCGTGATGTGATACGTGCCCTGGCCGTTGTTCTTGGGAAAGCGCCGCACCACTTTTTTGGTGTAATGAAACAGCGGATTTCCTTTAGCATCGATGTAGGTATAGTAACTTCCCAAAAGACTGTCCGGCCCCGGAATGAATTCTGTGACGATGGTCATCAACTGTTTGTCCAGCGCCTGCCGCAAGCGCATATGCAGCTCCTCGGCATTGTGCACGAAGAACAATTTTTTCTGATTGAACGCCTTTTGAAACAAATGCGAATGCTGCGGCTTGACGATCACCGGGAACATGAGATTGGGATCGATCTTGCCGAGATCCGCCTCGGTTTCCACCGGAATGAAACGCGGCGTGGGCAGGCCGAGCGCGTTGGTCAGATCCATGGTCTTGCGCTTGTTGAGCAAAGTCAACTGCAGTTCGGGAATGGATTCGTCGAGAATATAGTGTTGCTGCAGCTCTTTGCGATAGTTGGCCAGGAATTCGATGCCATCATCGTTGCAAGGAAAGAGAACGCTGCCGTGCAACGCCGCGCTTTTCGGACCCAGCATCAAGTCTGCCCAAAACTCGCTCACGCTTTTTTTGTCGGCGACGGGAAATAATTTCTTGGCGTATTTCGTGTAGCAGGCGCAGTTTTGATTGAGCACGGAAAGATAAACGGCGATGCCCCGGCTGCCCAGGCTGCGCGCGACGGACAAGGCATTCGATGAACCACCCAAAATCAGAACCGCGGGTTTGTGGTGTTGGCTTGCTTTCATATCATTCAATCATTGTATGGCCGTGGGATATATCCTGCTTCCGTTAATATTTGCAACAAAGTCTCGTTGAAGAGCGCGACGCCTTGCTGGTTCAAGTGTTCGCGATCATAGTAATAATCAGGCCTGTCGAAATTCGGCGACATCTCGTTGAAATTGAAGTAGGGCACGCCGCGCTTCCGCGCGATTTCTGCAAAACGCGCCACAATTTCCGGATAATTCAAGAAAGCGGCCACCGTCGCCTTCAGTTCCGGTTGCGTGACGAAGACGATTTTAACCCCCCTGCTCTGTGCGAACGCCGCAATCTTGTCGAGGTATTCAAATTGTTCCTCGACCATCACCAATGTTTTTTTGGTGCGGTTGGGATTGGGCTGGTAATCTTTCAAACGCAATTTTGTGTATTCAACAAAGCCGCCGGCAATGTAGCGCTCGCCGGGTTGCGGCTTTTGCACAACCTCCGGCGCGTTGCCGATTGCCTCTGCCAGCCAGCGCGAAACAGCATCATTAATGCCGTTAGGATTGCGCGTCGCCAGCGCCATTTGCAGCAATTCCATGCTGAACGGCAGATTTGCAGCCAGATCGTAATACGCCTCTAATCCGTCGCGGCGAAAGAGATCGTAATAAAGCTCGAAGACAATCAATTTGGGGTTGAGTTGGTCGAAATAACGCTGCAACAAGTAATAGGTGTTCAACGGCGTTTGTCCGGAAGATCCCATGTTGAAAGTCTTCAAACCGTGCTCCGCATAGATCCTGGGATCAAAAGTGCGATAGCAATGCGATGAGCCGAGAAACAGAATATCGACGTTCTTAACATGGGCGATTTCTTCGAAGCGCTGGTAGGTAAAGCCGTCTTCACCCGGATCAACCGGGTTGCGTGATGCCAGCTTCATCAATGTGGCATTGCCGAAGCTGATGTTCGACAAAAGCAACAATGCGGCCAAATAGACCGGCGGAAGCAAGATGGAAAAGAGAATCGCGCGTTGCAGCATCGTCGTCAAAATTGGAAATAGATGAATTCAATGTGTTGGTAAACGCCGAACAGCACAACCGCCAGAATCAGGGAATAATACACCGCCCAACGCAGCGGTCTTGCCAGTGTGACGAGGCGCGAACCCAGGCGGCCTTGCGCATCGAACCGATCGAAAAGCAACAAACCGCCAATCGAGGCGAAGGCAATGATAAAATCGCCGAGATTGAGCGCGATATTGGCGCTCATCACGTGTTCTGCCGTCAGTTCGAGCCGGAATATTTGCTGCAATAACAGCAGCGCTTCTGCCAGGGAATTTGCGCGGAAGAAAATCCACGCCAGGAGCACGAGATGGAATGTGACCGCTATTTTCAACACCGTGTGAAAGCGCGGATGGGCGTTGAGCCGTAAAACTTGAACCCAACGCTCGCGCAGCTTCTGCGTTAAAAGTGACAGGATGAAATAACTCCCGTGCAATGCGCCCCAAACGACAAACGTCCAATTTGCGCCGTGCCACAATCCGCTGATCACAAAAACTGCCATGAGATTATAATACCAACGCAGTTTACTCACGCGGTTTCCGCCCAGCGGGATGTAAAGATAATCCCGGAACCAAGTCGAAAGAGAAATGTGCCATCTCTTCCAGAACTCGGCAACCGATTGCGCGAGATAGGGCTGCCGGAAGTTTTTCATCAAATCGAAACCCAGCACACGCGCCGAGCCAATGGCAATATCCGAATACGCCGAGAAGTCGCAATAAATTTGAAATGCAAAAAAGTACGTCGCGACGATGACCGGCAGCCCGGCATAGTCCGCCGGGTTGTTGTAGACTTCGTTCACATAGAGCGCCAGGCGGTCAGCGATCACCAGTTTCTTGAAGAATCCCCAGAGCATGAGCCGCAAGCCGGAAACGACGCGATTGGCATCGAACTTGTGCTCACGATCGAATTGCGGCAGCAATTGGGTTGAGCGTTCGATTGGACCGGCAACGAGTTGGGGGAAGAAGGTGACGTACAATGCGAATTTTATGAAATTGCGCTCCGGTGTCTTTTCGCCGCGATAGACGTCGATGGTATAGCTCAACGTTTGAAACGTGTAGAATGAAATTCCCACCGGCAGCAAGACGTCGAATACCGGGAAATCATGAAAGAGGTTGGCTTGCTGCAACACTTCCCGGGCCGTGGCGCTGAAAAAATTGGCATACTTGAAAAAGAACAGCATCCCGAGATTGGCAGCCAGGCTGAAGCCCAGCCAGATTTTGCGGAGCCTGGGCTCGGCGGCCTTTTGCATTTGCAGCGCCGCAACGTAATCGATGCCGGTTGACAGGAGTATGAGCACGGCATATTCGGCCTTCCAGCACATATAAAAATAGTAGCTGGCGAGCAGGAGCAAGAACTGCCGGAAACGCAGAGGAGCGAGAAAGTAGATCGCAACAACGACGGGAAAAAATATGATGAACTCTAATGAGTGAAAGAGCATAGTCTTATAATTGTACGATGGCGTTTTGAAATTGCCGGATTTATGCGGCCGGGTATCCTTGCGCCAGCCTGGCAAAGCCGGATGCGTTTCAAGTTAGGCAGCCCAGAGCGCGATTATTTTGCACGAAATTGCCAGGAAATTCCGGGATTCGCGGATGTTGCTGCGCCGCATATTCGTTTCTGATGGGGCATCGTTTCCGCTTATTGCCTTTAACGCAAACATTCAGATTCGGCTCCTTCTTTATAAATCGGCCGGAAAACCAAAAACTTTCTGAGCAAGCCAGTGCTGCCCCGCACAAAATCAGCGCGATTGGATTGCCCATTTTTGATTTCCAGCTCTTTATATTCGCCACGATGCGCGTAGCGTACCCAAATATCGTCCTTGCTCGCATCGATCATGCGACGAAATTCAAAATAAGGGATGAGCAATTGCCTGTTTTTAAACTCGTCGAACTCTTCCCACGAGGTATCGATGATTTCAACGAGATCGTCCTGAAATTTGGCGACTTTGAGCCATTGCGGCATGAAGAGGTGGTTCCATTCACCGGCTTCCGTGCGCAGGTTGCTGTACATTGAAAAGACGACGTGGGTTTTTAATCCCAGATAAGGATTCATGCCGTTGAACACCAACAACGCGGGCAGCAACCAAAGCAAACCGGGATGGCTCCAATGCAGCGCCAATGACGCCGCCGGCAGACGCATAAATTTTTGCTGAAACAAGATGAGCACGTAGACTGCCATCACAAAGAGCGACCAGCTGAGCCACGAGCTTTTTTCCATGCGTTTCAAATCCAACAGCTCGATGCCAAAACCCGCGGCAATTCCGGCGATCAAAACGCTGAAGGCTGACCAGCCAACACGACGCGGCGTCAGGGCGGGATGCCGGCGCTGCCACTGCTCCAACCACCGGCGCAGTGCGCGCACGCGTTTGTTCAGCGCCTCGGTGAATTTTTCCTCCGTAAAGAGAAAGTAGCATGCAAAGATAAATGCGGAAAATTTGCGATGGCCGATCATGCCGAGCATCAAATGAAACGGCAATCCCAGAGCCAGCGCATAGGGCCGCGTCTTGCGAAACATGAGCAGCAGCGGCAGGGCAAGCTCGATGGCGAGAGTTGCCCAGATCGAGGCCAGCGGCGCCCAGGGGTAATCGGGAATGAACTGGAGCCGGCTGGTCAAATCATGCCACATCGCAGTGCCGCAACTGATGGCCGGATTCAAAAAATCCCAATTAAGTTTGTGCAATACGGCAAAGAGATAGATGATAATTACCGATGCACGCAGGACCGGAGCGAAGCGCTCAAGAAGGGCATTCGTGGCTTCGCGATCGTTCACTCCCAGCGTGTACCAACTCCATCCCGGCTTGCCGATCTGGCGCCGGTTCTGATAAAGCGTCCAGAGCACAGCCAGCAGGATCGTGCCGTTGATCAGTCCCGAAGCGAACGTGTGGTTGCTCAATTTTGGCCAGTGCGAGATATTATCGATAAAACTTGCCAAGGCCATGAAACCCAGCAGCGATACGGAGCGTGGGTTGAACAACAGCAGTATGACGGCGGCCATCGCGATATAACCCAGGATCTTCCCGCCTTGCAGCCAGTGCCAGGAAAAATCCAAATGCACGAAGGCCTGGCAAGCCCACAAGAACGAAAAAATTGTCAAGCGGTGCCATTTTTTTTCGGTTTCGGCAGCGTTTACAAATCTTGCATGACTCATGTTGCGCCCCGTTAAGGTGACAGGTTTGTCGATCGACCGCTTTGCCGGATTATGCGAACCGCCAATTTTTATCGCAAACAAATGCTGTGCAACGGCCTGACGATCAACGCTTCAGAATATACTCCAAAATTTTTCGAGCGACATCCGCGCTCTCCGCTTTATTCTTGATGAGATAGTGATGATGTAACCCGGGATTGGTGTTGATCTCATTGATCACACCGCCCGCGTCCTGCAGCGGTTTGGTAATGTCCGGCGTGATCAAGTCCACTCCGACTAATTCAAGGCGGAACAACGCGGCAATTTCAGCCCCGATTTGAATGATTGAAGGGTGAACCAACGCGCGCACCGTTTCATTCTCTGATGCCGAATTCTGATTCACCACGGTTTTTAAGTTTACCGTTTCACCCGCCGCCGGCACGGTGCTCAATGTGTATCCGCGCTCGCGCAAACAAAGCCGGCATTCGTAATCGATTTCCAGCGGAGAAAGCGCAACGATTTCGTCGCCCTGCAGCCGCCGGCGATTCTCCACATGCATCAATTGCGCGATGCTGTGCTTGCCGTCTCCGATCACCACGGGTGAATCACGGCGAACCGCATCGAGGAAATTTCCGCCCAAATACAGCAGGCGATACGAACTGCCGGTCATCTCTTTTTCGATCAACAGTCGTGTTGAGAACGTTGCCGCCCAAAGCGAAGCTTTGCGAAGCTGTTGCCGGTTGCGAATTTTGGTGGTGATGCCGTTGCCTGCGCCGGTGGCGGCCGCCGGTTTCACCACACAGGCGCCGTTGATTTTCTGCATGAAATCGCATGCCTTCGCCAGGCTGTGCAGGGTATACTCGCGATAATCCTGAATGGGATAGTTTCGCTCGGAGAGAATGCGATGCACCAGGGGCTTGTTGCCGGCGAGCCGCAAACTCAGATGATCGTCCAGCATCACCTTGGATTGCAGAACGAAGGTGTGTTGCGAGCCGCGGCTGATTTTGGAAAAGCCGTAACCAAAGTCCTCGATTTTTGCGCCCATGCGGCCGGCGACTTCGCGCCAAAGTTGATCATAAAAGCGCTGGCGAAAGGTCTCAAATTGGGGCCGGTCAACCACGCGATGATCGTTTACATAGCGCCGCAACCGGTGATAATAAACGGACATCTCAAGGTAGATACGCTTCATTCTGTTCGCTGACAACTCCTCGGCTTCGGCCTCTGCGCATTTTGCCGGGAATATCCCGGCGGCGATGCTTCAGTTATTCGCATTGGTGTGATGCTTGCCTGTCAATCGTAAAGTCTTACCTCTCTCTAATATACCCCCAATTGCCATGTTATGGTGAAATTAAGTTACGGTCAAATGAATGCGGGCGTCTATGATTCATTGCAGAAATGAAACCGAATCGTCTGGCCAGGCCGGTGAGCGTGAAGGCCGTTCGCGTGCCGCGCGCTATAAAGAGAACCCGTGACGGGCGCATTTGAAATGTTCCGGGTATGAGTGATGAAGCGTTCCGCTAACCCGGGCCTTCCGCAGATTTGTGCGATGGCGTCTACCTTTATCGTTTAGTGAACACTGATGCCTCCGTGTAATCAGCCACGGAAACTCAATCTTGGTTTGTTATTCATGATACCCTATCTCCTGCACCATTTTTTGGAAACGCACGCCGATCACACGCCCGAGGCGATTTTAAGTGTGCATGACGGCCAAACCCTGAGTTATGGGGAGGTCGATCAACTTGCCAATAAATTTGGCGCTGCTTTGCGCGCGCTCGGCGTGCGGCGCGGCGATCGCGTCGGTTTGCTCGTGGAAAATTCCGGCGACTATATCGCAGCTTACTACGGCGCTTTGAAGGCGGGCGCGGTTGCCGTGTCGATTTTCACCACGACGACCACAAAAACGCTCGCTTTCATTCTGCACGATTGCGGCGTGAAAGTTTTGATCACGCAAAACAAGTTTATTTCATTGCTGGAAGGTTTGCCGGAGAAGTTGCCGGAATTGCAGGGCATGATTTTGACCGATGATTCCGCTGCGCCGGTTGCTTGGCCTGCGCGAGTTATGCACAAGCGCGAGCTTGACGAGCTTCCCGGCCGCCGTTTGCATGTGCCGATGATCGATCTTGATTTGGCCGCGATCATTTATACTTCGGGCAGCACCGGCGACCCACGTGGCGCCATGCTTTCACACTTAAATATCGTGACCAATACGCGCAGCATTGTGAGTTACCTCGGCCTGACCGCGAAAGATCGCATCATGGTGGTGCTGCCGTTTCCCTATGTTTATGGCAAATCACTGCTCAACACCCATGTGGCCGCCGGCGGGTCGGTGTTGATTGACAATCGTTTTGTGTTCCCCAATGTCGTGCTCAAAACCATGCAAGAGTATCAGGCCACCGGTTTTTCTGGCGTGCCCTCGACGTTTGCGATTTTGCTGGGCAAATCCGCAATTCGCAAAATGGAGTTTCCCGCGCTGCGCTACCTGACGCAGGCCGGTGGCGCCATGGCCCCGAGCTTGATTCGCGAGGTCATGGAAGTTTTTAACGGGAAGAAAATTTTTATCATGTATGGCGCCACGGAAGCGTCAGCGCGGCTCAGCTATCTCTCCCCCGATGAGTTGCCGCGTAAAGTCGGAAGCATCGGCAAGGCGATTCCCAATGTCGAATTGCGTTTGATTAAAGAGAACGGCGAGGAAGCCGGCCCTGACGAAGCCGGCGAAATCGTGGCGCGCGGCTCGAACATCATGTCCGGGTATTGGAATCAACCCGAAGAAACGCGCCAGGCATTGACACAACACGGATTTCACACCGGTGATTTGGGCCGTAAGGACGAAGAAGGATTTTTCTATGTCGTCGGCCGCAAACGTGACATGATCAAATCCGGCGCCAATCGCGTGAGCGCGAAGGAGATTGAAGAAGTTATTCTCGAACACGCCAAGATTCTCGAAACCGCGGTGATCGGCGTGCCGGATCAATATCTCGGCGAAGCCATTTGCGCCTATGTTTCGCTCAAACCCGAAGCCGTGAATGGCAAAGACGAAGAATTGGCGGAGGAGATCATTGCTTTTTGCCGCGAGCGTTTGCCGGAGTTCAAAGTGCCGCGCCGGGTCATCGTCGAGGAAAAACTCCCGAAAAATGAATCGGGGAAGATAATGAAGCAAGTGTTGCGCGAAAGAGTTGGAAAAAGGAGTGACTTGTAGTCGAATAGAATCTGTTCGTGCATTGCAGTGCTGTTTCAAAAACATCAAGGTGTCATTCAGAAGGAATCCGGTGAAGTACAATGCAGATGTTCTCTGCGAACGGCGAAACCGGTGCTTCTCAAGATTCCAATGGAATGGCAGCATCAACAATTTTTAATTTGACCGGAAGAGTTCTGAGGAGCCTTCATGCCGTTGAAAATCTGTAACGTCGTCGGTGCGCGGCCGAATTTCATGAAAATCGCGCCGATTATCGATGAGATGCGCAAACACACTGAAATCGCAGCCAGCCTGGTGCACACCGGCCAGCATTACGACGAGAAGATGTCCAAGCTTTTTTTTCAGGATCTCGGCTTGCCCAAACCTGACGTTTATCTCGGGGTAGGCTCCGGCGGCCACGGCGAGCAAACCGGCAAGATCATGATCGAGTTTGAAAAGATCATTGCCGCGAACAAACCGGATCTCGTGATCGTGGTCGGCGATGTGAATTCCACGATTGCCTGCGGCCTGGTGGCGGTGAAAATGGGCGTGAAGCTCGTGCATGTCGAGGCCGGCCTGCGTTCGTTTGATCGCACCATGCCCGAAGAGATCAACCGCATTCTGACCGATCAAATCTCGGATTATCTTTTTCTCACCGAGCGCGAGGCCAAAGAGAATTTGCTGCGTGAAGGTGTTGCCGAAGAGAAAATTCATTTCGTCGGCAATGTTATGATCGACTCGTTGATGAAGCACCGCGAGCATGCTGAACGCTCGCCGATTCTGAGCGATTTGAAACTGGAAGCCGGGCGTTACGGCCTGATCACCTTGCATCGCCCGAGCAACGTGGATGTCAAAGAGAATCTCGACAACATTTTGCAGGCGTTGTTCGACATTCAACGCGATTTGCCGTTGGTTTTTCCGGTGCATCCGCGCACACGCAAGCAAATGAAGCTGTTCGGCTTCGACGACAAGCTTGCGCAGGCGCCGAATTTGATGCTGACGGATCCCCTCGGTTACCTCGATTTTCTCAAACTCATGGCGCATGCGCGGTTGGTGATCACGGACAGCGGCGGCATTCAGGAAGAAACCACGGTGCTGGGCGTGCCGTGCATTACCGTGCGCGAGAACACCGAACGCCCCATCACCGTTACCGAAGGAACCAATGTTTTGATCGGTATGTCGCGACCGCGCATTCTCGAAGAGAGCTATAAAATTTTGGCGGGCAATGGCAAGCAAGGCCGCAAACCCGAGTTGTGGGATGGCCGCGCTGCGGAGAGGATTGTGAAGATTCTTTTGGAGAATGAGACCGCACGCGGTTAAATTTGGGGCAATACAAGTTTTTGCAGACGCGCAAATCTTTCGCCCACAGAAAAGAACTCCCACAGAAGGGTAATTTAAAAAAACTTTTCTGTGGGATTTTTTTTCTGTAGGCGAGGGCATTTTCTTGCCGATGGCCAACACTGATTTGTACACGACCTTACAGCCGAACAAGCACATCCCATTTCGAATTGCCAGTAGAATTGCCGGTGAGTTTGTTCGGCTTTCTTTTTGGCGCCCTCCATTTGACAATGATCATCGAATTTTGAACATTACAAACCGCCCGGGCGCTCTGCCTTTGAGATTTGTCCGCGTCTTTATGAAAACAACCATAAGCGCCCGGGCGGTGATTCAAAATGTGGAGAGGGATGTGATGAAACAGTGGCACGGCTTGACGGCTGCCGCCGAAGGCACCGGCATATCTGAACCGTTGAGCCTGCAAGTCAACCTGCTGGGCGAATTGTTGGGCCATGCCATTCGCGAAGTCGTGGGCGCAGCTTCGTTTGAGCAAGTGGAAAAACTACGCACGCTTTGCAAAGCGGTTTATCTCGAGGACAACCCCCAGCATTGGCAACAAGCGGCCGCCGAAATCGGCAAATTGCCACTGGAGGAAATTCTCTGGCTGTTGCGCGCGTTCACGACATTCTTTCATCTCGTCAATAAAGCCGAGCAGCGTGAAATCGTGCGCATCAATCGCGAACGCGAGCGCCGCAGCACCGCGGCGCAACCGCGCACGGAATCTCTTGCCGAGGCCATTCATTTCCTGAAACAAAGCGGCTATACTCTCGACGACGTGCTGGCGATGCTCGCGCGCCTCGATATCCAGCCGAGGCTGACCGCCACCCCCACGGACGCGCGGCGCCGCGCGATTTTGGTGAAACAAAGAAGCCTGGCGCATTTGCTCGAACAGTTGCAGCGCAGCGATTTGACTCCAGCGGAACGCGATGCAAAAATCAGCGCGATCTACGAAAAGATCTGCCTGCTGCTGGTCAGCGACGAATTTCGCGCGGAAAAAATTTCGGTAGCAGACGAAGTGCAACACGGCTTGCATTTTTTTACCAACGCGATTTGGGAAACCGTGCCGCGGATTTATCGCGATCTGCGCGCCGCGCTGGCTGCCTGCTATCAAGCCGAGGCCGATCTCCCGGCGATTTTGCGCTATCGTTCCTGGATTGGCGGCGACCGCGATGGCAATCCCTTCGTCACGCCGGAGGTGACGCAAAACACACTGGCGCTGCAGCGCGCTGCAGCGCTCAAGCTTTATTGCAAAGAATTGCGCGCGCTGCGCGAGGAATTGAGCCTGTCGTCGCGCTTGCTCGACATTCCTGCGCCGTTGCTGCAATCGCTGCACGCAGATCGGCAGCACATCAAATTGTCGGTAAAAATTCTGCAACTTTATCACACCGAGCCTTTTCGCCTCAAATTAAGCTACATGCTCGCTCGCCTCGAAAAACTGCTGGCGCAAACCGCGGAATTCGAGCGCGCCCCGCGATCACCCGCAGATTATGATGAACAACAATTTTTTGCTGATATTAATTTGCTTAAAGACAGCTTGCGCGCCGTTCGCCTCGGCAGCAACGATCGTCTGGAAGATTTGCTGGTACGCGTGAAAACATTCGGCTTTCATTTGGCGGCATTGGATATTCGCCAGCACAGCAATGTTCACGAGCAGGCCGTCGCCGAGTTGCTCCAAATCGCAGGCGTGACGCAGGATTATGCTGCACTGGATGAACCGGCCAAAATTGCAATCCTGCATCAAGAGCTGCAAAGCCGGCGGCCGTTGGCGCCCGCGTGGCAAAATTTGTCGCCGGCCACGAATGCGGTTTTGCAAACGCTGGGTCTCATGCGCACCGCCGTGCAGCGCGATGCCAACGCGCTTGGCGGTTATATTATCAGCATGACGCACGAGGTGAGTGATTTGCTCGAGGTATTGTTGCTTGCCAAAGAAGTGGATTTGTGGCGCTGCGAAGACGGACAAGTTCACAGTCCGATCGAATTGGTGCCGTTATTCGAAACCATCGACGATTTGAACCGCATCACCGATTTAATGTCTGCGGCTTTCACGGATCCGATTTACCGTCTGCATCTGCGCGGCCGCAACGGCTTTCAAGAAATCATGCTGGGTTATTCGGACAGCAATAAAGACGGCGGCTACTGGATGGCCAATTGGGCGCTGTATCAAGCGCAACAAGCCGCAGCCGAAGTTTGCCGGCGCCATCAAATCGATTTTCGTTTGTTCCACGGCCGCGGGGGCACGGTGGGGCGGGGCGGCGGCCGCGCAAATCAAGCGATTCTCGCGATGCCGGCCGGCAGCCACAACGGCCGCATTCGCTTCACCGAGCAAGGCGAGGTGATCACGTTTCGATACTCTTCTCCGGCGCTGGCGCATCGCCATCTCGAACAAATCGTGCATGCGATGCTGACGGCGCAAGCGCGGCATGCGAAGCCAACGTTGGCCGTCGCACGCGCAAACTCAGAGAATCATGCGGTGATGGGCGAAATCGCGCAGCATGCAATGCATTCGTACCAAAGCCTCGTCCGGCATCCGGAGTTTTGGCCATGGTACATCGCGATTACGCCGATCGAACACATCAGCCGTTTGCCGATTGCCTCGCGGCCGGTTTCGCGGAAAGCGGCGCATGAGGTTGATTTCGACGGCCTGCGCGCGATTCCGTGGGTGTTCGCCTGGACGCAGACGCGCTACAACGTGCCGGGATGGTTCGGCATCGGCGCGGCCTTGTCAGAATTGCTCGCGACTCGCGCCGAGGCTCTGCAAAAATTGCAGCAGCTTTATCGGGAATGGCTGTTCTTTCGCACGGTTTTAGACAATGCCCAGCTTGAAATGAAACGCGCGCATTTGGCCATCGCCGGTTTTTATGCGCAAGCGCGCGGCGAATCTTTTCACCAAAGTATTGCTGATGACTTTCAGCGCGCGACACAAGCGATTTGCGCCATTACCGGGCAGGCGGAGATTTTGGACAACGCGCCTGTGCTCAAAAAATCCATCGAGCTGCGGAATCCCTACACAGATGTGCTCAATCTCTTGCAAGCAGAATTGCTGCAACGTTGGCGGCAGCCGGACAGCGCAGAACGCGAGTCTTTGGGACATGCGTTGTTTTTGAGCATTAACGGCATTGCCGCTGCCATGCAAAGCACAGGGTAGTTGTTAATTGGGGAATGGGGATTTCAAATTTGCGGATTGCGCATGTTTGAACCGACAAAGGGATTGCATCATAAAAAGGCCTTTGCTATCTTGCTTTCGTTATAAGCCGGGCAAAAGCTTGGCGCAAAAACGCTCATAGGATCGTTTATGGGACTCAGCCAATCCGGCACAAAATAAAATCGTTGATCTCGCGCAAACATATGGCGCGACTCGCATGATTCTTTTTGGCAGCGCCCTCGAAGGGCCGGAACAAACACGGGATGTTGACTTGGCTTGTGGCAGTGTGACGGGCTGGAAGCTCTATGAGTTGGGTGCAAGGCTTGAGGAAATTCTTCACAGGCCGCTCGATTTGATTTCCTTGTCTCCTCCCAATCCGTTTACCAGGCTTGTTGATGCTCGAAGCAGAGCAATCCTATGCGATTAGTCTCTTTAAAGTTGAATGGTTGAGGGAAAAGCAAAAACTTCTCCAACTGATTGAAAAACCCAACTGATAAAGCCTGCCGCATCTGTCGGGTTCTCTTATCCGCTGGAGATTTTCTTTTTGGTTGCGGCTCGTCGCGTTGGGATATTGAATTTGAATAATTGGTCCATCTCAAAACGTTACCACCGGCCGATTCGCAATAAAGAGTGAGTTCAGTATCGCAGTTTGGCGCGCTCAATGATTAATTGCCTGGGCGGTTTCGCATTTTGCTGCCTGGATGATGCCACTCCGTTCCTGCCGAATGACAAGCTCCCTCTCCAAAAAAATAACACTTGCGGCGCTGATCATGATGGCTTCCGTGCTGTTGAGCCGCATTATCGGCTTGCTGCGTGAAATGATCATTGCGCATCTCGCCGGCGCAACCGGCGACGTCGATGCCTACAACGTTGCATTTGTGCTTCCGGAAATCCTCAACCACGTCGTTGCCAGCGGTTTTTTGTCGATAACGTTCATCCCGATTTTTACGAAATATCTCGCGCAAGGCAACGAAGCGGAAGGCTGGAGAATTTTTTCGATCATCCTCTCCGTATTCGGCGCGCTGCTGGCGATGATGATCGCGATGGCGTGGTGGCTGGCGCCGCAACTGGTCGCGCTGATCGCGCCTGGGTTGACGGAGCCGGCGACCGTCGCCAAAGCCGTGCGCATGACGCGCATCATCATGCCGGCGCAATTGTTCTTTTTTGCCGGCAGCTTGTTGATGGCGGTGCAATTCGCCAAAGAACAATTCAAATTGCCCGCGCTCGCGCCGTTGCTGTACAATCTTGGCATTATTCTGGGCGGCGTGCTGCTGCATCGGTGGGTTGGCATCGAAGGCTTTGCCTGGGGCGTGCTTGCCGGCGCGTTCGTGGGCAATTTCGTGGTGCAATATCGCGGCGCGCGCAATGCCGGCATGCGCTTTTCTTTCTTGTTCGAGTTGCGCCATCCGGAGTTAAAAAAATATATTCTGCTCACTCTGCCGCTAATGCTCGGCCTCACCATGACGTTTTCCACGGAATTCTTTACAAAATTTTTCGGCTCGTATTTACCCGAGGGCGGCATTGCCGCGCTCAACTATGGCTTGCGCGTGATGTTGATTTTGGTGGGATTTTTCGGGCAGGCGGCGGGCGTGGCCGCGTTTCCGTTTCTGGCGCGCCTGGCAGCGGAAGGAAAGATGGCCGAGCTAAATCAGCTTTTAAACGACACGTTGCGGCGTTATATTGCCATCGTCATTCCGATTTCGGCGTTATTCATGGTGTTGAGCCGCGAAGTGATTCGCTTGCTCTTTGAGCGCGGCCGGTTTGACAGCGCTGCCACGACACGCACCTCCGAAGTTTTGATATTTCTCATGATTGGGGCATTTGCCTTTGCCGCGCAAACCGTGGTCGTGCGCGGCTATTACGCCGTGCAGAATACGCTGTTTCCCACGATGGTCGGCACAATAGCCGTGTTGGCGAGCGTGCCGATCTATTGGCTCGGCATGAATCACATGGGCATTCGCGGGGTGGCGTTGGCAATCTCGCTTTCCGCGATTTTGCAGAGCACTTTGCTTTATGTTTTGTGGAACCGCCGCAGCAAGAACATCGCAAGCCGCTTCGTCTATCGCTTGTTTGCCAAGATGATCTTGTTGAGCGTAATCGCGGGCGTTTTGCTTTATCGTCTCAAACTTGTCCTTGCGTCCTATTTCGATGCAACGGCTTTGGCAGCAAGCTTGCTGATGTGTTTGATTGTTGGCGCAGTGTTCGCGGTGATGTTTGTCGCGAGCGGTTTTGTTTTTCGGATTGAAGAGGTTAAAAGGCTTTTGCAACGATTGCTTCGTTTAATCGTGAAATGAAGCGCCGGCACAATCAGGATAACGGCGAACGGGTACGGTTTTAAACACATGAAACGTTTCCCAAAAATTATTCTCGGCTTGTTCGGCGCGCTTGTGCTGCTCTTGCTGGCGGCCGCCGCGCTCACACAAACGCAGCTTTTTCGCGATTGGTTGCGCAATAAGATTATCGCGGCAGGCCGGGAAAAGCTCAATGGACGCCTGGCGCTGGGCAGGATCGAAGGCAATCTCATTTCACAATTCAAAATTTCGAATTTGACGATCACACGCGACGGCAAAACCGTGGTGCGCGTGCCGCGCCTCGAATTCGGTTTTTCGCCGCGAGAATTGTGGGAGCGCCGCGTGTTGATCAATCAACTTCTCATCGATAGCCCGGCCATTCATCTTCGCCAAAACCCCGACAGCAGTTGGAACGTGCAGAATTTAATTGTGACGGATACCACGGCAATTTGGCCGATTGTATTGCCGACAATCAGGATTCGCAACGGTGAGGTGAACATCTCCCCGCTGGATACTGCGAGTTTTTTTTATCGGCGCACGGTGCAAAATCTGAATGCTGAGTTGTTGGTGGAATATACCACGCCGCAAACCGTGCTTGATCTCCGCCGGCTCGCGTTTAGTATTACAAATTTCCCTGTAGCCGTGTCTGAAATCAATGCGCATATCGTGCAAACCGCAGACGCCGTGCAGATTGACAACTTGCAGATCACGGCCGGCGGCTCCACCGTCACCGGCAATTTGCGGGTGCGGGATTTTAAACGCCCGATTTATCGCCTGCAACTTGCCGCAACACCATTGCAACTGGATGATTGGCATACCCTGTTTCCACAGCTTTCAACTCAAGGTCCATTGGAGGCAAATCTTCACTGCACGGGCAATTGGGATAGCGTGCTGGTTGATCTCGACCTCAAGCACGAAGCGGGCGAAGGCCGCTTAATCGCGTACGCGCGCCGCGATTCGGGGCGTGTTGGCTACACGCTCGATGCGGATATTCGCCGCGCCGATTTGGCGAGATTACTGCCGGAGCGCGGGCCGCATTCTCGTCTCAATCTCTCGTTGCGCGCGCAGGGCGATCGCTTGAGCCTTGATAGCTTGCAGGCGATGCTCCGCCTGACGGCGGATTCCTCCCGACTGGGCAATTATGCCATATCCAATTTTATTTTGGAAGGCGCGGTGCGGGATAATGGCCTGCATGCGGATTTGCAATTGCAAACACCCGCCGGAGAGATTACCGGCTTCAGCCAGGTGCGCGATCTTTCCGGAACGCAAGATTTTGACATGAGCCTCAATGTCAAGCGCCTGAATCTTGCGGCATTCGTTTATGATACGACGCTCATTTCCAATTTAAATTTTGCCGCCGCGCTCAAGGGCCGTCATTTGAATCTGAATACGCTCGAGGCAGCCGGCACGTTTGATTTACAGCCCTCGCGCATTTGGGAAATCAATCTCGCAGCAGCGCGCGGCGTGTTTCGCAGTCAGGCCGGCGAAATGGCGTTGGACACGTTGCGCCTGGAAAGCGACCTGGGCAATTTTTCCGTTGACGGCGCATTCAATCAAAAACAGATTCACCTCTTGCATTTCATTGCTGAAATCGACAAGCTGGAGCTGGCGCGCCGCATGCTGGCGGCAGATACTCTGCACGCGCACGGCGTGATCGGCGGAACGGCGCAAGGGATTTACGATTCTCTTTCTGTTAATGGCGGATTTCAGTTGGCGGAGGTGCAATACAATGCCGCGCATGCGAAAAACCTCGTGGGAGAATTCGGGTATCGTCGCGCCGGCCTCGCCAGTGAGGCAACACTGAATGCCGCTGCACGTTCGCTGCAGTTAGCCGGCGCGGCGTTGGATTCCGTTAAGCTGGCGACGCGTTATCTGGAAACGTTTGCCGATGTCGCTGCTGAGATTTGGCTGAACCCGCAAAACAGCGGCGTGATCAGCGGACGATTTTTCTTGGGCGATACGGCGCGTTTTGAGGTGAGCCGGGCCGAGCTTGCGATTTTTGATCAAACCTGGGAAACGGCCGCCGATAGCATGTGGATCGAACTGGGCCAGGACGAATATTTCTTCCACAATCTTTCATTGCGTTCCGGCCCGGAGCATTTTTTTCTCGACGGCAAATTGAGTTTTAGTGGCGCGGAAGATTTACGCATTGGCCTCTCGAATCTACAGCTGGCGCGCTATGCAAAATTGTTCGGCCTGAAAGAGGGCTTGCACGGCCTCATGGACATCGAGGCGCGCTTGAACGGTACGGCCAGCGCGCCGCGCCTGGACGGCCATTTTTTGATCAATAACGGCAAGCTCTCGGAATTTGCCTATCAAAATTGGGCTGGCGAATTCAAGTTTGAGGACGAAAAACTCAGTTGGAGTTTCAAGCTGCAACAAAACCGCACGGATTCGTTGACGGGCGGCGGCTTCTTGCCGCTGCATTTTGCGCTGGACGGCTCGCCCGTAATGCTTTACAAAGAACGCCCCATGCGAATTCAAGCCAATGCGAAAACGCTGGACATTTCCTTTCTGCAAGCATTCACATCGCGCGTGAAGAATATCCGCGGCACGCTCTCCTGCGATGTCGAACTGGAAGGCACGCCGTCAAACATGCGCCCCGGCGGGCCTATTCGTGTTTATGATGCAACGTTTGCCTTGCCGGAATATGGCACCACTTATCATGATCTGCTTTTTGTCGTGAGTTTGGCGTCGAACGCCCTCGACATGTCGAAGTTTAGAGTTGAAAGCGATAAGGGCAAGCTGGAAGGGAATATTAAAATTTCATTGGATCACGAAGGCAGGGTCAGCGGGCTCGAGGGGGCGGTGTTCGCTCAAAATTTCCCCCTTTCAAGAACCAGGGATTTGGAATTGCGCATTGATAGCGATTCGACGCGCATCACCGGCGATGCCAACGGCTTGCGATATGCCGGCGCCGTCACCGTCAAGCGGGCGATTTATTCTCTCAGCAGCATGCAAACCGGTAAAATTTTGGAAATCGACGAAGCCGAACTGCGCCAGGTTCTCAACACCAATGCGGAGGAGAAGGATAGCACGTTTACGCGCTTGCTGCAGCATGTCAGCGGCGAATTGAAAATTCGCATGCCGCGCAACACCTGGATTCGCGGCCCGGAAATCAATCTTGAGCTTAACGGCGAACTTGATCTCGTGCAAGAAGGCGAAAAGTATCTGCTCTTCGGCGCGATCGATATCGCGCGCGGCACCTATGAGCTTTACGGTAAAAAATTCACCGTGCGGAGCGGCAAGTTGATTTTTCAGGGAGATATCGATACCGCGATTCAAATTGATTTGCTGGCGTCCTATGTTTTTCGCCAGGGCAAGGAAAAGCACGAGATGTTCGTCAACATTACCGGCAGCCTTTCCAATCCGCAGGTGGCGTTTTCGTTGGATAGCGAGAATGCCACGATCGAACAGAAAGACGCCATTTCGTATATACTTTTCAACGCGCCGGCGCAGGGCGGCGGCATTAACTTCGCGGGCACGGCCAGCGGCGTGGTTTCCGGACTCGTGTCACAACAGCTTTCAAAAACGCTCGGCGAAGGTCTGAATCTCGACGTGATCGAGTTTGGCACTGGCGAGAATTTGACCCCCGGCTCTGTTTTGGTCGGAAAATATATCACCAACGATCTTTTCATCAGCGTCAGCCAGGATTTCAGCTCGTTCAATTCTGCCGATGCGTTGCGCGTTGCTCTGGAGCTGGAAGTGCTGCGTGAATTCTTTCTGCAAGCCACGCGCGGTGGCAAAGATGAAAAAGATACCGGTTTCGATGTGATTTGGAAAAGAGAATGGCAATGAAACGAGCCGCCGGCTTGGCGCTTTTATTCGCCGGCTGCGTGACCGTGACGCATGTGCGTGATGTGTTGGATTTGCCGCCGCCGCAACAGGTGCAAAGCCGGCGCGAGGGTAACACCGCAACGATTTTTTGGCAGGCCGGCGCCGAAAGCCGGCAAGGGGATTTTGCCGGCTATTTGCTTTATGTTGCGCCCCGCAGTTTGGCGACGGCGCCGTTGCAGCAAATGCCTGCGCCAATCGCGATTGCAAAGGGTTTGACCGAACACACCATCGTGCTCGGCGATTCGTTGCCGCTTTTCATCCACGTGCGCAGCCGCGCCGGGCGCAATAAAATCAGCTTGCCCTCGTTGCCGGAATTGATTATAAAATGAAACCGGCGCGCCTCCGGCATATGAGTCATGAACGCATTAACGCATCATGAAACGAGTACATTGTTACCCTGATAAATGTATCCCCACCTGATGTCATTCTGAAAGAATCTCGTGAAAACTTGTTCTGGCCCCATGCGTCACAAGATTCCATCTGAATGACGGGGTAAAATAGTCATAAAAACTAAGGTAACAGTGCACCCGCGCATCAAATCATCAGCAATAAATAACGAGTTCTTCATGTTTGTCGATTCAGCAAAAATATATGTTGAGGCCGGCCGCGGCGGCAGCGGCTGTATGAGTTTTCGGCGCGAGAAATATGTTCCCAAAGGCGGCCCGGATGGCGGCGACGGCGGAAATGGCGGCGACGTCGTACTCGAAGTCGATAAGAATCTGCGCACGCTGCTGGATTTTCAAATGCGCAAACACTTTCGCGCGGAGCGAGGGGAACACGGCAAAGGCGCGAACAAAACCGGACGCAACGGCCGGGGGATCATCATTCGCGTGCCGCCCGGCACCGTCGTGCGCAACGCGGAAACGAATGAGATCTTGGTAGATATGGTTAGCGAGGGCGAACAATTCGTCGTTGCGCGCGGCGGGCGCGGCGGTTGGGGAAATGCGCGCTACGTGACCTCCACGCATCAAGCGCCGCGGGAATGGGAGCCGGGCGAGTTGGGCGAGAGCATGTGGCTGACGCTCGAATTGAAGTTGCTTGCTGATGTCGGATTGGTCGGCATGCCGAACGCGGGCAAATCGACCTTGCTCTCGCGCATTTCCGCGGCGCGCCCCAAGATTGCGGATTATGCGTTTACCACGCTGACTCCCAATTTAGGCGTCGTGCGCTATCGCGACTCGCAAAGCTTCGTCGTGGCCGACATTCCCGGGCTGATCGAAGGCGCGCATCAAGGCCGTGGCTTGGGCATTGATTTTCTGCGCCATATTGAGCGTACCGCCGTGTTGGTGATTTTGATCGAAGCGGTTTCTGAGAATATGCCGGCAACCTATGAAGCCCTGCTCACCGAGTTGCAAGGTTATGATGCCAAACTGCTCGCGAAGCCGCGCCTCGTGGCCGTCACCAAAATGGATCTGAGTGAGAATAAAAATATTGGCGCAGATTTTTTGCAGAGCCTGAATCATCCCGCTTGCCGAATTTCAGCGGTTACCGGCGACGGTCTGCCCGAGCTTTTGGATTTGATGTGGAAGGCCGTGAACAACACGCCATGATCTTGACAGGGGGCGGTTTTGGAAAAAAAAGAACTCGAAGCGTTGGTTGCGCTTTTGCAAGTGCCGGGCATCGGTTCGGCGCGGGTGCGCGCGCTGGTGAGCCGTTTCAAATCTGTGCACGCCGTTACTGCTGCGCCGCTGCCGGCATTGTGCGAAGTCCCTGGGATTGATCAAACGTTGGCGCAGGCCCTCAAGACATGTGAGGCGCATGAATTTGCCCGCCGGCAGCTTGAGCTTGCGCAGCAGCGCGGCTGCGCGCTGATTACTTTTTGGGATGACGCTTATCCCGCGCTGCTTAAGAAGATTAATGATCCGCCAGTTTTACTTTACCTAAAAGGCGGATTGCAAGCTGCCGATCAAAATGCCATTGCAGTGGTTGGCACGCGCGCACCAACGCAATATGGCAAAATGGTGACTGAGAAGATCGTAGCCGATCTGGTGGCGCATGGCATCACGATCGTGAGCGGGTTGGCACGCGGCGTTGACACGGCCGCGCATCACGCCGTTGTGCGCAACGGCGGCCGCACGCTGGCAGTTTTAGGCTCGGGCTTGGATGTGGTTTATCCCGCCGAAAACCGCAATCTGTTGGAAGAAATTACGCGCAATGGCGCAGTGATTTCTGAACTTCCCTTTGGCGCCAAGCCGGATGCCGTGAATTTCCCGCGGCGAAACCGCATCATTAGCGGCTTGTCGCTGGGCGTCATTGTCATCGAAGCCGGTCACGAGAGCGGGGCCTTGATCACCGCAAACTTTGCGTTGGATCAGAATCGTGAAGTGTTTGCGGTTCCCGGCAGCATTTTCAGCCCGAAAAGCGCGGGGCCGCATCAACTTTTGAAAGAAGGCGCAAAGCTCATTCAAAACGCCGATGATATTCTGGAGGAACTCAACAGCCAGTTGGAGCTTTTTTCGCCGCGGCAGATCGCGCCTGATTTGCCGCTTGCGATGAATCAGCAAAGCCGCAATGTTTATGATTTGATTTCGCATGAACCGTCACACATCGATGCTTTATCCAGAAAAGCGACGTTGCCGGCGTCACAAGTGATGGCGATTTTGCTGGAGCTGGAATTGCAGGGACTCATCAAACAATTGCCAGGAAAGTTTTTTGTGCGAACCTGAGAAGCGCTGTGATCGAACCGGTGTTCCTGAACAACCGGCTGTTGCGCGGCACATGTTGCTGATCCCGGGTTTTGCCCGTGACACCCGAAGCTGGACGTGCCGGAATTAAATTTTGCCACGCAATCACAAAGGCGCCGGGCTTTTTTGCTTTTTCAGCGTTAAACTTTAAAGAGACTAAATGCCCGAAAAGAACTTGCACCCCGCCAAATTGCAAACTACCGTCACCTATCTCGAAATGCTAGCGCCGCCGGCGAGATGGGCGGCGCCCAAACCAGCGCCGGACAATGTTACCATCATGCGCGCAGAAAGTCCCCCGGCCTCCTTTTATCGTTTTTTGTATAACGGCGTCGGCGCCTCATGGAATTGGATCGATCGACGCAAGCTCAGCGATGAAGCCCTCACCGCCCTCGTGCAACATCCGCAGATTGAGATTTACGTTCTCTATGCCGGCGGCGTGCCTGGCGGTTATGCTGAGCTTGATTTCCGGCAATGGCCTGACGTTGAACTCGCTTATTTCGGTTTGATGCCGGAATTTATCGGCAAGGGTCTGGGATCATATTTGATTGAGGAGATGATCAAACTCGTTTGGCAACGCCAGGCAAAACGTTTTTGGCTGCACACCTGCTCGCTCGACCACCCTGGCGCGCTGAGTTTTTATCAGAAGGCAGGCTTTGTGCCTTACAAAGAGGAAACGGAAGTGGTCGACAAGCTCGATCCGCAATCTGGTATTTTGAGTTGAAAAATATTCGTTTGCTGCTGTTGTTCCGCCTGTCAGAAACGGCCGCGGCAAACATCAATAAGTCATCGTCACGCGGCATAAGTCTCTCTCATCGAGCAAGCAAATTCATGGAACAACAAGAATTCAAAGAATCGCCGGCGGAATCGCGTTTTCGCCGTTATGCCAGTTGGGCGGCTGTGATCGGCGTGGGCCTGTGGGCATGCTACTTTCTCGGTTTTTTGGTTTATCATTCCGTCACCCCGACGACGACCGAGCATAGCTGGTTTTTGCAGATTATCGAAAAGCATTATGCTGCGGTCGTCGGCGTGCCGCTGTCCGCGATCACGGCGTTTTGTATCGTGTTACTGCTGAAGATCGTGAATTCCGGCCCGATTGAAATGGAAGCCCTGGGCTTTAAATTCCGTGGTGCTGCCGGGCCGGTGATCTTGTGGATTTTTTGCTTTTTGGCAACCATACTCGGGCTGTACCTATTGTGGGGCAAGTGAATGCTGTGTTGCTGCAACAATGATTTTTCATGCTTGACTTTCAAACCCAAGTTGTGTAATCTTGCGCGCGTGTTGCTAAAAACTGGGATCACGTGAAAAAAATCATGACAAGAGAATCCAGAAAAAATTTGCGTTGCATGTTCTTGCTCCTGGCCAGCATCAATTTAATCGCGACGCTGCCGCCGGTTGGCATGGTTAGCACAAATTTAGCGAGGGGAAATGGTGATCCGGCGCCCCCCAGTGTTTTTGCTACGATCAGCAATGCTGATATTTGCGCGGCCGCACATTTTATCATTCCCAAGGGCGGTCACGATCTGACGCTGACCAGCGCGAAGCGTTTTTTGGAGAGCGCAAATTTTAGCGTTCACGATATGCTGGTGATGACCGAAATCAAATTGTTTGCAGAATTAAACGATTATTTTCGCGAAAACGATCTGCACTTCAACACCCCTCGAATTGCGTTTCGCCAACCCTGTAGCGAACATACCTCCGAAGGCTGATTTCCTGCCGGCTGTATTTCAATCATTTTCACAAAACTGCTCAGGCAAAATGTTGTTTGCTGTGAGAATTCGTGCGCCTCGCTCAAGCTCGCCCAAGAGGATTGGTGCAACTGTTTGTCAAACCAGTTGACTCAATTCTCGGAGCTGATTTACAAAGCGCCGTTTTCCGTGTGATGCACATGTCCAACTCACGTTTGTCAACGCGCGGCTTTTTAAAGGAAATCCCTATGCCATTCAATGAAATTCTCTTAATAATTATTGGCGGAGGCATGCTCGTCGCCATGTTGTATATGTTTATCAGGGTCATCCTGTCGCCATCCTCGCGTCGCTCAGAAACCAAAACACCACCAGCAGAGACTGGCTCTGGGCCATCGAAAAAAATAAAGGCATGAGAGCAGCCTCGCTTATCGTGTTTCTGTTATTTGCGATTAACTCTCGCCGGACGCGCGAGGTGGCCGGTCAGAACTTTCACCGCAAAGAAATTTGGCTTGCAGTAATTGAAATTTATGTTATGTTGAGGCGGAGCGTGATTCGAATTAGATCTCAACAAACGACCCCTGTAATGCCTTAACTTCACAAGGATCAGCATGACAACCAGTAAGGCGTCACGCGAACTGCATGAAATCAAGCTCCTCCCCTGCATAAAAAAACGTTTCTTCCCTTTTTCAGTCAAGCGCGCGCAATACGCTTGCTTAGCCCTGTTTCTCGCATGCGCTGCTCTTCCCTGTGCTGCCGCTTTGGGAAAAAGCCAAGCGCTGGAGGCTGCGCCAGTTGCCGGTCTGAATGCGCCGCAAGCAGCTTCCGGGGCGGCGCCGGAAGAATCTGCTGCCGGAGAACACGGCGATCTCGGCGCTTCGCTGCCGTTGTGGAGCGGTTTTCCGTTTGCAGGCATTCTGCTATCCATCGCATTTTTTCCTCTGCTGGCGCCGCATTTTTGGCATCATCATTACGGCAAGGTCACGGCCGTTTGGGCGCTGGTGTTTGCGCTGCCCTTTGTGCTGCAATATGGCGGCGTTGCCACACACGAGATTCTCCACATTTATTTCAAGGATTATATCCCTTTCATCATTTTGTTGTGGGCGCTATACACCGTGGCTGGTGGCATCTTGCTGGAGGGCGCACCGGCAGGCACGCCGGCGGCGAATACGGCCATGCTTGCCGTAGGTATTATCGTCGCTTCATGGGTCGGCACCACCGGCGCCTCCATGTTGTTGATTCGTCCGATGCTGCGCATGAACCAGGAACGCAAAAACAATGTGCATGTGTTCATCTTTTTTATTTTCCTCGTGAGCAATCTCGGGGGCTCGCTTACGCCGCTCGGCGATCCTCCGCTGTTTCTCGGCTTTTTGCATGGTGTGCCGTTTTTCTGGACGCTGCAACTGTTTCCGGAAATGTTCGTGGTTTCAGCAATCGTGCTCGGCCTGTTTTTCATTATTGATTCGGTTTTACACAGGCGCGAGGGGCTGGCCCCGGGCCACAGAAAATCCGCGGGCATGCGCTTGCGCGGTTTGCACAATCTGGTTTTTCTTGCCGGCATAATCGGCGGCGTGCTGTTCAGCGGTTTGGTCAAGTTGGGAGAATTCAAAATACTTGGTGTGCATCTCGCGACCCAGGACGTGCTGCGCGATCTTTTTCTCGTTTTGATGGGCTGGTTGAGCCTGAAATTCACCGCCAAGGAAATTCGCGACGGCAACGGGTTCACCTGGGGGCCGATTCGGGAAGTGGCGATTTTGTTTGCCGGCATTTTCATGACGATTATTCCAATGCTGGCGATGTTGCGCGCGGGCAGTGCCGGCGCGCTGGCATTCATCATTGATGCGGTGCGCGAGCCCTGGCATTATTTTTGGGCCAGCGGCAGTTTGTCGAGTTTTCTCGATAATGCGCCCACGTACCTGACGTTTTTGAGCACGGCGCTGGGCCAGTTCTATCCCGGCAAACCCGAGCTGGAGGCGGTGCAGATGCTGATTGCCGAGAAAGAAATCTACCTCAAGGCGATCTCCTGCGGCGCTGTGTTTATGGGAGCAAATACCTACATCGGCAACGCACCGAACTTTATGGTAAAATCCATCGCCGAAGAAAACGGCATCAAGATGCCGAGCTTTTTCGGTTATATGGTATACTCGTTGGCGATCTTGATTCCAAGCTTTGTGCTCGTGACGTTGATTTTCTTTTGGTGAGCGTATTTGAAATGATCGCATGAAAGCCCTTTCATCATTACTGTAGGAATTTTGTGATCACAAAGAATACATGATTGGTTTGATTGTTTAAAATCCATTCGGGATGGCCGTCCACAAGCGTAATGTTTCGGAAGGGAGAGCGGCATGGCGCGACACACCAAAATTTTTCTGGGATTGATTCTGGGCGCGATTACCGGCGTGCTGTGCAATAAGTTTTTGCATGACTCGGCCTTTGTGGCGTTCGTGCAAAAATACCTGAGTGATCCGCTCGGTAAAATTTTTCTCAACATGCTGATCATGGTGGTCATCCCGTTGGTGTTTTCCAGTCTCGCGCTGGGCGTGGCACAAATCGGCGATCTCAAACAACTCGGACGGATTGGCATTCGCACGATGATTTATTTCTTGCTGGTGACTGCCATCGCAGTAACGATCGGCTTGGTGCTGGTCAACACCATTCGCCCGGGCGATTACTTGCCGGCGGAAACGAAAGATAAGTTGATGGCGCAGTATGGCAAGGAAGCCTCCGAAAAAATGGGCGCCGCCGAGCAGGCGAGCACGGAGTTTGGCATCCAAACGCTGGTGAACATCGTGCCGCGCAATCCCATCGCCGTGGTCGCGCGCCCCAATCCCGACATGCTGGCCCTGATTTTTGTGGCGTTGATGGCGGGCATTGCGCTGACGTTGATCATGCAGGATAAAGCGCAACCGGTAATCCGGCTGCTCGAGGGCGTGAATGAGATTTCGGTCAAGATCATCAACATCGCGATGAAACTCGCGCCTTACGGCGTGGCGGCGCTGATCTTCAGCGTCACCTCGCGTTTTGGTTTTGATTTGATGGTCGCGCTCGGCATGTACGTTGTTACCGTCATTGTTGGCCTGGCGTTGCACCAATTCGGCGTGTTTGCGATTCTGGTGCGCGTCTTTGCGCGCTATAATCCGATCACGTTTTTTAAGAAGGTGGAAACCGTTATGCTCACCGCGTTTTCCACCAGCTCGAGCAACGCGACGCTGCCGACGACGATGATGGTATCGCAGGAGAATCTCGGCATTCCGCCCAAAATCGCTGGCTTTGTCATTCCGCTGGGTGCAACCATGAACATGAACGGCACGGCGCTGTTCGAAGGCGTCACCGTGCTGTTTATTGCGCAAGTGTTCGGGGTGACTTTGGATTTGACGACGCAATTGATCGTTGTGATCATGAGCGTGCTGACGGCCGTGGGCGCGGCGGGCGTGCCCTCCGGCTCGATTCCGTTGTTGATTCTGGTGTTGCAAATGGTGCATGTGCCGCCGGAAGGCATTGCCATCATTCTTGGCGTCGATCGCATTCTCGATATGTGCCGCACCGTGTTGAATGTCACCGGCGACATCACCTGCGCCGCATATATCGCGCGTACAGAAGGCGTCATTTTGAAAGAGTGATCGTTCAACAAGATCGGCTCAGCATTATGAGAAAAAAACTGCTAAAAATTTTGCACGCCTTGCTTGCCGGCATAATCATTTCCAGTCTGCTGATGGCGCTTCCGCCCATGGGCGAATGCGTGGCGCTTTCCAAGGCTCAAAACGCCGGGTTCGATCTTCGGGTCGAATTGGTATTTGCGAGTGCTGACGGGTTTATCACCGGTGTCGCCAACTTTATTCCCAAGTTAAGCCATGAAGTCATACAGGGCTTGAGCAAATGGGTGGAGTCAAGCTACATTGCCTTAAGCGACCGCCTCGCGCTGTTCGACGAGGTCAAACGCGTTGTTGAGTTCAACGATTATATTTTCACCAACGATTATCAACTCAATCTCCTCCTGCTTTCTTATCGCCAGCCGGCGCGCGAGCATTCTTCCCCCGGCTGATCAACTCTCCGTCTTCATTAAACATTCAACATCGTGAGGCCATTGATCTTGCCGTCAGGCCGGTTTGCGCCATTTTACGCGCTTGCGCATTTTATGGTGTGAGCGGCCGGAGAATCTTTAGGAACCTGTAGCGTTGGGAGCGCCATTGCAATAACATACCCATTTCCTGCAGCCGCTAATTGGTGCAATGTACGCCAATCTATATCTATTTCGCATTCATTTGCGGTTTGAGATATGGGAAAGTTATTTAATTCTGATCCCTTGCCTAAAATTTTACCCAAAATCTCAGGAGTTTTCTATGTCTATCAAAATTCAGGATGACGGTCAAAATTTCGTGATCAATCGCTCGGCGATTCCGAGCCGGGCAGCGAAACAGTTAAAGAGCCTTTCACAACTCTTCGCCTCCGAACAACGCAGGCTTTTCGTCAAAAAACTTTTTGCGGGTGAGGAGGCGCCGTTTGAACAACTGTGCAACGCGCTGGAGCCAGCGGCAGATTGGCGCGAGGCGCATCGCGTACTCGAGGAGCACTGGAAAACATATCGCATCAATCCCATGCAGAAAGAGGCCAAGCTTCTGTCTGATCTCGTTTATCTGCGGTATTTTCCAAATGAGGCGCTGGCGTGAACGTGCAAAACGTGTACACTGCTTTGCGCCAATGCAACGTTGTGTGAATCTTTCTGAAATAACGGCTGGCATGCTCGTTTGCATGCCAGCACTTTTGTTTGTTTAAACTTTAACCTGCAACCTGTGCGGCCCTGGTGGACCATTCTTGTTGCTGGTAAAACAAGTATTAGGCAAGATCGATCATGATGGTCAATCTCTCCTGCCGTGACTTAATTTTTGGGAGAACATTCTGGTGGAACTTAGTTTGACTTTAGGGTGCAGCTTTTTTGCATTGCTCTTTGCCGGGTATCTGGCAAAATGGGTTTTAGCGAATGATGATGGCACGCCTGCCATGCGTGTGATCGCGGACGCCATTCGCGAAGGCGCGGAAGCGTTTTTGGCGCGGCAATACAAAACCATCGCCGCGCTTACGATTCCGGTTGCCGCAGTGCTGTACTTTTTGTACGCATTCATTCGCCCCGGTTCGGAGCATGATCCGGTTTCGGTGACGCTGCTCGCGACTTATGTGGCCGGCTCATTCATTCTCGGCGCGATTTGCTCGGCGGTTGCAGGTTACATGGGCATGTTCGTGTCGATTCGCGCGAACATTCGCACGGCTTCGGCTTCGCGCACCAGTTTGAATCGCGGCTTGCAAATCGCGTTGCGCGGCGGCGCGGTTTCGGGTTTGTTTGTTGTTGCCATGAGTTTGCTCGGCGTCGGCGGCTTGTTTGCGATACTCGAAGCGTTCGGCACGAAAGCGGAGCACATTCCGTTTTTGATCGTGGGCTACGGTTTCGGCGCAAGCTTCGTGGCGTTGTTCGCGCAACTCGGCGGCGGCATTTATACGAAAGCTGCGGACGTCGGCGCCGATCTCGTGGGCAAAGTCGAAGCCGGCATTCCCGAGGATGACCCACGCAACCCGGCGGTCATCGCCGATCTTGTGGGCGATAACGTCGGCGATTGCGCGGGACGCGGCGCGGATTTGTTTGAATCCACTGCCGCAGAAAACATCGGCGCCATGATTCTCGGCGCGTCGCTCGCCATCGGCGCGCAGCAAAGCGGTATTGCATTTTCTGCGGGCGTCATCGGCGTGATGATGTTCCCGTTGGTGGCGCGTGCGCTCGGTTTGATCGCTTCGATCATCGGCATCATGGTGGTAAAAACCAAAGAAGACGGCGACCCCATGAGCGCGCTCAATCGCGGCTATTATCTCACCACGATTTTAGCTGCGCTTGGCTTCGGTGTGGGATGTTATTGGCTATTGAACTCGCCGCAAGCGCCGGAAGCGTGGTGGCACTTTTGGTTGTGCGGCTTGATCGGCCTTGCCACGGCTATGGCATTCGTCTACATCACGCAATACTACACGGAATACAAATATCGCCCGGTGAAGGAAATCGCCGAGGCTTCGCAAACCGGCCCGGCAACCAACATCATCACCGGTTTTGCCGTGGCATTGGAATGCACCGCGTTGCCCGTGCTCGTCATCGCGTTTGCCATCATCGGCTCATATCATCTCGGCCAAGCGAGCGGCTTACCACATGCGGGTTTGTTCGGCACTGCGGTGGCGACGATGGGCATGCTCGGCACCGCGGCTTACATTCTCGCGATGGACACGTTCGGCCCGATTGCGGATAACGCCGGCGGCATTATTGAAATGAGCCAACAGCCCGAAGAAGTTCGCAAGAAAACCGACCGTCTCGACGCCGTGGGCAACACCACGAAAGCGTTGACCAAAGGTTACGCGATTGGCAGCGCGGCGCTCGCGGCTTTTCTGCTCTTCTCTGCATATCTTGATGAGCTGAAAAATTTTGGCAAGCCCTTGCAGTCGGTTGATATTGCCAAGCCGGAAGTGTTCATCGGCGGCTTGCTCGGTGCGACGTTGATCTTTTTGTTCGCCGCGCTCGCGATTCGCGCCGTGGGCAAGGCCGCGTATTACGTCATCAATGAAGTGCGTCGGCAATTTAAAGAGAACCCCGGCATTTTGCAAGGCACGGCCAAACCGGATTATCGACAATGCGTTGACATTGTGACTTCGGGCGCATTGAAACAAATGGTGCTACCCGGCGTGCTCACCGTGGCGACGCCGATTGCGGTGGGCTTCATTTTCAAACAATTCGGACTCGGCCCGGAGGCTGTAGCTGCGTTGCTGATGGTGGGCACTATGGTGGGCATCCTCGTCGCAACCATGCTCAATAACGGCGGCGGCGCATGGGACAATGCGAAGAAGTTTGTCGAGACCGGCGCATATGGCGGCAAAGGCTCGGACACGCACAAAGCCGCGGTGGTCGGCGACACGGTCGGCGATCCGTTCAAAGACACGGCCGGACCTTCGCTGCACGTGGTCATCAAGTTGTTGAGCACGATCACGCTCGTGCTCGCGCCGCTGTTCATTTAAAAATTTTCTCCAACGGATTGAAGAACCCAACGGATTCGGATTTTCATCAGTTGGATTCTTCAATCCGTTGGAGAATATCTTTTGGGTTGCGGTCCGTCCGCCTTACATCAGCTCGCTTGAAAAGACAAGGTCAGATAAACAAGCCGAGAAGAAAAGCAACAACGCGCAGCGACCCAACAAAAAAAGCATGCCGAACTGGTGCTTTTGCGTTTTAACAAGGCGCTGATTTCTTTTAAATGTCATGCCCGTTTTTCGCGGGCATGACTCAAAGAATCAACCTGAACGAAAATAGAAGAATGAATATGGAAACCCGGAGGTTTTCCTGAAAAAGATAAAGAGGACATCGTTATGGAGTTTTTGTTGGAGTGGTTTCATCGCATTTATGACGTGAAGGGGATCATTCAATGGGGCGGGCTGTTCATGATTTGCGCGATTGTGTTTGCCGAAACCGGATTGATGATCGGTTTCTTTCTGCCCGGCGATTCGTTACTGGTGACCGCGGGCGTGTTCGCAGCCGCAGGCTTGCTCGATCTCACGGCGCTGCTCGGGCTGGTGTCGTTGTGCGCAGTTGTTGGCGATCAGTTGGGTTATTACATCGGCCAAAGAACCGGCCCGGCGTTGTTCAAACGGGAGGACTCGCTGTTGTTCAAGCGCAGCCACGTGTTGAAGGCGCAAGCGTTCTACGAAAAATACGGCGCGAAGACCATCGTTATCGCGCGCTTCGTGCCCATCGTGCGCACGTTCGCGCCCGTCGTTGCCGGCGTGGGAAAGATGAATTATCGCCGTTTTGTGACTTACAATATCGCCGGCGGCGTGCTGTGGGTGTTCAGCATGGTTTTGACCGGCTACCTTTTAGGAAACGCCGTGCCGGATATCGACAAGCACATTCATATCGTGATCGGCGTCGTGATCTTTTTGTCGATTCTGCCGGCGATCATCGAAGTGATGTGTTCGCGCCGCGAGAAAAGTTAGTCGCACGCAATTGGCTGTTGCGATAACGGACAAAGCCAGGACATTGAACGCAGCATAAACCGGCCGGCACGGCTTCGCAAAACACCGTGACGGCGCGATTCAGCAAAATTCACTGTCTTCCAAAGAGGAGTGAAATGACACCTGTAAACGAAGAGAGGTTTAATGTCTTCGAAATTTGTTCGCGGCCTCGGGCTGTTTGATTCGACCATGATCGTCGCCGGCTCGATGATCGGTTCCGGCATCTTCATTGTTTCCGCCGACATCGCGCGGCAAGTCGGCGCGCCCGGCTGGTTGTTGATGGTGTGGATTCTCACCGGCGTGCTCACGGTGATCGCCGCGCTGAGTTATGGCGAGCTGGCGGCGATGTTTCCGGATGCCGGCGGCCAGTACATTTATCTACGCGAAGCGCACGGCCCGCTGGCCGGATTTCTCTACGGCTGGACGCTGTTTCTCGTTATTCAAACCGGCACGATCGCCGCAGTGGCCGTGGCCTTTGCCAAATTCCTCGGTGTTTTGACCCCCGCGATTTCCGCTACTAACACGCTCTTCTCCCTCGGCCCCATTGATTTTTCCACCCAACGCTTGGTCGGCATCGCCATCATCGCGCTGTTGACCGGCGCCAACACCCTCGGCGTAAAAACCGGCAAAACCGTGCAAAATATTTTTACCGCGACAAAAATCGGCGCGCTCGCGTTGCTGGTTTTGGTCGTGCTCTTTGCCGGGCGCAATGAAAATGCGGCGGTGCATGCGGCGGATTTTTGGACGCCGCTCGTGAACGGCAACACGCTTTCGTTTATGGCGCTGATGATTGCGCTCGGCACCTCGATGGTTGGCTCTCTATTTTCCGCGGATGCGTGGAACAACATCGGCTTTGCCGCCGCAGAAGTGAAAGAGCCGCATCGTACCGTGCCGCGCGCCATGATGTTCGGCACTATTCTCGTCATCACGCTTTACGTTTTAGCCAACGTTTCTTATCTCACCGCGCTGCCGCTGGATGGGATTCAGAACGCGCGCGAAGATCGTGTCGCCACGGCCGCGGCGCAAACGATCTTTGGCGGCAACGCCGCGGCGATCATGGCCGTCGCCATCATGATTTCAACGTTCGGCTGCGTGAATGGATTGATTCTCGCCGGCGCGCGGGTTTATTACGCCATGGCGCAAAACGGTTTGTTCTTCAAAAAAGCCGGCGAGTTGAATGAACGCGGCGTGCCGGCCAACGGCCTCGTTCTGCAAGGCGTTTGGGCGGCTTTGCTCACGCTCTCCGGCAAATACGGGGATTTGCTCGACTACGTGATTTTCGCCGCGCTGCTTTTTTACGCGCTCACCGTCGCGGGCATTTTCGTTTTGCGTCGCAAACGTCCGGAGGCGCCGCGACCTTACAAAGCTTGGGGCTATCCTCTCATCCCGGCGCTTTACATTATTTTGGCAACGCTGATCATGATTGATTTGCTGATTTACAAACCGAGCTACACGTGGCCCGGCCTCGGTTTGGTGCTGACGGGTCTGCCGGTTTATTTTTTCTGGCGGCGGAAAGCGGCGTAGCGCAGCGGCCATGTTGCGCTTCTTCTGCGAATAAACCGCCAACAACGGAGGTAGCATCAATGTTTCATCAACAATTCACACGGAGGAAAGTGAATGGCTAACCAATTGTTCGCCAAAAAACCGCTTAGTTTGTTGATGGAGGAAATGCAGAGCGAAAACCGGCTGCGCCGTGTGCTCGGCCCGGTCTCGCTCACGAGTTTGGGCGTGGGCGCGATCATCGGCACCGGCATTTTCGTGCTTACCGGCGTGGCCGCGCACGACAAAACCGGCCCGGCGCTCATGCTGTCGTTTGTGGTTGCGGGTTTGGCTTGTATTTTCGCTGCGCTGTGTTATGCGGAATTTGCTTCGATGGTTCCGGTGGCCGGCTCGGCGTATACTTATGCCTACGCCACTTTGGGCGAGCTGTTCGCCTGGATCATCGGCTGGGATTTGGTGTTGGAATACGCGGTCGGCTCCGCCACCGTCGCGCACGGCTGGTCGCACTATTTTCAAGATTTCATCGGTATCTTCGGCATTACGCTGCCGCACGCATTCACCAACGCGCCTTTTGATTTCGATCCCGCCACCGGGCAAATCGTCGCAACCGGCACATTGTTCGATTTGCCCGCCATCGTCATCACCGCCATTATCACTTTCGTGCTGGTCGTCGGTATTCGAGAAAGCTCGCGCTTCAACAATTTAATGGTCGTGGTCAAATTGGCCGTGGTGTTTGTCGTCATTGGCGTCGGTATTTTTTATGTCAATCCCGATAACTGGACGCCCTTTGCGCCGTTTGGCTACACCGGCGTCAGTTTTTTCGGCACCACGTTGTTCGGTCAAACCGGAATGGCGGGCGAACCGCTCGGCATGATTGCCGGAGCTGCGACGATATTCTTCGCGTATATCGGTTTTGATTCGATATCCACTCACGCGGAGGAAGCGCGCAACCCGCAACGTGACGTACCCATCGGCATCATCACCTCTTTGATCGTTTGCACCCTGCTTTACATCGCGGTCTCCGCGGTGCTCACCGGCATGGTTCCTTACAATCAAATCGACATCGATGCTCCCGTCTCCAACGCTTTCAAACAAGCCGGGCTCACTTGGGCGCAATTCTTCATTTCGCTCGGCGCGCTTGCCGGCATCACCTCGGTTTTGTTGGTGATGATGTTGAGCCAGCCACGCGTGTTGCTTGCGATGGCGCGCGACGGCCTGGTGCCTTCCGGTTTCTTCGGCGACATACACGAACGTTTTCGCACGCCGTGGAAATCCACCATTCTCACCGGCGTGTTCGTTGCCGCGGCCGCGGCCTTTATTCCGTTGCGCATCCTCGCGGAACTGGTCAATATCGGCACGTTGCTGGCTTTCGTCATCGTCTGCGGCGCGGTGTTGATCATGCGCAAGCTCCACCCCGAGGCGCCGCGCCCCTTCCGCGCGCCTTTTTCGCCGTTGACGCCGATTCTTGGAATTGCGCTTTGTTTGCTATTGATGTTCTCGCTGCCTGCGGAAAATTGGTGGCGTCTGTTTGTTTGGCTGGCCTTGGGATTCATCATCTATTTCGCATATGGCCGCAAACATAGCATCATGGCCAAGCGAGGTGCGCAGTGAACAAGGATATCTTGTAGAAAACTGCTTGTAAGAATGGAACTTTCATCTCTGCCTGGCGAGAAATTTGCCTTGCTAACGGCGCCGCTATAATCAAATTTCGAAACTATCATACCGCTTCCGGCGCTTCAACTTTTTCCGCTGTCGGGCGGAAGGATTAGAGTTTGTGAACGGAAATTTCTGGTGGATTCGCCAGCCACCGCGGCTCGATGAAAATTGAACTAGCTTGACGCGATGTACAGGCTTCTCACCACTAAATTGAAGGGAGTTATCTTATGTCTCTCTCTGCCTGGATCACGATGTTGTCTTCTTGGGCCATTATCTCGATTTATACGATTTACTTTTTTATGAAAGTGTTGAAGACGCCGCAAAAGATGGATGACGACGATTGAACGTGCTTGCACTCCGCGCGCTCACCATAACGGCAGAGCTCTTCCCAATGATTATGGAATGTGTTGTGACATTCAAGTTCGCCAATGATCTGCCACGGCTTGGCCGTGGCTGAACATTTCCAGACTTGAATGTCAAAACTCATAAGGTTCTGGCCCACTAAAATGAAATCCCACTGAAAAGGCTTTTGCTTTTTGTGAGAGGTCGACTTTTGTGGGCGAGGTTTACAAAGTTGCCCGGGAACTTCGAGTATCAACCGGTCTGAAAGTTGGTTTTGGCGAAATTTCTCTTTTTCCGCACACCTTTTCAAATCTCGAATTAACGCAAATCTCTCCTTCGCGTTTATTCGCGCGCATTTGCGGTTGCCTTTTGTTTGGTTTTGGCCTGTTCGCGGCAGGTCATGCGGTTGCGTTCCTTGACCAAGGCGTACCGTTTTTTGCCGAAAAAGCGCTTGTAAAATGAGCTATTCAAGGCTATATTTCCATTCTATTTTGACAAGGTTTTCTGCAACACACGACCAACTTGTTAGACACAACAATTCCGTTCAGCATCTTGGTAAAACTTCATCAATTCTGAAGGAGGACTCGTGCAGGATATTTTGATTCCAGGGGCGGCCAGCTTGCTGGCGCTCGGCTTTGTGGTGTACCTTGCCATGGATGTGTTGCGCAAGAATCCAGGCAACGAGCGCATGGTGCAGATTTCGCAAGCGGTGCAGGTTGGAGCCAAAGCCTTCTTGCGGCGTGAATATCTTTATGTCTCCGCGTTTGTGCTCGTGATCGCGGCTCTCATTGCCGCCACGCCACTGATTGCGCCCAATGTCAGCCTGAACTGGCAAACCTCGGTCGCGTTTATTTTGGGCGGCCTCGCCTCGGCGATTGCGGGTTATATCGGCATGAGCATTGCCACGCGCGCCAACTCGCGCACCACGCAAGGCGCGGTGGATGGCGGTCTCAAAGGCGCTTTGAGCGTCGCCGTGTCCGGCGGCGCGGTTATGGGCATGAGCGTCGTGGGCGTCTCATTGTTAGGTCTTTGTATTGTTTATGTGATGTTCAACGGCGTTCCCGAGATTGTTAACGGTTATGCCATGGGCGCCAGCCTCGTCGCGCTGTTTGCACGCAGCGGCGGCGGCATCTTTACCAAAGGCGCGGACATGGGCGCTGATCTGGTCGGCAAAGTCGAAGCCGGCATTCCCGAAGACGACCCGCGCAACCCGGCGGTGATTGCGGATAATGTCGGCGACAACGTTGGTGATGTCGCAGGCCTCGGCGCGGATTTGTTGGAATCGTACGTTGAAGCAATCATCGCGGCCATGGCCATCGCGGCAGGCGTTGGGTTGGCGTCTTTGAGTTTGATTCCGCTGCAAGTCGCCAGCGTCGGCATTATCGCCTCGATACTTGGCATCATGTATGTGAAGATTGCGGGCAAAGGTAATCCGCAAAGCGCATTAATGGGCGGTTTATACGTCAGCGCCGGCCTCACCGCGTTAGGCACATATTTTATCGTCCAGCATCATAACGTTTCTTACGAAACATACGGCGCGATGGGCCCGTTCTGGGCGACGATTGCGGGTGTGGTTTCCGGCGTGATTATCGGCTTTACCAGCGAATATTTTACCTCTTCGAAATACAAACCGGTTAAAAACCTCGCCGACGAATCGCAAAGCGGCCCGGCCATCACCGTGACCGGCGGCCTGGCTTTAGGCATGGCCTCTACCGCCGTTCCCGTGATTGTTCTAGCGATTGCGTTGATTGTTTCCCATGATCTCGCGGGCATTTACGGCGTGGCGCTTGCGAGTCTCGGCATGCTCGCTACTACGGGCATGGTGGTCGCTGTCGACAGTTACGGCCCGATTGCCGACAACGCGGGCGGCATCGCGGAAATGGCCCATCTCGATCCGGGCGTGCGCAAAATTACCGACAGCCTCGACTCGGTGGGCAATACCACCGCGGCAATCGGCAAAGGGTTTGCCATCGGCTCCGCCGCGTTTGCGGCAATGGGTTTGATCGTGGCGTACATGCACACGGTGAAATTGCAGGCTGCGGATTTGCAGGATCCGAATGTGCTCGCCGGTATTATCATCGGCGGCATGCTGCCTTTCCTTTTTTCATCAATGCTGTTCAAAGCCGTGAGTAAAGCCGCGTTCAAAATGATCGAAGAAGTGCGCCGGCAATTCCGTGAGATTCCCGGTTTGCGCGAAGGCAAGGCCATGCCGGATTCGGCCAAGTGCGTTGACATCAGCACGGTGGGCGCGATTAACGGCATGTTGCTGCCCGGCGCGCTGGCGATTTTGTCGCCGGTGATCATCGGCCTCACGCTCGGCCCGGCGGCGCTGGCCGGCTTGCTGCTCGGCGCGTTGGTGACGGGCGTCATGCTCGGCATTCAAATGGCCAACAGCGGCGGCGCCATGGATAATGCCAAAAAATATATCGAAGAAGGCCATCACGGCGGCAAAGGCTCGGATACGCACAAAGCCACGGTTATTGGCGACACGGTGGGCGACCCCTTGAAGGACACGGTCGGCCCCTCGATCAACATTCTCATCAAATTGATGGCGGTCATTTCACTGGTGCTGGCGCCGTTGTTTATCGAATAATGATGCGGCGGCGTTTGTGTTCAATCAAATTTTGAGGATGATTTCCCTTACTGGACCACAAAGGGCTGCGAACGGCGTGTTCGCGCCCTTTTTTATTAAGCAGAGGTTTTTCACGAACGACCGGCATGCCTGAATCTCAAGACCAACTGGCGCGCCGCCTCGGCCTGCCTTCCGCAATTTTAATCGTGATCGGTTTGATCATCGGCTCGGGCATTTTTCTGACCCCGCAAAGCATCGCGGCCACCGTGCAAGTGCCGGGCGTGATGATTTTTGTCTGGGTGGTCAGTGGTTTGCTCACGCTCGCCGGCGCGCTCACCAACGCCGAAATCGCCGCGGAAATCACCGATGCCGGCGGGCAGTATGTTTATTTTCGCGTGCTCTACAAAGATTGGATGGCCTTTCTTTACGGCTGGACCTCGTTCATCGTTTATCAAACCGCCTCCATCGCCGCGATTGCCGTGGCCTTCGCGCGTTACTTCGAGTATTTCGTTCCGCTGCCCCATCTTAGCCCGGCGCTGGAAGCCTGGCATTTGCCGTTGCTCGGCAACATCACGCCGCTCGCCGATTTCGGCGTGAAAATCGTTGCGATTGCGGCGATTCTCCTGTTGACCTGGATCAACTACCTCGGCGTCGAACTGGGCGCCTTCGTGCAAAACATTCTCACCACCTTGAAAGTTGTCGCCATCGGCGCAATCATTATTTTGGCATTCACGCTCGGCCACGGCAGTTTTGATAATTTTTTCCCCTTGTGGGGCGAGCCGGAAAGCGGTAATTTAATCGCCGCCATCGGCGTGGCGATGATCGCCGCCTTGTGGTGTTATGACGGTTGGAACAATGTCACGTATCTCGCCGGCGAGGTGCAACATCCGCAAAAAAACATTCCGCGGGCGCTGGTGCTCGGCACGCTCGCGACGATCGTCATCTACATGCTTATGAATCTTGCCTATCTCTACATCCTGCCGATTGAAGAGATGGCAAAATCGAAGCTGGTGGCCGCGGACGTTATGCAAAAAGTTCTGGGCAATTTTGGCGGCAGTTTTATCGCGCTCACCGTCATGGTTTCGACCTTTGGCATTGTGAATACAACATGTTTGACGGCCGCGCGTCTTTATTATGCCATGGCAAAAGACAAGCTGTTCTTCGCCGGTTTTGCCGAAGTCCAGGCGAAGTATCGCACGCCCGGGAAGGCTTTGCTGGCGCAAGGCATTTGGTCGGCGCTGCTCACCTTCACCGGAACCTACGACCAGCTCTTTTTGTATGCGATTTTTGCCGCGTGGATTTTTTACGCCTTGGGCGCTGCCGGTTTGTTCATTTTGCGCAAAAAAATGCCGAATCCGCAGCGCAGCTATCGCACGCCCGGCTATCCCGTAGTGCCCGCGCTCTTCGTTATTGTGGCGACGTGGTTTGTGATCAACACCCTGGTCGAGCAAACCGCAGATTCCATGGTGGGGTTGCTGCTCGTGCTCGCCGGCTTACCGTTCTATTTGTATTGGAAAAGGCAGATTGATGCGACGGCAAGCCCTTTAGCACACGGTTAAAACGTTATCGTTGAATAGCGTCTGTCTGAAATGCTACTGCCGGCGTCTTCCAAATGTTCCAATCTCGGACAAGCCGGTGTTGATTGAGAGGTGTGATCGCGAGACTCCCGAGTTTTTTAATCCAACCGCCAATTCATTGCGCGTTCCGAAGAAATTGTGTTGAGGGAATAAAGCTTGCCATTCTTTTTACTGAATATCGGCCTGTGAGGCAACTATGAATGCGCTGCCCATCATCATTCTCGCTCTGGGCATTTACGCCATCGCCTATCGTTATTATAGCGCCTTTATCGCGGCCAAAGTTCTCGCGCTGGATGACCAACGCACCACACCGGCGCACACCATGTACGACGGCCAGAATTACGTGCCGACAAACAAGTGGGTGCTCTTCGGCCATCATTTCGCAGCGATTACCGGCGCTGGCCCGCTGATCGGCCCGGTGCTGGCCGCCCAGTTCGGATTTCTGCCCGGACTTTTGTGGCTGGTCATCGGCGTATGCATCGGAGGCGCCGTACATGATTTCATTATTCTTTCCTCGTCGATCCGCTGCGGCGGCAAATCTCTCGCTGAAATGGCGCGCACCGAGATCAGCCCCATAACCGGCCTCGTCGCCGCGATTGCGATTCTCTTCATCATCGTCATGGCGCTCTCAGGCTTGGGGCTGGCAGTGGTAAATGCACTGCACGACAGCTCATGGGGAACTTTCACCATCGCCATGACCATTCCGATTGCCTTGTTCATGGGCCTCTACATGTACCGCTTTCGCAAAGGCAAAATTGCCGAGGCCTCAGCAATAGGCGTGACGTTGCTCATTTTGGCTGTCGTTGCAGGGCGGTTCGTGCCGGAATCTTTTTTAGCGCCTTATTTTACTTTTCCCAAAAATCAAATCACGCTGCTCATCGCCGTCTACGGCTTTGTTGCTTCGATTTTACCGGTGTGGATGCTGCTTTGCCCGCGCGACTATCTAAGCTCATATATGAAAATCGGCACCATCGTCTTTCTCGTCGTTGGCATCATTGTCGTGCATCCAGAATTGAAGATGCCGGCGTTTACGCAATTCGTTTCCGGCGGCGGCCCGATTGTTCCTGGCAAGCTTTATCCCTTCGTCTTCATCACCATCGCTTGCGGCGCGATTTCCGGATTTCACGCCCTGATCGGCTCCGGCACCACGCCAAAGATGATTGACAAGGAAACCCACGCGCGGCCGATTGGCTATGGCGCGATGCTGATCGAGAGTTTAGTCGGCGTGACCGCGCTCATTGCCGCGGCCGCGCTCCATCCGGCGGACTATTTCGCGATTAACGTGCCAATCGAAAAATTTGCGAATCTCGGATTGAATGTGGTTCATCTTCCTGAGCTGGAGCGGCAAGTGGGCGAAGCCGTGGCCGGCCGCACCGGCGGGGCGGTCTCGTTGGCTGTAGGGATGGCGCAAATTTTTACGGCGCTGCCCGGTATGAAAGGCCTGATGGCGTATTGGTATCATTTTGCCATCATGTTCGAGGCGCTGTTCATTCTGACCACCATCGACACCGGCACGCGCGTGGCGCGCTTTCTTGTACAGGAATTTCTCGGAAAATTCTATAAACCGCTGGAACGCACGGATTGGATGCCTGGCACGGTGATTTCCAGCGCGTTGGTTTGCGCTGCGTGGGCCTATTTTATTTACACCGGCAGCATCAGCCAAATTTGGCCGATGTTCGGCGTCGCCAATCAACTGCTCGCGGCGATTGCGCTGGCCGTGGGGACGACGATCATCATCAACGCCGGCAAGGCGCGTTACGCCTGGGTTACCATTGTGCCGCTGGCATATGTAGGAACCACTACGCTCGTGGCCGGCTGGAAAAACATCACAGACAATTTCCTGCCGCTGACTCAAAATCCGGCGCTGGCGTTTCAGGGTTATCTTGACACCGCGCTCACCGCCATCATCATGGTCTGTGCGATTATCGTGTTTGCGAATTCGATTTTCCGGTGGTATCAAGTCATAAGCGGCAAGCAGGGGTTTCGCCGAAGTTAGTGATGCAGGCAAAAGTTCTTGAATAATTTTGATCGAAGAGCAGTAGAAATATGGTGGTCGTTTTTATCTCCGGTGGGCCGCACCCGGCAAAATCGCCTTTAGCAAGAGTGAAAATATTCTCACGGAGGAGAGATGAGATGGTAGAAAGACTGATTAGCGCGCTTGGTGTGATCGTCATGATGGGCATTGCCTATTTGTTGTGCCCAGCAGCGTTGCGCAAAAACGTGAACTGGCGCACTATCGGGTTGGGCATGTTGTTGTTGTTCGCTTTTGCGATTCTCGTGTTGCACACGCCGGTCAAGTATGGTTTTGCATTCGCGAATGATTTCGTGGATAAAATACTCTCTTTCAGCAGCGAAGGCGCGAAATTCGTGTTCAACGCGCTGGGCGTGCCAACCCCGCCGGTCGGCTTCGTGTTCGCCACTCAGATTTTGCCGACCATCATTTTTTTCGCGGCCTTTATGGCCGTGCTTTACCATCTGCGCGTCATGCCGTTCATCATCCGGAATATGGCGCGTTTCATTTCCAAGTTTCTCGGCGTGAGCGGCGCGGAAAGCTTCTCCACCGTGTCCGATATTTTCGTCGGGCAAACGGAGGCGCCGCTCGTTATCCGGCCCTATATCGCCACCCTTACGCAATCCGAACTGAACGCCTGCATGATTGCCGGCTTCGCCACCACTGCCGGCAGCGTTTTGGTGGCGTATGTTGGCATGTTGCGCGACTTCATACCGGATATCGCCGGGCACTTGATTGCGTGTAGCGTGATGTCCGCGCCCGCCTCGATTGTAATCGCTAAGCTGATGGTGCCTGAAAGCGAAGTGCCGACGACGATGAATACAACAAGAATAGACATCCCGAAAGTCGACGCCAATGTCATCGATGCCGCGGCGCGCGGCACCACCGACGGCTTGCGCCTTGCCGTCAACGTCGGCGCCATGTTGATTTCCTTCGTGGCGTTGACTGCCATGCTCAACTTCGGCTTGAACAAATTAGGAACGAGTCTCGAACAAATCTTCAGTTGGATTTTTTGGCCGTTGGCGTGGGTGATGGGAGTGCCTGCGGAGGACGTGCCGAAAATCGCCACGTTACTCGGCAAAAAAATCGTGCTCACCGAGTTAATCGCTTATCAAGATATGGGCGAGATGCTGAAACAAACCAACGGCGCGTGGCTCACCGAGCGCGGGCGCTTGATTGCAAGTTATGCCCTGTGCGGCTTTGCCAATTTCGCTAGCATTGGCATTCAAATTGGCGGTTACGGGGGCCTTAGCCCGGAACGCCGACACGATCTCTCGCGCTTGGGTTTGCGCGCGATGATAGGCGGCACGCTGGCGACCTGTTTGGTGGCGGCGGTGGCGGGCATCCTTTTAGGATAAAAGAGAAAAAGAAAAACGGATAAAAAGAATATGCGCTAAAATGACTTGGAGTTGACAGGATAAACCAAATTTTTGTGGAGAGTCCCATGGAATAGACGGAACCGATATTCGACCTGCACGACAGAACGTTTCGTTTTGCCGTTTAAATCACGAAATATGTGCGCACGTTTCCGCGGGAGGTGATTGGGCTCGAATATGGCAAGCAGCTTATCCGTTGCGGCTGCTCGCCCGGCTCAAATTACGAAGCAGCTGATGAAAGCGCGAGCCCAAAAGACTTCATTTACAAAATTAGAACTTGCCTGAAAGAATCGAAAGAAACCCGTTATTGGCTCAGGCTCTCTAAAGTCGCCTTCGGCGAATCAGAATTGAATACTTGGCTGCTGAATAAAGTCAACGAGCTGATCAAAATTTTCAATTCGCGGCTTGCAAAAGCGATAAAGCGCCACAACCTGAAGAGTCAAACGGTGCCGAATCGGCGTCGTAGTTCTCTCTGGGCAGGCCAAGCCTCATTTTTTCTTTTTGTCTTTTTATTTTTTTGATTTTTTGTGAGGAGTGAGGAATGACATCACAAAACGCCTCGGCGAAAAAATATGAGTGGTTCGTTGCCGGCGATATCAACGGTTTTTTTGGCCTCATGTTCGACAACATGACCGTGCTTTCCTTCCTTGCCGGAATTTTGATTTTCGCTTTCGATTTTCCCGCCGATATTGTTTACACCAAAATGTTTCCCGGCACTGCGTTCGGCGTGCTCTTTGGCGATTTGGTTTATACCTGGATGGCGTTTCGGCTTGCGAAGAAAACCAACAACCCGAAAGTCACGGCCATGCCGCTTGGCCTCGATACGCCCTCGACCATCGGCATCGCGCTCACTGTGCTTGGACCGGCATTTATTGCCATGAAGGGGCGCGGCATGCCGGAACACGAGGCCGCCATGATGACGTGGTATATCGGCATGGCCACGATGGTGATGATCGGCATATTGAAGCTGGCGCTTTCCTTTGCCGGCAAATGGGTGCAACGAATCGTTCCGCAAGCAGGGCTGCTCGGTTCGCTCGCCGGCATCGGGCTGGCGCTCATCGGTTTCATCCCGATTGTCGACATCTTTGGCATGCCACTCGTGGGGCTCATTTCACTGGGGCTTATTCTTTACACGCTGGTGGCGCAGATCAAGCTGCCGATGAATGCGCCGAGCGTGCTCGTCGCCGTGCTCATCGGCACCGCGCTCTATTATGTTCTTGCGCCCATGGGATTGGTCGGCGGCCATTACTCGCCGCCCGCCAGTGAATTGCATTTCGGCCTCCCGCTTCCCACATTGAAATTTCTCGACGGTTTGACAGAGTCTCTGAAATACTTGCCCATTGCACTGCCGTTTGGAATTCTAACGGTTGTCGGTGGAATCAACGTCACCGAAAGCGCCCGCGTCGCCGGCGACGATTACAACACTCGCGATATTCTGCTGACCGAGGCGGTGGCGACACTTCTGGCCGGAATTTGCGGCGGCGTGGCGCAATCAACGCCGTACATCGGCCAGCCTGCTTACAAGCAAATGGGCAGCCGCGCGGGTTATACGCTTTTAACGGGGCTCTTTGTCGGGGTGGGCGGCATCCTGGGTTATATCGGCTACATCGTCGAATTCATTCCGCGCGCCGTGCTCGCGCCGATTTTGGTTTTTGTGGCGCTCGATATTATGGTGCAGGCGGTTCTCGCCTCTCCGGCGCGGCATGTGCCGGCGGTAATGTTCGCTTATTTTCCGACCGTCGCCCGTTTGCTGCAGATCAAGCTCTCCAATCCAGAATTTGTGCCGGTGGCGAAGTTTAATGCGCTGCTAGCCGCGGAAGGCAAAAGTCTGTCCGAACTGCTGGTCACCGTGGCGCTGGGTAACGGATTCATCCTGACAGCGATGCTTTGGGGTGGATTTCTCGCCAAGCTGATTGATCGGCGATTGCGAGCGGCTTCTAGCTATCTGCTCCTGCTGGCGATTCTCACGCTCTTCGGTATCATTCACTCGGCCATTCCCGAGGGGAACATGTATTTGCCCTGGACATTGCCGGCGCCGGTCAATCGAATACCTTATCAGTTCGCAGCGGCGTATATTGTGCTGGCCCTGGTGCTTTTTGTGCTCTCGTACTCCAGGCAAAGTCGGGAGCCACTGCCCACGCGTGGGTTGCATTCATGAGTGCAGCCGGCATATGCGGGCCGGAAAACGCTGAAGATCAACGTAAAGGACTTTCTTGTTACGACGAATCATTCTCTTAAAATCATGGTATATCTCATGGAAAGATGGAGATTGATTTATGGTATGCAAGTTTATGCGCAAATTTAGCCGGTTCAAAGCGCCGGCAAGCGGCGCGGGAGACAGCGCCAGCCCGCTGGGTGAGCGCGGCTGGTTGTCAATGATGAGGATTCTCGCGGGCGTATTCACCGTGATTGCCGCATTGAGCTATTATGATGACCTGGGCGCAATGTTTCGCGCGTTCAGCGAACCGCCCGGGCGCCTCAGCGCGGCACAAAACGTTGCAGCGGCTACCTCGGGAGACGAGGCGCCGGCAGCAACAGAAAGCGGCGTGCGGCCAGCCGGCGCAACGCGGGCCTCGGCATTGGCGCTTGCCAAAGTTGACCAATCCAAGCAAGCCTCAAAAGCCCATGCAAAACCTACGGTTGATTATTGGTCCATGTTGTTTGTGCTCATGCTAGCGACGTTCATTGGGATTGGCGTGATTGGGCGCGTATCCCGGCTATTGCACACGCCTTTGATGTCTCTCACAAATGCGATCTCCGCCATCGCGGTGGTCGGCTCTATCATCGTCACCGGCGCTGATTATCCCCTTGAGATCCGCATTCTTGGCGCCATTGCGTTGTTTGCGTCCATGACAAATATCGTCAGCGGGTTTTTGATCACCGATCGTATGCTGAAAATGTTCAAGCAAGAGCGCCAGGAGACAAAATCATGACACATGCTCTCATACAAATCGCCTATCTTGCGGCGACAGCGCTCTTCATCTTTTCGCTTTATTGGATGAACACGCCTAAAACTGCCCGACGAGGGGTGTTCGCCGGCGTGGCAGCGATGATACTCGCAATTGCCGCCACATGGATTCAACCCGAGATCATCAATCATGGCTGGATCGTGCTGGCGATCATTGCTGGCTTTGCCGTGGGAATTCCTCTCTCCCGTGTGCCGCTCACGGCCGTCCCGCAGCGGACAGCGCTCTCTCATGCCTTTGGCGGCCTCGCAGCCGGTTTGGTCGGAACGGCGAAATACTACCTTTGGCTGGGCCAAAGCCCCGAAGAGCTTACAGCATTCCGCGTGACTGCGATAGTCGCCGAGATCATTTTGGGCTTCCTCACCTTTACCGGAAGCCTGATGGCAGCCGGCAAGCTGCAAGAGATTAAATGGATTCCGCAACGGCCAGTCACATATCCTTTACAGAATGTTACAAATATTGGATTGCTGGCAGTGGCGGCTCTGCTGGGCGTCCTGCTCGTTTTGAATCCCACCGGTTCCTGGGCGGGGGTAATGTTTCCCAGCATTATAGTCTTGGCGCTGGCGTTCGGTGTATTGCTTATTATCCCGATCGGTGGCGCGGATATGCCAACGGTTATTTCGATTTTGAATTCGTACGCGGGCCTCTCTGCGGTAGCAATGGGTTTCGTGCTGGATAATAAGCTTCTTATCATCGCGGGTGCGCTCGACGGCTCCAGCGGCCTTATTTTGTCCATCATCATGTGCCGGGCGATGAACCGTTCGTTTGCTAACGTTCTCTTCGGCGCATTCGGACAGGTGCAAACCTCTAAGGCCGAAGGCGAACAGAAGCGCTATAAGGAAGAGACCGTTGAAGGCGCGGCCCTGGCTCTTGAGCAAGCTTCCCTGGTGGTCTTTATTCCCGGTTATGGCATGGCCGTCGCGCAAGCCCAACACCGGGTGCGCGAGTTATACGATCAACTGACCAAGCGCGGCATCGCTGTCAAGTTTGCCATTCATCCCGTCGCGGGCCGCATGCCGGGACATATGAACGTGCTGCTGGCCGAAGCCGATATTCCCTACAGCGATTTGGTGGAAATGGATGACATCAATTCGGACATGCAGCAATGCGATGTGGCGCTCGTCATTGGCGCCAACGACGTGGTGAATCCCGCGGCGCGCTACGACAAGACGACCCCGATCTATGGCATGCCAATTATTGACGCCGACAAAGCCAGGACGGTGTTTGCCATCAAGCGCAGCAAGAATCCCGGCTTCGCCGGCATCGACAACGAGCTTTACTTTCAGGATCGAACTTTCATGCTATTCGGAGATGCCAAAGCTGTGATCGGCGAGCTGGTCAAGCAACTCGCCGGCAACGGCGCCGGTCATTAACCATTCTTGCACGGAGGAAGGAGAATGCCATCCCAATTTGTTCGCGGCCTCGGGCTGTTTGGTTCCACTATGATCGTCGTCGCTCGATGATCGGTTCCGGTATTTTCATCGTTTCCGCCGACATCGCGCGGCAGGTTGGCGCCTCCGGCTGGCTGCTGATGTTATGTGGCTCATTCCCGGCTTGCTCACCATTGCCGCGGCGCTGAGTTACGGCGAATTGGCGGTGCTGTTCCCGAATGCGGGCGGCCACCAGTATGTATATCTGCGCGAGGCGCACGGCCCGCGGTGGGGCTTTCTTTACGGGTGAACGCTGTTTCTCGTCATTCAAACCGGCTCGATTGCCGCCGGCGCTCGGGTTTATATTGCCATGGCGCGGAACGGATTATTTTTCAAAAAAACGGCGTGCTGAATGAACACGGCGTGCCCGCCAACGGCCTGGTTCTGCAAGGTATTGGGCCGCGCCGCTCACGCTCTCCGGCACCTATGGCAATTTGCTCGATTAGGTGACTTTCGCGGCGCTGTTGTTTTATGTGCTCACCGGAGTGCCGGAGCAAATCGATGATTGAAGAGAGCTAGTGGATGATCAAAAAAACGATGTCTAACTCTCTTCGATCTTCAAACCTTGATTTTTATCTTTGTCGAAACACACATGTCTTACATATTTTTGTTCGCCACCGGCTTTCTGCTGTCCCGATTGAACGTGCGCTTCGGCATGGCCGAGTCTTTTTTTGCGCGGTTGCTTCATGATCGCCAGCATTCGTTCGTTCGGTTTTTACTCTATCTGGCGGTGGCTGCCGCAGTCATGGCGATGTTCATGCCGAACTTCATTGCCGCGCTTACGCTGTTGCCGATTCTCGCAGCCGTGCGCCTCGATTTGGAACGGCGCTACACGCCGGCCAGCGCGCGCCGCTTGACCACGGCGATGGCTATTCTCACGATGTACGGCTGCAACATTGGCGGTATGGGTTCCATGGTCGGTAGTCCGGCCAACGCCCTCATCATTGGCGCTGTCCAGTTGTTGGAAGTGCCCGGCCGGGAAAAGCTGAACTTCCTCTCCTGGTTCGGCTGGAGCTTGCCGCTCGTCACGCTGCTGCTTGTGCTGGCATGGACACAGATCAGTCTCCTGTTCGTGCCCGCTGCTGAACGCCGTCATGTGATCGATCTGCCGCCGTTCCGCCCCGCGCCGGGCAACGGCAATCAGATGAAACGAGCATGGGTAGTTTTGGCGTTTTGGTTCGGTTTCTGGCTCATCCATTCCGCGCTGCAATTGTTGCTGCCGCAGCCGGAAAACAATTTTGTCGTGCTGGGTCTCAAGCTCAGTTGGAATTTGTGGGACAAGCTCGCAGCCCTATTCAGCCTGATCTTTGTCATCTTGCTCTTTGCGCCACTTTTTCAAGACGCCGCCAAGCGTGAGGCCTTGCTCAAAGTTTCTGATTGCTTTCACAAACTGCCGGTGCTGGGATTCTTTTTTGTGCTGCTGGCCCTGGGTATCAGCGCATTTTTTATTTTCATCAAAGCGCCGCAGTGGCTGGCGCAGCATATCGAGGGATTCATTCCCAGAAACGTGCCGCGCATTGTGCTGTATTTTTCTCTGGCGTTCGTCACCACCATGGCCACGGAGCCGTTGAGCAATACCACGGTCTCGCTGGTGTTGTTTCCGCTCGTGCATGCGCTCGCCGCGAGCTTCGGCCTGAATCCATTAGTTGCATTACTGGCTGTTGGCCTGGCCTCCACCAATGCCTTTATGCTGCCCATCGCCACGCCGGCCAATGCGTTGATTTACGGCGGGGTGAAACACGTATTCCTCCCCACCATGATCGCTGCAGGATTCTTGATGAACCTGATCAGCTCTTCGCTACTGGCCATCTTTCTGAGATACGTGATTCCCTGGTATTATGGATTGTAACCGCTGAGGCCGCATGGCGCTCCGCCACAAGTGCCCGGGAACGTTTTGCTGGCCTTCGCCAGTTCTCTTGATAAAAAACTGATGCAATTCCTTGAAAATTTTTTAGAACATCCATCCAGTGAATTAACGAACATCTAATGAGTTTTGATCTGCTCATTACCGAATTTGATTGTTAAACTTTATCAAGCGTTTCATGAAACCGCTCTCAAAAAGGAGGATTGCCTCATGAAAACCATCTGGTATTTTGTCGGCCTCTTGCTCGTGAGCATGGGCGTTATCATCATGCTCACCGGGGCCTACCAACTCTTCAACCCTCCCTCGCCGCCGCCGGCACTGGCCCATTTGCAGCCGAACTTGTGGTGGGGCGGCATCATGACGTTTGCCGGTTTGGTATTTCTGCTCACAAATCGGCGCAAGACGGTGGAATGATAGTTGATCGTTGCGACCGGCAGATTACCACGAGAATGCGGTAGCGCGGGCTTCCAGCCGGCCGACAGGATGTCTGCGCTATATTTTTCATTATCGTGGGCGCCGCGCGCGGCATGGGCATTTGAATTAATTTAGTCTTCTGATGAAAGCCACCGTCCGGACGCTTGTGATATGAGGATTTCGTGGTGAAGAACTTGGGTGATCTCGTCTTCGTGGGCGTCCGGACGGTTTCTTCATTGAGAGAGCAGACGTCGCCTCAGTGAAAACCGGCACTTCACACGCCGGTGTAAATCCACAAAAGTGTTTATTGGAGTGAGAAGGAAAAAGTCATGTCTTCGTTCGGTCTGACAGTGGTCGATTGGCTGATCATCGGCATTTACTTCGCTTTTATCCTGGGCCTGGGGTATTATCTCAAGCGTTTCACAAAAAATCAAGAAGACTTCTTTATGGCGGGGAGAAAGAACAGCTCCTGGGTGGCAGGGCTGGCCTTTCTCTCGGCAAATTTGGGCGCGCTCGAGCTGCTCGGCATGACCGGCAACACTTTCAAGTACGGCATGTATGTCGCGCACTTCTACTGGGTGGGTGCTATTCCCGCCATGTTGTTCCTCGGCATCTACATGATGCCCTTTTATTACAGCAGCCGCATTCATTCCGTTCCCGGTTATTTGAAGCTGCGTTTCGACGAAAAAACGCGCGTGCTCAACGGCATTGCGTTTGGTGTGATGACGCTGTTGGTTTCCGGCATCAATTTGTATGCGATGGCATTGGTGCTGCACACGTTTCTCGGCTGGAACTGGGATCTCAGCATGTGGCTATCCGCGGCTACCGTTGGGGTCTACATCACGATGAGCGGCCTGCTCTCGGCCATCTTCACTGAAATCATCCAATTCTTCCTCATTTGGTTTGGATTGTTCCTGGTATCGATTCTGGGCATCATCGAGCTGGGCGGCGTGGATGCCATCTTCGCCCGCATTCCAGAATCTTTCAACACGCTTTGGTCAACGTCCGCAAACCCGGCTGAAAACGGCATGGCCGTCACCTGGGCGGGCATCGTGTTTGGCCTCGGCTGGGTGCTTTCTTTCGGTTATTGGACCACGGACTTTCTCGTGGTGCAGCGCGCTTTCTCCGCCAAAGATTTGCGCGCCGCACGCCTGACGCCGATCATCGCCTCTTTCTTTAAGATGGCCGTGCCTTTTATCGTCATCATCGCCGGTTTGATTGCCCTGGTGCTCGCCAATGATCCTGTAAGCGGGTTTGCTTTGTTGCAAGACGGCGGCCAGGTGAATTACGATTCGGCGCTGCCCATGCTGATTCAGCGCTATTATCCCACCGGCCTCGCCGGGCTGGGCATCACTGCGCTGCTTGCCGGTTTTATGGCCGGACAAGCCGGCAATGTGAGCGCGTTCAATACCGTTTGGACTTATGATATCTACCGATCTGTATTCAACAAAAATGCCTCGGACGAGCATCTGCTCTGGGTGGGCCGCGTGACCACCATCGTTGGCATTATTCTCAGCGTCGGCACGGCTTACTGGGCCAAAAGTTTCCCCAGCATCATGGATTACATGCAAGCTATCTTTTCGTGGGTCAATGCCCCGCTGTTTGCCACAATGTTGCTTGGCATGTTCGTTTGGTGGATTACGCCGAACGGCGCATTTTGGGGCTTGGTAACCGGCATGGTTTCTTCGTTTTTGCTTTTCCTGGCCGTCAAGTTTGCCTGGATTGATCCCGCCGCCATCACGCTCTCCGAACCCACCAGCGACATGGCAGCTAATTTTTGGCGCGCTTGGTGGGCGTGGGTCATCTGCTTCGTGGCCACCATTGTGGTCAGCTTGTTTACCGAGAAGAAATCGAAGGACGAGCTGATCGGCCTCGTCAAGGGGTTGGTCAAGGAAGAGGCCTCGACAGCTGTGCCGTTCGTCAAAAAACCTGAGTTTTACGCCATCTTGTCGCTGATTGTCTTAGTACTACTCAATTTGTATTTCTGGTGATGATGAAACCCGGGGAAATGGAGGGTCATCAAAAGTCGTTCATGTTCGAGGCGACTGCATGATCGCGCTTACGGCTCGGCGAGTGTTGGCGCCCGGCTGGTTGTTGTTCGTTTGTCAAATGTTTCTTATATTGCTGCGCCGCCCTAAATCGGAATTTGACCGATGAATTTCGCCGGCTTCGTGCTTATCGTAGGCCCATGTTAATGATGTTGCATTGGCAAACAGAACTTTCCAGCGAAGTTTTGCAAAAAAACATCTTGCGAGGATTGGCGCTCGCCATTGCCTTGCATGTGTTGGCGTTGCTGATGTTGCGCCTCGATTCCGTGCAGACGGACGACGCTTCGATTGATCTGATCGTGTCCCGCCGTGTCACGCCCGTGCAACTTCAGCCGTACGCTGAAATCATTCCGCTTCAAACCGGCGGCGGCCAGGGCGGCGGTGAAGGCGGCGGCTCCCGCAGCGCGCCCATCCCAACTGAAATTCCGGGCACGCCGGTTCCGGTTCCTGACGCGTTGGCGCAAGTTGAATCGCTGGCAGTGATACCGGCGGTTTCTCCAAAATTGGACAGCACCGGCGGAGAGGGCACCGGCTTGCCGGGAAGCTCCTGGGGTTCGGGCGGTACCGGTTGGGGCACGGGTCCCGGAAGCGGTGTGGGATTGAGCCGCATGGTGCTCAGTCCGCCGCGCCCCATTGTCGAAAGTTTTCCAGAGTATCCTCAGTCCGCGCGCAAAGCCAAGGCGCAAGGCGTGGTCGAATTGCGCGTCAAAGTGGATGAAACCGGCAAAGTGGTGCAGGTCATCGTGCTCAATAATGCCACACAAAATGAAGCCTGTGCGCAGGCTGCCATCAATGCCGCATTTCGCAGCCGCTACCGCCCGGCGCAAACCGCCGCCGGCCCGGATACCGCCTGGATCGTGCGTCCCTATCGTTTCTCGCTCAATCAATGAAACTTTGCGCCAGGCATTCGATGTCGAGATATGAGATTTGAGGTTTCACCTGCGTTTTCTTTTGTTTGACCAACACCCCATAAATCAACTCAAGGGAGGAAAGCGTGAGTCACAAAGAACATTGGGGATCGCGCGTCGGGCTTGTGCTGGCGATGGCGGGAAATGCCGTTGGTCTCGGCAATTTCCTGCGTTTTCCAGCGCGCGCCGTGGAAAACGGCGGCGGCGCGTTCATCATCCCCTACCTGGTTTCGTTCCTGCTGTTGGGCATTCCGTTGTTGTGGGTCGAGTGGGCCATCGGGCGGCACGGCGGCAAATACGGGCATCACAGCGCGCCGGGCATGATGGATGCGCTTGGCGGAGGCAAATGGTGGAAGTATGTTGGCGTGTTCGGCATCTTCACCAACTTGCTGGTGGCGGCTTATTATTGCTACCTCGAATCGTGGACGCTGGGTTACGTCTGGTATTCGATTACCGGCGCATTTTCCGGAATGCAACCGGAGCAAGTCTCGGCTTTCTTCAATGATTACGTCGGCACCACCGGCAATCCGTTCGTCAATTTTTCTGGCCCGGCGTTAGTTTTCTTTGTCATCACATTGGCTTTGAATATTTGGATTCTCTCGCGCGGCTTGAGCAAAGGCGTGGAAATCGCGGCCAAGATCGGCATGCCATTGCTGATTCTCTTCGGCGCGTTCCTGGCGATTCGCGCGCTCACACTCGACGCCGGCGAACACGGCGCAGTGAATGACGCCACGGTCGGCCTCAACTATTTGTGGACGCCGCAATACGACTCGATTTGGAACCCCAAAGTTTGGATTGAAGCGGCGGGCCAGATCTTTTTTACGCTCTCGGTCGGCATGGGCTCGATTCATTGCTTTGCCGCGTACGTGCGCGAAAAGGAAGATATTGCGCTCAACGCCGCCTCCGCCGGCTGGATGAATGAATTCGTCGAAGTGCTGCTCGGCGGCTCAATCGTGATTCCGATCGCGGTCGCCTACTTCAGCCTCGAATGGATTCAAACGCCCGGCAATGTCGGTTTGACCATGGCATTTCGTACCATGCCCAATCTCTTTCAGAATTGGGGGCCGATCTTTGCCGCGCTTTCAGGCCTGGCCTGGTTCGGCTTGCTGTTTTTTGCCGGCATTACCAGCTCGCTCGCCATGGGCCAGCCGGTGATGGCTTTTATGCAGGATGAGTACAAAATGACGCGCGAGAAGTCTGCGCTGGTGTTCGGCGTCTTCACCTTCTTGCTGGCGTTACCCACGATTTTCTTTTTTGGTTATGGCGCGTTCGGCGAGTATGACGACTGGGTCGGCAGTTACTCTCTCGTCATTTTTGCCATGTTCGAGATCATCGCGTTTGCCTGGGTTTTCGGCATCGACAAAGGCTGGGCGGAGATCAATCGCGGCGCTGACATCAAGATTCCATTGTTCTTCAAATTCGTGATCAAGTATGTCACCCCGGCCTTCATCACACTGGTGTTTGTCGGCTCGCTGGTCAGCCCGGCGGGCGGCGATTGGGCCGGCGCTTTTGGCAAACTCTTCAGCGGAGAAGGCTGGCCGCTCGATGCCGGCAGCCTGCTCGGCAAACTGTTACACGTCGGTTTTGAAGACACCAGTTGGTTCAAAGACGGCGCACCGACGCGAGTTTTTATCGTTGATATGACGCGCACGCTGTTGCTCATCGTGTTCGCCGGCATTGCGTTGGCCGTGCGCAACGCCTGGCAACGCCGCGCGCAACGTTCCTAAGGAGGTTCCCATGTCAACTGCCGGTTTGATTACCATGCTGACCGCCTGGACGATCATTGGATTCATCACCATTCGCTTTTTTATCAAGGTGTTGAAAACACCGCAAAAAATGGATTAGGTGCGCGTCTAAAAATTACTTCCCGGGTTCGTCGTAGCCCCGTTCCCTCGTGGGGCATTGATGGAACACGAAATTTCATTGTTCCACCAGCCGTCCATAAGGGGCGGGGCTACGTTTGTGCGGGAGATTATTTTTAGATAAACCACAATGCGCAAGCCGCAACCCCAAAAGTATCTCCAACTGATTGAAGAACCCAGCTGTTAAAACTCTACCCCGATTTGCAGACAAGCTGCAAATCAAAGCTTCTGCGAAGCAGCAAATAACTGTTCGGCGAAACTCAGTGTCTCCGGTGACCATCAGCGATAACATTTTTCCACCGAAATGCGCCGGAGTCGCCGAACATCGCCGAAAAAAAACTTTGACAGGATGATTTATCTGCAGAATTATTTTGAATCGTTCTGCCGACAAATTATCCTGCGACAAACTTTCAGAATTTTATTTTAACTTTGAGCGCCTTGTGGCCTTACTCGCTGGGTTTTATTATCAGTTGAAAGAACTTATTGCTTTTTCTGCGCTGAGTTCACTTTAAAGAAACCAAGAGCTGGACAAGCCGGAATGAAAAAGCTTTTTGTAAGCGGATTTCTTGGTAAGCGCATGGGCAAGGGCAGTATCTGCTTCCGGTAAAATCCGCTTACAGAAAAGTCTTTGCTTTTAAAGCAGCGAATTCACTCTTTATGGACTAACTTGACGAAGTCAGATTCACGGCTGAGAGGCAGAGTTCGCTGGGAATTCTAATAAATCTTACTCTGCGATCTCCGCGTTACTGCGGTGATTTTTGGAATGTGACATAGTCGCCCCAGGTCGTTTTTGCCAAACCGGGCGCGCAAGCCAGTTTTTGAGGTTGAAATCTGAAGCTGTAACAATGCCGCTTCGCAAGCCTCGCCCCCCAATTTGATATCCCCCAAAACAAAAACTTCTTTTGCGGGATTTCTATTTTGTGGGCAAATCTTTCAGATTGTCACAGCCAGACGAAATAATCAACTCTGACAGACAAACCCTCGCAGCATTAAAAATCATTGACGTTCCGGAGCTTATTGAACCCCGTTGCGCATCACCGAGAGCAAGTCTCATGTCCTACATTTTCCTCTTTGCCACCGGTTTTCTCATTTCCCGTTTGAGCGTGCGTTACCGTCTGGTTGAGCTATTCTTCGCAGGAATCTTTCAACGGCGCAGCGATTCGTTCAAGCAGTTTTTGCTTTACTTGCTGCTGGCCTCCGGTTTCGTGTCGATGTTCACGCCGAATTTCATCGCGGCGCTGACTCTGCTGCCGGTGCTCAACACGCTGGCCAAAAGTTTTACGCAGCATCACGAACCGCAAGTCGCGCGCCGCTTGACCACCATGATGGTCTGCACTGTCATGTACGGCTGCAACATCGGCGGCATGGGCTCGCTTGTTGGCAGCCCGGCCAATGCCCTCATGCTCGGCGCGCTGGAATTGTTCAAAGTCGAAAATCGTGAAAAAATCAATTTTCTCTCCTGGTTCGGCTGGAGCCTGCCCCTGGTCCTCATCATGGCGGGCATTGCCTGGCTTCTCGTGGTTTATGTTTTCGTGCCGAAACGGCAACGTGAGGAGGGCATCGATATTCCCGAGTTTCACACCGTCCGGGAACAGCCTGAGCGTGTGCGGCTGGCGTGGCGCGCCATTGGGCTTTGGTTCGGATTTTGGGCCTTGCATTCAATTTTGCAGATTGCCGCGCCCGTCGGCGGTTGGAGCATCACCCTCTTCAATTTTGAAATCGGCTGGAATCTGTGGGACAAGCTCGCCGCGCTGTTCGGCGTTTGCTATGCAGCTTTGCTCTTTGCGCCAGTTTTTCGCGCGCCCGGCCGGCAGCGGCAACCGTTGTTGCGCTTTGCGGATTGCTTTAATGAATTGCCCGTGCGCGCTTTTGTGTTCGTGGCGATCATCCTCGCCATCAGCGGGTTGCTGATTTACCTCGACGTGCCGGAATGGCTGGGCAGCCATCTTGTGCAGCTCATTCCACAAGGCCTGCCGCCGTTTGCGTTATACTTTTTTCTCTGTTTTATTACGACCATGACCACGGAGGCGATTAGCAACACCGCCGTCGCCGTTGTTCTGTTTCCGCTCGTGCATGGTTTGGCGTTGAGCCTGGATTTGAATCCGTTGGTCGCGATGATGGCGATCGGACTGGCCTCCACCAACGCTTTCATGCTGCCGCTCGGCACACCGGTGAATGCGCTGCTCTTCGGCGGCGTCAAAAACGTTTCGCTCGCCACTATGGCAACCTCCGGCTTTCTGTTGAATGTGATCAGCGCGCTGTGGATGGCCGGCTTTCTGGAGTATGTGATTCCGTGGTACTACGGCTTGCAGGATAGCTTTTCAACGATTATGTTTGCGGGAGTGGAGGCGCTTTTAAAGATGGGCGGCGTGTTTTAAAATGAAAACTTGGCATGAATCTGATCGCCGCCCGGACGCTTTTCTTTCTCATTAGTTTTTAGGCAAGAATTTAAAAACTTAATTTATCGCCTGAAAAATTGCAGCGCCCGGGCGGTGATTTTTGACGAACGCAACATTGCCAGAAATTCAAGATAAAGAACGCCTGCCGAAATGATTATCGAGTATTTTCAGGGGTAAACATGGCGAATGTTAAAATTGAGAAGACTTGTTTTGTGATCATGCCGTTTAGCGATGACATGGCCGAAGTGTATTGGGAAGCCATTCAGCCGGCTTGTGATCAGGCAGGGTTCAGCGCCCGGCGTGTGGACCAGCTTGAAGGTGTATGCAATATCAACCCAAAAATTATCGAATATATTTTTTCGAGCAATGCAATCATTACCAAAAATGTGGAAATCCCGCAGAGGTAAAAAAGCTTTTTTTGTGGGATTTCAATTTTGTGGGCAAAAAAAATTTAGAATTTTATTCCGTGTTTGAAAAACTAATCGCTTAATGCAAGCGAGAATCGAACTCAGGTCTTGCGATCTTTTCGCAAGCTTGAACAGCCGTATCAGCTCCATCTTGGTTGTTTTCTGAAAATCTCTTGTGAAAATTCAGCCTGGCCTCAAACTTCACAAGGTTCTTCCAGAATGACATTTAATTGTGGTGACGTGGATTTAACGTGTGCGAAGCTGGCGGGCATAGGCAGCGCTGTCATCAATATCCTCGCGATCCCGAGCAATCAGCCAGGTGTGTTAATCTGCCTCCAGCTTATCAGCCCCATCTTGCTTTTCGTGAATCGACACATTATATTCCGACGCATCAAAATAAGAACAGATCGGCTGCTGACCAGCCGGTCCGCGCTGTTCAAGGCCTCAAAAGCGATTTGAGTAAAGGATTATGCTTATGACTACAGCGAGCGCGGTATTGAAGGAACTGGGTATTTCACAAAAAAACGCCGTGCGTGAAACGGCGTTATTCAACGCTTCGCAAAAGGCCGCCGAATTCGCGCAAGAGTGTGAAGCCTTTGCAAGCAAATACGGACTATCCTTTGCGGAGTTCGAGAAGAAAATTCATTCCCAGTCTGAGGAAGACTTCGCTGAACATGACGACTACCTGGCGTGGAAGTTTGCCCAAGAGGGGGCGGGCTATTGGCGCGACAAAATTCAAAAATTGCAGCTTGAATCGTGATTGGGATTATCGAAGCGCATTCGCAGATTGTCACCTCTTATGAAATCAAACGATTTCGGCAATATGGAGGCGCCTACGAATTCGCCGCCCAAATCGATTTTGATGATGATTCAATATCGCATGTACGTGATTATGTTTTTCTAAATGGGGAGCGCAAGTACTCATTTCATTGGCTTGATCAGCAGTTACAGCTTATCCGGCGTTGGGACAACTCTCCGCATCATCCCTATCTCTCGATGTTTCCCTTTCATGTACACACGCCCGGCGGCGTTGAAGAATCGTTGCCAATGACATTGCAGAAAGTACTCGCATACATCCGTCAGCAGTTTGATAAGGCAAGCGCATAAACCAGTTTTCCCCTATGGCTTCCGCAAGAATTCTCATCGTCGACGACGAACCCAACATCCGCCGGTCGGTGGAAATGATTCTGCAAAGCGCCGGCTATGAAGTCGCGCAAGCCGCTTCTGCGGCTGAGGCGGCGCAACGGTTGAGTGAGCAGAAATTCGATCTGCTGCTGCTCGATATCGTCATGCCGGAAATGGACGGTTTGCAGTTTCTGCCCTCGCTCAAGAGTTTGCCGCACCGGCCGATCGTGATCATGGTTTCCGGCAATGCCACCATTCAAAACGCGGTGGCGGCCACGCGCGAGGGCGCCTATGATTTTATCGAGAAGCCGATCTCCAAAGAAAAACTGTTGCTGGCGGTGAAGAATGCGCTGGCGCAAAAGCAACTTGCGGAGGAAAACTCACGGTTGCGCCGCGAGATTTCCGGCAAATTCGAGATGATCGGCGACAGCCCGGCGCTGCAAAACATTCGCGCACAAATCAACCGGGTGGCGCCCACCAACACGCGCGTGTTGATTTTGGGTGAAAGCGGAACCGGTAAAGAACTGGCGGCGCGCGCCATTCACGAATCAAGCGAGCGCGCCAACGGGCCGTTCATCAAAGTCAATTGCGCGGCCATTCCGGAAGATTTGATTGAAAGCGAGTTGTTCGGCCATGAAAAGGGCGCGTTCACCGGCGCCACCGCCAGCCGCGAGGGCAAGTTTCAGCTTGCCGATCGCGGCACGTTGTTTATGGACGAAGTCGGCGACATGAGCCTGAAAGTGCAGGCCAAAGTTTTGCGCGTGTTGCAGGAGGGCGAGTTTGAGCGCGTGGGCGGAACCAAAACGCAGCGCGTGGAGGTGCGCGTGCTGGCCGCCACCAACAAGAATCTCGAAGAAGAAGTCCGGCGCGGAAATTTTCGGGAAGATTTGTGGTATCGCCTGAACGTTGTGCCGCTTGTGATGCCGCCGTTGCGCGAACGCCGCGCCGACATTCCTGTGCTCATCGAGCATTTTACGGCGGTGTATTGCGCCGAAAACGGGTTCAAGCGCAAACATTTCACGCCGGAAGCGCTGGAGAAACTCATGCACTATCACTGGCCGGGCAACATTCGCGAGCTGAGAAACACTGTCGAACGCCTTGTCATTATGACGCCGGCGGAAAACATTACGCCAGCGGATCTGCCCTTGTCGCTGCAAACTGCGCATGCCGCAGCCGGGCCGCGCTTTCCGATGGGCGCCTCATTGGAAGAAGTACGCAAGCAAGTCGAGCGCGACTACATTACGGCGTGCCTGCAATCTGCCGGCGGCAACATGTCGCGCGCGGCGCAAATGCTTGGTCTGGAGCGCAGCCATCTCTACAAAAAAATGAAAGCGCTCGGGCTGGATTCGTGACCATCTTACAATTTTGTCAACGCTACGATTATTGCCAATCTCGTAATTTTTGCCTCAAATAAAGTCTTGCTTTTCTGCAGCGCCGGTGTATATTTGATTGCGTTGTGTTGGTGCAGGGGAAACGCCGTACGATCACCTCTTCTTTCGATCACCTCCCGTTTAGATTATTGCTATTGCCGCCCTCAGACGTGAAATGAGATTTCCGTTTGTTCGATTATGGCCACCCCTTATCAAGCAACCATTCGGCGCGGGAAGAAACGCAAATACCGTGCTAGGCAAACGCGCCGCCAAAAGCAACGGCGTTTGCGCGCCGCGGCAGCGTTTAAGCCGTTCGAAGAAGAGCCTCGCGCCGCGCAACTTCGGCAGCGTCCGCAGCCTGCCAATTTTCCGGCGTTGCCGGCTCAGCGGCATAATTTTCACGTCATTCGTTGGGCCTTGCTGTGGTTGCTGCTTCTGATCTCTTCGCTGCACGAATTGCCGGTTCAGCCAAAAATCAAACCAACACCGGAAATCCCGGCGCGCGCAGAATCTCAAGCCATTGCCCGAACAGAAGGCCCCAGCGTGTCAATCTTGGATGCAGCTTCAAGAACAGCCACGTTACAGCCTCGCTTGGAAGTCATTATTCCGCCCAAACTTTCCCAGCCGAGAAAAGCAGCCCCGCTGGTCTCGCGCGCGCCAGAGTTGGCGTTTTCGCCGCCGATGAACCGCATCGATGAAACAATGTTGCCGTCTCATGAAATGTTGGAAACCCCTGCGCACATTCGCTGGGAACGGATGGCGTTGGTGCAGGCCGCAACGCTGGGAATGGGAGGATATGGTTTTGTGAAGTACAACGGCCTGTTCGGCAAAGTTGGACAGCCGTTCAAAATTGGAAACGATCTGACGAAAGACCACACGCTGCTGTTCGACGAGGTGATGCACTTTCAAGGCAGCTATCGCATCACGCAGGCGGTTGCCGGGGTTTATCAATGGGCGGGCGTGCCGAAATCTGTTGCCGATTGGATCGGCGCTGGCACCTCTGCCTTCATTATGACGGCGCTCGAATATGTTGACGGCCGTCGGGTGAAGGACGAGGCGAGTTATTCGGATCTTGTCGCCAATTTTGCCGGCATCGGCTTCGCATTGGCGAAAACGCGTGTGTCTTTTTTGCAAGATTTTGATTTGCGCTTCAGCTATCTCACCCCGGCTGATCCTTTCCGGCATGATACCGTCAAGCGCTACGAGCGCATGACGCATTGGCTGACATATGATCTCAACCGCAAGTTAGGTATTCCGCTGCATCTTGGTTTTGGCTATGGTGTGCGCCATCCCTTTCAACCGAAAGTCAAACCGCAATACTTTGTCGGTATCGGCCTTTCACCCCTTGTAATTTTGTCCCACCTTTCACCGCCCGCTGCCAAAACGCTGGAGTTCTTACGATTTTATCACTTCGGCAATCGCATGCAAATTTGAAATTGCGCCGGAGATGCGAGTTCGGGCTTACAACTGGCAACTTCGTGTTGGCAGAATTGTCGGGCATTTCGGCGTGTGCTTTTCCCGCCTTTGATTAAAATTCTCCTGAAAAAAATCGTCTGCCTTTATCGGGAGGGGAAGCACGGCTGGTGTGAGAAACTCCTTGCATTTTGAGATCAGCATGATATTTTCATCGCGGGACTGCGATAGCTGAGGTTCAGCGATGATTGGCAGAACATTCTTCCTTTCAAAATCATAACCCTGACGGGCCGCATTCTTGAGAACCTCGCCCACAAAACTGGAACTGCCACAGAAAAAGTCTTTTCAGTGGGATTTCGTTTCGGTGGGCGAAAAACTTTCTGAATTCTGTTCTGACTTTGAACGCCTTATGGCCTACGTCGTCTGCAGTAGGCTTTTGGGGGTGCGGTTCATGTTGCGCCGAAAATAACCAAGCTTGGAGGCAGATATGGAACAAACAATTCAGTTCAAGTTGAACGGCAAGCCCACACGGTTGCAGGTTGACGGCAATCGATCCCTCTTGTGGGTGCTGCGCACGGACTTTGGCCTGACCGGCACAAAGTATGGTTGCGGCGAGGGCCTGTGCGGCGCTTGCACGGTTTTGTTGGACAAAGAAGCAATCCGTTCATGTCAATTGAGAATGCAAGACGTGGCCGGAAAAGAAGTCATGACGATCGAGGGACTGCCACAAAACGGCAAACTGCATCCACTGCAGCATGCGTTCATGGAACACGACGCGCTGCAATGCGGGTTTTGCACGCCGGGAATGATTCTCAATGCTTATGGGCTGTTATTGAAAAAGCCGCAGCCCAGCGCCGCAGAAATCATTGCCGGGATGGATGACAATCTATGCCGGTGCGGCGCGCATCAGCGCATCGTGCAAGCCATTCAAAGCGCCGCGAAAGGAGGGATGACCAAATGAAGCAGAGCGAATATCTGGATCTCGGGTTTGAAGAAGCCATCTCGCAATATTCTCTCAGCCGCCGCGACTTTCTCAAACGCCTGGGCGGCGGCATCTTTGTGCTGTGGGCCGCGCCCACGAATTTTGTTTCCTCGCTCGAAGCCCAGGAACGCATGTACCCGGCGGATTTCAACGCCTATCTGCGCATCGGCGAAGACGGCCGCGTCACCTGCTTCACCGGCAAGATCGAGATGGGACAGGGCATCATCACCTCGCTTGCCCAGGAGCTGGCCGAGGAGCTTGAGGTTTCGCTGGATGCCATTGATATGGTGATGGGCGATACCGACCTGTGCCCGTACGATCGCGGCACGTGGGGCTCGATGTCCACACGTTTTTTCGGACCGGCATTGCGCGCCGCGGGCGCGGAAGCAAAAGCCGTTCTTATCAAACTGGCCTCGGAGCAGCTCAACATTCCCAAAGATCGTTTAGCCGTGAAAGACGGCGTCATTTGGGAAGCGGCGAAGCCGGGCCATCGCGTTACTTATGCGCAATTGGCCAAAGGCCAGAAGATCGCGCGCACACTGACCGAAAAAGCAATTGTCAAAAGCGCTGCGGAATACAAGATTATCGGCAGGCCTGTAAACCGGCGAGATGCCCGGGACAAGGTTACGGGCAAGGCCAAGTACGCTGGAGACATTCAATTTCCCGATTTGATGTATGCGCGGATCTTGCGGCCGCCGGCGCACGGCGCCAAGTTGATCAGCGTGGATACGGCAGCGGCGCAACAGATTGCCGGCGTGCAAATCGTGCGCGAGGGCGATTTGGTGGCGGTGCTGCACAAATATCCCGATGTGGCCGAGAATGCTTTGAAGAAAATTCAAGCCGGGTTTGACACACCGGCAGCGAATGTCGATGATAAAAACATTTTCGATCATTTGCTCAAACTCGCCCCGGAGGGTGACGTGGTGGCGCAGGCCGGCGATCTTGCCGCCGGACAAAAGAGCGCCTCGACAACGTTCGAAGAAACCTATTTGAACAGCTACGTCGCGCATGCGCCAATGGAACCGCACACCGCGACCGCAAAGTTTGAGGGCGACAAGATCACGGTGTGGGCCTCGACGCAGTCGCCGTTTGGCGCGCGAGCTGAGATCGCGCGGGCGCTCGGCATGCCGGAAGAAAAAGTCCGCGTCATCACGCCGCATGTCGGCGGCGGCTTTGGCGGCAAATCGCGCAATCAACAAGCCGTCGAAGCCGCGCGCCTGGCAAAGCTCTCCGGCAAGCCGGTGCAAGTGGCTTGGACGCGCGCAGAAGAATTTTTCTACGACTCGTTCCGGCCTGCGGCGGTGGTAAAAATAAAATCCGGCCTCTCGAACTCTGGCGGCATTGCCTTCTGGGATTATCATGTTTATTTCGCCGGTGAACGCGGGGCGCAGCATTTCTATGACATCCCGCATCACAGCACGGCAGTGTATGGCCGCGGCGTTACCGGGGCGCATCCGTTTGCCACCGGAGCCTGGCGCGCGCCGGCGAATAACACCAACACGTTTGCGCGCGAATCACAGATCGACATCATGGCCGCCAAAGCGGGCATCGACCCGCTGGAGTTTCGCTTGAAAAATTTGAAGAACGAAAAAGTGCAGGGCGTTCTCAAAGCGGCGGCGGAGAAATTCGGTTGGAAGCCGGGCAAGCTGCCCAGCGGCAGAGGTTTTGGTATGGCGTGCGGTTTTGATGCGGGAACCTGGGTTGCCGTGATGGCGGAAGTTGCGGTCAACAAGGACAACGGCAGCGTGCAGGTCAAACGTGTGGTCGCGGCGCAGGACATGGGGTTGGTGATCAATCCCCAGGGCGCCAAAATTCAAATGGAAGGTTGTGTGAACATGGGATTGGGCTATGCGCTGACGGAAGAGGTTCACTTCAAAGGTGGTCATGTTCTCGATCTGAATTTTGACACATATCAACTCCCGCGTTTTTCCTGGATGCCTGAAATCGAAACCGTTCTGATCGATTCGAAGGATGCGGATCCTCAAGGCGGCGGCGAGCCGGTGATCATTTGCATGGGCGCGGTGATCGCAAATGCCATCTTTGACGCAACCGGCGCGCGGTTATTTCAACTGCCCATGACGCCCGAGCGCATCATGAGCGCGATGACGTGAGTAGGGGCGACCGCCCCGGTCGCCCCTGCATCAACTGGATCAATTAAAATCAAAAAAGAAAAAACCAATGAAGATTCTGGTTGTTCTTTCGTTTCTGTTGGCATTGCCCGCCGCAGCCCATGCCCAAGTTTCACGCGGCACCGTGAAAGAAGGCCTGACGCTCGACAGCAAAATTCTCGGCGCAAAAGTGCGCTACACTGTTTATCTGCCGTTTGATTACGAAACCTCGAGTCGCTTTTATCCGGTTGTCTATCTGTTGCACGGCTACACCGATAACGACATGGCGTGGATTCAATTCGGCGAGGCGCATCTCATCGCGGATGAAGCGATTGCCGCGCGCGAGATTCCGCCCATGATCCTTGTCATGCCCGATGCCGGCGTAAGCTGGTACATCAACGATTACAACGGGACTGTTCGGTATGAAGATTTTTTCTTTCAGGAATTTGTGCCGTATGTTGAAGCGCGCTATCGCATTCGCGCCGAGAAAAATTACCGCGGCATCGCCGGACTTTCGATGGGCGGTTTTGGCGCATTGGTTTATATCATGCGGCATCCGGAGCAGTTTGCTGCGGGTGCGGCGTTGAGTCCCGCCGTCAACACGACGGAGCAATTTATTGCGATGAACGAGCAAGCCTGGGGCCGCTGGCCGACCGCGATTTATGGACCCGCTTCAGGCAAGGCGCGGATCACGAATCATTTGCTGTCTTACAATCCCATTCGTATTGCAGAAACGCTAGAGGTTGAAAAACTCAAAAGCGTCAGAATCTACCTCGATTGCGGGGACGACGATTATCTCACCACCGGCAATGCCATGCTGCACGTGGCGCTCACGCAAAGGCAAATTCCGCACGAATATCGCGTGCGCGACGGGGCGCATGCCTGGTCATATTGGCGCGGCGGGCTGTTGGAGGCGCTGAAATTCATCGGCACAAGTTTCCACAAGCCCTGAGTCAAACGTTCCGGGGGGAATTGGGGGAACTTTTTCACGTTCTAACGAATTGTATCAGCAAAAACCATCGCCACAAACGTTTTTTGATGCGACGAGGATACCGCCCTCATCTCCAAAGAGAAAATGCTGGCCGACAAAAACCTCCTCAGAAGAGCTCCTTCCGCCGCCAAAGTTGTCGCTTGCCGGATCGTCCTTTCGGGATTTTTTCTAAGTTCTTGCCAACATACGCCGACGCAGCCCAAACCCGAAAATCGCATTCCCCTCATACACCGCGTCACGCTTCAGCCCAACCTCAACAGTCCGCTGAGCGTCTTTGTTAACATTCACGCAGAGAATGCCGCTTCGGCTGCAGTCGCGTTCGGCATTGATTCTCTATTAGGCGAAAATACACCCGCGGTTACAATGACGATGGACTCTGCACAAATTCTGGTGCTGGGACTGAAGCCTGCGACGTCATACTTTATGAAGGGCGTTGCCCATTCTCCCAGCGGCAGCAAGGTGGAGAGCCCGCGTTTCGCCTTCACCACTGCGGCATTGCCGGATGATTTGCCGGAGTTTTCCATTTTAACGAACGACGCGCCAACGCCGGGATTTGTGATGATGGGTTTGACCTTCGGCGGCATCACGGACAAAGGTTATGCTCTCATTCTAGATAATGACGGCCAAATCGTTTGGTACCGCAGATTTCAAGGCTCGGTGATCGATTTTCAGCAACAACCGAACGGGAACTTCACCGTGTACACTTCTGCCGACGGCTCGCCCATGCATTTTTATGAGATCGATCGGGCGGGAAATATTTTGCGTGAATTTCGCGCGAGCAACGGCTGGGACACCGGGCCGCACGAGTTGAGATTGTTCGAGGAGCGCTACACATTGTTCGGCATCGAATTTCGAGAAATGGATCTTACGGCATTCGGCGGCCTGCCAAATGCGAATGTGCGCGGCATCGTCGTGGAGCATCAGCGTGATAACGCGCCGCCATTGTTGTGGCGCACCTTCGATCATTTCAAAGTTACGGATGCGGCTCCGGATATTTCTCTCGTTGGGGCCAGCGTCAATCCGTGGCACGGCAATGCCATTGAGATTGACGACGACGGCCATTTGTTAGTGTCGTTTCGCAATTGCGATGAGATCACGAAGATCAATGCGCAAACCGGAGAAGTCATCTGGCGTTGGGGCGGCAAGAACAATCAGTTTACGTTTATCAACGACCCGCTCAACGGATTTTCGCATCAACACGGCATCCGGCGTTTGAGCAACGGCAATGTCATTTTGTTTGATAACGGCAATTTACACTCGCCGCCCGTCAGCCGCGCCGTCGAGTATAGACTCGATGAAACCGCAAAAATTGCGGAATTGGTGCGGGAGTATCGTCACGACCCGCCCCTGTTTGCTTCTGCTCTCGGTTTTGCGCAGCGCCTGGCAAATGGCAACACACTGATCTGCTTTGGCACCGCGCAGCATCTCGTCGAAATCGACCCCTCCGGTATGAAACGGTGGGATTTGGCGATTGTAACTCCCCAGAGCTTTGCCTATCGCGCATTTCGCCTAGCTTCATTGTATTGACTTGACTATGTCAGATTCACCGCTGAGAGGCAGAGTTCGCTGGGAATTCCAATAAATCTTACTCTGCGATCTCCGCGCCACTGCGGTGATTTTTTGGAATATGACGTAGTCGAGTTAAATTGAGTCGAATTTCTTCTTGACTTGTGTAGGCCTTTTTTGTATCATATCTCCGACCAAAATAGTCGGATTTAAGAAGAAGCCATGTTACGACTGTCACGCAAAGCTGAGTACGCCATAATCGCGCTCAAGCATATGCTGAATCGCGAGGCTGAACATTTGTGTACCGCCAAGGAAATTGCGGAGCGTTATCGCATTCCCGATGAGTTGATGGCCAAGATCTTACAGAAAATGTCGAAATCCGGCATCGTGGCGAGCACGCAAGGCGTGCGCGGCGGTTATGTTCTTGGCCGTTCGCCGAATAAAATTTCCGTGGCTGATGTGGTGGAGTGCATTGACGGCCCGTTCGGCATCGTCGAGTGCGTCACCGAGAGCGAAGGTTGTAAGTGTATTCAATATAGTGAGGGCGTGTGCAACATCAGCGATCCGTTCATAAAAATTCAGATGGAATTCAAGAATTTTCTCCATGGCATTTCGCTTACCGATCTTAATCAGCCGGCCGGGCGAACGCAAAAGTTGTATCAAGTCATGGTTTGAAAACGTTAACGTCACTTTTATAAATTTTTAAGGAGGTTTACCGTGATTAACTTATCCCCCAAAGCAGCAGCGGAAGTGAAGAAGATTATTGCGCAAGAGAGCCAAAACGAGGGTGAATTGGCGTTGCGCGTGGGCGTACAAGGCGGCGGCTGTTCGGGTTTATCCTATTTCCTGACGCTGGATAAAGATGCGCGTGAAGATGATGAAGTGTTGGTGTCAAACGGCGTGAAAATTTTGTTGGATTCCAAGAGCGCGCTCTACCTCGAAGGCACGACCGTGGATTACACCGACGGTTTGCAGGGCTCGGGCTTCACGTTCGTCAATCCAAATGCGCAGCGCACCTGCGGTTGCGGTCATTCGTTTCAGGCGTAATTCAAACATTGCAGTTCTTCCCCGCGTGGGGCTATGCGGTTCATTGTTTCGCAGCCACGCTTTCTCGTTTGAAATTGCGTTAGAGCGCAATTCTGCGGGCTTGACCCGCAGCAGAAGAAGCGAGGCTACGTTAACCGAAAGACGTTCTCATGAGCACCGAAATTAACACCATAGAAAAACTGACACAAGGCGAATACAAGTACGGTTTCTTCACGGACATCGAAACGGACGTTGCGCCCAAAGGCCTGAACGAAGATATCATTCGTTTGATTTCGTCCAAGAAGAGCGAGCCGGCTTTCATGCTGGAATGGCGCTTAAAAGCGTATCGCCATTGGCTGAAAATGAAGGAGCCGCGCTGGCCCAACGTGAGTTATCCGCCCATCAACTATCAAGATGTCATTTACTATGCCGCGCCGAAAGCGCGCAAACAGCTCAACAGCCTGGATGAAGTCGATCCCAAGCTGCGCGAAACGTTCGACAAGCTCGGCATTTCCTTGGAAGAGCAAAAGCGGCTTTCCGGCGTGGCGGTCGATGCCGTGATGGACAGTGTATCGGTGGCAACGACGTTCAAGAAAGAACTGGCCAAGCTGGGCATCATCTTCTGTTCCTTCTCCGAAGCCGTGCAAAATCATCCCGAACTCGTGCGGAAATACCTCGGCTCGGTTGTGCCATATACCGACAACTACTTTGCGACATTGAATTCTGCCGTGTTCAGCGACGGATCGTTTTGTTATGTGCCCAAGGGCGTGCGCTGTCCCATGGAACTTTCGACGTATTTTCGCATCAACACCGCGAACACGGGGCAATTCGAACGCACGCTGATCATTGCCGAAGAGGGCGCTTACGTGAGCTACCTCGAAGGTTGCACCGCGCCGATGCGTGACGAGAATCAATTGCACGCGGCGGTGGTCGAGTTGGTGGCTCACAAGAATGCCACGATCAAATATTCGACGGTGCAGAACTGGTATCCCGGCGATGAAAACGGCAAAGGCGGCATTTATAACTTTGTCACAAAACGCGGCATTTGCCTTGACGCGAACGCCAAAATCTCGTGGACCCAGGTCGAAACGGGTTCGTCCATTACGTGGAAATATCCCAGCGTGATTTTGAAGGGCGACAACACGGTCGGCGAATTCTATTCGGTGGCAGTGACGAATAATCGCCAGCAAGCGGACACCGGCACGAAGATGATTCATCTCGGCAAAAACACGCGCAGCACGATTGTGTCAAAAGGCATTTCCGCCGGAAGAAGCAACAATTCGTATCGCGGTTTGGTTAAGGTCGGGTCGAGGGCCGACAATGCGCGCAATTTTTCGCAATGCGATTCGCTGCTCATCGGCGACCGCTGCGGCGCGCACACGTTTCCGTATCTTGAAGTCAACAACAAAACCGCCAAAATCGAGCACGAGGCCACCACTTCGAAAATCGGGGAAGATCAATTGTTTTACTGCCACCAGCGCGGCATCTCGATGGAGAATGCCGTGGCGCTGATCGTGAACGGTTATTGCAAGGAAGTGTTCAAGGAATTGCCGATGGAGTTTGCGGTGGAAGCGCAGAAGCTGCTGGCCATCAGCCTGGAAGGCAGCGTCGGTTGATTTTTCTCGGTCACATTTATCCGTACACGGTTACCTTAATCTGCAGGAGTAGCGCCTTTGAAACGTCATTCAGAAGAATCTTGTGAAGTACTCGGCATGATGCCTGCAACTGCACTGGTTCTCTTTCTGGATGACATAAAGGAGGGATTTAATTTTTAAGGTAACCGCACACAAGGGTTGTTGCGAACGTAAGCAAAAACATATTTCAGGGAAGTCAAAGCATGTTAAGCATCAAGGGTTTGGAAGTATCGGTTAATGGCAACAAAATTTTGCGCGGGCTTGATTTGGACGTGAAAGCCGGCGAAGTGCATGCCATCATGGGCCCGAACGGCTCGGGCAAAAGCACGCTGGCAAATGTTCTCTCCGGTCGCGAGGGCTACGAGGTTGACGGCGGCCAGGTGATTTTCAACGGCAAAAATTTATTGGACATGTCTCCCGAAGATCGCGCTCGCGAGGGCGTGTTCATGGCGTTTCAATACCCGGTTGAAATTCCGGGCGTGACCATGGCGAATTTTCTCAAAACCGCGATCAACGACATTCGCGCATACCGCGGCTTGCCGCAAATCGATGCGATGGAATTTCTCACGATGATGAAGGCCAAGATGCGGCTGGTAAACATGGACGAAAAGTTGCTCAGCCGCGCGGTGAACGAAGGTTTTTCCGGCGGCGAGAAAAAGCGCAACGAGATTTTTCAAATGGCGATGTTGGAGCCCAAGCTCGCCATTCTCGATGAAACCGATTCCGGTTTGGACATCGACGCGCTGCGGGTCGTTGCCAACGGCGTGAATAAGCTGCGCAGCAAGGACAACGCCGTGATCGTCGTCACGCACTATCAGCGCCTGCTGAATTACATCGTTCCAGATTTCGTGCATGTGCTGGTGCAAGGCCGCATCGCCGAATCCGGCGACAAGGAGCTGGCGCTGAAGCTCGAAGAACACGGCTATGACTGGGTCAAAGATGAACTTCTGGAAGCCGAAGCCGCGTGAAAGCATGCCGTCATACGGAATTGGCGCAAACCGCGGATTGCCAACCGCGATGATTGGCTGTCAGCAGGCGCTGTCATGATTTTACTTCAATACAAATTGAGCATTTAAAAATGGAATCCCCGATCGTGCAATATACCGAAGCCAAGGCGTGGTATCTTTCCAACTTCGATTTTTTTGAGAGCAAGCTGAACGGCGGCACGGCTTTGCCGTTTCACGAGACTCGCCGCGACGCTATTTCGCATTTCTCCGAGTTAGGTTTTCCGACGGTGCGCAACGAGGAATGGAAATATACCAATTTGGCGCCAATGCTGGAGCACAAATTCAAGCTCCTGCCTCAGCCGGTGAATGTCACAGCGAGTTCGGCGGCCAAATTCGAAATTCCCGAGGTGGAACAAAACCTGCTGGTTTTTGTGAATGGGCAATTCGCGCCGGCTTTGTCGCGCCTGGTGTCGCAGGCGAAAGGGCTCGCAGTGGAGAGTTTGGCGCAAGCGCTCAAACGCGATCCTGAGTTGGCAGCCAAGTATCTGGCGCAATATGCCGAATATGAAAAAGAAACGTTTGTTGCACTCAACACCGCTTTCGCGTTAGACGGCGCATTTATTCGCGTGCCGCGCAATCTCGCGATTGCCGAGCCGATTCACCTGCTCTATTTGGCTGCCGGCGAGGATAAAACCTCTTTTCTGGCGCATCCCCGCAATTTGATTTTGGTGGGAGAGGGCAGCCAGGTGCAACTCATCGAAAGCTACGGCAGCCTCCGGCAGGACACGTATCTCAACAACATCGTTTCCGAAATCGTGCTCGAGAAGAATGCCGTGGTCGAACACGTTCGGTTACAAAGCGAAAGCCGTAAAGCTTATCATATTGCCGCACGCGAAGTGGAATTGGCGCGTAATAGCGTTTACACCTCTGTCAGTATCGATCTGGGCGGCAGACTCGTGCGCAACAATTTCAATCTGCGGTTGCGCGCCGAGCATTGCGAAGGCAATTTGTACGGATTTTATTTCGGCAGCGGCGAACAACTCATCGACAATCATACCCTGATCGATCACCTCATGCCGAATTGCCCGAGCAATGAATTTTATAAAGGCATTCTCACAGACAAAGCGCACGGTGTGTTCAACGGCAAGGTCATGGTGCATCAGGATGCACAGAAAACCAACGCCTACCAGCAGAATCAGTGTCTCTTGCTGTCGAATGACGCCGTCATTAACACCAAGCCGCAGTTGGAAATTTTCGCTGACGATGTGAAGTGCAGCCACGGCGCGAGCATTGGGCAGCTTGATGAAGACTGGGTGTTTTATTTGCGCTCGCGCGGCATCGGCGAGGAGGAAGCGCAGTCCATGTTGCGTTTTGCCTATGCCAGCGAAATTTTGAATCACATCAAATCGCCTGAGGTGCGTGCGCATGCGGAAAATCTCGTGAATGCTGCTTTTCGCGCGTCGGAAAGAATGTAAAGGTAGAATGCCCGGGCGGCAGATTGTTAACCTGGCAGTTGATTGATTGCGATGACTTCATGCAGATATTACCTCACAACTTCGATGTCGAAAAAATCCGCCGCGATTTTCCCATTTTGCAGAGCCTCGTGCGGGGCAAGCCGCTGGTTTATCTCGACAATGCCGCCACCTCACAAAAACCGCAGGCCGTGCTGGATGCGCTCGCGCACTATTACAAAGCTGAGAATGCCAATGTGCATCGCGGCGTGCATTATTTGAGTGAAGTTGCCACCAACGCTTATGAAGGCAGCCGCGAAGTCGTGCGCCAACATATTAACGCGGCTTCGGTCAGAGAAATCATTTTTGTGCGCGGCACGACCGAGGGCATCAATCTCGTTGCGCACAGCTTTGGCCGGAAGTTTATTAAAACCGGCGACGAAATTGTCATTTCGGCGATGGAACATCATTCCAACATCGTGCCGTGGCAATTGCTGTGTGAGGAAACCGGCGCCACGCTGCGCGTGATTCCGATCAACGAGGCTGGTGAATGGATTTGGGAGGAGGCGGTCAAACTGCTGAATCGCAAAACCAAGCTGGTCGCCGTGGTGCACGTTTCCAATTCTCTGGGAACGATCAATCCCGTCAACGACCTCATTCGAATGGCGCATGAAATGCGCATCCCGGTGCTGGTGGACGGCGCGCAGGCCATACCGCACATGCGCGTGGATGTGCGCGAGTTGGATTGCGATTTTTATGCGTTTTCCGGCCACAAGGCGTTCGGGCCGACCGGCATCGGCGTGCTTTACGGCAAAGAAACCCTGCTGGAGAAAATGGCGCCGTATCAAGGCGGCGGTGATATGATCAAATCCGTCACCTTCGAGCAAACCACGTTCAATGATTTGCCCTATCGCTTTGAAGCCGGCACGCCGGATATTGCCGGCGCGGTGGGCTTGGCGCGCGCCCTGGAATATGTCAGTCGTTTGGGGTTCGAAGCGATTGCCGCGCATGAGCATGATTTACTGAATTACGCCACCGAGGCATTATCAACCATCAAGCCGCTGCACCTTATCGGCACGGCGAAGGACAAGGCAAGCGTGCTATCGTTTGTGCTTGACGGCATTCATCCGCACGATGTCGGCACGATTCTGGATCGCGACGGCATTGCCATTCGCACCGGCCATCACTGCACGCAGCCGGTGATGCAGCGCTATGACATTCCGGCCACCTCCCGCGCCTCGTTCGCGTTTTATAACACCCGCGCCGAAATTGACGCCCTGGTCAGGGGCGTCGAACATGTGCTCAACATAATGGCGTAATGTATCATCACTCCTAGAGGTTTCCACCGTACGCATGGATGAACTGCGAGAACTTTACCAACAAGTGATCCTCGATCACAACAAAAGCCCGCGCAATTTTGGCAAGCTCGAGCGGGCCAATCATACCGCGGAGGGGTACAATCCGCTTTGCGGCGATCGTGTGAATTTGTATGTTGAGATCGAGAACGGGGTGATCAAAGACATCAGCTTTTATGGCCACGGCTGCGCCATCTCGAAAGCCTCCGCTTCGGTGATGACGACGCTGGTGAAGGGAAAATCCACAGCCGAAGCCGGCGAATTGTTCAAAAAGTTTCAACAACTCATCACGAGCGACCCGGCGGCAGAGATTGATTTGGAGAAATTCGACAAGCTGGCCATTTTTGCGGGCGTGCGCGAATTTCCCTTGCGCGTCAAATGCGCCGGTTTGGCGTGGCACACGCTGAAGTCGGCGCTCGAAGAAGGCAACAAGATTGTGTCGACGGAGTGAAGACCAAGCTTGAGCGAGGAAAAACTGCTGTCCGAAGAGAAACCTTCCATAAACCTGGTGCTTAAAAAAAATTGAAGATGAGTTATGGAAAATAATAACGGCAAATCCGGCCTCCGCCAGGAGATCATCAATGCACTCGAGACGTGCTATGATCCTGAGATTCCGGTTAACATCTATCAACTCGGTTTGATTTATGACATTGATATCAACGACCAGAATGCCGTCAACGTGCGCATGACTCTGACCTCGCCCATGTGCCCGGTTGCCGGGACATTGCCCCCGGAAGTGGAGAACAAAATCAAAACCGTGCCCGGTGTCACTGACGCGAAAGTCGAGGTCGTGTGGGAACCGCAGTGGAATCCCAGCATGATGAGCGAAGTGGCGAAGTTTGAGTTGGGCTTCTTGTGAGCCGTGGGGCGTTGTTACTTTAGAATATTTTTCCATCCGATTCCCGTTTTTTTTCCTTGAAGTCCAGTCTCCGCAAGATTGCTTGTCCACCATTCGCTCGCGCGCTCAACTCTTCAAAATCAAAACAATATCCCCACGCTCGGATCGAAGATCCTACGGCAGGAGGAATTTCCGGCAAAATGATGCTGTCGATTAATCCCTCTCGCTGCAGTGAAAATGCCTCATCCTCTCTTCAGACAAATCAAACTAGCCGAAGCACTTATCTAAAATTTTGGCGTTTTTTGAAAACCCTCGTTCCTGAACACAATTTCACCTAAACTGTTTGCAGTATTTTGAAGTCTTGCAAGATTAGACTTGCAAGTCATATTTTTGCGATTAAATTTAGCTTCAACTAAAAAAATAATTTCAATCACTAAACTTTAAAGGCAATAGTTTATGATTAACACTCAGGCCGATACGAATTATTTACCCTGCCCATCTTGTGTGACAACTTTGTCAAATAAGATTATAATGACCGAAATCCCTTTCGCCATCTTTGATCTCGCCGGCGCCACAATCGCCGACGAAGGTCATGTCTTAAGCGCTTTCCAAGCAGCTTTGCTCGCGCACGCCATTCCTCTCACCAACGAAATGCTGCTACCCCGGCGCGGCAAGCGCGAAACGTTGCGTTTTCTCATCGAGCAAAAGTATGGGCGCAATGCGGAAAGCCATGTCGAAAGGATAAAAACAGCGGAATCGGATTTTCACGAAGAATTGGCTAAGAGTTTTGAAACAATCGGAGTGCCTCCCATCGCCGGGGCGGAAGCAGCTTTGGCGTGGTTGCGTGAACGTGTCATCGATACCGGTGTTGCGACCGTCATTGGCGTGCGCAGCGGCGCACCGGGCGTTGAACAGCTTGGCAACACATAATTACTGGCGAATGTCGCGGATTTGCCGGCATTGCTGGAGAGAGAATTGTGAAATTATTCCATGGAGGACGAATGAAGCGTAAAATTCTACGATGGCCTGTTCTTTTCTTGCTTATGTTTTGGGGCTGCGCTGATCTCCTCACCGAAGCGCCCGAATCGAATCAGGTTCTTGATGGCCCCATCGAGGGGCTTTCGCCGGCGCAAAATGCGGCGCATTTCGCTGGCGACGTTGGTTTTAGCGAACGCTTTACCCCGGCAACCGGCCTCGGCCCGATCTTCAATCAAACCTCATGCGAAAGCTGCCATCCCGGCGACGGGCGCGGTCACCCTTCCACCAATCTCAAACGCTTCGGCAAAACGACAGCCGCCGGATTTGATTATCTTCCGGAACGCGGCGGCCCGCAACTGCAAGATCGCGCCATTCCCGGCTATCCACCGGAAAAATTGCCGGCAGAGGTGACGGGTGTCTCCGAGCGCGGCGGCCCAATAGTGGTTGGCCTGGGTCTGATCGAAGCCATTCCAGATGAAGCGATTCTTGCGAATGAAGATCCGAATGACGCTGATGGCGACGGCATTTCAGGCCGGGCGAATTTTGTGTTGCCGCCGCCTTATTTGCGCTTGCGCGCGGATAAGATCGAGCGCAACGGCAAATATCTCGGCCGCTTCGGGCGCAAAGCCACGGCTATTGATCTGTTGCAACAAACGGTGAGCGCATATCTCAACGACATCGGCGTCACCTCGGAATTCGAGCCGGAAGAATTATTCAATCCGGAATTGGGTAATCGCGTCGGCGATAATGTTCCGGACCCTGAAGTTGCAACAGAAACCATCAACAATGTGGTGATCTATTTGCAAACATTGCGGCCGCCGGAGCGGCGCAATGCAAGGGATGCCGTGGTGTTGCAGGGCGAACAGCTTTTTGCGCAAATCGGATGCGCGAGTTGTCACACGCCGGAAATGCAAACGGGTTCGAGCGCGATTGCCCCGCTGGCATTTCAAAAAGCGCCGTTATATTCCGATTTGTTGCTGCACGACATGGGGCCGGCGCTGGCGGACAACTATCCCGAAGGTGAAGCCGGCGGCGCCGAATGGCGCACCACGCCGCTGTGGGGATTGGGCCTGGTGGGTGAGTTGCTGGGCGGCGCGCCGTTTTATTTGCATGATGGCCGCACCTCGAGTTTGGAGGAAGCGATACTTTTGCATGGCGGCGAAGCGGAGATCAGCCGGAACAATTTTGCCAAGTTGAATGCGAGCGAAAAAGCGGCAATGCTTGCGTTTTTGAAATCGCTTTGAGGCGCAACACCGGTCATGCGATAACACCTGAAAGCCAAACGGAAAAAATTGATTTGGGAAAATCCCTCAACACTTTGAAATCAACACACCAGAACAAAATATGACGACACGGCGCGACTTCATAAAAACACTCGGCAGTGCGCTGGCAGTTGCAAGCGCGTCCAAATTTCTGACCGGCTGCGCGGCCGGCCTTGCCACCTACCAGGGTGAATTGCAGGGCGAAACCATCACCATTCCCAGGGCGGAGGCATTTGCGCTCGCTGCGGCCAACGGCATCATGATGGTTAACGCGAAGAACTTGCCGATCGCGATCGTGGTGCGGCGGTTGGCAGACAACAGCCTGACGGCCGTCTCAACGGTATGCACACATGCCGGCTGCGAGGTGCGCGTATTGCCCGGCGCCTTTCAATGCCCCTGCCATGGCTCGGAATACGATGTCACCGGGGAAGTCATTGACGGCCCGGCGACGAAGGCTCTGCAAAAATTTGCGGTCGTGGAAAATCAGGATACCATAACGATCAAGGTGAAATCATGAAAAGCCGAATGATCTCTTTTTCACGTTGCGCCCTTCTCGATCTGCTATATTTCACCTTCGGATTTTGCCTGTTCGCGTTGAGCGCGAATCTTCCGGCGCAAACGGCGAAGTCCGACAGCACCCCCACGCCGTTTCAACGCGGGGGCATTTATGACCGGCCTTACATTCTCAAACTGGGAGGCAACACCGCCATTGGCGGCTACGCCGAGATGAATTCCAATTATGTGCGGGTGGACGGCGTTGGCGAAGGCTTCTCGCTGGAGCAGCGGCGTTTCAATGTTTTTCTCTATTCCGCGATCTCCGCGCATGTCAAGCTGACCTCGGAATTGGAATTCGAACACGGCACCGAAGAAATTGCGCTGGAAACCGCCTTGGTCGACGTGTTGTTGACAACGCCGCTCAATCTGCGCGCCGGCGTTGTGTTGCCGCCGATCGGGCGCTTCAACATCACGCATGACAGCCCGCGCTATAATGTAATCGATCGGCCGCTGGTGTCAACGGAAATTATTCCATCAACCCTGTCAGACGTTGGTGTGGGCTTCTTCGGCGCGTTTTACGCCACACCGTTTGACCGCTTCACCTACGAGATCTATGCCGTCAACGGCTTGCGTGACGGGGTGATTCTCGGCACTGGCGAGGGCACTCGCATTCCGGCGGGCAAATCGCCGCTGGCGTTTGAAGAAGATAACAACGGCTCGCCGGCGCTCGCCGGCAGATTGGCTTACAATCCACGCTTGGGCGGCGAATTCGGACTTTCGCTTTATACCGGTCGCTACAACACGTTTAAGTTGGAAGGCGTACAGATCGACGAGCCGCGCAACGTGCGTCTGCTGGCGTTCGATGCCGAATATCGCAAACGCCGCCTGCTGGTGCGCGGCGAAGCGGCGCTGGCGCGAATCGATATCCCGCCGGATCACAGCGGCAACGATTTTTTGGCAGAGAAGCAACGCGGTTTTTTTGTGGAAGGAAATTATGCCTTGTTGCGGCGGCCCTTGCTCGGCATGCCGGAAGCGAGTTTGACCGTCTTCAGTCGCTACGACTATATCGATCTGCATCATGGCAAATTCGAAAAAACCGGCCAGAACATCGGCGACAGCAAAAAACGCCTTACTGCCGGTCTGGCCTTTCGCCCAACGGCTGACACGGCCATTCGCCTGAGCTACTGGCGCCAATGGGAATACGATACCTTCAATAATCTCGCCCACGCCATGAACGTTCAGTTCGGAATCGCGACGTATTTTTGAGAATTGTTTTGCGCGTATTGTTTGCAGGCAGCAAGTTTGCGCAGCTTCGCCTGAAAGGCCTCGTAGACGGCGTCCCCCTTAAAATGCCCTTTGCCACGCTGAAGTTGGTATTCAGCAAAGCTGGTGCGGACGATCTCCGCGAGCCAGTTGTTAAAATTGTTGATGCGTCCCGCAAGCAAGTATTCGACGAAGGCTTTTAGGTAAATATCGACTTGCAGTTGTGCCGCGCAGCCGGGATTGCCGGTTATGATCAAAGCCCCGCGATAAAGCCGATCAGCAAAGGGGCAAAAGCGCGCGTGAAAAGCGCCGGCCTCTTTATCGGTTATGTATTTCATGTTCGTTTCTTGCTGATTGAATTCTTTTGGAATACCATGCAGAAGGCATGTGAACTGCATTGAACGCGCGTAGTGCTACGGCCTTAATTGCCATTTGATGCGCGTATAAGCAATGCGGAAGCCGTGGCGTTCGGCGTTGCGTTGCGAAGCGCTGCCCGGTTGCGCACACATCATCGCCAAGTCGCAGCCCTGTTCAGCGGCGTAGCGCAGACGATAGTCAAGCAATGCCAATTGCGCGCCTTGCTTGCGCGCTGCGGGAATCGTGCAAGCGCCGGCGAGCAGCGCCACGCCGCCGCTCAGGCTCATGGCCGCGGAGGCGATCGGCTGTTTCTCCAACTCCGCCAGAAACGAAACGCTGTCTTCCCGCTGCGTGCTGATCGGCGCCAGCTCCAGCAAATATTCGGAAAGCTCCGGCAGGTGGCTCCAGCCCTTTGCCGTTACCTGCGCCCATAGTTCTCCTTCATTTTCGGCGATGGCGCGCACGCGAATGTTTTTGTTGCGCGGCACTGCTGCGGGATCGGCTTCCGGATTGATGGCACGGTACATCACACTGGTGAATTCCATGGGACAATAGCCGCGCTCATTCAGCAACGCTACCAGCTTGAGGCCGGTGAGCGGGCTGACTTCATGGAATACCGGCGCCCCGCGTTCTTTGAAGAAATTTTCAATCCTCTCCAATTCGGCAGACGTGATGGGATTGAACAGGCCGAGGCCAAACGTTTGCGTGATGGGCGACGAAACGCCATCGAACATGGCATAGGCGCCCGCCACTGCGATCCACAGCGCGCCGCTTTCAGGATAAACTCTGGCTCTCGCCTCGACAAACTTTGCGTTGGCGTGCGCTTCGGCTCCCTCCAAACGCTGCGACAACTCAAGATCAGCGAAGATTGGATGGGCTTGTTTGCGAGTGATCATTTTTGTTTATCAGCCTCAGGCGCGATGATTTGAACAGATTCATCAACCCGAAAATCGTTTTTTGATATCGCATAGAATATTGTATCCCACCCGTTTTTGCTTGCGCGCTTCAAAAACTTCATACCGGTTTTTTCCATGACGCGGAACGAGGCGGCGTTTGGCGCGTCGGCGCTGGCAATAATCTCGTCGAATCCCAGATATTGAAATCCATATTGCAGCATTGCGCGGGCAGCCTCGGTTGCAAGATTATTGCCCCAATGATCTGGTGCCATACCGTAGAGAATTTCCAGCTCGGGTGGATCGCGAAAATACCAATATCCGCAAAAGCCGATGAGGGCCGTTTGCCCGTGAAAAGTCACGGCCCACAGTCCAAGGCCTTTTTCATTGAACAGCTCGATACTCTTGGCAACAGCTTCTTGCGCCGCCTCTTTTGGGATAATCTCGTCATCCCACAGGTATTTTCTCACGCCAGGCTCGATCCATAATTGATGAATCTCATCCAAGTCTGCTGGCATAAGCGGCCGCAGGACCAGCCTCGAAGTTTTTATCGCTTGCACTATCATGCCGCAATGCGCTTGAGCTTTCGCTGGAAGATTTTTTTCTGTGCCCCGCGCCGCAGCATGGCGCTTTGGCGTGCGCCATGCCCTCAACACGCGGTACAATACTTTATTCGCCTCTTTCCACCGGCGCGCCGACGAGATTGCCCCACTCGGTCCACGAACCATCATAGTTCTTCACATTTTCAAAACCAAGCAAATATTTTAACACAAACCACGTGTGGCTGGAACGCTCGCCGATGCGGCAGTAGGCAATCACTTCTTTATCCGGCGTGACGCCTTTGCCGCCGTAAAGCGCCTTCAATTCCTCGTAACTCTTGAACGTGCCGTCTTCGTTGCACGCCTTTCCCCACGGAATGTTTTTTGCGCCGGGGATGTGGCCGCCGCGCTGGGCCGTTTCCGGAAGTCCGGCGGGCGCGACAACCTTGCCGGAAAATTCCTCCGGCGAGCGCACGTCGACCAACACCGCGCCGTTTTTCATTGCGGCTTGCACCTGCGGCAAATACGCGCGCAAGGATTGATCGGCAGCGCCGGCTTTGTAGCTCGCGGCTTTCGGCATCGGCGTTTCCTTGCTCAGTTCACGGCCTTCCGCGACCCACTTCTTGCGGCCGCCGTCCATGAGGCGAACATCTTTGTGACCGTAGATCTTCAACTGCCAAAACGCCCAGGCTGCAAACCAGTTGTTGTTGTCGCCATATAAAATGATCATGGTGTTGTTACCGATGCCGCTGTTGCTCAACAAAGCTTCGAGGTCGGCTTTGCTGATGATGTCGCGGCGAAGGTTGTCGTTGAGCTGCGTTTGCCAATCCCAGCCGAGCGCGCCGGGAATGTGGCCTTCGTGATACGTTGCGATATTCGCATCGACTTCAACGATCACGACGTTCGGGTCGCTTTTGTGCTGGGCAACCCAATCAGTGGTCACCAGCACGCCGGCGCGGGAATTTGTTTGCGTTTGCGCGGCAAAACCGGCGACCGTAGCGAGCGCCGTAAAGATTAGAATCAGACGAATTAAACTCTTCATGGTAGATTGCCCTTCTTGTAAGTGTTTAATGCGGCATTGGCCGCAACCAGATGGCAGAATGATTGTCGGCAGAATAACTGTTAATCATTCCGCCGAACAATTATCTGCCTTCCATGATCTTCAGCAGTGACATCAAGGCCAATGTCACTAACTTTTTCAAGAAAGTCATGACAGGAAGATGTATGGCAGAAAGATATTCAGGTTTCTTACCAAGCGACCAAGAGTGTTTTTGATGATAACCAGCCCGCATATTTTTGCCATTCATTTTTCTGTCATTGCTTCTGAATTCTTTTGCCTGCAATTTCCGAAAAGTTAGCAGCATTGGACATCAAGGCCCTCATGCCCCTCGTTCCACCGGCGCGCTGACGAGATTGCCCCACTCCGTCCAAGAGCCGTCATAGTTTCTGACGTTCGGATAACCAAGTAAGTATTTCAGTACAAACCACGTGTGGCTGGAACGCTCGCCGATGCGGCAGTAAGTGATCACTTCTTTATCAGGCGTAATGCCCTTGTTGCCGTACAGCGCCTTCAATTCGGCAAAGCTCTTGAAGGTGCCATCTTCGTTGCAGGCCGTTGCCCAGGGAATATTCTTCGCGCCGGGAATGTGGCCGCCGCGCTGGCAGGTTTCCGGCAATCCGGGAGGGGAAAGAATCTTGCCGGTGAATTCATCAACCGAGCGCACGTCGACCATCGGCACGCCGTTTTTCATCGCTTCCTGCACCTGCGGCAAATACGCGCGCAGCGATTGATCCGGCGCGCTGGCTTTGTAACTCGTGGATCTCGGCACGGGTTTGTCTTTGCTCATCTCACGGCCTTCGGCAACCCACTTCTTGCGGCCGCCGTCCATGATGCGCACGTCTTGGTGGCCGTAGATTTTCATCTGCCAAAACGCCCACGCCGCGAACCAGTTGTTGTTGTCGCCATAAAGCACGACGGTGGTATCGTTGGCAATGCCGCTGTCGCGCATCAGTTTTTCCATTTCAGTTTTTGGAATGATGTCACGCTGCACGGTATCGCAAAGCTGCGTCTGCCAGTTCCAGCCGATGGCGCCGGGCACGTGGCCTTCGTCATACGCCTTGGTGTCGACATCGACTTCGGCGATGACGACTTTGGGATCAGACTTGTGCTGCGCCACCCAATCGGTGGAAACCAACACTTCGGGATTGGCATAGTTCGACATAACAAAATCTCCGTGATTAGTTTTGAGATGGTACAAAAAACAGTGGCACAACCTGATGCTGCCGTTTCAAAAGCAAACGGCAAGGTTACGTGATTTTTGCAAGGCCTGCTTCATCTCCTTTCCCGAGGCTTCGCAGTACTAACGGTGTTGTGACAAAGATTTTCTTTTCTTCGCGGTTGTTCTGCAACGCATCATGGATACTTCGTAGTATGCTATCGTCGAGCCGTATATGGGCGAATTCGTCCCACCAGTCCTGAAACTCAGCGGGCGTATCCATGACGCGATTGCAATGGAAGCGGATGCGCCTTTTGATTTTGAACAAGCCGGCGCGCACGACGCGAGCAACGGCGCGATTGGCGGCGCGAACATCATCAATATTTCTGTGCACGGTGCTCAGCGGCTGGCAGCGGCCGGCGCGCAGAATGCCGACCTGCCGGTGCGCGGAACTTGGGCGCAGGTCGATCAGCAGGCCGGCCGGTTTGAGCACGCGATGCGCCTCACGCAGAGCATGCACCATGCCCTGATGCGCAATTCAGCACAGCGACCAAGACAAGACGACAAGATCGAAGGACGCATCTGGATGCGGCAATGCTTCCGCCGAGCCGGTGTAATACTCGACGCGCCCGAAGAAGCGCTCGGGCAAATTTTGTTGGGCCTTGTGAACCGGCGCGGCGCTGGGATCGAACGCCGTCACCAGAGCGCCCAATTGTGCGAGACGAAGGGTCAAACGTCCATTACCGCAACCAGCCTCGAGCACGCGCCGATCGTGCCAATTGGCGGCTTGCCGCAAAGCGGCAATTTCTCTTTCTTCGGGATCGATGATGACGGGCATGTTATAATTGTTTCCAGCACGTTTTCTTTCAAGCCGGAGGTCATGGATTCGCCTTTTCGCCTCTGGCGGCCGTGGCATTTTTTTCAACGGTGCGATCCACCAACGCCGGCGGGCAGCAGCTCGTCATGATCAAAACAAGAATCAGCGCTGCGCCGCCGAGCAGATAGGCGCGAGAACGAAATTGAGGTGCGAGAGATTGCAACATGGTAGTTTTCTCCTGTATTGGTTAAAAGCTGACAAAAGATTTTCTCTGTACAACTCATAAAATCGGAATACCAAGGCCGACCGAATACGTCAAATCGTTGGTGCGGGCGCCCGGCGCCTCTTCGTTTTTCACGATATTCGTCAAGCCGATGAGATAGCGCACGCTGACGAGGCCGCGATATTTCCCCAGCGGAAACGACACGCCGCCGCCGAAGCTCAAGGCGAGATTCATCGATTTCTTTTGGTCCTTGATATCGGCCTCGCGTTCGTTCTTATTGCCGTTGAAGTTCGTGGTGGTTTTGCTGTTGGCCGAGAGCAAAAGTCCGAACGCGCCGCCGCCGCGCACGAACGGTTTGATTTTTCCAGCGCCAAATTCATAGCGGACTTCCGCCGGAATGTTAAGATAGCCGAGCGACTCGCGCGTTTCAAAAGAATAGCTGCCGCCTTCGCCGAAGTCTTCGCCGGATTTGTATGTGCTGCCGCTCTGGCGATATTGCACGCCGGTGGAAAAGCGCAACGGCCCGTTCTCGCACCAAACCACGTCGGCGCCGAAGAACCAGCCCAGAAAACACTCCGCGCCCTCGTCGGTGAATCTCGAATGGTTTGTTCCTCCGGACAATTCCAAGCTGCGCCCGCCGCCGGAATTTTGCGCGCGCAGCGCCGGCGTGGCCATTGCCAACAACAACAGAATCAAAAAAAGTTTTTTGATCATTTTTTCTCCTTGATCTGTTACAAGACAAATCTTTGCAAAAAAAGCAAAGACTTTTTCCAACGGATAGAAGAACCCAACTGTTAAAGCTTTATCCGTTGGGTTTTTCTATCCGTTGGAGATTTTCTTTTTGGTTGCGGCTTGTCCGCGTTGGGTGCTAAGATTTTCATAAAGCAATTTTTGCCACTCACTCAAATACATCATCGGCAAATCGCGCGGCGCTTCCGGCAAATTGCAGATCAATTCGATCAAGTTATTGTCCGGATCGTTGAAATAAACCGAGCCATTCGCCTGCCTCGGCCGGGCGACCGGCTCAAGCGGCTCAAATTCTTTGTGCCGAACCGGCGTGATGCCAAGCTGCTGCAGCCACGTGAAGGCGCGTTTCATATCGGCATAATCGATTTGAAAAGCCAGATGCTTGGTCGCGATCTGCGGAACTTCCGCCTGCCACAGGCCGATCCAGCTTTGCCTCGGCACAACCCATAAAAATGCCGTGTCGTCTTCTTGCAGGGCGAGTTGCAAGCCGAGTTTCTGATAAAATTGAATTGATCGCGTCAGATCACTCACTTGCACATGAATTTCGTAAAGACCTTTGATCATCCGGTTTCACTTCTCCTCAAAACCCGTGGTGTGAGTATCTGTTACCTCGCTGTGTTGATGAATGCCGAGGCGATAGCAAATGCACTCATAGCCTTTCTCGCATTTGCCCCACGCGCTTGGCGGCAACAGCCGGTAGGAATTGACAAACGTCGCAACCGCTGCGGGAAATTGTTGATACGGATATGATGATATTCTCTCTTCGCTCAGGTCGTCCCGAAATTTCGTCAGAAGTATTTCGTTCATGCCCCACAGCGGTTTCATGCGGTCAACGTTCCTGCGCATACCCAATCGCAGAACGGCGTCGGCATCTGCTCCCAAATGCGGCGAGCCGAGATTGTCCAAAACCTGCGGGTCTGCTTCATGAGGAGAAAAAAACAACAGCACGGCGTGGTGGCCGACTTGCGGCAGCGTCACCACGCTGAAGCGCAGGCGTTCCGCGGGGATTCCCAACATGCGCAGCGAAACATATTTGGCGACCGCGAAATCGTCGCAATCGCCTCTTCCGCGCGCGAGGGTCTCAACGGGAGATTGCCAATAATCGTGTCCATTGGACGTGCCCTTGTCTGCGATCGCATCGATCGCCTGATTGAAAAACTTGTTCACGGCTTCGATTTTCTCCGCGTCCGTACCGTGCTGCAGCGCGTTGATCATGCGCTCCCATTTTTCCAAACGCTGTGCGGCTTTGTCTCCCGCGCGAGTTTGGGCGGCGGTTTTGATATCGTCAGGAATCTGAAAGCGGCCGTGCTCGAACATGCTCGCGCCTTTGTGGAGAAGATCGGCCAAATTGTTGCGCGCCTCGGTCACGTTGATCGGGCTTTTGTAGCGGCTGAGCGTGAGCGCCAGCCCGCGCGCGCCCAGCGCCAGCATTTTCTTCACGTGCGCTTCCCACGTTTCTCCCGCGATGAGATCGCGCAGCAATTTGGGCACGTACATGTCATTCCAATAGGCATGTTCAATTCCGTGAAGTTGAAGCTGGTTTGCCGGCGCAAGGTTTTGCCATGCCGCGCGAAGCTGCTCATATTCGGTCGCGGTGATCGCGTAGCCCTGTTGCATATCCGCGTTCAAATCGTAATCGCGCAGCAGCGTATTAAACGCCAAGATCGGATCGGATTGCGCCAGGAGTGAATAAGCACCGGCTACGCAGAAATAAAGCGACCACAGAATCTTTTTCATACTCGCATCTCCTCACGGCATGTCCTTAAACTGTTCGAAGCTCTGGCCGCTGACGAAAAACACAAGTGAGCCCGCGAACAGCGCCAGCATCGCGACGCCTGCCACGGACACGATCGCCCATCCCACGATGGGTCTGGAATGGAACAGATACGCGATATTCCAGCCCGCGGGCGCGGCCAGCGGCCAATTGTGAATTCCGAAAGCCAGCAAGCTGATTCCCAAACAGGCGTTGAGCGCCGTCATTTTTTTCCGCCACGGCTCATTGAAAACGGCAAACCGCCCGGCCTCGATCGCCAGCCACCACGCCGGGACAGCCAGGACAAGACCGAGCAGATAGAGAAGCCACAATGAGCCTTCCAGTGTCCCTTGAAAAACTTTGATCGTTACGGCCAGCAAATGCCCAAAGGACATGATGCCGATCATGCAGCCGTAGTAGCGATTCAGCGCCGCGAGAATCCTGAGTCGAGGCGACAAACTTTTCCGCCGCTGCCGGGTGATCAGCGCCAAAACAGCGATAAGCGACAGCAGCATGGCGGCAGAGAGCCACTTGCTCTCGTCCAATACCAGCGCAACGATTTGTTCAGTCATTTCGTAATTCCCCGAATATCGACAACGGCTCGAACATCATTTGCGGCATCATATCGAGAAAGATCAGAAAATCCGTGGCCGGCGCTTCGGCGCCGAGTTGCCGCAACAGCGTTATCACCTGGCCGCGATGATAGGTGGAATGATTCACGAGATGCTGCATCATGCGCCCGAGTGGATACCGCCAGGTCTCGCCTTGTGTATTTTCGTAGGCAATGATTTTCCGCAGTGAAACTTCCGTCACCCCGCGCACGAATTTCATTTGTTCGCTCTCGATTTCGGCCCACTTCGCCCGCACGCAGGCGAGAGTGGGAAAATCTGCGGGACTGAACATGGTTTTGGGGGATTCTTTCTGCCAACGCTTCAGCCAAATCCATTCGCCCGACAAAATATGAACCAGCGTGCCGTGCACCGATCGATGGCTGCTCGCGAGATCCCGGTTGAATTGTTCCACCGTGAGCTTTGACGCAGCGCCGAGAAGGCACGTGTTCGCCCAGCGGTTGTATTCATACAAAAGCTGTATGTCTTTTTTGTTCATGGCAAAAATCGCCTTCCCGATTCTGTGCTTTATAAAATCGGATCTTTCACCGAAGTTTCTGTAATCCGAGTAGAACCCTGCAAATCAGTGGCGAAGCTTGTGCTGCGAAAATGTACGCCGCAGCAAATTCATCTGAAACCTATCCAGCAAAAAGCGTAAACCAATTGTCCAGTTCATGACCACCCCGGGATTCTTACAGCATCCGGGCGGCAGTTCCGGCGCGCTGAAATATTCTCGCCGGCTGCGTAAAAGATATGCAAATTCCGCCGTCATGACCTGATACTGGCGTTGCAAACATGGGTAAAATTGTTGCATTGAGGGTGTTATTGATGAAATTGAGGGCGAGGATATTTTGCCATGGTATTGAACTACCGCCCTGCGTTTATTACATTCTGCACCGGATTTCAGGCAAGTTGATCCGAAGCATCAAAATGAAGCCGGCCCCGGCGGGCCTCATCACCTGAATAATTTTTAACCACGAAGACACCAAGAAACAAAGCTTTGATTTTTTAAAAACGACCAGATGACGTAAAAAACTCGGTTTTTCTCACCAAGGTTTAGTGAGCTTCTGTTCTTCGTGCCTTTGTGTCTTCGTGGTTGAGTCTTTATGAATAACTCAGCACCAAAACCCTCGTCCTCAGAAATAGAGCTGCCACGAAACAACAAAAGCTTTTTCAATTGGCGTGAAAACATGCGAGTCAAGATTGTTTTCATTGGCTTGGCAGCCGGCATTGCGCTGGCTTGGCCGGATAAACTTTTCGCTCAAAAAGATAACCTTAAATTTGAGCGCATCTCCATCGCAGACGGGCTTTCCCAAAACACCGTCTATTGCATTCTTCAGGATCGCAAAGGTTTCATGTGGTTTGGCACGCAGGACGGGCTGAACAAATTCGACGGGTATGATTTCAAGGTGTACAAACATGATCCGCAGAATCCGAATAGTTTGAGCAACAACGTCGTCCGGGCAATTTATGAAGGTGGCGATGGGACGCTTTGGATTGGCACCAACGGCGGCGGGCTTAATAAACTCGTACTCGCCGGATCGAATCGCGATGATGAAGCCTTTACCGTCTACAAAAATGATCCCCAAAACTCCAGTAGCTTGAGCGACAATTATGTTTTGTCAATTGTTGGAGATTCGCGTCCGGAGGAAAACGTGCTTTGGATTGGCACCAGATATGGCGGGCTGAATAAATTTGAAATCGCCACGGGAAAGTTTACGCGCCATCAAAACGACCCCCACAATGACAGCAGCTTGAGTGACAATTACATCCTGTCGATCTATGAAGATTCCCGTCACGACGGGAGGAGGCTTTGGATCGGCACATATGGCGGTGGGTTGAATAAGCTTGACCGGGAAAGGGGAATTTTTTCCCGGGTTGAACATGACTCCAGCGGCGCCAACAGTTTGGGTCACGATCAAATCCGAACGATTTTTGAAGATCGGGCGGGCGCACTGTGGATTGGAACCGGCGGTGGACTCGACAAGCTTGTCCTGGAAGGAGCGAATCAACACGCTGTAACGATCAAGCATTATCATCACGATCCCAATGATCCCGCCAGCTTGAGCGCGAGTGCGGTCTGGTCGATTTTTGAAGATCAATCAGGCCGGCTTTGGATCGGCACCGGCAACGGACTCAATCGATTCGATCGCGAGGCGGAAAAATTTTATCATTACCATCACGATCCCAATGATCCCAACAGCTTGAGCGAGAATTATATCCGAACGATTGGCGAAGACCGCTCAGGCATGCTGTGGATCGGCACCTGGAACGGCGGTCTCAACAAGCTCGATCGCCGGAGAGGGATGTTCGCGCATTATCGCAACATTCCGAATGACTCCAACAGCTTGAGCCACAACAACGTCAGGGCGTTTTACGAAGATTCGCGCGACGGCGGCAGCACGCTCTGGATCGGGACGAGAGGCGGTGGACTCATCAAATTCGACCGCAAGGAGCAAACATTCAAGCAATACACGGATGATCGCGATGATCCAAATGACTTGAGCCACAACTACGTGTGGTCGATCCTCGAAGATCGCGCCGGAAGATTTTGGATCGGCACGTATGGTGACGGGCTGAAAAGATTCGACCGTAAAAAAGAACGCTTCACCCATTATCGTCACGACCCGGCCAATCCCAACAGTTTGAGCCACAAGAGCGTCATGCCGATTTATGAAGATCGCTTTGGCACGCTCTGGATCGGAACCGACGGCGGTTTGAACAAATTTGATCCGGAAACCGAAACTTTCAAACATTACAAACATGATCCCAACGATTCCGCCAGCTTGAGCCGCAATGGCATTTGGTCGATTTTTGAAGATCACGCCGGCAGGCTTTGGATCGGAACGGATGGCGGCGGGCTTAATCGATTTGATCGGGAAAAAGGTGTATTTAAGCATTACAAAAATGACCCCGACAATCCGCAAAGCTTGAGCAACAACCACGTTTTTTGCATTCTGGAAGATTCCCGCCACAACGGAACGCTTTGGCTCGGCACTTGGGGCGGCGGGCTCAACAAATTCGATGCGGCAACGGAGAAATTCGTTCATTACACCGAAAAGGACGGGCTGCCCAATGACGTGGTTTATGGAATTTTGGCGGACGATCACGGCAATCTTTGGCTCAGCACCAATAAAGGCATCTCAAGATTCAATATCGCAACCGAAACTTTCAAAAATTATAATACTCACGATGGGCTGCAGAGCCATGAGTTCAACGCCGGCGCTTATCACAAAAGCAAAGGCGGCGAAATGTTTTTCGGCGGCATCAACGGCTTCAATGCTTTTTATCCCGGCGAGATCAAGGACAACACCTACATTCCGCCCATCGTGATTACCGCCTTCAAGAAATTCGATCAAATCGCCAAACGGGATATTGCGGCGGCGGATGATATCGCGCTTTCTTACAAGGATAAATATCTGACGTTCGAATTCGTCGCGCTGGATTACACCAATCCCGAAAAAAATCAGTATGCGTACAAAATGGAAGGTTTTGACGAGAACTGGATCAACGCCGGCGCCCGGCGCTTCGCCAGCTTCACCAATCTCGATCCGGGAAATTATGTGTTCAAAGTGAAAGGCTCAAATAGCGACGGGGTGTGGAATGAAGACGGCGTCGCGGTGAAAATCGCCATCGCCCCGCCGCCCTGGAAAACCTGGTGGGCTTATGCGCTTTACGTTTTATTCGCGGCGGGTTTGTTGTATGGCGTTCGCCGCTATGAGTTGAATCGCCTGCGGCTGAAGAACCAGTTGCAGATCGAGCATCTGGAGGCGGAAAAGCTGAAGGAGCTGGATCACCTGAAATCCAAATTTTTTGCCAATATCTCCCACGAATTTCGCACGCCGCTCACTTTGATTCTGGGGCCGCTGGAAAATGCCGTCGCCAAAATTTCCGACGCGACGATCAAAAAACAGCTGGTCATGGCGTTCGAGCATGGCCGGCGCTTGCTGCGGTTGATCAACCAGCTTCTCGATCTTTCCAAGCTGGAGGCCGGCAGGATGGAATTAAAGGCGAGCCGCGGCAATCTGATTCCGTTTTTAAAGGGGATTCTTTTTGTTTTCGAATCGCTGGCGGAAGAAAGGCAGATCACGCTGGATTTTCGCTCGAGCTACGCGAATCTGGAGGTTTACTATGATATCGAAAAAATGGAACAGGTCTTTTACAACCTGATCTCGAACGCCATCAAATTCATCCCTCCGGATACGGGCGGAAAAATCACCGTAACGGTGACGCAGTCGCAGATATCGTTGCTCAAAAAACTGCCGCCCAATGTGGAATGTGTGCGCATCAGCATCAAGGACACCGGCATTGGCATTCCGGCGGATCAGCAGCCGCATATTTTCAACCGCTTTTATCGCGCTGAAAATTTGCCGAGGAATTCGCAACCGGGCACCGGCATCGGGTTGGCGCTGGCCAGGGAAATCGTGGAATTGCATTTCGGGCAAATCGATATGAACAGCGCGGAGGGCAGGGGCGCGGAATTCATCGTGACGCTGCCGCTGGGCAAAGACCATTTGGCAGCAAATCAGATTGTTGAGGATGATGAGCCCGCCGGCCGGAAATCGACGCAGCTCGTGCCCGAGAAGATTGTTTCAGACGGCTTGCAGGAAAACAATATTGCCGTCGCTGCCAGCATGGATGATGAAAACAGAGAGCAGGACATCGTTTTGATTGTGGAAGACAACCCGGAAGTGCGGACTTTTATCCGGCAATACTTGGAACCGGATTACGCTGTCATCGAAGCCGTGAACGGGCGCGATGGTTTTGACAAGGCCGCGGCTGCGATTCCCGATCTCATGATTTGCGATGTCATGATGCCCGAGCTGGACGGCTATGAATTGTGCCACGCTTTGAAGAACGACGAAAGAACCAGCCACATTCCGGTCATTCTGTTGACGGCCATGGGCGGCGAAGAAAACAAACTCGAAGGTTTGCAAACCGGCGCCGATGATTACCTGACCAAGCCGTTCAGCTCCAAAGAGCTGCTGGCGCGGGTGAAAAATCTCATCGCGCAGCGCCGCAGGCTGCGCGAACGGTTCAGCCGCGAAATTGTGCTCAAACCGAGCGAGATTGCCATCACTTCAGCCGATGAACGTTTTCTAAATCGTGTAAAAGAAGCCGTGGAAAAAAATCTCGGCGACGAGGAGTTTTCCGTGGAAGACTTGGGCCGCGAAGTGGCAATGAGCCGCGTGCAACTGCATCGCAAGCTCAAAGCATTGACCAACCAATCCGCCGGCGAGTTCATTTTAGCGATGCGCCTGCAGCGCGCGGTCGATTTGTTGAAACAAAACGCCGGCACCGTCGCCGAAATCGCCTACATGGTCGGGTTCAACACGCCCAACTATTTTGCCAAATGTTTTCGCAAGCAGTTCGGCTGCTCGCCGTCGGAGTATAAGATGAATATTGTGCAGGGGCCTTCCTGATGCGGGTTTCCGCAATGCCCTCTTCTTGCCTGTCTCTTTGATGCAAAAAGAAATGCCGTGACAAGCCCGCGGAATCTGTATATTGTAACTATTACTGCATTGAAAGTGGCTTTTTTGCTTTTTAAAGCCAACAACTCTTGCGCCAGGCATGCGCGAAATTTGGGAGAGACCGCACTCTTTCGCTCTGCCCTTTAAGTGTACTCACATGGAGGACATCATGTTCGCACACAAAAAGATGCAAGTAGTTATGGTTTTTGCAACGGGCATTTCCTTGCCCGCCTTCGCGGATGCGCCAGGCGAGGCGTACCACGTTGCCTACAAAGACAGTGCGAAGAAAGTTTGGCAAAATACGATTGGAATTCTAACCATCAACTCCCGAGCAGGCAAGCAAGCAACCCTTCAGACCTACGCACGGGAGGCCGAACAATTTGCCCCGGCCGCCCTTCTTCGGGCAGCGGACACGATCCGCATCAGCAGTTTTGGCTATCACCCGCCAATCGACTCCGGTGCAATCGAGAATTACCGCTACCCGATAATCGAAAGGAGTGATTCGTACGTCAGGATCGTCTATAATTCCGTGAAAAATTTTTCCGCCTGGATCAATCTCGCAGAAGCCCGGGACATTTTTCCACATAGGTAACGATGCTCCACGATTTGGAGACGTTGAAGTCATTTTTCATCGACATTTTCTATTTCACCGAATCGGGGAAAAGGAAGTTTTATAAGTCTCCCGGCGAGCGTGACCCTCGCAGGCGACAGTCGCAGCCTCTAAATTCGCGACTGCGACAGCGCCCCGCGAGAGCCAGGAATGCAATTCTTGCTCACGAACGCTTTTGGATTAAATCACACCGCATCCGACAAGCTGGTAAACGTGAAATCGCGCAGTTTCATCGGCGGAATGAGGTTGCCGTTGATGCGTTCGGGTTTGCCCAGCGCTTCGATGTTGTTCAGCATGATCACCGGACTTTCATTGAAACGGAAATTTTTGATCGGAAATTTGATCTGCCCGTTTTCAATATAATACAAGCCGTCGCGCGTTAAACCGGTGTAGAGCAGGGTTTGCGGATCGACGGTGCGGATGTACCATGTGCGCGTGACGAGGATGCCTCGCGCCGTGCTTTTGATCATCTCGTCCATAGTCGCGGTTCCGCCCTCCATCACGCCGTTGGCAGGTGCAGGCACGGCTTTCACGCCTTTTTGCTGCGCCCAGTAGCGCGAGTAAAAGAGGTTTTTCACCACGCCCTTTTCAATCCAATAGGTTTTCTCCTGGGGCCGTCCGTCCTGGCCCCACGTCGCGGTTGGAATGTCGGGATGAGTGGGATCGGAATAAATCGTCACGCGTTCGTCGACGATTTTCTCGCCGAGTTTCGTGCCGCCGCCGGCCTTCGCCAAAAAGCTGCGGCCTTCATCCGCCTGGCGCGCGTCCATGTTGAAAATCATGTTTTGCAACAATTCAATGGAAGCAGCCGGTTCGAGAATGACCGTGTATTTGCCCGGTTCGATCGCTTTCGGCTGTTGTGATTTGATTGCTTTGTCGATCGCGATTTGCGAGGCCGCGCCGGTGCTGAGTTTGCTCACGTCATTATAATCACGGGTAACGTAACCGGAGCCGGTGCCGTCTTCGGTGCGCACCGTGACGGAGAAATTGACGTCGGTTTGCGTGTGATAGGCAAACAAACCCTTGGTGTTCATCATGGACTGAAATCCGGCGCTATCCTGCAAAAAGCCGGCGGCAATCAGATTCTTTTCACGCGCCGGTTTGATGCTGTCTACCGCAGCTTGCGCGCGATAGTCAGGCGAGATTTTCGCCGTCGTTTCAAAGTAGGCTTTTGAGGTGAGATATTTTTGCGGCGCCAGCATGGAAACATATTCCGGGTTTTCCGGGGCCAGCGTCGCCAGCTCTTCGGAGCGGCGCACGACTTTCTCCAGGGAAGCGTCATCGAACTCGTTGATTGTTGCCACCCCGGATTTTTTGCCGTAGGTTGATTGCACCACCAGAGTCGTGTTGTTGGTTGCGCCGCTGGTCGTAACCGTGTTGCGCGCATAGCGAATATTGCCGCCGAAGTTGCCGTTCAAATTCGCTTCGCATTCTTCGGATTTGGAATAGCTCAGAACTTTTTCGAGTATCTTCCGAGCTTCCGCTTCAGTGAGTAATGGCATATCTAATATTCCTTTTTGTCGTTGGTCGTTTGTCGTCGGTTGTGTGATCCTAAATGCCGTGTCTTGAATCAGAATATCCAACAACCCGTACCGGATATCAGGCACCAGTTACAAGATACAAGAATTCAGCATCAAGAATCCGGCAATCCCGTTCAAATCTTGCGTTCTGTGTTGATGACGTTGACGCCGTTGAATCGCGACGTGGCGCAGCCGTGTGAAACCGCGCTGATTTGACCGGGTTCGCCCTTGCCGTCAAAGAACGACCCGCCCATGCGGTAGTCGCTTTCGTCGCAAATCGCCACGCATGCATTCCAGAACTCCTGCGTGTTGGATTGATAGGCCACATCGCGCAGCATGCCGGCGATCGCGCCATTTTTGATTTCATAAAACAACTGCCCGCCGAACTGGAAATTGTAGCGCTGCTGGTCGATCGAATACGAGCCGTCGCCGACGATGTAAATGCCTTTCTCCACCCCCTTGATCATTTCCTCGACCGAGAGTTTCTCTTTGCCGGCCGCCAATGACACATTCGGCATGCGCTGGAATTGCACCGAACTCCAGTTGTCGGCATAACAGCAGCCGTGCGACTCGTTTTCACCGAGCATGTGAACTTGATCGCGAATCGCCTGGTAATTCACCAGAATGCCGTCCTTCACCAGGTCCCAGCGTTTGCATTTGACGCCCTCATCATCATAACCCACGGCGCCGAGCGAGCCGGTTTGCGTTTTGTCTGCAAAAAGATGCACGAGCTTGCTGCCGTAGTTGAAGGATTTCGATTTCCACTTGTCGAGCGTCGCGAAGCTGGTGCCGGCGTAGTTGGCTTCGTAGCCCAGCACGCGATCCAATTCCAGCGGGTGGCCGACGGATTCGTGAATGGTGAGCCAAAGATGGGTGGGATCGAGCACGAGATCATATTTGCCTGCTTCCACGGTTTTGGCGCTGTGTTTTTCTTTGGCCTGTTTCGCCGCGGCGGTTGCGTCTTCGAGCATGTCGTAATGCCTGCCGTAGCGCGTGGTCACGCCCGTGACTTTGCTTTCCGGGCGGGCGCTGAGATATTCCCAGCCCATGCCCATCGGCGCGCTCAAGGCATCGCGCGTTTGAAATTTGCCCTTTTGCGGGTCGATGGCGGTGACCACGAAGTTCGGCCAGATGCGATGAACGTCTTGATCGATGTAGGAACCGTCGGTGGAGGCGAAATATTTTTGTTCATTCACCAAAAACAAAAACGAGTTGACGAAATTCGCGCCGTTTTTCATGGCGGCATCGTTGACCGACATCAGTAAGTCGACTTTTTCGGAAATCGGAACCTCGAAGGCATTTTTTTCGATGGGCGTTTTCCAGGTCACTTCGCCGTGGCCTTTCACCGGCGCGAGTTGCACCGGCTCGGTTTGCAAGGCGGCGTTCGCTTTCGCAATCGCGACGGCTTGCTCAGCAGCCTTCGCAATCGCGTCTTGCGTCACCTGATTCGTAGCGGCAAAACCCCAGGTGCCGTTGGCAATCACGCGCACGCCCGCGCCGTAGGATTCGGTGTTGACAATGTTCTGCACTTTGTTTTCGCGCGTGATGATGAATTGATTGAGATAGCGGCCGATGCGTACGTCGGCATAGGTCGCGCCCTTGGCAGTGGCCGCGTTCAGGGCCGCGTCGGCCAGCTTCCGTTTGTCACCGTTGGGCACGGCCGTGAGCGCGCCGAACAGGGGCGTTGACTTGCCCATGATCGGAATCGTCAGCGCGCCCATACCCACGCCGGTGAGCCGCAAGAATTCACGTCGCTTCAAGGTGAAACCTCCTCTGCTTGGTTTGAAAGTGGTGGAATATGAGAGTGTCTCGCGATTTTAGGTTTAAGTGTAAGACGGAGAACGGACAGCGATGTTTAAGGCATTTTTGGGTGTTGGGTTAGACGTGGAGTGGAAGGAAATGGTTGCCCAAGAGTGAAAATAAGGGGTGAAGTCCAAACCGGTGGAACTTTTTCTAAAGGGGATCGACATTCATAGTAAAACATGGGGGCGAGTCGCCGATTCGCCCCTAAAATGCTCTGCTCACCCTCGCCCGGATTGAACCGTCAATTGCTTCATTCTCTGCTTGATGTCCTCCGTCAACATCTCCTCGGTGAAGCGCCATTCCCAATTGCCTTGCGTGGTGCCGGGCAGGTTCATGCGGCCCTCGGTGCCCAGCCCGAGTACATCTTGCAACGGAATGATGGCGGCGCGCGCCGCAGATTTCAACGCAATCTCAATCAATTCCCAATTCAAACGGCTGCCGTCGCTATTGAGCAGCCGTTTGACGTTGGCGCGTTCCAGCTCCGCCTCTTCCAAATTGCGGCCACTGGTATTGTGAAACCAGCCAAGTGTGGTATCATTGTCGTGCGTTCCGGTGTAAATCACCGAATTCTCTGGAAACCCTTCCACAAGACCGCGAAATAATTTGTCGTCGTGCCCGAAAGCAAATTGCAGCACCTTCATGCCCGGAAAACCGAATTGATCGCGCAGCGCTTCGACTTCGGGCGTAATCACCCCCAAATCTTCCGCGATGATGGGAAGCTGTCCTAATTTCTGCAGCACAGCGTTGAAAAAATGCGCGCCCGGGCCTTCCACCCATTTGCCGTTAATCGCAGTTTTCTCGCCCGCGGGAATCTCCCAATATTTTTCGAAGCCGCGAAAATGGTCAAGGCGGATGTAGTCGATCAACTTCAGCAACGAACGGAAGCGCTCGATCCACCAGGCGTAGCCGGTTTCCGCCATGCGGTCCCAACGGTAAATCGGATTGCCCCACAACTGGCCGGTGGCGCTGAAATAATCCGGCGGCACGCCTGCAACGACAGTGGGATTGCCGTGTTCATCGAGGTGGAACAATTCCGGATGCGCCCAAACATCCGCGCTATCATGTGCGGCAAAAATGGGAATATCGCCGATGATCTTGATGCCGCGCTGCACGGCGTAAGCCTTCAACTCGGCCCACTGCTTGAAAAATTGAAATTGAAAAAACTTCTGACATAGAATCTCCTCAGCCAGCTCGCGGCGCCAACGCGCGAGCGCTTTGGCTTGCCGGGCAACCAACTCCGGCGGCCAGGTCGTCCACGGCCGCAACTCATGCACGTTTTTAAGCGCCATGAACAGGGCATAATCCTCCAGCCAGGCTTGATTCGCGGCGCAAAAATCTTCGAAGCTTTTTCTCTCCACCGTCGAAGCTTGCGTGTGAAACGCAGCCGAGGCTTGTTTGAGCAGTGGAATTTTATACTGCATCACCAGGCCGTAGTCAACCCGCTCTGAAGGGAATGCCGGCAGCTTTTGCAACTCTTGCGCCGTCAAGAAATCTTCTTCCGCCAATTTTTCCAAACTGATTAACAACGGATTGCCGGCGAATGCGGAAAACGATTGGTAGGGAGAATTGGCATAGCCGGTGGGGCCGAGCGGCAACACCTGCCACAGATGTTGCGACATGTCAGACAGGACATCAATAAAATGAAAAGCGGCTGCGCCCATATCGCCAATGCCGCTGGGGCCAGGCAAAGAAGTCGGATGCAGCAATATGCCACTGGATCGGGAAAAGATCACGGTTCAGCCCAAATATTTTATGGATAAGTAATTGATGGTGAGATGAACGGTATTGTCGATAACAATGAGCAAGATCGTATGCATTTCCGGCGGCGGGGGCGGGCATGGGTTTCGCCTGCCCCATGACCACTGTTTGATGCGCATAATATGGCCTGCCAGCCGGTAACGGTCAATCAAAACGTGCGTCGAAAAAATAACGGCAAGCGCCCAACTGAATCCGGTGAGCAGCGTGAAAGGCAGGGTATAAACAAAAGCATGCACGATCGCCGCAAACATACTGGAGATCTTGGCGCGCGCCATCCAATCGGTTTGCAGCACGTAATCCCCCAGCAAATGGCAAATGAGTTGATCCATTCCGCGTCCTGACGATTATTCGATCGGGACGGTGGGAGTTGTGGCCACGCTGATGATGAGCGTAACCACGCTGATGATCAGTCCGGCCATAAAAACGAGATAGCTGTAACGAATGAAGCGATATTTGCGGTCACCCAACACTTTGCCGAGATTGTACAAGTCGCGCGCCAGAGAATCATACACGCGGCTGCGATCATTGATCACCTTTTGCATCTCCTGGGCGAACACGGGATATTCCAACTGGCTGAAATAGCCGAAGAAAATGATGTTGAAGCCGGGGCTTTGCGGGTTGGGATTTTGCAAGCGCGGCGGGAGATTGGGCACAGTGGCGTAGATCGCAAGCAGGATGGTGGCAACGCAGGTGAGGCCCATGCAAATGATCGTCGGTTGCAACATGGGGTCGTTGACGTTGACCAGGGAAAGCGAAAGAATTAGCGAGTTGACCGTGATCAACATGTTGGCCTTGTTGTCTGCCATCGCGCTGAGCTGCAGATGCGTGTTGATGACAATGCGAAACATATTGTCCATCGCGCGATCGGCATTCTTGGCCTTGAGCCGGCTTTTATTTTTTTCCTTTTTCTTCTTTTTGGGTATTAGTTCGTCGTTCACATCATTGTCGATGTTCATGGCAACCCTTCCTCCGGCTTCAACAACATGAAAATATGATCCCGGCCCGGCTGCGCGCTGAGGCGTCGAGCGTTTTCGCCTGTGAACGATTTAATCGGGAAGACGAATCGTGCTGAACACAGCGCAATACCGGCCATTTTTATGCGATTTTTTGTGCGTGAAAAAATGCGCAAAAAGCGCTTGAAAGGCAAGGGATTTTTAGGCGAGGCAAAGGCGAGGGGAGAGGAATTCAAAGAGAAAGGAAACAAGCCGTCTTCCCTGCGGCTTGTTTCCTGGCCCGAAGACTTTCGCCTCCCTGCAAAGTCAAGAATGGCGGGATGAAATAGCGCTCACATAAACCGCGTCAAGCGCTTGGACGGATTCTTTTTTCTGAAAAGATCGAACGCTTATTGCTGCGCTGGGTGCGGGTGAGCATGCGCTGCTCGATTCGTTGCATGGTTTTGAGAATATGATAACGCCGGACTTGCAGCACGCGCAGCTCCTGTTGCGCTTGCTCCAACCGTTTCTGCAGGGCAATGAGGGGGAGTGGCGCCTCTTGTTCAAGATGCGGCGCCGTCATTACCAGACGAGAGTTGGTTGAGGAATCGTTCGGGGTTCGGTCCAGCGGCTCTTGGGCATACACTCGCGTCAGGCTCGAGCCGGCAATGACGCAACCGCACAACATCCCTGCGAGAGCGTGAGCAAAACGCCCTGCTTTCCTGTGTGTCATAGCTCAATCCCTTGGTGAGTAAGAGTTCCCTTCTTGACTGAGGTTGCTTGGGCGGCGAAGAAAAAAGCTTATGTCAGTTGTGCCTGGCATCACCTCCTAAAAATTTTTGGATCGAGTGTTTTATGATGAATCAATCTGACAAACGTCGTGCCAGTCAAGCGCGCGTTTCATGCGGCCTCTGCATCGTCAACTACACATTGCAACTTAGCGCGTGATTCGCCCGGCCCAAGCTGGCGCAGTGAGCAGCGGCTTTGTCGCAAAAATGTGATGCCACGCGCATTCGCCGTGCAATTCTCCTGAAAAGTCGCTGCGCTTGTGAGTAACACTTGTCACGGCCGGCGGACGTTCAATCGACCTAACAAAAGCAAAGCGCGTGCGCAGCCGAAGCTTGCAATTGTAGGCGTGAATCCTTAGCTTGCCGCCGTTTCAGAGCGATCTCCGGGAATGGATGGGAGCCTGGTGGCCTCCGCGGTCTTCAAAACCGTTGCTTCGGCGCCTGCGCGTCGAAGGGTGAGTTCGATTCTCACACGTTCCCGCCAACTAAAAACGGCCTGGAATTTCCAGGCCGTTTTTGTTTCATACCATCGCCTTGCGCAATTTCTTCTTCAAATTTCGGATGCGCTCGCGCACGGCTTTAAGCTGCTTGCCGTCGTGCGCGGCAAGCGCTTTTTCCCGTTCCATTTTCAGGGCTTTGATCTTGGCTTTGACCGCGGATTTGTCGATGCCGACAATGTCGTGATGCTCGTGAAGATCGAGCGCAACACTCAACGCTTTCAGCAAATGCTCCTTGTTGAGCTGGGTGTAGCCCTGCACCGCCTCGTGCTGGATGCCTTTCGCAATCTCGCGCAGCTCGGCCAGGGTTTTGTGTTTAAGCTCTTTGAAGGTGTAAGCCATGATTGAATCCTCCAAAAGTTTTAGGATGGGTTGTGAACGTCATCAGAAATGAATAGCGCGATTCGTGCCGTCAGCTCCGTTTTGTGAAAACCCGGTTGCAAGGGCGGCATTAAAGATTCCGGCGGCACAACAATAGCAAATGCCGATGACAATCTCAACTATTACGTGGATGAAACCAGGCCTTCAGCTCAAATCCGCCCCATGATTTTATCCATAACCCAGTTTGTCATAGCAGCGGATTTCGCGCCGGAGGGCGCCTCCGTGCCGTAGCAGAGATGATTCACCACCATTTGAATGAAGGGCTGCTGCACATGCTCGGGCGCTTGAAAGGGATAGGTTTCCCAGCCGGCCGCGCGCGTGGTAATCGTGTAGGGCCGTTCGGCAAACACGCTGAATTCAGCCTCGCCTTTTTCGCCGGTGATCAACACCCAATCCTCGGCCTTGTCTGCTGCAAAGTCCCACAACAAATCGCCCGGAATATCGTTGCCGATCGTGATCATGGTTTTGACGCTTTTTTCAACATTGAATGGGCCCAGACCCGGCTCAACCTCGGCAGATTCGATGTGCCAGGGAATATCTTCGAACAAATACTGCAAAATGTTGATGGCGTGGCTGCCGAGATCGAACAGCAAACCGCCGCCGGCAACCTCGGGATTGAAACGCCACGGCACATTGTTCGGATCGATCGGATGAAAGCGGCGGCGATAACGCAATTGCACGCTTTTGATCGCGCCCAACCGGCCGCGCGTGATCACGCTGCGCAAATGTTGAAACTTGGGGAAGGCGCGGCGATAATACGCCACGAACAGCGGTACGCCGGCGCGCTCGAACGCCTGCAGCATGCGCAGGCATTCGGCATAACTGCGCGCCATGGGCTTTTCGACGATGGCCGGCTTGCCGGCAGCCGCGGCCAGCAGCGCGTAGTGGCAATGAGCGTCCGGCGGGGTGGCAATCGCAATCGCGTCGATCGCGGGATGATGAATCAGCTCTTCGGCGTTCGTGGTCCAATGCTTGACGCCGTGGCGCCGGGCATAGTCTTCACATTTCGTCGCGTCGCGCCGCATCACCATCAGCAGGTCGCTGTGCGCTGCCTTGCGAAAGGCCGGGCCACTTTTTTTTTCTGTAACATCGCCGCAGCCGATGAGCCCCCAGCGCACGATTTTGCGGTTGTTCTGCTCACGGCGCAGCGCATAACACGTGATCGGACCCACGCCGCGCACTTCCACCTCTTGATGCGCTTGAAACAGACGTTGGCGCGGCCATGGCAATTCATTATAAAAACTTTCACCGATTACGATGGGGGAGTCCAGGAGCTTCGTCAAGGCTTCCAGGCGCGACGCAAGATTCACCGGCTGGCCCAGCACGGTGAATTGGCGTTTATGCTCGTTGCCGACGTTGCCGCAAAACACGGTGCCGTAATTCAAGCCCGTGCCAATGCGGATGGGTTTGCCGCCGAAGGAATACTTCTGCGCGACTTCGTTCATTTCCAGCGCGCAATCGAGCGCCTTGATCGCCAGCTCCTCCTGCTGCTCGAAGCCCCATACCGCCATGACATTGTCGCCGATGAATTTGTCGATCATGCCGCCGTGGCGGTGAATCACTTCGATCATGGCGTTGAGGTAGCGGCTCAACTCGTTGACGATCGCTTCCGGCGCGGCTTCGAGCGAGAGCGAGGTGTATGAGCGCATATCGCAAAACAGAATGGCGCAGTCAATGTAGCGCGGCGCGCCGTATTCGTGCAGACCTTTGGCGAGCAAATCATCGAGCACGCGCGGGTGCACGTGGCTGCGAAAGGCGGCGAACATGTTTTCTTCCGCCGCGAAGCGAATCGCCTGCTCGTGCGTGGCCTCGCGCAGTTTGGAAGAAAGGCTTTTGATGATGTTCAGGGTGAAATGATAATCGTGCAGCAGTTGCCGGGCGAGCGGCGCGGGAATCAACAGCGCATCGACTTCATCATGCGCGACCGCGTCCGCGCTGTAACCGACTTGGTCGATGACGCCTTGTTCGCCGATCATCTCGCCGGCGCCGCGCCGGACCAGGAACGTTTGCCGGCGCATGATGTTGACGTGTCCGCGCAGGATCAATACGAGATGCCCGGCAGGCGCGCCTTCTTGAATAATGGTTTCGCCCTTGCCAAACGAGCGGAACATGGCGGCGGTGATTTGGGACGTGAGGTGGGCGGGGACGTCTTGAAAAACACTTTGTCGCAGCAGCGCTTGCAGCAGCGCGTCTTTGCGATCAGCCTGATCGAGTGAAAGGGTCTTCATGATGGTGATGAAACTCGCGCTTGCAGAATATTCTTTCAGCTTTGATTATGGTTTCTCAGCTTGAATGAAGGGTGGCGGGAATATGCGCAATTCCAACGACTCATGCAAAAGATTTTGCTTTTTAGATTGTCAAAGAGTATTTTGACAATAACAAATAGGATTTGACAAGATTAAGAAACCGTCCGCGCGGTTTCTCCTGAGATCTCCATAAACCCGATGAATAGAAGAATCTGTCAGGAACAACCGCCCGGATGGTGGTGTTTCCGATTGGAGACATTCTTGCAAGCAAATCATAAAATCAAAAATCAAAACTGAATCCCCTCCGCGCAATTGTACAGGAGCAAATCTATGTCCTTCATGAACGGCAACAAAGGCAGCCTGGCGCGCACCCCGCGGCCGAAAATCTGGGCCGACGTTCCCGATGAAAAATGGGATGATTGGCGCTGGCAGCTCAGCAATCGCTTAAACTCGGTGGAAGAATTATCGCAGGTAATTAATCTCACCGCTAGCGAGAAAAAGGCGTTGTCCGCGAAGAACCTGTTTCGCGTCGACATTACCCCGTTTTTCGCGAGCCTGATCGATCCCGACAGCCGTGATTGCCCCATCCGCCGCCAGGTGATTCCCACCGAGGAAGAGTTGGTTCCGTTCACTTCGATGATGGAAGATTCACTCGCCGAAGACCGGCATTCGCCCGTGCCCGGACTCGTGCATCGCTATCCCGATCGCGTGTTGATGTTGGTGACGACGCAATGCGCGAGTTATTGCCGCTATTGCACACGCAGCCGCATCGTGGGCGATCCGGCGGCGCAGTTCAATCGCAAAGAGTACGATTTGCAGCTTGAATATTTGCGCAACACACCGCAAGTGCGCGACGTTTTGCTCTCCGGCGGCGACCCGCTGATTTTGCCGCCCAAGATGCTCGACTATATTCTGTCGAAACTGCGCGAGATTCCGCATATTGAAATCATTCGCATCGGCTCGCGCGTGCCGATTTTTCTGCCGCAGCGCATTGACGCCGAGTTGTGCGAGATGTTGGCAAAATACCATCCGCTGTGGATGAATTTGCATTTCAATCATCATAAAGAAATCACACCGGAAATTTCACGCGCCTGCGACATGCTTTCGCGCGCCGGTATCCCGCTCGGCAACCAAAGCGTGTTGCTGGCGGGCGTGAATGATTCCGTTCACATTCAGCGCAAGCTGGTGCACGAGCTGGTGAAGATTCGCATCCGGCCGTATTATCTTTATCAATGCGATCTCGTCGAAGGCGCAGGCCACTTGCGCACAACGGTGGCCAAAGGCATCGAAATTATCGAAGGCTTGCGCGGCCACACCTCGGGTTATGCGATTCCGACCTATGTGGTTGATGCGCCCGGCGGCGGCGGCAAAATTCCGGTGATGCCCAATTATGTCATCTCACAAGGCTCGAATAAAGTCGTACTGCGCAATTTCGAGGGATTGATCACGGCTTACTCCGAGCCGGATGCCTACGATCCGAATCTCGTCAAGCCGCTCGATCAACAAATCGCGCGCCGGCCCGAACCGGGACAGGAAGGCGTGCTCGGTTTGCTGGAAGGGCATGAGCTGCTCATTGAGCCAAAGGATTTTGAGAAGACGCATGCGCGCGGCGGGGCGAAGCATCGCTTGCGCAGCGATGATGAATCGAAGTGGCGGCCGCACGGCATCGGCAGCGAAACCAGCCCGGTGATTCAACTCACCAAAGCGGAGGCGCCCGCGACAGCGGAATAGAATTCTCAATGGGGCTTAAACACTTTTTCCCGCAAGTGGGCTTTCAGGACGAGAAGTTGGCTTGTGCTTCGTGTGTGTAAGATGGGCATTCTTGCGCCGACGAGCCGTTGTTCCTCAGCGAGGCTTGCGGAATGTGAAAGTGTTCGCCAACAAGGCTCGTCGCTTGAAAAGGAGTTTATGGCGCTGGCGGCGGAAAAGTGAATCGGCGCCTTTGATGGGCTTTGACGTTGTTGATCGCGACATTTTTCCGGGCGGACTTTGCAAAACTCAAAGTCAACAGCACACGAGGCGCTGAGACACAAAGGAAACGCCGGGCTTTTCTTCGGATGGTTTCGCGGCCCTGTGCCGCGCTTGTGGGATTGAATAAGAAAAAATGCAACGGAGATTTGCCAACATGTTTTCAGTCACCGGTTGGCAGATTTTAAGCAATTTGTTCTTCCAACACAGAATAAAACTGAAAGATTTTTAACCACGAAGGCACAAAGCCACGAAAAATCAAAGGCCATGTCATCGAAATTTTCTTGGTGTCTTTGTGCCTTTGTGGTTTCTCGAACTAGTCGTGTTCATCGCTGCCCGCCGGGCTTCAGATTTCAGCTAGTCTGAAATCTGGCGCAGTCCGTTCGGGAAATTTTTGTTTGTGCAAATTCACCTCTTTATTTCCGCCCTTCCACCAGCTCATCCACCACCGCCGGATCTGCCAGCGTCGAGGTGTCGCCCAAATGTTCGACATCGCCCTCGGCAATCTTGCGCAAAATGCGGCGCATGATTTTGCCGGAACGCGTTTTCGGCAAACCCGGCGTGAATTGAATCTTATCCGGCGCGGCATGCGGCCCGATTTGCTGGCGCACGGTTTTGTTGATTTCGTTGAGAATTTCCTCGTTGGGCGTGACGCCCGTCATCAACGTGACATAAGCATAAATCCCCTGGCCTTTGATGTCATGCGGAAATCCCACCACCGCAGCCTCGGCCACACCGTTGGCTTTGCCAATCGCGCCCTCTACCTCCGCCGTGCCGATGCGATGCCCCGAAACATTCAACACGTCATCGACGCGGCCGGTGATCCAATAATAGCCATCTTCATCGCGGCGCGCGCCGTCGCCGGTTAAATAATATCCCGGAAAACGTTCAAAGTAGGTTTGGCGAAAACGTTCGTGATCGCCATAAACCGTGCGCATCATGCCCGGCCAAGCCGTTTTGATGGCGAGATAGCCTTGCGCTGCGCCCTGCAATTCTTTGCCGGTTTCATCGAGAATCACGGGTTGCACGCCGAAGAACGGCAGCGTGGCAGATCCAGGCTTGGTCGGAATCGCGCCGGGCAGCGGCGTAATCAAAATGCCGCCAGTTTCGGTTTGCCACCAGGTGTCGACAATCGGGCAGCTTTCTTTGCCGACGACACGGTAATACCACAACCACTCAGGCTCTTTGATCGGCTCGCCGACCGTGCCCAGCAAGCGCAGCGAGGAGAGATCGTGTTGATTCGGCCAGGTATCGCCTTCTTTCATGAGCGCGCGCAATGCGGTTGGAGCGGTATAAAACGTATTCACTTTGTGCTTCGCAACGACCTGCCAGAACCTGCCGTAGTCGGGATAATTCGGCACGCCTTCGAACATCACCGAGGTCGCGCGATTGGCAAGCGGGCCGTAAACGATGTAAGAATGTCCGGTGACCCAGCCAATATCAGCGGTACACCAGTAAATGTCGCCGGGATGATAATCAAAAACCAATTCATGCGTGAAGGAAGTATATGTCAGATAGCCGCCGGTGGTGTGCAGCACGCCTTTCGGCTTGCCGGTGGAGCCGGAGGTGTAAAGAATGAAAAGCGGATCTTCGGCATGCATCGGCTCCGGTGGGCAATTTGCAGAAGCCGTTGCCATCGCGTCCTGCCAGAAAATATCGCGGCCTGGTTGCATATTCACTTTCTCTCCGGTGCGGCGCACGACGATGATTTTCTCAATTGACGGGCATTCGGCAACGGCGATATCGGCGTTGCTCTTCATCGGAATATCCTGCTTGGCGCCGCGCACGCCGGTGTCTTGTGTGATGAGAAGTTTGCACGCAGAATCATTGATGCGATCCCGCAGCGATCGTGAACTGAAGGCGCCAAAGACCACAGAGTGCACGGCTCCGAGGCGAGCACAGGCGAGCATGGCAATGGGCAGTTCCGGCACCATTTGCAGATAAATACACACGCGATCGCCTTTGCGCACGCCGTTTTCCTTTAGCACATTGGCGAATTTTTGCACCTCGTGCAACAGTTCCGCGTAGCTCAGCCGCTTCGAGTCGGCTGGGTTGTTGCCTTCCCAAATCAAAGCGGTTTGATTGCCATGGCCCGCCGCCACATGGCGATCCAGACAGTTGTAACTCACGTTGAGTTTTCCGCCGTCAAACCATCTGATGTTCGCATTGACGAAATCAAATGAAACCACCTCGTTCCATTTATCAAACCAATGCAAGCGTTGCGCGACGTTCGACCAGAAGCCGGCGGGATCTGCAACCGATTGCTGATAGCGTTCGTGATACTCCTCCAACGATTTTAAATGTGCACGTTGGGAAAAATTTTTCGGAGGGTGGAATTTCAACGGATGGCTCATGAGACAACTCCTGATTTGGTTGAAGCGATAGACGACTTGCCAGGCACAGTGAACAAATGATAAGGCATCGAATTCATAAAAGCAAGGGGACAAAGCCGCGCCAGCATAGCTCAAGGTGGTGGAATAAATCAACCTTTAGAAATTGCCCCGATTGGGCGGGCAAATCAAGCGTCTCCCTGAATCTCGTGGCTGACCTATTCCACTCCTTAAATGTAAGTTCGCAAGCGCATCGTTGCGGACGAAACTTTTGTTCATCGGCTTGTGGCTGCTCTTCGATGAGCATTCACCACCCTTTTGGCAGCCACGGATTTTGAGGTCATTCATGCATGGTGTTACCATCAAAAATTTGCTCATCTTTGCTCAGTTATCTTGAAGGGAGTTTGTGAAGCTTTAGCCACCGCGCCGGGCACTTCACAAGATTCCAGCGGAATGCAAATGAGGGAATGTTCCTCGCCAAGGTCTGACACATGTGGGGAATTTTTTCACCTGGTATCAACTAACTTTCCACCCTGTGTTTGTTGCCTGCAATAGCGCCCGAAATTCTACAGAGTTTCTACAATAACTTCATTTTTCAATGTCATTGCGCCAAATCTGTGATTGGAATTTTAAGAGTTATAAAATGTGCAATTGTTATTCATGGCTTGGCATCATCGTTGCAAAAGGGAAAAGCGCAGGGCGAACAAAGTCAAACATTGTGCAAAGCACACACTCAAGCAGGAGATTTAGAAATGAAGTCGTTTAAAATGATGCTGGCCTATGCGGTTTTTGCAAGCGCGATGTTGTGGTTGCCTGAAACGAGTGTCGCACAAATCCGTGTTCATGTGCGTGTCGGGCCGCCGCCGCCGCGCGTCGTGGTGGTCAAACAACAGCCGCGTCGCAAAGGGAAGGTCTGGGTTTCCGGCTATTGGAGATGGAACGGCCGCAGGCATGTTTGGCATGAAGGGCGTTATGTCGCGCACAGACGCGGATTCGTGTGGGTTGACGGCTACTGGGTGCGCGATCGTCAGGGCTGGTACTGGGTTGAGGGATATTGGCGGCGCTGCTGATTTTGCCACCCTTCCTTAATTGCTCCTTTCACATATATCGCGGAAAAGCCTTCGCAGATGCGGAGGCTTTTCTATTTTGAGTATCATTCATCAAAGACTTCCTTGCTTCTTGCCGCCAATTTTCCTATCATCGCACGTTTTTTGGCAGTCAGGCCCGCCTTCAGTTCGGCAGATTTACAACAAACAACACGCACGGCATCGCGGCGGGCCACCATCCAGCAAAGCGAGGACATCATGTTGTTCGAAAACATTCTGCAAGTGATCGGCAAAACGCCGATGGTAAAGCTGCATCGCGTCGGTTCGCAACTGGCCTGCAATCTCTACGCGAAATGTGAATTCATGAACCCCGGCGGTTCGCTCAAGGATCGTATCGGCAAGTCGATGGTGGAAGCCGCGGAGCGCGAAGGCCGGATCAAACCCGGTGATACCTTGATTGAACCTACCAGCGGCAACACCGGGATCGGCATTGCGCTCGCGGGCGCGGTGCGCGGCTATCGCGTGATCATTACCCTGCCCGAAAAAATGAGCCGCGAGAAGCAGGTTGTGCTCGAGGCGCTGGGCGCGGAAATCATTCGCACGCCCACCGAAGCCGCCTTCGATTCGCCGGAGAGTCACATCAGCGTTGCGCGCCGCTTGCAATCCGAGTTGCCCAATGCGCATATTCTTGATCAATACTCCAATCCCAACAATCCCCGCGTGCACTACGAAGAAACCGCGCAGGAAATTTTGAATGATCTCGACGGCCAGGTTGACATGGTGGTGATGGGCGCGGGCACCGGCGGTTCGATCACAGGCGTTGCCAAGCGCATTAAAGAGATTCGCCCGAATTGCATGATCGTGGGCGCGGATCCGGTCGGCTCAATTCTCGCCGGCGGCACGGAAGTGGGCACCTATAAAGTTGAAGGCATCGGATATGACTTTATCCCGGAAGTATTGGATCGCGAGGTGGTCGATGAGTGGGTAAAGACAACGGATCAACATTCGTTTCTGCTGGCGCGAAGACTGATTCGTGAAGAAGGTTTGCTGGTTGGCGGCTCGAGCGGATCCGTGTTATTTGCCGCTTTGCAAAAAGCGCCCAGGCTCAAAGCCGGGCAGAATTGTGTCGTGGTATTGCCGGACGGCGTGCGCAATTACATGACGAAATTCGTCGACAACAAATGGATGCGCGACAACGGCTTTTTCGAGTCAAAAATGGCGGCCGGGCAAGTCGGTGATATTTTAGAGAAAGAATCAAACCGTCCGGAGCTGGTATGCGCCGAAGATGTGCAAACCATCCGGGATGTCGTGGCCATCATGCGTCAGAAGGGGATTTCGCAATTGCCCGTGACTTCCGGCGGCGTGCTTGTGGGTATCATTTCCGAGAGAGATTTGATGGAATTCATTGCCGCGGGCGCGGGCGACACTAATGCGCTCGTCTCGAAGTGCATGAATCGCCAGGTGGCAGTGGTGGGTTTGCATACGCCGATTTCGACGCTGCAAGAATCATTGCGGCAAAGCAATGCCGTTGTCGTCGTCGATACCGCGCGCAAACCCGTGACGATCTTGACCCGTATCGATTTGCTCGACTATCTGGCCAATAGCGCGCAGGAATAAATGCTTGCAATAAGGCTGAAACTAAATTATGATGGCTCTTCGGCCACGGAAATGAAATCCCACAAGAGAAGCGCCATTCAATCTAACAGTCCCTTTCATCAAACCGCTGATCAACGCGAATGAACGCTAATCTTTTTCAATTCGTGTGTAGAAGTGGAAAACTTCAGTTTAGAAGCCCTTTTTTGCAAAGCTGTGAGATTTCTATTTTTGAGGACAAAGGTTTTTAACGTTGACCGATACTGGAAGATTGATTGAGATTATTTTGGGAAAAACGCATGTCTTTGATGCAGCAAATAGTCAATGAAGTCCGCTTGTCTTTAGTTTTCATCTTTTGCAGCGCAGTCAGTTTTGCATTACTCTCCTGCAGCGGTCAGCCCACTGAACCGGCGTTTGAGGAAAAATTGGTGGTGAATGGGTTTCTCAAAGCCGGCAGCGGTGTGGATAGCATCGTGGTCAGCAAGACGATTCCCATCGAAGAAAAATTTGACGCGGCAATTTCTCGCGTGCGCAGCGCGGCGGTGCGTGTCCGGCGGGCGGGCGACCGCTGGTTCACTCTGGCAGAGTATCCGCCGGCAATCGTACGCGATGCCCAGGGCAATATTATCGACGAAACCGGCGGCATTTACTTTTTGCCGCCAGAATCGCTGCGTGTCGAGAGCGGTCAAACGTATGAGTTGAGTGTTACCGCGCTAGGCCAGCAGGTGAGCGCGCAAACCACCGTGCCGCCGCAGATCAGCATCGTTGAAATGAATCGCGGCGAACGCTTTGGCGACCGGCCGTTGTTTGCCAGCGGCGATACCGTCGAATATGTCTCCGGCAAAAGCTTTGCTGATGCCCCGCTGTTCAGCGTGTTTTGGCCGCCGCTGCCTGGTGTTTCGATTTATCGCATCATTGCCGACGCTGACAGCAGTGATTTTAGCAATATCATTCGCGATACCACCACCGCCGCCAACATTTTCAAGGGTGATCTGGAAAAACGCAAAGAGCCGTTCGGATTCAACATTGCGTATACACCGGTTTACAACCCCATGCGCGGCCAAATCTCATGGCTTTATTTTTATTTCTATGGCTGGCATACGATGCGCTTGCTCGCGATGGATGAGGCGTATGCGATTTACATGCAGGGGCAATTTGACGACAATCCCATCCGTGAAATGCCCAAGAGCAACATTGCCGGCGGCTATGGCATTTTTGCCTCGTATTCGGAAGTGACGTTGCGCGTCTATGTCGCCAAAGGCCCGAAATCAGAACCTTGAAAATCAAACCCAGCGAGTACTGCATCGATGCCCGAGCTTCCCGAAGTCGAAACCGTTCGCCGCGGCCTGCAGCGTGCGATTATCGGCAAAAAAATAACGGCGGTTAAAGTCCGTGAGACACGCCTGCGAGTCCCGGTCAACACGCGACGATTGCAACGCTGGCTCGCCGGACAAAGAGTCGCTGCCGTTGACCGATGCGCAAAATACGTTCTCTGCCGCATGCAGAACGACGCGCATCTCGTCATTCACCTGGGCATGAGTGGGCGCTTGTTGTGGTGCAGCCAAACGCTCGCGCTTGACAAGCACGATCATATTCGATTTTTATTGCCGGCAGGTGACGAGTTGCGCTTTCGCGATCCGCGCCGATTCGGCCTGGTCGATGCGATTGCCCCCGGAAGGCTGGCGGCATATGTTCATTTCCAGCATCTCGGGATCGAACCGTTTTCTGCGCAATTTGCCGCCGAACCTCTTTTGCAACAGGCGCACGGCTCAGCGCGGCCGATTAAAAATTATCTGATGGATGCGAGCAAAATCGTGGGCGTCGGCAATATCTATGCAAACGAAGCATTGTTTCGTGCAAACATTCATCCGCAAAAAGCCGCAGGCAAATTGAAGCTCGACGATTGGCGTCGTCTGGCAGCCACGGTGCGCGAAACGCTGGAACTCGCAATTGCCAACGGCGGCACGACGCTAAACGATTTTTACAACAGCGACGGTGAAATGGGATATTTTCAGCAGCATCTCAAAGTGTATGGCAGCGAAGGCGAGGCCTGCGAGGTGTGTGGCGCAATCATCAAGCGCATCGTGCAGGTGGGACGCAGCAGTTATTTTTGTCCGAATTGCCAAAAACGCCGTTAGTACAACTCTCACTCCTGCCCGTTTTGGGGCGGGCAGGAGTAGGAGCACCCAAAGAACTCATGCGCTCAGCGCCCCTCCGCAAACCTTCCAAATTTCCGAATCCATTTCTTCTTCGTGTTTGCAATACTGCACCAGCAGCGAAGTAATTTTGCTGCGATTGCTCGTCGCCGGGTCGAAGCGCAGTGCTTTACGATAAACTTCATTGGCTCGGTCGTCACGGCGATTTAATGCCAGGTAAATATTGGCCAAAGTTGCACAAAGTTTGGCGTCATGCGGGCGGCGCTTCAGGCGGCGCTCCGCGATTCTTGCCGCTTGCTCGAAATGCCCTTTCCAAATGAAAATGTGCATAAGCAAGGCTCCGGAATGGGCCGCGCCAGTGTATAGAATCAAGCCTATTATTATTGCCAGCACATATGGGTTGATAAAGAAATCAAGCGAAACGCGTGTTCTCATGTCGCTGAGGTTTTGCGAGAAGAGCGGCAAGACGGCAGAATCGTGCGGTACTGGCGCTTTTTGAGTTGCGGCCGGTGTACTAGTCAGCTGCCCTCGCGCAATGGCGGCCGCGCTGCTCGTCGAGTCGAGTTGTTGCTTGGCATGCTGCGGTGGAATCGGCAACGCCATCGGCACGCTCGTGCTGTCGTTGCTCCCGACTTTAACCGTACCGCCGGGATGAAATGGTTCATGCGCCTCGGTTGAATCTTTTGGAATGAGCTGAATTTGTTTGTGTTGAAAAACGGCCTCTTGGTTCGGCTTATTAGCTGTTGTCAAATTTTGATTATTTTTGTGGACTTCAGTTTTGTCAGGTGTTTCTGCCAACGTCTTGTTGAGAGATTGATCATCGCCCGGAGTAATTGCTGTCACCGTTTGCGTTTGAGAAAAAACCGTTGCCGTCATGCCCAGCGTGAGCGCGAACAACCATATTGCCTTACTCAAAATCCTTTTCATGATATCGTCCTTTCATAACCTGTTTAACCGCTTCATTTGTTCCCTTCATGCGACAGCAGAAAAAGTGCCACGTTCCAGCGACGTGCAAGCGCAAGAATTCCCATGCCAGTTGTCACGTTTATATCCGATTTGACAGTCAAGAATGTAATCGTCGTACGATTTTTGCGCAATCACTGCGCAGGTTTGCCATTGCAAGTTGCGATCATGCGATTTCTTTTCCGGGCGCCGAGCCTCACGAATGGTGAAGGCCTGCTGCCTTGACTCTCAGAGCCGCGATGCTTATATTGCGGCTCGAATTGGCATGACTTTCGGATAGCGAATGATCACAATGTGCGTAGAGAATCATATACTTCCCACCGTTGGAAAACGCCTTCCGATAAGCTGCCGACACATGCGAGCCGCCGGCCTTTATCTGTCTGCGAATAAGAAAATCTCGGGGAATAATGGAATAATTTGGCAAAAGTACAGTATGGCTAACAGTCATATGACATGCAGTGGTCCGCGAGCTGGAGTAATTGGGCGCGCGCTCGTCGCGACGTGAATCTCAAACCATCATTTCTTAGGATTTGCCGTTATGAAATCAAAATTTCTTTATGCCGTTTTAACTTTACTTGTGAGCTCGACCATCGTGAATGCTCAAAAATCAGAAGTGCGCGTTACCGTTTACAACGACAATCTTGCGCTGGTACATGAGATGCGTGAGATTGACTTACCGAAACCAAGCGGCATTTGTTCGTTTCGTGATGTCGCCGCCCAAATCGATCCAACCTCCGTACATTTCAAATCATTGTCGCATGCGGCTGAGGTGCGTGTGCTCGAACAGAATTTTGAATACGATTTGGTGAGCGCGGACAAAATTCTCCAGCGCTACTTGGATCAAAAAGTTCAGTTGACGACCAAGCAAGGCGGCACGATTTCCGGCACGCTGCTGAGTTCGTTTGGCAATATTGTTTTGCAGTCGGAGGACGGCGCCATCAAAATTCTGAGCAGCGGCGAGATCGTGACGACTGATTTGCCCAAACTGCCCGAAGGCTTGATTACGCGACCGACGCTGGTCTGGTTGGTTTCGAATAACGGTCCGGCAAAGCAAAAAGTTGAAGTTTCGTATTTGACCGGCGGGATGAATTGGCATGCGGAATATGTCGGCGTGCTGGACGCACAAGATGCGAATCTCAACCTGGCTGGCTGGGTGTCGATTGACAATCAATGCGGCGCCACGTTTCCCGATGCGCAGTTGTTGCTCGTGGCCGGCTCGATTCATCGCGCACAACCGCAGCGCCCCACGCCGAAAATGATGCGCACAATGGAAATGGCCGCCGGCCGCAGCGATTTTGAAGAAAAGGAATTTTTTGAATATCATTTATACACGCTTTCACGCCCGTCAACGCTCAAAGATCGCCAGGTCAAGCAAATTGAGTTGATTCCCGCCAGCCAAACACCGGTGAAGAAGGAATATGCTTATGACGGCTCGCGCGACGCCAGAAAAGTCAATGTCACGTTGCGCTTCAAGAACAGCAAAGAAAACGGCTTGGGCATGGCCCTGCCGGCCGGCAAGATTCGTTTGTACAAGCCGGAAGGCGAGGCGCAAATTTTAGTCGGCGAGGATTTTATCGATCACACCCCGCGCGATGAGGAGCTGCGCTTGAATGTCGGCGATGCGTTCGATATCGTGGGTGAACGCATCGTGCTCAACACACGCAAAGCCGGTGATCGCGCCGAGGAAATCGACGTGAAAGTCGAAATCCGTAATCACAAGAGCGAGGCCGTTGTTGTGAATGTGCTGGAACACTTCTACGGCGACTGGACGATTCGCCGCGAAACCGCCGAACATGCCAAGAAAGATGCCACGACCGCAGAGTGGCGTTTGAGTGTACCCGCGCGCGGCAAAGCCGAGGTGACTTACACGTGTTTTCGCACGTGGTAAGAACAATTAGGCGAAGCCAGGCTTGGACCCAATCCGTTCAAAAAAATCTAAACGTATGGTTTCCAAGTCTGATTTCTGCTTTATCGTTGACGATTTGAAGTTCTCATGGCGTTAAAAGCGATTTCCACAAAAGCTGACAAAAATCCCGCCCTCACGCCGGTACGCCATCTGCGCGGTTTGGGTGAGGCACGCGGCAAGGAGTTGGAAAAGATCGGCGTCAAAACGATTGCCGATCTTTTGTTTTATTTGCCGCGGCGCTATCTCGACCGTTCCACCATTCTCAAATGCCGCGATTTGCGCGACGGTATTGAAGCGACTGTGGTCGGCAAAGTCATGTCCGGCCAGATCATTTACGGCGGGCGGCGCCAGCGCTATGAGTTGACGCTCGCCGACGGCACGGGGTTCATGAAATGCGTGTGGTTCAATCGCGCCACTCTTTGGCCGAAAATTTTCAGCCGCGGCGAGAACGTTGCGTTTCACGGCAAGGTCACTTTTTTCGACGGCTATGGCATGATTCACCCGGATTTCGACAAGCTGGGTGAAGAAGGTGAAGCGCGTTTTCTGCACACCGGAAAAATCATTCCGCTCTATCGTTCTTCGGAAGCGCTCGGCAAAGTTGGATTGGATAGCCGCGGCTTTCGTAGAATTTTGCGTATGGCAGTTGATGATTACGTGCCTGCGCTGAAAGAGCCGTTGCCGGAAAGCGTGCGACGCCGTCATCGTTTGATCGCGCTCACCGAAGCGATCGCACAAATTCATTTTCCGGAAAGTGAAGAGGCGCTGGTTGCGGGGCGCAGCCGTTTAAAATTCGATGAATTGTTTTTTCTAGAGCTTTTTCTCGCCTGCCGCAAAGCCGCGCTGGCCGCAGAGCAAAAAGGCATCGCCTTTACCGAGGTCGGCGAGCGTACATGGAGACTGGTCGAGAAACTGCCGTTCCAGCTCACGGAGGCGCAGCGCCGGGTGTTGCGCGAGATTCGCGCGGATATGAAATCGCCGCACCCCATGCACCGCTTGCTGCAAGGAGATGTCGGTTCCGGCAAAACCGTGGTGGCGTTGATTGCAATGTTGATGGCGGTGGAAAACGGCTATCAAGCGGCGTTGATGGCGCCCACCGAAATCCTTGCGGAGCAGCATTATCTCACCAGTCATCAGTTTTTGGAGCAACTTGGCATTAAAGTCGTGCTGCTCATCGGCGGGCAGAAAAAAAGCGAACGCGAAGAAAAACTGGCGGCAATCGCCAGCGGCCATGCGCACATCGTGATCGGCACGCACGCCATCATACAATCTGGTGTGCAGTTTCAGCGGCTGGGTTTTGTGGTGGTGGATGAGCAGCATCGCTTCGGCGTGATGCAACGCGCGGCGCTGCGCGAGAAGGGTGAACAGCCCGATGTTTTGGTGATGACGGCCACGCCGATTCCGCGCTCGCTGTCCATGACACTGTATGGCGATCTTGATGTGTCGATCCTCGATCAACTGCCGGCCGGACGGCAGCCAATTCGCACGGCCTGGCGCGCCTCGAGCAAACGCAAAGAGATTTATGAATTCCTGAAACGCGAGGCGCTCAAGGGTGCGCAAGCCTATCTCGTTTTTCCGCTGGTGGAGGAAACGGAAAAAAGCGACCTGGCCGCCGCGACGCAAAGCTTTGAAGAATTGCGCCACGGCCTGTTTCGCGAGTTGCAGCCCGCGCTGTTGCACGGCCGCATGAAAACTGCGGAAAAGGAGGCGACGATGGCCGCCTTCAAAGCCGGAATCCACAAAGTTCTTGTCGCCACCACCGTGATCGAGGTCGGCGTTGATGTGCCGAACGCAACGGTAATGGTGATCGAGCATGCCGAGCGGTTTGGGCTGAGTCAATTGCATCAATTGCGCGGGCGTGTTGGACGCGGGGAGAAGCAATCGTACTGCATTCTCATTGCGGATGAGCCCGTGAGCCTCGAAACCCGCAAACGCCTGCAAACGATGGTCGACACCACCGACGGCTTTCGCATTGCCGAGGTGGACTTGGAATTGCGCGGGCCAGGCGAGTTTTTTGGCACGCGCCAGCACGGCTTGCCGGAGTTGAAAATCGCCGATATTCTCACCGACAGCCGCATTTTAATCGCGGCGCGCGATGAGGCCTTTGCCTTGGCAAAGCATGATCCGCACTTGCAACTGCCGGAGCATGCTGCAATTCGTGAACATCTGTTGCGGCATTACCGTGAGCACTTGGAATATGTTCGCATCGGCTAAAATCTAACATTGACATTTAGGCTGTCAACGGATAGATTAACGGATTGTTGGAAATTTTGGATATTTTGGCGCTGGATCATATTAACCTATCGATAAATCCATCAATCAGGAGATTCTTTTCAATGTCTCATCGCAAACTAAACGCCGGGATGGCCGTTTTCGTTTTTGCCGTCTCGTTTATTGTTTATACGATGACAGTTGCACCCACAACCTCGTTTTGGGATTGCGGCGAATTCATCGCATGCTCCTACATCCTCGGCGTGCCGCACCCGCCGGGCGCGCCGCTCTACGTTCTCCTTGGGCGCCTGTTCTCGATGATCCCGCTTGGCGTTGATGCCAGTCTTGATCCGGCGCAGATTCCCGGCGTTTGGACGGAGAATATAGCCTTGCGCGTGAATATGATTTCGCCGATCTTCAGCGCCTTCACCGCGATGCTGACCTACCTCATCATCGTGCGCTTGATTCTGCTCTTTTGGAAGAAAGAGCCGGATTCTCTCACCGAAAAAATCACTCTCTACGCCTCCGGCATGGTGGGCGCGCTCGGCTTTGCCTTTTCCGACAGCCAGTGGTTCAACTCGGTGGAAGCGGAAGTTTATGCCGGCTCGATGTTCTTTACGGCGATCGTCGTCTGGCTCATTTTAAAGTGGATGGATCAAGCCGAATCCGCGAAGTCCGATCGTTATATTCTGCTGATCTTCTACCTTGTGGGCTTGGCGATTGGCGTGCACTTGCTCAACCTGCTGGCGCTGCCAACCATCGCGATGATCATCTTTGCGCAGCGCTATCGCAGCGATAAGAAAGATTTGTTCGGCGAAATGATGAAGATGATGGCCGTGGCCGGCCTCGGCGGCCTTACGCTTTATTTCGGTGTAAATACCGGCGTGGTGCAAGGGTTGCCTGCGCTGATGAATGCCGGCGGCTATCTCGGCGTGTTCTTGCTCTTGATCGCGATTTTGGTGGCGGCAAGCATGGCCATCGCCAACAAGCAGCGTATTTTTGCGCTCACCATGATGTCTGTTCTGCTCATTATTATCGGCTATTCGACATATACCGCGATTTATCTCCGGTCGAAACTCGATCCCGTGATTGACGAAAATAACCCCGAAACCGCCGAAGGCCTGATCAAATATCTCGGTCGCGAGCAATACGGCGAGGTGCCCATCACCCCGCGCCGCGCCCCGTTATGGGAATATCAAATCAAAAAGATGTTTATTCGCTATTTCAACTGGCAATTCATCGGCAAGGGCGAAACGCTCGATCAACACGGGCGTATTGTCGAAGTCTTTTCGATGCGCGGCTTGTGGGGCATACCGTTTTTTCTGGGATTGATCGGCATGTTCTATCATTTTTTTAAGGACTGGCGACGCGCGCTGCCGATTTTTACCCTCTTCATCATGACCGGACTGGCAATCATCATTTATCTCAATCAAGATGATCCGCAGCCGCGCGAGCGTGATTATGCCTACACCGGCGCGTTTTTCGCATTTGCGCTGTGGATCGGTATTGGCGTCGTTGCGCTGATTGATGGGGCGCGCGAGTTTTTATTCAGCAAAAAAACGGCGGGCCAAGCCAGCGTGCCGGTTTCATCATTGGAAAAACAACATAGCGGCCTGGCTGCCGGCGTGGCGGGGCTGATGCTCGTGCTGGTGCCGGGCAATATGCTCTTTTCCATCTTGCCGGGCGTCGATTGGCTCTCGAATTTCCGCGAGCACAACCGCAAGGGCGATTATGTTGCTTTCGATTATTCCTACAACATTCTGCAATCCTGCGAAAAGGACGCCATTATCTTCACCAACGGCGATAACGACACGTTTCCGCTTTGGTTTTTGCAGTACGTCCACAACATCCGTCCGGATATTCGCGTGGTCAATCTCAGCTTGCTCAACACGGATTGGTATATCAAACAACTCCGTGATGACGAGCCGAAAGTGGCGATTCGCATGTCGGACGCAAGCATTGAAGCCATTCGGCCCATCGAATGGAAAGCCAAAACCGTCGCGATTCCGGTGCCAAGGGACATTTACGAGCAAGAATACCAGCAAGCGCTCAAGCTCGATCCCAACGTCAAATATGAAGACAATCCGGCGGTACGCATCGAAGTGAAGCCGACGTATGAAGGCGTCGCGATTCGCGTGCAGGATTTGATGATCTTGAAAATTCTCGAAGACAACCAATTCCGCCGCCCGGTTTACTTCGCCGTGACGGTCTCCCCGGAGAATAAAATCGGTTTGGATCCCTACATGCGCATGGACGGCCTGGCGTTTCGCGTGCTGCCGGTGAAAATCGAACGCGGCACGGTTGCCCCGGCGATCATGTGGACGAACTTGAACGAGAAGTTTCGCTATCGCAACCTGGATAATCCCGAGGTTTACTATAGCGACAATGTGTTGAACTTACTGCAAAACTATCGTTCCGCGTTTCTGCACTTGGCGCAATATCATCTCTCCCGCCGCGAGAACGAAGAGGTCTTAAAAACCCTCGATCGCATGGGGCAAGCTATGCCGGAGCATGTCATTCCGACCAGCGATTTTCGCATCAACGAGGCGATCGGCTTGATGTATGCGCAGGCTGGCAGGCCGGACGAGCTGACCAAACGGTATCGCAACATGATTGAAAATGAGTACGGCCGGCTGACTGCCGTGAATGATAAACTCTCGTTTGCTGATTATTTGAACTATCGCGGGCAAAGGGCGCTGGCTGAATCTCTGGCACAAGAGGTGATCAAAAGTAATCCGGCGCAGCGTGAAGGTTATCAGTGGTTGGTGCGTCTCTACAGCATGACCGGAGAACGCGATAAGGCCGTGTCGGCTTTGGAGCAACTGTTGGCGCGCTTTCCTGATGATCAAGCGGCGCGCACACAGTTGGAACAGTTGCGCGGCAGCGCTCCGGCAGCGGCCCCCACGCCGGTTGACACCAGCCATTCTTCGAATTAAGCGCGAGGCCGAACCGCCGTGCCCGTTGAAAAAAAATGGCCGTTGGTATCGATTATCATTCCGCATTGGCGCGGCGCGGAAATATTGCAAAGATGCTTGCAATGTTTGCAAGCCACGGACTACCGCCCCTTTGAGATTTTGCTCATTGACAATGCCTGTGATGACGGCAGCATCGCGATGGTGCAGCCTCGTTTTCCCGAGGTGAGAGTTGTGGCGAGCAAGACGAATCTTGGTTACGCCGGCGGCTGCAATCTCGGATTGGGCGCGAGCCGGGGCAAATATGTCGCGTTATTGAACAACGATGCTGTCGTGACGCCGGGCTGGCTCACGCCGCTGGTGGCCGCGATGGAACGTGATGAAAGCCTCGCTGCTTGCCAGCCGAAAATTCTTACGATCGACGCGCCAGAGCAGTTCGACTATGCCGGCGCGGCCGGCGGCTTTATGGATTGGCTCGGCTATCCGTTTTGCCGCGGCAGAATTTTTTTTACGCTCGAAGAAGATCGCGGCCAGTACGATGATGAAGTCGACATTTTTTGGGCCAGTGGCGCGTGCTGTCTGTTGCGGCAATCGGCGCTGGCCGAAACCGGCGAGTTGGATGAACATTTCTTCGCGCACATGGAAGAAATCGATCTCAACTGGCGTTTGCATTGGGCGGGTTATCACGTGCGTGCCGTGCCGGGCGCAGTGGTTTATCATCAAGCCGGGTCAACGCTGCAGGCGGAATCGCCGCGCAAGGTTTATCTGAATCATCGCAACGGGTTGATTCTGTTGCTGAAGAATATGCCGGCGGCGCAATTAGTTAGAGTTTTGCCGCTGCGTTTGTTGTTGGATGCGCTCGCGGCGCTGCGCATGTTGTTTCGTTTGCATTGGGCGCAGGCGGTGAAGGTTTTGGCGGCATACATTTATCTCATCACACATGCGCGGCAGATTCGGCAACAACGTCAGCAAAGCCACGTCTGCCATAAAATCGCGCATGCGGAGATGCAGCAAAAATTTTATGCGCGCAGCATTGTGTGGGATTATTTCATGGCAGGAAAAAAAAGATTCTCTGATTTGCCCAGCTAATTGGCTGTTACTTTTTTTGCAGGAGTACCCCTCGAAATGTCATTCGGATGAATCTTCTGAAGTACTCGGCATAATGCCTGAAACTTTACAAGTTCCCTCCTGGATGATATACCGGGGGATATGCTTTTCAAGGTAACGGCGCATTAAAACGATCATGCGAGGCCGCATTGTGGCGAGGCCATTCTGAACGAGCCTTTCTGCAACGTTAAAGGGTTTCGTTCCAAGAACACCTCCAACACCTTTGCGGAAGTCGTGTGATCCTCCTGCATATTTGAACACGAACGCAAAAGAGATAAACGTTGTCTGAATTCGAGCATTGCGCCTGTCCGGTTTGCGCTGAAGACGCTGGAGAGTTTTACTTGCGCGTCGCGGATCGCTTCGCGTTGGCCGAGGGCCCGGCGTATGATCTGCAGCGCTGTCGCGTGTGCGGCATGATTTACTTGAATCCCCGTCCCGCCGAAGCCAATAGCGGACGTTATTATCAACACGAAGCGTATCTGCCTTTCGCCAGCCTTGCCGCCCGGCCAACTGCGACGCAAAAGCTTTACGATTATCTCCGCCAAATCAATCTCAGATGGAAGCGCCGCGTGCTTTCGCATTTTTGTGCTCGCGGCATGTTGCTCGATGTCGGCTGCGGCACCGGCGAGTTTCTGGCGTTCATGCGCGCTTCCGGTTGGCAGGTACGAGGACTAGAACGCGATCCGGCTGCCGCGGATTGGGGCCGGCGCCACTTTCAGCTCGAAATCGAAACCGGCAGCGTCCAGGATTTAAAAACAGAATCACCCTGTGACGTGATCACGCTTTGGCATGTGTTGGAGCATCTTTATTCGCCGAAAGCAGCGCTGCAGCATTTGCGCAATCAATTGGCCGAGCACGGCTTGCTTATCATCGCCGCGCCTCATGTTGAAAGCGTTGATGCCGCGGTTTATGGCCGCGATTGGATCGCGTTAGATGTGCCGCGTCACGTGAATCATTTCACGCTTCCGGCGTTGCAGCGCCTGGCAGAAACATGCGGCTTTCGCCTGCGCGCCTGCCGGCAATTGCCGCTGGACGCCTTTTTCAATGCCATGATGAGTGAACAGTTGCAGGCGCAAGCCAGAAAGTCACGTTCATGGTTTTTGCCGTTGCGTGTCGTGCGCGCGGCTGCGGTTTCAGCGGCTTCATTAGTCGCCGGCAGCCGCTTTTTCCCGGGCCGGTTCCGAGGAGCGACGCTGGTGGCGGTGTTGCAGAAAACACGTTGAATTATAGCGGGCCGGGTGAAAAAATAAATCGTTGTTTACGCCGTTTCATTCGATTATCTTTGCCCTGGAATAAAGTTTATAAGTGAAGATTGTCGCTATGCGAGGTCTGCGTTACAAAATTGCGACGGGTTACGTCGTGCTGTTGGCCATTATTCTGGTTACGAGCATTTTCGCGGTGCACGATTTTTCGCAATTGAGCAATTCGGTGGGCGGCATTTTGAAGCGGAACTACGAAAACGTGCTCGCCGCGGAAAACATGCTGAAGGCGCTCAACAACCAAGAGAATGCGCTGCTTGCGATGCTGGTGCAAAGCGGCGACTCGACGCTCGTGTTGTTTAACACCGAGCGCGGCGAAGAACGTTCGCTGGTGGTGTATGATGCCAATCGCAGTTTGGAACTGCCGATGGCAGTGTTCAATACCAACCGCGACGAGTTTTTGCAGTGGTTCGAGCAGACGAACAGCGTTATTACATCGCCTTCCGAACACGCGTTGTTGGATAGTATCATCTTTACCTACCGCCACTTTCTTGCCGTCTCAGACTCGTTGCATCACATGGTGCAAAGGCGCCAGCCCTTCGCGAAGTTGCGCGCTTTCCAGCGCGCTGAGATCGAGCCTAGCCTGGTTAAAATCAATCGGTACTGCGAAACGCTGCTGGAAACAAATCAGGAGGCGATCAGCAGCATGGATCGCCGCGCGAAAGACATTACCGGCCAGGCAACGCAAGTTGTGATCGTCGCCCTGGTCATCGCAATTTTGCTCAGCATTCTCGGCAGTTTGCAATTCACCGGCTCGATTCTCAAACCGCTGAAGCAGCTCACGCAAACGGTGCGGCGCATCGGCGAGGGCAATTTGAACCAAAAAATTGACATCCAGGCCGAAGATGAGATCGGCGAGCTGAGCCGCGAATTCAATAAAATGACGGAACGGCTGCGCAGCTATGAAGAGTTGAACATTCACCAATTGATTGCGGAAAAGAAAAAATCGGAAACCATCGTCGAAAGCATCGCCGACCCCATCATTGTCACCGACGAAAACAGCAGCATTCTTTTGATGAATGAGGCGGCCGCGACCATGATTGGCGTGCAAGGCGCGAGCTGGCAGGGCCAGCCCTTGCGCCTGCTGCAGAACAATGAGTTGTGGGCCAAGCTTATGCACGTTGGGGAAGACATGCCGGACGATCCCGCGCACAACGATTTCTTGCTGGCGGTGGCGCGCGAAGGCAAAACGTTTTATTATCGCCCGCGCCAAACCAAGATCACGGATGAACAGGGGCAGGTGCAAGGTGTGGTGACATTGTTGCAAGATGTCACGCGGTTTAAGAATCTCGATCAAATGAAATCGGAATTCATGGCAACCGTGTCTCATGAGTTCCGTACGCCTTTGACGGCAATCAATATGACGATCGACATTCTATCGCAAGAAGTGTTGGGGAAAATGAATGCGCGCCAGCATGAGCTGCTGAATGCCGCCAAAGATGACTGCGAACGCTTGAAAAAATTGGTGCGCGAACTGCTCGATCTGTTGCGCTTGGAATCCGGGCGCTATAAGATCAAAAGCGAGTTACTCAACCTGTCGAGCTTGCTCGAGCACGCGCTGCGGCCGCTGCGGCTGTTGTTTGAAGAAAAAGAAGTCAGTCTCAATATTGCCCTTGCGCCGGCATTGCCGGAAGTGCCGGGCGATCAGGAAAAACTGTCCTGGGTGATCAATAATCTTGTCAGCAATGCGTTGCGATACACGCCGGCGCACGGCAACGTGACAATCAGCGCGGAGCGCAACAATGGCGTCATTCAAGTCTGTGTGGCCGATACGGGCCGCGGCATCCCGGCGAACGCACTGGAAACGATTTTCGAGAAGTTCGTGCAGGTGAAAGAGCCCACCGATGCGACGCCGGGCAGCGTGGGTTTGGGATTGGCGATTGCGAAGGAAGTGGTCGAGGCGCATGGCGGCAAGATTTGGGTGGAAAGCGAAGTGGGAGTGGGCAGCAAGTTTAATTTCACCATTCCCGTGTCACCGGAGGGCTGAGAAGCGCCCTGGCCCGACGGCTTGACTGCGCCAACAACAACCGAATAACATGTTTTGTTTTATCGCACTATGCCCAATCCTCGTCCCAAGGTCCTCGTCGTCGATGATGAGACGAACATTCTCAAAACAATGGGAATTTGTTTCGATGCGATCGGCTTTCAGACGCGTTTGATCTCAAAGCCGCAAGAGGTGCTGGAAGTATTACGGCAGGAACGCTTCGATCTCGCCTTTGTTGATCTGAAAATGGGGCCAATGGACGGCATGGAAATATTGGCGGAGATCAAGCGCCACTCGCCCGAGACCACGGTGGTCATCATCACCGCGCACGGCTCAATCGACAGCGCGATCGAAACCATCAAAAAGGGCGCGTATCATTATCTCGAAAAACCATTCGACTACAAAGAGCTGCAGATCTTTGCACAAAAGGCCTGGGAGCATCACGAGCTTTCGCGCGAAGTTCGTGAGTTGCGCAAACAGGTTGCCGCCGCGCGCGGCACCGGCGAGTTTGTGACACGCAACCGCGAGATGCTTGAAATGCTCGAACTTGCCGGCCGCATTGCCGAAAGCAACATCAGTGTGTTGATTGAAGGCGAGAGCGGCACCGGCAAGGAGTTGGTGGCGCAGCTTATTTATCAAAAAAGCCCGCGTTCCGGCAAGCCGTTCATTAAAATCAATTGCGCGGCGTTGCCGGAAAATCTGTTGGAGAGTGAGTTGTTCGGCCACGTTAAAGGCGCTTTCACCGGGGCTGTGAAAGACCGCCAGGGCCGTTTCGCGCTGGCAGACGGCGGCACGATTTTTCTCGATGAAATTGCCGAGCTTTCCCCCGCGATTCAAGCAAAATTGCTGCGCGTGCTGCAGAACAAGGAATTCGAGCGCGTCGGCGAGAGCAAAACCACGCAGGTGGACGTGCGTGTAATTGCGGCGACCAATCGCAACCTCGACGAGGCGTTGAAAGAAGGCGCCTTTCGCGAAGATTTATTTTATCGCTTGAACACCATGCGCTTGAAGCTGACGCCGCTGCGCGAGCGCCCGGAAGACATTCCGCTGTTGATTCAGCATTTCCTCAATAAATTCTCACCTGAAAAAGTCCTCGAAATCTCCCCGGAGGCGTTGCAAGCGCTGCGCGCCTACCGTTGGAGCGGCAACGTGCGCGAGCTTGAGAATGCCATCGAGCGCGCGGCGCTGCTTACCAAAAATCATGTCATCGAATTGGGGCATTTGCCCGAGGAAGTTCGATCCGCGCTCGACAAGCCGAAACACGAGCTTTCGCTGGAAGAGATCGAAAAGCTGCACGTCAAGCGCGTGCTGCAACATGCGAAAGATTACGACGAGGCCGCCAAGATTCTCGGCATCGATCCCGCCACGCTTTGGCGCAAACGCAAAAAATTTGATTTGTAGCCGCGCTGCGCCAGATTTCAGGCCGGCTGAAACCAGCAGCCCGGCGCGCAGCAATGAACCCCGCCAGTTTGGGATGCCACCACGCACCAAGGCGCCAAGAAAAGCTTGATGACATGAGTTGTTATCGCGCCTCAGTGCCTTTGTGGCGAAAAGACTTTCAGAATTTTATTCTGTTGAAGAACCGTCCGCGCGCTGAAAGTTTTGAAACCAGAGCCATAGCATGATGCAATAATTAAAATTTGACTCGAAGCAATAGCGCTCGGGCGGCGGATTTCTTTATTTGGCTGAACAGTTAGACCTTTTGGGTTTCAGTGAAGTGGCTTTTTGTTCATCAAAATCTTAAAACCTGATACATTCAAAGTTTGATTTGGTTTCTCTGCCTTGCAAAATGCAAGATGACTTATCTGTTTAAAAATTTAAACAATTATGCTTTGTGAATCAGTACTGTCCGAAAATACTATTGCATTTTTCAAACAATGTCGCATTGTCGTTGCAAGACCACTCTACAAAAATCAAAAAGTTAGAACCGCAATGATTCTGGGGTTTAGTGGCACCGGCTTTGCGTAACAGAGATTAAAAAAATTTAACGCGCTGATGGCGCAAGGCCGAACGGGTAAACCTCTTTTTGCGAGGATTCCTATGTCAGTTAAAGTAACAACTCTGAACAATTTAGAAGTAGCCGTGCTGGAGCCGCGCGGTTCGATCATCGGCGGCAAAGAGACGGATGAGTTGAAAGAGAAGGCCAAGGATCTATTCGAGCAAGGCAATCGCAAGCTCGTGGTGGATCTGGGCGGAGTGACGTACATCAACAGTACCGGCATCGGAGCGCTGGTCGGCCTGCATGCCATGTACACCAAGGGCCAGGGGAAGATCAAGCTGTGTAACATGGGGAAAAGCGTACAAAACGTTTTTGTGATTACCAAGCTCACGAGCGTCTTTGATGTGGAGGAGACGCGTGACGCGGCGATTATGAATTTTTAATTCACTGATTTTCCAACCAAACATCCAAGCGGAGGTCTGCACATGAAGCAAGGCTTCTTCACCATGGCGGTCGTTGTCATCTCCATGATTATCGGTTATGCCATTTATACGCAATTGCCCAAGTTCATCCGGGATGGCGGCCCGGTGGTTTCGGTTTTGATTGCGTTGACCATCATGGTCGTCACTTTTATTTTTGAACGCTTGTTGTCGTTGAATCGCGCCAAAGGCCGCGCCGCGATGACGGTCTTCTTGAAAAAAATCCAGCAAGAGATTCATGCGGGCAACATCGACGGCGCCATTGATGCGTGCGATCGCCAACGCGGTTCCCTGGCGAACGTTATTCGCAACGGCTTGGCGCGCTACAAAGAATTGAAAGAGAGCGGCAAGGTTAAAGAGCAAAAAGAGATGATGGCTGATGTACAGCATGCGATCGAAGAGGCCATGTTGCTCGAAGTGCCGCTGCTCGAAAAGAACCTGGTCGTGCTCTCTACCATCGCCTCGATCGCCACGATGGTCGGTTTGTTCGGCACGGTTATCGGCATGATTCGCGCGTTCAAAGCGCTGGCGCAAGCCGGTGTGCCGGACGCGGTGCAGCTTTCGCTGGGTATCTCGGAAGCGTTGATCAACACGGCGGGCGGCATCTTCGCGGCAATTTTGGGCATCGTGTTCTACAATGTTTTCACGACGCGCGTTGACAATTTTACCTACATGATTGACGAAGCCAGCTACTCCATCGTGCAAACCCTGGCGATGCGCTCGAAAGAATAAGCAAACATGAGGCGTCAAGACTATGCCCAAGATTAAAAAAGGCCGCATCGGCATCAAGATCGACATGACTCCCATGGTGGACGTGGCATTTTTGCTGCTGACCTTTTTCATGCTGACCACGCAATTTCGTCCGCCGGAGGATGTGAGCGTGGTTATTCCCAGCTCACACTCGGTGATCAAATTGCCGGAAACAGACGTGATGACGGTGTCGGTGAACCAGGATGGCAAGATTTTTCTTGGCCTGGACTCGCAGCAATTGCGCATGGCCGTCTTTGGCCCGGAGTTCCGCTTGAAGCTGAGCACGGAGGTTGCGGATAAAGAAACGCTCGCGCGCTTGCTGATCGATGCGCGCGTCAAAAACCCCAAACTCCGTACCGTCGTCAAGGCCGATCGCTCCGCTCCGTATGGCACTATCGAGGACGTCATGGATACATTGCAAAAAACCAAAATCACGCGGTTCAACCTCGTGACGGATATTGAGAGAACCTGACGGAGTTTCACTATGGCTGCTGTCGAAACTGGTGAATCCAGAAGTCATGCACGGGCAGGAAAAAAGCACAAGAAAAAACGCCGCCTTGGCATCCGCATTGACATGACGCCGATGGTGGATATTGCATTCCTCCTGCTCACATTTTTCATGCTGACGACGGTGTTCAGCAAGCCGCAAACCATGGAAATCAACCTCCCGCCGGATGAATCCAAGGTCGATGTGGCCGAATCGAATCTGATGACCGTGCGCATCGTCCCCGATGGCACTGTCTATTGCAGTATGGGAAACGATGTGCCGGAAGTGGTGGTGGCGGGTGATGAGCTTAAGGACGTGGATAAAAAGGTGAAGGCGCTGGCAAAATTTCGTTCGCTGATGGTGGAGCGCAGCAATGCCAACCCGAAGCTGATCACCCTCATCAAAGTTCATCGCGAGGGGCAATACATCTACCTGGTTGACATCATTGACGAATTGAACCTTGCCAACATCACACGCTTTAGCATCGCGCCTATGATTCCCGAAGATCAGAAGTTATTAGAAAAAGCAGGATATGCCGGGCCGCCGATTCAGGCTGCCGGGCCGTAACTCAGGGAGACAGCTATGGCTGCACTTTCAGAAGTTGCAATTTTAGAACAACTTTTTCCCTATGGCGCCCCGGAGTTGGTGCGGAATTACAAGAAGTATGCGACTTCCGGACTAATCATTGCCGCGCTGCTGCATGTCGGCGCCTTGGGCGCCTACTACGGGATTCCGCTTTTGTTTCCGGAAGAAGAAGAGCCGATGGTGACTGTTCGCATCATGAAATACAGCGAACTCGGCCCGCCGCCTTCTCTCACCAACCAAAGCGCTGCCGCCCCCGCGATTTCGGTGTCGGCGCCGGCCGTGCGCCCGAGCGTTGGTATTCCGATTCCGGTTCCTGATGCGGAAGTCAGCCCCGAACAAACCTTCGCCTCGCAAGAAGAGTTGGCGCAGGCCGTGGGTCCGATTGGAGAAGGTACAGGCACGGGAGGTGAAGTTGTTTTTGAGCAAGACATCAAAATCGAAGAAGACGGCCCGCCGCCGGATTTCGTGCCTTTTGAAAAGGAACCGGTAGCAATCAAAAAACCGAGTCCAACCTATCCTGAAATCGCCCGCAAAGCCGGGCTGGAAGGCACGGTTTGGCTCAAAGTTTGGGTCGACAAGGAAGGGAAAGTACGCAAAGCCGTCGTGCAAAAAAGCGATGCAGAGATTTTTAACCAGCCGGCCATAGACGCCGCAACGCAATGGGTTTTTACACCGGCCTTGCAGCAGAACGGACCGGTCGCGGTTTGGATTTCCATCCCCTTCCGGTTTAAGCTTTCAGGGAAATAAAACGTGTCAAGGCCGAAAATTGCAGATATCCTCGCGTATACCGTCGTGACGGTGACGCTGGGTCTCGGCCTTGTCATTTTTGTTGGATTACTCTTTCCATCTTGGGCAATTGTGCCGGACTATGTGCCGCTTCAAATGCGAGTGATGTTTGGTATTGTGGCGGTCTTGATGGGCGTCTATCGTTTGGTGATGATGCGCTTTCAAGCGGCGCGATCTAATGAGAGTGATGAAGAAGATCTTTCTATGCGGCGTCCTGCTCGCCGGGATCGTCGGATGTTCGGTTGAAGAAACCGAAAATCCGACGCGAGGCTACGTTGCCATACTCGTGAACGATTCCCATATCAGATTGATGCAGCGGGAAGCGGAACAATTTCATAGCCTTTATCCCAGGGGAAAAGTCGAGTTACATGCGACCACGACGCGCGAAGCCATTGTGCATTTGCTCAATGACAGTGTGAGTGCGATCGTCATTGATCGGGCGCTCAACGATGAGGAACAGCGGGTCGTTGACGACGCCCAACTCGAAGTGAATCATCTTCGCATTGCCGAAGATGCACTGGCGATTGTTACTCACCAACGGAATCCGATTACAGAAATCTCCAAGCGTTCGCTCGAGAAGATCCTGCTGCGCCAGGCTTCCGATTGGAGTGAAATCCCGGAATCCAAATGGTTCGGTCCCATCGAGTTAAGTCTCACCGGACGCAACTCTGGCCCCTATGAGCTTTTGCAGAGGCATTTTTTTGATTTTAAGGAAGATCTGGTTCTTACCCATCTCGCGGCCAACCAAAATCAAGTCCTGCATTACGTCGCAACACATTCCCGAGCCGTCGGTATTGTTTCATTGAGTTGTTTGGCGGATAGCGTGGGCCACCCCGTGCCTCACGATTCGACGACGACTCTGCGCGTCTTGGCGGTTGAGGGCGCCGCCGATTCAACCCATACGGCTTCATTTGTCAAGCTGCATCAGGCTCACGTTTATCAGGAGCGCTATCCGTTACACTATCCGGTTTACTTTTACTGGCGGCCCGTCAGCCGGAGCGTGGCTACCGGCTTTATTACGTTCGTGGCAAGCGGCCCGGGGCAGAAGATTATTTTAGATGCCGGGTTGGTTCCTGCAACCATGCCCGTTCGTTTGGTTCAGCTCAAACAACAATAGGCTTGTGATGAAACGCTTAATCACTTTAATCGTGCTCATCGGACTGAGCGCCGCGTCAACGGCTCTGAGCCAAAATAACAAGGTTTCAGAAGCCCGAGAGTTTTTAAAACAAGGCAAAACTCAGGAAGCTTTGAAGGCTTTGCGACAGGCAACGACGGTGAATCCGCGCGACGTTGAAGCGTGGGCATTGCTTGGTGAAGCGCATCTGCAGGCTTCACAACCGGATTCGGCTATTGTTGGTGGTCAAAAGGCAATCGATATTAACGGCAAAGAACCGGCGGGCTATGTCATCGTTGCAAAAGCGGCCCTGGCAAAAAAAGATTTTGATCTCGCCTACAGCACGATCAAAAAAGGCCGCAAAAATCTTCGCAATAACCCCGCGCTCTTGGTGCAATTGGGGCACGTTTATATGGCAAATGATTCAACCGAACAGGCGGTGGCAGCATACACCCTGGCAAAAGAAGCGGATGCCAACAATATTACTGCCTACGAGGGCCTGGGAGATGCCTATGCCAAGATGGGCAGCATGGGCATGGGCATTCTGCAATATGAAAAGTCGCTCGAAATCGATTCTTTGCAAGCCGATCTTTATCACAAACTCGCCAAATCCTACTTTAAAGAACGGCGATACACGGAAGCGGCCCGCACCTATGAGCGGTTGACCAGCATCGATACCACCAATCAGGCGGCTTTGTTTGAGTTGGGTAAGATTTATACTGCCGCCAAGTTGCCGCGCGAAGCGGCGCGTGTTTTCAAAACGCATGTTCGGCGCTTCCCTCAGGTGGAAGAGGCTTGGCCGCTTTATATGGATGCCATGTTCCAAAGCCGGCAATACCAAGAAGCGAGTGAGGCGGCGCAGCGCGTGTTGCAACGCACCCCCAAGGATGCGAACGCGTTGCGCACATTGGCCGCTTCGCAAACCGAATTGAAGAATTATCCCGAAGCGATCGCCGCATATAGCCGTTTGCGCGATGTCGATCCGCTCAACACGGATGACTTAAAACGATTGGGGCGCGCGTATGCCGCCAGCGGCCAGGATTCTCTGGCGGCCTTATCCTATGAAAAAGTGGTCCAAGCGGATCCCGAACAATGGGACCTGTACAGCGATATTGGCGCGCTTTATATGCGCATGCGCAAGTTCGATATCGCTGCCGATATGTTCGAAAAAGAATTCACCCGCGATCCTGACGCGCCTGCGATGGCCACCGTCTACATCAACTATGCGAATTCCAAAATGGCGCTCCGGCAATGGGATGCCGCGCGCGCCGGGTTTCGCAAAGCCGTGGTCTTGCAGCCGAAGTATTTGCGCGGACGTAACTCGCTCGGCCTCTGCTTGAGTCAGGTTGACTCGGTCCAGGAGGCGCGCAAGCAATATGAAGCCGTCCTAACTCTCGCAGAAGAAAACCGCGAAAAGTATAAAGTGGAATTGGCGGAGGCCAATCGTCAGCTTGGGTTCATCAATTTGTTGGACAAAAAATTTGCGGGCGCGGAAGGCTATCTGCTCGCTTCGCTCAAGCTGGACGACAATGATGCCCAAACCCATCTTTGGTTGGCGCAAGCATACGCTCTCCAAAACAAACGCGAAGACGCCAAGCGGGAGTACAATCGTGTTTTGAAACTTAGCCCTGGACACAAAGATGCTGTGGAAGGGTTGAAGCTGCTAGGGCAATAACTAAAATGTCCGTTCAAGGAGGAAGGTTTATGCGCAAGAATATCATGGTGCATCTCTTGGGTTTGATTACCCTGGCGGTGCTGTCTGGTTGCTCATCAAAACCCAAAATCCCGGCTGTGACCGGTTATGAACGTTACCAAAACCCTTATTTTAAAGGGACGTTTAGTTACCCCAAGGGCTGGCACGTTATTGAAGAAGGCGGCAAGGTCAATATCTATTCCTCGAACGATCCGAATGTCGTGGACAAGTTCTATAATCCCACCTCTAAAACCGGCAAAGATGGCGCTCAACTTGCGGTAAGCTATCAAAGGCTTGACTCGGTGCAGACGCTCGCGCAATACATTGAATCTTTCAAGGAAGCGCGTGCGGCCGAGGGTTTCCAAATTCGATCGGTTGATGCAAAAACCGTTGACAGCACAGCGGCAATGCAAATCGTTTACAGCGGCGCTTACGATAAAGAGACGAAAAAATATGTGGTACACACTATGACGCTCAAAGATTCGGTGCTTTATACCATCGAATACAACGCGTTCAACGATTACTTTGAGCCATATCGTGCAACGATCGATACGCTTCTGGCGTCGATGCGGCTGCCCACCAAACAAGCGACGGCTGCGGCTGCTGATCCGACCCTGCCCTCCGATATGTTCGAGACGTTTTCCAATAATCTGATCAGCATCAGCCACCCTGATAATTTCAGCCCCAACACATTGAAACCCAAAGCGCCCGCTGAAGCCTCGATTCAATTCAAGGGCTATCGCCAGGATTGCACGGTTCAAATTGATGTGTTGCCGGCGCAAGGCTTGAGCGTGGAAAAAGTTTTTGAGCAGAATGAGAAATTCTTCAAGGGCAGAGGCCAGAGTGAAAGCACGATTGACGGCGTCAAGGCCATCTACCGTATTTATTCGCCGGTGCGTGGCATTGAAAGCCGGGTTTACTTTTTGGTGAAGAATGACAAGATTTATCGCGTCATTATGAACTATGATCAGAGCCGGCGTTCCGACTTTCTACCCTCCTTTGAAAAAATGGTTGCTTCTTTGAAGATCAAGTAACTTCAGGCCGATAGCGCCCTGCAATTTTCTCGAGCCATAAAAAATCAGGCCGGGAGCACGAATTGTGTTCCCGGCCTTTTTATTTTGTTACAGGTTCAACGATTTTTTTAGGCCGGCGCCTTTAGAACGGCATGAAACTCAAGGCGAAGGACCGCTCGATGAACCACGAGAGCCCGAACACGAAAATAATCGAAGATAGCGCATAAACGACTTGGCGCTGAAACCTTGTCTTTGCCAGGCCCAGGATGACGGGGAAGAGCAGGCTGACAATTGCGATCTGGCCAAGCTCGACGCCGATGTTGAATGAGAGCAGCGAACCGATTAAGCCGTGGCTAGGCAGGCCGAGATCGCGCAGGACATTTGCGAAGCCAAAGCCGTGTACCAGTCCGAAAAAGAACGTGAGAACCCAGCGATGCCGCGTCAGATTTTCGGCTTCAGCGCTGTTATTGCCGGTGAAAATGATGAAGTTCTCCGCCGCCACATAGGCAATGCTCAATGCAATGCCGGATTCGATCAACCGGCCCGGCAACGCCACGATTTCAAGCGCTGCCAGAATCAACGTGAGGCTGTGCGCTACCGTAAAAGAAGTGACGATTTTTATGAGATCGATAAAACGCCCGCCGATGGCAATCAAGCCGAGAAGAAACATGATATGATCATACCCCAGAAAAATATGCTCGACGCCGAGCACGATAAACTCGCGGAAGCGCGCGAGCAGGGAAACCTCCTCACCCAGCACGAAACGGTGGCGGGGCTGTTCGGCGGTGAGAATCGCCGTTTGCAACGTATCGCCGGCCACCGCTTTCGCCAGGTTCTTGTGCGCCGCGCCGAATCTTTCGAAAAAATCGATGCGGTAGCCGATTTCCTCGGGCGCAGCAGAAACATTTTTGGTGAATATAAAATTGATGAACAAGTTGCCGAATTCATCAAGATAAAAACCGCCCTCTTGCGGCTCCATTTCTACCGGGGTATATCCCAGCGCCACGCTGTAATGCTCGGTGAAATATGCATACATCTCCGGCATGCCCCTTTGCGCTTCCTCGCGATCGACGGCGCCGTCTCGATTTTCATCCAACGGAAAAACACGCTCAAGATCGGATATGTCGAACATCAACGTGAGTTTAATCTGGTTTTGGCTGATTTCAATCGTGGAATAGCTGCTGTTGAGTTGATGCGCGTGCAGGTTTGGCATGCCCGCAGTTTGCAAAAAAATGCTGGCTAGGATAAGAACTTTTTTCAACGGAGTCTCCGTGATGTTTTGCGGCGTTGCAACTTGTGCTGCATAACAATAACGATCGGCGTTCTGCCAGGACAAACGCATGGCGCGAATGAACAAGCTTTGGGATGAATAAATATCAAGCGAGACGCAAAGTACAAGATACGCCTGAATTAGTCAAGCTCGCCCTTGATATTCATGGCTTATTTTGTTATGATAATTCCGTTTTCAAGCGCTTCCCACCACGTTTTCATAGCTTTTTGCGCACACAAGGAGTCTTGTTCATGTCGATCGATCTTTCCCGCACCAATGCGTTCACGCGCCGGCATATTGGACCCAGCGCGGATGAGACAGCTCAGATGCTCACGGTTTTAGAGGCGCCGTCACTCGACGCCTTTATTGCAACCGTCGTTCCCGAAAAAATTCGCACAAAACGCGCGTTGCGATTGGACGGCATACAAACTGAATACGAAGCAACCATCCGTCTCAGATCTATTGCCGCAAAAAATAAAATCTATCGCTCGCTTATCGGCATGGGTTATTCGGATACCATCACGCCGCCGGTGGTGCAACGCAACATTTTGGAGAATCCCGGCTGGTATACGCAATACACCCCCTATCAAGCCGAGATTGCGCAAGGCCGCCTTGAGGCATTGTTGAACTTCCAAACGATGATCATCGATCTGACCGGCTTGCCGGTGGCCAATGCTTCGTTGCTGGATGAAGCCACGGCCGCGGCAGAGGCGATGGTGATGTTCTATCATGCGAAGCGCGAGCTGAAACCGGCGCGTTTTTTTGTCTCCCAGCATTGCCATCCGCAAAATATCGCCGTGGTACAAACGCGCGCACTGCCGCTGGGCATTGAAGTCGTGGTCGGAGATCATGAAAAATTTGATTTCAGCAACGGAGTCTTCGGCGCGTTATTGCAGTATCCCGCAACCGATGGCGCGATTTATGACTATCGCGCGTTTTGTGAGCGGGCGCATGCCGCCGGCACGCTGGTGGCCGTGGCGGCTGATTTGATGAGCCTGGTGCTCTTAACGCCCCCGGGCGAATTTGGCGCAGATGTTGTGCTCGGCAATTCCCAGCGTTTCGGCGTGCCGCTGGGTTATGGCGGCCCGCACGCCGCCTTCTACGCGACGCGCGATGAATTCAAGCGCCTCATGCCGGGGCGCATCATCGGCGTTTCGATCGATGCGCACGGCAAACCCGCTTTGCGCATGGCTTTGCAAACGCGTGAGCAGCACATTCGACGTGAAAAGGCAACCTCCAACATCTGCACGGCCCAGGTATTGCTGGCCGTGATGGCGGGCATGTACGGCGTTTATCACGGTCCGGACGGCCTGAAGCGCATCGCGACCCGCATTCACAACATGACAAAGGTTTTGGCGAAAGGGCTGCAGCGGCTCGGCTATCAGCTTTTCAGTCAGGATTTTTTCGACACGCTGCATGTCAAAGTCAGCCAAACCAAATTGCCCGAAATTCTTGCGGCCGCAGATGCACGACGAATCAATTTTCGCCAATACCAGGATGGCACGCTCGGCATCGCGCTTGATCAAATCTCCAGCGCCGAGGAGGTGAGTGAGATAATAAAAATTTTTGCGTTGTCACAAACGCCCGGGTTCTCGGTTGCAGATCTTGCTGCTTCTGAAGAACCGGGATATACCGGCAAGATGCAGCGCCGTTCCGCGTTCATGCAGCATCCGGTCTTTAATAGTTATCATTCTGAAACGGAAATGTTGCGCTATTTGCGCCGGCTCGAGGCAAAAGATCTGTCGTTGACAACCAGCATGATTCCGCTCGGCTCGTGCACCATGAAACTCAACGCCACCAGCGAAATGTTTCCGGTGACCTGGCCGGAGTTCGGAAAATTGCATCCCTTTGCGCCGGTTGAGCAAGCTGCCGGTTATCGGGAAATGTTTCAACAACTGGAAAACTGGCTCGCCGAGGCCACGGGCTTCAGCGCGATTTCATTGCAACCGAACGCGGGCGCGCAAGGGGAGTATACCGGTTTGCTCGTGATTCGCGCCTTTCATCACAGCCGCGGTGAAAGTCAGCGCAATGTGTGCTTGATTCCGCAATCCGCGCACGGCACCAACCCGGCGAGCGCTGTCATGGCCGGAATGGAAGTCGTCGTTGTACGCTGTGATGACAAGGGCAATATCGATGTCGCAGACTTGCAGGCCAAGGCCGAGCAGCACCGTGACAAACTCGCGGCGCTGATGGTGACTTATCCGTCGACGCACGGCGTATTCGAGGAGGCCATCAAGGACATTTGTGACATTATACACAAAAACGGGGGGCAAGTGTACATGGACGGCGCGAATCTCAATGCGCAGCTAGGCCTTTGCCGCCCGGGAGAATTGGGCGCGGATGTTTGCCATTTGAATTTGCACAAAACGTTTTGCATTCCGCATGGCGGCGGCGGCCCGGGCATGGGCCCGATCGGAGTGGCAGCGCATCTCGCGCCATTTTTGCCGACGCATCCGGTGATTGCGACCGGCGGCAAACAAGGCATTGGGCCGGTGTCCGCAGCGCCGTGGGGCAGTGCCAGCATTCTTGTGATCTCGTGGACTTACATCGCCATGATGGGCGGCGAAGGTTTGACGCAGGCAACGAAGATGGCGATTCTCAATGCCAACTACATGGCGCAGCGTCTGCAAAAATATTTTCCCGTGTTATACAAAGGCCTCAACGGCCGCGTCGCGCATGAGTTCATTCTCGATATGCGCGGCTTCAAAAACAGCGCCGGCATTGAAGTCGAAGACATTGCCAAACGTTTGATGGATTATGGCTTTCATGCACCCACGGTTTCGTTCCCGGTCGCCGGCACGCTGATGATTGAACCGACAGAAAGCGAATCGAAGGCCGAGTTGGACCGCTTCTGTGAAGCCTTGATAGCCATTAAAAGTGAGATTGCAGAGATCGAAAACGGCAAGGCTGCGCGGGGCAACAACGTGTTAACCCATTCACCGCACACGGCGGAAACGGTTGTCTCTGACCGCTGGGATATGCCCTACAGCCGGGAGAAGGCGGCGTTTCCAGCGGCGTGGTTGCGACGCCACAAATTCTGGCCTGCGGTCGGGCGCATTAATAACGCGTATGGCGATCGCAATTTGATTTGTGCGTGCCCGCCAATGGAAGCGTATCAAAGCGATGAGTGAGGGTGGATGAATAATGAGCGAGAATTTGCTGAATTGATTTGTCAAAGCGAATTTGAGTTGGCGTTCACACATGATTCAAGAGCATCAATTCTTTGGGATGAGGATTGAGGTAAACTTGATCCTGCAAATATTTAACCTCAAGCTTATGGACATAATGTTTGATGAGGGTAAGCGGCACAATCAAAGGCAGTAAGCCCGCGTGATAATCGGTGATGGTGGCATGCAGCTCGCCTTTATCATGTTCGTTGAGATGTTTTTTGAAATAACCGGCTAAATGCTGCAACACATTGGTGTGTTTTTGGCGGGAGGCCGGGCGGCGCAACGCAGTGAAAAAAAGTTCGGCGTAGCGCGATTTTAGCTCGTCCGGCGTATGTGATTTTGCCGCCGCCGTCAGCCGGCCCATGGCATTGAGCGCTTTCACGCTGTGCGCCATGATCAGATATTTGTGCTGCGTGTGAAAGCGTACGAGATCGTTGACGCGCAGCGGCGCCTGCGTCAACTGTTGCCAACGAAAATGGCAAAACACGCGCACGATAAAATTTTCGCGCAGGCGCGCATCGCTGAGCCGGCCCTCTTCTTCAATAGGCAGATGCGTCATTTCCTCCATCAAAACGCGTGCGAACATTCCCACGCCGTTTTTGGCGGGAATATTCTTCTCCCCGTAAACTTTCACCCGTTCCATGCCGCAAGTAGGCGAATCTTTTTTGAGAATATAACCATTCAAGGAAAGATGATCGAGTTGGGCGGCTTTTGCGCGCGCATAACTCAACATCATCTCGGTGTAGTCATGCCCGGTTTTGCCGGCCACCAGGCGCGTGGCCTCGGCGTGCCCAATCAAGCGCAACGAGTCGCGCGGCGCACCCAAGCCAATCTCCATCTCCGGACAGACCGGCACCCATTCAAAAAATTGCGCCAGGGTTTTGACGATGTATTGATCTTTTTTGTGTCCGCCGTCAAAACGGACATTTTCACCCAGCAGGCAGGAGCTGATACCCAGGCGGACTTTGGCTGATTCTTCAGGCATGGCGTTTCTTGTCAAAAAGATTCATAAAGTTCGGTGATACCGGCAAGCCTCCATAAGCAACCCCTCTTCGCTAAAACAAATAAGCAAAAAATATTTGTTGCGCAAGTCTGGCCTGTGTGATTTTTTATCCGGATTTTAAGGCGTTTCACGCGATACAACAGTCTAATATGCCGCAGCAAATTGCTTGTTGTGCAAGGCGTGAGCCTGACGGGAGCGTTAATTATTAATCAAAGGTAATCATGTTATTGCCGCGCGAGCGCTTGCCCTAGCAAGCAAAGACAAATTGCAAAATCGTGCAGCTCTTGTTAGATGAGTGTCTGCGCGGTGATCGTTGAATTGGTACGATAACAGAAAGGAGATTTTATATGAGCAGGCCGAAAGCATTTTCGAGCATGATATTTCTACTCATTGGCGTTGTCATCGGCGGTTTGGCCTTTTCAAATTTTTACAAAGGACCAGAAGCCCGGGCATTCCATGCCTCGGAGCCCGCGACGATGGCAACTGTGCCGCCCGCGCGTGATAAAGCCATCACTTCCTTGCGGGATTTGAACAATGCGTTTGTGGATATTGCCGCGACGGTTAGCCCCACGGTGGTTACCGTCTCCACCGAAAAGGTTCTACGCTTCCGCAATCGCAGCCCGTTTGCTTCCCCCTTTTTTTTCGACCCCTTTGGAGATTTTTTTGGCGATAACGATCGCCGCCGGGAACAGGATTCTCCGGAACAACAATTTCGCCAACAAGGCTTAGGCTCGGGCGTGATTGTGAGCAGCGACGGATATATTCTCACCAACAATCATGTCATTGCCGAAGCGGATAGCATTATCATTCGCATGACCGACGGACGCACCTTGCCGGCAAAAGTAATCGGCACCGATCCCAAAACCGACATCGCGGTCATCAAAGTAAATGCAAAAAATCTGCCCGCAATTCGCATGGGCGATAGTGAACAGTTGCGTGTTGGTGAATGGGTGTTGGCCATTGGCAGCCCGCTGAGCGCTGATCTCGCGAGCACGGTGACGCAGGGCATTGTCAGCGCCAAAGGCCGCTCCAATGTCGGCTTGGCGCAATACGAGGATTTTATTCAAACCGATGCGGCCATTAATCCCGGCAACTCCGGCGGCGCATTGATCAATCTCGATGGCGAGTTGGTTGGCATCAACACGGCGATTGCAACACGCAGCGGCGGTTTTCAAGGCATCGGCTTTTCTGTGCCTATTAATATGGCGCGTCATGTGATGGAATCGTTAATCAAAAATGGAAAAGTCGTTCGCGGCTGGCTTGGGGTTTCGATTCAAACGGTGGATGAGTCTCTTGCTAAAGGTTTGAATTTGGAGGGCCCCGGTGGCGTCGTTGTCAGTCAAGTTGTTGAGAATAGTCCTGCCGAGCGAGCCGGTTTGCAGGCGGAAGACGTGATTCTGGCTTTGAACGGCCGCAAAGTGAAGGATAACAGCCAACTCAGTGCAGATATTGCGGCGATGGCCCCCGGGTCACAGGCAAATCTCACGATTTGGCGCGATGGGCGCAAGCGAGAAATCGTTGTGACGCTCGGCGAGCAACCCGCCAATTTCGGTGTGCGCGGAAGCCTGCCATTGCCGGACGAATTGCTCGGTTTTACTGTCGAAACGCTGAACAGCCGCTTGGCCCAACGCTATGATCTGGATGCGAATCGTCGCGGCGTCGTGGTAACAGATATCAATACTGCCAGCTCCGCCTATCGCGCCGGCCTGAGAGAAGGCGATCTCATCGTCAAAGTCAATCGCAAAAGCGTGCAAAATGTGACAGAATTTAATGGTATGCTGCAAAATGCTAAAAAAGGCGACACCGTGCTTCTGCAAATTGCGCGGAATGATGGTACTCAGTTTTTGGCATTTGAATTATAAAAGTAAATTTTCATAAGCGCGCGAGAAAACCTGATTCATCACCTCCTGAAGTTTTCAAAGTCTTGGTGAATCAGGTTTTTACCTTTTTTAAGAGATCAAACGACAATCGTTATGCGCCCCTCGAATCTGACAATTTCAACACATTGCCGCAGTCTTCGCCTCTGGCGATTGTTTTTCTTACGGCCGACTTGACGGCCCATTGTTTTTTTTCTGCCTGTTCAAGCCTCTAACAAATCAAAAATCGAATTTAAAATCATCACCTCCTTCCATTCTCTGCATTAAAATCCGTCTGTTGATTATTCATGCAAGAGTAGTCAAAGAATTGTTCCAGGGATGACCACCCCTTGTTTTGTTTGTTGAAAGGAGCATGACATGACGACTCAAAGATTTGCTGACGTGGAAAATCTCGTCGTGAGAAATCACGCATTCAATGGCGCGCATACCGGCGCATTGGCGAGCCTCTCACAACTGATTTCTCCGCAACAGCGGCAACGTTTCGTGAAAGTGGTATTCGGCGGCGATTTAGCCTCTTTCGACCAATTGTTGATTATGCTCGATTCAGCCCCGGACTGGTCACAGGCGCATCGCCTGATTCGACAGCATTTCAAACGGCATCACATCAATCCTTACCTGAAAGACGCCGCAATGTTTTCAAATCTCATTTATAAGCGTTACTTCCCGCATGATATTTATGTTTGAGAGGGAGTGACGCACGATCATCCTACTACACCTTGACTTTATTTCTCGTCCAGTTTTCGGACTGAAAAGTTAAACAGTACGTTTTACAAGCCGTGGCCCCGATTGCCTTCACAAGCGCATGTGCCTCAAATTGCGCAAAGGCAACCGGGGTTTTTTATTGTCTGACAATTTTTTGCACTTGAATTTGACCATAAAAAAATTATGTTAAATGTCGAATTGATTTCCAGAACTGATTGAAGAAAAGCACAATTAAGCGGCGAAAGTAAAATTTCTAGATTTTTATCGTTGTTGGGTTGTGGTCATAAGTATTTTAAATGTAAAGAGATAAAAATGCTAAAAAAGCCTCTCTTAACTCCAGCAGTACCACGGTCAAGGGGTTTTTGGATCGCAACGATGGCAGCAATCGCCTATTGGCAGCCCGAACATTGGTGGGTGACCACTTGTTTAGGAGCCATGCTGTTGATTTCGGACTGGACGCATGTCGATTTAGTACGTAGATGTGCAAACGACCCGGGAAATCACCGGCTCTGGCAGGAATTCATACGCCGCTATCAAGAGCGCATTCGTCGTATCATCACGCAGGTTTTGTTGCAAGATGGGCAGAGGCAGATAGCAAACCCCCGTGAAGATGTTGATGACATTGCACAGGAAGTGTACGCGCGTTTTTTCAATAATCAGGGCCGTGCTTTTCGCGTGTTCAAGGGCGCAACTGAGGAATCTTGGTTTTGCTATCTTCGCGTCATTACTCGTCATGTCACACTCAATTTTCTTCGTGCAAAATACGCCCTAAAGCGCCCGCGTCTCGAAATATCGCTTGATAAAGAGGCCGACTCTGGAAGCGAGCAAAGATTGCGAAGTAGCCGCCAAACTATCCCCGCACACGAAAGCACGGACGACGCCACGCGCATGATGGAACTGCACGATGAAATTAATCACTATTTAGACCTTGTATTGCACGGAACGCTTAAGGATCGTGATAAATTCATCTTCCAACTGACATACTTCGAAGGACTTACCCCAACCCAAATTTCCCGCATGCCCGGATTCGACATGACACCTCACGCTATCGAAGTGGTGATTAGCCGTGTGCGCAAAAAACTGGAGCAATTTGCCGATCAAATGTGACATGAAAAAATTCTTGAAAAAGAATCACCTGTGATTTGATCTGCGAATTTGGTGTCTCCTCAAGCGAACAATGATTGTCTCTTAGCAATTAAAATGTTTGAAAATTTTTGGTTTAAGCTCAGGCCGAGCCTGCCGAAGGCAAATTTAGTCTCCTTCGACAAATCTCCGTGCGCCGTGCGTTCCCACTTTCAAACAGACAAAATCAACGGTTGTTGAAAGCTTGGGTTGTGCCTGCATCGCCGCATTTAGCGGAGCAATGCTGTTTGCGGCCATCGAGAATGGCCTGGCTCGCGCGAAGGCTTTGAACAACCTCTCTGCAAGTTTTTAACGCTCAACGTTGGAGTATTAAAATGGAGATCGGGTGTGGAGCAACATTTTAGTTTAGCCGCGTGGGTTGATCGACGGCGTCGCTTACTGGAGGAACGACAAGAGCAAGCGATGGTCGATCATCTCGCGAAATGCGGCGACTGCCGCCAGCTTGACGAGTTGGCCGGCCATGTCGAACGCATTGCTGCCAAGCACAAACCAGAGAAACCTCGAGCAGTAACCACCGCCTGCCCTGACGTCGCAACCCTTGGGCTTTATTTTGTTGGAGAATTGCCTTTCCTGCAAAAGCGCGAACTTGAACGGCATTTGGCAAATTGTCATAACTGCCGAACAGCACTGGCCCACCAGATCAGGTTGGAAGCCGCAACAGCAACTCCCGAAGATGAAAAACTCCTAGAGATCCAAACGTCGGCCGATGCCGATTTTTTTGTCGGAAAACTCGCGCAAAGGCCTGAACTTAACGCCGCTGCGAATGCCAGGTCTGCTGTATTTTCGGATTTGCGCGGTCGGGGGCACGCACTTTTTTATTATCTCAGGGATGTTTGGGGTCAGGTTATTCATTTGGCGCCTCAATATGCCGTCGCGCTGGCAGCTTTTCTGGTAATTTCAGTTGTCGGAGGGCGCAGTTTCATGATATTGCGAAGCAGTAGCCTGGCTGCTGCCGGCATGCAAAATTTGGAAAAGCATCAAGAAATCAGGCGTGACGGTTTTCGCCTTAAGGGTAATTTCCTGCCGGAACTTATGCGGACACGCGGAGGAGAGCAATTGGCTGGCAGCCGCGAAGCTGCCGTGGCACAATTCGAAAGAAGCTTATGGTGGAATGATGAAAATCGCGAAGCAAAACGGGGTAGGGCCCTGGCCTTGTTCTTTGCCGGAGATTTTGCTGCTTCCAAGAATTTGATTTCAGAGTTGCTCGATGATGAGCCGAACAATCCTGTCTTGTTGAATGATTTAGGCGTTTTAGCTGCTGCTGAAAATGAGGAAGACCTCGCGCTTCGTTATTTTGACAGAGCCTTGCAACTAAATCCAGAATTTGTCGAGGCGCGTTTCAATCATGCCGCTGTTTTGCAAAAACTAAAACGCTTTGGGGAGGCGCAAGCGGCATGGGAGCATTATGCCGCGATGCAAGATAAGGTGGAATGGCGTGAAGTTGCCGAAGAACGCAAGTCAGAATTTGAAAATTCTCAAGATTTTTAGAAGAATTCTGTGAGAAAAAAAACTTTTTGAGAGTCTTTGCTAATGCAGGGTGAGAGAGCATCTCGATCTTTAGTGAGATGCGAATAAGTAAACCCACCCTGTTGGAAGTTAAGGGGGGATGGGGGTACGGGGCGGACTCAATATCTTGGTTCGCCCCGTTCTTGTCTCGACAAAAAACGCCCCAACGGGTGGCTCGATAAAGTGCCAGGAACGGTACTTTTGCCGTGAGCGAGAAGCCGCTTTGCAAGAAAAAATGCAAAGCGGCTTTCTCGCTTAATGAACCTGGTGTTCAGGCGAGAATGTTGCGACCACGGCTTGGCCGCGGCTGAACAAGTCGAAATCACCGATTTTGACTGCCAAAACTCATGAGATTACTTCTTAAAAAGCTGGTCTAGTTTTTTGCGCGCTTCAGCAGCGCGCTCATTTCCGACTTGCCGCGACAGCATTACCGGTTCAAAGTAATCACAAAAATTGCCCATTTCCTTGTCCGGCACGAATTCAGCCTGCGGCTCGCGGCATTGATGATGGGCATGCACATCATAAAAACGGCAATTGCGACAGCAGTGCAGATAAGCCGAGCACTTGGGACAGGTGTCCGGGCGCCGGATTTTTTCTTTGATTTGAATATCTGTTCCACACGCATAGCATTGCATGATGCGCTCCCAAAAATTCTCACCATGTTGACGGTTTGACTTTGCGCCGGAATTTAAGCTAAGAAACGTGCTTGCACAACAAAATTCAAATGGTTATATTTCGGCGCAACCAGGAAACAATCTCCAATCTTTTATGGTGAACAGAATTTCTTAAGCAAGCGTGATTGTTGCATTTCATCGGCATTTATCCTGAGAAAAACAAACAAATTGCCGCGTTCCTGATTTGTAGGCATAAAAATTATTCCGGAACTTATTTTAGTTCCACTCATTGAAGTTAACATGCTCCCGCTGAAAATACCGGTCAAGCAAAGCGCGAGTGCAAGAAACCATGATCGGTGACAAAGGCTGTGAACCTTTTCAGAAAGGGGGAAATCCCACAATGATTCTTCAACGTTACATTCCGCGTGTCGCCTGCTAAGCTTTTGCTCGCGAGTCGCTCCTAATCACCAATGCCGCGCTGCTGGGCGGCGTCTCTTCGTCTTTTCACTTCTCGCAGGCAGTCACTTCTGATCGTTATTTGTCACGAGATGGTTTTTCTCGCTCGGCGGCGTATGCCCGTCTGAACTTGAAGCCGACGCCAGGCTTTCCGATTGCGCGTGTTATGCAAAATACCATCCCAGAAGAACGGCAATCACTGCACTAATCCGAGCCTTAGTCGTTCGCTGAAAGAACTCATGCGAACGTGGTTAAGCTTTGGGGTTAAACCGATTTTATAATTTTAGATCCAGGAAATCAAGGAGGATGAATGACCCAAAATTTACTACGACAATATTTTCAACAGCCTGAAACCTTGCCCCCGAAGGTGGCGCAAGTCGTTGCGCAAGCCTTTGGTACAGAAAGAATTCGTGCATATGCACTGAGCGACCTCGACAGCAAAATGCGTTTCTCGGAACGCTGGCTGGTGCTGGGCGAACAGCATCTTGCTGTGGTCGAGCCGAACGGCGAATGGCGCAACGGCAGCACGGACTGGACGCTGGCAAATTTCTCGCTTGTGACCATCGAGAAATTCGAATGGCTCGAAGGCTTGTCGAGCAGCCGGCTGAATTTGATTGATCAAGACAAGAAGCTGTTGGTTGCCGCGCAGTTCACGCGCAGGCAAAGCCGCGCCATGAGCAATTTGCAATTCATGGCGGAGCAGGCGCGTGATCGTTTGCGCTCGCCGGAAAAATCGGTTGAAGCTGCCAGCGAGTTTGAAGGCGCGGAAGAATATCAAGACGCCATGCTCAAGGCGGTGTTCGAAGCAAAATCGACGCTGGCGGTTCCGAAAATGGGCGTGATGGTGCGTTTACTGTCGTATTTGCGCCCGCATAAGAAGGAAGTCGCCATCGGCTTGACGCTTGCCGCCTTGCTCACCGGCTTGAATCTCTTGCCGCCTTATCTCACCGGAGCGTTGATCGACAAAATCATTCGCCCGGCCGAGACCGGCCAAATCGCCAATCCCTGGTTTTGGCTGTGGATGGTGATTGGTGCGTTGGCTGTGGTGTGGGCCGGCGGGGAATTTCTCTCGTTCTTGCGCTTGCGCATCATGGCGCTCACGGGCGAAAAAATCGCGGCGCGCTTGCGCGGCCAGATTTATGCGCATATGCAGAAACTCAGTCTGTCGTTTTTCTCCACGCGCTCAACCGGCTCGCTGATCACGCGCGTAAGCTCGGATACCGACCGGCTGTGGGATTTTATCACGTTCGGCATCATCGAAATTATTGTAGCGGTGCTGCAAATCATCGGTGTTGCCATCGCGCTGCTGGTGATGGATTGGTCGCTGGCCGTGTTGGTATTGATTCCTCTGCCGTTGATGACGTGGCTGTTCTATCGTCACAGCCAGAAAATTCAAATTCTGTTTTTGCGCATCTGGCGCAAATGGTCGGCGATGACGGGCGTGCTATCGGACGTCATTCCCGGCATTCGCGTCGTCAAAGCCTTTGCGCAAGAGAAGCACGAAGTCAATCGGTTTGAAGAGAAAAATGCCGCGCTCGAGCGCGAAGCTGATAATCTGCATGAAACCTGGACGCGCTTCTGGCCGAAGATGGTCATGCTGATGCATGTGTGCAGCTTGATCGTTTGGTCGGTGGGCGCCCCGCGCGTGTTGCGCCATGTTCTCAGCAATGGCCAGGAAGGCATGCCACTCGGCATTTTTATCGCATTCACCGGCTATATGTGGATGTTTTGGGAGCCGGTGCGCCATCTCGGCATGATGAGCCGCACCCTCAACCGCGCAACGTCATCGGCCTCCCGCGTGTTCGAAGTGTTGGACACCACGCCGACAATCGTTTCCAAACCCGATGCAATTTCTTTGGAGCCGATTGCAGGCCGTGTCTCATTCGAAAACGTCACGTTCAACTATGACGGCATTCGCAATGTCGTCAAGGGCGTGTCGTTCGAAGTGAAGCCGGGCGAGATGATCGGCCTGGCTGGCCCCTCGGGCAGCGGCAAAAGCACGCTGGTGAATTTGATCTGCCGTTTTTACGATGTCAAAAGCGGCGCCGTCAAGATCGACGGCATCGACGTGCGGGACCTGGAATTGAGCAACATGAGGCGGCAAATCGGCATGGTGTTGCAGGAGCCGTATCTGTTTCGCGGCAGCATCGCCGAGAATATCGCCTACGGTTCACAAGGCGCCTCGTTACATGACATTATCAACGCAGCGCGCGCGGCCAACGCCCACGAGTTCATCTGCGGCCTGCCGGATGGCTACGATACCATCATCGGCGAGCGCGGCCTGACGCTCTCCGGCGGCGAACGCCAGCGCATCAGCATCGCGCGCGCGATTTTGCACAACCCGCGCGTCTTGATTCTTGACGAAGCGACCAGCTCGGTGGACACCGAGACGGAAAAGAAAATTCAGGAAGCGTTGCAGCGCCTGGTTGCAGGACGCACGACGTTTGCCATCGCGCACCGCCTCTCGACGTTGAGCGCGGCGGATCGGCTTTTCATCATGGAAGATGGCAAATTGGTGGAACAGGGCACGCACGAGGAGTTGCTGGCCAATCCCGAAGGCGTTTATGCCAAGTTGCATCGTACGCAATTGGAATTGCAGGCGCTGATCGCGGTTTAAGCGGAAACAGGCAAGAAAGATGCAGGAGGCTTGAAGCCAGCCCTTTGCATGAAGACCGCAGATTTGTTGCAAACTCATGGTATCTGATTTTTCGACAAGTCTGCCGCGCAGCGATCGCATAAATTTTTTACCAAAAATTTTTGGAGATGATATGATCGAAACTTTGGAACAACGATCTGAAACTGAACATTTGAAGACTTCAATTTCTCAGCAAGCGCAGAGCACAATTCTCAACCTGCGGCGCCGCGAGGACGGCCGGCTCGTGTTGCAACAGCCGAACGACAGCGGAGAATTGGCTGAGACTGCGGTACAGCTGGCATGTTGCTTTCCGTGGAGCTATCCGCTGCAATACGTCAGCCTGCGTGATGATAAAGGCCATGAACTGATGTTGTTGGAGTCATTGGAAAACCTTGCGGAGAGGCAACGCCAACTTATTGAAGAAGAACTGGGCGCGCGCAATTTTTTGCCGCGCGTGATTGCCATTAAAGCCGTCACCGATGAAACCGAGCTGTTTCATTGGCGCGTGGTTACGACTGCCGGCGAGCGCAGTTTCATGACGCGGCGGCATGAACGTCCGCGCCGGCTTGCCAGCGGCGAAGTTCTCATCAAGGATATTTATAACGACATCTATGTCATCGCGCGCGCTGATGATCTCGATGCCAAGAGCTTGCGTTTGTTGTGGGTTTATTTAGATTAACCCCAACGCAGGCCTGAAGATCAATACTGCGCCCACCAATTGGAAATCGCAGAAAAGGGCTTTTTGCGTTGCCTTCTGTGCGATTTCCTTTTGTGGGCCAGTGAAGCTTCGAGTGTAGAATTGCTCAGGAAATGCATGTTAGCCTTCGCTCTCAATGCTTTCGTTGCCGTGCTGGTGATTACCGACCCTCTCGGCAATGTTCCAATATTCGCGAGTTTGTTGAATGACTACACGCCGGCGCAACGGCATATCCTCATTCGCCGCGCCTGCCTTGTGGGCGTGTTGATCCTCATCTTGTTCACTCTCATGGGAGGTTTCATTCTCAAGCTGTTCGGCATCACGATCGGCGCGTTTCGCATTGCCGGTGGATTGATTTTGTTCGGCGTGGCCACACACATGCTCGCCGCACAAAAGTCGCGCATTCGGCTTACGCCCAGCGAGCAAATCGAAGCGCACGAGAAGGAAGATATTTCCATCGTGCCGCTGGCCATCCCGCTGATCAGCGGGCCGGGCGCGATTGCCACGGTGATGACGCTCACCACGCAAGCCGAGAATGTTTATCACATGGCCATCATTATTGCCGCAATCTTGTTCGCCGGCATCACGTCTTATGTGATTTATCATTACGCCGGCTCGCTGTTGCTGAAAATCGGTGAAACCGGGCTCAACATCATGACGCGCCTGCTCGGCCTCATTCTTGCCGTGATGGCGGTGCAATTCGTGATCAATGGCGTGCGGGATTCGTTCCCGGAAATTTTTGTCAGGTAGAATAAGTACGATGCTAACTTGGGGGCAAATCAAATATGCAGGTCTACAGGAAACCGGCAAGAAAGTTGGGCAGTTTTCTGAAATTCATTTTTTGCGTTCCGGAACTTCCTCGGAGCCGAGAAAGCGATGGGACCGTTCACCAAGCAGGCTGGCCCGCACCGCGGCTTCTTCCCCAAATTTTTCTCTCAAATCATCGAGCACATGCGCTATCTTCTCCCGGTTTGGCGGATTTGCCTCTTCAAACAACTGCAACTGTTCGCCGCCGGTGTTGTTGAGATGTGACATGCCCACGCCCACCAGGCGAATCTTTTTGTTGTCTCTATCAAATTTGTGAAAAAGATCCAGCGCTACACGCCGCATCAATTCCGTCTCATTCGTGTACGCGCTCAACGTTTGCCGGCGCGTATATGTCAAGAAACCTTCCAGGCGAATCTTTAGCGTAAGCACGCGGCCTTTGAGCTGCTCCCGCCGCATGTCAGCGCTCAAATCATCTATAATTTTCCACAAGCGTTTTTCCACCACCGCCATATCGGCTTCATCTTCATCAAAGGTGTATTCCTGGCTGATCGACTTGCGCGGCCCCCAATCGACAACTTCACGATTATCGATGCCGTTTGCCAGTTTCCACAACTGCGCGCCCCACAAGCCGAAATGTCGTGCCAGTGTTTCTTGTGCAGTTTTGGCAATGTCTCCGATGGTATTGTAGCCGTAATCGCGCAAGCGTTTTTCAGTTTTGGGGCCAACGCCCCAGAGCTTTGCTATCGGCAAAGACGCTAAAAACGCCTGTTCCTCTCCAGGCGGGCAAATGGTCAAGCCATCAGGTTTCTGCAAATCCGATGCGACTTTGGCAATGAACATGTTGCACGCCAGGCCTACGGAGGCGGTTAAACCAATTTCCTGTTTAATACGGGCTTTAAGTTGTTCAGCCAGTTTTGCTGCACTACCGTAAGCGTGATAGGTCTGCGTCACATCCAAAAAAGCCTCATCAATGCTGATTTGCAGCAACTGTGGCGAGTAATCACCGAGAATTGCCATGACCCGATGGGAAATCTCGCTATAGCGTCGCGGCCGGCCAGAAACGAAGATCGCTTGTGGACACAAGCGATACGCCTTCGAAATCGGCATGGCCGAATGAATGCCATAGCGCCGTGCGACATAATTCGCCGTTGCGACGACGCCGCGCCCGGCGCCGCCTTTGGGATCCGCGCCGACAACCAGCGGCTTGCCGCGATATTCCGGATGATCCATTTCTTCGATCGCGGCGTAGAACGCATCCATGTCGACGTGAAGAATAAAACGCGAATTTTTTGAAACGAAGCTGTTGCTCACACGCGTTTGACTGTTATTCTGATTTTTCCGGCGACTCAATCTCACCGCGTAAAATAACAACTTTTATGAAATTTGCCATGCAACAGTTGGTTACAGATAAGATTAATCATTGCGCATCAAACGGCCGGCGTTGCCGGCGTGAGTGTTTGCTGCCGCAATTTTTCAATGCGCTTGCCGATAGCAATACCGCGAAACGTATGCAACGGGCCATTCAAAGCGTAGACGATGCCCGCCCAAAACGAGCTGCGCTCACCGTCGCTGCTTGCAAGCAGGATGGATAACATGGCAACGCCAATATTGATGAAGGCGGCATAGATATCAGAGCGGACATATACAAGTTCGATCTCGTTCAGTTCCAGTTCTGCGCGTTTGCGATAGGCATGCCAATAAAGCAGCAGATAGATCACAAAGATCGCCAAAAATCCGAGAGAATAAATGATCATCAACTTCGGCGCAAGATTGGCTTTGATTTCGATTGCGCCTCCCGGCGGCGCTAGATCGAAAAAGAGGGCGACCAGGGCAGTAAACAAAAACTTGAGCGGGTAAATATAAAACAAGACGACAAAGAGTAGAATAGCATTCAAAACGATCGTAAAACCGTCCTGCAAGCCATAGCGGCGAAAGAAAATGTAATGCTCGTACCAAATCCAAACGAGAAACGTGAAACAAATGCCGAACGCGAGAAAGCCGCGCATCGTGCCGAGCAATTCTTCGAAGCTGCGCGGCACTTCGAGCGACACGACGAGCAGCGTCACCGCAAACGCAAACACCGCGTCGCTAAAACCCTCGATGCGCGATACTTCACCGCCCCGCCAGCGAAAACCGTTCTTTTCACCTAGACCTTTTCTTTGGATTTGTTCGCGTAGCATGCTCTTTCCTTATCTCCGAATGATAAGCAAAAATGAGTGATAAATCATCATGATCGTTGAAAACGTCAACCCCGGCAATCGGATTTATTTGATATAAAAGTCGATGACTTGTTCGAGCGCGGCGCGGCATACCGGATCAAAATCAACCAGGCTTAGAGAAAACATGCGGCAATCGGCGCTGGGACGATACAGGCCGCGCGCCTCGTATCCGGCTCCTTCAAATGCGCCGACTTTGCCGGCATATTTCGTTTGTTGCAAGATTTCATGCTGGCGCTTGAAGAACGGCTCTCGCTTTGCATAGTAATCCGGCGCCAGACGGTCGAGCTTGCCGCGTTCGATTGCCAGGCTGTCGTATTCCGCTTTTTCCCAGGGCGTGGGGAGCGGCGTGTCCGGTGCGATGAATGCTTTCCATTTCAGATTGTTCTTGTCGAGCAGCGCCGTCACATTAGGCTCCCACGGCTCGATTTCTTTGGAGTAGAATTCGCTGTAAGAAACTTGCGAGCTGTAATACTCATCGCCCAAACCTGCAAACGAGTGACCGAATTCATGCACATAAACGTAATCACGTTGCCATTCCTGACCGGGCTGATCGGAAGTGGCGTAGGTGGTATTGTAGAGTTGATAGATACCGCCGCCGCCGTAACGATCATCATTGACAATAATGTTGATGAAATCATACGGCACTTGCCCGGCGATATCGCGCAGCGCTTTGTTCGCCTCGGTCAAGATATAGCGCGCCGAGCCGAAGGTGTTATAGGATGTGCCCAAAACGGAATTTTTCCAAATATTTTTATCCGGTTTCGAGATGCCGGATTCGTGCGAGACTGCTTCGATCAGCCAAACGTTAAAATCCGATTTGCGTTCTTTGAAGGGCGAGGTGGCAAACATTATCTCGTTGAAATGCTGCGCGTCTTTGCGAAACTTGCTCAAATCCTTTTCGGCATAGCCGTCGCCAAGAATGACGAGATCGACCTTGCGGCTGGCCGGCCCGTTTTTCATCATCGCTGTTGCTTTGAATTTTGGCGTGCGCGGCGCGCGATTGATTTGAACCGGGGAGGCGGGATCGATCACCGTCGAGAAAATTTCACGAAAGTTCATCTGTTTGTCGCGCCGGGAGAGCGTGAATTGTATTTTGCGTTTGGGCATCGGCATGAGCACGCTTTCGTGAAACGTGCGGTAAATGCCTTGCGCGGCCTCGCCGGTGGTTTGCCATTCGTTGAACATCGTCGAAAATCCGCGTGAGAAAATCATCGTGGTTGTGGCCACGTCATACACACGCGCTTGATATTCGCCGCGATTGAGATTGTCGATCAAATTGCTTTGGCTGCCGGCCCATTCACCTTCTTCATGGCATTGATCCAATGCTATTGTTTCCCCACCCTTAGTTCCGGTATGATAATAATCCACGCGCAGAGTTTTGTTGAGAAAGAAGGCGTCAAACGATTGCGCATGAAGAGTTGAGATGAGGAAAAACAGGAGAAAAATTTTGGAAAATACTTTCATGATATGCCTCTCTAATTTTGGAGATTTCGTTGCTGCCGGCGCGGCCTTGTTGCAGCCGGGCAAGCGCCTGCCGGTCAAATCTTCGCCAATTGAACGGTCTGCCATGCAAGCTTTTTTGTGGTGCAAATGTTTAAACACGTTCTGGTACGTAAGGGATGTTTTTGGCAGCCAAATAGTTGCGCAAGCGCACGGCGCGCGGCCATGCCAATCCGGCGCGTGCGAGCAGCTTCGTTGGTACAGCGTGAGACGCCTCGTTGTATTGCAACTGAAGCTCGTCACTCCACAACTCCCCCGGTTTGCCATCGAAGATGATTTCTCCAGCGTGCAGCACCAGTACGCGTTCTGCCAGTTCCGCTACTAGATCTGTGTCATGACTCACAATCACCACGGTTTTGCCCTGCCGGAAACATTCCTGCAGAATTTGTTTGATTTGCGCGACGCCGGCAGCGTCCAGGCTGGCCGTCGGCTCATCCAGCACAAGCATCTCGGGATTCATCGCGAGAATTCCGGCCAGCGCGACACGGCGTTTCTCGCCTTCACTTAGCGTCATGGGATTGCGCTGCAGCAATTCTTCGGACAAACCGACTTGCTGCAAACTGGCGCGGACGCGCGTTTGCACTTCATCCGCCGCGAGTTTCAGTTGCGCGGGTCCAAAGGCAACATCTTCAGAAACCGTCATGCCGAATAGCTGGGCTTCGGGAAATTGAAAAGCAAGCCCGACGCGAGTACGCAGCTTGTGCAAGTCATATCCGGAGGCATGAATGTCGCGGCCATCAAGAAAAATTTTTCCGCATGTCGGCCGCAATATACCATTAAACATTTGCATCAGTGTAGTCTTGCCGGAGCCGGAACGCCCGACAATGGCAACACGTTCCGCTTCACCGATGGTAAAATTCAACCGGCGAAGCTGAATCATGCTTGCGGCCGCATCGGCGCCGAACTTTTCGTAGGAAAAGGAGACTTCTTGAAACGATATTTTCATAAAGCGATCATTTTAACCAAAGTCATTTCCCCGCGCGCGACCATGGCGGGCCCTGGCATTGGCACAATTGCCGGATATACGCCACGAGCCCGCGAATTTCCTCTGGCGTTAGCCGTTGACCCCATGCCGGCATGAACTGGCTTTTGTTGAGAATGTATCCACCCGCTGAAATGCCGTCAAAAAGCGTGTCATCTGGCCGCTGCGACATATAAACCGCATCAGCGTGGCTGGTCGGAGTTTGGGGCAAAAATTTGGCATTATATCCGCGGCCATCGCCAGTTTCGCCGTGACACGAAGCGCAATATCGGCGATAGTGTTTTTCTTCTTCGCTTTGGCCGGCGGGCGAGACAACGGGATTGTCAATCAATGAAAGATATGCCGACTCACCGGCAGGGCTTTCATTTTGCAATAAAAAATTCAAGATCAACTCTTCCGTTTTTCCGGGCATTAAAATCTTGGGCATGTTGCTTTCGGGAATCAGGCCATGCGGGTTGCGCACAAAACGATACACGAATTCCGGCTGCAAGCGGGATTTTATGTGTGCAAAGTTGGGCCCGATTCTGCCGCCTTGTTTGCCAAGTTGATGGCATCCCAAACACGGCAGCTTTTCCGCCAGCAAGGCTTGTGCTTTTGCTTGGGCGAAAACGGAGAGCGGTTTTGCGCTGAATCCGTTTTCACCGGCGCTGGCGCCGCGCTTTTGCTGCATCAAATGCGACGCAATCAATTCGCTTTCGGTATCCGTCAAACGAAAATCCGGCATGCGGCTGCCCGTGCCGGGGTAAAACCCAAATGGCCGGATGGCATGCGGTTTCTTTAGATATGCCGTCAGCCACTCGCTTCTGACGCGCGCGCCGGTCAGGCTCAAATCCGGGGCATTCTTTTCATGCCAGGGCGTGATCGCCGCATTGCGATGGCATGCTGCGCAATTTTGTGAGAGATAAATTGTTTTGCCGGACTCAGCGGTTATTTCGGGATATTTTTGTCGGGCGTGCTCGAACGCGCGTTGCAAGTCCTCGCGTTCGCGCCGGTCGGCGTTGGCAAGGTAACTCGCAATACTCCCCAACATTTCTTCGGCTTGCGCATATATTGGTTCAAATTTTTTGTGCGTTTGATTGAAGGTATAAAAATAACTCGGCATTTTGGTGTGCAGGCCGTCAAACACATAGGGCGCCGCGAGATAGTGCCGTAACCAGCTTGATTGCAAACGATAACCAACGGTTGCCAGATCAATCGACTCATCATGGCCTTCGTTGCCAAGTTTATGACATTGTGTGCACTTCAATGTTTGCGTCAACAGAGTTCGGGCCTCTTCCCGGGAAGTTTCGCGCGTTGTTTGCACCGGCAATGTTTTGAGCGCTGCTGACCAGCTTTCATCGAGCTGAGTTTGTGTGGTTAAAAACAATGTTAGCGCGAGGCTTTCTTTGATGTCCAGATGAAAGCCAGGCATGCGCGCAGCGCCCAAGTGTTTCCTGATTTGCGAGGGGTTTTGCAAATAATCGAATAAGTAGGCGGGGTTGAAGCGCAGCCCGGCGTGTCCCAAATCCGGAATTTTATCGCGGAGATTGCTGGTTTGCGGCAGACCAGAATGGCAGTTCGCGCAGCCCAGATCCTGCAAAAGTTGTTCGGCCGTTGGGGTGGGTTGTGCCCAAGCGAGGCATACCAACGCAAAAGTGGAACAAGCAAAAAAATGCAAGCGTGAGGCAAAATTCATTGTGGATAGGTTGCGCTTGGCGTTTTCATGATGCGGTAATTTGAAGCGAATATAACGAGGTGGAAGGAGAAGTGCAAGGGCGCAGGGAGCTTGCGAAACGGAGGGGCGATCGAGTAAAGATAAATCGCGTTGCTTGCGGCTGTCACCCGGCTTTGTGTGATGAACCAAATTCGACGATATAGAAGGAAGCCACGGCCAGCCGTGGCTTGAACTAAAACCTGCTATCCGATTCTCACCTGCCGCAAAAGCGGCACGTTTATCAATCCGGGTTTGTCGCGCGGATCGATGAGCAGACGCGCACCGGGTCGATCGAAGCGGTAAAATTTTCCAGTGATCGGACCTATCAAGTTCAAACCCGTGCGGCCGATGTATTCGTATTCAACCGGACCATCGCCTTCAGAGGAAACTGCCGCAGCCGCGAATGGCTGATTCGGGTGAATTCGTGGTTTAATCCGTTCTCTCTTTTTGCCGCAGCAAGACATGTTCATTCTCCTGATCTTCAAAGTAAACAGCCGACGGTGTTGAGGCTTCACGCCGTGAGAGGCGCTCAAGCAAAATCGCGCCGGCAGACAGCGCCGGCCAGAGCAAGAGCCGCTCGCGCCAGTTTTCTCCGATGAGAAATGCCAGCGGAGCGGCAACCCATAAACTTAAACAATAAAAACAATCCAACAATCTTCCCCAAGACCTCGCGCCCGCTCTGCGGCGAAGACGGGCCATGAGCTCCCATGGTCCGTCTTCCGCCTGCAAGAGGTGTGTGATGCGCCAGGCGCTCAACATCGCAAGTAACAGCCAATAGAAAGGCATGGTCATCGCTCGCATGTTGTTCAAGCTGCCGGCGGCGTGAAGCTGATCCCGATCAATTCCTGATCGAGGCGATGCGCACCGGCCAGATGGTAGCCGTCGGTGGTGCGGCGCACGCCCCACAACTCAAACGCGAAGGCGCAGAAGTTTTTGTCAGAAGGCAACCAGGCCCCGCTATCGGCTTGCAACTCGGCCAACACATAGTTCTCGCTATCCGGCGCCACGCCATTGAAGGTGCCGAAGAAAAAACTGCCATGAATCGCTTCGTTGTAAGCCAGATCAAGCGGCTGAACCGGCATCGTGGTATCGCTGACTGCAACAGCGGTGTTGGAGCCGCGCCGAACATCGAGAAAATAGCGTTGCGTGAATCCGCCGGGATGATCGGCCTTGAAACGAATCGTTAAGGCTGCGTTGGCCGAGGGCAACTCAAACAAACCGCACTCACCGGGCGCGACGCTGCCGAGCGAGATGCTGTCAATGTCGCCGCTGATCGGCCGATTGTCGATGTAAAGTGTGATCGTATCTTCCGCGCCCGCGACTTTGTTGCCGCTGGCGTCGTAGCCCTCGATTTTGAACTCCACGGAGCCGGCATGATCCGTCAAATAAAGCTGATCGGCATAAACACTGCTGGACAGTTTTACTTTGCGCAGCCGGTGCGTAGCCAGCCATTGTGAATCTGATTCGATGTTGTTGTAAGCGGGCGCATTGGGATCCGGCACACCATCGATCGTCAGCGTGCGTGTAAATGGCCCAACTTTGTGCGCCGGGTGATTGGGATCGCCGATGAACGGGATGAAGACGTGCTTGTATTCTTCCTGCACGAATGACCATCCTGCGCCGGGCTTGCGAAAGCGAATGGTGTAATATTTCACGGCGGGCTGATCCGTGAAACAGGCAAACATATCCAATCTACCGGCCCAAGCGCCCCGAGTGATTTGTGGCCCGGATGAATGTGTTGCCGTGATGCGGCCGGCGGCATCGAGGGTGTTGCCTACACCGGAGATCGTGAAAATGTTGCCGATCGCTTGAATCGCGCGACCACCCTGGCAAGCGGTTGGACCGGGATTGATGGTGCTCTCTGGAACGCAAATATCAATGCGTTTGAGATTTGGTATGTTGGTGTGCAAACCGGTTTCGAACAAGACGCCCGTTCCATTGACGACTTGCAAGAGAATATCTGGACGCAACTCATTTGCCAATACGCCGCCTAACGGCACGTCACTGACTTCTTCGGCAATATCTGCCAGTGTGCGCGTGAACCGAAAAATATAATTGCCTTGCTCGTCTGTCACGGTGAGGCCAAGAACCTGGCGGTCGCCCTCGCCGGAGTATGCGCCACCCGCCAATTCATCTGCTGTCCGATCATATTCCAAAAACCGCAGCAAGAGTCCCGGTTGATCCTTCACGGAACAGCGGAAGCGAATACGATCAAGCAATTTCGAAAGATCGCGCACATGAGGAGATACGCGATCAAATACCCCGGCGCCCAGCGACAAGCGCGCAAGCGATGTTATGGATTTCGTCGAGGCTGTCGCGGTCGCCGGCTCGTTGGGTCGAGTATTCTCGAGAACTACGCCGCTCTCTTCGGTGAATGCGCTGAGCGGAATCATGACTGGGCGGAAGGGCGGAGGGTCAGGCTCCGGAAATGGACGGCGAATAATCTTAGCGCGTTCCGGATAAAGTTCTTCGATTACTTTGCTCACCGCCGGATATTGCATCAACTCGCGCAAGTGCAGAGGCGTGTCAATGACCAGCCACGGAAAGCGGAAGCACGGATTGAAGCAGAAGCCTTCGTATGTGCGCACATTGCCGTAAAGCACGAATTCGGAATCATTGGCCGCGGTCGAGCACGACAATACCAAATCATTATAATCGTGATCGCCGCCGGAATCATTGGATTGGATGTCGAAGGTGATTTGACTGCCCGAAAGCACGGGGTTGGTCACCCGTTCGGCAGAAGGCTGCCATGAAACCGGCCCGGTGGGGTTGTGCTGAATCGTGATCGACCATTGTGCGCCGGTGACGTTCACTGCCGGACTGCCGGTTTCGCCGGGATAAACCCCGTCAGCGCTGTCGCTGCCTTGGATCAAAAATCGTTGCGGGAATGAAGCGTTTTTACTTTTGACGCTAATCGTCCACGCGCCTTGCATCGTGATAGCCATAACACAATTCTCCTGAAAATAAAAACCCTGCTGGCTTTTTCCTTTTACAGTCAGGCATCCTGCCAGCTGGTAAGAAACCCGGACTGAGATGGGCTAATTTGAAAACGCTGAAGGCACAGATGGCTGGAGACATCTTCACCAACAGACGAAACTCACTGATCTGTCTCTATTGATGCCGGCACACAGCAAAATTCTTAAGAAAGTTTTAGAAAAGAGAGAGTTTTTGCGTAAAGCCAGAAGGGCACGATTCGGTCAGAACCGGTTATGGAAAAAGACGGTGGGCGAAGCTTAATCTTCTATAACGATTTCGCGCACAGCGCTGGCGCGAATGGCCTCATTTTTTGCATCGCGAACGGAGATTTTGAAGCGATAGCTGCCGGTGGCAAGATTGCCGAGGTCGAGGGCCAATAATTCCTGCGTGGAATCATCTGTTGCGGCTTGTTCACGCGATAAACTGACGCCAGATTTGGGCGCGCCCGAGAGCCAGCGCGAAAACTTCTTGAAAAAGCCAGGCTCGCTTGCCTCAGAGATGATTTCATAACTGATCTCGTAGCTTTCTGTGATGCCGGCCGCCGGCAAATTGTAGATTTCAAAATAGCAATAAAGCGGCAATGCTCTGCGTATTTCGGCATGGGGATAAGGAGAGAGCATGAGGCTTTGTTTGTTGCACACCGGTAAAACGTGACGTTGATTTTCATTTTTGATTGCTACGAAGAATTGTATGTCGCTCAACTGCAAATCGGTGTTGCTGAATTCACGAATTACAAATGGGCGGCGTGAAAAGCCGAGGTTGCCGGTTGTGAGATCATGCACTTGCAACGTAAGCTCAGCCTCCTGAGGCGGCGAGACCAACGAAAAATAGCCGACAGCGTTGGGCAGATTTTCGATGGCTGCTAGTCGAAGAAAAAAATCTACCCGGCGATGTTGGGCGGCGAGCGAATCCAGGTTCATATCACGCAGCATCCAGGCAAAATCAAGGGCCATCGCATCATTGGCAGCCGAATCAAACCGGGTAACGAGATTTTTCTCCAGCGGCGCCAGCATGACGATTTCGACGCGTGTTTTGCCGCCCGGAGCGCGAAATTGCGTAATGTTCTCCTCAAAGTGCAATCGCTTGACGGCTGTTATCGGTTCATGCGCGCTTGACGGCATGGCGAGGATTGCGTTACCGGCTTCATATTCACTCTGCGTCGCGATTGCCATAAGGTGATTGTTGGGCAATTGTAACTCGCCGCGGCGATGGGCAGCGGAAGCGTGCAACAGTGTCATCTCGAAGCGTTCGATTTCTTGTGAGGCGCGCGCCAGCACGGGCGAAACGCCGGCCCGCTGTTTGACGAGGTCGCCCCATTGCCATGCCAGGTTTTTGCGCAAAGGGCTTGCCAGCACTTCAGTCAAGCTGCGAATCTCTCGGAACATTTGGCCATGGCGTTTGAAATGTACCACAAAATCGTGGGCTATGTTTTCATACGCCCAGGTCTCGTTTTCGATTGCCACATAGAATTCCTCTGGCCCTTGTTTGAGAGGATAGAGCCGCTGCACTTGTGGATATGTTATGGGATTAAAAAAGCTGATGCGCCGCATGCCGCCAGGGTCGCGATAGCGAGTTGAGGGGTTGCCATATTTGAGGTAGTATTTGCCGCGATCGTCAAAATAAGGCGGGCGGGCATTGGGAAAATGTTGTCGCGCGTAACGCCGGCGGCGCAGATGATCCATCAAGCGATCATTCGCGGCCAGCAGCGGATTGGGATCGCATGCTTTCCAATACCATTCGAGGTAAGATTTGCGCTCAATCAAAGTATGCAAACTGTCATAGCTGCGTGTTTGTTGCGGGTCGAGCAGCAACTGAAACTCAGATTCGAATTCTCCAGAAAACGTCAGTGAATCTGCGGCGTGCAGTGCGGCAAGATATTGCTGCTCATTTTCGATGGGATCGGAGAATAATTGTTTGGGCAACTGCTGTTGCGCTGAAACGGAAGGAAATATGTCCGTGAGCAATGATAGCAGGATAAATCGGCCGAGACGATGAATTATCCCGGCAAGAAATGCCGCCAAATTTTGTCGGGGTGACATGGTTGTTGAACATTCAAAGCAAACTGAGCATTAAACTCGATCAGAAGCGATGTTGAAAAAGCGGATTTAAAAGCAACCAGTTTTTATCGCATAGTCAGAAAGGTTTTGCAATTTTTTATAGAAGCGTCAGAAGAAATATTGAATCGATTTATGCTTAAGAGCGCGGAGGAATGGGGCGAATAAAATAGTCTTTGGGGGAAGCGGTTGAATTCTCTACACGATTATGCGACAGAATTGCTGAGAAAATGAGAGACAGCCATGCGTCTGTTTTGCATAGTCTGAGAATATCGAGCGTGGCTTGACGCGGCGGCCTGGTACTCCCCAGCTTACAGCAATTTCTTGAAAATCATCTCATCCTTCTCGTCGAAGGCCGGATGAAGGATTTGCTACAATTAACGTGAAAGTCAGCTGCGCCTGATGCATACCACTTTCTCTGAAAGGCCTTTGCAGCAGGCGCGTGTTTAATTTCCAATTTATGGAAATGCCTGAAATGTGACCTAAGCCGTTGCTGCGGCTTTTTGGGCCTTTTGACGTTTTTTTCGGGCTCTGCGTTGCTGTTTGCGTTGCATACGCATACGCCGTTGTTTGCTTTTGCTGCGCGCCATAGACTCCACCGTCATGAGATTCAAAATGGTAATACAGCGTTGCCTGGGATTTAAAGTGGGTAGAATTTAATCGTAGCAAACTTACATGCAAGAAGTTTTTCACATTAGCGTGAGACTATTGCTACCGCTTTCCAAACCCGGGCCAATGGCGCAGATATCCACCGCTGGCACAAACAAAGCCGGCTCTGGCGCGGGAATTCATGGCTTTCTCGAGTGGGATAGAGAATCGAGTCGTTGGGAAGCTAATTTGATATAAAGTGAATCATGTGAGGAGGAAAGCATGCGGAGCAGGGGTTCGGCTTTGTCAGGGACATTTTGCGCAAGGTAGGCTTCGGACAGAAACCAGTAGGCAGCCAAATCCTCCGGGTGTTGCGCGATAAAATCCTCGAGTTGTAGACTGGCTGCTGAGAATTCTCCGATGCGCAACAAACTTACCCCTAAAAAAAGTTGCAAGCGTTTGGCCTCGGGATTTTTTTGCAGCAATTGCTCGAGCCGTCCTGCTGCACGCTTGTAGTCTTCTCTGATATAGGAGGTTCGGGCAGCTTGCCACTCTGCTGGTGACGATTTCTGGGCAAGTTTCGCGTAGAGTGCTTCAGGCCATGCCGGCGGAGTTAGAGTTGCAGGGGCTTTTATTGCAGGTGATGAGGTGGTGAGAGATGTGCTTGCATCGGTTGTGTTTGGTGTGGAGCTATTGGCTTCTTGGCGTGATAACCAGGCGTATCCGAGGCCCAGGGTAATCACCAGCAGCGCATAGCCGGCCAATGCAGGCCAACTCTCTTGCAGCCAAGTTGCCGCCACATTGCCGAGCCAGTAACGAGTTTTTTGCAAGGCCTCTGTCAATGAAAGAGAGAAAAGGGATTTCGGTGCTCGGGCGAAGATGGCGGCGCCATAATGATTCATCGCGAGCTGGGTCTTTTCCATTAAAAGAATTTCACGACTGCAATCTTCACAACCGAGATAATGGGCTTCGAATTTTTCTTGTTCTTGTTCGGAAAGCTCATGGCGGGCATAAGCGGCAATCACTTCGAGCCGATCATGATAAATGCAAGACATAACCACCTCTAGCAAATCCTGGATTTCATAAATAAAACAACGAGCGAAAAATCGGATCTTTCAAGCACAGTTTGCGCAACCGTTTCAGCGCATCAGACTTGAGGCTGTAAACTTTGTCCGGCGGCAGATTGAGATGCTTGGCTGCTTCGCCTTCTTTCATGCCTTTGTAGAAGATAAGCTCCAAAACCTGGATATAATTTTTCGGAAGTCTGGAAATTTTTGCACGCAGGTGCCGGGCAAGGTCGCTGGCCTCTGCTTCGTCGCGAAAAATGGTTCCAATGCTATCAGCAAAATTCAATGGCGCGCTGCGACGCTGATGTCTGCCGCGTTTACGAAAAAAAGTCTGCGTCACATTGTTGGCAATTCCCATCAGAAATGTTCCGGGTTCGGCGTTGTTGAGGCCCTTGTAGTTATGAAAACTCTTCAAGGCCTCCAACATCGTTTCCTGTGTTACTTCCTCCAAATCCACCCCGGAAAGGCCCCATTTCTTTTTGAGATAGTAGTGTACGATTGACCGGCGCGAGGCAATCCAATCGCCGTCGATTACTTTAGGATTTTGCGCGATGGTTTCTTCCTTCCGCTGATAACGGTTAGCACCTCAACCACCTTGCAGCAGTCCTCCTCAAAAAATTATCATCCTGAAAAAATTTGTGAATAAAAGGAAAACCTCTGTGTCTTGTCTGATAGAAAGGGGGAGAGTTCACGACCTGGGCCCTACCGCTTTATCAGACGATGATGGATGCGTAAAATAGCGCTCTCATCGCTCAAAAGCAAACAACATCACAGTGAAAATCTCCTGACGCCACACATTTCGTTCTCGTTCTTTTCAACGGCTTGCGCAAGGTTTGTCGTGCGTGCCCGTGTTGGAGCCGCCGCGGTGTGTCACGATTTTGGTAAAGACATTCGCCCACATGACGCGGGAACTATGATGATCTTGCTCATCCGAGTGAAAAAAACGTAATGATTTGCGTCGCAGTCGGCCGGCTGATCCGCATAGCTGTCAGTTAAGCTTCATTCCATTTCAACCAGAAAGGCTTAAACTATGCGTTCAGTCATGCGTTTACTCGTGTTATTGGCGTTGCTGGCTTTACACGCCTGTTCCGCAAATTTGCCAACTTCGCCCGAGAGTCAAGATGTTCCCAATTTGGCAAGCGCTAGCGGTAATTCCACTCAACAGGGCGGTGATGACCCACCTCCGCCCCCGCCTCCGCCCGGCAATGGAGGTGGTTGGTACTAGGGGTGTTTGTGAAATCTATGAAGCGCCGGAGGGAAAACTCCGGCGCTTATATGGTAAAGGTCTTTTGAAATTAGAAGTAGAACTTGAGAATCTGAGGCGCCTACAAAATTCAGTTGACTATGCACGAACATTTACCATTGCGCCACAAATAACACAGAGATGTTTTGCACAACCAACTTAAGACAGGGGGGGCGCAACATGATCCGCAAGGCTCTTTGTTCGTTCATGTTGTTGCTGTTGTTGTTGGCATGCTCCGCAAATTTGCCAACCTCGCCGGAGAGTCAGGATGTCCCCAATCTGACACGTGATATCGATAACTCTGCGCAAAACGGCGAAGGTGATCCGCTTCCGCCCCTCCCGGTAATGAGAACACCAATAAGGATTGTCTTTTCGATCTTGATTCACCTGCACGATTCTATTACTAACAGGAAGATGGGCCAAGGCTTAGTTTAGCGCGAATGTTTGAGAAAATTTTTGTGCTAGCGCCTCACGCGATGGCGCCGATAAATAAAACCCCCGCCGGCTAAAGCTGCGAGCACCCCCCCGATTACGAGCCATTCTAGTACGTGGCTCGGCGGCTCCAACTGAACTTCCCAATCATAGCCGTAGTAACAAAATCCTGCCCAATCCAGCACGCTGTTATTGGCGTCAGCCAGCATCTCGAGCTTGGCGGCTTGCAAAGCTTGCGCTGCCGTTTTGCCGCTTAATAATGCCTGATAGTAGGCTTGAAAAAAGAGTGCCGTGACCTTGTCGTCCACAGACCATAGACTTGCGATCACGCTGGGCGTGCCAGCGGCGCGAAACGCTTGCACAAAGCCTTCAAAACCCTCGCCATTTAGAAAATGCCCGCGCGCCGTTTCGCAGCCGCTCAAAATTGCAATTTTAGCGCGCAAGTGCATGCGAAAAATTTCAAAGGCATAAATTTTACTGTGGGGATCATTTGTCTCCGTCTCGGATAGCAGAATCTCAGCAAATAGCGGCTCCCCGGCTTCGCTTGCTGCATGGCTAGCAATATGAAGCCAATCGCAATCCGGCAAAGCGGCCAGCACGTTTGCACGTGTCGCCTCTGTGCCAGCCAGCGTGCGCTGAACCTTCACGGCCTGTGTGATTGCCTTCAGTTCCGCTTTGCTGCCTGGTAGTGCGGAGGAATTCGCTCGTCGCCGTGTTGCTGCCCCGCTTGCCAGAGTGCGCCCGCGTTGAGGGTCTGCAATCAGCAGAAAGGAATTAACAGCAAGCCGTTTTGCCCCGGGCTGATATAGTGACTGCAAGGAAAGCCCATAGCGCGTCACGTGACTTTTTACCAAATGGTGAATCTCCGTTTGTGTTGCAGGCTCGCTCACCAAAATTTCGAAAGGCAGGGCGTGCAAAACATCATCGGAAATGATGGCCAGCGCCTTTTCTTTGCGTTGTGCCAGGATGTCGCGTAACAATAAGTTGTAAATTGTATGTGCTGCCGCGGTATCAAAAGCAGTATGTGTCAAACCGGAGACGTTCTTGCGTCGTAAGCATAGCGCAGGATTGATTCGCGCCAGCAGCGGTTCAAGATCGCGTCGCCCCGCAGAAATTTCCATGCCTTGGATGGTATCGGCTGCCACCAGAAATGCCAAGCTGAGTGTATCGCCCACAAAAAAACTGATGGCTATCTCTTTCTGCTTTCCTAATGCGCGGCGGAATTCAGGCAGCGTGCGTTCGTTAAACGCCGGCTGCGGCGCTGCGAGGTTGACCATCAGGCCTTGCAGAAGATTGTCGCGCTGCAACTCCAACCGTTGCAACTCCGCCCGTAACAAGGGCGTTTCGGCGTCGATGCTGTCCGCTGCCAGTCGCAATTGCTGCAACGTGATCAGGGAATCTAAGCGCGCCACCGCGAGGCGTGTTTGATGATCCGAATCGTTCTCATCTATTTGATACGCTTGCCAACGTTTGCGCTGGACGATGAGATCGCGTGCTTGCTCCGTCAGACAAAGCGCTTCTGTGACTTTCTTTGCCCGTAAAAGCGCGCGGCTCAGCCCGAAAAAAATGGCGCGTTCATCTGCTGCTAATGACGTTGCCTGCTGCAAATTAGCCGTTCGCGTGTTGGAGGCGACAACGGCTAATGCCGTGCGATAGGTTGCGATGGCGCGCTGAAGATCACCAGCCTGCAGCACGGTTTCTGCCAGCCGGGTGAATGCTTTTAAGTAAATGAGATAACTCGGTGATTCTTGCAGGCGTGCCAGTGTTTCGGTGAGAAGGCTCTCGGCGGCAGCGAATTGGCGGGTGCGTCGCAACAACTCGCCTAAATTGATTTTGGTTTCAAATTCGAGATCGATGAACCCCGCTTGCGGTGCAGCATCTGCAACGAATTTAAACAGATGAAACGCCTCTTGCGAGCGTTGCAACAGCATGAGCACGCGTCCACGATCTATGTCGACGCTCAACAACCGTTTTAGATCCTTGCTTTTTTGTGCTTGTGCGTGAGCACTGTCATAAAAAGCCAGCGCTTGCGGGTATTGCCCAAGCTCTTCGTAAGCGTTGCCGATGTTTTGCAAATAAACTGGCCGGTGCAGGGTGATTCCGTTTTTCCTCGCTTGCTCCTCGTTTTGCAAGAATCTTTCCAGCGCCTGGTGCACGCGACCCGCATTTAGATCCGTCACAGCAATGCTGTAAAGCAATTGCAAGGCATATTCTCGCTGGCCAATTGAATCGGCAAGGGCTGAAGCACGCAAAAAATTCTCTTTAGACTCTCGCCAGTGACCAAGATTTCTTTCCAGTCTCCCCAATTGATAGAACGCCACTTGGAGGCTATGCGCGTCTGAAAATTTTTGTGCCATATCACGGGCAAAGTTAAGATGTTGCCGTGCTTTTAACCACTGACAATGATTGAGAAGTTCCTGACTCAAGTTCAAGTGTAATAAATATTCCAGCTTTTCATTGCCAATTTTTTTTGCAGAGGTTAAGCTTTCATCGCGAAAATATCGCGATTCTTTTAAACGGCCGCGTTGGAGTTCCAATTGAGATAAGGCATTAAAAAGCTGCGCTAGGCCTTCTTCATCGTTTATTCGCTGGCTATTGGTGACGCCTTGTGTTAGTAAATTGTATGCCCTTTCAAGTTCATTCTGATGTTTGAGGCTGTTTGTAATGCCAAGATATATTTCCCAGCACTCCTTGCCGTCTGATAGCAAGGAAAAAAAATCTTTCTCTGCCTGCATGTGGTTATTTTTTACCTGATGCCAATAGGCTTGGGCGTAATTCAAACGCCAATTTTGTGGATGTAAGTCGCGTTGTTGTGCTATAAACTCAAGGGCTTGCCCGCGATCGCAAATTTCTATGAAAAGATCATATGGCCCAAGATTGCGACAGCCATAGCGCAAAGCGTTTTCAGCATGCTTTAGACTCTGAGGTTTGTTCTTAAGATAGTGATGCAACGTTGCCAGCGCGCCTTCAATCTCGCCGCGATATGCTTGATAGGCCGAATCCGCCAGCATCAGCTCAAAAAAAGTCACGCCGGCTTGTGCTTTGTTTTCGTAGATGTACAGAAAAGCTGCCGTCTGAAATACGCGCGGAAAAATTTCCTTTTGTTGGAGTAGACGATCGAGTTTCTGGTGGGCGAGGTCGTATCGTTTCTGCCCCATGGCATGGCGCAGGGCCTTATACTCCGCTGGGATGGGTTGATCGCAACGGGCGTGCGTTTGCGGGAGTGGGAGGAGCGGGGCGCAGATCAGAATGATCAAACGCCATTGATGGGCTGGCAGCATCGGCACAAACCTCGGTTGAGGCTGAAATGTAAAAGCCCGCAATCAAGATCGGATTGCGGGCTGATTGTTTTGACACGCGCTGCGGCTTACTTATAATCATCCATAATGCGCTGCAACGTTTCCCGGCTCGGGCGCACACGGCTTTCGGGCAAAACGGCCAGCGGCTCGTCAACCAGGTTGAGCAGACTGATAAAATCATCTGCCTTGGGATTCACATACAAGATGCCGGTCAACACCTCCTCGCGCTCGCGCGCTTTGGCGAGCACACGCTGCGCGTCCATTTTGCGGGAAGGATTGTAATCCGCGGGCAGTTTGCTCAACAACAAACGCGAGCCGTCATGCAGCGTGACTTCCTGCGTGGTGCCCGGGGCGTAATCGACCGAGATGTCCTCAAAAAACGGCACAAAGCCGAGATCGCTGAGCTTCTCTTCGTGTTCTTTCACATAGTCATAACTCTTCGTCGAGCCTTCATGATCATTGAACGTCACGCACGGTGAAATGATGTCGAGCAAAGCCATGCCGCGGTGCGAAATCGCGGCTTTGAGAATGGTGGTGAGCTGGCTCTTGTCGCCGGAAAACGCGCGCGCCACGAAGCTTGCGCCCAATTCGATGGCCATCGCACACATGTCGATGGCAGGCAGATCGTTCACCACACCGGTTTTGAGTTTGGAGCCTTTGTCTGCGGTGGCGGAGAACTGGCCTTTGGTGAGGCCATAAACGCCGTTATCTTCAATAATGTAAATCATGGAAAGATTGCGGCGCGTGAGATGCACAAACTGGCCCATGCCGATTGAAGCGGTATCGCCGTCGCCGCTGACGCCGATAATCGTGAGATGGCGATTCGCCAAAGCCGCGCCGGTGGCCACCGAGGGCATGCGGCCGTGTACGGCATTGAAGCCGTGTGAGGGATTGAGAAAGTATGCCGGCGATTTGCTGGAACAGCCAATGCCGGAAAACTTTGCGACGTTGTAGGGGTCAACGCCCATATCATAAAACGCGTCAATGATGCGCTCGGATATCGCGTTATGGCCGCAACCCGCGCATAACGTGGTTTTGCCGCCGCGGTAGCTCTCGCGCGCCAGGCCAAGACGATTGACTTTTGCTGCCGCGGCCGGCCGGGCGGGTTTTTCAGGGGTATGCGCCATGTTAGTTTTTCTCCTCTGTTAAAATGCCTTCCACCACGATGCGCGCGGGTATCGGCAAACCGTCGTAGCAGCGGATGCTGCGCAATTTCGCGGGCACGTTCACATCATGATCCATCGTCATTAAGCTGTACATCTGGGCGTCACGGTTTTGATCGACAATGTAAACACGCTCATGTTGCTCGACGAAGTCTTTCACTTCGCCGTTGAAGGGATAGGCACGCAAGCGCAAATAATCGACTTTGATCTGGTGTTGCTGTTGTAGAATGTCAAGCGCTTCGAGCGCCGCCCAGTGACTCGTGCCGTAAGCGATCAGGCCGATACGGCTGCCCGGGTTCCGTTCGAGCACGGGTGCGGGCACGCGTTGCTTGGCGGTTTCGAATTTATGCGCCAAACGATCCATATTCGCGCGATAATCCTCCGGGCGCTCGCTGTATTGCGCGCGCTCGTTGTGACCGCTGCCGCGCGTGAAATACGGAGCTTTTACATGCTTGGTGCCGGGCAGCGTGCGATAAGGGATGCCGTCGCCGTCAATGTCTTTATAGCGCGCGAACTCCGCAACTTTCTCCAAATCAGCCGCGTTGAGCACTTTGCCGCGACGGACCGGCTCCTCCGGATATTCGAAGGGATCCGACATCCACAAATTCATACCAAGATCGAGATCACTCATGACAAACACCGGCGTTTGGAATTCCTCCGCCAGATTGAACGCCGTCACCGCCATCGAGAAACACTCTGCGATCGAAGAGGGCAGCAGCATGATGTGTTTCGTGTCGCCGTGCGACAAGACTGCCGTGGATAAAATATCACCCTGCATGGTGCGCGTCGGCAGGCCGGTCGAAGGCCCGACACGTTGAATGTCGAAGATAACGACGGGAACCTCGGCATAATATCCCAATCCAATGAATTCAGCCATCAAGGAAATCCCAGGGCCGGATGTCGAAGTCATCGCGCGCGCGCCCGCCCAGCCTGCGCCGATCGCCATGCCGATTGCGGCAAGTTCGTCCTCGGCTTGCACAATGGCGAAGGTCGCTTTTTTCGTCTCCGGGTCGAGGCGATGCGGCTTCATGAATTCAATCAAGGATTCACATAAGGATGATGAAGGCGTGATGGGATACCAAGTCGCCACCGTGACGCCGGCAAACATGCAGCCCAAAGCCGCCGCCGCGTTGCCGTCCATCACGATTTTGCCCGTGGTTTCATTCATGCGTTCGACGCGGTAGGGAAGCGCTTTGCTGAAATTCTTCTGCGCAAATTCATAACCCGCTTTCGCGGCTTCCCAGTTCATGGCTGCGGCTTTGGCCTTGCCCTTGAATTGTTTTTGCAGCGCGCGTTCGACTTCCGCCATGTCGATGTCGAGCAAATACGCAAGCACGCCGTCATAAATCATGTTGCGCACGAGTTTGCGCAATTTCGACACTGGACAAACCGGCACGACCAGCTCGTCGAACGGCACGGGATAGAAGGTGACATCGTTGCGCAGCTTGTTGAGTTGCAGGGAGGCGTCATACACGGCCACCGTGCCCGGTGCGAGACTCATCACGTCTTCGTGCGCGGTTTCGGGATTCATCGCGACAAGCACGTCAATCTTTTCGCGCCGTGCGATATAGCCATGTTTGCTCACACGCACGGTGAACCATGTGGGCAGGCCTTGAATGTTGGAAGGAAAGAGATTTTTTCCGGAAACCGGAATTCCCATCTGGAAAATGGCGCGCATCAGTACCAAGTTTGAACTTTGGCTGCCGGTGCCATTGGCGGTCGCAACGTGAATATTGAAATCGTTGACAGTAGCTTTGCCATTTTGCGGAACAGTCGGGGGCAGGTGTTGAACAGCAGTCTCCACAATACTCCTCTTGACTCAAGTTCGAATTGAAGGAATTAGGTTTAATTAGCAATCACTCGAAACGCAGTTGAGCCGCAACTGATCAAAAAAACTGCACCGAAGTCGAAGTCGTAATCAAGTGATGGCGCGAAATATACGCCCTGTGCAGGCAAAAAATCAAATTCTTTCTTGCAGAAAGGGAAAACGATTCAGCAGCGCGGCCGGCGCATTTATTTTTGCGCCCGTCAAAACCGTTTGCAACTGCAGGGCATTGGCAAGCGCCTGACCGTTGGTATAGTTGTTGAAAACGGCATGGCAGGCCGAAGTTTGCCCAAGCAGAGTTTTTACTTTGGCAGCGATAGCCGCCAAGTCAGCCGCGGAATAAAGATAATCATAACGCAAATCGCGGCTTGCGGTGGCTTCCAGCCAGGCCGCTTGATTGCGCCCGTCAAAACGCAAATAGGCCAGCCGGCTGGGCGCATCCTGGACGAAAACAAAAGATCGTCCTAAACGGGGCTGATCGACATGGGCAAGGCATATGCCGCTGATTAAAAAATCCTGCCACGCGCCGGTCTCCAACCAGGAATGATGGTGCAATTCGATCACCAGCGGATAGCCGGCAAACGCATCCGCCAGCCAGAATATCCAATCTTGATTTGCGCGAGATTGGCGAAATGTTGGCGGAAACGGCGCGACTAACACGCCCAGACGTTTTTCCTGCGCCAGCAATTCCAGGCCAGCCAGGAATTGCCGGACGTCTGCTCGCGAGTTTGCCGAATGCTCGCGCACGAGTTTTTGCCACAAGCGCACGCTAAAGCGAAGCCGGGGGTTGTCTCTGGTCAAAGCCAGCCATTGCTCTGTGGCCTTGAGATCGAGCGGTTGATAAAAACTCGAGGAGATTTCGATGAGATTGAATGCGCGCGCCAGAAACGCCAGCACGCCGTTGGAATCTTGACATGCGAGCAATGGCAGCAGGGCCGGATCCTGCCATCCGGCAACACCGATGAACAGATTTTGAGGGACAGCTCGAGAGGGCGGCAAATCCATGAGTTTCGAATTTAAAGTTCAGGGTTATTGCACCACTGGCAAGCGCCAGGACAATGGCAAAACGTGGCAGCGCTCAGTAATAATATCCCGTCATGATGCACATCTCATTATCCTCTGCGGAAAAACCGAAGCGCAGCGCAAACGGTTTGTCGTCGTTCACATATGTGCCTTCATAGCGTAATCCATCTCCTTGAGAAATCACCAGCGGCGGGTTAAAGTAAACTGTGCGCGGATTGTCCCACTCTAAATTCTCGTAGATCGTTTCACCGATTTGATTGTTTTGGATGCGAGAAATCTTGAAACGTTTTCCGTGCCGGTGCATGTGAGATGACAAAGCGATGACATGCGTTTCGCGTCCGGCAATCCAATTCGCGCCTTCGGTTTTGGTCGCGCCCGGCGGAATATCGATAAACAAATTGTTCTCAAAAAGCACTTTGGCCTTGTGCGCCACACTGCCGGCCGGCGCGCGGTAGAAGTTCACATAGACTTCCGCCTTTAAGCTGGATTTGCCGTTGGTATTGACAAAATGAGAGTTCAAATCAAAAGTCACGTTTGTGGGCAACGGAATGCCGACGCCTGCCGGGAATTCAATCTCGATTTCGGGCGTTTGCGTGCCGCCCACAAATTCGCGATTCAAAATGCCCTCAAATGACGATGGCAGGCGCGGGTCGAAGTCGCGAATGCCTGCCGGCGGCGGTGGACCGGTTTTCCAGCGATACACAATAAAATGATGACTACCCTCGGGCTGCTTGATGACGATGCGATTTATCGTATAATCCGCCGGCAAATCCACGTTGACAGTGGAATAAATTTCCCGCTCTTTTCCTGGTTCAATGTAAAACGGACCGACGCTTACTTGAAAACCCTCGTCCGGATGCGGTGCTGCCGGCGGCACAAAAGCCGGTTCCGTTTCCGGCGGCGCGGTGTAGAGATTGGGCGCGTCCGCAACATGCGCAGTCTCTGATGCGCCGGCTTTGATCCATGCGCGCATGGCGTCGATCTTGATGCTCGCCAAACCCGAAGTGCCCCACGGCATGAGGCTGCCCTCGTTCGGGCCCGGGCCGGTCAGTTTCTTCATCAAGAAACTTGAGTCCGGTTTGCCGGGCATGACGCGCTGCCAGCGCTTTGCTCTGGCTTGCTCATTGGCAGGATCGACGTTGACGAGGTTGGCATAGCTCTCGCCCGCAACCAGAGAAAGGCCGCCCGCGCGTGTTTGCGTCGAATGGCACGAACTGCTGGTACAACTGGCATCGAAGACTTGCGATTGCAGCATCGCGAAGGTGGCATCACTGGGGGTCTCGGGTTGCGCCGGCGGATTCCTTTGGTTACAACTCATCGAGCTGGCGGCAAGCAAAAATATCACGGCAACAAACAAAACGCGCATGGTGTTCTCCGCATGAAAGCGATTGTAGAGGATACTTTGCATCAAAGGAGATGGTGTGAAGCCTCGAGTAATTTCTGGTAATCTTCCTCGGTATTGACGTTGAAGAATGATTGCAGCGCGGGATCAATGCCGCACACTTCCGCCTCCGGTACAATGCGCACGCGCGCTTGTGTCAGCCATGCCGTCATGCGAAGTTTATTCCGCTGAAGCTGCTGTTCAATAAACGGCAGGCAAGCTTTGGTGTAAACGGCGCACAACGGCTGCAAGCGATCATGCGCATGGGGAACGACAGCGTCAAATTCCTCGAGTTTGTTGATCAGGTTGCGCACCAACTCCGGCAGCAACAACGGCATATCGCACGCGCACACAAAATTCACCGGCTGGTTTGATTGCGCCAGGCCGGCATACAAGCCACCGAGACTGTTTTTATCAGGGAGAATATCATAAACGACACGCGCAGGCAAAAAGGTGAGACCATGTTGCGGCGTTGTGACGAGCAACACCTCTTGGCAAATTCCCTTTAAATTTGTGACAAGCGTTTCGATGAAAGTCGAGCCTTGCCACGGCAAAAAGGCCTTCTCGCGCCCCAAACGGCTGCTGTTTCCGCCGGCTAAAATAATGGCCGCACTGTTGGGAATCACACTCTCGACTTGCCGGGATTGATTCATTTCTGCGATTGTAACCTAACCTCTTCAAAGGTCAAGAACGCATCATCAAGAATAAAACAAATGGCATTGGCGTTTTCGCCGAGCGTTTGCAGGAAAGCAAGATCCGCAGCCTCATCACGAATATGCCAGGCCACCGTTCCGGATTTGATGGCGCTGCCGGTGTCGGAAGTTTCTGTGAGATATTTTTCGCCGGTCGGAAACTCCAGCACCAGGAATACGCGCGGCTCTGGTGTGCGTTTACGTTCCACCGCCAGCGACTCGGCCAAATACTTGCGCCGTTCTTCTGCGGGAACAGAAAGCGGAAAATCAAACAGATTCACGCTCAACGTCTGCCACGGGATCGAGATACTGCCGGCGGCAGTGGGTTCGTCCGCTCTCGGCAAGCGATAAGCGCCAACCTGGATGGCGTTCATTTTGAGAATGTATTTGCTGTGATCTTGCAGGAACTCCAAGGAGTTTATGGCAACCGCAGGCGTGCGCGGCGCTGCAACGGTTGTCACAATTACCGTTGAAGTATCCGGGGGCGCAAGACTCGCGCGTTGTTTTGGTTCCAACGCCCCGCGCCCTCCCAAAAGAAACCATACGATCGCCGCGCCGGCGCCCAGTTTCAGCAGCGTTTCCATCTCGCCTCCTTCCGCACATGAGCGTTTGATCATCGCGTTTCTCGGGCCGGACTTATTCTAATCCGAGAACGGGAGATAAGCAAGAATAATTCTCCAGAATCAAAATTTTTCAATGAAAATTGCGCCGGCAAAAACTCATTGACATTCCTGAATATTATGCTAGATTGACTTGCACGTCGTTTGAGGAGGTTGCGTCAATGGTAGACAATTTTTTAGCGACAGCGACAGTGAAGGCATGACGATCCGGTTGTGCCTTTTTGTTTTTGTAGGTTAGGCGTTATGACAGGTAAGCACAAAAAGATCGAACCGGTCGCAACGGATGCCGTCCGCCCGGCGGCCGTGGCCGGAAAATTTTATCCGGACCATCCGCAATTGCTGCGGCAGCATGTCCATGAAATGCTGGCGCGGGCGGCAGTCAAACCTGCGTCTGCGCAACTTTTGGCGGCCATTGCGCCGCACGCCGGCTATCGTTACTCCGGCAACGTGGCGGCGCATACGTATGAACGCTTGCGCCGTCAGCAAGTTAATACCGTGATTTTCATCGCGCCGAGTCATTGGGAACGGTTTCCGTTTATTTCGATTTTCACCGGCCAAAGCTTTCGCACGCCCTTGGGTGATTTGCCGGTGGCAACCGCGATTGCCGGGCAACTTCTGCACAAACACGACTATTTCATGTCGGCCTGGCACGGGCACCGCTCCGAAGAATTCCGGGGAGAGCATGCCATTGAAGTGCAATTGCCCTTCTTGCAAGTTGCCGTGCCGGACTGCGCGATCGTGCCGATTGTGATGGGCGAGCAAACCTGGGAATTTTGTGAAGCCCTGGGCCTGGCCTTGGCGGAATTGGCGGCACAAACGCCGTTCGTGATGGTCGCGAGTTCTGATCTTTCGCATTATCACGAGTATCACGAAGCGCGGCGGATCGATGCTTACTTCATGCAATTGTTGCAAACCCTAGATCCTCCACGGCTTTTTGAGGCCCTGCATACGCGTGCATGTGAAGCTTGCGGCGCAGGCCCGATTGTGGCCGCAATGATCGCTGCGCGCCAGCTTGGCGCGGATGACGCCGAGATCCTTTGTTATCAAAACTCCGGGGACACCGGCGGCGGTCACGAAGCTGTAGTTGGTTATGTCTCCGCCACGCTTGAACGGATGAGCGGGTCCGGCAATCCGTGACTGTTATTCTGATCTGTACCTGAATTTTACACAAAGGCTGACCGATTCCGCGATGGATGCGGGTTTGATCAGGATGCCAATTGGGTGATGTACAAAAAATTTTCCACGAGAGCTTGCTGGCAACTCCGAAGGAGTGAAATGTTTATAGTCATGCGTGCACCCCCGTTTCTACAAACTCCGATAGGAGTGACATATTGGGTTTTCACGATAAGGCCTGCGCTACGTCGATAAATCTACATGTCATTTCTTCGGAGTTGAGTACCGTTGCAGGGCACCGCTTCTAGAAACTTTCCACTCCTCGCGGAGTTGTGTGTGACGGGCCGCCGAGCTTTAACGAATGGCAACCATCGTGCAAAATTCAGGTTGTACGAGTATCTACTCCGGTGGGCGATGCTTTCTTGTCCCGCCGGTGCGGGGTGAAGAGTTTCATCCTGAAGCCTCGCAATTTCTGCAAAAGAGGTCGAATCATGTTGACCCGTTTGCAAAAAGATTTGTTGTTGAAATGGGCGCGCGACGCGATTTCTGCACACCTACGCGGAGAACCCGAGGCGGCTGCTGCTGGCGAGGAATTGGGGGAGTTGCAAAACATACGCGCCGGCGTCTTCATTAGCTTGCATCGCGGCGAGGACTTGCGCGGCTGCATCGGAAATATCGAACCGCAAACGCCGCTTCCGGAAACGGTGAAGGCGATGGCTGTGGCCGCGGCCTGTAGCGATCCGCGTTTTGAACCGGTATCGGCGGATGAACTTGAGCATTTACGCCTTGAAATTTCCGTGATCACGCCGTTACGCCCGCTGGTCTCGCTGGAAGAGTTCCAGCTCGGCGTGCATGGCCTAATGGTGCGGCTGGGCAAGCGCCATGGCCTTTTGTTGCCGCAAGTTGCCCGTGGCCGGCAATGGGATGTTTACACGTTTTTGCGGCATGTTTGCCGGAAGGCCAATTTGCCGGAAGATGCCTGGCAGAATCCCAAAGCCGAGTTGTTTTATTTTGACGCTGAAATTTTTTCAGATGATTTGTCATGACGCCCGCGCGAGGGCATGCCGCATCCCGCGATTCGATTCCAAATCGAAATGACCCACTGCATTCGCACAACCGCTGATTGGCACAGGCTGGAAGAGCAATGGCTCGCGCCTTATGCGCGCCGTAATCGCGACGCGCACGCCACCCGTCTGCACCCCGAACCGGAGCATGAGTATCGCGCCGCCTTTCAGCGTGATCGTGACCGCCTGGTGCATGCGCGCGCGTTTCGCCGCTTAAAACACAAACGCCAGGTCTTTCTCATTACCGAAGGCGATCATTTCCGCACGCGCATGACCCACACGCTGGAAGTCGCGCAGATTTCACGCACGATTGCGCGCGCCCTGGCTTTAAATGAAGATTTGGTCGAAGCCATCGCGCTGGGCCATGATCTCGGACACACGCCGTTCGGCCATCTCGGCGAAAAAGTTTTGGACGACATTCTGCAAGGCCGCGACCCGGTGGACGATTCGTTGCAGGGGCGTTCTTGCGGCGGCTTCAAGCACAATTATCAATCTCTCCGCGTCGTCGATCTCCTCGAGCAAAAATATGATTTCCCGGGACTCAATCTTACCGCGGCGGTGCGTGAGGGCATTCTCAAGCACACGCGATTAAAGCGCGGCCAGTATGCTTACCCCGATTTTAACACCAGCGGTTTGGCTTTCGAGCGGGAGGTTGCGACCACGCTGGAGGGACAAGTCGTTGCGGTCGCCGATGAAGTGGCGCAACGCACACATGATTTCGAAGACGGCTTGCGCGCCGGTCTGGTTACGCTGGAGGAAATTCAAACCCTCGAAATCGTGCGCCATGTGGAGCATAGCGAAAACCTCGGCGAGCAGCGGCGCAACAATCATTATCTGTATGACAATCGTTTAATCAACGGGTTGATTAATCTGCTGGTCAGCGATCTCATCTCCGCAGGCCTGCGCCGGCTGCAAAGCTTTGCGCGGGAAGCTGCCGGCTGCCCGCAGTTTGATGAAGAAATCATTCGCTTCAGCAACGGCGTGGATGGGATGCAAAGCGAGCTGAACAAATTCATTTATCAACGCATCATCTTCCGCCCGGAAGTGCGTTATGCCGATGAAGAAGCGCGTGAAATGCTGCGCAGCCTTTTTCGGCTATATTTTGAAGATACCAAATTGATTCCCGCGACGGCCCAGCTTTTTGCCGCGATGCCGCACAATCATGCGCCGGCGGAGCGTGCGCGCGCCATTGCCGATTTCATTGCCGGCATGACGGATAATTTTGCCATTGCCGAATTTCATCGCTTGCGCGAACTCGGCCTGCCCGTGCCGGAAGTTGATCTGCATGCCTTGCGCCGCGGGCGTATAGGCAAGCTGTCCCTCGCCCGCCGGTGACCGCAATAATTATTTTGAATGTAACTTGCAGCTAACAAAATCCGCAGCGCATTGGGTTGGTGTCTATTTAATGCTGAGCAGATTGCATGTTACAGCAGGCGTTGGTGATTTTTATCGAACCGGCATGAACGTTTGGCGATTTTACATCATTGTTGCACGGCTTTTATTTTTGTTGAGCCTGGCAGCGTTGGGGTCTGTGTTTGCTCAAACAAACACTGAGTCCGTGGTTGAAATGCGTAATGCTTTTCAACAACTGAACTATGCCGCAGCAAAAAAAGCCGGTGAACAAGCGTTGCAGGGCTGGCAACATTTGACGCCGCAGCAAGTGATCGAAGTGCATCAAGTGCTGGGTGTTATAGCCTATAGCGAAGGCGATTTCTTCGAGTCCAAAGCGCAATTCGAGCAGGCGTTGTCGCTCGAGCCGAATCTGAAATTGGACTCGTTGTATGTGTCGCCGAAGATACATCAATTTTTGGCTGAGTTGAAAAACAACCTCGCGATGGGCAATGGACACAATCATATCAGTCAGCGTTATCTCGTCGTGCCTGATCCCCGGCCGCAAGCTGCGCTGCGCTCCCTGGTCATTCCGGGGTTGGGGCAGATGTACAAAAATCAAAAATCGCGGGGCCGCATTCTGATGGCGGCTGCCGGCGCGGGTCTCGTCGCGACTGCCGCCTTGCATTTGCGCCGGGAAAAAGCGCGCGAGAATTATTTATCCGCTGCAACGATTGCAAAAGCGGAAGCCACCTATCGGCGCTATAACACGCTCAATCGTGCGCGCAATCTTGCTGCCGCGCTCACAAGCGGCATTTGGATTTATTCTTTTTTTGATGCGCTGACCTCATCGCCGGAGCAACCTCGCCCGGCAGTGGGAGGCGCGCCGTTACCGGAAACAAGGACTGTTGCCGTCGGCTTGAGTTGGCAGATCAGTTTTTAAACTGAGAAATCTCATTACAACCACTGGGAAAATTTTTCCCACAATATTTGGCTCAGACACACCTCGCCAACAGCAGTTTCTCCGGTAAGACAAAACAATTCAAGCAACTAACCGATTACATCATTGTCGCGTTTCGGCCAGGCCTAATGGCACCGCCTTTGCGTAAGATCGCACTGTCGACAGGTGATGAAATCATCAATGCACACGCTCTCTGCTCATGTTGTGCTTGACGATAGATGGAGGGAGTCAAGAAATTCGAATAACGGACGGACTCCCATCATGATTTAGGACGAAGATGTTAGAGGAAACCACGATATGAAAATCTCGATGTTCAACAAATTTGTTGGTATTGTGATAGTGTTCTTGTTGGCGTCCGGCAGTCCGGCTGTCCCGCCTGGCGGAACGTTCGACACCAAAACTAAAATCCGCATCGAAAAACACGGCATATGGGTGGAATCGGAAATTTCGCCGCAGGCGTTGTTGGCGGCGTTGCCGGCCATCGATCAAAATGCCGATCACCGTCTCGACGAAGCCGAACTTTCCGATAACAGCAATGCGATTCTGCTATATTATGCGAGCCATGTCAAACTCGAATCCGAAGCGCGCCGGCTGACGGCGGACAGCACTTACTTTGCGTTCCGCTCGCCTGCTTCTCCGGATGCCGTGCCCGACCGCTTTTTCATTTATCATTGGTACGCCGTGCTGCGCCATCCGGGACGTTTGAAAATTTCCAATCAGTTGTTCACGGAATTGCCCTCCGCCCAGGCGGCGCGGCATCAAGGCGCGTTGATCAGCCGTGAAAATGTTTTGAGTTTCAAATTCCCCGGCGCTGCCGAGGACGAGAATCCGGTCGTTGCAGCAAACACGGCAGTGTTGTTTGAGATTTCCTCGGACGGGCGTGCGAAGCTGGTTTCGCCCGACAATAAAGTTGCACAAGCCGGCTATGTTTGGGTCGGTGTTGGTCTGGGCGGTTTGCTGCTGTTGCGTCTGGCCTCTGCTGCGCGCGCGCGCTGGGGGCGCAAGGAGCAGCTCGAAGTGGTTGAAGAAGAGGAGGAGATGGAAGAGAGTCCCGTGTACAGTTAATGCCACCTCTCCTGTGAAACTGGCAGCCGCCAGTTCATGTTTTGACTATGGGTGGAATGCGGACAATGGTTGCAAGGATCGGCGCGCCGGCCAGGAACGGCTCCCGCGCAGTTCTGTCGCGCCACAGTAGTGCAGTGCCGACATTCTGATTGCAATATCAAAAGCCCCGGGCATGCGGTTGAATGCCCGGGGCTTTTGATTTTGGAACGGTTGGTTTCAGAAGTTTGCCTTCTGCGGGTTTCATTGTTGGTACTATCTTGCCGGAATCGTTTTTCAATCTACGAAATTCTCCGGCTCATAAACGGCAACCTCAATTACTCGAGTCGCGGGATGAAGAAATTTCGCCTTTTAAATCAGCAACAAATTCATTGTCCGGGCCAGTCATTTCGCACACAAAGGCGCCATTCCCATGCGCGCCGATAAACCTGCCAGTGCCGCCGGTGATGGAGAATTTTCCATTGAGGGTGATCTTCGCTGAATGAACGACGTTTCCTTCGTAGTCGAGATGAATTTTGTCGCCATTTGTTCCGGCCAAAACAATCTTGCCATACAAAACTTCGAGCATCGTTGGATTTGACGATACCGGCTCCGGACGGCCGCAATGCGCCAATTCTACCGCGGTGGCGCCGATTTGCGTGAATTGCCCGGTCCCGGCAAGATTGAGTGAAATCAAATCACCGGAACATGGTGCCAGCAGTGAAGCTGAAGCAGTTGTTTGGTTTTTGCCCGAAAACTGACCGGTAAAAGCAGTCATTTGCGCTTCTGGGTCGGATACCGGGTTTTCACTCGAACAGCCCATGGCAGCAAAAAGCGCAAGCACGGCCGCAAATTTTGCGTATTTCATGGTCGCTCTCCTTTTGACGAAGTAATTTGGTGAGTTGATACAATGAACTATTCGTCACCAAGCCACAAAAAGGGAGGCGAGAAATCTTTCACCTATGTCGCAAAGGTTTTCACTTATGTCGCATGAAAAAAAATGCCGCGCAACGTACCATGGGCTGTGTAAAGGCCAAGTGGTTGCTGAGTGATGAATGAGATGGGAGGGTTGAAAGAGAGTTACAGAAAGTTTTTTTAAGGCGGCGCTTGTAGGCTTGACTTTGAATGGTTATATTACGGTCGTAAAAACCAGACTAATCTCGAGCATCAAATTTATGGAGAGTTAGCCATGCAACCTATTTTTCCTTCGGAAGACATTCGACCGATCAGTCAACTTGGAGGGCACACGGCAAAATTTCTAAAAGACATTCAGAGAACGCGTCGCCCCATTTTTTTAACGAGCGAAGGCAAGGCCGCAGGCGTGCTAATCGCCGTTGAGGAATATGAACGCTTATTGGAGCGAATTGCCTTTCAAGAAACGGTTCTCACTTCCGAAGCGGAGGCTGATCGCGGTGAAGTTGTTCCGCACGAAGAATTTGAGAGGGAGTCGAAACGGTGGATCAAAGCAGCCAAGCGGCCAAAGAATACGAAATCGAATGGACAAAAACGGCGCAGCGATCGTTGAGCGAGATTGTCCGGTACATCGCACAGGATAAGCCTGCGGCTGCGGAAATTTTTCGCCAGAAAATTTTTCAAAAAGTAGGTTTGCTCAGGCAATCGCCTTATTTGGGCCGAGTTGTGCCGGAGTTTGACAGCCCCACTCGCCGTGAATTGCTTTACGGTAATTATCGCATTGTCTATCGCCTCCGGCCAAGGCTCGGAAAAATTCAGATCATTGTTGTTTGGCACGGTAAACGGCTTTTACGGTTACCTTAACTTACCAAAGAGAATCCCCTACTGCAAAAGTTACCTGCTCTTCACATACTCCTTCGGGCTGCAGCCAAATTGCTCGTGAAAGCACTTCGTGAAATACGCCTGGCTGCCGAAACCGACTTGATACGCAATCTCCGCCACCGTGCCCGCGTCTTGCTTGAGCAATTCCACCGCGCGCGCCAAGCGCATGGAGCGGATGAATTGGCTGGGCGTCTGATCGGTTAGCGCGCGCAGTTTGCGATGCAATTGTGACCGGCTCATGCCCACTTCCCGCCCCCATTCCTCCACTTCGAAGTTTTCATCGTCCAGATGTTTTTCCACCACGGCTTTAACTTTGTTGAGAAAGACTTCATCTTTCGGCGTAATCGCAATGTCTTGCGGCTTCAGCACGATCTCGCGGCTGAAGCGCTCGCGCAATTGCCGCCGCTGTTTGATGAGATTGTGCACGCGCGCGAGCAACTCTTTCGAGTCGAACGGTTTGATGAGATAATCATCCGCGCCGGTTTCGAGGCCGTGCACTTTGCTCTCGCTGTCCGCCTTCGCGGTGAGCATGATGATGGGCACGTGGCTGGTCTTCTCGTCGGTTTTCAAAATACTGCACAGCTCGTTGCCGTCGCGTTTGGGCATCATCACGTCGCTAATGATGAGGTCAGGAATAAGATCCAAAGCCTTTTGCACGCCATCCATGCCGTCAACCGCTTCGATCACTTTGAACGCGGGTTCGAGATATTGCCGGATGTATTGCCGCACGTCGCGGTTGTCTTCGACGATGAGCACAATGGTTTCATCACTGGTTGCCGGCTCCTGGATTGATGGATCGGTGGATGGTCGGATTGATGGAAAATCAAAATCCCTCTCAATTGCCCCTTGCTCCTTGCCTCTTGCCTGATCACCGGCAACTTCTTCCGGCCTCAAATGCTCCTTGCCCAAGGGCAAGCGCAAGATGAATCTTGTGCCACGCCCTGCTTCGCTTTCCACCAAAATCTCGCCGTGATGCAATTCCACCAATTCTTTGGTGAGCGCCAGGCCGATGCCCGTGCCCTCGTGTTCGCGCGTGTGCGAGGCATCGACTTGATAAAAGCGGTCGAAGACCTTGTCGAGTTGATCAGCGGGAATGCCGGGGCCGGTGTCTTTTATAGTGATCAGTAACCAGTCATCAGTGATCAGTTGTTTGGGCGGTGACTGTTCACTGGTTACTGATAACTGAATACTGACTCTTCCTCCCTCCGGCGTGAACTTCAGCGCATTGGACAACAGATTCGAGACGATCTTCTCCAACTTGTCGCGGTCGAAATAGACAACGATGTTTTCTTCTTCTGCTGAAATGCTCAACGCGATGCGCTTGCGTTCCGCCGCCGAAGCGAACGAGAGCACGAGGCCCTTGATGAAGCTGACGATGTTCTCCGGCCGCGCTTGCAGCGACATGCGCCCGGCTTCGAGGCGCGCGAGATCGAGCAATTGATTGATCAAACGCAGCAGGCGTTGGCCGTTGCGCAGCATCATCGCATAGACTTCCTTGAGGTTGCCTTTGAATTGCTCTGCGTGCAATTGTTCGAGCGGCCCGAGAATGAGCGTGAGCGGCGTGCGAAACTCGTGCGAGATGTTGGCAAAGAAGCGCGATTTGAGATGATCCAACTCCTTCATCTTTTCGGCTTCAACTTGCTCCAGCTTCAGTTGGTTTTTCAAGCGCATGCGGCTCAACTCATACCGCCGGCTGCCATACAACAAACTCGTGACCAGTAAAACGTAAAGTGCATACGCCCATTTTGTTTTCCACCACGGCGGCGTGATCGTAATCTGCAACGACGTGCCCTCTTCATTCCACACGCCGTCGTTGTTCGAGCCTTTCACGCGCAGCGTGTATTCGCCCGGATCGAGATTCGTGAACGTGACTTCGCGCTTCGTGCCAAGCTGAATCCAATTGTCGTTGAAGCCTTCAAGCTGGTAGGCATATTGATTCTTGAACGTGTTGCGATAACTCAACGCGGCGAACTCAAGGCTAATGATGTTGTCTTTGTATGAAACCTCGATGGCGTTCTTTGCTGCGATACCCTTCTCTTCGATGGCAACACCTTCCGCATCGTCGGTGTTATAGCGTTTGAAAGCGGTGATCACCACCGGCGGAACGAACGGATTGCCTTTGATGCTATCAGGAAGAAATCTTGTAAAGCCGCTGTTGTCGCTTCCAAAGAACATCTCACCTTCAGCGCTCTTATGCTGGCTGGGCATAAGAAACGAATTACTGGCCAGCCCATCAGTGACATCGTAGTTTCGAAAGGTTTTACTTTTTGGATCAAAGCACGACAGGCCATTGTTCGTGCTCAACCATAAGCGTCCGGCATGATCTTCTAATATGCCGCAGACTTGATTGTCGGGAAGCCCGTCTTTTGTCGTGTAATGCGTGAACTGTTCCGTCTCGTGATCAAAGCGATTGAGACCACCGCCCATCGTTCCAACCCACAGCGTTGAGTTGTGATCAACGAGCAACGGCCCGACGTAGTTATGGTTAAGGCTGCGAGGGTTTTTCGGATCATGAATGAAGCGGGTGAACTGCCCGGTGTCGCGATCAAGGCGATTGACGCCATTCGCGCCGACCCACAGGATATTGCGCTCCAGAGAATCTTCGCAAATGCCCCAGACGGCATAGTCATTGAGGCTGTTGGGATTGTTTGCCTCGTACACAAAGCGTGTGAATTGCTCTTTTTCACGCTCGAACCGATTCAGCCCGCCGCCAAAAGTTCCAATCCAGAGGGTGCCGGCGCGGTCTTCATAAATCAGATTCACGAGATTGGCGCCAAGACTGTGAGGGTTTTCCGGATCGTGAACAAAATGGGTAAACTTTTTGGTGAAAGGATTGAATTGGTCGAGGCCTTTGTTCGTGCCAATCCATAACATGCCGAAACGATCCTGGCAAATTGCACGGGCTTTCAGGTCGCCAAAGCTGTCTGGATCCTTTGGGTTGTGGAAAAAATGAGTAACCTGTTTCGTTTGGGGATCAAAGCGGTCAAGCCCCTTTCTGGTTCCAACCCAAAGCGTACCGTTATGATCCTTGTAAAAACCTTGAGCGCCATTGTCGCTTAAGCTGTGAGGATTATCAGGCTCATGAGCAACTTTGGTGAATTGTTCCTTGCCACGATCCAGTTTGTTGACGCCGCCGTTATAAGTGCCGACCCAGAGTATGCCCGAACGATCTTCGTCAATTGACCAGATCACATTGTCGCTCAAGCTAAAGGGATTTTTCGAATCATGCTTAAAACGGATGAAGCGTTGTTGCTCGCGATCAAAGAGGTTCAAGCCGTTCCACGTTCCAACCCAGAGTAAGCCGTAACGATCCTCGAAAATTGTTCGCACGCTGTCACTGCTGAGACTGTGAGCACTTTTCGGATCGTGGAAAAAGGGCGTAAATCGCCCCGTCGCGCGATTAAATTTTTTGAGTCCCGCGCCTTCCGAGCCGGCCCAAAGCGTTCCGGCGCGATCTTCAAAAATGGCCGTAATCGGCATCGCTCTTACATCATACTCATAAGGAATGAACTGTTGTTTCTCTTTATCAAACTTATTGAGCCAGCGCTCCGTGCCGATCCAAAGCGTGCCGCTTCGATCTTCGTAGAGCGAGGAGACCCAATAGCCGTGCAGGCTCGTCGAATCTTTGGGATCGAATTGAAACCGCGTGAACAGCTCCCGCTCGCGGTCGAATCTATTAAGCCCATCACTTGTCCCCACCCAAAGCGCACCCGAGCGATCTTCATAAATGGCGAAAACGCCGCCGTTGCTCAAACTGTGCGGATTATTCGGGTCGTGTTTGAAGCGGGTAAACCGTTCGGTCTCGCGCTCGAAGCGGTTGAGACACGCGGCATTGGGATCGCCGGCCCAGAGCGTGCCGGTGTGATCTTCGTAAATCGCCCTCACCACGTTCGTCGCGATGGAAGTCGAATCGAACACGTCTTGTTGAAACGCGGTGAATTTATAGCCGTCGAATTTATTCAGCCCCGCCTGCGTGCCGAACCACATGAAGCCTTGCCGGTCTTGGAGAATGCAATAGACCGTACTCTGTGAGAGGCCGTGTTCGAGGCCGAGGTGTTCGAATTTGATGGATTGATTTTGGGCGAGCACACCAGTCCCTATTGTCAGCACGAACAAGAGACACAGGCGCGAAATTTTTGCCCCTGTGACTCTAAGGACTGCAGAAAAAAACGTGGCGACGAGTCTCATCGAGATCCACTCAGGTCATTTACCTGCAAAGACAAACTAAACGTTGATTGAGTCAGGAGAGAAGTAAATAATCAAAACGCGCGGCCCCATCTTCGCGTCAAGAATCTCATTTTGGGGAGTGGCAACAGCATAAAAACTTGCGGGAAGAATGTCAAGTGGAGTTTAACAGCTTCAAGAATGGCTCTGACGGCGACGTATAAATTGTCACGTGACCAAGTTGTGTGAATTTGGCGTGTCTTCTCAGGTTGGCATCCGAAGCAACCAGGAAAACGTTAATTGCTTATCAACGCTGCAAAGCAAATTAACACAATGCCCCACGACGAATCTCTCAACTTTAAAGTTAAATGCGACTTGCTATCTCGAAATAAAATGTTGAAAGCACTCGATTTTTAGAGCTTTACTCCATCCTCACAGGATTCTTTCAGAATGACATTCACAGTGAGTTGCAGCCATCATGCTGGAATCGGCGCGCAGCGAATTGAAGGCACGTGCCTTGCATTGCGACGGGATTGCCGCCTGCAATCGAATCATACCATGCGAAGGAGTTGACGATGGAAACGAGACCGGCCCGCATTTTCGCGATAATCACTCTCAGTCTGGCCCTCTTGCACGGCGCGGGGCAAACCCAACCCGGCTATCAATTCGGCCAAAACAAAGTTCAGTACAAAAATTTCAAATGGCGGGTGTTGCGCACCGCGCATTTCGAGGTGCATTACTATCCCGAGGCCGCTGAGGCCGCGCAAGATGCGGCGCGCATGGCCGAGCGCGGCTATGATTATCTCAGCGATGCGCTCGATCATCAAATCCAGAGCCGCATTCCGCTGGTGCTGTATGCCTCCCTCAATGATTTTCAGCAAACCAATGTGGTCGACGGCTTGATCGGCGACGGCACGCGCGGCGTGACGGAGAGTTTGAAGAATCGCGTTGTGCTGCCCATCACCGGCTCGTATCGCGAATTCAATCATGTGCTGGTGCACGAGCTGGTGCATGTGTTTCAATTCGACATCATGAAAAATCATGCGAAAGGCGGACTGGGCAGTTTCGATCCGCCGCTGTGGTTTGTCGAAGGCATGGCCGAGTATCTTTCCATTGGCATGGATAACGTCACGCGCATGTGGGTGCGCGACGGCTTGCTGTACGACGAATTGCTCAAGGTCGAGCAGCTCAACAACACGTTCGATATTCGCGTTTATCGTCTGGGCGAATCGTTGTGGAACTACGTCGGCGAGACGCACGGCAAGCCAAAAGTCGGCGCGATTTTCAAAGCGGCGGTGCGGCTCAACGATATCGAAAAGGCCTTCAAAGAACAAATCGATCTCGATTTCAAATCGTTGACTCTCACCTGGCATGATTTTGCGCGCAAGCAGGTGCTGCCGGCGGATAGCACGCTGCCCGCGCCCTCACAAATCGCGCAGCAGCTTACCAAGCGCGAAGGCTATTATCATCGCATGAACCTCGTGCCGGCAGTGAGTCCCGACGGCAAGCAGATCGTTTACGTCGCCAACAAGAATCTTTCGGACGAGTTGTATTTGCTCACGGAGAATTCAGATGGCAGTTTCGATGATCGCCGTTTGATCAAAGGCGGCCAAAGCCGGGATTTTGAAACTCTGCGCTTCTTCGACACCTCGATCAGTTGGTCGCGCGACGGGGAGCGCATCGCCTTCGTTTCCAAGTCGAACAAAGACGATGCGATTTATGTGATGAATCCGCACACCGGCGAAATCAATCATCGTCTGGTTTTTGAGGAGTTGAACGGCCTGCTCTCGCCGAGCTTTTCACCGCAGGGCGATCATCTCGTGTTTGTCGGCATTCGCGGCGGCCGCTCGGATTTGTACATCGTCAATCTCGGCAACGGCAAATTGCAACGCTTGACCAACGACATCTATGCGGAGAAGCATCCGCAATGGTCGCCGGACGGAAACACCATCGTGTTTGCGACCGATCGCGCCAACGACACGCAGATCGAAACTCTGCTCTTCGGAGAATATGAGTTGGCCCTGTATGCGCTGACGAGCGGAGCGATTGAGGTGATTACCGAGCTGCATGGCAACGCCATCAATCCGCAGTGGTCGCCGGAGGGCAATGCAATTGCGTTCGTGTCAGATCATCAAGGCATTGCCAATGTTTATCGCCTCGATTTGGCGAGCAAAGAGATTGTTCCGGTGACAATGTTGCGCAACGGCGTGGCCGGCATTACCGAATCGACGCCGGCGATGAGCTGGTCCGCGGATGGCCGTGCGCTGGTTTTTTCTGCGTTCGAGAAAGCCGGCTGGCATTTGTATCGCATGGAAATGCCGGCTTCTTCTGTGATGGCCGCTGCGCGAGAAAATGTGAATGGAATAATCGCCAACGCGGCGTCGGACTCCTTTGCGGAATCATCTTCAACGAAGACGGTACAAGCTTCGGAAGCTGCATGGGTCCCGGCGAATGTTGATCCCAACACGTTCTTCACGAATTACACCCTTGCCGATGAAGATTCGATTGAGAAGCGCAACTACAGCAGCATGCCGAAATTCACCGCAGCCGCGATTGGCGCGAGTTTTGGCGGTTATTTCGGCACGGTGGGCGGCGCGCAATTTCTCTTCAGCGATGTGATGAATCATCACAATCTGATTCTCGCGGCGAATCTGCGGAGCGATCTCAGCATGACGGATGTGGGGGTGACGTATTTCAATCAAGCCCGCCGGTTGAATTGGGGCTTTGAGGCGTTTCAGCTCAACGATGCCTACGGCGCTTTTTATACCTCGACTGCGGCCGGCTTTGTGACGCAAACCTATCGCGGCTTCAATGCGTTCACGTTCTTCCCGTTCAGCCGCTTTTCGCGATTGGAATTGAGTGCCGGCGCGACGTTTGTGAGCGCAAATTTGATTGTCGATCGCATCGACTTCAATCGCGGCGAGATTCGCCGGGACGAGTCGAGTCTTGGCAGCGCCGTTTTCGGCCAGGTGGGCGCGGCCTATGTTTTCGACAACACGGTTTACGGTCCGCTCGGCCCCTTCAACGGCGTACGCAGCCGCTTTGAAGTGCAGCGCACGACGAATGATTTGAAGTTCACGACTTTGGTGGGAGATTATCGCCGCTATTTCAACGTGAAGCAACGCTCGGTGATTGCCGCGCGCGTGCTCGCCGGCGGCAGTTTTGATCGCGATGCGCAAATCTTTCAAATCGGCGGGCCGTACACGTTTCGCGGCGCGGATTACGGCGAATTGGTGGGAACGAAATTCGTCGCGGCAAATTTGGAATACCGGTTTCCGCTGTTTCCGTTCCTGCCGCCCTCGGCGGATTTCTTGAGCGCGGCAACATTCGCGGATTTTGCGGGCGCGTGGGGATTGGAGGTGCCCGGTTTGGTGAAGGAAACGTTTCAGCCGTTTTCAACGCAGGGCGGGTTTCATTTGCAGGATTTGCGCGGCGCCATCGGCGTGGGCGCGCGCTTGAATCTCGGCTACTTTATGTTGAAATATGACGTGGCGTGGCCCACGGACTTGCGTGAGATCAGCAAGCCGAGGTATCAGTTCTCGCTCGGCACGGACTTTTGAGTTTTGCCTTCCTCCTCCTCCTCAGGTGACGAGCCGAGGGATCAGGAATGATCTCTCGGCTTTTTTGTTGTTAGTTCGATAAATGCAACCGTTCTCGTATCTTTTCCCGCAGCCAATTCTGCACAAGCAATTCGGGAGAAACACCCTCCTGCGCGGCGATCCGGCGGATCTGTTGGCTCATCTGCTTCTTGAGTGATACGCTTTCAATCGGATAGCCTTGTGCGTCAATGACGAGAACTTGCAGATTCGGCGAAACCGAGAATTTCACTGACTTGGCATATAAATCAGCGATGGAATGTGTGTCAAGCCATTCACTTGCCGCCTTGTAGCTGCCAAAATTGGGCAGGCTTTTACGCTTTGGCATATCGTCTTCTTTCTTTATTTTGGGGCGAATTTTTGCGGGACAACCACGCGGTTGATCTGCATCGTTTCCCCAAATTTTCAACCCCAAATTTGGGATTACTCGGCAGGAAAACAATCAGTTTTTGATTGATTATAGTCAGGACGATGTTTAGTTTGCCCGTTGGTTTATGTCAGATCAACAGAAACCGATATTGGTAGGCGCGTCGGCGGCTTTGGACTTCATAACGCAATCATCAAGCTCAAACCAAGAGCGGTGCAACAGCGTTTTAAGCCACGGCTGATCACTGTGCCTTCACTCATATTCCAATTCATTGCGCAGCGTGAGGCGCAGGCTTTCGTCGTCAATGTTTATGAAAATCACATTGGGGCGGCAGCAGACGGCGCAGTCTTCGACATATTCCTGCTCGAAGCCGGCGGAGGGATCGACTTGTGTTGTATTCGCCTCGCTGCAACGGGCGCAATACCAGGTCACGGGATTCAACTGCCCGGGTTTTGCCAGCAAACCTTCTTCTTCGTTGATGAAGTCTTCAAAATCGTCATCATCGAAATCCGGCATAACGCCTCCTCTAAATTTATCCGAAAATAGAGAACCTCTGCGTCAATGGCAATCATCCGAATAATCTCTATAGCCGCGATTTCCCTGCTTTTTTGGGCCTGCCCGCAAACAGGCAATTTCACCACTGACAGCGGCAATCCTTCCGAAAATATTTTCAACCGCTTCACCACGCGGACAATACTGGCATCAAATCGCCTGCCGCCGCTCACAACGCGCATCAAGTTTTTGCCCAACTCCTCGGAATTTGTCGTGTTGGGCAAGGCCGGCGAGGTTTATCATTTTGAATTATCCGGAGATTCTGCCAGATTTCTCGGGTCATTTGTCGTGCCGGAGGTTGCGCCCGCGCCGGGAGAGATTGGCCTGACCGATGCAGCCTTCGATCCGCAATTCGCCGCGAACGGTTTTGTTTATTTTTGCTTCAGCTCCGGCGATAATCGCTGGAACCGCATTGCGCGCATGCAATGGTCAAACAACTATCAGGCCATTGTACATTCCACCACGATCATTCTGAACGTCGATCGCGTTGCGCCGGGCCGTGCTTGGCACGGCATCTATTCTCTGGAATTCGGTACGGATGGATATTTGTACACAGTTTTGGGCGACGCCACCCAGGCGCAATTCGCGCAAGATTCAAATTCTTTACTGGGCAAATTGATTCGAATTGCTCCTGCTGCCGGCGGCGGTTATACGATTCCGACGGACAATCCTTACACAAATGATCCCGGTGTGCGAGATGAAATTGCCGCAATTGGCTTTCGCAGCCCGTTGCGGTTGATTACCTGGCGCGGCAAAATTTTGATTTCGGATGTCGGCTCCAATCAATTCGAGGAAATTAATTTTTACAGCGGCGGCCCGGCCAACTTCGGCTGGCCGGAGTGTGAGGGCGTGTGCAGCCGGCCGGGCTTGCGCAATCCCATTTTGGCAATCGGCCATCGCGACCCCACTTATCAAAATGAAGATCCGGAAGCCATCGGTGAATTGCGCCATTCGTTGTCGTTGGGCATCGTGTATGAAATGCCGGGTGATGATCCGTACAACGATCTGCTCGAGGGCAGGCTGCTGTTCAACGATGTTTTTCTCGGCTATGTTCGTGCTGCGAGAATTTCGGAGACGGGCGAACTTTCCGACAATAAACACATTTTTCATCTTGCCGGTGTGACGAGCATGGCAACCGGCCCGGACGGTTATATTTACGGCTCGACAATTTTCACGCCTGAAATTTTTCGCGTCGAATTGAAAAGATTGTAGCGAACGTAAATTTTAAAACTTGTTATAACCCGCTCCAACTGCCTAAAGCTGTTGGATTTGCGTCCATTTGCTTTCGAGAAAAGCCTTGACTCTTGCGGGCTTTTCTTTTAAATTGGCCGTACTTTATAGTGTTAAATCAGCGAAAAGCTCGCCTGGTGAGAATATGGGTAGTTTGAACCGACATGTGCTCATTCTGAATCAGAACTATGAGCCAATGAGTGTGATCACCGCAAAGAAGGCGATTGTTCTGATCGTTTTGGGCAAAGCTGAAATCATCGAGCGCCATCCGCGCTGGGAAGTGCGCTCGGTGCGAACGTCGCTGCCGTTTCCCAGTATCGTGCGGCTGGTGACGTACATTCACATTCCGCGCAAACGCGTAATTTTGTCGCGTAAGAATATTATTAAACGCGACAGCAACCGTTGCCAGTATTGCGGCACCTCACAGCGTCCGCTCACCGTGGATCACGTGTTGCCGAAGAATCGCGGCGGCGAAGATTCGTGGGAAAATCTCGTGTGCGCGTGCGTGTATTGCAACAATCGCAAGGGCAATCGCACGCCGGAAGAGGCGCGCATGCCGCTGCACCGCAAACCGCAGAGGCCCAATCAGCTCTACTTTATCCAGCATTTTATCGGCATTGGCGATGAGCGTTGGAAGCCCTACCTCTTCATGAATTAGGGCTTTTTCTTTGTCACCTCATAATGGCGTTGCACGCTGAAACAAGAGTCGATTGAGATTTGGTGCAGGCGTCCTCGGCTTGGTTGCTGGGTTTTCGTCAAGTGCGAGGCGCTTTTTATTTTGGGGTAAAAAGCTGGAGTGGTTCACCAGTGTGATGAAATTCACTCAGTAATTTTTGGCGACGCAGAGTCGCGTCATTATTAAGAATGAATGGATTCAGTACCTCATCGATCACCCATTAAAAGAAGAAAGTCAACCTGACGGCAGAATCAGAAAATGGACGAGTATCGCCGAAATGAACAATCGCGTGCTTCGCGTTGTTCTTCTCGATGATGGGGAAACGGTGCACCATGTTTTTTTCGATCGTTCATTCTAGGTATAAGCATGCGGGTACAATACTTTCGCGATACCGATACATTGTTTTTAGCAATAATGAAGTCGTCGAGACAACGGATTTTGATGAGAACACGATGGTCGACTTGGATAAGGACGGCCATTGGGTGAGTATGACGCTCGAACATGCCAAAGAACGCACGGATGTTGCCAATTTTACTTATCAACAAGTTGCCGTTTTAAAAGCAGCTTAAAACCAGCACAATAGAAACTGTCGGATTCACTGTTACGAGATGACGAAGAAACGCATCCTCAGCGGCATGCGCCCGACCGGCAAGCTGCACATCGGCCACTATGTCGGCGCACTGGAAAATTGGGTCGAGCTGCAAAACACCTATCAAAACTTCCACTTGATTGCCGATTATCATTCGCTCACCACCAGCCTGGATACCTCGCAACTTTATCATAATACTATCGACATGGTGATCGATTGGCTGGCTGCCGGCATTGATCCCGCGCACAGCCCGATTTTTCGCCAATCGCAAATCAAGGAACATGCCGAGTTGTATTTGATTTTCAGCATGTTGATCACCAAGGAACGTCTTGAACGCAATCCCGCCGTGAAAGAGCAGGCGCGAGATTTGAATCTTGAGACATTGGTTTATGGCCATCTCGGCTATCCCGTGTTGCAAGCCGCCGATATTTTGCTGTACAAGGGCGATGCCGTGCCAGTGGGGGAGGATCAGGCGCCGCATGTGGAAATCACGCGCGAGATCGCGCGCAAGTTCAACAGCCAGTATGGCCCAGTTTTTCCCGAGCCGGAATTGAAGCTCACCAAGTTTGCGCGCTTGCCCGGCCTCGATGGGCAGGCGAAGATGAGCAAGTCGCTTGGGAATACCATTGCGCTATCGGATGCTCCCGAACAAATTCAAGCGCAGATGCGCAAGGCGGTGACGGATCCGCAGAAGATTCGCCGCGGCGATCCGGGCCGGCCGGATATTTGTTTGGTGTTCACCTACCACAACAAATTCAATCCCGCCGAAGTCGGCGAGATTCGCGCGGGGTGCGAAAGCGGCCAACTCGGCTGTGTCGAGTGCAAGAATCGTTGCGCCGCGCGCATCGCGGAATTCCTTGCGCCCATGCGGGAAAAACGGAATTATTATGAGAATCATCTGGGAGAAGTGAAGGATATTCTCGCGGACGGAGAGAAGCGCGCGCAGCGCGAAGCCCGAAAGACCATGGCGGAAGTACGCCACGCCATGCAGTTGGGGGAGTTGGCAGCCGCGCCGCCAGGCGCTCACAATTGAAATCATTTAAGCCCCCAAAGGGGCTGCTATAAACTTATGGCATATCGCGTTAAACTGAACACTTTCGAAGGGCCGCTGGATTTGCTGCTCTTCCTCATTCGCAAAGAAGAAGTCGATATCTACGATATTCCCATTGCCGACATCACGCGGCAGTTTTTGGAGTATGTCGAAATTTTGCAGATGCTCGATCTGGAAAGCGCCGGCGATTTCATTCTTATGGCAGCGACGCTGATTCGCATCAAAGCACAATTATTGCTGCCCAAGAATCCGGAAGAGGGCGAAGAGGAGGAAGAAGACCCGCGCGATGAATTGGTGCGGCGGTTGCTCGAATATCAGCAATTCAAAGATCTGGCTTCGCGCATGGTCGAACTCGAAGTGCGGGAACGTGATTTTTACTCGCGCAGCTATTTTGATTATGAATTCGTCAAAGATCAATCCGATTTCTTGGAGAATGCCGTCGAAGTTTCGTTGTTCGATTTGATCAACGCCTTTAAAAACGTGCTGCTGCGCGTGCCGCGCGAAACGCCGCATACCGTCGAACAGCTTCCGGTCACCATCGATGATCAAATCGACTATGTTTTGCAGGAATTGGCCGTGCATCAACAATTGTTGTTCATGAGCTTGCTCGAACGAATGCCGAGCAAGATTTATATGATCGTCACCTTCATTGCCCTGCTCGAAATGATGCGCCGGGGCTTGGTAGTGGCGACGCAATCGACACCCTTCGGTGAAATTTGGCTCAAAAGGATTTGATGAACCTCTCAGAACTCAAACCCATTGTTGAAGCGCTGGTGTTCGCTTCGGATGCGCCGGTGACGCTCGAGCGCATTCAGGAGACGCTCGAAGACACGGACGCCGCCGTCATCGAACAGGTTGTGGAGGAGTTGAATCGCGAATATGGCGAATCCGGACGCTCATTTTTTATTCGCAAAGTGGGCGGCGGTTTTCATATTTCCACCCGGCCGGAGTTTCACGGTTGGATTAAAAAGCTGTTCTTCGGCCGGCAAAAATATCGCCTTACGCAGGCGAGCATGGAAACGCTCGCGATCATTGCCTTTAAACAGCCGATCAGCCGCGTCGACATCGCGCAGATTCGCGGCGTGAATTCCGACGCTGTGGTCGGCACGTTGATGGAACGTAAACTCGTGACCATTGCCGGCCGTTCAGAGGGCGTGGGGCGGCCGTTGTTGTACGGTACGACGCCGGAGTTTTTGAAATACTTCGGCATCAATGATCTGTCAGAATTGCCCAAGCCGCGCGAAATCGAGGAACTTTTCGGCAAAGAGGGTTTGCCGGATGAAGTGGCGCAATTGCTCGCGGAAAACGATAAGCAACTGAGCTTGCCGATTAATTTTGAAGGCGAGGCGGCGAAGGCAGGTGAAGTCACCAAAGTTTCAGTTGCTGAAATCGCCGCCAGCATCGGCGCAGCGTCGGCTATGCCGGAATTGCTGCCGCGCGCGCCGGTTGATGGCCAGGCGCTCGAGGGACCACCCGCCGGGGTCACGTCTGCAGACGAAGTCGCCTCACAGAGGCAAACATCTGCGCCAACGAACGTGGAAGAGGAAGCGATTGCAGCCCCGGAGCAGGCTTCCGTGAATGCCGCCCTAACAGTTGATGAATCTTCGGAACTGCCGGCCAAGGATCTTATTGATGCACTGCCCGATACCTTGCCCGGAACCACCGAATCCGAAGAAGGCATCGGTTTCTATGGCCTTATCGCGGATACTCCGGAAGTTTCAGAAGAGCCGCAAGAGCGTGAGCAACTCCCGCCGCTTGAGTTCGACAGCAATGATGATATGGAAGAGCTGGAAGCGCTCACGCGCTTTGCTGACGATGAGACGGAAGCGTTGACGCCAACACAGGAAGACGAGGAGAAGCCGCATTTCGCCGCGGATACCATGGAGTTGGCGGCAATGGAATTCAATATTCGCGAGCCGGAATTACCCCTTGCCGATCCCATTAATCAAGCAGCAGATTTGCTGCCCGAGCGTTTCATTACCGAAGACTTGGGTACGACGCGCGAATTTGCGTTGCTGGACGGGCGATTAAGCGAAGAGGAAAGCGCGCAAATTGAAACGCCGATGCAAGAGTTGCCCGGCAATCTTGAAAGCACTAACGAGATTCTGCTGGCGACGCTGGTCGCGATGAATGAGGAGAAAGAAAATAGTCTCCTCAATGAGTCCGGCAGTTTTGATTTTAAGGAATTCTTAGCGTCTCCAGCCGAAGAGCTTGAACCCGAACCGCCAGCACTTGAAGTCGATGGTTGGGTTGCCGAAGAGACGTTTAACGGTGAATCACAAGCGGCGCAAACCGAGGCTCGAAAGCCCGAAGAAGGTTCACCAGACTCCGCCGAGAAAGACGGCGCGGCCAGCACGGAATCGGAACTTGCCCGGATTTTTGCTGATCGAGATCGTCTGGCGGCAGAGACTGTTTCGGCGCTGGAGTTGCCGCCGGCGCGTGAAACCGAAATAAAAGCGCCGGAATCTGAGAATTTTGCGACAGAAACTGCGAATGAGGACCGGACTGCGGCGAATACGACAACGTTGCCAGCCGCTGCTTTCGAGCGGCAGGTTGTCGAAGACCAACAAGCAAATACGCAAAGTTCGGCCGGTTTTGTTCCGGTTGATGCAATGTCGCTTCTCGACGCACCGGAGCAGCCTGACAAGCGAACGCCTATAGAATCTTCACCCGGCAGGCCGGACGAAGAGAGTTTGCGCGCGGATGAACAAGATGGCCCTGTGCCCGCGCGCGCCGAAAGCGAGCAGGCTCCTGAAAGCGCCGCGATTGTGCGTGAGGCTGAACCGCTGAAGGATGAAGGCATGAATGCTGCGCAAGAAGAGCGCGCGCCGGAGAGCGCAGCCGAGCCGCCTTTTTTCGTGCCAGCCCCGGCGCAGATCGGGGCGAGCGAAACGATGAATTCAAGCCCGGAAGCTGAAGCTGCCAACGGAATCATTCGTTTGTGGCGGCGGGCCATGACCTGGTTTAGAAGCGCGCTGCAAAAGCTGAGTCGGCGCGCATGAGATGGCAAGAGGTTGGTAAGATGCTTGAGTCTTTGATTTCGGCGTCGCCTGCTGGCAAGCGTGAATAGAATGGAATCTCAAACTTCGACGCATATGATCCGGCTCAATCGCTACTTGGCGCAAAGCGGTTTGTGCTCGCGTCGCGAGGCTGATCGCTGGATCACCGAAGGCCGCGTCAAAGTCAACGGTAAAATCGTGACTGAGCTTGGCGTGCAAATCAATGGCAGCACGGATGTTGTTGTAGCTGCCGGCGAAGTGTTGCGGCCGAGCCTGGTGTTGACCTACATCATGCTCAACAAACCGGCCGGCTATGTGACCACTGCCAGCGACGAAAAGGGCCGTTTGACGGTTTTTCATCTGGTCAAAACGCCGGTGCGGGTGTTTTCCGTTGGGCGCCTGGATCGCGACAGCGAAGGCCTTTTGCTGTTGACCAATGACGGCGATTTATCCTATCGCCTCACGCATCCGCGCTTCAAAGTGAAGAAGACATATCGCGTGGCCTTGAAAGAAGCCCTGGAGGAACGCGCGGTGCGCGCGCTGCAACGCGGCGTGCGCATCCCGGACGCGCGGCATCCCGTCTCTGGCGAGTTGCGCTTTCCGAATGCCGAGGACCGGCGTTTATGTGAAATGACGATCATGGAAGGCCGCAATCGCCAGGTGCGCAAAATGTTCGCTGCTGTTGGTTATCCCGTGAAGCGATTGCAGCGGATTCAGATCGGGCCGTTGCGCCTGGGTAAACTTGGCGTCGGTGAATGGCGCTATCTCGAACCACGAGAAGTCAAGCTGCTCAATCAAGCAACGAGCGGGCGAGATGGAAATTCGCAATAAACGCGTGCTGGTGCTCGGGGGCTGGGGGCTGGTGGGCATGGCCGTTTGCCGGCAATTTTTAACCGAACAGCCGGATGAATTGATTGTCGCTTCAATGACGGAACAGGAGGCGCGCGAAGCCGCCAATCAACTGCGGCTGGAATGCGACGGGCGTTGCCGCCTCACGCCCATCTGGGGCAACATTTTCGTGCGTGATGCGCTGCAAGGCAAGTCGCGCATGGATATTTTGGAAGAAGAGTCTTTGCGCGCGATGCTGATCGAAGACGTGCTCGGCGATCTTACGGAGGCCATTCTCGAACGCTCGCTGCTCTTTCAAATCATTCAACAGTATCGCCCGCAGGTGATTGTTGATTGTGTGAATTCCGCCACGGCGCTTGCCTATCAGGATGTGTTCGCCGGGTATTACCGCATCAGCAGCCATCTGGAGGCGGTGAAATCCACGCGTGCGTACTCGGCGCCTTTTGTCGCGGAAGTTGAAAAACTGCTTTGCACATTGTACATTCCGCAGTTGATCCGGCACGTGCAGATTCTTTATGAAGCGATGCGCCGCGCGCGCACGGAGGTTTATTGCAAAGTCGGCACCAGCGGCACCGGCGGCATGGGTTTGAATATTCCCTACACCCATTCCGAAGAAAAGCCCTCGCGCGTTTTGCTGAGTAAATCTTCGATCGCGGGCGCGCATACCATGCTGCTCTTTCTCATGGCGCGCACGCCGGATGCGCCCATTACAAAAGAGATCAAACCAACAGCCGCGATTGCCTGGAAGCGCATCGCTTATGGGCCGATCATGCGCCACGGCAAGCCGATTCCGCTGTACGATTGCCCGCCGGAAGCGGCGCTCAAACTGGAAGCAACGTTGCCGTTGAAAGAAAATGGAGAACGCGAGCAACGCAGCGGCTGGCGCGCGCTCAACGGTGAAATACTCCAATCGGTTTTTGTCGATACGGGTGAAAACGGCATTTTTTCTCTGGGTGAGTTCACCGCGATCTCCGATTCCGGTCAAATGGAATTTGTGACGCCCGAGGAAATTGCGCGCAACGTGATGTATGAAGTCAAGGGCGGAAATACCGGCCATGACATCATTAATGCGCTGGATAATTCCGTCATGGGGCCGACATATCGCGCCGGTGTGATGCGCGCCACGGTTTTGCAACAAATGAAAGAATTGGTGGCCGAGCATGACACGGCCAGCGTGGCGTTCGAATTGCTCGGGCCGCCGCGCCTTTCGAAATTGCTTTATGAAGCGCATTTGCTCAAACTGGCCTGTCAGACGCTTAAAAATGTGCTTGACTGCAAGCCCGAAGAGTTGGCAGAGCGGCTGGAGCGTTTGATCATGGAACAGCCAAAATTGCGCGCGGAAATTATATCGATCGGCATTCCGATTTTGCTGCGCGACGGCCAGCGGCTGTTGCGCGGACCGGAAATCAAAATTCCGCCGTTTCGCGGCAACAACGTACTTGATGTCACGCCCGGGCAGATCGAACATTGGGCGCACGACGGTTGGGTTGATTTGCGCGCCTCGAACATGCGAATCTGGCAAAACCGCATACAGAAAATTCATGAAGAGATACAAGCCATCCCCGAAAATGAAACCAGCTCGCGGTTTGTGCGCAATCGCCGCTATTGGCTTGAGGAGGACATGATTGATATTGGCAAGCTCGTCGGTTGGATTTTTTCGACCGAGGAAAAGGGCGCACGCATGAAAGAGTAACCTGAGTCGGATTGCCGGATTTGGGGATCGTTGAATGCTCAACGATTCCTTGTCCAACGATTCATTTGGTTTTTAGCAGAGAGCCAGGGACGCCGTCTCATTGCTAGGATATCGTGATAGGGAAATCGTCATTCCATTTCACATGTGATGAGCCGTATGATCAAAACACTGATGCCTGAAGAATTGACTGCGCCGGTTATCGCGATGAACAAACAACGGCGCCCGATCATTGCCATCGACGGCCCGGCAGGCTCGGGCAAAAGCACAACCGCGCGCCTGCTCGCGCGCCGGCTGGGCTTCACGTATCTTGACACGGGCGCATTTTATCGCGCCTTAACCTTGAAGATTTTAGAAACAAAAGCTTCGCCGGAAAATCACCACGCCGTGGTCGCCGAAGCGGCGCGCACACGCATCGCCATCAAGCCCGACCCGGAGGGCGATCGCGTGTATCTCGATGGCCGTGATGTCACGACGAAGATTCGCGATCCGCACGTCACCAACAACATCGCGCCGATTTCGGGCAACCCGGAGGTGCGCGCACTGATGGTGAAGCGCCAACGCGAGATTGGCCAGCATGGCGGCGTGGTGATGGAAGGCCGCGATATCGGCACCGTGGTTTTTCCCGACGCCGATCTCAAAATTTTCATGAGCGCATCGCTCGACGAGCGCACACGCCGGCGCCAGCTCGAATTGGAGGCGAAAGGCATCTACAAAGATTTTGAAGCGCTGCGGCGTGAAATCGAGCTGCGCGACGAAAAAGATTCCAAGCGTGCGGTGGCGCCGTTGCGTCCGGCGGAAGATGCCGTTATTCTCGACACCACCAACTTGACGGTGGACGAACAAGTTGATTTTATCATCAATGCCCTGAAGCAAAAAATGAAAAAGTGAAACGCGCGATTTTTCGATTTTCACAATTTCTCGTTCGTGTATATTTCACCTTGCTCTTTCGCATCGAGGTGCGCGGACAGGCGAACGTCCCGCGCACGGGCAAAATTTTGCTTGCCGCCAATCATATTTCGGGTTATGATCCGCCATTGATCGGTTGCCTTATTCCGCGTGAGGTTTATTTCATGGCAAAAAAGGAGTTGTTTCGCAATCCGCTGCTGGGCCATTTGTTGCGCTTTTACAACTCCATTCCCACTGACCGCTCTGGAACAAGCTTGTCAACGATCAAACGTGTGGAAGAGTTGCTGGCCAACGGCCATGCCGTGCTGCTGTTTCCCGAAGGCACGCGCGTCAAATCCGGCAAGCTGGGCAAGCTCAAGGCCGGTGTCGGCATGCTGGCGGCGCGCAACCGCGTGAATGTTATACCCGTTCACATTGACGGGTTGTACCGCAAACGCGGTTTTGGTTTGCGGCGGCCACGCGTCAAAGTGGTGTTCGGCGGCGCCGTGGAGGTTGCGCCATTTCTGGAAAATGTCGCGGATGAAAAGGAAACCTATCTCGCGATTGCGCACGCCGTCAATGCCGGCATTATCGAATTGCAAGAAGTTCAGACCCCGGAAAAAATGCCGGGGGCAAATAAATAACCCTTAAGGAGATTCACTTAACCCATGTTCAAACCAATGGCTGTAATTCACATGAGCGCGGAATCCCGCGGCAGCGGGATCGGAAGCGAGCCGCAAAGCAGTGCGGCCGCCGATGACGCCACGCTCAAGGCTGCTCACAAATCTGCTTCTCAGGTAAATGGAAAAAGTATGGCTTACGACCCCGCCACCAAAGTCATCGCGAAGAAAGACTTGAAGGAAGCCGTTGAGTATTCCGATGAAGAACTCAAAAATTTTGAGCGCCTGTACGAAGACACCCTGACGGAATTCGTTGAGGGCCAGCTCGTCACCGGAAAAATTCTCGCCATCAACAATCGCGAAGTCGCCGTGGACATTGGCTTCAAAAGCGAAGGCGTCATCCCGATCGAAGAATTTCAAGACCCCAAGAGTTTGAAGATCGGCGATGATATCGAAGTTTTTCTGGATAATGTCGAAGATCAAGACGGGCAACTCGTGCTTTCCAAAAAGAAAGCGGACTTCATGCGCGTGTGGGAGCGCGTTTTGGAGGCGCATGACAAGGGCGAAATCATGCAGGGCCGTTGCACGCGCCGCATTAAAGGCGGCATTGTGGTCGATCTCATGGGCATTGATGCGTTCCTGCCCGGCTCGCAAATTGATTTGAAACCGATTCGCGATTTCGACGCCTATATCGGCCAGATGATGGATTTTCGCGTGGTGAAAGTCAATGAGCTGCGCAAGAACATCGTGGTCTCGCATCGCGTGTTGGTGGAAGAAGCGATGTCCGAGCAGCGCGGCCGCATTCTCGAAAACCTTGCCAAAGGCCAGGTGCTGGAGGGCACGGTCAAAAACATTACCGATTTCGGCGTCTTTATCGATCTTGGCGGCGTCGATGGCTTGTTGCACATCAATGATCTCTCGTGGGGTCGCGTCAGCCATCCTTCGGAAATCGTTGCGCTCGATCAGAAGATCAAAGTGCAAGTGCTCGATTTCAACGAAGCCAAGGACCGCATTTCGCTCGGCCTGAAACAATTGCAGCCGCATCCCTGGGTCGATGTCGACAAGAAATATCCCATGGGCTCCGTGGTGCGCGGCAAAGTGGTCAGCATCTCCGACTACGGCGCGTTTGTCGAATTGGAACGCGGCGTCGAGGGCTTGATTCACATCTCCGAGATGAGCTGGACGCAGCATATCCGCCACCCCAGCAAGATCGTGTCGGTCGGCGAGATGGTCGATGCGAAAGTGTTGAACATCGATCTCGAAGAACGCAAGATTTCTCTCGGACTCAAACAGCTCGAGCCGGATCCCTGGGACGACATCGAGCAAAAGTATCCCATCGGTTCGCGCCAGAAAGGTGTGGTGCGCAATCTCACCAATTTCGGCGCATTCGTGGAATTGGAAGAGGGCATCGACGGCTTGGTGCACATTTCGGATCTCTCGTGGACGAAGAAAATCCGCCATCCCGGCGAAGTGGTGAAAAAAGGTGACGAAGTCGATGTCGTGGTGTTGAACGTCGACAAGGGCAATCGCCGCATTTCGCTGGGCTACAAGCAGACGAAAGAAAACCCGTGGGATGTGTTCGAGAAGGATTACGGCGTACACACCAAAACCGCGGGTAAAATCGTGCGCATGATCGACAAAGGCGTGATCGTGGAGTTGCCGGCGGAAGTCGATGGCTTTGTGCCGATGTCGCATCTGGCCAAGCCGAATTTGACCAAGCCGGCGGACGGCTACGCGGTGGGCGACACGCTCGAGTTGGTCGTGATCGAGTTCAACAAAGACAGCAAAAAGATTATCTTGTCTGAACGCTTGACCAAAGAAGGCACGGATGCCGAGGGCGGCAAGCGCAAAGGCAAGAAAGGCAAAAAAGCAGAAGGCGGAGACTCGCCGGAAGCCGGCGTTCCCGCGGAAAGCCTTTCGCCGGAAGAGCAGGCTGCTTTTGAGGCCGCTTTTGCCGCGAATGAATTAGCCGCATCTCAGCCGGTGACAGCCCCGCCGGCGCCCGCTCCTGACGAGGCCATGCCGCCTCCGGCAAGCTAAAATAACGTTGCCATGAACACAGCGGGTTGGTGTCGGCATCAACCCGCTGTTTGTTTTTTGCCATCGGATTTCAATGCGGAGGTATTTGAATGCAGAAATTTCCGTGGTGCTGGTGCGCCTGCCTGTTCGTGATGTTGTTGCCCGCCGTTGCACCTGCTCAAATCTCCGAGTCTGAAATTCTGTCGCTGCTCGCCGCGAATGATTTATCCACGGCGCGCGCGCGGGTGCGCGAAGCCCAGCGCCAGTCGCCCAACTCCGCCCTCGTCGCCTACTATAGCGCTTTTCTCGAAGAAAACGCTGAAATCGCATTGCCGAAATTTCAAGAGCTGATTAAAAAATTTGGCTCTTCCGAATACGCGCTGCGCGCGCAGTATCGTGTCGGGCAATATTATTTTGCGCGCGGCAGTTATCATCGCGCGCGTGATGCCTATTTGACCCTGGCGCAGGCGCATCCCGAGTCGCCGCTGGCTGCGGCCGCCGAATATCACGCGGCAAAATCGCTGGCAATCTTGGGGGAAAATGCGCCGGCGTACGAGGAATTGACGGCATTCGTGCAGAAGCATCCGGACGCGCCGCTGACGGCATTTGCGCGCGAGGATCTCGAATCCCTGCCGAAGATATCCTCGGCGAAGGCGGAGCGCAAAACCAAAAGCCCCAAAATTTCCTACACGGTTCAGACTGGCGCGTTTACACAAAAAAACAATGCCGCGTCTCAGCAGAAAATTTTCATTAAAGCCGGCTATAAAACCGAGGTCAGCGAGAAGCGCGACGGCAACAAAAAATATTACGTGGTTTGGGTGGGCAAATTTTCCTCCCGCGAGGAAGCGCGCGACTTCGCCGACCGGCTGAACAGCCAGCACAAGGTGAAGGGCAGCGTCGTACAACGTGAAGATTGATTGGCATTTTTTACGGTTATGATTGCGATTGACGCGAGTCGAGTGAAGATGCGAATATGGTGAAGCGACGAAAAATTGCGCACGGAAAAGATCACGTCGGAGCTGATCGACTACATTGTTGAGAAAATCGTTCGCGAAATTCAGCCGGAAAAAATTATTCTTTTAGCAAGAATTTTGAATGATTATACTGAAGCCGGCCGCTATCCCAGTGACCTACCTTCGACAGCATTGGCAAGGCGGAGGCTGATGAAGTCGTCGCGCTGCCCCAAAAATTGCAGAATTCGTTTTCGTCAAGATGTCGTCAACTTGAAAGCTCCTAACAAATCAAAAATCATCGAGCGGCGTTCGGCAATTGACGCTGTAAATCTTGTTATTCTGTCACGGGAGTATCACATACCTGATCCTGATTTATCATGATCACCCTCCAACAAGCCTTTGATCTCGTTCTCCAACACACGCCACGTTTACCTGCTGAAACACTTGCGCTTTTGCAAGCCTCCGGCCGGGTGCTGGCCGAAGCCGTGGTCTCGGACATTGACCAGCCGCCGTTTGCGCGCAGCAGCATGGATGGTTATGCTGTGCGCGCGGCCGATGTCGCGGACGCGCCGGCGCAATTGCAGATTGTGGGCTTTATTCCCGCCGGTGTTTTCCCGGATATTAAACTCGCAAAAGGCCAGGCGGCCAAAATCATGACCGGCGCGCCGGTGCCGGAAGGCGCAGATGCTGTGCAGGTGGTGGAGGAAACGCGGTTGGCAAACGACGGAAAGACGGTTGAAATTCTCGCGGCGGTTTCTGCCGGCAACAACATCGCGCCGCTGGGCAGTGAAGCGCGCGCCGGGCAAGTTGTGGCGCGCGCCGGCAGCTTTATTTCCCCGGCAATGATCGGCTTGCTGGCTTCTGTTGGCAAGAGTGAAGTTGGGGTTTATCGCGCGCCCACAGTGGGCATCATTGCAACGGGAGACGAGTTGATTGCCATCGATGAAAAGCCAAGCGCCGGTCAAATTCGAAACTCAAACAGTTTTACCCTGGCGGCGCAAGTCGCCAAGCTGGGCGTGGTCGCACATCAGCTTGGTGTGGCGCGTGATGAAAAAAAACACATTCATGATTTGATCAGACGAGGTTTACAGCATGATATCTTGTTGCTCACCGGCGGCGTGTCGATGGGAGATTTGGATTTGGTGGAAGACGTGTTCGCAGAGTTGAATTTCAAAATCTATTTCGACAAAGTCGCCGTGAAGCCCGGCAAACCGGTGGTGTTTGCCAAATCCGGCGAAAAGTTAATTTTCGGCCTGCCCGGCAATCCGGTTTCGTCGGCGACCACCTTCGAGCTTTTGGTCCGTCCGGCAATTCGCAAGATGATGGGCTTCTCCGCTTATCAAAATCAAATTGTGGCGGCGCAATTGGCTGAACCATTCAAGAACCGCTCGCAGCGCGAATTTTATGCGCCGGCGCGGGCGTGGTATGACGGCAAGCAATTTCATGTGCAGCCGCTCAAAGCCAGGGGCAGCGGCGATGTCGTGACGTATGCGCAAAGCAATTGCTATCTCATTTGTCCGATTGATCAAGAGGAATTCATCGCCGGCCAGGAAGTGAAGGTGATGTTGCGTACGGAGTTTTTCTATCATTGAATCGGATCACCACCCGGGCGCTTTTGCTTCTTTTGTGATCGATAGCTCGGGTCCCAAAATATTTCTTCGCGCCGTAGCAAGGCATAAATAAAAAAGCCACGGTCAAACAACCGTGGCTTATTATGCGAACTGCCGTTTTTGGGTCAGGCCTTTTTGATCACTCGAATCAAGGCCAGCAACGCCACTGCGCCCACCACCGACATCACGAGCGAGCCGATGAGTCCGTATGACTGGATACTCAATACATCGAAGATAAATCCGCCCAGCAAAGCGCCGATGACGCCCACCACCAGGTTGCCAATCAAACCGAAGCCGCTTCCTTTCATAATCGTTCCCGCCAACCAGCCGGCAGCCAAGCCGATCAATAAAAACCAAAGTAAACCGCTCATCTTACTCCTCCCTGTGTGTTGGTGAGAAAACGGTTGATTTACATGTTCAAAGTGCAAAGCCGGAGCGGAAAAGTCAAGCGCGGATTTTTAGTTGACGATTGCGCCATATACCGCGACTTGCGCCGAGATTTTCTTAATATCGCCGGTGATGACGATCATCATCTCTTCATCGCGCAAATAGGTTTGCGCCATGCGCTGCACGTCTGCGGGCGTGACGGCATAAATATTTTTGACGTACTCGGTCAAATAACTGTCCGGTAGACCGTGCAAATTCAACAGGGCAAGCTGGCCGATAATGCCTGCGGGCGTGGAATTTTGCAGCACGAACACGCCGGCGAGATAGTTTTGAATGCCGCGCAACTCTTCTTCAGAGGGCGCCTCGGCCTGCAAACGGTCAATTTCATAGAAAATTTCCTTGAGCGAGGCGCCGGTCACCTCCGTAGTGACATCGGCAACCTCCGCCCAGTAGGCGTCACGGTAGCGGGTTGAGATTGAGCTGAATGGAGAATAGGTGTAGCCTTTATCCTCGCGAATATTTGACGTAATGCGCGAGCCGAACGAGCCGCCCAGCAGCGAGTTGGTGACGAGCAGCGCCATGTAGTCTTTCTGCGTCGGGTCGATTACCGGCAAGCCAAGATAAATGGTGGATTGCGCTGCGCCCGGGCGATCCGTGAGATGAACAGCGCGCTTGCTCACCGGCGTGGGAATGTTCATTAACGGTTCGGCACCGCTTGCCCAGCTGCCAAAAGCCTCATGAATCGCAGTTGTCATGGCTTCGGCGTCAAAGCGGCCGGCGACAAAAAAATGCGCGCGAGCCGCGCCAAAATTGTTGGCATAAAACGAACGCACGTGATCTATCGTATAGCTTTGCAGCATCGTTTCGGTGGGATAAAGCCGGCCATACGGATGGTTGGGATACATCAAATTGCGAAATTTTTCGAAGGTAATCGAGCCGGGATCGGATTTTTCGATGCTCAATTGGCGCAAGCGATCTTTCTGCAAACGCGATAATTCCGATTCCGGGAACAGCGGATTGCGCGCGATATCGGCGATCAGTTTGGTCAAATCCGGTCCGAACTCGGACAAGACATCGCCGCCGAGGGTGGTTTGATCCGGCCCGACGCCGATGTTGATCTGACCGCCCATGCTCGCGGCTTCCTGCGCAATTTGTTCGGCAGTGCGCGAGGTCGTTCCCTCTTTCAACAAATCGCCGGTCAAGTCTGCCAGCCAGACTTCGTTTTCTGTTTCGTTTAAATTGCCCACACGAATCACCAACTGCACTGTGACTTTGGGCAAGGAGCCGTAAGGCACCAGTGTTGCTTTCAGGCCGTTGTCGAGTGTGAAAGTTTGCTTCGCCGGCAATTTGAAATCTTTCGGCGTGCCGCCTTCCGGCGGCGTTTGCTTTTGCGAAAATGCCGGTGTTGCCAGCGCGCATGCGCACAACACCAGCGCCAAAAATTTTATGCGACTCTTCATTATTATCTCCTTGACGGAAGTGATTTTTCAAGGTCGGAATCTGCCAATGTTATAGTCGATTTATGATGAGGCTTTGGGCTCGATCGTGAGCACGGTGCGCGCCGTGGGCCGTAAATATTCCTGCGCGGTTTTCAGGATCAGCTCCGGCGTGATCTTGCGGAATTCCGCTTCGATTTGATTGATGCGTTCGGGATTGTCATCGAACAATGCAAAACACGCGAGCAAATCCGCGCGGCCAAAACCGAAGAAACCGCCGAGATCATCATACAGGCTCGAACGCAGCTTGACCAGCGCCCGCTCCAGCGTTGCCTGGTCAACCGGATGGGTGCGGACTTTTTCGACGACTTCATCGACTGCTGCCATGATGGAATCTGGCGGCACGTTTTGATCGTGAAACAAAGAGGCCATCCACAACATCGGGCCGTTGTAGTTGTACATGTTGCCGAGCAAATAATTGATGCCGCCGCCGATTTCGCCGGTCATGCCGCGCTTTTTTACCAGCGCTTGGCTCAGCATGCTGTCATCGCCCTGCACTAAAATTTGATCGAGCAGGCCCATGGCATAATACTCGGGCGTGTTGCGCTCGGGCATGTGATACGCAAAAGCCAGCGCGGGGCGGTTCGCCAGCGAGTCGGGCTTGTTGAATTTTTTCTCTTGCTCCTGTCGCGGTTCGGAGAGATCGGGCTTGGCGGGCTGCTCTGCGGCGCGAATGTCATTGAAATATTTCTTGATCATTGCCAGCGCTTCCTGGGCTTCGAAATCGCCAACCACGACGAGTGCAGCATTGTTCGGGGCATAAAATGTCTTGAAGAACGCTTCGACATCCTCCAGCGTGGCGGCGTCAAGATGCTGCAAATCGCCGTAGAAATTGTGCGCGTTGTACCAATTGGTGTTGGCATATTGCGGCATATCGAGCCAGGGAAAGCCGCCATAGGGCTGGTTGATCACGTTTACTTTGACTTCATTCTTCACCACGCCCTGCTGATTGGTGAGATTTTCCTGCGTGATCGCCAGGCCGCGCATGCGATCGGCCTCGGCCCACAGCGCCGTTTCAAGTTTGTGCGCCGGCAGGATTTCGAAATAGTTGGTGAAATCAAAACGCGTCGAGCCATTCAGCACGCCGCCATTTTTCTGCACGAGTTGGATGAACTCCATTTTGCCGAGATTTTGCGAGCCTTGAAACATCATGTGCTCGAACAAATGCGCAAAGCCGGTGCGCTCTTTCGGCTCGATGCGGAAGCCGATGTTGTAATAGACCGCGACCACCACCGTCGGTGCGGTGTAATCCGGCGACAGCACAACCTTCAGGCCATTGTCGAGCTTGTGATACTCGACCGGCACTTTGAAGCCCTCGGCCTGCTGGTTTTGCCCGCCCGGACTGCACGCAAGCAGGAAAACCAGCGCAAGCAACGCAACGGTTTTGCGCATGATTCGTGACGACATGGTTTCTCCTCAGATGATGACAACGGAATATGGGATTGATCAATGATTTTGGCCAAAAGCACCGGAAGTAGAGACGATGGAGATCGCGAGGGCGTTGCATACGATCTGGCGTAGCGCATGAGTCGCAAAAGCGATTGCTGTTCTTATCCGAGTTTCGGGCCAATGACGACGCGGAAGCCGAAAGGGATGAATTCGTACACTTCAACCAATCCAAATAAACCAGGACGGTGGGAGATGATAATCTGGCAAGAGATTCACCACAATGTTGGCAAGGATTGGCTTTTTAACTTGACTATGTCAGATTCACTGCGGAGACGCAGCGTTCGCTGAGAATTCACGCAATCTTGCTCTGCGAACTCCGCGACTCTGTGGTGATTTTTGGAATGTGACATAGTGAAATTGATGGTCTCTCCATTTCTCCGAACCGCTAATCCTCGCGAATGAATGCCAATTCTTTTCAATTCAGCTGATTAGTGTCGGGAGCCGCGATAATTCCCAACTTCCTGCGGGGTCTGAAAGCCGTATCTTCTCCGTTTCCGCACAAACTACTTTTCCGCAGGCAGTAGTTCAGTCAAAGATTTAATTTTTAAAGTAAGCCAGCGTCCTGGAGCAGCGCCGAGCTTGCTTTTAGGAGTTCACGCTGCCTTGCGCAGGGATGGTTATCATTTCCATCATATATCGTTTGCGCACAATTTTATGGATTGGCAATGCAATCCCGAGATTTCCACTACGACGTCCGCAATCTACCCAGCTATTTTTTGATTTCTACAAAAATCAAAAAACGGTTATCTCTTAAGCTACGACGCCAATCTCTTGATCACCACCAGCGTCGCATCATCCTCCCACTTGGCCCGGCCGCCAAATTCGAAGACGGTGCTGAAGATTATCTCCAGCAGCTCCGCAGCGCTTTTTTCTTGATGGTCGATGATTAAGCCTTGCAGGCGTTCCAAGCCAAAGGCTTCGCCTTCGGGGTTGTTGCGTTCGAAAATGCCGTCGCTGAACATCGCCAACACCGCGCCCGGTTCGAAATTGGCGAGCGACCGATGAATGGAAAGCTCCGGCAGCGCGCCGAGAATGATGCCGGTGGGTTTGAGTTCCGTCACCTCTTTACCGCGAATCAACAGCGGCGGAGGATGGCCGGCATTGGCGTAAATCACATGGCCGTTGCTCTCAATTTCGCCGTAAAACAGCGAAACGAAACGCGTCGAATACGTGCTGCGATGAATCACGCGGTTGAGCTTCTTGAGCGTGTGCACCATCTTCATTTGCTCTTCAAGCCCCATGCGCAAGCCGGTGACCACATCGCGCACGAGCAGAGCGGCGGGCAAACCATGGCCGCTTGCGTCGCCCACGCTTACACCGAACATTTCGTTGCTGTAGGGAAAATAATCGAACAAATCGCCGCCCACCAGTTCGGCGGGCTGCGAGCGCCCGGCGATTTCATAGCCTTTGATTTTTGGCGGGGCCTGGGGCAGCAGGCTGTTTTGAATATGCGCCGCTTGCTCCAAACCACTTTTAACGGCATCCGAGAAGAGCCGGTAATTCAACGCTGCCCGCACGGCGTTCATGCAAAACTCGATCTCTTCCCGCACCCAGCCGGCTTTCAATTCGAACACCACGATCCAGCGCTCGCTCGGGCTGCGCACCACGGTGAACGCCGCCGGAATGGTATATTCCGCCTGCTTGCTGATTTCGGCATCGATGCTCAACGCGGGATCATCATAGATATAGCTGCCATATTTCAACAGCAGTTGCACCGCCTCCGAATCCGCCGAAATTTTGGCCGTGGCGCGCGCGGACTTCGACATGCCGGGACGTTTCACCAAAACAAATTCATCTCCTTCTTCTTCATAGATGCGGCCATTGCTGATGTATAAATCCGCGCTGAAAGTATTTTCGATCACTTTAAGAATAGTGAACAAAAAATTCTTGCCGGTTTTTTCTTTGCCGATCGTAGTCAACAGCGAATCCAATTTACGATAAAAATTCTTCGGTTCAATCATGGACTTCCTTTCTTCGAATAATCGGCTGCAATAGTATCACTTTAAGCCGTCAGTTGCAACAGGCAAAAAGCCGTTCCGATTATTGATGAAATGTCATATATTGACGCCGCGTTTTGCGCCGATGATGGCGCAACTGAACGGATGGGAATCAAGATCTTCAGACACGGATCAAAGCGGATTCGCCCTGATTTTATCCGTGCGGATCTGTTAATTCTGTGTTCATGGCGATCGCTCAAAAAGCAAAGCTTTCACTTGCCGTGTGATCAAATCCTGTTTTCAAACCAGGGAGAAAACTTAATCGTGAAGATTCTCTTATTCGACATCGACGGAACTCTTATTCATTCCGGCGGCTCGGGCATGCACGGCATGACCCTGGCCTTTGAAGAGCTTTATGGCGTTCCCAATGCTTTCGCGGGAATTCCGGTCTCGGGACGCACCGATGACTTGATTCTGCAAGACGCCTTTGCCAAAGCCGGCTTGCCGTGGGATGTGCGTGAAAGGCAACGCTACAAAGAAAGATACTTCTTGCATCTCGCGGAAGATATGCAGAAACCGCGCCCCCATCGCCGCATGATGCCGGGTTTTCCCGAATTGCTGGATCGCTTGCATGCCCTGCCGCATCTGCATCTCGGTTTGCTCACCGGCAATTGGAAAAAAGCGGCGGAGATTAAGCTTGCGCATTTCGATTTGTGGAAATATTTTGATTTTGGCGCGTTCAGCGACGATGAGAGCGACCGCAACAAGCTTGTGCCGCATGCGTTGCGCCGTGTGCAGCAGAAATACGGCTTCACACCGCACAATCATGACGTGTGTGTGATCGGCGACACCCCGCGCGACGTGGCCTGCGCCCGCCCGCACGGCGCCATGGCTGTCGCCGTTGCCACCGGTGAATATAGCCTCGAACAACTGCGCGCTGCCGAACCGGATTTTTTGTTCGAGGATTTCTCGAACAACGAAGAGTTTGTTAAAATTTTTGTCTGAGGAATAACCGTGAGTTGCTTGTTTCTGGTTGCTGGTTGCTGTTTTGCCGGAACGCCAGCAGCCAGCAACGAGAAACCAACAACGAGCAACGAGCATGAAATTTACCAGCGGCCACTTCGTCGTCATCGGCTTAGCCGTACTTGCCCTCGCCGGCCTGGCGGGAAGCCATTTCAAGCTTCACCGCGTCGTCTTGCCGCCCTCTTCTCTTGACGTTGCTAAAAAGATCGCCGAGGATAAAATGAATGCTTTTTCCAACGAGGTTGCACACAAACTCGCGCATGGCCGCAAACCCAACCGCTTGATTCATGAAAAAAGTCCGTATCTCCTGCAACATGCCTTCAATCCCGTGGATTGGCATCCCTGGGGCGAAGAGGCCTTTGAGAAAGCGCGCCGTGAAAACAAACCGATTTTTTTATCGATCGGCTATTCCACCTGCCATTGGTGCCATGTGATGGAGCGTGAATCGTTCGAGAATGACAGCATCGCCGCGATCATGAATGAGCATTTCGTTTGCATCAAAGTCGATCGCGAAGAACGCCCGGATGTTGACAAAGTTTATATGACCGTGGTGCAGGGGTTGACCGGCAGCGGCGGCTGGCCGCTTTCGGCCTGGCTCACGCCGGATTTGAAACCGTACTATGCCGGCACCTATTTCCCGCCGGAGACGCGTTATGGCCGGCCGGGATTCCCGCAGCTTTTACTGCAACTGAGCCGCGCCTGGCTGGAGCAGCGCGAGAAGGTGCTGGAATCAAGCGAGCAGATCATCACCGCGCTGCAGGAGCATGCGATGCAGGGAGATTCGGCGCAACCGGTACTGTTCGAACCCATGATGCGCACGGCGTTCGCACAGTTTTCCCAAAGCTATGATGAACGTCTCGGCGGTTTTGGCAGCGCGCCGAAATTTCCGCGGCCCTCGGTGTTCAACTTTTTACTGCGTTATCATGCGCGACATCAAAACCAGCCAGCATTGGAGATGACGCTGAACACGCTGCGCCGCATGTGGGCCGGCGGCATGTACGATCACCTCGGCGGCGGCTTTCATCGTTATTCCGTTGACGCCTATTGGCGCGTGCCGCATTTCGAGAAGATGCTGTATGATCAGGCGCAGCTCGTGTGGGTTTATCTCGAAGCCTACCAAATCACGCGCGAACCGTTTTATGCGCAGGTCGCGACCGATATCCTCGATTATGTTTTGCGCGACATGACGCATCCCGGCGGCGGCTTTTATTCCGCGGAAGACGCCGACAGTGCACCCGATCCGCAGCATCCCGAGGAAAAAGAAGAGGGCGCGTTTTACATGTGGCGCAAGCAGGAGATTGTTGATTTGCTCGGCGCGAAAGATGCCGAGATTTTTAATTATCTCTATGGCGTGAGCGACAGCGGCAATACCATCAGCGATCCCCAGGGTGAATTTCATGATCGCAACGTGTTGTATGCCGCTTACACGCCGGCAGAAGCGGCAAAACGTTTCGGCGTGTCCGAAGTAGAGATCAACAAAATCATTGAACGCAGCCGCGCGCAGCTCTTCGAACAGCGTTTACAGCGGCCGCGCCCGCATCTCGACGATAAAATCATCACTGCCTGGAACGGGTTGATGATTTCGGCCTTCAGTCGCGCTTATCAAGTGCTGGGCGAGCGCATGTATCTCGAAGCCGCGCTGCGTGCTGCGGGTTTTGTCCTGGCAAAAAATTTTGATCCGGCTAAGAACACGCTCAAACGCCGCTACCGCGACGGCGAAGCCAAGTATCCCGGCCATCTCGATGACTATGCTTATTTCACGCTTGGCCTGCTCGATCTTTATGAAGCGAGTTTCGATATTTCGTGGCTGCAAGTCGCAGCGGCATTGACTGAAACGCAAAACCGCGTTTTTGCTGATGAAAAAGAGGGCGGTTTTTTCGATTCCTCCGGCGAAGACAAATCCATTCTCCTGCGCATGAAGGAAGAATATGACGGCGCCGAGCCTTCCGGCAATGCCATAGCCGCGTCAAACCTTCTGCGTCTCGCGCAAATGCTGGATCGCCCGGACTGGCGGGAAGTGGCGGAGAAAACTCTGCAGGCATTTGCCCGGCGTCTGGAAAAAATGCCGCATGCGGCTCCGCAAACGCTGGCAGCGATGGATTTCATGCTCGACAAGCCTAAACAGATCATCATCGCGGGCAAGCCTCATGCGGATGATGCGAAAATTTTGTTGCAGGCCGTGCACGAACGCTTTATTCCCAACAAAATCTTATTGCTTGCCGACGGCGGCGAGGGCCAGAAATATCTCAGCGGGAAGTTGCCGATCGTGGAATCAATGACGATGATCGGCGGCAAAGCCACAGCGTACGTGTGTGAGAATTATGCCTGCCAATTGCCCGTGAATGAGGGGAAGGCGCTGGCGGCATTGTTGCGCCAGAACGATGGTTTGCAGGCAAATCGCTAGCCTAAAAATAAAATGTTAACAAATAATCGAAGAGATCATGGCAAAACTTTCTGACCGGAGTCTGGCATGAAATACATCCTGGCGTTGGATCAAGGCACAACAAGCAGTCGCAGCATAGTCTTTGATCAGAACGGCAGCATTTTGGCGCGAGCGCAGCAGGAATTTAAACAACATTATCCGCAGCCGGGATGGGTGGAGCATGATCCCGAAGAAATTTGGCAGACGCAGCTTGCAGCCGCACGGGCGGCGCTGCAACAGGCAAATGTCACCGCAAACGACATTGCCGCCCTCGGCATCACCAATCAGCGCGAGACCGTGATGTTGTGGGAGCGCAAAACCGGCAAACCGGTACACCGCGCGATTGTCTGGCAAGATCGCCGCACCGCGCCCATCTGTGAAGAATTGCGCAAAACCGCATTGGGCAAAGAGATTCCGCAGCGCACCGGCCTTGTTGCAGATCCCTATTTCTCCGGCACCAAAATCAAATGGCTGCTCGAACATACTCCAAATTTACGCGCACGCGCGCGCCAGGGCGACATCGCGTTCGGAACCATCGACAGTTGGTTGTTGTGGAAATTGACCGGCGGCAAAGTGCATGCAACAGATTGCTCGAACGCCTCACGCACTCTGCTCTTCAATATTCATGAGGTTGATTGGGATCGCGATTTGCTTTCCCATCTCGACATTCCCGCAGCAATACTTCCCCGCGTTCGCCCCAGCAGCGGCATTTTCGGATTGACGGCGCCGGATTTGTTTGGCGGTGAAATTCCCATCGCCGGCATTGCCGGTGATCAACAGGCCGCGTTGTTCGGCCAGGCGTGCTTCACGCCCGGCATGTTCAAGAATACTTACGGCACCGGCTGTTTTTTGCTGACCTCAACCGGTGATCAAATCATTCACTCAAAAAACGGCTTGCTCACCACGATCGCCTGGCAAATCGGCAACGGCAAAGTGCAATATGCGCTCGAAGGTTCAGTGTTCATTGCCGGCGCGGTGGTGCAATGGCTGCGTGATGAATTGCAACTCATCAAATCCGCTGCTGAAATTGAGAATCTTGCGGCGCAAGTGCAGGACAACGGCGGCGTATTTCTCGTGCCGGCGTTTGTCGGGCTGGGTTCTCCTTATTGGGATGCGGAGGCGCGCGGCACGATTGTCGGGTTGACGCGCGGCGCGAATCGCAGTCACATGGCGCGCGCGGCTTTGGAGAGTATCGCTTATCAATCGCGCGATCTGGCGCAAGCAATGCAGGAAGACGCAGGTACGCCGATAGCTGAGTTACGCGTTGACGGCGGCGCGGTGACCAACAACCTGCTTATGCAATTTCAGGCGGACATTCTCAACACCCCAGTGGTGCGGCCGGCCATAACGGAAACCACCTCACTCGGCGCGGCTTATCTCGCCGGCATGGCGGTCGGCTATTGGCGTGATTTGGAAGATATTGCGCATCATTGGCAGGAAGAAAAAAGATTTGCCGCACAGATGGCGGAAACGGACCGCCAACGGCTCTATCAAAATTGGCAAAAAGCCGTGACGCGCGCACGCGGATGGCTAATCTAAATTAAGAAGCTAATGCCGCCCAGCGCGTATTGATTTTATGACGCGTTGCATCGTTATTTTGTCTTATGTTTACGAGAAATTCGCTTGACAATGTAGGATTCTTTTCTATTTTTGACGTGTTTTTGCATGAGAGCGTGAGTCGGGGGGAGGCAGACCAGGAAAGGTAGAAGGGTCGAGATTAACTACTCGCCGTATTGTTGCGCTTGTTGATCTGCATAACTGCGCAGGCGCGCCCGCCTTTGATGTCATACTTACGCAAATTTGAAAACAACGTTTGGCTGGATTTATTGCTCGAGAGATCCGATGGCTCAGATTTTTCACCCGAGTACGAACACCTTTTCGAAAGTCAGTATTTTTGGCGCAGTTTTTTTTATCGGCGGCCTGCTTTGGTTTATGCTCGCGTTCGAGCGGTCGTCATATGTCACTCAAGCAAACGTTGTGCGCGAGCAGCCTGTACCATTTAGCCATCGCCATCACGTCGGCCAGCTCGGTATCGATTGCCGTTATTGCCATACCTCTGTTGAAGAAACCGGCTTTGCCGGCGTTCCTTCCACCAAAACCTGCATGACTTGCCATTCACAAATCCACACGAATGCACAAATGCTGGAACCGGTGCGCGCGAGCTGGCGCGACGATCGCTCCATCGAATGGGTGCGTGTTAACGACCTGCCCGATTTTGTTTATTTTAATCACAGCATTCATTTGAAAAAAGGCGTGGGCTGCGTCACCTGCCACGGCCCGATTCAGGAAATGGCGCTCACCTGGCGCGAGAATCCCCTGGACATGGCGTGGTGTCTCGAATGCCATCGCAATCCCGAAAAATTTGTGCGGCCGCGTGAACAAGTCTTCAGCACCACATGGCAGGCCGATGATCAAGCCGCGTTGGGCGCAAAGCTCATGCAAGAATATGACATTCAGAAATTAACCAATTGTTCAATTTGCCATCGATGAACACTCCGATTGATATAACGCCTCACTCCACCAGCGCGTTAACCGGCGCTTTCGATTTGGAAGCCATGCGGCAGCGTTTGCGCAATAAACACGGCAAACAATACTGGCGCTGCTTGGAAGAACTGGCGGATACGCCGGCGTTTCAAAAATTCGTTGAGAATGAATTTGCCGAAGGCGTGGTTGATTATTCCAGCGCAGTCAATCGCCGCAATTTTCTCAAGTTTATGGGCGCCTCGCTGGCTTTGGCTGGTTTGAATGCCTGCACGCGCCAGCCGGTTGAGAAGATCGTGCCATATGTGCAAGCGCCCGAGCAACTTGTGGCAGGTAAGCCGTTGTATTTCGCCACAGCCATGGTGCAACGCGGCTTTGCGCAAGGCTTGCTGGTCGAAAGCCATATGGGCCGTCCCACCAAAGTCGAAGGTAATCCGGATCATCCCGCCAGTTTGGGCGCAACCGATATTTTTGCGCAAGCGTCGGTTCTGACGTTATATGATCCCGATCGCTCGCAAGTGATCATGAGGGCGGGACGCATCAGCACTTGGGAGGCTTTTCTTGCTGAACTGAATTTGAAGCTCGAGACGTTGCGGCAAAAGCAGGGCGCGGGTTTGCGCATTCTCACCGAAACCGTGACCTCGCCGACGCTCGCCGGCCAGCTCAACAAAATTCTCGCCGCATTTCCGGCGGCAAAGTGGCATCAATATGAACCGGCGGCGCGCGACAGTAGCCGGGCCGGCAGCCATATGGCGTTCGGTGAATACGTTGAGACGCAACATCGCTTCGAAAACGCGCAGGTTATTCTTTCTCTAGATTCCGATTTTCTCATCGATCATCCCAACAGCGTGCGCTATGCGCGGGAGTTTTCAGCCAAACGCCGCGTCGCTGAGGGTTCCTCAGAGATGAACCGGCTCTATGCCCTCGAAAGCACGCCCACGTTGACCGGCGCGATGGCGGATCACCGCTTGGCCATGCGCGCGCGAGAGATTGAAATTTTTGCCGCGGCGTTGGCAGCGGAACTCGGCGTTGCGGCAGCAGGCAATCCGCATTCCGCATTCTCAAATCCAAAATCATCGCAGTGGCTCAAGGCGATCGCGGGCGATCTGCAAAAGCATCGCGGCGCCAGCATCATTATCGCCGGAGATTATCAGCCCCCGGCCGTGCACATGCTCGCGCATGCAATGAATCATGCTCTCGGCAATGTTGGTCGAACCGTTTTCTACACTGCTTCAGTGGAAGCGAATCCCGTCGATCAACTGGCCTCGTTGCGTGAATTGGTGCAAGACATGAATTCCGGCGCGGTTGACGTGCTGATGATTCTCGACGGCAATCCCGTGTTTACGGCGCCGGCTGATCTTGACTTTGCCGGCGCGCTCGCCAAAGTCGGATTGCGTGTGCAGCTCAGTTTGTACGAAGACGAAACGGCGGCGTTTTGCCACTGGCACATTCCGGCCACACATTATCTCGAATCGTGGAGCGATGCGCGCGCCTTCGACGGGACGATCTCAGTGATGCAGCCGTTAATCGCGCCGCTTTACGGCGGCAAATCTGCGCACGAATTGCTCGCGGTTGTCACTGGCCAGCCGGGCTTGACGAGTTATGATATCGTACGCGATCACTGGAAGGCGCAGCAGAATTCTTCTGATTTTGAAAAATTCTGGCAAACCTCGCTGCACGACGGTGTGATTGCAGATACTGCTTTTCAACCCAAGCAAGTCACTTTAGCAACCAGCAACCAGTATCCAGCAACCAGCAACCAGCAACCAGCGACCGGCCTGGAAATCATTTTTCGCCCCGATCCCAATGTTGGCGACGGACGTTTTGCGAACAACGGCTGGTTGCAGGAATTGCCCAAGCCGCTCACCAAGCTAACTTGGGATAACGCCGCACTGATCAGCCCGGCAACCGCACAGCGTTTGAATTTGAACAATGAGGATGTAGTCGAACTGAATTATCAAAACCGTAGAATCAACGCGCCGGTTTGGATCATGCCCGGCCATCCCGAAGATGCTGTGACCGTGCATCTTGGTTATGGCCGAACCGCAGGCGGACAAATTGCCAATGGTGTCGGCTTCAACGCCTATGCGTTGAGAACCTCAGAATCGCCCTGGTTTGGCAGCGGCGTTGAGATTCGTAAAACCGGAGACCGCTACAAGCTCGCCACCACGCAGATGCACCATAGCATGGAAAACCGCCATCTGGTGCGTGAGGGCACGCTGGCTGAATATCTGGAACATCCAGAATTCGTGCATGAGATGGGGCATGATCCGGCGCCAGGCATGACGCTTTATCCTGCGCACAAATACGAAGACAATGCCTGGGGCATGGTGATCGATTTGAATGCCTGTTTGGGATGCAATGCCTGCACCGTTGCCTGCCAATCGGAAAATAATATTGCCGTCGTCGGTAAGGAGCAGGTTCTCATCGGCCGTGAGATGCACTGGATTCGCGTCGATCGTTATTACGAAGGCGATCTTGATCATCCCGAAACTTATCATCAGCCCGTGCCGTGCATGCACTGTGAAAATGCGCCCTGCGAGCCGGTGTGCCCGGTGGGCGCGACGGTCCACAGCGATGAGGGCTTGAATGACATGGTTTACAATCGCTGCGTCGGCACGCGCTATTGCGCCAACAACTGCCCGTACAAAGTGCGGCGCTTCAACTTCCTGCTTTACTCGGATTTCCAAACGCCGAGCTTGAAGCTGCAGCGCAATCCGGACGTTACCGTGCGCTCGCGCGGCGTGATGGAGAAATGTACCTACTGCGTGCAGCGCATCAATGCCGCGCGCATCGAGGCCAAAAAAGAAGATCGCGACATTCGCGATGGCGAGGTTCTAACGGCCTGCCAGCAAGTGTGTCCCGCGCAGGCGATTACGTTCGGCAATATCAACGATCCCAACAGCCGCGTCAAAAAACTGCGTGAGAGCAAGCTTAATTACGGCTTGTTGACGGATTTGAATACGCGCCCGCGCACCACATACTTGGCGCGCTTGCGCAACCCCAATCCGGAATTGGATGAACACGAAGCCTCAGGCTGAAAAGTTGAATTCGCAGACTTTCCAAGCCGAATAGAGTTTCCAACAGATTGAACGAATCTGAATTGGAATCGGTTGGGAGTGGTTATCCGTTGAAAAAAATGTGAGTAGATTCGTTCAGCAAATGCAGAGATAAAATCCCGCCCAATCGGGACGGTATTATCTGTTTGAGGAAGCATGACAACAACCGAAACACCGGTTAAGAAGAAGTATCGCCAGGAAGCGCCGGTGCTTGCGCCCGGGCACACCTACGGCTCGATCACCGACAAAGTCAGCGCGATTGTCCTGACACGCAAAACGCCGAAAGGCTGGTTCATCGGTTTCACCATTGCGTTCGCTGTCGCGATGATGCTTTTTGTTGCACTGGCGTACTTGTTTGTCAAAGGCGTGGGCATTTGGGGCATCAACAACCCGGTGGGCTGGGGCTTCGCCATTATCAATCTCGTGTGGTGGATCGGCATCGGCCACGCGGGAACGTTGATCTCAGCGATCCTGTTGCTTTTCCGGCAGGCCTGGCGCACCTCCATTAACCGTTTCGCCGAGGCCATGACGCTTTTTGCCGTGGCGTGCGCCGGCATCTTTCCGCTGATCCATGTAGGCCGGCCCTGGTTGGCCTATTGGCTGCTGCCCTATCCCAACACCATGGCGTTGTGGCCGCAAACGCGCAGCCCCCTGGCGTGGGATGTCTTTGCAATTTCGACATATGCTTCGGTATCCGCGCTGTTCTGGTATGTCGGGTTGATTCCCGATCTTGCCACGCTGCGCGACCGTACCCGGAATCGCTGGCTCAAACTTATTTACGGCGCGTTGGCGATGGGCTGGCGCGGCTCAGCGGTGCATTGGTCACGCTATGAAACGACGTACCTGCTGCTTGCCGGTTTGGCCACTCCGTTGGTGCTTTCGGTGCACACGGTGATCAGTTTCGATTTCGCCATGTCGATCATTCCCGGCTGGCACGCCACGATCTTTCCGCCGTACTTCGTCGCTGGCGCGATTTACGCGGGTTTCGCCATGGTCTTGATTCTCGCCATTCCGCTGCGCGCGATTTACGGCTTGGAAGATTTCATCACCACCCGGCATTTGCGCAACATGGCCAAGATCATGCTCGCCACCGGCTTGATCGTTGTTTATGGTTATGCCATGGAGGCGTTCATGGCGTGGTATAGCGGCAACCAATACGAATGGTACATGATGACGAATCGCTGGACCGGACCCTATGCGCCGGCTTACTGGGCGCTGCTCTTCTGTAATTTTATCGTGCCGCAATTGCTCTGGATCGAAAAAGTCCAAAGCAACACGATTTGGCTGTTCGCCATCTCCATCGTTGTGAGTATTGGCATGTGGCTTGAGCGTTTTGTGATCGTGGTGACGAGCCTTCACCGCGATTTCATGCCGTCGTCCTGGGGCATGTACTATCCCACGATGTGGGATTGGGCGACCTATATCGGCACGATCGGCTTGTTCTTTGCGCTCATCTTTCTCTTCGTGCGCGTGCTGCCGGCGATTTCGATCTTCGAAATGCGCACGCTGGTGCCTTCGGAGCAGGAGAAATAAACGCGCCTTGCAAATCACCGAGAGGCTTTTGAAATAGTCGACGCTTTGATTCCTGCGTCTTCCGGGTGAAAGAGAATTCATGAATACCAGCAACCATTCCAAAAACGAGACGGGACTTTACGGCCTCATGGCCGAGTTCGAAACGCCCAACGATCTGCTCGAGGCCGCCAAACGCGCACATGCCGCAGGCTATCGCCGGCTCGATGCCTACACCCCTTTTCCGGTGGAGGGCCTTGCCGAAGCGATTCACGTGCATCGCAATCGTCTGCCGCGATTTGTTTTGATCGGCGGAATCGTCGGTTGCATTGTGGGTTTTTTCTTTCAATACTATGCCGCAGTGATCGATTATCCCTTAAATGTCGGCGGACGCCCGTTTAACAGTTGGCCCTCGTTCATTCCCATCACGTTCGAGGTGACGATTTTGTTTGCGGCCTTCACTGCGGTATTGGCGATGTTCGCGCTCAACGGCCTGCCGCAACCCTATCATCCGGTGTTTAACGTCGAACGCTTCGAGCATGCGACCCGCGATCGCTTTTTTTTGTGCATTGAAGTGCGCGACCCGAAATTCGATCTCGCCGCAACCAGGCAGTTTCTGGAAAGTCTGCGGCCCTATGCCGTCTATGAGGTTGAACCGTGATGCGATTCGAATGCTGTCATTCCGCGGGAATTTTCCTGAGAACTCGGATGGCGGCGCCTATTCACATACCCGCTTTGTGCCAAACAAGATCCTTGTAGAATGACATTCAAAAGAAAAATCCCATTGACTAAAAAGGCCGGTTGGCTTCCTTTCGTTTCACTTCTCGTTCTCACCACCGCTTGCCGGCAAGACATGCACGATCAGCCGCGCTACGAGCCGCTCGAAGCCAGCACATTTTTTAAAGATGGCCGCGCTGCCAGGCCGCAAGTGCCGGGCACTGTCGCGCGCGGCCAGCTTAAAATCGACGAGCATTTGTATTCCGGAAAAATCGCCGGTAAGCCGGTGGATGCCTTTCCCTTTCCCATCTCCAAAGACATTTTGGCGCGCGGCCAGGAGCGCTACAACATTTTCTGCGCGCCCTGCCACGCGCGCATCGGAGACGGCAGCGGCATGATCGTGCAGCGCGGTATGCGCCAGCCGCCTTCGTTTCACACGCAACGCCTGCGTGAAGCGCCGGTGGGATATTATTTCGACGTTATCACCAACGGCTTCGGAACCATGTACAGTTATTCCGATCGCGTTGCCGTAAATGATCGCTGGGCTATCGTCGCTTACATTCGCGCCCTGCAATTGAGCCAAAATGCCACGCTTGAAGATGTTCCCGCAAGCCAACGCCAGCAACTCGGAGCCGCCCGATGAATCAAGCCGAATCATTATCACCCGTTTTAAGCCGTTGGCAGCAGCGCGCGCTGATTATTGGCGTGATCGCATTGGCGCTGTGCGGCGCAGGCGCCTTTCTGAGCTTGACGCAGTTCTTCCGTTCATACTTGTTCGGCTATTTGTTCTGGCTTGGCCTCACCCTGGGCAGCTTTGCCTTGCTGGCATTGCATCACATGGTGGGCGGCGGCTGGGGCTTCTCGATTCAGCGCATGCTCGAATCCGGCACGCGCACGCTGCCGTTAATGATCGTTCTGCTGCTGCCGCTCGCCTTTGGTGTCAAAGAACTTTATATTTGGGCGCAACCGGAAGTCATCGCGCAAGACAAGCTCTTGCAGCACAAAGCCCCGTATTTGAATATCCCTTTCTTCGCGATTCGCACGGTGGTTTATTTCGCCATTTGGGGCATATTCATTTTTTGGCTGAATCGCTGGTCCAAACGGCAGGATGAAAACGGCGACGCCGCGCTCAGCACCAAGTTGCGCCATCTCAGCGGCCCGGCGTTGGTGATCTATGTGTTGACGCTCACCTTTGCCTCGGTTGATTGGGTGATGTCGCTCGATCCGCACTGGTTCTCGACGATCTACGGCGTGCTTTTCGTCGTGGGAAATGGCCTGCTCACGCTCGCGTTTGTCATCGTCGCTGCGGCCCTGCTTGCACAGCATAAGCCGTTGTCTGAGGTGATGGCGGCGAAGCATTTTCATGATCTCGGCAATTTGATGTTTGCCTTCGTGCTGTTGTGGGCTTATGTGTCGTTTTCACAGTTTCTGATTATTTGGTCGGGCAATTTGCCGGAAGAAATTCCGTGGTATCTTCACCGCTTGCACGGCGGCTGGCAATGGTTTGCGCTTGCTCTCGTGCTTTTTCACTTCGCTTTGCCGTTCGTGTTCCTGCTGTCGCGCAAAGCGAAACGCCGCGTGGAGGTGCTGCGCAAGATCGCCCTCTGGATGATCGCCATGCGTTTCGTTGATTTGTTCTGGCTGATTGCCCCCAGCTTTCACGGTGAAAAATTGACTGTTCATTGGATGGATATTTTGGCGCCCGCCGGCATCGGTGGCCTTTGGTTGGCCTATTTTGTCTGGCAACTCAAGGGCCGCGCGCTGCTGCCGTTGCACGATCCGCGCCTTGAGATTGCCTTTAGCCATAAAGAGCATCATCATTGATACCGGAGCAAATCGGAAAAGGGCCGGTTTCAAATGGATTGAATGGTTGTGGCAAGGAGAGAATGTTTTTGGTCTAGAATTGATTATGCAGACACACGATAACAATCACCGCGGCCATGAAACAACGGACGCGAATGTTCGCTCCCTGGTGTTTTCCGGGCTGGGATTATTGGGCATCATGACCGTGACGATCGTATTGCTGATCGGCGCCCTCAACTTTCTCGAAAGCCGGCAAAAACGCATTGCAACACCTCCGCATATGCTGGCCGAACAGGCGCAAACGCCGCCCGCGCCGCGCCTGCAAATCACCCCCGAGCGTGATTTGCAGAATTACTACCTTAAAGAAGATTCCCTGCTGCACGGTTACGGCTGGGTTGTGCGCGAAGCCGGCATTGCGCGCATTCCGGTGGACAGCGCGATGGCGTTGTTGCTTAAGCGCGGCTTGCCGGTGCGCGATGAGAATCTGCCAGCGAAGGGAGGAGCGCAGCCATGAAAACACGTTTTCGCTCTTCGCTCGTTTCGTTGCTGTCTTCGTTCCTTTTGTTGGCAAGCGCGCGCGCCCAGGGCCTCAACGCCTCCAACCAGCCTGAAATTCTTAAAAAGATCGGCATCGATCAGCGGCTGGGCGAGCAAGCGCCGTTGGATTTGGAATTTTATGATGAGGCCGGCAATCCGGTGCGGTTGCAACAATACTTCGGTGAGAAGCCCGTGATTCTTGCGCTGGTTTATTATAATTGCCCGATGTTGTGCAATCTGGTGCTGAATGGATTGACGAAAAATCTCAAACCCCTGTCGTTCAGCGCCGGCGAAGAATTCGACATCATCAGCTTGAGCTTCGATCATCGTGAAACTCCCGCGCTTGCGGCGGAAAAGAAGAAAAATTATCTCAAGGATTATGATCGCGCCAGCGCAGCCGGCGGCTGGCATTTTCTCACCGGCGACTCGGTCAACATTTCCCGGCTCGCCGAGGCGGTGGGGTTTCGTTTTCAATTTGATCCTGTCACCCAAGAATATGCCCATGCCGGCGGCATTATGGTGTTGACGCCGCAAGGCAAGCTCGCGCGTTATTTCTACGGCGTCGATTATCCCAGCCGCGATTTGCGCCTGAGCCTGGTGGAAGCCTCCGAGAGCAAAATCGGCTCCCCGGTGGATCAACTGCTGTTGTATTGTTATCACTATGATCCGCTGACGGGCAAATACGGCCTGGTGATCATGAATGTGTTGCGCCTGGCGGGCATTGCCACCGTGTTGGTATTGGCAGCTTTTGTAATCGTTATGCTTCGGCGCGATCGTAAGATGGCCGCAAGCGCAAGAGTGTAGAAGCTGCGGCAGTTCCGCGTAATGTTCTTCATTACCGCATTTATTTTGAAGGTATTTTACGCCGCGCTTTTCGAAAAGCATAGTCCGTTTGATAGAATGAATCTGGATATAGCTTTTTCACGTTAGTCATTTTTTGAGATTATGGGCAAAGACTTTCAATTTTTTCCTGAACAGGCCTCGCGGCTGGCCGGCGAGGTCGATTTATTATACTATTTTCTTATCGGCCTCACGACTTTTTTTACGCTGTTGATCTTTTTCTTGATCTATCTCTTCGCCGTGCGCTACCGCCGCAAGTCGGAAGACGATGCGCCCAAGCAGATTCCCGGCTTGCTCAAGCTCGAACTGGCCTGGTCGATCATTCCGTTTATTTTGGCGATGATCACATTTTGGTGGGGCGCAAGTTTATACTTTGAAGCCTACTCCGCGCCGCCGAAAGATGCGATCGAAGTCTATGTTGTCGGCAAGCAATGGATGTGGCACATCCAACATCCCAGCGGCCAGCGGGAGATCAACACCTTGCATGTCCCTCTCGGGCAAACCGTGAAGTTGACAATGACCACGGAGGATGTCATCCACAGCTTTTATATTCCCGCCTTTCGCGTGAAGAAAGACGTGGTGCCGGGCCGTTACACGCATCTCTGGTTCGAGGCCACCAAAGCCGGTGAATATCACCTCTTCTGCGCGGAATATTGCGGCACGAAGCATTCCGAGATGATCGGCACGGTTGTCGTCATGGAGCCGAATGATTACCAAAATTGGTTGAGCGGCAACGAAAGCGGCGAATCCCTGGCAGCCGCCGGCGAAAAAAAATTCAATCAACTCGGCTGCAGCACCTGCCATGCTAATGTTGCCGGCGCGCGCGGGCCTTCACTGGTCGGTGTGTTTGGCCAGGAAGTCAAGCTCGCCGATGGCCGAACCGTGATCGCAGATGAAGGTTATCTGCGTGAGTCGCTGCTCAATCCTGGCGCAAAAGTCACAGCCGGATATCAGCCGCTCATGCCCACGTTTCAGGGGCAAATCAATGAAGCCGGAATTTTGCAGCTGACCGCATATATTAAATCGTTGCAGAGATAACCCCGCCGCCCGGCCGCCGCCAGCGCCGGACGGTAAAATTCAGTGAAGAAAGTGAACAATGGCTACCGCTGTTTTCAAACCTTTTGATCATCAAATTGCTGACCCGGAAGAGATTCCCAAAAAGCATTATCTCAATGCCGGGTTCAGCGCGAAATCCTGGCTGCTCACCGTCGATCACAAACGCATCGCGATTCTCTATTTGATCGCGGTAACGTTTTTCTTTTTGATCGGCGGCTTGTTTGCTGTGTTTGTGCGTCTTGAGTTAATGACACCCGCCGCGGACTTGATGCAATCCGAGACGTACAACAAAATGTTTACGATGCACGGCATCATGATGGTGTTCTTCTTTCTCATTCCGGCGATTCCGGCGATTCTCGGCAATTTCCTCGTGCCGCTGATGATCGGCGCCAAGGATTTGGCGTTCCCGCGCATCAACCTCCTGAGTTGGTACATTTATATCATTGGCGGCTTGTTTACGTTTGCCGCAGTATTGCTCGGCGGGGTCGATACCGGCTGGACGTTTTACACGCCCTACAGCAGCACGTATTCGAACACCAACGTCATTCTCGCGGCCGTCGGCATTTTTATCACCGGATTTTCCTCGATTCTCACCGGCCTCAATTTCATTGTGACGATTCACAAAATGCGCGCCCCGGGCATGACCTGGTTCCGCCTGCCGCTGTTCATTTGGGCGCATTATGCCACAAGTTTGATCCAAATTTTGGGCACGCCCGTCGTCGCCATCACCATCGTGCTCGTTGCGCTCGAACGGCTTTTTCACATCGGCATTTTTGATCCGGCGGTTGGCGGCGATCCGATTCTTTTTCAGCATTTGTTTTGGTTCTATTCCCATCCCGCGGTTTATATCATGGTTCTGCCGGCCATGGGCGTGATGAGTGAATTGATCACCTGTTTCTCCCGCAAGAAAATTTTCGGATACGAATTCATCGCCTTCTCCAGCCTCGCGATTGCGGTGATCAGCTTCTTGGTGTGGGGCCATCACATGTTCACCACAGGCCAGTCGATCTATGCCGGCATGGTGTTTTCCTTCTTGAGCTTCCTGGTCGCGATTCCCTCGGCGATCAAGGTGTTCAACTGGACCGCGACGCTCTACAAAGGGTCGGTGTCGTATCAAGCGCCGATGCTGTACGCCATCGGCTTCATCGGTTTGTTCACGATTGGCGGCCTCACCGGCATGTTTCTTTCGACGCTGGCTGTGGATGTGCATGTGCATGATACGTACTTCATCGTTGCGCACTTTCACTACATCATGGTCGGCGGCACGATCATGGCTTATCTTGGCGGTTTGCATTTCTGGTGGCCCAAGATCACGGGCAGATTATATCCCGACGGCTGGGCGCGCTTTGCCGCATTGGTGGTGTTCGTGGGTTTCAATCTCACATTTTTCCCGCAATTCGTGCTCGGCTATCTCGGCATGCCGCGGCGCTATCACGTTTACCCGGAAGAATTTCAAGTCTTGAATGTCATGTCGTCTGCCGGCGCAACGATTCTGGGCGTGGGCTATCTGATTCCGCTGATCTATTTTCTCTGGTCGCTCAAATATGGGCCGCGCGCCAGCGCAAATCCCTGGAGTGCGACCGGCTTGGAGTGGACGACGCCCTCGCCGCCGCCCACGCAAAATTTCGAGACAACGCCGATGGTGACGGAAGAGGCCTACGATTACGCGAAATTCGCGCGGGAGCATGCCAAAGAAGAAAAGGAGGGCGCCCTTGTCTGAGCAACATCATCCGGCGCTTGCCCATCATTTTGATGATCTCGATCAGCAGTTCGAAGCGGCGGGATTGGGAATGTGGGCGTTTCTGATTCAAGAGATTCTGTTTTTCGGCGGGCTATTTGCGGTTTACTTGATCTATCGCATGAGCTATCCCGAAGCCTTCATTCAGGGCAGCCACTACCTCGACATCACGCTCGGCGGCATCAACACGGCGATTTTGATCTGCAGCAGCTTGACCATGGCGCTAGCCGTGTTCTACGGCCAGCAAGGCAAACGCGAGCAACTGATCATGTTTCTCGTGTTCACTGTGGTGTTGGGAACCGCGTTTTTGGGCATCAAGGTCGTCGAATATTCACACAAGTTTCATGAACACCTCGTTCCCGGGCCATTCTTCAATCCTGCCGAAGCGCATGCCCCGCAAATGCAAATTTTCTTCGCGGTGTATTTCGCCATGACGGGCATGCACGCGCTGCACATGATTATCGGCATCGGCATTTTGTTTTATCTGATTTATCAAGCGCGGCGCGGACGTTATTCCAAAGAGTACAATTCGCCAATAGAAATTTTCGGTTTGTACTGGCACTTTGTTGACATTGTCTGGATTTTTCTGTTCCCGTTACTTTATCTCATAGGTCGCCACTGATGGGCCCACATCTTGTTCCTAAAAAAGTCTATTACACGATTTTCGCGGCATTGATCGTTTTGACATTCATCACAGTGGCCGTTGCTTTTGTCGATCTCGGCCCGCTGAACAATTTTATCGCCATGTCGATTGCGGTCGCCAAGGCCACGCTGGTGATCATGTATTTCATGCATGTGCGCTACAGCGACAAACTGGTATGGGTTTTTGCAGGCGCCGGGTTCCTGTGGCTTATCATTCTATTTGTCTTTCTGCTGAGCGATTACATCACCCGCGAGGCGTGGAGCAATTTGCTGACGGGAATGCCATAAAACAAAAGCCCCGCTTTGGCGGGGTTTTGTTTAGTCTCGCTGAAAAACCATTACTCCTTCCGCATCTGCGTCCTCATCTGCTTCAGCATCTCCATGGGGTTCTGACCTTCGGTGATTACCACCCCTTTCGGCAAGGTCAATTTCTCCGGAGGGACGTTCACGTTTTCCTGCACGCGGGTCGCTTCAATCAGAATTGTTTTACCCATCATGCTTGCCTCGGTTTTCAGCGCGAGCCCCTGCCACACCCAGGTCTTGGTTTTTAGATTTTTGATTTCCCAAATTTCACAGCGTTTGCCCAAAAACGTTTCTTCTCCGATCTTCTTTGCGCCGCTGCGCTTCATGATATCCTCGCCAATATCCGTGAGATCCTTGCCCTCGCTTTTGGCTTGTGCGCTCAGGTCTTTGAGCAAGGGCGTCGGCACTTTGGTTCCGGTTTTCGCATCCAAATCGACGCTGTAGGTCCATTCGCCATCCAACAGGGTCAGGATATTTTTTTTGATGGACATATTCATCAAGTTGGTTTCTGCATGCGAGTATTTGGCCTCGCGCATGCCCCACCGGTCAAAATAAATTGTCTCACTGCCGGTTTGCACGCCGCTGAGTTTGTATTCCACAATACCCGATCGAATTTTGTAGCGATGAACTTCTTGCCCAAAACTTTTTGTCATCCCGCCGGCCAGTGCCAAAATCCCGAGCCCCAAACAAAAGTGTCTCAGTAAACGTTTCATGAGTTGGTCTCCCGTTTGAATTTGTGATGAATTTGAGGGTAGTTGCCCGCGTTGAGAAAATTCGCGCTAAAAATTTAACGCGCCAGTAGCAATTCTCCGGTCAATACTTCAATTGCACAATTGTCAGCTTCAACCAACACGCGCAAGAAGTCAATACCATTGCTTGCCGCTTGCCCGCAGCGGTTGCTCCGAACCATTTCAGTTGATGCGCGCCGGTGAACAAACTTCCATTGCACAAGCTCTGAATCTGCTGGCCTTGCAAATTGTAGATCGTGGCTGACACACAACCGGGCGCGCTTAGATGTAGCGGCATTTAAGTGGAATGCCGAAAAGGATTGGGATAATTCGGGGAGAGATAGAATTGAGGTTGAGCGTTTGCGCGTTTTTCCTGCGCCGCAATCAGCGCGGGCGCTTCCGGTGCAATACCGGGCTTTTGAATGTAGGTTAGCGAGAATTCATCGATTTCATTGTTCAACTCTTCGCCGCGCAGAAAGAACCCCACATACCAGTTTTCAGATTTTGGAAAATGTCTGGCGGAATCTTTGGCGGTGGCAGAGTATTCGCCATTGATGTAGTAATCAAAATTATTGCCGTCATGTTCTTGACGAATCTTGATGGTGACTGCCTCGCCTGCGCCGCGATTGGGCGAATGATCTTGTGAAAAAATGCACCGACTGACAGAAGTAGAATTGCCAAGGCCAGACCATCCTAAAGCCAGGAGAGTTTCCGAGTTTCCTTCACGCCGTTTTTCTCGGAGACGGCAGCGCTGTCGGGGGACCATTTTTCAAGAAGGTATATTCATGGCTCTTCAGCGCTTGATGTTCTTGCCGCTCCGCTTTGCGAAAATTTTAAACCCGTGATATGCCAGGGCGGCGTGAGGCCTAAAACAAGTTCGAATAATCGTTCACTGTACATGCGGCAAAGTCAATCATTCAAAACATCCGTCCCCATATAAATCAATTGATAACTGTAAAATTCACCCGCCCTGTGATAAACGCTCAGAATTCATTCTCAAACCACTCCACTTCGATTTCTAATCGGCTCAGCGCGGCCAACGCTTTTCCCGGCGGCTTCCCGCAACCGCTCCACGTCGCGCATCGGCGGCAGGCCGAAGAGCCTTTTGTACTCCCGATTGAAATGCGAGGCATCGTCATACCCCACGCGGTAGGCAACGCTTGCCGCGTCGAGACCCTCGCCGAGCATGAGCCGGCGGGCTTCCTGGAGCCGGATCTGTTTTTGGAATTGCAAAGGACTCATCGCCGTGGCGGCTTTAAAATGATGGTGGAATCCTGAGACGCTCATGCCAAGCTCGCGCGCGATGCTGTTGATTCGAAACGGCTGGTCAAAGCTTTTGCGCAGCCGCTCGATGGCTCTGGCGATGGGCGGAGTATAGCCGCCATTTATGGCAATGTGGCGGAGGCGATCATTTTGCTCTCCCCTCAGGAGGCGATAGACGATTTCCCGCGTGATCAGCGGCGCGAGAAAGTCCGCTTCGGCAGGGGTGTCGAGAAGCCTAACGACTCGCACCATAGCATCGAGCAAGCCTGCGTCCAACGAACTGACATTGATGGCTCTCACCTCGCCATGTTTTTGCGCGGAGGAATGACCGGCTTCGACCATTACCGACCCGACGAGCTTGGGGTCGAGCTTCAGGCGGATGCTGAGGTATGGCCTCTCCTTCGACGCCTCGAGGACGTGACCCACGAGGGGCAATTCGGCGGTGACGAGAAGGTAGTGACAGGGGTCGTACTGGTAACGTTCGTTGCCGAGAAAGACTTCTTTGCTGCTCTGGGCAATCACGCAAAAGGAAGGCTCGATCACGGTGTGGATCGACTCCATGGTCGAGGAGCAGCGATTGAGGTAGAGCCCCTTCAGCGGCTCAATCTTCCCGTCTTTGCGAATCGCCCGTGCGATGCGCTCGACCAGTTCGTCCCGGCTGGCCTGCGCCAATTGCACTTCGCGCTTTGCCTGTTGTTTTCCGTTCGAGTTCATGGTTGTCTCTTTATTTACCTTTACTCAGCTCTTCGTGAAGATTTGCAGAATCATACAATAATCTTCGACAATTATTCTATTACCTTACACTCCGGCGTTTTTATCTTGGGCGGAAGATAGAGAACAAATGCAGGAGTAACAATGCCAAAGTGCAAACCTGCAAACAGCAATCTGGAAGTCTCCGCCCTTGGGCTTGGCTGCATGGGAATGACCGCAAAGCGCAATGAGGAACTGGGGTTCTCTTCATTCTCAATGAATCGTTCCATAGAGTCTTTTATACTTCGGACGTTTCCTGCATCCACTCGAAATCATATCATCCTTTTATGAAGCCTCAAGCTTTTATCAAAAGAGCATTGCCAATCTTTGCTCTTTTAAGCCTTGTCTCCCCGTGCTTTGCGCAAAAGCTTGAGAGCATCAAGAGCGTCACGCATTTCGCCGGCGCCGTCAATGTCACCAACAACGGCATTTCATTGATACCGACATTTTCGTTGGGGAAGCCCGCGGCGATATTCGATATGTCGATTGGAAAGAAGATTCGCTTCGAGCCGCAGTTTCGCCTTGCGCTGGAAGGAAAGCCGTGGTCGTTCATTTTTTGGTGGCGAGCGGATTTGGTCAAGGCCGGCAAGTTTCAAATGACTGGCGGCGCGCATCCTGCGGTTGTCTTCAAAACCGTGTCTGCTGCAACAAACGGCGTTGCAAAAGAGACGATCGTCGCGCAACGCTATTGGGCCGGAGAGCTCTCTCCCAATTACTCGCTTGCCAAAAACGTGAGCATCGGCAGTTATTACTTGTATTCACACGGCATGGAAAAAGACGCGATCAGGAACACGCACTTTCTGACTATGCGAGGCAATTTTTCCAACCTCAAACTTGACGGCCAGTTGTTCATGCGATTGATTCCGCAGTTCTATTATTTGAAGATGGACAAACAAGACGGGTTTTACTTTACCTCGACAATGACTTTGACAAAGCCGAGCTCGCCATTTTCAATATCGTCCATCATCAACAAGGTCATTCAGACTAAAATTTCGGCGAGCAAAGACTTTGTTTGGAACGTGACTTTGATTTACTCTTTCAACAAAAGGTATGTTGAGGCGCAATGAGCATAGAATGATAACAGCCCTACAGGAGAAACAATGCAAAAGCGCAAACTGGGAAGGAGCGGCCTGGAGGTCTCGGCCCTCGGGCTGGGCTGCATGGGAATGAGTTTTGGCTACGGCCCGCCTGCAGACAAGCAGGAGATGATCTCACTGATTCGCACAGCCGTCGATCCCGCAATGGTGGGACACATTTTTCGATACCGCATTTATTCAACGAATTGAGAGGACGGAAATGAAACTACTCGTCACGATGGTCATATCGCTTTCACTGCTTGCTTCGGCGTTCGCCCAGTCCAATCAGGCGGGGGCGGTCTCGGCATCAGCGCAGGATTCGCAGACAATCAAAATCACACGCAGCGGCTCGCAACCACCTCAGATGAGAGCAGTCGAAAATTTCACCGGCGCCGTCGGCATCGAACCGCTTTTAGAGGCACGCGAACCCTCACGCCTGGCTGGCGCTCGCGTTACATTTGCGCCGGGCGCGCGAACCGCGTGGCACACGCATCCGCTGGGACAGACGCTGATTGTGACGGCGGGCGTAGGTTGGGTGCAGCAATGGGGTGGGCAAATGCAGGAAATTCGGCCGGGAGACGTCGTCCGTATTCCGCCCAATCAAAAACACTGGCACGGAGCTTCGGCCAACGCCACAATGACGCACATCGCACTCACGGAACAAATGCCTGACGGCAAGCGGGTCGAATGGATGGAGAAGGTCAGCGACGCGCAATACCATGCGCCGCCCCGTGCGCAAGCAGCCGCACCTGCTGCGCTTGCACGCGACGACTCCGGCCTCAGTGCGCAACAACCTTCACGGGCGCAACAATTGATGGGCGACATAGCGCCCAAACTTGCTGAGCTAACAGATGACGTGCTCTTCGGCGATGTTTGGGAACGTCCGGAGCTGTCGAAGCGTGACCGCAGCTTGGCGACGGTGGCCGCACTAATTGCCTTGAACCGCCCAGATCAGCTTCGATCACACCTCGTCAGAGCGCGTGAAAACGGCGTGACGCAGGAAGAGTTGATCGAGACCATTACGCACTTGGCGTTTTACTCGGGCTGGCCAAACGCGGTAACCGCCATCGGCGTGGCAAGAGAAGTTTTCGAGAAGAAATGAGTAACGCAGGGCATATCGCAGGAGAAATCATGCAAAGGCAAGAATCTGGAATGAACAATCTGAAATTCTCGGACCTCAGGGTCACCGGGGCACTCTGTTTTTTACTTCTAAGTATTCAAGGTTCCTTCGCTCAGCAGAATGTGAATTATAGGGCAAATATTGTTTCGCCCCTGATAAACGAAGGCGGCACGGTAACGTTCAGACTACGCGCTCCGCTTGCCCGAACCGTGACCGTAAATGGCGACTGGGCAGCCAATCAAGGAATGGGTCAGATGACAAAAGACAGTGATGGTACATGGACCTACACGACTGAAAAATTGCCTTCTGATCTCTATCTGTATACATTTTCCGTGGACAGCATTCGGATTCTCGATCCTTCCAATGCTTTTTCATGTCGTGATGTCGGCAACTTGTTCAGCCTGTTCATTGTGAATAATGGCAATGGTGATTATTACAGCGTGAATGACGTTGCTCATGGCAATGTGATAAGGACCTGGTATCCTTCCTCACAATATAAAGCAGATAGACGATTAACGGTCTACACACCACCGGGATACGATAACAGCAAAAAGAAATATCCTGTCCTGTATCTGTTGCATGGTAGCGGCGGAGATGAAGAAGCTTGGGTTACCTTGGGCCGGGTGCCGCACATCTTCGACAACCTGATTGCCGAGGGAAAAATTGAACCGATGATTGTTGTGATGCCCAACGGCAATTCTTCCAAGCAGGCAGCCCCGGGCGAAACAAAAGAAAATTTTAGCTACCGCCCGGTGATGAGCCAATTTCTTCCCAATTTTGCTGACGGCTCTTACGAAATGTCTTTTAATGAGATCGTGAGTTTTATTGATTCACGTTTTCGAACCAAGCCTCAGAAATCTCAGCGAGCCGTGGCGGGTTTCTCCATGGGAGGCTTCCATTCCCTGATCATTTCTGCAAACCACCCAGAATTGTTCGATTACGTTGGTTTATTTTCGCCAGGAACACCTTCAAGCAGGTTATCAGGCAGCTTAGGATTGGACTTGAACAAACCAGCATACAGTAATCTGAACGAAAAGTATACGCTGCAAAAAAAGAAAGGCTTTAAACTGTTTTGGATTGCAATCGGTAAGACTGATTTTTTGTATGAATCCACGCAAGAACATCTAAAAATACTGGACAAGCTGCAATTTCCTTACGCTTATGTTGAATCCGAAGGAGGACACACCTGGAGCAACTGGCGGAACTATATGCTGCAATTCACCCCGCTTTTATTTAAAAAATGAATCTTCGTATCTGGTGCGTAAAGCTGTCGCGCCCTGCAATCTTATTAAATTGGAGCCAGTATATGAAAGCATCAATTCTCGGACTGCTTATTATCTTGATGAGTGCGCAATGGTCCTTCGCACAAAATTCTGCCACCGAGCAGGAAATCATCAAGCTTTCAAAAGACAAGTGGCAGTGGATGGCCGACAAAAATGTCGCAAAGTTGGATTCTCTCTTTCATGAAAAAGCTATGTTTGTACACATGGGAGGATCCTGGGGAACCGAACAGGAACTCAACGTCATTAAAGGCGGAGGAATTTGGTACAAGAAAGCGGATATCCATGAAGTATCGGTGAATATTATTGGCGCAACTGCCATCCTTTTAAACAGAATTACTCTGCTAGCCGTGGTTGGCGGCAATGAAGTCACCAATCCCTTCATGGTCACTGAGGTGTATGTGCAGCAAAACGGTGTTTGGAAGTTGGGCTCGCTGTCGTTCACAAGGTTGCTTGGCCAGTAGCGACACGTAATGCCTCAGTTATTGTTGGAAAACGTAGCGCCCCGCCCTGCGGGGCAGGCAAGATGCCCAATGCCGCTAACTTTTCAGAAAGGCAAAATGATCGTGGGTAAAACTATTCAAAAGCAATGACAGAAAAATGTACGGCAGAAATATACGGGTTGGCTTTTATTAAAAAATGCTCATCGTTACGCAGGAGGAAAACTTGAATATTTTTCTGCCAGCCATCTTTTTGCCATATCTTTCCCAAAAAGTTAGTGACATTGGGCAAGACGACTGAGGGCTTGCCCATTAACAGCAAGAGGCAAATTCCATGAGCAGGAAAGATCGGAAATCTCTCGTCGCGCTTTGGCTGATGGCAGCGACGCTTTTTACTTCAGCAAGCGCGCAAGAAACCAACAAGAGCAAGCCGGAGCAGGCGCCGACGGTTCGTACCGCTTCTGGAATCGTGCGCGGCGTGACCGAAGGGGAGGTCTCCAGCTTCAAGGGGATTCCCTATGCTGCTCCGCCGGTTGGAGAATATCGCTGGCGCCCGCCACAACCCGTGCCCGCATGGCAGGGCGTGCGTGACGCGAGCAAGTTCGGCGCAAATTGTGCGCAGGCAGGATGGCCTCGCGGTTCCGGAGCAATTGCGGAAGGCTCATCGGAAGATTGTCTCTATCTCAATTTGTGGCTTCCTGCCGGAACCAAGTCGGGAGCAAAGCTGCCGGTCATGGTGTGGATTCACGGCGGCGCCTTCGTGTTTGGCAGCGGCTCTCAACCGGACAATGATGGAAATCAATTTGCCAAACAGGGCGTCATTCTGATGACCTTCAACTACCGTCTCGGACGCCTCGGCCATTTTGCATTCCCGGCGTTGAGCAAGGAGCATCCGGAAGAACCCAAGGGCAGTTACGCCTTCATGGACCAGATCGCAGCCCTCAAATGGGTACAGCAAAACATCGCCGCATTCGGAGGCGATCCGAATAACGTGACTATTTTCGGTTGCTCTGCCGGCGGCGTATCGGTCCATTCACTCATGACCATACCGGAGGCGAAAGGCCTTTTTCAAAAGGCAATCGGTGAATCGAGCGGCGGCAGGGACGGTGTTCTTACCGGCAGGCCGATAAACAAAGAAAATGCCGATCCCTTCTACCCCGTTTCGGCTGAAACGATCGGGATAAACTTTGCCCGTAAACATGGGATCGAAGGCACGGATGCAACTGCACTGGCCAAACTGCGCGCCCTGAGCGTGGAGGCGATTGTGGACGGAGGACAGGAAACTGATGGGCAAGGAGGGCCGCGCACTTATTCGGGACCCATCCTCGACGGTAAACTGGTTGTAGAGACTGCTGAGAGCGCATACAAAGCTGGCAGGCAGGCGCGCATTCCGCTCATCATCGGGAATACGAGTGCGGAAATAGGCGGAGGCTTTGTGAATGCCAGCAGCTCAAAGGAAGAACTGTTTTCACTGTTCGGGGAACTTGCCGGCGAGGCAAAAGCTGCCTATGATCCTGAAGGCAACAAAGAATTCGCCGAGGTCATCACAAAGTTCAACACCGACTGGGTATGGGGTGAGCCCGCCCGTCTTGCCGCCAGGGCTTTTGTCGCTAATGGAGAACCGGCCTACATCTATCATTTCGATTACGTCCCCGCCGCAATGAAGGAGAGGATGCGGTTTGGCGCTGGACACTGTTCCCAAGACGGATACGTGTTCGACAACCTTACCGGCCGAGATGGGGCCCCGGTGGATCCTCAGGACAAAGAGGTCGCCAAAATGATGAGCGCCTATTGGGCAAACTTTGCCAAGACCGGTGATCCGAATGGGAAGGGACTGCCGAAATGGCCCGTTTACAATACCAAAAGTGAAGAGATCCTCGATATCCAGTCCGATGGTAAACCGGTCGGCAAGCCCGATCCCAGGAAAGCGAGACTGGATGTGATTGAAAAGGCCGTCAAGATGAGGCATAATCTGCAATCACGTGGTGGTATTTAGCCGGGAAAATGAAGCAACTACAAATTTGGCAATCAATCCTCGAGATGGAGAAACAGGATATGAGCAGGAGAACACGAACACTGGCAAACATGGCGTTGCAAGAATCTGAGAGAAAGGTCAAGGCAATGTCAAGCATCAGACACGTATCACAAAGGAGGGCCATTTTTATGTCGATGTTATTGGCAGCGATGATGAGTGTCGCAGCAGGGGCGGCAATAGCCGCAGACTATAAAAAAAATCCATTCACCCTGACCTATGACGGCGCCATTACCGAAAACGTAAAAGGCAAAGTCAATATTCATCCGGTCACGTACAAGCTTAATGGCATTGACATTTCGGCCAACGTTTATACCCCGGCGAACTATGACCCAGGCAATAAATATCCGGCGGTGGTGGTGGCTCACCCCAATGGCGGCGTGAAGGAACAAGTCGCCGGCCTGTATGCCCAGCGTCTGGCTGAACAAGGCTACATCACCATCGTTGCTGACGCGGCGTATCAAGGCGCAAGCGGCGGCACTCCCCGCAATGTGGATAAGCCCGCCAATCGCATCGAAGACATTCATGGCATGGCCGACTTCATCAGCCAATACGCCGGCGTTGATACTGATCGCTTGGGTTTGCTGGGAATCTGCGGCGGTGGTGGTTATGCATTGAAAGCGGCGCAAACTGACAAGCGTTTTAAAGCCATTGCCACCTTGAGCATGTTTAATTCAGGTCGCGTAAGATGCAATGGTTTTATGGATTCGCAGCTTTCCACCATACAGGATCGCTTGCAGCAAGCCTCGGACGCTCGCGCGCAAGAGGCGGCTGGAGGCAAGATCATCTATGCCGGTGATGCCAAGCTGACCGATGAGCAAATTGCCAAGCTGCCTGACCTTTATCGTCAAGGCTATGAATACTACGGCAAGACTCACTTCCACCCAAATTCGACTTTCAGATACACGATGAGCAGTCTGCTCGCTTTAATGAATTTCGATGCAGCCAGCAATATGGACCTGATCAACCAACCACTACTGATGATGGCGGGCAGCAAAGCCGACTCAAAGTATATGACCGATGAGGCGTTTCAAAAGGCCGTCAACGCGAAGAATAAAGAATTATTTCTGATTGACGGTGCGACCCACATCGAAACCTATTGGAAGCCGCAATATGTGAATCAAGCCATGGGTAAATTGACTCAATTCTTCAGCGATACGCTGAAGTAAGGTAATGCCTCAGTGACGGGTGGAGTAGCGCAGGCATCCTGACCAATGTCACTAACTTTTTCAAACAAGTTATGACAGGAAGATGTATGGCAGAAAAATATCTGGTTTTTTGACAAGCGCCCTTGAGTATTTTTGATGAAATACCAGTTCACATATTTTTGCCATTCATTTTTCTGTCATTGCTGTGAATTTTTTCCGTAATCGAATTGGCTTGCCTTTCTGAAAAGTTAGCAGCATTGGGCATCTGTCCTGCCTGCAGCCAAGATGGCTGCGCTACGTTTTCCACCCGCAAGTGAGGCATTACGCCATTGCGCAGCAAAACTCAGAAAAAATTCTGACTTTTTTAGACGGGATAACAGGATGGACAGGATTAAAATTCAATCCCGTTGATCCTGTTTATCCTGTCAAACAAAGGCTGCCGCGAAGTGGCTCCAGTTTTCAGCTTGTCTGAAAACCTAGTGTAGTCTGTTAAGAGTGTAATCTTTGCTTTAAAAGCAAAAACCTTTCTGCAAGCGGATTGAAATAATATTGCGATACAACCTTTGGCTTTATCCGCTATATTCGAAAAATCCGCTTACAAAAAACTTTTTGGTTGCGGCTCGTCCGCGTTGGGAAGTGAGGAGACAAAAGATGATCGTCAAGTCTAGGAAGCTAATGGTTGCGCTCGCGCTGACTTCTGTCGGCGTGAGTCTCTTCGCCTTCAAAATCACCGGTCGCAGCGGCGAACTCGGACCAATGGTCATTCAGGAGCAAGGCAGTTTCGCGGTGGGCGGAACCGTCATCACCGCTCCCGGCACTTTCGACCACATCAACCGAAGCCCTGCCGGGCAGACGTTGCACGGCGATCACGCTTATGTGTTCTATCAGATTCCGGTGAATGCTCGCAAACTCCCTCTCGTCTTCTGGCACGGCATCGGGCAGTTTTCGAAAACCTGGGAAACCACGCCCGATGGGCGCGAGGGCTTTCAGAATATTTTCTTGCGCCGCGGCTTCCCGGTTTACGTGCTCGACCAGCCGCGCCGCGGACGCGCAGGTCGCAGCACGCTGCCGGCGACGATTACGCCGACGCCCGACGAGCAGGATTGGTTCGGCACGTTCCGCCTCGGCATCTGGCCGGACTTTTTCCCGGGCGTGCAGTTCTCGCGCGACCCGGAGGCGCTGAACCAATACTTCCGCCAGATCACACCCGACACGGGCCCGCTCGATCCCGCCCTGAACGCGGATGCGGTCTCCGCACTCTTCACGAAGATCGGGCCGGGGATTCTCGTGACCCATTCACACGCCGGGGGCATGGGCTGGCGCGTCGCAGTGAAAAGCTCGAACGTCCGCGCCATCGTCTCCTACGAGCCCGGCAGCGGCTTCATCTTCCCGGAAGGCGAAGTGCCTCCTCCGATGCCGAGCGCAGGCGGCACGCTGCAGGCGGTCGGCGTGCCGCTGTCGGAGTTCATGGCGCTGACGAAGATTCCGATCACTATTTACTACGGCGACAACATTCCTGCGGAGCCGAGCGCGAATCCGGGCCAGGACGGGTGGCGCGTGCGACTGGCGATGGCGAAGCTGTGGAGGGATGCCGTGAACCGCCGAGGTGGTGATGTCACCGTTGTGCATTTGCCCGAAACAGGTATTCGCGGCAATACACACTTTCCATTCTCCGATCTGAACAATCTTGCGATCGCAGACCTGCTATCAAAATTTCTTGAGGAGAAGGGTTTGGATTAATAAAACCACCTGATACTATCACACAGTTTCTGATGAACAGTTTGAAATTAGCCTGAATATTTGCTATATTAACTCAGTCAATAACCCGACGAGAAGAATGCCCGAAGATAAGTTATAGAGATAATAATATGGAATACCAAAATTTCATTGTTCGGGATCCTCAAATTTGTGGTGGGCAACCC
>CAYWGH010000002.1:0-315701 GCA_964457925.1 uncultured Cytophagia bacterium
GCGATTGATGAGGATGTGCAACGCTTGATCGAAAAATATCGGCGGCAGTTGCAAACGCAGGCTTTTCCAACCTCATGCTTGTGAAGCAAAGCAACCCACACTGATTATAGCTTAATGACGGAACTTAAACTTATCCGCTGCACCATTCGCCCCTGGCAGCACGGCGACGAAGCTTCACTCGCGCAGCACGCCAACAATCGCAAAATTTGGCGCAATCTGCGTGACACGTTTCCGCATCCCTACACGCTGAAAGATGCGGAGGAGTGGATTCGATTTGCAAGCGCGGAAAATCCTCCCAGGAATTTTGCGATCGTGGTCGAGGAGGAAGCGGCGGGCGGCATAGGTTTTGTCGTGAAAGACGATGTTTATCGCCGCACCGCGGAGCTCGGCTACTGGCTCGGGGAAAAGTTCTGGGGGCGCGGCATCATCACCGAAGTGGTGGCCGCCATGACGGAATATGCGTTCGCGAATTTCGATATTTGCCGTATTCAGGCGAGCGTGTATGAGTGGAATCCCGCCTCCATGCGCGTGCTGGAAAAGGTCGGTTATCAACTTGAAGCGCGTATGCAGAAAAGCGTCACCAAAGACGGAAAGACGATTGACGAGATGATATTTGCCATCGTGAGCCCCGATCGGACTCACTAGTTGCGAACTGCCAATCAACCTCCAATCTCATCATGATGACTCGTTTTCTCCCTGCCTTTGTTTTGTGTGCGCACGCGAGCCTGTTCACGGTTCACGCGCAAACACTCACGCACGGCCCATTTGCTGGCGCGGTGACTTCAACTTCGGCGCGTTTTTATGTGCGCGTCGCGCCCGCCGCAACTACTAACATCCGGCTTTCACTCTCTCCCAATTTCGATAATGCGTTCGTTACGGCGGCGGTGCGCACCAATTCTTCCCGCGATTTTGCGGCATTGCTTGATATTTCAAACTTGCAGCCGAATCAGCGTTACTATTATCAAGCCCTGATCAACGGCCAGCCGGCCGGCGAGACACGCAGCTTCCGAACGTTTCATCCTGACGGCCAGCGCACGCCGTTTCGCTTCGCGTTCGGCTCGTGCGTCGTCATGCCGAGGCAGGTGCAGGCGGGCGACGGCCGGGTCTTCACGGTGATGGCGGAAGACGATCTCAGCTTCTTCCTGCAAATCGGCGACTGGACTTATTCCGACACCACGGATTCGCAGACAAATCCGCAGCGTGTGTTCAGCGCGGACATGGGCCGCGTGCAGGCAACTTATCGCGCCAAATACGATTCGGCGCATGCGCTCCAACACGTCTTGCGCACCACGCCGATTGATTACGTTTACGATGATCACGATTATATGAACGATGATGCCTCGGCGTTGAGCTATCCGCGCGCTGATTCGATGCGCACGATCGAGGTTTCGCCCCTCGCCCGGGAGAACAGCATTCGCGCTTATCAAGAATTGTTTCCGGGATATCCGCTGGCCAATGCGCAAGGCGGCATCTGGCACAAGTTCACCTGCGGCAATGCGGACTTTTTCATGCTGGATACGCGCAGCCAGCGCAGTCCCAATCTAGACGCCTTCGTTTACAATCCCGCGACAGACAGCATTGAATTCGCGCCGGACGAAAAACATTCGATACTGGCGGGCTATACTGATCTGCCCGGAGAAAATCAAATGGAGTGGCTGCTGCGGGAATTGCGCGCCTCAACTGCCGATTGGAAATTCATCGTCACCACTGTGCCGTTCAATCGCGGCTTGCGTGCGGTGATCGACCTTTCAGTAGCGCTGCAAGACAGCATCGTCTTTGTGCCGGGCTATGGCTCCGGCTCGCTGCTGCGCGTCGGACTCGGCCTGGCGGACAAGTGGGTGGGGTTTCCGGCAGATCAGGAGCGCTTGTTAAATTATCTCAACGAGCATCAAATCAAAAACGTCATCATGTTGAGCGGCGATACGCACACTGCCGCGATCGACGACGGCCGGAACGCCGGCTTGCCGGAATTGATGGCCGGCGCGCTGGAGCAATCCAATTCGCGCCTGGTGCTGCTGCTGGATTTGTTCGGTTTTCCGATTTGGAACGGCGGCGGACAAAACCTGGCTTCGGGCAATTTCAACGACGCTTATGGCCGGGTCACGGTGTTCGGCGCGGATTCCGTGCTTTTGGAAATTGTCGATGAGTTCGGCGCGCGGGTCGCCGGCAAAACCATTCGCACAGCCGCGGGCACGGCCGTGGCTTCGCCCGCAGAAGTTCCCCATCGTTTTCAGTTGCAACAAAGTTTTCCCAACCCGTTTTCCCCAACGCAGCAGCACGGAACGATCCTGCGATATGAATTGCCGAAGCCCTCTTTTGTCGAGCTTGTCATTTACGATTTATCCGGGCGCCGCGTGCGCAGCCTGCCCACCATTTGGCAGCAGGCCGGCAGGCAGCAATTCCGCTGGGACGGCCGCGACGGCAACGGCGAATTTGCCGCGAGCGGAGTTTATCTCATGCGCGTCAATCTCACCGATGTGCAGGGACAGCGGCAATCGGCGACGCGCAAGATCGTGCTGTTGCGATAAGACGCGCCGCTACTTGGCCCGGCTCTGCGGCTCCGCCTGCACATACTGATTGAACATATTGATGAATGCCGGGCGATTGCGTTGCGCCTGTTTCACATCGTCCGCTTCGTGACGCATGCGCTGAATCCAATAAATTTCCGGCAAATCCTCGGGCCAAACGACGATATAATTTTTGCCGGTTTTGAACACTTTGCCGTTGGTTGCCGTGACGTCGGCTTCTTTCCCGTCCATAATCAAAATGCGCTCGCCGTTCGAGGAAATGCCGGCTTCAATTATGCTTTGCCCGCCTTCACCAAACGCCTCAGAGATGGTTCCGGTTAGAAGTGCTTGCGTTTTTACCTGTAACTTGCCTTCGACGATATCAATGTCCCGGTGTTGGAGCAACAGCCCATCCTCCGCCAGTTCGGTGGAATCCTTCTTGCTTTGCCAATACTCCAGCAGCTCTTCAAAATCCTTTTGGAGTTTCTCCTGATTTTCGGCATCACTCGATATATTGTGATAAATGAGGGTAACTTCCGGCGGTTGATCCTTGCCCGGAAAGCGAATGCGAACTTCCACGGCTTCAATGAAAAGACAGCCGCTCATAACGAAAATGGCAAGCAGGGCAATCAACGAAACGATTCGGTTCATAAGAAGTCCCTTTCAATTATGGCCATGCACAAGACAACCGCAGGCGAGTCCACACATGTGCAACGTCATTTTGTTTGAGTGATCAACTCGTTTAAGGTGATCTCTTGATGCGGGTGCATTTTTGATAGTCTTCGCTCAACTGGCGCCATGCTCTCACTGGACGGGTTGTATCGTTTGAGAATTCGAACACCATCAGCCGCAATCACGCCGATGCGACCGGCGCTCTGAGAGCCGCTAATGGCTTTGTGTTTAAGCAATGGAGCCTGTGAGAGAATTTGCTCCAATCCGGTGCGGAAACGCCGATCTTGTCCGGCAGCCTCACGAAGTTCGCGCAATACCGCGAGAAGAAGCCCGGCAGGAACCGGCTCATGCAACCGTGCCGCGCGTGAAAGAGGCGAACTCAGTTCATAATAAAGTCCCGACCAATCGCGGTTCTGCAACAATTCCGTGAGCGTTGGTTGGGCAGGCGCAGCCGTTCGTGCAAAATAATTTGCTCCGAATGCACCGGCAAAAATCAGAACGAGGAACGACATCCAAACCATCATTCGCCGGCGCGAATAATAAGAGGCAACAACGGCGATCAATGCCGCGACTCGCATGCGCCATGATTCGCCACACACAATTTTATCTGCAACACCGGCGTGAAAATCCGCAAAAACATTTTCCGGAATTGCCGGGGGATGAAGCTGCGCCATGTGTCGGGACAATTTTTGATAGGAGTCAACTTCCCGCCGGCAGTTTGGGCAATCGGCAAGATGCTTCGCAAGCGCCCCGGCCTGTTCGGCCTCCAGTTCGGCGTTGGCGTAATGCGAAAGCAGGGATTCGAATTCACGACAGGAGTTCATGCGGCGATAACCATTGTTGCATTTTTTGTTTCACGCTTTTGCGCGCCAGATGAAGATTGCATAATACATTGTTCTCCGAGCATGACAGCAATTCTGCCGTTTCAGCGACGGAATAGCCTTCAAGATCGCGCAAAATGATCGTGGCCTTTTGTTTCGGTTTAAGTTGAGCGATGCTGCGCGCCAACATGGCTTGCCATTCCTGCCTCTCAAGCATTTGCAGCGGATCCGGCGCAGGCTCGAGTAACTGGTCTTCTGAGGCAGCAAAATCTTCCTTTACCGGCTCGCGCCGGCGTAGATGGTCGATACAAAGATTCACCAAAATACGGCGCAGATAATAGAACACTTTTCGCTCAGTTTTTAAACTCTCGCGGTGCAGCCAAAGCCGGACGAAGGCCCATTGGGCAAGATCTTTGGCGTCTTCGACATTTCCCACGAAGCGATAAGCCAAGCTCACTAATTCGCGCTGATGATCGGCGATCAATTCGGCGAAGTCGCGCTCGGCGTTTGAGGTTTTAGGCTTCTCTGCAATAACCCGCTCCGGTTTTCGGGCAAAGTCGGGCTGCCGGGACGGCAACGCAGAACCAACCTTGCTTTTCAATAGAGAATACGAATTTTCGTGAGAAATATTTAGTCTTTACCGGTTGCAAAATTGCAAAGCATTGGTTACGTTAAGCCCGTTAAATCGGGTTGATGATGAGCGAATATGACGAATATCTTGAGGGTTGGCGCAACCGGCTTGCGCTCCGGCGCGAAGCGAGAGCCAAACGCGCCGAGCGCATGCGGGGAGTCGCTTCAAAATGCGCCAAGCATTTGGCGCAGCGTTATGACGTCGAGGCCGTTTATCTCTTCGGCTCACTCGCGGGCGGCCGTACCGTTCATGAGCGCTCGGATATTGATTTGGCGGTAGCTGGCCTGCCGGCAAAACGATACTTCTCCGCTCTAAAAGAGCTTTGGAGTTTTTTGCCGCCTGATGTTGAGCTTGATTTAGTGCCTCTCGAAGAGGCGCGGCCTCCGCTTCGAGAAATAATTTTACGCGAAGGGAATTTGCTCTATGAAAGGCAACGGCTTTCGCCTGCTCAAAACTGATATTCAACAGGAATTTGAGAATCTGCAACAATTGCAGCAAGAGATGAAAGAACTGCTGGCGAATATCAAGGATTATCCTTCTCGCGTTGAACTACGCGCCATGGGAAGCGTCTTGCATGATTTTTATTCGGGCGCCGAGAAGATTTTTGAACGCATTGCGAACGAGATGGACGGCGGTGTTCCCGAAGGTCAGCAATGGCACATGCAGCTTCTGACGCGAATGGCGAGCAAAGTTGCAAAGGTTCGCCCAGCCATAATCGACCGCGGCTTACAAAGCAAGCTGGCAGACTACTTGCGCTTTCGCCATCTTTTTCGCCACGCCTATGGCTTTGAATTAGAATGGGAAAGACTGCAGCCCCTGGCCGAAAAACTGTCCGAGGTGTACATCCGCTTCAAAAAAGACCTGCAAAAATTTTATAAGTACCTTGATACGTTGATTGCGCAAGCCGAGAGTTGAATTTATCTCCGATCAACGGCGCATCTAGGCTGTAAGGTTTCTGCGATCGTTTAAAATAGCTCGCCCTGTTTCACCGTGCGCAGCGGTTGCGCGTCATAACCGAGCTGGCGAAGATATACTGCAAAATCTGCCGGGCCGTGCGTGATAAAAATTTTCTTGGGATTGACGCGCCGCACGAATTCCAACAGCCCTCTAAAATCCGCATGATCAGAGAGAGGAATTGCCTCGTCAACGCCGCAACGATATTTGAAACCCTCGTTGATCGCCCATCCGGATAGAAACACCGTGCGCTTGTTGGGAATGCGGTTGATCACCCGCGTCAACTCTGCGCGGCGCGGCACGACGACAACCCTTCCCTCCAACATAGAACTCCCTCGCAACGGTTCAATTGTCCCAAAATCATGTCCAAACTTCTCATAAACCCTTACCAGCTTCATAATTGTGCCGTGCACGCACAGAGGAAATCCGTTGTCAGCGAGAATCTTCATCGCTTCCTGGGATTTACCCAGGGCATACCCAATCACCACCGGGGTCATACCGCTTTTCAACGTGGCGTAAACCCACGCGCACAGCCGGTCAATCAATTCGTCGCGCGAGGGGAATTGATAACGCGGATGGCCATAGGTACACTCCATAATTAGGACGTCTGCGGAGACGATTTCAAGCTTCTCCGCGGTGGCGCTTTCCTGCAAATTGAAGTCGCCGGTATAAAGCAGCCGCTGGCCCTGGCGCTCAGCCCGGATCTGCGCCGAGCCCAAGATGTGTCCGGCAGGATGAAATGAAATGCGATACCGATCAATTTCAACCGGCTGGCCAAATGGCACGGACGTGATGTGTAAACGCCCCAAGCGCGCCTGCATCAACGCAGCCGTTGCGGGCGTGGCATAAGTCAATTGATGCGGCCGCGCATGGTCGGCATGAGCATGCGAAACGCAGCATAACTCCTGGCGCGAGGCAGCGTCGAACGTTACTCGCGAGTCAATCAGGCGGAGAGTTTTATCAGAAACAAACATGACATTTCCCTAACGGAATAAGCCCAATTCTGACAAGGCTTCACGGCGATTACAAATTTTTCCAGGCGAAAATCTGTGCTTGCATTTCAAAAAAATAGCACTTATCTTTTCCGCACGTTCTGTACACAGTTTTTGCGCCCTTTGTCGGGCCACCCCCGTTTCGGCGGGGTATGCTTTAATCTGGATTGCGGTCCGCTGTTGAAGCCTTCCTGCATCTTACACCGAGGATCATGGCTACCAAGGATGTTGCAGTCAACCAGCGATCCGTCCGGTTCTGCCCTCCCGCAAATTTCGCGGTCTCAATCGAAATCCGAAGTTTGGGTAACAGGTGCGGCAAAAGCTAGTTGTACGCTTTAATCCCTCCTCGTGCGCTGTTATAGAGGCGCGAGGGCATGCTTTAATCTTTTGAAAGGACCGTCCAGAGTATGGAAACGGGAACAGTCAAGTGGTTCAATGAAGCCAAGGGTTACGGTTTCATCCAGCGCGAAAGCGGTGAAGATGTTTTTGTACACTTTAAAGCCATCCAAGGCGACGGCTTTAAAACCTTGTCCGAAGGCGAGAAAGTGCAGTTTGAAGTTGAGCGCGGCCCCAAAGGCTTGCTTGCTTCGAATGTGACACGCGTCGGCAAGTAATTGTTCTCGACTTGACAAAATCGACCCCGGCTGGCAACCAGCCGGGGTTTTTTATTTTAGGACGCTTGTTCCGTGGGCCGAACCAAAATCTGATTGACATCAACGTGCCCCGGCTGGGTCAGCGCATAAAGCACCGCCCCGGCCACATCCTCCGGCTTCATGAATTGGAATTTCGCGAACATCTTAAAGGCTTCGAAGACGTCGGGGTCGGTAACGTGAGAAGCCAGCGCGGTGCTGACACTGCCCGGCATAATGGTCGTCACGCGCACCGGCATTTTCTCGCGCGCCAGCTCAAAGCGCAGCCCTTCTGAAATCCAGTTTACCGCGGCTTTCGTGCCGCTGTACACCGCTGAGCCCGGAAAAACTTTAATGGCGGCATCCGACGAAATATTGATAATGTGGCCGCGGCGTTGTTCGCGCATGACCGGCAGAACGGCGGCAATGCTGTGCAGTACGCCTTTTACATTGACGTCGATCATGCGCGACCATTCGTCCAGCTTCAATTTGTCCATAAACGAGAGCAGCATAACCCCGGCATTGTTGACGAGAATGTCCAGGCTGCCCCATTTTTTAATCGTGTGTTTCACGGCCGCTTGCACGACGGCAGAATCGGTGACATCGGTTTGGAGAATGATGGCTTCACCGCCTTGATCGATAATTCGCTTTTTCAGATTTCCCAAGCGATCTTTGCGGCGGGCCGCCAGCGCAACCCTGACGCCGGCGCCGGCAAGCGCAAAAGCCGTGGCTTCGCCGATGCCGCTGCTTGCGCCGGTTACGAAGGCAACTTGATCTTGTAGCACGTTCACGCAACACTCCCAAGAATCAACATTCCAGACAGGAAAATAACGCCTCTCGCGAACCCAATTGACTGCGCGCAAGATACATCATAAAGTTACACTGTTGCAAACAAAATTGCGCCCATTGAATCTCATTGCGCCACTCCAGTGCAGTTCGTCGGCGCCATAAGCATTCGCACGAACAACTTGCTTTTAAGGCATGGCTTCGATATTTTTGGCCTTTGAATTTTAATATGGCTTGCCAGGCGTCTTCAGTAGAGATGCGGCAACCTCAAAACAACCCGCAGGAGCAATATGCTCGATCTAAAATTTATTCGCGACCATTTCGCGCAGGTGGAAGCCGGCGTTCGAAAGAAAAATGCCGCAATCGATCTCTCCGAATTTCCCAAACTTGATGAAAAGCGCCGGCAAATTTTGCTGAACGCTGAAGAATTGAAAGCGCTGCGCAACCGCGTTTCGGAAGAAATCGGCAAGAGCAAAAAACAAGGGCAGGATGCCTCCCGCCAAATGGCCGAAATGAAGCAGGTTTCCGATCAAATCAAAACGCTGGATAACGATCTCAAACAGGTGGAAGAGGCGCTGTATCAATTACAAATTCGCATTCCGAACCTGCCGCATGAAAGCGTGCCTGCCGGCAAAAGCGCGGCTGACAATGTCGTGGTGCGGCAATGGGGCGAGCTGCCGAAATTCGAATTCCAGGCTAAACCCCATTGGGAGTTGAATGAATCTTTGCGCCTGATCGATTTCGAGGGCGGCGCGAAAGTTTCGGGATCGTTCTTCGTTAATTTTTACGGCAGAGGCGCAAAACTTGCACGGAGCCTGATCAACTTCATGCTCGACCTGCATGTTGAAAAGCACGGTTATACCGAAGTTTCCCCGCCTTTTGTTGTTGGACGACAGGCCATGTTCGGCACCGGGCAGCTTCCCAAAATGGAAGATGATATGTATCGCATCGAGGCGGATGATTTGTTTTTGATTCCAACCGCCGAAGTGCCGGTAACGAATCTGCTTGCCGGCGAAATGCTGCAGGCCGAAGCGCTGCCGATCAACTACACGGCGTATACGCCGTGCTTCCGCCGCGAAGCCGGCGCTTACGGCAAGGACACCAAAGGCTTGATGCGCTTGCACCAGTTTGACAAGGTCGAGATGGTCAAATTCGTGCGGCCGGAAACAAGTTATCAGGAACATGAGAAGTTGCTGCAAAATGCGGAAGAGGTTTTGCAGTTGCTCGGCTTGCCTTATCGCGTGCTGCTGTTGTGCAGCGGCGACATGAGCTTTGCCGCGGCGAAATGTTACGATCTCGAAGTGTGGGCCCCGGGCATGCAAAAATGGCTGGAAGTATCGTCCTGTTCGAACTTCGAAGATTTTCAGGCGCGCCGCGCGAACATCCGTTTCCGGCCGGAGCCGAACGCCAAGCCGCAATTCGTGCACACGCTCAATGCCTCCGGGCTGGCGCTGCCGCGCACAATGATTGCGATCATGGAAAACTACCAAACGGAAGAGGGCACGATCATTGTACCGGAAGTGTTGCGCGACTTTATGCGCGCGACGTTGCTGAAGTAGACCTTGGTGGGTTCACGCTGCGCCGCAAACAAGCTCTTAGAGCGCACGCAGATCGCAGCGCGATCCTTTTCAAAAAAAAGGCCAAAGAAATCCGCTTGACATGCTTGGGCGGTAACCCTATATTTCGCTCTTTACAAAATTTCCTTTTATCGCCACCTTGACCGCAAGGAGTTCACTCTCACACATATGAAGTTGACGAAATTCACCGTACTAATTCTTCTTGTTGCTGCCAACCTCCTCAACGGCCAATCCAAGGATACGCCGCAGATCGACGAGAAAGAACTCGCCAAGCATCTTCAACGACAAAGCGAACAACGGCCAATCCCACAAGCCATCGAAGGCGCGATTGATCCCGCCGTTTACCGCGTCGGCCCGGGAGATGTTTTACGCATCAGCTTTTGGGGGCCCTCAGGCGACGACAACGGCATTTCCGCCTCCGTCACGCCGGAAGGCCGGCTCATCATTCCTAGTGTTGGCACGATTGATGTCAACAATAAAACTCTGGAAACCGTGCGAGCGGAAGTCAGCCGCGCCTGCGAGGCCAAATACAATCCTCGCAACATCTCCGTCACCACGGACTTGACGCAATTGCGGCTGGTGCGCGCGCATATTTTTGGCGAGGTGCAGGCGCCCGGCTCGTTCAACGCCACGGCTGTCGATCGCATTTCTTACTTTATTCAGCAGGCCGAAGGGTGGACGGATTGGGCGGACCAGCGCCGCGTGGAAGTGCGCCACACCGATGGCACGATCGATACACTCGATATGTACAAACTTTATTATGAGGGCGATATTCGCCAGGATCCTCATGTGCGCGGCGGCGACCTCATCTACGTTCCTCGCATTGCCTTGACGGGTAACACGGTTTTTCTTGAAGGCACGGTCAGCCAACTCGGCCCGCACCAAATTGCCCAAAATGAGTCTGTGCTCGAGCTGCTTTATCGCGTGCGCGCGATTCAACGCTGGACCGATCTGCACAAAATTTATCTGATTCGCGGCGAACAACCGCCGATGCCGGTGAATTTGTTTGGCAACGGCACGGATGATCAAATCTCCGGCAGCATGAAATTGGAAAATGGCGATCGCATTGTTGCCACCAGCGTAAAGCAATATGTTTATGTCCACGGCGCGGTGAAAAATTCCGGCAATATTCCCTATGTTGAAGGCTATAAGGCAGCCGATTATGTCGGTTTCGCCGGCGGCACACAGGATATGGCTGACTTGAAAAACATCACCGTCGTGCGGCACGGGACCAACAAATCGGAAAAAGGCGCAAATCTCGAAGTTCGCCGAGGCGATACGATCATCGTGCCGTTGGCCGGGCGCGTCAAGCTTTCTCAAAATCTTTTGATTTTTTCGCAAGTGGCAACTCTTATAATCGCGGCGATGGCCGTGAGACGATAAACGTGAGTTTTTTTCATGACTGACAATAACAATTCTTATCATCTCGATGATCGGGTAGACGGGCAGCCCAAACAAAACTATTTGTTCGACTATCTCTACATTCTTTTCAAGCGGCGCAAAGTTATTCTGCTCAGCATTCTCATCACCGGTGTGTTAAGCGCCGGCATCGTGTTGTTCATGCCGAATTGGTATGCCGCCACCGCCTCGGTGTTGCCGCCGAAACGCCCAGGAGGATTGTTGAGCATGTTGGAAGGCGGCGCTTCGTCGCTGTTCAAAAACCTGGCGGGATTGGGTGTGCGCCTGGGCGGCTCGTCGGAGGCCTACAGCTACATCGCGATTTTGCAAAGCCGTTCCGCGATGGAACGTGTGGTGCAGAAGTTCGACCTCGTCAAAGTCTATGAAAGCCGCAAGAACTCTGTCGAAGAGGCCATTCGCACACTGCGCGAAAATGTCGAGTTTGAAATTGCGACAGAAGGCAACATCGACATCACGGTTTACGACAAAAGCCCGCAGCGCGCCGCCGACATGGCGAATTATTTTGTCGAATTGCTCAATGAAATCAGCCGGCAATTGGGCAGCACCGAGGCGCGCAATAATCGCGAATTCATCGAAAAGCGCTACCGCCAGAACGTCGACGATCTGCGCAACGCCGAGGACAGCCTCAAAGCCTTTCAGCAAAAATACGGCATCTATGCTCTGCCTGAGCAAACCGAAAGCGCCATCAAAGCTGCGGCCGAGCTGAAATCAGCGCAAGTACAAAAGCAAATGGAGTTCGAGATTGCCAAACGCGTGTTCGGCGCAGAGAATCCCCGGGCGCAGGCATTGCAACTCGAACTGGCTGAAATGAACAGAAGACTGAGCGAAATCAAATACGGTACAGAAGACTGGTTCAACAAATCTTCGCTCAATTTTTTCATCCCGTTCAAGGACGTGCCGGAATTGGGCACCGAATATATCCGGCGCTTCCGCGATTTCGAAATTCAAAACCGCTTGATGGAATTTTTGCTGCCGCTTTACGAGCAGGCCAAGATCGATGAGAACAAGGACATGCCCGTGGTGCTGATGCTCGACAAGGCCGTGCCGCCAGAGCGGAAAAAGCGACCGCACCGCACACTCATCGTGCTGATTTTCGTCTTTCTTGCTGCCATGTTCAGCGCCACCTGGGCGTTTATCCGCGAGATCTATGAGCGCGAAAAGGAGCGCAACTGGAAGGTGGGCGCGATGGCTGAGGAGCTCCGGCACGGTCCGTTCTATCGTAAGCTGCTGGGAACAACAGCCCCAGAAGACAAAGATCGACGAGGCGCATGATTTGCAGAATTTGCGGGCACCCCGGCCCTCACCGGACTCATCAAGTGCGCGAGATGATGTTTGGCTATCGCGAATGGTTTGCCTATCTCGAGTGTTACAACTGCGGCTGCCTGCAAATTGCGGAAACTCCCGCCGATCTTTCAAAATATTATCCCGCGGACTACTACAGCTTCACGCAGTTGCCGGGCGCCAAGGACTACAATCCGGCGCAAAAGCTCATGAAAAAACTCCGGGATCGTTATGCCATTCGCGGAATGGGAATGCTCGGCAGGTGGCTGTATCGGAAATTCCCGAATGAAAGCTTGCTCAGCTTATCCGGCGTCGAAAATCTAAGAAAAGAAGCGAGAATTCTAGATGTCGGTTGCGGCGCCGGCGTTTTGCTGTGGGATCTAAGAAACCTCGGGTTCACGCATACGATGGGCGTCGATCCCTTCCTTGAAAAGGATCTCGAATTCGCCAACGGGTTGCGCATCATCAAACAAACATTTTTTGCGGTGGGCGGAACCTGGGATCTCATCATGTTTCACCATGTCCTGGAACACCTCGCAGATCCGATAGAAACATTGCGACACACCGCGCGATTGTTGTCTCCAAACGGGACCTGCCTGATCCGCACGCCGACCGTGTCATCCTATGCCTGGGAGCATTACGGCACGAACTGGGTGCAACTGGATGCGCCGCGGCATCTTTGCATTCATTCCGATAAAAGCATTGACTTGCTGGCGCAACAAGCAGGCTTGAAACGGACAAAAACGCGCTTTGATTCAAGTGATTTTCAGTTTTGGGGCAGCGAACAATATTCTCATGACATTCCCTTGATGTCGGACAAATCCTACATGGTTAATCGCGCCACGACATTTTTTTCAAAAAGCCAAATCGCCGAATTCAAAGCGCGGGCGGAAAAACTAAATGCTGAAAACCGCGGCGATTCTGCGGTGTACTATTTGACCAAAGTCGAATAGCGTATGCAAATTCATCCTCTTCTATTTGTGTTATTCGGTTTCGCCGGCGTCGTCAGCGGACGTCTCCTCTTTCGACATTGGTTCAACCATCTCACGCTATACTCGGCGATTTGGGGAACCGGTTTGGCTTTGTTTGAATGGCGCTTGATCGACTACACCCCGCTCACGTTCGAAGTTTGGATGATCATTCTATATGCGTGGCTGGCTTTTGCCCTGGGCTCTGCAATGCTGATGCTCGCCCCGGCAGCGGCAGGTGTTTCTAACAACGGTTCACGCCCGGGCGCGGCTTCCAACGTTCGCTCGAGCTTGTCTGCCCTCGAACAGCGGCTTTTCGTCATTGCGATTTTGGGGCTATCGACGGTTGCTTTGCTTGCGGTCATATACCAATGGAAGCATTTAATCGAAAAATTCGGCGGGATTATCGGGGTGCTCATCAATGGCCGCACCATCTACAGCATGACCGTTGCGGGAAAGCTCTCAGACAAAATTCCCTATCTTGATTCGCTCAGTCTGGCCGCGGTTTTTCTCACCGGACTTTACAGCGCGCGCGCCGGAAAAGTCAAGGGCATCATCATTTTTCCGCTGGCTGCCGCCATTCTGGGTGATATTGCGCAAGGCGGCCGGGTAAAAATCCTGCTCTCCGGCCTGCTCTTTCTGAGCGCCTATTTCCTCACCAAGCATGCCTCCTCACACATCAAAAATTTTCGCCCCGGCAGCAAGTTCAAACAAATGCTCGCGCTGGGCTTTCTATTGGCGTTCTTGTGGAGCGCGGCGGAATTCGTGCGCAGCTATCGCGGCGCAGTCGAACGTTTTTACGGCGCCAGCACGGCATTGAACAAACTGGAAAAACAGGCCTTCATCACGCCCTCGATTTATTTGTATCTCAGCTCCCATGTCGGCGTCTTTAATGCCTACTGGAAGGCCGGCGGCGAACCATCTTTTCCCGGCGCGACAACCTTCGCTCCGGTTTATCGGATTCTGTCACGCCTCGGCATTGCCGAAGAAACACCTTATTTTCAAAAATTTTACAATATCCCAATTGCGACCAATACCGGCACATATTTGCGCGAAATACACTCCGATTTTGGCATTGCCGGCATTTTAGTGACGCCTTTTTTACTCGGCTTTCTCTGCACGGTTCTTTGGATTCAGGTGAAAAAACGCATGCATTTCGCTACCATCGCGCTGCTCGCGCATTTCTATGTGGTTGTGATGTTCACGTTCCTGTACCAAGTTACGCGCCTGGGGGAATTGGCGGTTTGTCTCATCGTTTCATTGGCGATCAGCTCTTTGATTCACCTGAAATGCCATGGCCATTTCAATCTGTTTGAATCCGATCGCCCGGCGAGAGTCTGAGCCACAGTTTATCCGCAAAATTCGATGGAATTAGCCGCACGCCTCCGCTGGAATTCGATTTTTCTACTGCTGTCAGCAGGCATACGGCTTTTCACCAACGCGCTGCTGTTTCTCGGCCTCGCGCGGTTTTACGGTCCTGAAGCATTTGGCCAGTTCACCATCGCGCACACGCTGGCCGCGCTTTTTTTACTGGTGGCCGATTTCGGCCTCGATTTATTATTCACCACCGAAGTGGCGCGGCAGCGCCCGCACATTGACGCGCTGTTTCGCAGCTTTGCCGTAGTCAAGCTTTTTTTTGCCGGGCTTGCCGTCGCCGGCATGTGGCTGCTGCCCGCGTTTCACGAGTTCAGCGAAACGACGCGCTGGCTGATTTACATTTTCAGCTTCAGCACCGCCTGCAATGCGCTGACGAATTTTCTTTTTGCGCTGTTCAAAGGACTCGAACAGTTTCGTTATGAAACCTGGGTTTCCTTCGTCGAGAGTCTCGTTTTATTGCTGGGATTGGTTGTGCTCGGCGTGCTGCACGCGCCTCTTTGGCTGTTTGCTGCGATGTTTGCGGGCACAAGATTTTTGGGATTGATCATCGCCGCAGCCATAACCGTGCGCTTCGTCCGGCCCCGCGCCGTGCGCAGCCTCAACCTGGCGGAATGTCGCGACGTGGTGCGCAAAGGCTGGGTCTTCGGCGCGCATTTGCTGTTCGAAGCCTGCTATTACCAGCTTGATACCGTCCTGCTCGCTTTGTGGAAAGGCGATTACGTCGTCGGCATTTATCAAGCCGGCATGAAGCTGATGGCTCTGGCTCTGACTTTGCCGGATATTCTCATCGGCGCCGTCATACCCGCGCTCTCATATTTTCATGGAAACGACGAGGCGCGCTGGCAGCAGTTGGGAAAGCTGCTGAACAAAACGCTTTTTTTTCTGGCGCTGCCGTTGGCGCTGATTTTTTTCGTTTATCCCGAGCCGGTGGTGAAATTGATTTACGGCGCGGAGAATTTTGCCCCGGCTATTCCTATTATGCGCGTGACGGCGCTGATCATTCTCATCCGCTTGGCACTCGCGCCTTATGGCATCATGCTGACCACCTCGGGGCGCCATCGCGTGCGCATGATCACCGTGACGCTGGCGACTTTGCTCGCTCTTGGTTTGCATGCTTATGCCATTCCCCGTTATGGCGCCTATGGCGCCGCCTGGGTATCGGTTATAGTGAATTTTTTTGTCGCGGTGATTTTTGCTTACTCTTGCCGCGCGCTCTTTTTAAAGTGGACGCTGGAAAAGCATTACCTCTTGCCGGGGCTGCTGTTTGCAATTCTGGGATTCATGTTGTGGAGCTTCGCTGATTTGAACGCCTGGTACGGTATTGCCACAGTAGGAATTGCGAGTTTCTTGATCATCTACTTTGCCGGCTATTCAAAAAACGAGCGCGCGAAAATGCTGTTTGATTTTTCGCGCGAGAGTTGGCGCGCCGGACGGAATAGCGAGTTATAGTCTTTTCGTCCGCTTGATGAATCCTGTCAGAAAGAATCTTGTGAAGCATGGAGAAAATCATTCGAATCGCGCGTCAACTCATCGCCTCACAGGATTCCTTCGGAATGACAGGGCGAAAAACTTGGGTAAAGCCTCGAACTAAACGTTGTAATCATCGTCTCTGCAAACCAATCGGCGCGGCATGTTGAAAAGTGCGCAAAAACTTCTGCTTCATTTCGATACGCGGCGAAGATTCTTCCGCCGCTTGCAAAGCGCCCAACGCATTCTCGATCTGGGTTGCGGCGACGGCAAGAATTGCCTGGAATTGCGCGAAACCGCCGCGCATCTCGATTTTTACGGCATCGATCTGCTCGATCCAAAAATGGTTCCCGGTTTCATTCAATATCAAAAAGCAGATTTAAGCGCCGCAAACTTGCCGTATCCCGACGGTTTTTTCGATGCGATTTTGTTCGTGCACGTCATCGAGCATCTTGAAAATCCCATGCGCCTCGGCGGCGAGATTCATCGCGTGCTCAAACCGGGCGGCAAAATCTACGTCGAAACGCCCAACTGGATCAGCATGTTCATGCCCTCGTTCGGTTTCAAGCGGGAACAGGGTTATCCGTTCAATTTTTTTGACGATCGCACGCATCACAAACCCTGGAGCAAGCATGGACTCTATGAATTCCTGCGCCAGGATTGCCGGCTGCATTCGGTGAAAGCCGGCACGCGCCGAAACTGGCTGAAATTCTTTCTCGATCCGGCGATCATGTTCTTCGCCCTGCTGCGCGGCAATCGTCCTTACCTGGTTTCGTCGTTTTGGAATATGACGGGGTGGTGTATTTACGCAACAGGTATCAAAGAATAACCGCCCAGTCGATTTTATTTCGAACAAATACAGTTTATGTGAAGCCGTTTATGCCCAATCCGCGCGTCTGCATCATATTACTAAACTATAATCGCAGCCAGGACACGATTGAGTGCCTCAACAGCCTGCGGCAATGCGCGTATGATCAGTTTCATGTCTTCGTCGTTGACAATGCTTCCACCGATCAGTCGGTTGAGAAGCTGCGCCGGGAATTTCCCGATCTCGAAATCGTATCCACCGGCCGGAATTTGGGTTACACCGGCGGAATCAATTTCGGCATCCGCCATGCTTTGCAATCGCCGTTCGAATACATTCTCATTCTGAACAACGACACGCTCGTGACGCCGGATTTTTTGAATCACCTGGTGGCGGCCATGGAACAACATCCCAACGCCGCTGCCGCAGGCGGAACGATTTATTGTGAACATGACCGAACAAAAATCTGGTACGGCGGCGGCCGCTTGGTTCCCTGGCGCGGACTGGCGGTGCATGATCACCGCGGCGTCAATGTTTCTCCGGCGTCGCTCGGCGGCGTGCGCAACGTTTCTTTCATCACCGGCTGCCTGATATTGCTGCGCGTTTCGTTGCTCGAGGAAATCGGCTGGGAGGACGAACGCTTTTTCATGTATTTGGATGATATCGAGCTTTCCGCGAGAATTCTTGCAAAAGGCCGGGAGTTGCTTTATGTTCCGCAGGCCATCATCTACCACAAGGTTTTGGGAGAAGAGGAGATCGCGTTCAAAGTTTATTATGGCGCCCGGAACCGGTTGCTGCTCATCGGCATGGCTTTCAAAGGCCTGCCGGGAGTCATTGCGAAAACGTATTTTTTAACCGTCATCACCGGCAAACTCCTTTTTTGGCGGTTTGCCAATCCCGCTTTTTTCAAGGCGGCTGCCTTTGGCCTGCAAGATTTTTTTGCCGGCAGATTTTATGAAGGACGCGGCCCGTCAGAATTCCTGAAGCAGAATTCCCATGAATGAGCAGACGCAGAAATCCCACAGCAATGCCCCACTGGTAATCGCCGTCGTCTTGAACTGGAACCGGTATGACGATACGGCAAAATGCGTTTTATCTTTGCAACAAGCGGCCTACGCCAATCTGCAAATCATTCTTGTCGATAATGCCTCAACCGATGGCAGCGCAAGCAGGCTGGAACGGGATTTCCCAAACCTGCCGTTTCTCAAGCTTTCACACAACGGCGGCTATGCCGCGGGTAACAATGCCGGCATCAAGCTGGCATTGGAACGGCAGGCGAATTACGTTTTGGTGGTGAACAATGACGTTATCGTCGAGCCGGATTTTCTCACACCGATGGTCGAGCTTGCCGAAAAAAATCCGGCGGCGGGAGTCGTGACCTGCAAAGCATTGCTCCAGTCGGGAAACGGGCGCATTTATTGCACGGGGGGAAACCTCAGCCGGCTGCGTTGCGGTGGTGTCCCGCTGCCGCCGAGGGAACGGGATCGCGAGGGCGAGGTACAATTCATTTCCGGATGCATTCTTCTCGCCCGGCGGGAGGTATTCGAAAAGATTGGCAGCTTTGACGAACGTTTCTTTATGTATTTCGAGGATGTGGAGTTTTCGCGGCGGGTCAGGCGCCAGTTCAAGCTTTTTTACACGCCCATCGGCGTCGTTTATCACAAAAGCGGAGGGGGCGACAAATGGAAGAACTATACCGAAACCTATCTGTACTATACCTCCCGGAACCGCCTGTGGGTTTTTCAAAATGAATCGCGGGCCTACCGCCTGTACGTGATTTTGTATGGCTTTCTAAATGCGTTTGCCAAATCCGCTGTGATTGCCGTCCATTCATTCCCGGTGCGACGGCATGAAAACCGTTCGGAAAAACGGCTGTTGGCGCTTTGGCGAGGAATGCGAGACGGGATGTTTGGAAATCCCGCGCAAAACAATCAGGATGATTTATCAAATGAGCACCCCCCCCGCATTATCGACGAAAGAGAATTGGGAAAGAGTCTATAGAGACCTGGCGCGCTACCAGGATTTGTATTTATACCAGCAGCAACTGGTCGAGTTGATTTGCGAAAAAATCCCGGCGTTGCGCAACGCCAAAATCCTCGAAGTGGGTTGCGGCAAAGGCAACGAAATCGTTCAACTTGCCAAAAGAGGCGGTGCGTGCCTGGGATTGGATTTCTCCGAATCCGCCATGGCCTGGATGCAAACCCGCCTGGCGAAAGAAGGTTTGAGAATGCCGCTGGTTCGCGGCGATGCCAGGAGTCTTCCGTTCCGCACGGATTGCTTTGATTTGGTTTTTTCGCAGGGTGTGCTCGAGCATTTCGCAAATCCCGGAGACGTGTTGCAGGAGCAGCGGCACGTCATGCGAAACGGCGGCATAATCGTAATCGAAGTCCCCAATAAATGGAATCTCTACACGATTTACAAAAAAATACTGATGGCAATGAAGCGCTGGCCGCCGGGCTGGGAAACACAATATTCCCCGCGCGAGTTGAAAGCTCTTCTTGCACAAAGCGGCTTTGAAATTCTTGATTGCGTGGGCTGGGATTTTTTTACTTTAAAAATATTGCGAAAAATCCGAAAAAAACTTGGATTGAAAGACAAGCTCGAAAGCCCCTTCGTCCGCTCCCTGCGGCGGCGGTTGCAGCGCAATCCGGTTTTGCTCAACTTTTTTCTGAGCCTTACGATCGTCAGTCGAAAAGAAGCATGACATAGCGCCCGATCAAAAAGCCGGGAAGGTCGGCGGCGCAAAAAGAGAGTTGAATTTTCGGCAAATTTTGCATAGTATCTCACGTCCACCGTGCCAGCGCGAGTATAACGAACAAGAAAAATATGTTTATTTTAATTTGTATTTGCCCTCAAGAACGGAAAACAGCGAACGTGTGCGCCGGGAAAAATTGCGAAGGGTGGAGTTCATGAAAATCCTTCTCATCACCCCCCGCGTGCCGTATCCTCCCTATCGCGGCGACAAGCTCAAAATCTTCAATCTCATCAAGCGTTTGTCCCGGCGCCATGAGATTCATCTCATTTGCTTTGCGCAAACCCGGCAGGATTTGGAGAATTTGCAGCAGTTGCGCGCATATTGCAAGCACATCGACCACGTGAAGCTGCCGGTGTGGCTTTCGCTATTGAAATGCTTTGCGGGTTTGTTCACGCATATTCCGCTGCAAGTGCAATACTTCAAATCGCGGCGCATGCAGAACCTCATCGATCAGACCTGCCGGCAACACCAATATGATGTTATTCACACGCATCTCATTCGCATGGCGCAATACACCGCCGCGAAGCATCGTCCGGTCAAGGTTTTAGATTTGACCGATGCGGTTTCGCTTTATCTCCAGCGTTTCACGGCGCGCGCAAAAAATCCTTTCATGAAACTGCTGCTCAAAATCGAGTTGCAGCGCATGATGCACTATGAACGGATTCTGGAAAATTTCAATGCCTGCTTCGTCTGTTCCGAGCCGGATCGCGCGCAGTTGCGCAAAACCGCTCCGGAAGCGGTGATCAAGCTCATTCCCAACGGCGTGGATCTGGAATATTTCTCGCCCAATGGCAGCATCACGGATAATGATCCCAACAAAATTATTTTTACCGGTAATCTCAGCTATTTTCCCAATATCGATGGCATTCTGTATTTCACTGACGAGATTTTTCCGCTGATCAAGAGGGAGATGCCCGCCGCCCAACTCTACATCGTCGGGCAATCGCCGCCGGCAAAAGTGCGGGCATTGGCTTCACGCGACGTAATTGTGACCGGCTTTGTCGAGGATATCAAACAACACTATCTGAGCAGCGCGGTGGCGGTTTCGCCGATCCGTTTCGGCGCCGGCACGTTGAATAAAATCATCGAACCGCTGGCTCTGGGCGTGCCGGTGGTGGCGACTTCGGTGGGCGTGGAAGGCCTGGAGGTGATTCAAGGGGAGGACATTTTGGTGGCGGATCAGCCGCAGGCGTTCGCGCGGCACGTGGTGCGCGTCATGCATGAGCCGGCGTTGCGCGAGAAACTGCGCCAGGGCGGCATGGCGGTGATTCGAAAACAGTATGACTGGGATACGATCGTGGCCCGCCTCGAAGAAATATACCATGATCTATTGAGACAAAAATCGCGGGAGGAAAAACCAAAAGTTTTGTCAGCCATCGATTGAGTTTGGTGTAACTCTCCCGCCTTGGTTTTATTTCCCGGCCGGCAATCCCGCCAGAATCATCTGCACAATCTCAACTTCATCCGGTTGTTCTTCAGCAAACAGCCAATCCACGCGCAGCCAAAAGCCCGTTATGGCAATGGAATGAAAGATGCCGTTTTCGTCCACCGGCAAGTTTTTCCATGTTGTGTCTTCGTTGCGCCAGAAATGTGCTTCCTGTTGATGAATGTCAATCAGCCAGTACTCCGGCACGCCAAAATCTGCATATAGTTTCTTTTTATCAACCGCGTCGAGTCGCCGGCTGCCAGGCGAAATGACTTCAATAGCCACATCGGCCGGGCCGAAAATTTCCGTGTTGCCCAGCAAATGCAAACGATCGTTGCGGATGAACATTAAATCCGGCTCGGGCGCGTTTTCGTCGTCGAGCTTCATGGCAATACGCGAACCGACAACCAGTCCCAATCTTTGTTTCTTGACGAAAAGGCGAAGAATCGTGGATAGATAATTGACGAAATCTTCATGCTTGATGGTTGCGGGCGACGCCATAATAATCTCCCCTCGCATTAAGTCGGCCTTCTGCTCTTGCACGCGGCGGCAAAACTCGCTGTAAGTGAATTTCTCCGAAGGCGGTACGGCGCGCGGCATGGGCTTGGTCAGCAAATCGGATGGCATGTCACACCTCTTGGGTTCCCGTTGTGGGCTGCAATTTCGGCAAGCTGCCATTTAAAAGCAAGGCCATTTCTGCTATTGCCCGCGCCCGGCGAGCATGACATAGATGGTGTGCAGGATGATCTTCAAATCCATGCGCAACGACATGTTTTCGAGATAAAACAAATCGTATTGCAGCTTTTGCTTCACGTCTTCCAGCGTGGCATCATATGCGCCCTTGATTTGCGCCCAGCCGGTGATACCGGGCCGCACACGCAGGCGCCGCGTGTAAAGCGGAATCTCCTTGCGCAATTTTTCCACGAAAAACGGCCGCTCCGGACGCGGACCCACGATGCTCATCTCGCCGCGCAACACGTTAATGAATTGCGGCACTTCGTCGATGCGCCATTTGCGCAGGAACTTTCCCACTGCTGTGATGCGCGGATCATCCTTTTCCGCCCACTTGGGGCCGGTCAGGGTTTCGGCGTTTGCCACCATTGACCTAAACTTGATAACGTCGAAAATGCGGCCGTTTTTGCCCATGCGTTCCTGCCGGTAAAAAATCTTCCCCGGTGAATTCAGGCGAATCGCGAGCGCGACCAGCAGCCAAAACGGCAATCCCAAAATCAGAATCAACAATGAAACCGTGACATCGAGAGCGCGCTTGGCAACGCGCTCCCACGCCGGCATGTATTGCGGCAAAATTTCGATAAGCGGAAAGCCGTAAATCTGATTCGTGCGCGCCTGGCCGGTGATGATGCTGTAGAGATCAGGCACAATTTTCAAACTCACGGGCAGGCCGTCGGTTTGCGCAATGATCTTCACCAGCGCATCTTGATCCTGCTTTTGCAGGGCGATCAGCACATCTTCGACCTGATGGCGTAAAATAATATCGGCGAGACGATTGAGATTCCCCAACACCGGCACCCCGTGAAAGCGATGCAATTTGTCGGAACCTGAGGGCGCAACAAAGCCGATGATGCGATAGCCGAGCGCAGGATACTCGCTCACATTTTGATAAAGCTCGCGCGCCTTGGGACCCCATCCCGCGATAATCGTGCGATGCAAGCCGATGCCGTTTTCCAGCAAGCGGCGCTGCGTGGTGCGCACGATCAGGCGTCCGGTGATCACGGCGCCGGCAACAATGAGCCAGTAGCTCAACAACAACATGCGGCTCTGTGTTATGGGATTTTCGAGATCGCGATCGAGATCGAGCGTCAACAAGAAAATCAGCAGCACGCCGCCACCCACAATTTTCACGATGGCGATCGCTTCATCCAGCCGTGAGGCGGCATTCCAAGCGCCGTATAATCCGAAAAAGAGAAAAAGCAAAAACCAGAACGCAAAAATGAGGTTGGATAGAAAATAGGCGTGTTCGAATTCGAGTATGGCAAAAAGGCCGAGCTCGGAGCGTAAATAGGCCCACACAAAAAATGCGGCCGTAATCGCGGTATAATCACTAATAATCACCGCGGATTTTTCCACCCATTTGGGCGCCGCCGCGCCCCAGCGTTTGCTGGCAATCAAACCGACGATCATGCCGACGCCAAACCCGAAATGGATACTCGCCAGCACAATGGGCAACAACAAAAGATGCTGGAGCCGGTTGCGCGCGGCCAGCACAAAGGTCAGCATGGCGTTGCAACTAAGATAACCCAGGAAGAGGGCCGCGCAGGTTGCCAGCGCTGTCTTCCAAAGCGGCGCAAACAGCGCCGTTATCACGCTCAAAACAAGCAGCGCCGCGGGAACAAAATAGCGCAGGCGAAATGCCGCGCGCTGCTTTTTCACGCGCATGGCCCAGGCGTGGCCGTGGACCGCAGCCCAACCCAGCAGGTCAAAGAGATCAGCGCGCATCGTCAACGAGGATTGTATCTTCGCTGAAAAATACAACGTGTGGCCGGCCTGCTGCATGCGCGTGGCGGTTTCATACTCGTTGCCCGGCATGTCGTGTTCGAGCACACCAGCCTCGTTCATCGCCATGCGGCGATAGGCGCCGTGCAGCACGGCTTCATTCCGGATCCCGCTCTTTGACTCGTCCTGCGTGCCCGTCGGCAGTACCCATTTTGAGCCTAATGCCAGAGCAGCAGCGTTTTGCACACGGCCTTCGCCGCGGTAAATCATGCGGCCGCCGACGCCGGCACAAGAATGATTTTGCAGCGCGGCAACCGCCTGCGCGATAAAATCATCCGCTAAAATGGTGTTGGGTGTAACCGCAATGACGACTTCATTTGAACCCGGTGGCGCGCGGCGCGCAGCCTTGCGCGGCGTTTTGGCGAAGCTACGGCGCACGCGCAATGCCGGATGGTTCCTGACGAACTCGCGCGTGACTTTTTGGGCATGTTCGTCCGCGGCGTCGGCGACAAGCGAAATTTCGATAAGATGATGCGGATAGGTTTGCCGGGCAATGGAGGCGAGACAATACTCCAATTGCCGCCGGGCGCGGCGCAGAGGAATAATAATGGAGACTTGTGGTTGCACGTCGGCCAGAGCAGGCGTTGCGGCAAGATGTGGATCGGGGCTGGTCAAAGCCATGCGCGCATCACTCCAAAAATAAAAACCACGGATTTCACAAGATCGTTGGCGTTAATCTGTGAAATTCGTGGTTAAATTTCAACGCCGAAGTGCGGGAGATTGCCGCCGTCCGCGCGCCAATGGCGCCCGGATAGTTTGACTCAATGCTCCTCGTGATGCCGCATGATGTCGGGAATCGAATTCGTGCCGCACCCGAGCTTCACGACTTTGCGTTTGCTGCTTTTGCCGTTGGCCGCGCCGTTGGTGGCGTTGCGCGTATCCACCACCAGCCTGGCGTTCTTGACGATCATGTCATAATCATAGGCATCATGATTCGTCGCAATCACCACACAATCTGCATTTTGAATCAGCTTGGGGCTGAGCTTTTTTGAGCGATAGAGCTTGCCGTTGACTTTCAACGTCGGCACCCAGGGATCATTGTATTCCATTTTGCGGCCGCCGCGATTGAACAGCAATTCCATCAGCTTCACCGCCGGCGAGTTGCGCGTGTCATCGACGTTCTTCTTGAATGCCGCGCCCAACACCAAAATCTTCGCGTCGCGAATCGCCACGCCGTGATGCGAAAGCGAACGAATGATCAGATCCAGCACATAATAAGGCATGTTTTCATTCGTTTCCGCCGCCAACTCGATGAAACTCGTGTGAAAATCGTATTCGCGCGCTTTCCAGCTCAAGTAATACGGATCGACGAGAATGCAGTGGCCGCCGATGCCGGGGCCGGGATAGAACGGCATGAAGCCGAACGGTTTGGTGGAAGCGGCTTCCACGACTTCCCAAATGTCAACGCCTTCCATACGATCGCAAAGCTGCGCCAACTCATTCACCAGCGCGATGTTCACCGAACGAAAGATGTTTTCGAGCAGCTTGGTCATTTCCGCGGCTTTGGGATTGCTCAACTCTTTCACATCCACCACAATTTGCCGTGAAATCGCGGCGGCCAGTTTGGTGCATTTCTTCGTTACGCCGCCAACCACCACAGGTGTGGTCGCGGTGGTGAATTTTTTGTTTCCCGGATCGATGCGCTCGGGCGAAAAGGCCAGATAAAAATCCTTGCCGACTTTCAGCTTTTGCGCCTCCAAAATCGGCTGCACGACTTTCTCGGTGGTCTCGGGATAGGTCGTGGATTTCAGAATGATCAACTGGTCTTTGCGCAAGCCGGAGGCAATGCCGTTCGCCGCGCTCACGATGTAAGACACGTCCGGCTCCTTGTTGTCGGTAAAGGGCGTCGGCACGCAAATAAATATGACATCCGCTTTTCCGATACTTTTGAAATCCGTATGGCCGACGAGCTTTCCGGATTTCACCATCTCCGCGAGCTTCGCGCTGTCAACGTCGTCGATGTAATTCTGGCCCTTGTTGAGCTTGGTGATTTTACGTTCGTCCAAATCGATGCCAATCGTGTCAAACCCGACGCCGGCGTACTCGACGGCGAGGGGCAGGCCAACATAGCCCAAACCGATAACAGCGATTGTCGCGCTTCCATTTTCAATCTTTTGTTCGAGGTTCACAAATGTACTCCTTCCAAAGGTTGTCCTCAAAATAAGAGCCTACCCACAGGCGGCCGTCTGGAAATATAAAATGAATCGCTCAGGTTAAACTTATTCCGGAAGAGAAAAGTTATGCCTCGGGCGAGGTTTCACACAGGCGGGGGGAACTCGACTTTAAAGTGACTGGCCATAATTCTTTTTGTAAAACTCAAGATACTCGCCGTTCTTCAATTTCTCCCACCACCAGCGGTTCTGCACATACCATGCGATCGTCTGCTCCAGCGCCGCTTCCAGCGTGAATTGCGGCTGCCAGCCCAGCCTGGCAATTTTGCTGCAATCCACCGAATAGCGGCGATCATGGCCCAACCGATCCTTCACATAGGTTTTCAAAGATTGCGGCTTGTTCAGCTTGTCAAGAATAAAATCCGTAATCTCCAAATTCGTGCGCTCGTTGCCGCCGCCGATGTTGTAGACTTCGCCGTCCTTGCCGTGCGCCATCAAAAAATGAATTGCGTCGCAATGATCGTCGACATACAGCCAGTCGCGCACGTTTTTGCCGTCGCCGTAAATCGGCAGGGGCTTGTCTTCAATCGCATTGGTAACGAACAGGGAAATCAATTTTTCGGGATATTGATATGGCCCGAAATTGTTCGAGCAGCGCGTGATGATCACCGGCAAACCGTAGGTCACAAAATAGGAATACGCCAGGCGATCGGCGCCCGCCTTCGAAGCTGAGTACGGGCTGGAGGGCATCAACGCATCGGTTTCCTTGAACGAGCCTTTGTCGATGCTGCCGTAAACTTCGTCGGTGGAAATTTGCATGAACTTCTTGACATTGTGCCGGCGCGCCGCATCCAACAAAATAAAAGCGCCGAACACATCCGTGCGAATAAAGGCATCGGGGCCGCCAATCGAACGATCGACATGGCTTTCCGCCGCAAAATTCACCACGGTATTGACGCCTGCCATCAATTCGTCCACCAGGCCGGCGTCGCAAATATCGCCCTTGACAAAACGATAATTGGGATTGCCTTTGATGTCCCGCAGGTTTTCGAGATTGCCGGCATAGGTGAGTTTGTCGAGATTGATGATCTCAACATCGTCGTTCTTGCGCAGCAGATAATGCACGAAGTTACTGCCAATGAATCCGGCTCCGCCGGTTACGAGAATTTTGCGCATATTCCTTTCCTTGGTTGAATTCGCCACAGAAGTTGCAGAAACAATCTTGTCTCCGCGCTGAAAAAAGGATGGCGAATTTAAAAAAACGCTTGTTGAAAGTCAACAAACACGAAAACGAAGAACTCCTATCCCTTGACCGTTTCAGCTTGAGAAACTGTATCAGCCGTGTTAGTTCGCTTTATTAGGAGTGCGAAACCACCGGCAGCCTTGCCATCGAAATCTTATCCCCTTTATCATCAATGTTTTAAACTTGGGGACGCAAGATTTTTCCAGCCAATTTTCCAGTGAATTTTTCCTGATCGATCACAAGTTGGCCGTTTACAATTACAAAAGGAATGCCAACCGGATATTGATGCGGTTGCGACCAGGTGGCGCGGTCATTGACTTTCGCGGGATCAAAAATGACAATATCTGCCCAATAACCCTTTTTCAAAGAACCGCGATCTTGCAGGCCCAGGGTCTCGGCGGGCAAAGCAGACATTTTGCGAATCGCCTCTGCCAATGGCATGATGGCTTCGTCGCGCACGTATTTGCCCAAAACCCGTGGAAACGTGCCGAACGAGCGCGGGTGCGGGTTGCCGCTGCGCAACACGCCTTGATCGGCCAGTGAAGAACCGTCGCTGGCAGGCATGCAATAGGGATTTGCCAAAAGCTGCGCCGTATCCTCTTCACGCATGGCAAAACCCACCATGCCGCCGCCGCCTTTTTCGCCGATAATGAACTCTACCAGAAGATCGTAAGGATCGGCGCCTTGCTGCGCCAATTCGGCAAGATTCATACCTTCATACTCGCCGCGGCGCGGATGATTTTGTAAGCTCGAGATCATTACTGATTTCCAACCGCCGATTTTGCCGGCTTCGTATTGCACTTCCGGACGCAATTGGGCGCGAATGTTTGCATCCTGCAAACGGCTCACAAACGCTTCGCTACCACCCTCGCGGCTCCACAACGGAAAGAGAGAAGAAAGGCCGGTGCTGTAGGCGATGTAAGGATAGCGATCACATGTCACGCGCAAGCCGTTGGCGCGCGCCGCCTCCAACATGGCCATCATTTCCGGTTGCTTGCGCCAATTGTTTTGGCCGGAAGCTTTGATATGTGAGATGTTGAGCGCCAGGCCGGCTTCTTGCGCAATGCGAATCGCCTCGGCAACGGCTTCGAGCAGCGTGTCATCTTCATTGCGCATGTGCGTCGAATAAATGCTTTTGCCGGTTGCCGCACGGCAAACCGCAATGATTTCTTCGGTTGAGGCAAAACAGCCCGGCGTGTACTCCAGCCCCGAGGAAATGCCGCATGCGCCGTGCTGCAAGGCCGTGCGCAACAGCGTTTGCATGTGGTTGATTTCATCGGCAGTTGCCGGACGATTATCCAAACCCACCGCAAATTCACGCAAGGTACCCTGGCCGATCATACTGGCGGCGTTGGTAATCAAACCGCTTTGCTCGAGACGTTGAAAATAGCCGGGAAAATCCGTCCAATCCACTGCGATGCCGTAGCGCTTGGTTAAATCTTCGTGCAACTCTGCACGCATCGCCTCATTCAAAGGCGCCATGGAACCGCCGTCTTGTCCGAGGATTTCCGTGGTCACGCCTTGCCGGATTTTGGATTGCGCTTCGCCGCCAAGCAGCAGCTCTTCGTCGCTGTGGCTGTGAAAATCGATGAACCCGGGCGCGACGGCCAACCCGGAGGCATCGATTTTTTGCTTCGCTTGGCGATCCCGCAGATCCCCGAACGCGGCCACGCGACCCGCAATAACACCTACATCCCCGGCAAAACCGTCGTTGCTGCTGCCGTCGTAAATCGTGCCGCCAATAATGAGCAGATCGAACTCTTGTGAGGCAGAACACGCCGCATTGAACCATGAATATGAGGCCAGTGCGCCGGCCACGCTGGTTCTCAAAAAATTGCGCCGGGAATAAAATCTCGCCATCTCTCCTCCTCTATAAAATTTTTGCAATATAGCCGGAGACCGCTGGAGATGCAAGGGCATTTCTTTAAAGCGCCCGGGCTGCGATCGATATCGCCGTGTCTATTTTATGTATCTCTTTACGCCGAGGTACGCCGCCACGAGACCGAGCAGAATGCCAAAGCCGGCAAGGGCAGGCATGAAATAGGAAGGGAAACGAATGATTTCAGGGTAGGACGAAAGCAAGAATTTTTGCAGCAGATAGAAAAAAGCCCACGCCAAGGCGCTGCCCGCAATGCCTTGAAATAAGCCTTGCAGCAGAAGCGGTCCGGTCACGAAAAAGCGGGTAGCGCCTACAAGCTGCATTGTTTCAATGGTACGGCGCTTGGCATACGCCACCAGGCGTACGTGATTGACCACCACGAAAATCGAGCCCAGGCAAACCACCACCCCGATGATGAGGCCCGCAAGCATTGCAAAATCGATGTAGCGTTCCACCTGTTGCACGAAATCGCGGCGATAAACGACTTCGTCAACGCCGTCGAGCGCGCGCAAGCGGCTGGCCAATTGCTGCGCTGTGAGGCTGTGTTGATGTGATTTCTGCAGCGCAACTTGAAACGAAGGCGGCAGGGGATTCGACGCGAGCAAATCGATGAAACCGTCGCCGAATTCCTTGCGGAAAATTTCCGTGGCTTCCTGCCGCGAAACATATCTGACCTTGGCCACACCCGGAACCGCCTCAATTTGCCGGCGCAATTTTTGGATGCCGGACTCGTCGCGCGCATTGTCAACAAAAATTTCCAGCTCGATGCGGCTGCGCAGAGAGCCGGCGATTTCGACGAAATTGTGCGTGGCCAGCGCAAATAATCCCATCAGAACGAGTGCGCCCGCCATCGTGAGGGCTGCGATGAACGCTGCCAGTTTCGCGCGCGTCAGTCCGTCAAATGCCTCTTTGAGACAATACCACCAACTCAAGATGTCGTTACTCCTCCCTCGATGCGCACCACGCGCCGGTTCACGCCTTCCACCAGGGAATAAGTATGCGTCGCCATCAAAATGGCAGTGCCGCGCGCATTGATTTTGTCCAACAGTTCCATGATGCCGGCGCTGGTCACCGGGTCGAGATTGCCGGTCGGCTCATCCGCCAAAATCATGAATGGGTTGTTGACCAGCGCGCGCGCAATTGCCACGCGTTGCTGCTCGCCGCCAGACAACTCATGCGGCATACTGTAACGCTTGTGGCTCAACCCCACCTGGGCCAGCACACGCAGCACGTTGCGTTTGATGTCTCTTTGTTTACTGCCCGTAACAATCAACACGAATGCAACATTGTCATATACGTTACGGTCTTCCAACAGGCGAAAATCCTGAAACACGATGCCAAGCTGCCGGCGCAATAATGGAATTTGCTTTGCCGTTACCGTCTTTGTATTGAAACGCCCAACCACCACCGTGCCTTCCGAGGGCTTCTCCGCCATATAAATCATCTTGAGCACGGTGCTTTTTCCGGCGCCGGTCGGGCCAACGAGAAAAACAAACTCGCCTTTGCGCACCGTCAAATTCACAGATTGCAATCCGTCGCCGCCGGGATATTTCAGCGCAACATTCGACAGCCGTACGAGATTCATAATGATGAATTGGTTTGATCAATATCCGCATTTCGCTTTAGCACGAAATGCACACGTTCCGCGCGCTCCTCGCCGGGACGGCGCGACATCCCGCTAAAACGGCCGACTTCCTGCCAGAGGCCACTAGCCGTAAATTGTTCATACACTTCTCGAATCGAATAAACGCGCTGAACATGCCGCTCGCAGTATTTTCGCTCATGATTCGTTTCATCGATAATCTTGAATTCGTTGAATTGCAATTTTTTATACGCCTTGTAATAGGCATGGCGCGTGTAGGAAAAATCAGAGGTGGCGTCGCGTTCGATATAATTCCGAAAATTTCTGCTGCAATTGTATTGCGTGCAAATATCAAAAATGAACAAGCCGCCGCTGCGCACGGACTGCCCCACACTTTTAAACACCCGCTGCAAATCCTCCGGCGTCAAGCAATAATTAATGCTGTCGTACAAACAAATCGCGGCATCGACTTGAACTGCCGCAGCAACCTCGCGCATGTCTCCACACCACAACGTGGCATTCCGGCCGTCGCGCATGAGCCGCTGCCGCGCCACGCGCAACATGGCCGCCGAGCGATCACTGCCAAAAACCTTGAATCCCGCCTTCGCAAGCTCAACGAGCATTTGACCGGTGCCGCATGCCAATTCCAAAACCCGGGCGACTTTGACCGGCTGCATCACGGCGCGAGATTGACGATCATCCGCCAACGGGAAAAGCGACATAACGTAGCTTGCCCAGCGCTCATAATTCACGTGACGCATGAGATGATCGTAAAACTCCGCCACCAAGCTATACGGCGCGATCTCCGCTGTTCTTTGTGATGATGTCCACCGCAAGCTGTATTGCCTCGATCATACTTGTGGGATTCGCAATGCCTTTGCCGGCGATGTCGAAGGCCGTGCCGTGATCCGGCGAAGTACGCACGATCGGCAGCCCGGCTGTGTAATTCACCGCCCGGCCAAAGCCTGCCATCTTGAGCGGAATCAGGCCTTGATCATGATACATCGTTAAGAAGGCATCAAACGATGGTTTCTCGTTACTGCCACGGTTGGCATATTTTCCAAAAAGGGCATCTGCCGGAAACGGCCCGCTTGCAGCAATGCCCTCGCGCTGAGCTTGCGCCAACGCCGGCTGAATGATTTCCTGTTCTTCCCGACCCAACATGCCGGACTCGCCGGCATGCGGATTCAAGCCAGTAACCGCGATTTGGGGCGCGGGAATGTTAAAACGCTCACACAATTCACTGTGCAGCACACGCAGTTTATCGATAATCTTTTCCGGCGTGATAGCCGGCGCGACGCTGCGCAATGGCAAATGTGTTGTTACCAGTGCGACGCGAAAACTGCCGGCCGTCAGCATCATGGCGAAGTGCCTTGCGCCCAGGTGTTCTGCAATGAATTCGGTTTGTCCGGGATAATTGTAACCGGCAGCCGCCAGCGCCACTTTCGCGGTTGGGCCGGTGATGATGGCATCGATCAAACCATCTTTTGCCCAAGCAGTGGCGCGAAGCAGCGCCTGCGCGGCAACTCTTCCCGATGTAATTGTCCAGTTACCCATTGCGATTTCCGCATCGCCAAAATCGGTTTGCATCAGGGCAACTTGCTCATCTGCCGGCCATTCTGCAAAATCTCGAAGGATAGGAAAATTTTGTTCGATTCCTAATTTCTTTTGCCAGAACTGAACGGCCGCAACCGGTGCGACAATGGCAACGCGGATCGCCGCTGGAGGCTTCCATTGCGCCAGAGCTTTGAGAGCCACTTCGGGTCCGACGCCGTTGATGTCGCCAAGCGTGAGGGCGAGAGTTTTGAGTTTCAGGTTTGTCACAAAAAGCCAAATTTTTGGTTTAGCTTGTCGTACTCAGCAGGTGATGCAATCCCATGATGCAATCGTTGTTTTCCCGGTCATGCAGTGAAACTCCACATTGAATGGAAAGCTCACGTTTTCCGCTTCTTCTTCTTTGCCGCGGGGAACAAAATATTATTCAAAATCAAACGATAGCCGGGTGAATTCTTGTGCAAGGATAACTGCGTGGGCGGATCATAGACCATGTGTTGATAATCCTCCGGATCATGGCCGCCATAAAACGTAAACGTGCCGCGGCCGACGTTGCCGTGAATGTACTTGACCTGCGGTGTGCCCGGCACATCTGCGAGAATCGTAACCGATTTTTTGATTAGCTCGCGTTTAAAGCCGGTGGTTTGTCCCATGAAACCCTTTACCACCGAGACGTGATTTTGCGTGAGCATGGCCGGCACCGGGTCATACTTGGCGGAGAACTCAAACAACGTAAAAAAATCCGCTTCCGCGCTGCGCATGCCGGGATTGTAGCTCGGCGGATAGTCGATATCCGAAAACTCATAAACCATCGGGTTCATTTCCAATGTGAAATTCGTGAACGCCAGGGTTTCATTATAGTCCAGCTCTTGCTGGCAATTCGGCGAAGGCGGATCATAATCAAAAATCGCCGCGCAAATGTCGGTGCTTCTCGCTGCCAGCCCAAGATCGATGGTGTCGGTGGCGGAACACATGGCAAACAAAAATCCGCCACGCGCGGCATATTCCTTGATCGTGCGTGCAACGGCCTTCTTCAACTCCGACACTTTATTGAAACCAAGCTTCTTGGCCATGGCTTCATTCTTGATCACTTCTTCCTGATACCAGGCCGCGGAATGATAGCTTGCGTAAAACCGGCCGTATTGCCCGGAAAAATCTTCATGATGTAAGTGCAGCCAATCATACTCATCGAGCTTGCCGGTCATCACTTCTTCATCCCACAGTGTGGTATAGGGAATTTCAGCATACTCCAACGCCAGCGTCACGGCGTCATCCCATACTTGTTTGTTCTGTGGTGTATAAATGGCAATTGCCGGCGCTTTTTCCAGCAGCACCACCTCCATGTTCGCGCCTTCAATCTCCGCATAGATTTGCGCAGCCTGGCCGCCGCCGAGGCTTTGAAACGCCACGCCCCGCACGCGGCATTCACGCTCGATTTCAGCGTATTGATCGATCATGAACGAGCCGCCGCGATAATTGAGCAGCCATTCCACGTTGATGCCGCGATCCAGCGCCCAATACGCAATGCCATAAGCTTTGAGATGATCGGTTTGCTGTAGATCCATGTAGATCAGCGTTTTTTGGGAAAAACCGGGCGGCGCAAAAATGAAAAAGCCAATGAAAGCGGCGCGGACAAACTTGCTGAGACGTGGCATCGAACTAATCTCTCTCCATAAAATTTTACCAAAGCGAGACAACGTCTTTATGGCAGCCTTCATTTGTTATATGATTGTTACTTGTCAAGATTCTTGAGAGATTGTCATTCCAGCGGAATCTTGTGAAACTGCCGCCCGGATTGGAATTTTCACACGATTCTCCTGAATGACATCTTCACTTTGATGCAAAATGACTGCTCTACATCGGCCTCACCTTATCCGACAAACTCCGCACCCGCCGCCGTGCTTCTTCCAAATAAAGGCTGTTCGGATAGGTTTCCAACAATTTCTCAAACAGCTTTTGCGCCTGCGCATAATCGTGCATTTTGTCCGCATGAATCTCAGCCAGCCGGAACAACGCGCGATCGCCGACAATGCTTTCACCATGCTTTTCGGCCACGGCTTGCAGCATCGCCACGGCGCTGGGGTATTGCCCCTCATCGGAGTAAAGCAAGCCGAGATTGTACATCGCCTGCGGCAGAATTCCCGCGTTGGGATATTTTTCAATGAGCCGATTCAAGGTGTCGATTGCCGCGCGGCGGTTTTGCTTGACGCTGAGAAATTCCGCTTGCGCATAACTCCGCAAAGCGCCGGCGCTGTCGGCAAAATTGGCTTCGATCAGCAGCAACATTTCCAGCGCATCATTCACCATGCTCTCTTCTTGATTGCCTTTGGCCGGCTGCGCCACAATACCCTCCAGCATGCTCTTCGCATTGCGAAAACGGCCTTGATAAAACTCCAGGCGGGTGAGTGCAAATTTCACTTTCTCTTCAACGCCCGGCCGAGCACCGCCCAAACGCCGCGCCGTCTCATACCAATTCACCGCTTGCGCCACCTCTCCCAGCGCGAGATGGCAATCGCCTAATCGAAAAACCGCGTCAAGGCGCGTCGGCGAGCTTGTATCGAGCCGTTCCTTGCTGTTGGGTTCCGCGGCGGCGTCATAAACTTTTTTATAAATCGCGAGAGCGGCATTCATATCTTTCAGGTGCGTGAACTGAATGTCGCCCTGTTCGAGCATGGCGCGGATGATCCAGGGATTGCGCGCATTGGTCCCGGCCTTTTCAATCAGGGATTGCAAGGCTTGCAACGCTTGTTGATGCTTGCCCTGCTGCTGATAACATTCCGCCAAACCCATCATCGCCGGATTGGCGTAGGGCGATTTGGCATTCGTTGTGAGTATCATTTGATATGCCTGTTCGGCAAAATCCCAGGCGCCGGCGTTGCGCGCTTGCTCGGCAAAATTGAAAATTTCGGCGCCGGCTTCGTTGGCGCCCGCCTGCTTGTCGAGAACTTGATACTCGGCCAGTGCGCGCGCATATTCTTTATTTTCGAGCAGAATGACGGCCAAAAGACGCCGCATATCAAGGGCATTGGGATTCTGGCCGAGATACCTGCTGACGGCTTTTTCAATTTGCCGGGCAGCCTCCTCCGAGCCTTTTGCCAGTTCGATCAAGCGGCGTTGCACGAACGGCAGTTGCCGCGTTTCGACAGCAAGATGGCGAAAATATTCGTCCGCGGCGGCTTCATACTCCAGGCGCGAAGCATAAAGATCAGCAAGCTCAAGGGCAAATAAATTTTCCTGGCCGAAACGCTTGCGGCCTTCTTGATACACGCGCAGCGCCTCGTCGAACGCGCGGCTGTCTTTCATGCTTGCCGCCACGCTGGCATAAGTTCCGGCGGCGGGATATTGCTTGAGCAGATCATTCCAATGTTTGAATGCGCCGGCTTGATCGTTCTGATTGTAATAAACCACGCCGATGTCGATGCGACTGCTGAGATCATCCATCACCGTGAGGCGGCGTTGAATGGCGGATAGCAAATCATCGTAGCGCCGCACTTGCATCAGGCAGCGCTTGAGTCCTTGATAGTAAATGCCGTTGCGCGGATCAGACTCGAAGAGTTGCTTGTAAATCTCTGCCGCGCGGTCGAAATACCCGACACGTTCAAACGTCTGCGCCTGATTCAAGCGCGCGGAGTTGAGTTGGGGATTTTGGGCGGCAAGATTGTTTGTTAACAACAAACAAGCCAACAACAAAAATCTCACACCGAGACGCGGAGGCGCAGAGGCAACGCCGGGAAGTTCATGACGAGCCCTTTGCGTTTTTGCGGCTTTGCGTGATCTTTTTTTAATCATTTGCATTTAATCCGCTCTACAAATTTTAACAAAAGTTTGCGATGTCGTGCTTGAGAACGACCAAGTCTCTTTCTTTAACCATATTGTCTGAACTTTGCACAAAGCTTGTCCGAATCCGCGATGGATGCGGGTTTGATCAGGATGCCAACCTGGCCAATTGGGTGATGCACAAAAAATTTTGCACGAGAACTTGCTGGCAACTCCGAAGGAGTGAAATGTTTATTGTCATGCGCACACACCGTTTCTACAAACTCCTACAGGAGTGGCATATGGGGATTTCACGACAAAGCCCGCGCCACGTCAATGAAATCTACATGTCACTCCTTCGGAGTTGAGGATCGTTGCAGCGCACTTTAGCTATCACGTGTTACTCTTGTCGTGTCGATTTTGCAGAAAGCTTCTTATCTGCGATTAAATACTGAAAAAAGTTTTGATTGTAGTTGGTGTGCTCAATCATTTTCAGCGCCATTGTCGCGTACCACCTCTGTCAATTCCTCTCCCCCTCCTGCTCCTTCGCCAACGCCTCAAAATACTTCTGAATCAACTCGCGGTAATCGCGGGAATATTTCTCGCGCAGCGCGTTCATCAGATCTTCTTGAATCTTCGTCTTGCGCTCGCCGAGATCGCCGGGCAAGGCGCCGGGGTCGAGGCTGCGATAGGTTTTCGCGCGTTCCGCCTGCCGTTCCTTGCTGTGATCGCGTTCGCGCATCGAGCGTTGCGCATCGAGCATGCGAGAGAGAATTTGCTGCTGCCGCTCCAGCGTCTGGCGATCGACGCGTTGTTGCTGCAAATCTTTCACAACCTCTTCCATGTCTTTCGCGGTTTGATCGAGCCGGCCTAAAATCTCGCCCTTGTTGCCGAACTCCTGCATCAGTTGTTCGAGACTCTTCTGCACCGCGGCTTGTTGCGCCGCCATGCGCGCCATCGCGGCCTGGCGCTGCATCTGGCTCATGCCCTGCTCGCCGAGCCCCTGTGTCTCTTGATTGATGCCTTGTTGCTGGCCTGAAAGCCCCAGCATGCGTTGCATGAATTGCTCCATGCTCATGCCCATTCCCTGTTGCCCGCCCATTTGTTGCATGGCGTCGCGCAAACCCGCCACGGCTTGATCCAAGCCCTGCATGGCCTGGCGTTGCGCATTGCCGGCCTGCCGGCTGTTGCGCTGTTCGAGTTGCCGCAGCGCTTCCTGCATTTGATTCATCGCCTGGCCCACGGAACGCGCCACGTCGGGCGTGATGGCAAAACTTTTCTGCGAGGTTTGATACAATTGCTCGGCCACCCGGCTGAGTCCCGACAACAACTCCTGCTGCTGGTCCGCGCTGTTGTTGAACTGGCCGATCTCGCCGGAATTGTTTTGCATGTGGCCGGATTGGCTGCCAAGCTGCTCCTGCCGCTTGGAAAGTTGCAGCAAATCATGCGAGCTGCGCTGCAACGCCTGTGTGATGTAACGCTGCTGGCTCTCACGCATTTCTTTTTGCGCGCCGGAGAGAGATTGCTGCATGCGCTGCAAGGTTTGGGCGTTGCGCCGGCCGCGCTCCTGCGCTTGTGACATTTGGCCCTGCTGCAAATTCTCCGACATCTGCTGCATCTCGCCGGCGAGATCGTTCGCTTGCATCGTTTGCGCGGCTTCATCGACTTTCTGCGCCGGCGATTGCTGCTGCAGTTCGTTCATCAAATTTGACAAGTCTTGCAGCGATTGTTCCAGTGATTCGCTGTCTTGCTGCAAGCCTTTTTCCTGCTGCGCCAAATCGCTGCGCTCGTTCGCCTCCGGATTTTTTCCGGCTTGCTCGGTGATTTCTTCCTGCCGCTCCAGCAAATCCGCGGTTTTTTTGAGCGCTTCATCGAGCTTTTGCTCGGCCTGCACTTGTTTGAGCAAATTTATTGTGCGCTCGATGCCCTTCAAAAACTCCTCCTGGGAGAATTGAAAATCCTTCATTGCCTCCGCGAGTTTTTCGGGATCGAGATTCTCCATGGATTTGCGCATTTCTTCCAGGGCCTTTTGCAGCTCCGGCGAATTCAGCTCCTGCAACAGCTTTTGCAGCTCGAGATACTTGTCCAGTGTCTCGAGACTGAGCATGTCGTTGCGCTCCATGGTGTCAATCATTTCCTGCAAACGTTCCTGCAATTGCTGCACGCTCTCGCGCATTTGCTCGGTGGCGCCCGCGGTTTCGTTGAGTTTTTGGCGTTGCTCCCAATCCGGATTCGGGTCTTTCTTCAATTGCTGCGCCAGCTCGTCAACCTTCTCTTTGGTTTGTTTGGCTTGTTGATACAACTCCTGCAGATCCTGGGAAGTCTCGTCTTGCGCGCTTGCGACCTCCTGATAAATTTCATACAACGAGGGAAAGCGCACTTGATAAGTTTGGCTCTGCGCGGATTTCGGGCCGGAGATCACGTCATTGTCGCGCACTTCGGCGTAATAGCGCACGACATCATCGGGCTGCATGTCGAGTTTGGTGAAATCCCAAATCGCTTGCAGCGTGAGCCTGGGTTGGTGGCGATCAGTGAACGGCAGCGGCCAGCGGCCTTTTTGCGGCTCCCCGCCAAGACTCGACAGATGCTCGTAGACAATCTCCGCTGACGAAAAACCGTAATCATCCTCCGCGAGCACGGAAAGCGGCACACTCATACTTTCGTCGAGATCCACATCCTGACCCGGAAACGCGATGGTTACGCTCGGCGATTGATCGGTTTCCAGTTCGATGCGATATTGAATCGGATCGAGATTGCGCAGACCTTTAGCGTCCTCGAGTGAAATAGCATACGTACCGGCTTTGTCGATTTTGAATTCGCCTGTGGCCGTTTCTTCATTCAATTGCAAGGGTGCAGTCGCATCCCAACTGAATTGCAGAGCCGCAGCGCGCAATTCTTTATTGGCGGTGAGCCGCAGCAAGGCTTTCGAACCGGGCAGCGCAACAATGTCTCCGAGATTTTCCGCGAGCGCCAGCGGTTCGCGCCGGGTGTAGCCTGGATAATTGACGGTGATTTGCAGCGAGCGAATCAGCGGGGGCTCGACCACGGTAACGTTGTACCAGCGGCTCGTCTCCTCGCCGAGCTGCACGCGATAGCGCAGCCCCTCGCGTACACGCTCCAGCGTGTGGGCGAATTCCAGGCTGCCAGTGTTTCTCATGGCAATTTGATTTGCGGCTTTCGCGCCTTCAGATTGCCACTCCAGCTGCGCCTGCTCAGTCGTCAGGCGATTGACCCGGGTGTTAATGAGCAAATCCTCGCCCTTGACGATTTCAACATCGCCGGGCTTGACGGAAAATTGTGTGGCGGTTTCGAGGATTTGGCGATGCGGATTGAGCACGACCGCCGCGCCCTCTGACATAAATTTCGGCGCAAAAACCCAGGCAAGTATGCAAACCGCAAGCGCAGCAACTCCGGTCAAGGCGCGTCTGCGCGGCGTCTTGCGATCGATGATCTCCCCGAAATCCAGGCTGCTGACTTGCTGAGAAGCCTGTTCCAACGCCGAGGCTGCCAGCGCCTTGCGAACGTCACTGACATGATTTTGCGTAGATTCACTGTAAACTTGCAAAGCATTGGCAAAGCGATCATGCACCTCGTCATGCAATTTGCCGACGCGCAAGGCGAGATCGATGTTCTGCTCATCGCGCGGCTGCGCCAACGAGCGCAAGATTGGCTGCGCGACGAATCGCCAGGCGGCATAAACAATAGCAGCGAGGCTTGCCAGCGCCAAGGCCCAACGAAACGTTTCGCTGGCAGCAACGCCATGCGCTAAAACTGGCGCTACGAGCGCGATTCCTGCAAGCGCAAGGGCAAACAAACCGAGCCGGGCGAACCATTGCTGCCGGTTTTCACTTTGTCGCAACTCGCGCAGGCGGCGCAGGAGGTCGAGATAGGTTTCGTGGATGGGCATATGAAGTTAAAGCATCCATTACAATTTGTTATGATTTCGCAGTTTTTAAATTTGAAAAAATCATTTCCTGATTAAGACAAAAGAGTTTTTGAATTTGCGATACTTTATTACCCCCATCTCTTTGATGTCTTCGGGATAAGACAAGGAAAGCCTGATAAAGTAAGCCTGACTCATTTTCTTAAAAATAAAATGGGGTAATCAATCCACTCAAATCGCATGAGATTGCGCCGCGTCATGCTAATTCATCAACGCATACACCACGATATTCGTGCCCATCCGCAGCGCTTGCTCGCGCACCTCGGGCGGGTCGCCGTGAACCTCCGGGTCGGCCCAGCCGTCGGAGATGTTGGTGTTCCAGGTGTAATAGGCAATCAAGCGGCCTTCGTGGAACAGGCCAAAGGCCTTGGGCGGACCGCCGTCGTGTTCATGCGTTTTGGGCACGCCGTAGGTGAACTCGAAATGGCTGTGATAAATCGGGTGGCTGAACGGCAGCTCGACCCACTTTTTATCCGGAAAAACTTTCGCCATTTCCTCGCGGAAAAATTTATCCATGCCGTAATCGTCGTCGGCATAGAGAAAACCGCCGCCGGTGAGATAGCGCCGCAATTGCTGCGCCTCCTCCAGCGAGAATTGTATGCGGCCATGACCGGTGATAAAGATGATCGGGTGCGCGAACAACTCATGATCGGTCAACGCCACCTGGCTCTCATCCCGGCCCACGTGCATGGTGGTGTTTTGTTGCATAAACTTCAGCAGATTGGGAATGATGGAGGGATCATTGTACCAATCGCCGCCGCCGCGGTATTTGACGCGCGCAATGGTGAGAGCGCTTTGCAACTGAGTTTGCGCATCAAGCATAGAAGCGGTGAAAAAAAGATTCACCCACAGAAGCAGAAATCCCACCGAAGTGAAACTCTGAAAGACTCTTTTCTGCGGTAGCTTTTTGAGGACGGGCGTGCTTTTCCCGGCCGTGTGGCCCGCCGTCTCGTCTCGCAAGGAGTCGAGACGGCTGATTCCGGCATTTGCCATTTGCATGCTTGTCTCAACTCTGATCGGCTATCTTGATATACAAATCCTTCTTGAGCGCATCGACCCATTTGCGAAATTCTTGCTCGGCTTTGAAATTAAGCGCCATGTCTTCAATTTGATCCCAATCTTCTTTAAGGTTGAAGTCGCGCGGCTCGCGGCGTTCGTCAAGACGAACGATGTGATAACCAAATTGGGTTTTGATGGGCTGGGAAATCTCGCCGGGTTTCAGCGATTTCGCCACGCCCACAAATTCCGGAACTTGCAGTTGATCAATCTCGAACCAGCCGAGATCGCCGCCCTTCTCGTTGGTGGTCAAGTCATTGGAATGTTGCTTGGCAGCATCTTCAAATTTGATTTTGCCGGAGACGATTTCTTCACGCAGGTTCTTGAGCCTTTCGGCGGTACGGTTTTCATCTCCCGCGCTCATCGCGACACGGATGAGAATGTGCCGCACATTGATTTTTTCGCCGCGGCGATCGATCATTTGAATGATGTGAATGCCGAATTGCGATTGCACCAGACCGGAGATTTCCCCCGGCTGCAGCGCGAAGGCCGCCTCCTCAAACTCACGCACAAAATCGCCGCGTTGAATAAAGCCCAACTCGCCGCCGCGCTTTTGCGAGCCTGGATCTTCGGAATATTTGCCTGCCAGTTCTGCAAAATTCTCCCCGGCGCGAATACGCGTGAGTAACTCTTCCGCTTTGGCGCGCGCCGCCTTGGTGGCTTCGTCGCCCGCCTGAATGTTCAACAAAATATGGCTCAATCTTACAGATTCTTTGATACCGGGCAGACTGTCTTTCATGGCATGATAGAATTGCTCGACCTCGCGCCGCGAGATTTTCACTTCGCGAAATTTCTTTTGCTGCAGCGTGCGCACCAGCATGCCCTCGGAAATGTCGCGGCGCAGCGTGCGCCGAATCTTGCGCATCGGCTGGCCAAAATATTCCTCCACTTTTTCTTCCGAGCCGAGCTGCTGCGTCATGGCTTTGATGCGGTCATCCAGCACTTGATCGACCTGGCGTTCATCCACCACAATGCTGTCTTCCGCAGCCTTGACCAGCATGGCTTTCTGATCAACCAGACTCTCAAGCGCATTGGCGCGCAAGGCCTCGAACTTGGCCGCGTCACGCCGCGGGTCAATGCCCATTTGAATCGCGAGTTGATAGGCATACTGGCTCAACTCGGATTGCAAAATGATCTTGTCATCGACCGTTGCCACGATGCGGTCAAGGACTTCCTGGGCCTGGGCTTTTTCAACAAACAGCAGCAGGGCCAAAACAATACACACTTGCATGAAAAGCCGCGACACCGCAGAGATTCGGCGCCGCGTACACCGTCGCATTTTCCTGGCGGCAACACGGCTTGGCGAAATATTCTGAAAGGTTTGAGCAATCATTTGACCGTTAGAGAAACTCTTTAACAGCGCACTGAACATAATTGCCTCCGTTATTTCGCAGGACTATCGGTCACAACCGAGTCCGCGACAATATTTTCGAGTAGGTGAAAGTTTTTTTCAATTTTGCTTTTGGCGGTCAATTCCGCCAACAGGCTGCGATAGCGTTCCTCCTGCTTTTGCGCTTTGAGCTTGGCTGCAATCTCGTCGCGCACGAGCCGCAGCGGCCGAATGCTTTCGGGCCGGAAACGTTCAACCACGAAAAACAAATGATACTCGCCCTCAAAGGGGATGGGCGAACTGATGGCGCCCGGCCGCAAGCGGAGAATCTCCTTCGCCGCTTCCGGCACTTCCGACTCCGGATAATAAATTTCCCAGGGGATCGTTTCGCCTTGCGCTTGTGCGCGTTCCTGGGCCAGGCGGCTAAACGCGGAATTACCGGCGAGCGCGCGTCTGAGCGAATCCGCTGATTGCAAATTGGGGGTGACCAGATGCCACACGAGAATTTCAGCTTCCGCGCGTTTGAAACTCTCGCTGTTATCATTATAAAATTTTTGAATCTCGGCGTCGCTCACCTGCCAATCGCGGCTGTTCAACTCCTTCTCCACCAGCGCATCGCCCAGCAATTCGACTTCCACACGCTTCAGCCGCCACTGCAATTCGGCTTGCTTGTCAAGTCCGCGGCGCCTGGCTTCTTGATACAATAGTTGATGGTTTGCCCAGCGCATGGCATGGGTTTGCAACTGTTCGCTGCTGAGGTTGCGGCGCACCGCCGGCGGAATCTCAGAGATGAGTTGTTGCAGGGTCAACGCTTCATCGCCGACTCGCACAATGACATCATCGCTGGCTACGGAAGAGGCGTCCTCCGCGCTTTTGTTGCACCCGAAGTTCAAGCTCGCGATTGCCAGAAGAAAAATCAGGCTCCGCCTGACTGAAATGAATGTGCTCACGTTTCCTTCTTTCAAAATGGATTTAAGCGGCTATTACTGGAGAATGCCATTCAGGTCTTTTGCTCAACCGGCATTGCTCCACTATGAATATAGCACAAATTCAGAATCCTTATCAATCTTTGTTTTTTGAATGCCATGAGCAGCGGCCTTTGTTGCAAAACGTTTTTATTTCCAGTCGCGCTGCATTCCCATCAACAGCTTTACCGTCATTGGCATGGCGGCCTGGCCTTGGGGAACCGCCATTTTGAAGCCGAGTCCGCCGTTTTGGAAAAATTCGATGGGATAGGGCGCTCGGCGTATCATCCCGTCAACCCACTCTTCAAACGATTTGCCAGGCTCACGCGGCACCGCGTCGCTGAATTTGGCGCGGCTCTCGCGGGCAAAGACACGCAAACTCTTCAAACCGAGTGCTGTTCCCAACAATTTCAGGCTCGCCAAACCGAGCAGATTGCGCGCAGGCAGCGGCAGCTTGCCAAAGCGATCGGTCAACTCATCAGAAATGGCTTCAATCTCAGCAAGCGATTCCGCTTCAGCAAGGCGGCGGTAAATCGCCACACGTTCTTCCGGCAGATCGACGTAATCCGCCGGCAGAAACGCATCGCCGTCGAGATCAACCCGGCATTGCTCTTTTTCGACAAACGGTTCAGTGGATTCGGGCTGCGCTTCGTGGCGCGCTTCGCGCACCGCCTCATCCAGAATGCGCGTGTACAAATCAAATCCGACCGCGTCGATCATGCCGCTTTGCTCCGCGCCCAGCAAGTTGCCGGCGCCGCGAATTTCAAGATCGCGCATGGCAATTTGAAAGCCGCTGCCGAGATCGGTGAATTCTTCGATCGTTTCCAGGCGCTTGATTGCCTCGTTCGAAAGGTTCCGGATCGGCGGCACCACGAGATAGCAATAGGCCTTGTGGTGGCTGCGGCCCACGCGCCCGCGCAGTTGATACAGTTGCGCCAAACCAAAGCGATCCGCGCGATTGATGATCATGGTATTCACGTTCGGCAGGTCCAGGCCGGACTCGATGATCATCGTGGCGACCAGCACATGATAGTTGCGCTGCACGAAATTGACCATCACTTCTTCCAGTTCATGCTCGTTCATTTGGCCGTGGGCCACGCCGATTTCCACCTCCGGCACAAGCGCGCGTATCAAACCGGCGATGCGATGAATCGAGCTGATGCGATTGTGCACCACGAACACCTGGCCGCCGCGATGGATCTCGCGCATGATCGCGGTGCGCACAAGATCGCGATCGAACTGCGCCACTTCCGTGTGAATCGGCAGGCGGTCGCGCGGCGGCGTGTTGATGTTGGACATGTCGCGCACACCGGTCAGCGCCATGTGCAGCGTGCGTGGAATCGGCGTGGCCGAGAGCGTGAGCACATCGACATTCACCTTGAGCTTTTTAAGCAATTCTTTGTGGCGCACGCCGAAGCGCTGTTCTTCATCGACCACCAGCAGGCCGAGATCCTTGAACGCAATATCCTTTGACAACAAGCGATGCGTGCCGATGATAATGTCAATCTCGCCCTGTTTAAGACGCTCGACGATCTTCTTTTGTTCTGCACTCGAACGGAAGCGTGACAAAACCTCGACGCGCACGGGATAGCGCTGCAACCGGCTGCTGAAGGTGCTGTAATGCTGCTGCGCCAGCAGCGTCGTCGGCACGAGCACCGCCACCTGCTTGCTGTCTTGCACCGCCTTGAACGCGGCCCGGATTGCGACTTCGGTTTTGCCGTAGCCCACATCGCCGCACACCAGACGATCCATCGGCTTCTCGCCCTCCATGTCTCGCTTAACTTCTTCGACCGCGCGCGCCTGGTCGGGCGTGTCTTCATATTCAAAAGAGGCTTCGAGATCACGCTGCCAAATCGTATCCGCTGAAAACGCATAGCCCTTCTCGGCTTCGCGCGCCGCATAAAGCTGGATCAAATCGCGCGCAATATCTTTGATGCGCTTTTTCGTGCGCGCCTTGAGTTTTTCCCAATCGGTGGAGCCAAGCTTGTGCAGCCTGGGTGCCGCGGATTCGCGTGCGGTGTATTTTTGTACACGATCCATTTTATCCAACGGCACATACAGCTTGTCTTTGTCAAGGTAGTGAATGACGATGCACTCTTGCTCATGCTCTCCAATTTTTATGTGTTCGAGTCCTTGATAGACGCCGATGCCATGATCGACGTGCACGATGTAATCGCCGCGCTTGAGCGCTTTGAGTTGGCGAAACGTGAGTCCGGTTCTCTGCTTGCGGCGTTTGCGAATACGGCGCACGCGGCCGTAAAACTCATGATCGGTATAAACGACGAGATTTTGTCGCGGCAAACTAAAGCCGCCATGAATCGGGCCGGTGAGCACATTGAGGCGGTATGCCGCCAATTCACTTTCTTCCAGCAACTCGCCGATGCGTTCGGCGTGGGTCGGCGATTCGCAGACAAAAAAGACTTTTGGAGGTTCGGGACTTTGGCTTTTTTCTTTGAATGATTCCAGATCGAGGCGCAACGCTTTGAGATCGCCGTGCAGCGAGGGTTGTGGAATCGCGTGCAAATCGATGAGTTCGTCTTTGCAGTCGTGATGAAATTGCGCGAAGGTCAATTGCCGGAATTTTTGAAAGCGCGCTGCAAAGGCCTGCCAGCTTTGTTCATCGAGATCATTTTCCGCATCGGATTCAAGCCAATTGCCGTCATCCGTGTTGGACTCGACTTTGCCGTCGTTCAGTGCTGCAAGAATTTGATCGGGACGAAAGAAACAAACGATGGTGTTCTCCGGGAAATAGTTGAGCAGGGTCTGTGATTGCGCTTTTTTTGATGACGCGGCCTCTTTGCCATTTTTGTTTTCCTCCGACAACGCGACGATGCTCTGCGGCAACAAAATCACTTTGGTGATTTCGCTTTCGGAACGTTGCGTCGTCGGATCGAACTCGCGCAGCGACTCAACGCGGTCGCCCCAAAATTCGATACGAACCGGCAGCGTGCGCGAGAGCGGAAACAGATCAATGATGCCCCCTCGCACTGCCAGCTCGCCGGGCTGCTCGACCACGGGCTGGCGCTCGAAGCCCATTTCGATCAACTGTGTGATCAGCGTTTCAAACGGCAGTTCATCGCCCGGCCGCAATTCGATTTTCTTGGCATGCAGAGCCTGTGGCGAGAGCAAGGTTTCAAGCACGGCCTTCGCAGTGGTGAGCACAACCGGAGGCCTTGTTTTGCCGAATTCCTTTTTGCTGATATATTCAACCAGATGCTCGATCGCCTCGACCTGCAGCGAAAGCGCCTGCGGATCCGGATGCCCCCACGGCAGCATTTTCGTCGCGGGAAAATAGATCGCCTCGCCCGCGCCAACGGTGCCCAAGGTCGTCGCGGTGACTGAGCTTGTCGAAGTCGAAACCCCGGTGGCCGAGCTTGCCGAAACCCAGGTGGCCGAGCCTGTCGAGGCCAGCCCCGCCAGCTCATCCCGCATCAACTCAGCCTGATCTGAAAACGGCAGCACGCACAGAAACGGCGCGTTGTTGCGTTCCTGCAAAATAGAAATGAGCACAGCAGCCAGCGATCCCGCCGCATTCTTGACGGTGAGATTCTCGCCGGCGCTGAGTTTACTCGCCAACTCTTCAAACGGTTGTGATGAAGAGAGGAGGGTTTTTATTTGTTCGAGGGCGAAGGAGGACATGCTATTTCAAACTGAATGCTCGAAGCAGTAATCGTGTGAAAGATTGATCGCCTTCTTCCAGCATTGTGTTACATTCGTGGTAAAACATCAGCAAAAAATCTTAACCTGAATTATTCATAAAGATTCAAGCACGAAGACACAAAGGCACGAAAACAATAGCCATGACATCAAGCTTTTCTTTGTGCCCTCGACGTACTTCTTTGCATACCTATTGGGAAGTGCGCCGGAAAAATCATATTCTTTACGCAGGGCTTGCTTTTACCAACGTTGTCTTTGCTCATATTGCTTTCTCTCTGTTTTGGTTGCAAACCGTGAGCTGATAATACGAATCGTCTATCTCGTTCTGTAAACACGACGACCAATAGCCGAAATTTCTTTGACATCCCGATGATGGGATATCGATCTTCGGCTTCAGAATGATCGGGGTCACTTTTTATTCCAGCTAGTGGATCGGCAAAAACTGTTGCAGCCTCGACGAAGGTTACGCCATGTTTTTCAAAATTCGCTTCTGCTTTTTGGGGATTCCACTTGAACTGTAAGCCCATATCACTCCTTTGAAAGTCTTCCAACCTTCACTTTGTCCTCACGCAATCGCCCCGCGAATAAAGCCATTGGCCTGCTCCAGCCGCCGCCGCGCCTCCTCGGCGGAAACATTTGCCAGCGCCATCACCAACGCGGTTTTGACATGTCCGCCGGCTTGGGCAAGAACGGCTCCGGCTTCTTCATAGGATAGATTCGTCACCATCATCACCACGCGTTTGGAGCGTTCTTCGAGCTTCTTCGAAGTCATGCGCAAATCCACCATCATGTTGCCATAAACCTTGCCAAGACGAATCATGGCTGTGGTTGTTACCATATTCAGCACGAGTTTGGTGGCAGTGCCGGCTTTCATGCGCGTCGAGCCCATAATCACTTCCGGACCGACAACTGGGCAAATCGCAACATCCACCGGAATGGTAATTTCCTCGCGGGGATTGCAGGTCAAATATACCGTCTTCGCGCCAATCTCGCGCGCAAATGTCAATGCGCCGAGAACGTATGGCGTTCTCCGGCTGGCTGCAATGCCAAAGACGACATCTTTAGAGTTAAACCCGGCATCTTCCAGGTCGCGCCGGCCGTTTTCAAAAATATCCTCCGCGCCCTCCTGCGAGCGCACCAAAGCTTTGTAGCCGCCGGCGATGAGTCCCTGAATCAATTCCGGGTCCGTGCCATAAGTCGGAGGACATTCGGAAGCATCCAAAACGCCGAGCCGGCCGCTGGTACCCGCGCCAACGTAAAAAAGCCGTCCACCATTTTTGAATACCTCAACGACGAGATCAACAGCCTGCGCAATATGCGGAATCTCAGCCGAAACAATTCCAGGAATCAGAGCATCTTCTTCGTTTATCCGCCGCAGAATTTCCAACGTGCCCTGGGCATCGATATCCATCGTGCGCGGATTGCGCGTTTCGGTGACCAGGTTCTTAATCTCGTCAAAGATTTTCTTACTCATTCTCCTCCTTATCAGCATGGGCGGCCGGCCAGATCGCCCCTACGTTTTGATTATCACAACATAACGGGTGGGGTCGATATCCCAGTCCGCGGGATAATTCACTCTTTTGACGGCAATTCCGGGAAAAGCAGACGACAATTCTTTCAACTCCTCGTCAAGATCGCCGCCCTTTTGCGCAAGAAGACTGCCGCCACTTTTTAAAACCGGGGTTGACCATTGCCAAAGTTTCGCCAAACTTGTCACCGCGCGCACAACGACAAAATCAAAACGCGATTTGAAACTATCGTCCAGTGATTCGGCGCGCGCGCAAACCGCCTCCGCTTTCTCAAGATTCAGGCGGCGAACGACTTCTTGCAAAAAGAGAGATTTCATTCGCCGTGAATCGAGCAAGGTTATTTTGAGATCGGGTCGGGCAATTTTGAGGGGCACACCGGGAAATCCCCCGCCGCTTCCGAGATCGAGCACGGCAGCATTTTCGGAAAGCAGATTCGTGGCCACCAACCCGAGCGATTCCACAATATGCCGCTTGATCAAACGTGACGCATTCTCATCCGACTTTGAAACCAACCCGGCGCGCGGATTCCATTCCAAAAGGAGTTGGACATAATCTTCAAAAAGCGCAAGCTGATTTGAGACAAGCGGAAAGCTGGCTGGCAGAGATTCGATAAGCTCTTTCAAATTTCGGGTATCCTTGAATGCTGGTGTTTCACGTGAAACATAGTGCCTGACCGTATTCAGAAAATAAATATTCACAGGCGCTGAACTTCAGACCTCGTTAAGCGCGGTTTTGAAATGGACTTTGAGCTGCATTTGACAGGGGTTTAACGCAAAAACGTTAATAATTCGACGAATTGGGTGTTAAAAACTGAATGTTGATCGTAATTGAATGTCTTGGGTCTACATTAGGTTTTGTCATTGTGACAGGAAGTTAAAAAGGCCTACGAGCAGATAATTTGGGATGAAAGAAAAATGTATGGCAAAAAATTAAAGCCTCTGTTTTCCTGTCTCGCATGACATCGAAACAGGATTTTTCCGCCATTCATTTTTCTGTCATGATTCTTTTTCAGATCAACTGGAAGTTGTCGAATTATCGCTAGTCCAAAAAATCCGCTTTTTCAATCATATCTAACGAGATTTGAACTTGCCGAAACGCCAAACCCAGCACCATTTCGACAGGCTCAGTGGCTGGATAGAACCAATGACTAAATTTCTTCCGGCGATGAACCTGCCGAAGCGTCCATCATCTCAAACTCTTCCGATGTTTCACGTGAAACATGGCGAAACCCTTTCCGGGCATAAACCAGCAAAGCGGTGATATCCGCCGGCGAAACCCCGGAAATGCGCGAAGCTTGTCCAAAAGACGCGGGTTTTATCCGATTAAGTTTTTCTCTCGCTTCAGAGGAAAGCGCAAGGAGCTTGCTATAATCCACATTCGCCGGCAGACGTTTTTCTTCCAAATCTTCAAATCGGTCAATCGAAGACTTTTGCCGATTAATGAAACCCTCGTATTTGGTTTCAATCTCAACCTGCTCCGCGACTTTTTGCCAGAAATGTGTATTCCAATTTTCCCACAACTCAAGCCGGCCATAACCGCGCAAATCCGCCAAATTGATTTCGGGCCTGCGCAACAATTTCAACAGGCTTTCCTTTTGTTGAATTGGATTCGTGCCGCGCTCGCGAAGTTTGTCATTGATCTGATCCGGGTCGACATAAATCGAATTCAAAGCCGCGATGGTTTTCTCAATCGCATCTTTCTTGCGGTGAACTTGTTCGAATTGTTCGGACTTCAACAAACCGAGATCACGGCCATATTTTGAAAGCCGCAAATCCGCATTATCCTGCCTTAGCAAAAGCCGGTACTCGGCGCGACTCGTGAACATCCTATAAGGCTCTATCGTGCCCTTGGTCACGAGATCGTCGATCAAAACTCCGATATAAGCTTCGCTGCGACTGAGCAGGAACGGCTCTTCTCCCCTGCTCTTCCGCGCGGCATTCACGCCCGCCATGAAACCTTGCACCGCAGCCTCTTCATAACCGGTAGTCCCGTTCACCTGTCCGGCAAAAAAGAGATGGCCGATCTTCTTCGATTCAAGTGAAGCGTAGAGTTGCGTCGGTTGAAAGAAATCATATTCCACCGCATAGCCCATGCGCGTGACTTGCACATTTTCCAATCCGGGAACCGTCCGAATCGCCGCCACCTGAACTTCTTCCGGCAGACTTGTCGAGAAGCCATTGACATAAACTTCGGTGGTGTTGCGGCCCTCCGGCTCGAGAAAAATTTGATGGCGCGATTTGTCGGCAAAGCGCGTGATCTTGTCTTCGATTGAGGGACAATAGCGTGGCCCAACGCCTTTGATGCGACCGGTGTACATCGGCGAGCGATCGAGTCCGGTGCGTAACAGCTCGTGAGTCGCTTCATTTGTATAAGTAAGATAGCACGGCATCTGCTCGACTTCGAGCTTGTCATGCCAAAATGAAAACGGCGGCGGCGGTTCGTCGCCGGGCTGAATCTCGGTTTTCGAATAATCAATCGTGCGGCCATTCAAACGCGGCGGAGTTCCGGTTTTCAGGCGATCGGTTTCGATGCCATGTTCGAGCAAAGATTCGGTCAACCCCTTCGCGGCAAACTCGCCGGCGCGTCCAGCTTCATAATTTTTCAGGCCAATGTGAATCACGCCGTTCAAAAACGTGCCGGCGGTAATGACAACGTTACGGCATTCGATTCTTCCTCCCATCATGGTTTGCACGGCCACGACTTTGCCATTCTCAATTATCAAGCCGGTTGCCATGTCCTGGCGAATGTCAAGATTCTCCTGACGCTCGCAAGCTAGGCGAACGCGCGCGGCATATTGCACGCGATCCGCTTGCGCGCGCGGCGACCAAACGGCCGGGCCTTTGCCTTTATTAAGCATGCGGAATTGAATTCCAGCATCGTCCGTGGCAAGTCCCATTTCGCCGCCGAGCGCATCCAGCTCGCGGACAAGCTGGCCCTTGGCAACTCCGCCAATCGCCGGGTTGCAGGACATCTGCCCGATGGTCGAAACGTTCATGGTCATGAGCATGGTACGGCAACCCATGCGCGCCGCGGCAAGCGCAGCCTCAATGCCGGCATGCCCGGCGCCGATGACGAGGACGTCGTAAGTATTATTCGACATCAAAATCAAATCTCCGATAACGACAAAAATGCTATTTCCCTTGCTGGCATTCAAGCTTACCGAGCTGGATGATGCTTTCCAAATCACTTCGTTCGGAAGGCGCTTCGCGATCAAACACCGGTGTTGTGCGGCGGCGCGACTTCGAGATCGTTGGAATTAAAAATCATGCCGCCGTCGCGCCGTCCGCACCAACACCGCGTTAGAAAAGATCGTTTGAATTACCACGATTTTATTCTCAAAATTCGAGCACAGTTTTTATTCTTTCACGAATTTGCTTTTTGCTCTTTCACGCTTTAGATTCTTCACCAATTTTTATTTTTTATCGAAGCGCTTTTTTTATTGCTTGCAACGATACTTTATCTTGTGGCTTTTAAAATGGGGGTGAAATGCTTTCGGACTAGCACGGACGTTCGCGCAGCCGGCACGATGCTTTCTTTTAAATCCACCACGATAGTCTAGTTTTTGTCAAACTGCTTCTGTTAAGGTTTTCGTTTGACCTTGGTAAGCATCTCATTTGAAAAGTCCATTATCTGTTTTTCGGTCTCCCGAAATACTTCGCTCTTGGTATCAACCTTCTCTTTCTCCTTATTCAGCCACCGAATCATTTTTCCGCCGTTGAAGTAGTATCGGTTCTCGGTAATCTTTGTTTTTTTCCCATCGAAGTACTCATCACTTCCGATTTCTTTCGCTAATTCTGGCGTTACATAAAACGGTACGTTATAATCGTGCCTTTCGTTAAAGACAAAAATAAGAGAGCCGTTCTGATAGTAATACTCTTCGAAGGTTTTTCCCGACTCACCGAAAAATTCAACTTGTATTAGCCGGACGTTTCCTTTGGCATCGCGATATACCTTTGCCTCACCGCCCTCCGTTGAGTAACCGAAGAGTGCGATTGACTCCATTTTGAGTATCGGTAATGCACTTCGAATAGCTTGGTACTCCTTGCGAATCTGTGTGATGGTAGAATCATTGGCCAATGACACACTGATAGAAAACAGAAGCACCACTGCGGGAATTATGGTCAATGCTCTCATGGGATTCTCGAAAAATCTAACAATGTCCTCAGCTCTGCCAAATCTTTTTCATCTGCTTGTCCCAACATGCGCGAAATATCGGCCAAGTCTTGTAGACAGCCCGCGCGAAATTTCATGAGCACGAGATAGGCCAGCGGCACTATCGGCAACCCCTGTGCATCGCGATTGTTTTGCGCAGCGACAATTGCGTCAGCCCACCATGACTCATGGCCTTCGATGACATCGACAAGCTTGCCGTCTGACGAACGCCACCCTGATCCGCCAATGGCTAAATCTCCTTGATGCACAAATCCGGCTTCAAGAAACTTTTGGCGCACTTCCGCAGAATCTGAAGCCTTGATCGCGACATCTATTTTTCGCGTCAACCGCTAATGTCGTGATCAAAGTGTTTGGATTTTGTCTCGCGTGCGCAACGCGGAGGAAGATAAGGAATTCACAGGGATTTTTCAACGAAGCATTTCCCAATACTGATCAATCAGAAAAAGCCTGCAACACAAAACCATAACGCTTGCAATTTAACGTGTGACGTTATACCTTAATACGAAATCACATTACAGACGATCATCAAACGGAGTCGCTATGCCTGCCCCAAAAACTCAACCGCTGCATCCCGGCGAAATCTTGTTGGAAGAATATTTGAAACCAAAAAATCTCAGTCAAAACCGGGTGGCGCTCGATATCGGAGTTCCGCCGCGGCGCATCAATGAAATCGTGCTCGGCAAACGCAGTATCACCGCCGATACCGCATTACGGCTGGGACGCTATTTTGGAATGTCGCCAAAATTTTGGCTGGGTTTGCAGATGGATTATGATCTTGCAGTGGAAGAAGCCCGCCTCGCCAAACGGCTCGATCGCGAAGTGCGAACGTACGCCAGCGCAAGTTGAATTAGATTAACATCTGACTTGTGGTTTTGTTGATGATTTGGTTGTCGAGCTTCCAACCAACCAAAATCAAACCTCTCCAAGGCGATGCACAATGTCCCTTGTTTGTTGATAGAGTCGCAAGTAATCGCCGTAGAGTTGATCGTAAACATGCTTGCGCGCGCTGTCAGGTTGAATAATCTCCTTTGATTTTACCCAGCGTTTGAGATCATCTCGCTGCAAGACGCCGGTCGCCAGCCCCGCCAGGAACGCATCGCCATAGCTTGCGCCAATCGTCACTTCCGGCACGATCTGCGGCACGCCAGAGATATCCGAGACAATTTGGAGCCAGGTCGTGCTTTTGGTGCCCCCACCGACAGCAATAATCCGCTTCACCTCCGCGCCGACTTGCTGGAACGTCTCGAGGTTGTGACGAATGCCATAGCCCACGCCTTCCAGCACCGCGCGAAACAAATGCGCGCGAGAATGCGCCAGCGTGAGACCGGCAATAATGCCGCGCGCTTTGGGATCATTGATGGGCGTGCGCTCGCCGCTGAAGTAGGGCAGCACCAGCAATCCGCCTGCGCCCGGCGTCATGGATTCTGCTTGTTGAAAAAGCGTCGCGTAAGCAGAATCATCGGGCAGATCCGCGGCAAGTTCATCGCGAAACCAGCGCGTCAGCGAGCCGGTAGTGGCCATGCCGGCGGCGAGATTGTATTGCCCCCGAAATGCACCGGCCACGGTCCACATGCGCGGATCCGGTGTTGGCTTGCCGACTACCAGAATGAAAAAGGCGGTGCTGCCGTACATGATCATCAAATCGCCGGGCTGCACCGCGCCAACACTGATAGCTTCGCTCAACGCGTCGACCGCGCCCACGGCCACCGGCGTTCCGGCTCTGAGGCCGGTGGCGGCCGCGCCCAATGCGCTCACCTGACCGGCAACTTCATCACTCCAACCCAAACGCGGCAACCGGTCAAGCGGCGCAATCAATTCGGTATGGCGTGGCGACCATTCCAGCCTGGCAATATCCATCAACGGCATGTAGTGGCTGGCCGTGTGGCGGTCCATCACGTGTTCGCCGGTCAGCCGATAGATGAGATAACTGCTGGCCGTGGTGAGATGTGCCGCGCGCTGCCAAACCTCCGGCTCATGGCGTTGCAACCACACGATCTTCGGGCCGACTGCCTGGCTGCTCAGCGCCATGCCGGAGAATGCATAGATGTTTTCTTCGCCGAGCTTTTGATTGAGCCATTCAATCTCGGCGCCGGCGCGCGCATCGACGCCATAGAGAATGCCCTTGCGCAACGGCTTGCCGGCCTGATCCAGCGGCAGCAGGCAGGGCCCAATCGCGCTCACCGCCACGCCGGCCACGTCATCGCCGGAGTAGGGATGGCCGTCCAGCAACGCGCGGCAAATCTTGACGACATCTCCCCACCATACCATCTCCGCATCCTGTTCCGCCCAGCCGGGGCGCGGCACTTCCATTTCATGTTCGACCACTTCCGTACGCAGCACTTTGCCGCCGGGCTCGACCAACACGCCCTTGCTGCTGTAAGTGCCGACATCGATGCCAAGCAAGAGGGATCCCATATCAGCCCGCCTTTACTGTGCCGCACAACCGCACGGCTAGTCCCATCTCAGCGAACATGGCGGCCTTGGCTGCCAGCGCCCGGTCAGCCGCTTTGGCATTGGGCGCATAAGCCACCTGCACGTGATTGGATTTGTGTTTGGCCATCATCTGGTCGCGCGTAACGCCGTGCAACACTGCGTGCATGATCGGCCATTGCGGGGTGGTGCCCTGCCAGCGCCGTGCCGTTTCTTCCGCAGGCAGGGCGACGGCGGCGCCGCGGCCGAGATCGGCGCACAACCGGCCGCGCTCCACATACACCCGGCTCCATACGATTTCGCCCGGTTTGCTGACGCCTTTGAGCGTGCCGCCACCCAAACGAAAATACATCGGCGGCTGCCGTTCCGAAGTGGCGCCGGCATATCCGCCAACAAAATGCGAGGCGGGCGCAGCGCCGGAAATCATGAACACCCAGACAAAATCGTCGATGCCGTCGCCGCGATAAGGCGCGCCCCAGCGCACATCATGCAGGGTGGTGGCGGGATCAAAGCCCATCGCCCGCCAGACGCGATTGGTCGCCAGCGCATCCACGGCACTGCCTTCATCCACCTCATTGAAATGCGGCAGCGCCTGTCCGGCAAACAATTCCTCATTCGTGCCCCTGCGAAAAACCGGCGGCCGCTCGACATTGTTCAAGAGCCCTTCGGCGAGATCCGAAGCGGGCGCCATGTCCTTCAAGCCCTGCTGATATTGGATGCCAATGGCGTCACAGTGAAACTCGGCGGCGAGGCGCACGGCCGCAATGTACATCTTCAATTGCTCGTGAATCTGAGCATCAGTCAATTCCGTCTCTTCATTGGAGCCGGTAATGAACCGCATGCCGCGTTGCTCCAGCCAGCGACGCGCCTCCAGGGCCTCTGCTTCCGTCACCTCGCGCATGGCCGCCACCAATGCCGACTGGCTCAGGCGTTCCTTGTACAGGCCCGCCGGGTTCAGCAACTCATCATCAATGATGGCGTTGTACATGCCCATGCAGCCCTCGTCAAACACGCCGAGAATGGCCTTTTCCCGCTGCAGTTGACGCGCCAGCGCCGTGCCGAGGCGGGCCTCGGCTTTGGGCAGCTTGTCGGGGTTCAGCGGCCGGACGTGGGAGAGATCATGCCGAATCCTGTCGGTTCGCAGCCACTGCTGCACGCCCTTCAGAAAAAAAGCATCGGTGAAATTTTCACTCCAGATCGTGCTGTAAGCCACGCCCATCTTGGTGAGGGAACCATTGAGATTCAACAGCCCGACCAGGCCCGGCCATTGCCCGCTCCAGTTGGCGACCGTCAAAATCGGGCCGCGATGATCGCGCAAACCCGCCAGCACATGGTAACTGTACTGCCACACGGCCTCCGCCACGATCACCGGCGCCTCCGGCGGAATCTTTTGAAACACCTCCATGCCCATGCGCTGATTCCAAATGAATCCGTGTCCCAGCGCAGGATCATACTCATGCGCGCGCACGACTTTCACGCCCATCTCGTGAAGAGCAGCACTGAGACTCTGCTCCATTGCCATTTGCGCCGGCCAACAGGTTTGGTTGGCGGCGAGGCGCAAATCGCCGCTCGCGATCAAATAAACTTCTCCGCGTTTGCTCCGGGGAGGCTTGCTCAACTTTGGAACACGATAGGCAGACATAGGCGCTAGCTCCATATAAAAAATCATTCGTTGCATGAAGACTATTGTGAATGCGGGGGCGAACCAACTTTGCGGCAAGATAAGGAATTTGCAAGGGTTTTTCAACGAAGCATTTTGGCGGGAATGCAACTCTGCCGTAATCGCGTTTTACTTTCCAATACAAAAATTCGCAAAAATCTCATCGAGAATATCCTCCGCCGAAATTTCGCCGATTAACATGCCCAATTGGTAAATCACCTCGCGCAAGTCAACGGCAACGAATTCAGCAGAGAGATTGTTTTGCAACGATTGCTCCGCTGCTCGCAATGCTGCGCGCGCTTTTTCCAAACAAATACGCTGCCGCAAATTGACATAGTAAACCTCACGCGCTTCCGCTGGAGACTTCTTCGCAACCAAGTCAACCAGGGCAAGCTCAAGAGCATCTATGCCGTCGCCGGTTTGTGCGGAGGTTTTTATTGTCGCGATCTGCTTAAGATCAAAATGAAACGCCTGAGGAGATTCCGGCAGATCTGTTTTGTTGCGAATGTGCAGGACTCCCAATAAACCCGGCCCGGCGGCGCGTGCGAGACAGACATCGGCGATCACCTGATCCTCGTCATCTGCGGGCATGGAACTGTCCGTGACAAAGACGATGATGTCTGCTTCCTGCGCTGCTTTGCGCGAGCGTTCGATGCCGATTTGCTCGATGGCATCGAGATGCCGCAGGGGCAAAAGCTCCGGCAAGCTGTTCCGGTCGAGATGGCGAATGCCGGCCGTATCGATAAGGCGAAACAAATGCCCGCCCAGCCGGATTCGTTCTTCCACCGTGTCACGCGTGGTGCCGGGAATCGGGCTGACGATGACGCGATCGTGGCGCAGCAGAGCATTCATCAAACTGGATTTGCCGACGTTGGGCTTGCCGATGATGGCAAGCTTCCACCCTTCTTTTAACGCTTGCCCACGATCAAATCCGGAGAGCAAACGCGCGATCATGGTATCGAGCTGCGTCAATTCAGCCTGCAATTGCGCCCGATCAGCAAATTCGACATCCTCCTCACTGAAGTCCAAACCAAGCTCGAGCAGCGCGCAGGCATGTAGCAAGCGTTGGCGCAATTCACTTACCTGGCGCGAAAATGCGCCTTCGAGATGCGACAACACATGTTGTAGATAAACCGGCGATTCTGCGTCGATGATTTCGGCAATGGATTCCGCTTGAATCAAATCGAGCTTGTGATTGAACACGGCGCGCCGGGTGAACTCTCCAGGCTCGGCGAGGCGGCAACCGGCAGCGCACAGTTGCTCGAGAATCATGTTCGGCGCAAGCCTGCCGCCGTGGCAAAAAATTTCAACGACATCTTCACCGGTATAAGAATTTGGGGCGGGGTAGCGAATGAGGGTGACTTGATCGAGGCGTTTGCCTTCGAACGTATTCAGCCAGACGAGATAAGAATGCCGGGGTGAAAGCGTTAAAATTTCTTTTCCGGCTGACAATAGCTTGCTGACACTTTGAAATGCCAACGGCCCGGAGACACGAATGCCGGCAATGCTTCCTCTGCCGGGAGGCGTCGCGATCGCGGCGATGGTGTCGTGTATGCCGGGGATTTCCATACTCAAAATAGTGCTGGCTGAAAATAGGCTTTGGATTTTTCGCCCACAGAAATTGAAATCCCACAGAAAGCGAGGATCGAGCTTTTCCTTCTGTGGGATTTCTTTTCTGCGGGCGATGCTTTTATTCGTCTGAATGTTCTTACTTCTTCATCAAGCGTTTGCGCGAAAGCGCGGCATGAAAACCGCCTTTTTTAAGCTCGGCGCGCTCTTTCATTTTCTTTTTTCGGGCTTCGAGATCTTCGGGCGGCTTGGTCATGTATTTCTGCTGAATGATGCTCAACACGTTGAACAACGCGTAGTACAAATTCAAACCCGAGGGAAAATTGTTGAACATCAAGGTGAACATGATGGGCATGATGTAAATCATGGCTTTTTGCTTGGGATCGGTGATGGACATTTTTTGCTGGATAAACATGGTGACGCCCATCAGCAACGGCAGCAGCGCGACATGATTGCCATAAAACGGGATGGAAAACGGCAACGTGAAAATTGTATCGGGCAAGGAAAGATCGTTAATCCAGCCGAAGAACGGCGCCTGGCGGAACGAGATGGTTGAGCTGAACACGGTGAACATGGCAAAGAGCAACGGCATTTGCAGCAGCATTGGCAAACAGCCGCCGAGCGGATTAACGCCGTATTCCCGGTACATCTTCATCATCTCTTCGTTCAGTTTCTGCGGCTCTTTGGAATATTTTTCTTGCAGCTCCTTCATTTTGGGCTGCAAGATCTGCATCTGCTTCATCGACTCGTTGCTCTTCTTGGTGAGCGGGTGCAGGATGATTTTAATCAGAATTGAAAAGATGACGATGACAACGCCGTAGTTCGGCACGAAGTTGTGCAGCCATTGCAGCGACTTGAGTGCGGCCCAACTGAAGGGGCGAATGATACTCCAACCCAAGTTCATGATGCGTTCGATACCCAGGCCCTCAAGGGTATCGTACTCCAGAGGGCCAAGATATACCTTCAACTTGTGAAAGGTGGCGCCTTGTCGCGCCAGCGGCATTTTCAAATCAATTTGATAACTTTTGAGCCGGGCATCCGCGCCGGGAATATAGGTGGTTGTGCCTGACAATTTCACGCCGCGCGCGGGTTGCGACTCGGGAATCAGAGCGCAGGCGAAATATTTCGTGCGCATCGCCGCCCAGCTAATGTCCCGTTCGTCTTCCTTTAATTCTTTATATGCCTCATCGCTTACATCCAAGTCGAGCAAGTCATCGCCAATGAAGGTGTAGGCTTTAGTATCTGTCATATCATTCTGCAGGTTCGGCTCCGTAGTACCGAGACCTGTTTGCCAGCGCAAATTGTAGTGATAACCATCCACCAAATCCTGCACATTTTCCAAAGTGATCGCCAAGCCCACGGTATAATCTCCACCGGAGAAATCATACGCCTTGCGCACGATCCTGCCCGGAGCAATTTCACGCTCAAAAGTGATCGTCTTCGTTTGCCCCTCCGCAAGCTGCACCAGTGAATCATTGCAGGTAAAATTGTACCGGCTGGTATTAAGACTATCGAATTTGCTTGGCAGTGACACAGACAAATTATTTACGCCGTCTTTCACGAGCAGAATGGGGTCGCCATGTTGGTAGGAATAATTTTTGAATTGCCATTCTTTAATATCTCCGCCAAGCGTTGAGAGCACGCCGCGATACAATGGCGTCTCGATTACGATGTCGCGCGCCAGTTGGGTTTCATCCGGCAACGCAGCCTGCTGGGATTGCTCTGAAGCCGTCGCGCTTTCGCTGCCGGAAGTCAGACCAGCGGGCGTTGTCGACTCCGTGCTTGGCGCAGCTACGCCTGTCGTATCACTCGGAACCGGCGGCAAGTCGCCATACCGCCAACTGTGATAAAAATCGCTGGTGAAAATGAAAAAGATCACCACAATCAACAGTGTTGCCAACAGTGTTCTTTTGTCGAATTCCATTATTGAGGCCTGCAAGAAAGATTAATATAATAAAAACGCACGAGAGCTCACGGAACCGGATCGTATCCGCCGGCATGCCAGGGATGGCACCGCAGAATGCGTTTTATGCCGAGATAAGTTCCCCTCCATGCTCCGTGTTTCGCGATGGCTTGGCAAGCATATTCTGAGCAAGTCGGATAATAACGGCAAGAAGGCGGGAGAAGGGGCGACAGAAAACGCTGATACAGCCGAATCGTGAATACCAGAATCGTTTTCATCGGAGGAACAACGGGATGGAGCCGGCATGAAATTTTATCGCTGCACACTTTTTTCTGGAATGATTGCACCCAACCGCCGCATGTCTGCGCGCAACGCCGCGAAGCTCGCCATAATCACCTTTTCGCCGCCGATAAAAACAACTTCTGCCCTGCCCGTGAATTCATGCTTTTCGAGGCGATAAGCCTCGCGCAAGCGACGCTTGATCGAATTGCGTGTGACCGCGCTTTTGATGCGCCGGGCTGTCGCAAACGCCACGCGCCGGCGCTCCGCTGCGCGCCAAACAACATTAAAAAATTTACCCCGTTTGAATTGCCCGCTCTCAAACAGCTCCTGGAACAGTTTGTCACCGCGCAGAATTTCCCGCTTGGGAAGATCGTGCTTGCGGGCAAGCTCATTCGTCACTGACGGTGAGGCGTTTTCTGCCTTTGGCGCGGCGGCGCGCAAGCACTTTACGCCCGTTTTTAGTGGACATGCGCTCGCGAAAACCATGCTTTGCTTTGCGCTTACGATTATGCGGTTGATACGTACGTTTCATCGGATCGCTTTCTGATGGGAATGAAAATTAAATGCCCGGTGATTTCAACAGACAAGCGCCAAACTTAGACTATTCTCGCTGAAAAGTCAAGCAGTTTTTCGGGCAAAAATCCGTCATCTCCCGTGCCGCAAGCCGTTGGTAATATTGTGCCAACTACAAAGCCTACCCAACCATTTTTGATCGAGTAGGCTTTGTAAAAACGTTCGCCTCACGATGGGCCAATTTTCGACGCGCAGGTTTTAACCGATTCATCAAAAATTGAAGAACTCTGTGACCCCGAGTCCCAACAAAGTCGAATGAGGGCGCACATCGCTTTTCAAACACGTTGAAAAGCGATGTGCTTTGAGCGGCCTCAAACTCTGGCCACAAAAGCAAAAAGGCTTCTTTTGTGGGATTTAAACTTTGTGGACAAAAACTTGCAGAAATTTATTCGATGCTTGAAAAAATTCTCGCGTTCGGACTTATGCCGCTTCTGTCCTTATTCCCTCGGGCACATGTTCAAATTTGCCATTGGTCGCCGCGAGCTTGCGCCGCGCCAATCTCATGCGCAAACCCTCGACATAGGTATAAACGACCGGAACCAGGACCAGCGTCAGCAGCGTCGAACTGATCAATGCTCCGATAACGGCAATCGCCATGCTTTGACGAATCTCAGAACCCGCGCCCAACGCCAAAGCCAGCGGCGTCATGCCGAGCACCATAGTCAGCGTTGTCATGAGAATCGGGCGCAGACGCGTGAAACCGGCCTCGAGCAAAGCCTCACGCACAGACAAGCCTCGGCTGCGCTGATCATTCGCACGATCAACCAGCAAGATTGCATTCTTCGTCACCAACCCCATGGAAAGCAGCAAACCGATCATCGAAAACATGTTCAGCGTTTGGCCGGTCAACGCCAGCGCCGTGAGACTGCCGACCAGCGCCACCGGAATCGAAAACATAATCGTAAACGGGTGAGCGTAGCTTTCAAACAACGCGACCATGATCATGTAGACAAACAACGCGGCAAACATAATCGCGATCATCATGTCGCGAAACATGTCTTGCATGTTTTGCACATCGCCGGCATAGGCAATGGTGACCCCCGGCGGCAGTTCGATTTGGGCGCCGCGCGCTTGAATTTCTTGCGTGATTTGTCCCAGCGGGGCTTCGCCGCTGAGCTGGGAAGAAACGGTAATCAGGCGCTCGCGATCTTTGCGGCTGATCATGGTTGGGCCTTTGCCGTAATAAATGTCTGCGACCTGGCCGAGAAAGATGCGCTCGCCGCGATAATTTACCAGCGTGACTTTCTCAACGTCAGCCGGGTTGCTGCGGTTCGTTTTCGCCAGCACCACCCGCGTGTCGAATTCGCTATTCCCGTCTTTAAATTTTGTGGCAATGTCGCCTTCGAGCGCGGTGCGCAAGGCCACGCCGATTTCTCCCAGCGTCAAGCCGAGTTGCGCCGCGCGGTCGCGATCAACTGAAACCTGGATCTCCGGCTGGCCTTCTTCCCATGAACTCTTCACGTCGCGCGTGCCCTTCACATTCGCCGTAATGTGCACGACTTGCTCCGCAACCTTCGCCAGCGTTTCAAGATCCGGGCCTTTGACTTCGATTTGCAATGGCGCTTCTTGCGCTGCGCCAAACATGCTGATCGGGCTCATGCGCACTTGCAGGCCAGGAATTTTAGCCGTCTGCTGCGCGATAATATTCATGACTTCCGCCGTGCTGCGTTCGCGCTTACGCTTTTCCTTGAGCGTCACGGCAATTTGCGCCACGTTCGGCCGTTTCGCGCTGGTCCATTCATTTTGGGATTTGCCCACAGTGGCAAGATAACGTGTCACCTCCGGCAAACTTGCGAGAATGCTTTCAACGCGTTGCGTGGCATTGTCCGTGAGATTCAGCGCCGTGCCGATCGGCATTTCAAGATTAATGGCAAACTCGCCTCGATCAGCCTCGCTCATAAACTCGCTGCCGACCAAACCCAGCGGCACCAGCGCCAGGCTCGCGATCAGCAAACCAAAACTCGTCGCAACAATCGTTTTGCGATGATCAAGACTCCAGGCCAACAAATGACGATAGCGCTCATTCAATTTATCCTGCCAGGCCTCAAACTTGTCGATCATGTGATGCAGCCAGCGCCAGCGGAACGTTGTGCGGCCGGCGCGCGACCATTTTGAGGCCAGCATCGGTGTGAGTGTAAAAGATACAAAGAGAGAGAGTAGAGTGCTCACCACGATGGTCAAACCGAACTCCTTGAAGATCTTTCCGACGATGCCGCCGATCAACGCAATCGGCAGAAATACCACGACATCGACCAGCGTGATCGCCAGAGCGGCAAAGCCGATTTCGTTGCGACCCTTGAGCGCGGCAACTTTGGGCTCTTCACCGTGTTCAAGGTGGCGATGAATATTCTCCAGCACGACGATGGAATCGTCAACCAGAATGCCGATCACCAGCGCCAGCGCCATCAACGACACGAGGTTGATGGTGAAGCCGAAGACCTGCATCATGATGAACGTCGTCACCAAACTCGTAGGAATCGAGAGCAACACGATAAACGAGTTGCGGAAGCTGTGCAGGAAGACGAACAAAACCAGAGCCACCATCAATACCGCCAGGCCGAGATCGCGCTTGACTTCATCCACCGAATGCAAGGTGAATTGCGTGATGTCTTGCGCGACTTCGAAATGAATATCACCCCGTTGCTCGGCTTCGATCTTTGCCAGTTCTTTACGCACAAGCTGAGCCACTTGCACGGAGTTGGAGCCTGATTGGCGCTGCAAATACAAGCCGATTGCTGGTTCGCCGTTCAGGCGGGTGTAGGTGACGTCTTCATTGTAAGTGTCAAGCACGTTGGCAACGTCGCGCAAATAAATCTTGCTGTCGCCTTGCGCGGCCAGCACAATGCTGTTCATCGCTTCCGGAGATTTAAACTGGCCAGCGACGCGCACAATGTATTGGCTCTCAGGAGAATTGATTTTGCCGGTGGGGAAGTCAAGGTTCTCGCGTTGCAGCGCCTGGCTCACTTGCAAAATCGAAAGATTGTATGCACGTAAACGCTCGTTGTCAACTTCGATGCGAATTTCACGCACCAGGCCGCCGACGATTTCCACGCTCGACACGCCCGGCAGTTGCTCCAGGCGCTGCGCCACATGTTCATCCGCGAATTGATGCAACGCACGCGCGTCCAAATTCGCGCCGCTCATCGCAATGCGCACAATGGGGAAATCGTTGATGTCGGATTTTGTCACCGTGGGCGTGTAGATTTCCCTGGGCAAATCCGCGCGCACGCCGTCAACTTTGCGCTGCACTTCATTCGTTGCAACTTCGACATTCGTGGTGAAGGAAAACTCCGCCAGCAAAACGGAAACATTTTCATTCGAAAACGACCGAATGTGTTTCAAGCCATTCAAACTGGAGAGCGCCTCTTCGATCGGCTTGGAAACTGCGCTTTCAACTTCTCTCGGTCCGGCGCCGGGATAGATGGTCACGATTGAAACCATCGGCCAATCCATCTTGGGCAGCAAATCGACGCCCATCTGCGAGTAGGCAAAGATGCCAAGCGCTGCCAGCGCGGTGAAGATCATCGTGATAAAGGCCGGCCGTTTAATCGAGACTTCAGTGATCGACATAAATTTGCCTTAAAATCAAAATTTCAGGAAGCCATTCTCATGTAGTGAAAACATAACAATTGCCAGTACATTGTTACCCTAAAATATATATCCCCCTCTGAATGTCATTCTGAAAGAATCCTGTGAAAATTCGCTCTTGACCGCATATTTCACAAAAGTTCACCTGAATCACCAGGGTATTCGTCATAAAATAAGGTAACAGTGCCGGGCGAATAACTAATTCTCTACAACAACTCTTGAGCCATCTGAAAGCCTCTGGTGCCCGGAAACCACCAGCTTCGCGCCGGCTGCGAGGCCGCTGACAATTTGCGTTTGACCGCCCTGTTGCAGGCCGGCCTGTACGGCAATCCGTTTTGCAACGCCGCTTTCTTCGACAAACACATAGCTGCCAGACGCGTCCGTCAACACGGCCGAACTCGGAACGACCAATGCCGCTTCCGCCTTTGCCACTTGCACGAAGGCGCGGCCAAACATGCCGCTTTTCAAGGATTCCTGCGCATCATTCGGCACGAGAATCTCGACCGGATACGTGCGTTCGCTGTTGGCTTTCTGCGCCACGGAAATGACCCTGCCGGTGAATTTCTGCCGCGGCAGAGCATCCGCGATCACCTCCGCCGGCTGACCGCTGCGCAGCAAGGCAATCTCACTCTCCGTCACGCTTGTCCTCAATTTCATCTGGCGGCCATCAACAATGACGCCGATTTTATCGCCCGGCATCACCATCGCCGCTTGATTAACATAGCGATCGGCCAAGCGGCCGGCCAGCGGCGCTTTGATGAACGAATCATCAAACTGGCGCTGCGCCAATTTCAAGGCCGCTTCTGCGCTTTTGAGTTGCGCTTCAGCGGCGCGCTCGGCCAGGCGCGCGCTTTCGATTACGCTTTGCGTCGTAATTTGCTGCTTGAACAACTCTTCGTAGCGCTCCAAATCTTTTTTGGCTTTGTCGTGATTCGTTTGCGCGGTGAGCAATTGCGCTTTCGCCTGTTCCACGGCCACCCGCTTTAAATCATTTTCGATTTGCACGATGGTTTGACCTTGCTTCAACCAGTCGCCTACTTGCGCGCGCACGGCAACCACCGCGCCGTTGGTTTCGGAAATAACCATGGCCTCGTTTTCTCCGGCCAGCGTGCCCGAAACGCTCAACGTTTGCACGAGTTCTGCCGGCGCCAGAACTTGAACTCTGACTGCCAGCGGCAATGCCGCAGCCGGCTTATCGGATTTGTCATTCGACCAGCGGCTCCACGCCGCGAAGCTCATTAGCGCTGTGGCAAACAGCAGCCCGACGACTATCTTCGATTTCATAAAAACCTCGCCATTCAAACGCCTTCGTAAACGAATAACATGTATACGTTAAAATATATACTTGCCCATCTCCCCGATTCCCCCCTTCACCCGCTCCCTAACTCCCAAGTCCAGCTCTCCTTCTTCACCTGCCCAGCACGCCCATCGCCCGCGCCAACTGGGCTTTGGCCAGGAAGAAATCATAACGCGCGTCAATGCGGCTGGCTTTGGCGGCTTGCGCAGCGACTTCGGCATCGATCACATCAAGACTCGAAAGCAAGCCGACTTGATAAGAATTATTCACAATGCGCAAATTCTCGTTCGCCTCTTCCACCGCCTTTTCGGCAATCGCCATGCGTTTCTCTGATGCGCCCAAATTCAACGACGCCTGCTTCACCTGCAACTGCAACACGCGCACAAAGTCATCTTCCATCTTGCGCACTTGCTGCAGCGTCTCGCGTTGCTGCTGCAATCCGGCATAATTCTGAAAACTGTTGAACACCGGAAAACTCGCGGCAATACCCAATGACCAGCTTTTGATGCTGTCAAAAGCCCAGGTGTCATTTGCTTCCCACGAATAATTGTAAGCTAGACTCACTTTGGGCAAGAAGCCCGAACGCGCCACACCCACCGCCGCTTGCTGCGCCGAGACGTTTGATTTCATCACTTGCACACCGGGATTACGGCGCAAGGCAATCTCGGTTTGTTCCTCCAATGTGCGCGGCGCAGTCCAACCAAAATCTTCCACCGGCTTCAGCGTTGCTTCTTTCTCAAGATTGAGACCCATTATTTGGTTGAGACTGGCGCGGCTCAGCTCAAGATTATTCTGCGCCACCACCAAATTGTTCTCTGCCGTCGCCAGCGCCACTTCGAAGCGCAAAACTTCATTGCGCGCGCGCAAGCCGACCTCCAGCATCTTCCTGGAATTTGAAAGATGTTCTTGCGCTGAACGATGCGATTCTTCTGCCAGGGCCAACAACTCTTGCGCTTTCAGCACTTGAAAGTAGGCGTTGTGCGTCTGGAAAATGACGTCTTGTCGCGTCGCTTCCAAAGTTGCCTGACTGCGCACGTCGAGTGCCTGCGCCAAGCCCAGTTGCGAAGACAGAATGCCGCCGGTGAAAATTGGTTGCAGCACGGTCACCGAGGGGCCGTAGGAATTACGCCACGCGCCCGGCCGCACATTGCGTCGCAATTCATCCGGCAGAAACTGGCCATTGGCCGGATCATTCACAAAATTGTAAAAGGCATTGGCGCGATCGAGCGTGCCCTGGTCCAGGCGTGTGTATTGCAGGTTGAAGTTGACTTGCGGCAGATAATCGAGATAGGCTTTCTTCACGCCCCATTGCGAAGCGCGCACACCCTTCGAGGCCGCTTGCAGCGACAGGTTGTTTTCCAGCGCGGTTTTCACGGCCTCGTCCAGCGTGAGAAACGCGCCGTTGGGTTTGGGCGAGGCCGTCGTGTTCATCGCCAAAACCGGATCAGCCTCCTGCGCGACTGCCGTTGCAACCGCTGCAGCAAACATCGACAACAGAAAAATGCGCTTCAAAGCGGACATAAATTTTCCTCCGTTAACTTTTATGGCTATCATGATTGTTTGCAATTTTAATGCTGATGTATCTTACGGCCAAAAACCTGTTGAACGCGCCTGGGCTTATTCGTGTTGCCCGCCTCATGCCGCTTTCGTCGCCAGAGCGCGTGTCGAGGCCTCGTGTACTCTTTGATGTTTCAGCCTCAACTCGGGTGGCCAAACAAGCCCCCAGTGCGGCTCCGCCTGCACTTGCGCGGTAAGCTGATCAAGCCACTCCAATTCCAATTTCATGTGTTTATGCGCGTTTTCGATCAGCAAAAACCAATTGAAGGGAATCTGCTCTTTCAGCTTGATCAAATGATCATGCAAATCGCGATCACATTGCGTCAGCTTTTCGCGGCGATGTTGCAGCGCAGCCAGCACACGTTCGCGCGGCGCGCCTTGAATGAAGGCCACACCCAGGCCGAAGGGCCATTCCGGCCGGTCGTCTTCGCGCAGAAAATATTCAACCATCTCGCTCAACTGCTCGCGGCCTTTCTCGGTGATCGAATAAACCGTGCGCTCCGGCGTGTTGCCGACTTTTTCTTTTTCGGATTTGATCAACCCGCCTTCTTCTAGTCGCGTGAGCGTGGTATAAATCGACGCGAGCTTGATCTTTGCCCAATAATCCATCTCCCGCCGCGTAATCTCCTGATGAATTTGATACCCGTGCATGGGAGATTCCGATAACAACCCGAGAATGGCAATTTCATTTTTTGACATCAGGACTCCTGGTTAAAAATTGTTTGAGCTTTTACTATTACAGCATAGAATAGTTTCGTTAAGAGTAAATTAAATTTAATAACACTTTTGTTCACTTTGATAATGATAAAAGCCATGCATTTGTTTGAAATTATGATAATTGAACCGGCATGTCATCCAGGAGGGAACTTGTGAAGTCGCAGGCATTATGCCGAGTACCTCACAAGATCCCGTCTGGATGACATTTCGAAAGGCATTCCTACAAATTAAGTTAACAGTGTACTAGTCTCTGCTAAAGGCGGGAGGACATCTCAAAACGGAAGGAAAATCGGATCATACTGTAACCAAACCGCCCAGGAGCTGTGGCTGACAATAAATCAGTTCCCGGGCGGCGGTTTAACAGCCAAGTTTGGGAGGAAGGTGAAGTCTCATACTTTGGATTGCTCTCATGCGATCAGGAAAGGAAGCATCCAAAGCCAATTTACTTCACCAACGTGAGTCGCCGCGTCTGCAAAAACTCCCCGGCCTGCCAGCGATAGAAATACACCCCGCTGGAAAACGGTCTGGCATCCAAAACAACTTCATGCCTGCCCGCTGGCAGCCTGCCTTCCACCAGCGTCGCGACTTCTCTGCCGGAAGCATCGAAGATCTTCAGCGTGACTTCCGACAGCTTGGGCAGCGCAAAGGCAATCGTTGTGCTGGGGTTGAAGGGATTGGGATAGTTTTGCTCCAACTCGTAGGCGGTTGGCAATTGGCTTTCTTCCTGCGTTTTCTCTTCAACCGCGGTTCCGGTCTCGCAAATAAGCGGATGCACCAGAAAACCGCTGATAATCTGGGAGTTCGTGTTTTGCGCCGATCCGACAAACGATTGGCCGAGGGCAGAGCAGATTTGCGTGCCAGCCGAGCTTGCTGCGCCAAAGCCTGAGTTGAATGAGGGCCATTCGACTTGGTTGGTTTGAGAATAAGCTTTACTATTCAAAATCAATGCGGCAAACAATAACGTGAAGACAACAGATGATTTCGCTTTCATGATAATCTCCTTAAGCGAAGTAAGCTTGAAGAACAAGTACCAAGTTGCAATAACTGACCTTATTAAAGTTAATTGCATAACTGTAGCTTCTCACTGGCCAATTATTGCACTGTCTCCCACGGATATGATAGTGCAAGCCTTCTCGATTACAAAAGGCTTGTCACTCGTTATATCCTCCCTGAAAGAACTTTTTCCCACGAGGCCAATTCTCCCACCTTTCTCAATTCCGTCAAGGGCATCTTTAACAGTTCTGTATGGGAAAAACAAAGTGCCAAGCCGGGGCACGAACGGGATACTGAAGGTGTTATCAGCATAAACGTCTGCTATTCCATCAACCGCACGATCTACCCGCACTACTCCCCAACCGAAGTCTTCATCTTTTCCTGTTGGGCCAATATCTTCTGCTGTGAGTTGCAAGAGTCGAGTAATTGAACGAATATCAACTCTCGCCATTCTCGGATTTACAGCCAGTATTGCCGCGGCCGACCCAGCGACATGGGGCGAGGCCATCGAGGTCCCCTGTAGTGACATTACTTGATTTCCAGGCCGAGTTGACAAAATATCCACACCAGGAGCAGCAAGATCGACATACGGGCCAAAATTGGAAAAATCGGCGCGCGTACTATCCTGATTTAGCGCGGAAACGCCAATAACTCCAGTATAGCCTACGGGAAGGGGCGCACGCCCCTGTTCATCGGTATTGCAACCTTCATTACTAGCGGCTGCAACGAAAACAATATTGGGCAACGCATTGGTTATCGCTTCTTGTTCGGCTTGCGATGGTGCAGGGTAAAGACATTTGTCACAGTCGTCTCCATTATCAACATCATCGTCACCGCACCACTTCCAACTCATGTTGATCACTTGCACTTGATTTTGAACAGCCCACACAATTAGTTGTGCAAACTCATCATTGGTATTAGGAAAACGTAAAGAAACCAGTTCCACATTCGCTACTCCGACGACATTTATGCCATTATTGCCCGAGGCCGCAATCGTTCCAGCAACATGGGTAGCGTGATTAAAGCGCCGTTGAATAATCTGCCCATCGTCATCAAGACACTGACGTCCATTTTGGACTTGGGAATTCTGCATCTGTAAATCAATATGATTATTATCATACTGGCACTCACAGACAGCTACTCTGACGGCTGTTCGTGCTGCAGGCTGACGTTCCCAAGCGCGAGGTGCACCAATCCGTTGCATTCCCCAAAGTTGATCCCGATCTGGATCGTTGGGTGTAGCTGTTCCCCATGTTGTCTTTGGCTTTCTAAGGCGCACGGGCTCAAAATACTCGACATCCGGATCAGCGGCAAGCGCACGCAACACGTTGTCACGTTGCTCCGGATCGAATTCCCCGATGAAAGTATTAGGTAGTATCGATTTAAAAACCGCGTTTGGTTTTTGAATCTTCAATTCATCTTCAACAATTTTTTCCAACAATGTCAAGGTAAGAGCCGAACCGGCGACCACAGAAACAGGAGATGGCGCTTTAAGCGCCTCTGCTTTTGAAGGCCGGTATTTTACAATAAGCTTACCAGAAACCACATCCCAGCTATCCCAATCAACTGATTGTTGAGCAAAAATACTTCTAGAAGAAAGCAATGTAAAAAGCCACCCAAACAATTGAAACATCGCAAATAATGATAGAAGCGTCTTTCTTGTTTTCATGTCACAATCCTCCAATGGTTATTGTAAATTCACCAACACCAGCACCAACCCTTCCCCGCTTTCCAGCTTCGACATTGCCTTCCCGATTACCGCGCCCGGCCACAGCTCACGATCCGTCGCCTTCATCGCGTGCCCCGGCACTTCCGACGTCGTCAGCAAATCCCCCGGATTGATCGGGCCGTTGGAGGCGGTGGCTATAGCATGGACCGTCGCACTTTCTTCACACTTGACTTCGCATGGCGCAATTCGTATTTTGCGACAACTTATTCTGTGTTTTGCCATGAAATTACCCGAAGAAACCGTCTTTGCGCCGGAAAAGTTCTTGCGTTATCTCTTGGTACCACGACCCGCCGACGACAAGTCCAGATTTCTTGCAGCAGCCGGCTACACTCTGAATAACTGGCAGGCCTTGGAGCAAGATCTCCGCGAGCAAATCCTGGTTCTCGAAGCGACGGAAGTCGAGCAGACCAAACACGGTAAGGTCTATGAGATTCGCGGCAATCTGCGCGGCCCAAATGGCAAAGGTTTATCCGTAACTACGATTTGGATGACAGAGCGCGTTACCGGCAAAACCAAATTCATAACATTATATCCTGCGAAAGAAACAAAACCATGAACCCCTTCGAGCTTTTTCAACGTGTGGCCTTAGCCCGCGATTTTCCTACAAAACATCTGCGCCGCGGCGACGTTGCTACTATTGTGGATTGCCATCCCGCCTTGCCCGGTGAAGAGCCCGGCTATTCGCTGGAGGTTTTTAATGCTATTGGCGAAACCATTGCTGTCATCGTGGTCAACGAGTCTGAAATACAGCCCTTGCGCGCCGATGAAGTGCTCAGTGCTCGCGCATTTGCCGTTGCCGCTTGATCTGTTTCATCGGCATCACTGCAAATTCACCAACACCAGCACCAACCCTTCGCCATTTTCAAGCACCGACATCGCCTTGCCAATCACTGCGCCTTGCCAACGAACAAAATCCGTCGCCTTCATCGCATGGCCCGGAACCTCCGCCGTCGTCAGCAAATCCCCCGGCTTGATGGGGCCGTTGGCGGCGGTGGCCAAAGCATACACGCGACCGCTGAGCGCAACGTTCTGCCCGCCTTCCAGCATACCCTCTTGCGTGAGCGTTATGCCCGGATTGATACCGCCCGCGCCGCTGACCACGCCCGCCACGCGCTTGTCATAGGCTTGATGGCTCAATTTCAATCGGCCAGGATTCTCCTCATCAATAATCACCAACGCGCCTTTGGGAATGGGCTGGCTCTCGGAAATCTCGAATGGCTCGGCAAGGTCGCCGCCGCCGGTGATTTTGAGAACTTTGGTTGTAGTGGTGCCGACAACTTCTAATTCCGCGCTGGGAGACACCGTTCCAATTCCAACATTGCCGCCAATTGGATTAAGTACTATATCACCAACAGCAGCTCCTTCGTTCTTAACCGCCTGTAACCTCGCATACCCAGAACGATAAGCTGAGGTCGATATCGATAAATGGGTATTTCCCGGATCATTGCTTCCAATTCTAAGCACAGATTCATTTTGCTGAGGCAAACTTACGACTTGAAGCGTTGCAGTTGGTGCTGTCGTTCCAACACCAACATTGCCGCCAATTGGATTAAGGACAATATCACCAACAGCGCTCCCCTCATTCTTAACTGCTTGCAATCGTGCGTATCCTGAACGGAATTCTGAAGTCGAGATCGTCAAATGAGTGTTTCCCGGCGCATCGCTACCGACTCTAAGAAGTGATTCGTTCTGCTGAGGTAAACAAACTACTTGAAGCGTGGCGGTTGGCGTTGTCGTTCCAATTCCCACATTACCGCCAATTGGATTGAGTATGATATCACCGACAGCGGCTCCCTCATTCTTAACTGCTTGCAGCCGTGCGTATCCTGAACTAAATTCTGAGGTCGAGATCGTCAAGTGAGTGTTTCCTGGCGCATCGCTTCCAATTCTAAGTAGCGATTCAGATTGTTGCGCTGGATTCACTACGTGAAAAGTCGCTCTTGGTGTGGCCGTTCCAATCCCAACATTCCCATTCATCCGATAAATATTCGCCCCGCTATGCCGCCACGTCGTATCCGCCAGCGACGCCACCGAAACGCTCGCCGTATCCGCGCGCAGCGAGCTGAAGCTGTATCCCACACTTGTCAGCGCAATGCGCGGGGAAAGCTCAGGATCACTGCCAACTTGAATGCCCAGCCAATATTGGGTATCAAATTTGACCGCTGCGCCAAATGAGGTTTGCTCGCCCAACGCGGTCGAAAAGAGTCCGCTCTTCACTAGCAGACTTTTTGATTCCGACCAAATCGCCGTGCCGCCGGTGGGCAAGGTGTAGAATCGAAAGGTGAAATTGTAACTGCCATCCGGCCTTGGCTTGCCGGCGTTATCGGTGAGCACGCCCTGGTAGGAAAGCGTCCGGGGAATTTGGGCATGAGAGCTTGGGGATACTGTCAGACAAAACAAAATACTGAGCAAAACCAACAGGCGGGTTTTCATAAATCCTCCTAAAAATTAGGTGTGTTATTGGTTGACCAAAATGATTGCTGTGCGCGTTGCATCCCCAACCACCACCTACCCACGATCCTGTAGCGAGAAATCACATTTCAACAAAATTTGAACATTATCGTTTCATCGTGAATCGACGCCGAGTAATAAAAGCTGCGGTGTTGAGGTTTCTGATTCTGCATGATTTGATTGGGGCAGAATCATTCGAATTGTTGCATTGCTCATTGAATTTATCTATATTAAAACCGTTCTCAAATTTGGCGGCGATCATTTTTTAAAGGTCTTGAATATGGCAACGACGATTTCTTTAGCCGAAATTATCGAGGATCTGCAGGGCCTCGAGCCGAAAATTCTGGAATACGAAAAAAAGTATCAATTGCTTTCGGCCTACTTCTACAAACTCTACAAAGCCGGCAAACTGGAGGAAAAATGGGACTTTCAAAATTGGGCCGGTTTGTATGAAATCAAGCTCGATCGCCTGGCAGAGTACAAGGGAAAACTCAATGAGGTGTTGCCCAAGCTGCCGTTGATCGATGCGCTGGAAGACGATTTTCTGGTAACCGTCTGAGCCACCCTCTCGCCATGACCGAACTAAGCTCGATTTCTGATTACGAACAGTTCATTTATAATCTTCCCAACCAGTACCCTCAGATCAAATTTTCGACGTTGGTTCTCAAACGTTACGGCCCGCACGTCGGTGAAGTTTTGGGAACCGTGTTTTTCGACCGGCAAATTCGGTTGAACGTCAAAGAACTGATCGACTTTCGCAAAGAACGCATCAAAACTTACAGCTACGAAGTCTACCGAGAGCGTGAAAAGTTATACTGGTACGATGATCAACCCCATCCCAATGATCTTTCCCTGCAATCGACACACTCCCATCATAAACACGTTCCTCCCGATATCAAACATCATCGCATTCCTGCTCCCGAAATGTCTTTCTCACAACCGAATTTGCCCTTACTCATCCGGGAAATCATCGCTGCTTTTCTCATTTCCTAGCTGTGACTCGTATTTTGCAGCATAACTATCGGTTCGCTGAAACGTATGTGAAACATCGCGCCCGAGAAGCTGTCCTCAAGGGCGCGTGCCGCTAATGCTAATCGCACAAGCCAGCGCAGAGGAACTTTTCCTGCTCACCAAAGACGAAATTTTCTCGCCCTATGCTGTTAAGCTGCTTTGGTAAAACGGCCCCCCATCGCATCTCCGTTTAGTAGCACGGATCCTGCGAATTATCCACCAACTGCCCGCCGATGATGGTGTTGTTCTCGCCGCAATCCTTGATTCTCAAATTTTGATGACGCCCGGCAATCACTTTGTTCTCGAATGACTTTGGCGTGAGGAAGCCAAAACGATAGGTATCGCCGGTCAGGTCGATGTCATAAGTGCCGTTGTTCGAGGCCTTGTTATCTTTCAGGCGGTTATTATTGGCGCCGTCGATGACGAGGTAGCCGGCGTCGAAATTGCCGGTGGCATTGTTGTCTTGCGCCTCCCACTTGGTCGCGGCCAGCGCGGAGCCGGCCAGCTTTCCGCCCGGCAGGGGAAAAGCACTATCGGGAACTTTGCACAAAATCAACCCGATGAAATTTTCATGAAACGTGTTGCGCTCGATCTCACCCTTTTCGTCGCACGCCCAGAGTCCGAACAGAGCGTTGCTGATGTCGTTCTTCTCGATCTCGACTTTCTTGCCGTTGATCACGACAATGCCGTGCACTTCAGCGGGATTGCCGGTTTGCCAGGCGGTGGTCGCGATAATCGTGTTTTTGTAAATCTCGGCCTCGTCGCCGCCTTCGAGCAACACGGAGAATTGATGCTCGCGGATGGTGCTGCGGCCGATGATGGCGTCTTCCGAATCTTCAACCAGAATGGCCGTGCCGCCGATGCTGCCGGTGGGACGAATCTCCACATTCCAAATCGCCACGTCATCGGCGTTCTTAATGTGCAACGCCGGATCGATTTCAGCGGAGGGCGGCCAGGGCTGAGTGTCGAATTCGAAAATTGCGCCGTGTTCGCCGATGATTCTAACTTCACGCGTGATGGTAACGGTTTGCGATTCGGTGTGCAGCCCGGCTTTGACGATGACGGTGCCCTTCTTGCCAGCGGCGGCAATCGCCGCGGCGAGGCCATCATGTGAACCCGGGGGCAATTCGACTGTTCGCCCTTTCTTCTCCAGGCCGGCTGTGCCTTCGCTGTGCTTGGCAATCAACTGCTCAAGCTCGGCCATACTGTCGATATTGATCGCAGCGTTGTCAAGCGAGGTGAGGTCAGGCTCGACCGGTTTTTCCTGCGAACAGCCCAACAGCAATGCCGCGCTTAATGCAAAAGCCGGGAGTACGCCTCGCTTCAAACTGCCGGTGATGTCAACGTTGGGTTGCATGGTGCAGTCCTCCAGTTGGTGTGAAATGAATGTTTGGCCTCGACGAGGCAAAGTAAATTGTGAACAAAATTTTGAAAATGCGTTCGCCCTCTCACCATTTCGTAAAATAGAGCCCCTGATATTCCGCTAAAATAAGCTGAACGCAAAACAATACCGCTCGTCATAGATCAAAATCATCATTTTCATCGTGCCGGTGTTTTGCCGGCCCTCGTAACGGGCACTGCAAAAGTTTCTCGCGCACGAGATTGGCGAGCTTGTGCTCCAGCATTTGGCTTTCCTGCTCGAAAAGCATAATGAGATAATCCGCTTCATAATGATCATCGTGCAGCAACACCGGGCTGCTCTTGTGCCGGCCGGGCGATTCTTCGCCGTCATCGACGCGATAGTGGGCAAAATGATCCGGATATTCCCAGAGCAAGGTGTATTCTGCCAGACCTTTGCGATAGCTCATTTCGAAGCCCGCGAGGTTGCGTTCCATATCCTCCCACAGCAGAACTTCCATTTGCCGGCCCTGGAACCAGCGGCGAAAATATTCGCCGGTACGCTGCCTGATATTGGAGATTTCTCTGAGCATGGCTTCCCCTGGTTTGCAGTCAAATTCAAAAAGCGCGGAAGTTCGCGCCGTCATTTCTGATGCTATGCCTGTATAATCGAACAGCCAATCCCTCGGCGGGTAAAAATCACTTTTGGTGGAAAACGCTGCCTCGTGCGCCGCTGCCCGAGCCTGTCGAAGGCAGCTTGTCGAAGGGGGTGGGGAAAAAATCCCCCCATTGTGAAACGATGTAAACATATACCCGACGAAAATCACGCTGCGAAAAGAAAAAAGTTACTGTTTCTTGTCATTGCAGGCCGGACGAACTCACTTCATCACGGTAAGCTTGCGCGTTTGCGAAAAACCCTCGGCGGACAAGCGGTAAAAATACAGTCCGCTCGCAAGCCGGCCGGTGTCAAATGACACCTCGTGCATACCCGCAGAAAATTTGCCTTCTGCCAGGATCAGGACTTCACGGCCAGACACATCATATACTTTCAACGTGATTGCCGACTGCCTGGGCAGCGCGAACCGAATGTTCGTGCTGGGATTGAAGGGATTCGGAAAATTTTGATACAGCGCAAATGCCGCGGGAGTCCGCGTTTCGCGCCCCTGCACCGCAGAGACCGGGGGCGTCTTGAAAACAGAGTCCACCCAGGCAAGAGAGATTCTCAAGCGCGCGAGCAGCTTGTCGCCGTGACCGCCCTGAAATGTTTGATACTCATAAGGCAGACCCAGGCGATCGAGCGAGTCGGCAAACGCATCGTTCCAGGGAACGATCAGAAAGCGATCCTGCAATCCGCAATCAAAAAACAAAGCGAGGTTATCCTCCGGCGAAAGATTCGCAATAAGCCTGGCCGGGTTGTGCTCTTGCCAGCGCGCAAAAACCGAATCGATGAGATTACCCTGGCTGTCCAAAGGAAAATCGACGAAATAAGGCGGCTTGGAAAGATTCGGAGACCAGGCTCCGGACATGGCAAAGGCATCTATGGTAAAAATTCGGGAGGGGGTGAAATTGTAAGGTGGTGCCGTGCCGTTTTCACTGAGCAGGGTCGGAATCCAAGTTTTAAATTGGGTGAGATCGGGAATGCCGCTGTGCGAAACGCCGCCGCGAAAGATTTTCGGATGATCAACCGCCAGGCGCATGGCGCCGTAGCCGCCCATCGAATGCCCCATGATGAATCTTTGCTCGCGCTTCGCCGCAGTGTGAAACTCGCTGTCGATAAATGGCACCACCTCGAAAGCGATATAGTCCTCCATACTTCCGTAAAGCGCGGAGTTGGAGTAATAACTGCCGCCAAACTGGCCGGCGCTGCCATCCGGAAAAACCATCAGCATCGGCGAAATCTTGTTTTCCGCGCGCAAACTGTCAATCATAACGGTGATCGAAGTATAGCCGTCTTGATTGGTGCCGGAACCATGTAAAAAGTAGATGACAGGATACCTGACCGTGGGATCGTTGAAATCATATTCCAGCGGGAGGTAGACATTCAGTGACCGGAAACTGCCAAATATCCGGCTTTCGTGGCTAAGGCCTAAAACGAATCCTTGGGCGATTGCACAGTTGGCAATGGCAAGGAAGAGCAGAAAAATGGCGCTTCGTATGGTCGCCGTCTTCATCAGACCTTCTCCTCGTAATATTGAGATTCTATTATTTGATGGTCTTTGTCGATCGTACCGGCTTGCGGTCGCCCGAGCAGCGGCTCCGCAGTTCTGCAAACGAAACCCCGAACGCGCGCTTCACCCAGCGATAAAATGCCAGATCATTGCCAAATCCCAGCTCCGCGCCAATAGCATAACCCAAAAACTCCTTATCAGCCAAGCGCGCGAGCACGTGTTCTTTTCGTTTCGCATCGAGGAATTGCTTGACCGTGACGCCTTCTTGCTTGCGGAACGCCCGCTCCAGGTTGCCGGCATCCACGCGATGGTGATGGGCGATTTCTTTCAGGCTTTTGCCGTCAAACCAGTTGGTTTTGAGAAAGTCAATAGCCTGTGCAATAGCCGACTGTTTCGGCATGAATCATTCCCGGCAAATGAGCAGTGGCCCCTTTTACGGGAGTAATAGCTTTCGCGGGAGAAATATTGACGGTTTTTTTAGAAACTTTTTAACGGTGGTAACTGCAGATGACAAAAGAGGGGGCAGTTGCAACAATTATTTGCAGTTATTGGAGCCAAAACCAATGAGACAGCAACCCCCTATCTCCCGATCAGCACAAAGCCCGCCCAGGATTGCGGCGCGGCGGTTTCGGGGCTTGCAATCATCTTCAGCTTGGCTGCGCGCAGCGCCGCGGAATATGTTTTTCCGGCAGCGATCTCACGGTAGAACTCCACCATCAACCGGCTGGTGTGCTCATCGTACACTTTCCACAGCGAAGCCACGATATTGCGCGCGCCGGAATAGAAAAAGCCGCGCGTGAGTGCCATCAAGCCTTCGCCTTTGATGATTTGGCCCGCGCCGGTTTGGCAGGCGCTCAAGACCAGAAGGTCGGCATTCAAAGTGAGGCTATAAGTTTCGCTGGAATAGAGAATGCCGTCTTCTTTGGCATTGCTGTTCTGCGGTTGCGAAAATGCAAGGTTGGAGAGCTTGGGGTTTTCATTATTGATAAACCCGTGTGTGGCAACGTGAACATATCTGTAATTCTCGGCATTCGTTTTGAAATTTTCCTCCGAAGCCTCTTCATGCAGGTAAACGCGGCTGCCAAAAGGAAAAGATTGCGCGATCGTCCACAACTCCCGTGCGCTGTACTTAAGCTCATCCAGCGTCTTGCCATTGCGCGTAACAAAATAAGATGAAGCATCTGGATTCGCCACGGTAAGGAAATTAAGAATGTCCGGATTCAATGCGCCATTCTTGCTGAAAACCGGCGCAAAACCAACAAAAAGACTTGAATGCTTGAGTTTGTCGCTTTCTTTCCGGCTCTCCCAAAACAGAGTTGCTGAAAGATGATAGGAGATCTCGTGCTTTTTGATAACATAGGGCAAGCCGTGATAATTCGCTTCCCGGACTGCGGCGACGTTTTTCTCAAGCAAAGCTTCAAAGGGAACAAAGTATAAATCGCCGTCAGGAATGATTATCCAATGCGGCTTATCGGCAATGTTGGAACCCAACGGTTTTATCAATCTCAGATACAAGTCGGCAGCGGCCTGCAGATAGGTCGTTTTGGAACCGATATTCTTGAAGGAAGCAGCCAAAGCATTCACCGTCGCCGTAAAGAGTGAATCCTTTTTCAATGAAAAAGTCTCAAAATGGCTGCGGGTGACAACGAATGCACAAATAGCTGTGTCTCCAACAAAATATTTTAGCAGAGCCGTTTGATCGTCAAGCGCGGCTTGCAATTCTGCCACCGCAACGGTTTTGCTGTCATATTTCAAGACATGATACTTCGGATAGTTTCTTTCGAATCGTCTGATCAATTCATCATATTTAATTTTATGCGCAAAGTACTTCTCTTCGAATTGCTGCAGCTTATTGCTTTGCTTTGCCTGTCTTTCTTTCTGGATGGCAGTTTGAAGTAAAGCCAGATCGGAGCGCAGTTGTGCCTCGTCCTCAAGGAGTTTTGCCGGAATACCCGAAAATTTTTGGGCGCGCGATTCCCGCAAAAGCTGGGTCAACACCGCTGCCTTGCTTTTTTCTGCCAGGGTAAATGCTTGTGTGCCGTAGTGCTGTTGCCTGGTTATCCTCTCCAATTTCAGTGCAGCTTGCAGAGCGCCATCGTAAACTCCGGCAGCGATTTCACCCAAAAAGAGCTTGGAGCCTTCTTCTCTAAAGCCGCTGCGCATTTGATCAATTAAGTCGGAAGCAAGCTCATAAGTTGATAGCGCTTTTTGCAAATCAGAGATTTGGAATTGCGCCAGATAGCGATTTGCCAGGATTTCCGCCTTGAGCTTTAGCGTTCTGAGAAGATAGAATTCAGTGATAGTGTTGTGCAATTGTGGATTGGCATAAGAAGCGGTGTCGGTAAAGCCGGGAACCAACGCGGCAAAAGACTTTTGGCAGAGTTTCAAAGCGTTCGTGAAGTCGCTCAGTCGAAGATGGATCTCTGCCATGCTGGCATAGATACGGCCTACTTGGAAGTCCGTTCCTTTAATTTTCTCGTTAATTGCCAATGATTTTGCAAAACATTCGAGCGCTTTTTCATAATCGCCTTTACTGCTGTAGACTTCACCCCGATACTGAAAATTGTTTGCGACCCATTGATTCTCACCAAAAATCGCCTGGAAAATATGTCCGCCCTTTTGAATGGAAGCAATCGCCCGATCATATTCTTTTCGGGCGTGCAGGACATGGCCGATATTTACATAAGAACGCGCGACGTATTGATGATAATACCCATAAGCTTGTTCATTAATGGCACGGGCCTTGTCGTAAAATTCAATGGCTTTCGCATAATTGTTTGTATAGTAATAATAGTTGCCAACATCATTATAAGTATCTGCGATCGCGGGATGGTTTTCATCAAAAAACCTGCGCTTTATCGCCAGTGATTTGTTGGCGAAATTGTAGAGTTCGTCAATATCTTTGGTGAAATAACAATATCTTGCCAATGTATGATAACTCGACGCCACAGGCAGCGAATTTTCGCCAAAGCGCTGGCGTCTGATCATGAGGGCTTTTTGAAGATATGCCAGTGCTTCAGCATTCTCGTTATTATAGAGTAGAACGAGACCCATGCTTTCATAGCTGCGCGCGACCTCGGGATGGTTCTCCTCCAGAACTCTCTGTCTAATATCAAGGGCGCGAGCGCAAAAGTATAACGCGCTGTCCCCATCACCCTTATACCAATAAATCCTGCCGATATTGTCATAAGTGGCGGCGACCTCGGGGTGATTTTGACCGAGTCTTGCTGTTCCAATTTCCAGCGCTTTGTTTAAATAAGCCAAAGCCTCTTTGTGCCGGTCTTTGAGACGAAAAATGTCGCCCGTCTGGTTGTAGCAAGTGACGTATTTTTGCCACAGACTGGTTTTCTCTGTTTGGCTTGCAACCTCGAAGAAAATCACACCGGCCTTTTCATAATAGGCGTTGGCGCTATCATATTTGGCATAAAATGCCAGATTGTTTCCCTTCTCCACATAAGACTCTGCACGAGCGGTATCCTGCTCGGTAAAGGAGATAACTGTTTGCGCCACTGCAATTGCTGAAAAAAGGGGGCCGCACAAGCAAAACAGGAGTATTTTGCAGCGGTGGATTATTTCATTTTTCATAAAAGTGTCGGTGCTGACAAGAGGTTTCGCTGGCACACGGCGCCGTCTCGAGAAGTTAACCGGCGGGCTTGCCCAAAAAGAATTTCCCCAAATACAACATTTCACCTTCATATTCCAATGTCCAATAATAGAGGCCGGGCGACAATTGTTCACTCAAACGGTATTCTTGCGCCCCAATTCGGACATCATAAATCACCGTTTCATGGTTGTTTAGAATCTTCAAATCCAACGGTAGATCGATGCTTTTTTCATCCCGTGTGATTTGCCACCGGAACAACACCTCGCCGTGGAGATTTTCGCCGAGGAGGGGAGAAATAGTCAATACCGACAAGTCTGAAGATCGTTGCGGCTGGCCCGCCAGACTTTCAAGCCGGGGTGAAGGCGCAAAATTCGCCGCATAATACTCGCCGCTTTTTTTATCGTGAAGAAGTGGGAAGGACAGAACAGCAATAATCAAGATCATAGCAACGCCGGCATAAATCCAGGCGTTTGGCAACACATTGAAAAACTCAGCAATCGATTGAACCAACCCCTTCGGCACGTTTGAATGGCGTACGGGAGCAGGTTCCGCCACTACTGTGACCGCTCCGTTTTTGAGAACCTCGATCATCTGCTCACGCAAACGCAATTCCGTCAGGCATTCTTTACAGCCGAACAGATGAATCTCGAAGACTTCGGCGTCGGCGACGGATAGCTTGTTCAGTAGAAAGTCGTCAATGCGCCGATCACGATCGGAAATTTCACATGGCATAATTTTACTCCATCATCACCGCTCTAGGGGTGTAGCCGAAAAGTCTGCTTTCGCTCAAACGATGTACTCGAAAACTGATGGTTAGCCTCATCGATTATGCAAGACAAGGGGTTATCGGCCACACCCCTAAAATAGCAAAACGAGGACGATTATTGACATATTTTTGAGTTCTCGACCGTGAGCTTTGCGCAGCAATTTTAGGGCATAATGAATTCGCTCGCTGACTCGGCGCGGCGAAATGCCAAGCTCCGCACTCATTTCCGGAATGGTCAGCTCGCGAAAATAGCGCAATTCCAAAGCGGTTCGGTATTTTGAATCCACTGTCTGCAAGCAGGTTTGCAGGCGCCGGCGCAGCTCGTCCTTTTCGGCCAGGAATTCTTCTGCGGCGACGGCGACGATATTCCCGGCGGGAGGTTGAGGTTCGATAAAACGATGATTGCGATTCGCTTGTTTAAACCAGTCGCGGATTTTATTGTTGGTCACACCCCAAATGTAGGCCTCCAGCGATTCCCATCTTTCGGGCTGGAAATTTGCGTTGCGCAGGCCTTGCAGAATCGCCAAATAAACCTCGCTTGCGACATCCTTGACGCTTTCGCGATCGGCTTTCAAATGCCGGCAAATTTTCCACAGGATCGGCGCCTGGTATCGCTTAAAAAGCTCGGTTTCAGCAGCCGCTTCCCCGGCCTGGATGCGTTGAACAAGATGAAGTTGATCGGCGTCCATCATGCCCCGGTTTCCTTGGTCAAATTACTTGATCGCCACTGCCATCAATGTCGTATCATCTTCAAATTGCTTCTTGCCGCTGAAGTGTTGCACGGATTCGAATACGGCTTTCACCAATTTCGCCAGGGTCGGCGTTGCGCTCGGGCGGGATTGTGCCGCCAGCCAGTCATCGACCACCTGCTTGAGTCCTGCCGCGCCGAATTGTTTGCGGTCTTTGGTTTTCGCTTCGGTGATGCCGTCAGTGTAAAAGAGCAGCAAATCGCCGGACTGCAAATCGAATGTTTCGACGAAGCGGTTGGTGTTGGGATCGAGTCCCAGCGGAATGCCGACCGCGCGCAACTCCTGCCAGGCCTCGCCGCTAGCGTGGCGAATCAGCGGCGGATTGTGGCCGGCGCTGCTAAATTCGAGCCGTTGTTTTTCCAAATCGAGCACACCGACAAAGAAAGTGACAAAGACTTTGCCTTGCGCATATTCGTAAATCAGGCGATCAAGATTGCGCATCATGGCAACGAGATTCTGGCGATGCGAGATTTCGGAATAAAGCCCGCCGTGCAAGGTCATCACCACCAGTCCGGCGGGCAGGCCTTTGCCCACCACGTCGCCAATGGCAATGAGATAGCGCGACTCGCCTAGCGGCACAAAGTTCAAATAGTCGCCGCCGATTTGCTGGGCCGCAGCAAAGCGAAACGCCATCTCAAACGCCGGATGGGAAAATTCGGATTCGGGCAGCAGACGCTGTTGCACGGCCCTGGCGGCGCGCATCTGCTTTTTGAGGCGATGCTTTTCCGCCATTTCTTTTTGCAGCAGCGCGTTTTCGATGGCCAGCGAGGTTTGATCGGCCAGAACTTGCAACATGGTTTTGCGATGTTCGGGCAAACCCTTCAGCGGCATGCGGCTGTCGAGATAGAGCACGCCAAAAATCGCGTCCTTGACGAAATAGCCGGGCGCTTCGGCGTCGTGCGCGGTGGAAACCTCAAGCGCGTGCGGCGATTTCAACGGCAAACAGATGATGGTACTGAGATTGAGAGAAATAATGCTTTGATTGACCTGAAAGCGCGGCTCGAGCAACGCTTGCTCGCGAATGATCATTTCGCCGGTTTTAACCGTTTCGTCAATCGTCGAACGGCTTACCGTGAATTCATCGCGCTGCAAATCATCTTGGGTGAGATTATAAAACGCCGCCGGCTTGAGATTGAGGCTGCGGTCATAAAGAAAAATGATGGCGCGTTCGGCGCGCGTGAGATTGACGGCAAACTCTGCGGCAATTTCGAGCACGCGGTTGGAGAGTGCGGCGGATTTGGCGCTTTCACCCAGGTCTTTGATGGCGGCGAGAAATTTGTCTTGCGTGAGCAAAACCCGGTTCTGTCCGCTTTTGGCGAGTTCCGTGGTGCGGAACAGCAGCATAATCTTCCCGATGGTAACAAGATCGAAATCTTTCAACTCGCGGCGTTCGATCTTGCTATCATTCACCAGCACGCCGTTGCTGCTGCCCAAATCCTGGATGAAAAACCGGCCTCCGGCATAGTCGATGCGCGCGTGTGTGCGTGAAACAGAGTAATCGAGCAGAACAATGGTATTATCGTAGTGCCGGCCGAGGGTGGCCCCGGTTTCAAAAATATAATAGGAGGCGGCCGGTTCCTTCTCTCCGACTTCTTTCAAAACCGCGAGAAACAACGGCGCGCCGCAGCTTCCGCAGTGTTGAAACTGTTGGGGATTGAGGGATTGACATTGGGTGCAGCGCATGGATTTGCCTGGGTGAATTTGATTCAGTGCTTGGCGCTAAGATAGGCACAGAATTCAAATTCACAAGATGAATTTGACGGCGACGATGAGCATGCTTTCGGAAAGCGATACTCCCATGTTTTGCTATTCAACGGAACATTTGTGTAATCGGTTCTCCGCCGAATTTGCGAATAGCCGCACGGCCAAACCGACAAATACCGGCAAAGACTTTCATGAGATGGAGTATCGGCGATGCCAGACGAAATCACCCCTCGCGCCCCCGCGTCCGGTTGACGCCATGTTAGACGCGCCTGTTGATACTCTCAAATAGAGTCGAAAGAAAACTGCAAACGATAACCAGAAAATCAATCGTCGATCAGTTCGATCAAATCGCCTTTTTTCAATATGCCTTCGATCAATACCGCGCAATAAACGCCTGCAAAGCTACCATGTGCTTGGGCAACCTTTCGTAAAATGTCCGGGTTGTGTTCACCTGTGTCCGGATCGAGCGAAATCATTTTGCAGCGCGGGTCGCGCTCTAGAGCCATGATTGTCGCCTTTGAACCGATACGCAGGCGGCGACCAACAAAATTGTCTTCAGCAAATCCGCTGCTCTCAGACAAGAATTTGAAATAGATGTTTGCTCGAAAACGTCGCTTGTCAATCGGTATGCCCAATTCTGATTCAATCTGTCGCACGGTTTGTAAGCTGATTAACGAAACTGGGCGGCAATCGGTCAAAGCGCGGTCAGACCGCACGAGTTTCAGTTGATGGTTTTCGCTGATTCCTTCGCCGAGTAATTTTAGCAGCGCCGGATCGTCAATGGAAACGATTTCTCCTGATGGCGTAACAATGTCTAAAGCCAAATCTTCTGCATCACCGTTTGCGGGAGTAACGCCCGGCGCAATGCTCGCTGCTTCGGCCAAATTCGGCGGTTTTGCCGCTCGTTCCGGGTGATGGAATTGCGGACGATAAAGCAGCATTTGTTGCTGCACATTTGCGTTCAAATAAGGGAAACCTTTGCGGGCGGCGGAACTTTTGAAGGCGTAGCATCGGTCGCCATAGATACCGGAAAATCCCATAAAAACTTCGGGCATTTCCGTGCCGCACATACTTTTAACCGGATAACGCCATAAACTTTCGACAGTTCCGACAGTTGTCATATCAAGTTCCTATTCCAGCCTCACAACATTTTTGGATGACATCCAACAACCTCACTTGGCGGAGAACATCACATTACTATCCCTCATCACAACCCGCTTCGCGCAAGCACACTCAACAATGTTCTCGGAGATATCGCGCAACATTTTGAGATGATCGCGACACGTTGTTATCATCAAAATTAAACAGCTAAAGAGCCTCAAATCCTGTCCTCCAACACCTCCGGTCTCGGCTGAGGAATCACCACTTTATTGACCAACAGTCCCTTGTTGCGAATAAATTCAGCGCCGGCTTGCACGGCGGCGCTGACAGCGGCAACCTCGCCGGTCATGGTCACATAACCTTTGCCGCCAATGGCCATGGCAAGATGAATTTGCAGCAATTGCACATTCGCGGCTTTGACCGCAGCATCAGCCGCCTCGATGATCGAAGCCACAGAGAACGTTTCGATAATGCCCAACGCGCCGGTTTCTGTGACCACGCGTGTGCCGCTGATTGCGGGAAACACTTCCGGATGCACGTTGGGAATGAGCAGGCTGTCCACCACCGTCTCGCCACCGATTTCCATCCCCACCTCCATGCTGGAGGATACCGCCGCGGTTTCGCCAGCCACCATCACCATGAATTTTCCCGGGCAAATCGTGCGATTGAATACCATTTGCACTTGCGCGGTTTTCAACAGCGCGTCGGCGACTTCATAGCCTTTGGCTATGGAGGTGAGTTCAATTAAGCCGATGGCGTTTTGCATGTTTGTTCCATTAAGACTTTTAATCTCTTTTGGCGCTGTTTAAGTCGCGCTATTCTCTCACAATGACGATGTTATGCCCCACGGCTGTAACCTGACCTGCGATGCTCGCATGCGCCGGCACGCTCAACGCAAACTCGGCAGCCCTGGCTAACAAATCACCTTCATGCACGCGCTCACCAACGCGCACCACCGGCGAGGGCGGCACGCCCACTGAAGGTTGCAACGAAATATTGACTCGCGCGGGCGCGATTTCGCCGGTGTAAAGCGGCGCTTCCGCTTTGAATTGATGCAAGCCCAGCCGCCGCATCAACCGCTCTGTCGGCACGGACCGATAGGGTTTCAGCGGATGCACTTCTTTTGTCAATTTTTGCAACTGTTCCGCAGAAAGCCATTTGCCCTGTTGCTTCAAATCTCTTTTCGTGACCACACAAACATTGCGCGGATCCAATTCTTCCGGGCAGGCCCAGAGTGTGCAGATGTTGCATTCACAGCACGCTTGCGCCCAATGCGTCAGCGTGCTGCTCATCGGGCCGGTGGTGAGCAGCGAGCGCATCACCAAGTGCGGTTGAATAGGATAGCCGAGCAGATAACGCGGGCACATTTCAGTGCACAAGCTGCATTGATCACACGCGGATTTGCCGATGCGCTTGAACGCTTGCTCGGATTGCATTTTGCGTCCGGCCAAATGCGTGTTGCGTCCCAAAACAATAATGCCGCTGGTCACGCGCGTGACCGGCGTGGCCAAATCCGTCACCACTTTGCCCATCATCGGGCCGCCGTCGAGCAAAACGAAATCATCAATCGTTGCTCCACCAGCCACCTGCAACGCTTCGCCATAACTCATACCCACCGGAAACCATGCGGTGAGCGGTTGTTTGACATGGCCGTGGATCGTCATCAAGGAATGCGTCACCGGTTGGCCGTGCGCCGCGCGATGAATATGATACAATGTCTCGACATTCTGCACCACGACGCCGAGGTGCAGCGGAAGGCCGCCGCTCGGGATGCGCCGGCCGGTGCTGTGATAAACGACTTCATACTCATCGCCGGCGGGATAAACATCCTCCATTTCAAAAAGAGAGAGGTTTTCGCGCAAATGGGTTGTGACTGCCGCTATGGCCTTGCGATTTTTGTGTTTGATCACAACGATGCCCTTGCGCGCGCCGGTGTGTTGCATGACGAGTTGCAGGCCGCCGATCATCTCCGCGGCGTAGTTTTCCAGCAGCACTTTGTCTTTAAAGAGCAAAGGCTCGCACTCAGCGCCATTGGCGATGACGATATCAACGCGCGCGTCGATCTTTTTGTAGGCCGGGAAACCCGCGCCGCCGGCGCCGATCACGCCGGCCTCGCGCACTTGTTCGACTAAGCTTGGCATAATCAATGGTGATAAGATAATAATGTTTTGCAGAGGCGCAACTGGGAATATCGTATTCCCTGCCTCACACTTAACTTGACTATGTCAGATTCACTGCGGAGACGCGGCGTTCGCTGAGAATTCACGCAATCTTACTTCGCGAACTCCGCGACCCACTGGTGGTTTCTGGAATGTGACATAGTCAAATTAATCAGCCGCCACGGATGAACACGCTTTTCACATCTCTCAAATCGTCCCTTTTAAAAATCCCACGAAATCCGTGCAACTCAGCGTCAATCAGAGGTTAAAAGCGCTGCTTCGCTTTGCGGGCGAATAGAATTCAACCAAACTTTATCATCAACAGCATTCACAGCATTTAATAATTTCAGCAGAAACTTCGGCTGCAACCTCAACATAATTGAGCACGATAATCCTTTTTGCGAGCCTTTCGACAAGAACTGTCGCATGCAAGTGAATTATCTTTAATTGTTCTTAATTTTTCCTTGACAATCAGAGGGCTTTTTCTATATTGCCGCAGCCCAAAAAAAACCTGTGCCGGTGGAGAAAATGTGGATAACTCGTCAGAGTTGCATCTAAGGACGGACTAAATCGAGATTTTGCTTACAACTCTCAACTTCACCCTCATAAACAGCACTCACACGTTGTAATTTTATTATAAAATGAAGTTGCAGTGTATTCTAGTGCGCATCTTCGTTTTGTGAAGAGAAAGCAAAAGACTTTTTTAAAATATTTAGCAGCCTTAGACAGGATTTTATCCACAATACTTGTGGATAACCTGTGATTATCTCAATTCGGCGAGGTCACGCGTCATTATGCTACAACTACAAAACGCTGAGCAAACCTGGACGAAATGCCTATCTGTTATCCGCGACCAAATCCCCGACTCCACCTTCGGCACTTGGTTTGAGAGTACACGAGGAAAGCAACTCGACGATAGAAATCTCGTGGTACAAATCCCCAACGATTTCGTTTATCAATGGTTGGAAGGCCACTACCACGATCTGGTTCACAAAGCTGTTTTTCAAGTGTTGGGAGATGACTACAAAGTTACCTATCACATTGTCGAAACACCTCCCGAAGAAATCGACAGCACGGCGCCTGAAAAATTTTCCGCGCCGAGCGCCCGTTTGACCCACGATCCTGCCAGTCAGATCAGCCCGCATTATAAATTCATCAATTTTGTTGAAGGTTCGAGCAATCAATTTGCCAAAGCCGCGGCTGTGGCTGTCGCCGAAGCTCCTGGAAAAACCTCTTTCAATCCCTTGGTGGTTTATGGCGGCGTGGGACTGGGCAAAACGCATTTGATTCAGGCGATCGGCAATCTCTCGCTCGAAAATACCATGGTCAGCCGCGCGCTATACGTTTCCAGCGAACGCTTCACCAATGAGTTCATCAACTCGATTCAAAACAACAAGACCACGGAATTCAGCTCGAATTATCGTAACGTCGATTTGCTGATCGTCGATGACATTCAATTTTTCATGAACAAAGAGCGCACGCAGGAAGAATTTTTTCATACGTTCAATGCGCTTTATCAAAAGGGCAAGCAGATCGTGCTGTCCTCCGACCGGCCGCCCAAAGAAATTTCCGGAATTGAAGACCGCCTACTATCCCGTTTTCAATGGGGCCTGGTGGTTGATATTCAACCTCCGGATTTGGAAACGCGCATCGCCATTTTGCAGCGCAAAGCGGAAGAGAACGGCATTGATTTGCCCGGCGACGTCATTCAATTGATCGCACACAACATTACCAGCAACATCCGAGAGCTGGAAGGCTCGTTGATCCGCCTGCTGGCGTTCGCCTCGGTGAACAAGCATGATATTACCCTGAATCTCGCCAAGCATGTTCTCAAAGATTTGTTCATTCAAAAATTGCGCAATCTCACGGTTGAAGATATTCAAAAAGAAGTATGCGATTATTATAAAATGCCGGATGACATGATGCGCGCCAAAACCCGCAAAAAGGAAGTGGCGCTCGCCCGGCAAATTGCGATGTATCTGGCCAAGAAACTGACCAAACACTCGCTCAAAACCATCGGCCTGCACTTCGGCGGACGCGACCACACCACGGTAATTCATGCCATTGACGCGATCGAGAAGCTGATGGAAACGGATATGCAGGTCAAATCGGAGGTGGAAGTATTGAGGCAACGTTTGAGCGTGACTTAATTTGACTATGTCACATTCCAAAAACCACTACAGAGTCGCGGAGTTCGCAGAATAAAATTGCATGAGTTCATCGCGAACGCTGCTGATCCGCGGTGAATCTGACATAGTCAAGTTAATTTTCTATCCCAATTGCCCTCTCGACGATCTGAAAACCTGCCTCGACTGTCATTGGGAAGTCCCGTGTTGCAGAGCTTCTCAATGACATTTCAAGGAGGGATAAATCTTACACCGCAGAGTCCACCAATTCTAAAATCTCTTCGGCCTCATTCACACAATTTCATATCATGAGAACCGGGGCTAAATGTGACTCGTTTTCAGCAACAACTACTAATGGTATGCAGTTGTGCGAAGGACACATCTGAATAACTCTGTTGAAAAGTTGTTGATTGTGGTGAGTAATATGTTTGTAAGCATCGTTTTTAAAAATAAAAATAAACTCTTTTTAGATGCCAACAAGTTGTCCCCAGCAAATTAAGAATCACTGTCGCTGTTTCCGTCATGCAAAGCGTGACGTAACTGCGACGCTGTCAGTAAGATAGAGAATGCCTCAATCAAACATATCCACATATTCACCGCCCCTACTAGGGACTAAAACAGAATACAACTTGATATTAAAATGAAAAAAACTTACTTTGAACCGGACATAAATAACTTCAGGTCAGAACAATGAAATTTGTCATTTCTCAAAGCCTCCTGCATCAAGCGCTCCAGCGCATGATCTCGATCATTCCTCTCAAAACCACAATTCCAATTTTAACCAACATTCTGTTTGATCTGCGCGGCAATCGCTTGCAGCTCACCGGAACCGATCTCGAAGTTTCGATCATCACCGGGATCGACGTTGCCGGCGAAGAAGACGGCTCCGCGGCATTTCCGGCCAAGCGCTTGTTCGATCTCGTGCGCGAGCTGCCGGATATTCCCCTGCGCCTGGAAGCCGAAGCGAATAACCGGCTTACCATCAAAACCGAAAAAGGCAATTACAAAATTGCCGGCGAGTCGAGCGATGAATACCCGCATATTTCGACGGAAAAGCAAACCACGCAATTTTCCTATCGCGCCAGCCGCTTCATGAACACTGTGGAAAAAGTCATTTTTGCGGTTAGTTCCGATGAGCTGCGCACCACCTTGATGGGGGTGCTGCTTGAAATCCGCAAAGATGAACTGCGTTTGGTTGCCACCGACGGCCACCGCCTGGTGAAAGTGCGGGATACGAAATTTGCCTTTGACGGCGCGCCGAATCAAGTTGTCATTCCGGTGAAAGCCCTGCATCTGCTCGGCCGCAACATGAGCGATGGCGATGACATGACCATCGGCATGAGCCAGGAACACATCACGTTTCTGCTGGGGCAAACCACCATTTATTCGAAGCTCATCAGCGGACACTATCCCGCTTACGAACGCGTGATCCCCACCTCCAATCCTTTGACCATGACGGTCGATCGCGAGTTGCTGGGCGCAACGGTGCGCCGGTCGAGCATTTTCGCCAATCAACACACCCGGCAAATCAAATGGACGCTGGAGCCGGGCAGTCTCACCATACATGCGCAGGACGCTGAAATGAGCGGCGATTCCCAGGAAACCATTCCAGTGGAATATGCCGGCGACCCAATGGACATCGGCTACAACGCCAATTACGTGCTGGAGATTCTGCGCCACCTGGACACGGAAAATATTCTGTTCAAATTGAAAGACGGCGCCAGCGCCGCCATCATTGAACCGGTGCCGCAGCCGGAGGATTTGGAAGTGATGATGCTGCTCATGCCGATTCGCATCAACGAGTAAAGATTTTGATTTATGAAATACAAATCCAACAGCTAGAAACAACCCAACGAATAAAAAGTCATCGGTTGGGTCGTTTCTAGTTGTTGTGCTTTTTCCATCAAACTTTCCCACCGCTGAAAAGTTGAAGCAAAAGCGTTGCAAACAATTCGTGTTTCATCCGCGCCAATCAGTGTCTAAAATCGACAAACATGATCCTGCGCAAGCTCAGCCTGCGAAACTTTCGCAACTATGACAGCCTGGATCTGGAATTTTCCGCGTCCGCCAATTTCATCTGCGGCAACAACGGCCAGGGCAAAAGCAACTTTCTCGAAGCCATTCACCTGCTGGCAGTGACGCGCAGTTTCCGACCGTGCAGCGATCGCGATCTGCTCAAATTCGATCATGATCGTTTTGAAATCTCCGGAGAGTTTTTGGACGAGGCCCAAATTCGGCGTCACGTCAACGTGTGCTACAGCAACGAGAGCGGCAAGGAAATCAGCCTCGACCGCAAGCGTCTCACCAGCGCTGCGGCGTTGATCGGCGTGATTCCAGTGGTGCACTTTTCGCCGGAGAGCCATCGCATCACCAGCGGGCCGCCGGCCGAGCGCCGGCGTTTTGTGGACATGCTGCTCTGTCAAAGCTCGCCGGCTTATTTAACGGATTGGCAGGAATACCAGCGCAGCCTCAAACAGCGCAACGCCCTGCTCAGCCAGAACGCCTCGGCCAAAACGCTCGCGGCGTGGAGCGAGGCTCTGGCCAATTACGGCTGCAAAATTATCGCAGCGCGCCGGCGTTTTGTGGAAACCTTTGCGCCACTGGTACTGCAGGCCTATCGCGACATTGCCACGCCCTCTTATTCCCTTCAATTGACTTATCAAAGCCAGCTCGCTGCCGGCGAGTTGACTCCGGAAAATTACCTCACCTTGTTAGCCGCTGCCCAGACAACGGAAATGCGCCGCAAACAAACGCAAGTCGGCCCGCACCGCGACGATTTTGTATTTGTGATCGACGGCCGCGAGCTGCGGCGTTTCGGCTCGCGCGGCGAGCACAAATCCACGCTGTTGGCCTTGAAAATGGCGGAAGCGACTTATTTCAAGGACAAGTCCGCCAACACGCCCATTATTTTGCTGGATGATTTGCAATCGGAATTGGATGTCATGCGCCTGGCCGCGGCGCTGCGGCATTTTCAGCAGTTTGGGCAGTTGTTTGTCACTGCACTGTCACCGGTGGTGCAAGGCATGAGCGCCAGTGCGGCGTGCTACGAAGTGGTTGCTGGGAAGGTAAAGAGAGTAAATTGATTGATTCGAAGCGAAAACGGGGCAGATGCCGGGCCGCTCGAAAAAATACTCCTGAGTCAGATTCGGAGCAGGTTGAAAAACATGCCCCAACCTGAATTATTCATAAAGATTCAACCATGAAGATATACAGACGCAAAGAACAAAAGCTTAATAAGCTTTGTGTCATAATGTCTTCAGGGTTGAGAGAGGTTTTTTGACTTGACTCTGTTAGATTCACCGCTGAGAGGCAGAGTTCGCTGGGAATTCCAATAAATCTTACTCTGCGATCTCCGCGCCACTAACGTGATTTTTGGAATGAGACATTGTCAAGTTAAAATTGTGTTGGTGCTCCAACACCATCAGACATGAGAGGCGGCATCCGGCAGTTCACTCCAAGGATGATGACCCCTGGGCGGCGCGCGCCGAATGGCGCCTGTCCTCGGAGCGAATCGCAAAAAATCCGGACGGGCTTGATTTGCCGGCGCTTCTCGATCGGATCGTGATCAACGAAATGATGCGCCGGCAAGTTTGAGCAAGCGCGCGGTATTTGCTATTCTGAAAACGCCGTTCCATCTTATCTTGCACAGCCGTTCGGCTTTTGTCAATATTGGGGGCGAATTATACGTGTTAGCCTCGTGCAAGGATAGATGCTCGAACATACGAAACGGATATATGCGTGAACCTTGCATGACAAGCATGAAAGGAGGGTTTTACAATGAATGAAATTCTGGTAGAAAGCATCAGACAGAATATGGAACGTAAAACCACTGAAGAATTGTTTGAAACTTGGAAGGAAGCTATTAAAGAACACAGGTCAGAGGAAACAATTGAAGCAATTCAAAGGGTTTTGACAGCGAGAGGGGAAAAACTTCCGTCTCGAACATTGATGGCGACAAGCACGAAGATCACCATAGGAAGTATCATATCATTCAGTGTAGTGCTTGTGCTTTGGGCACTCATCAATGAACAAATGGACATCGGTTTGCTACCAATACTATTGTTTATTGTACTAGCGTCCATAATAGTTGGTAATCTATGGCATTTGGGTCAAGCATTGGGCGGTAATTCCCAAATGAGATTGGATTATCTTAACTCACTTCGCAGCAAAAGATTTTTGTTCTGGTTTATTTTTCTTAACATTTGGCCCCTGGGTTTGGCGCTGCTTGGCCGATTACAAATTCCCTATGTTTCAGGAGTGGCGTCATCTCTTGCCTTCCTTGCCATTCTTTTTTGGATAAATATTCCAGGCATACCCTTAGCCATGCTTGGCGTGTTTCGTGCAGAAGAATTTGGTGCTCTTCCTGGTCCCTTCGGCTATGTCATCATCGTATTGTTCTGGACCTTGGTTGCTTATGCCATCACCAGATTCTTTGAAAGGATCTCAACTCGTGACACGGAAAGATCAAAACTCAAGCGTGGCCCGTTGTGATATCTTTCAATTATCGGATGGGCGGCTTGTTGAGATCACTTCGTGCGTCATTAAGTTGACCAAACCCTCAGAAAGGAATTAAAGATGAAACGAGTTACTGGCATTGGCGGCATCTTCTTCAAGGCGAGAGACCCAAAGGTTCTGGCCGAATGGTACCGAGTCCACTTGGGCATCAATATCGAAGAATGGGGCGGCGCCGCGTTTCACTGGGCCTCTCCCGACAACCCGGCCGGCGTCGGAACTACCGTGTGGAGTCCGTTCAAGGCCGACTCGAGTTATTTTGAACCGAGTCAAGCGCCTTTCATGGTCAACTATCGGGTCGCCGATCTGCACGCTTTGCTTGCTGCTCTGCGAAGCGAAGGTTGTAACGTCGTTGATAAGGTCGAGGAGTCGGAGTTCGGTAAGTTCGGCTGGGTCATTGACCCGGAGGGTAACAAGCTCGAGCTTTGGCAACCACCAGCGGGCCAGTGATCACAAGGAGCTTCAATGCACCCCGACACTGTTCAATATAACAAGTCACTGGCTCCGGCGGATCAAAAGATTTGCGATCTGCTTGCCAAAACCATCGATCAAATTCTGCCGGAGGCGGAAAATAAAATATGGCACGCGCATCCCGTCTGGTTTCTGGAGGGAAATCCGGTTGTCGGTTATAGTAAGCTAAAATTGTGCATCCGCCTGCTCTTTTGGAGCGGCCAGTCCTTTGAAGAAGATGAACTGCAGGGCGAAGGCAGCTTCAAAGCCGCAGAAGCGCGTTACACAGCCGCGAGCCAAATCAAGCTCAAGACGCTCAAGCGTTGGCTCAAGAAAGCTCGAGACATTCAATGGGACTATAAGAGTATCGTGCGTCGCAAAGGCAAGCTTGTGCGTTTGAAATGAGACAAAGCTGAAAGGCAATAGAAAAATGTCCACAGTAAAGGACCTGAAAATAAAACAGCGCGAAGAGTTACTCACTGCATGGCAAGTCCGTTTTGAAAAGAACATGAGCCGCCATAAAGGCCGGGAATGGGCTAAGTGTAGGCAAGCAGAAAGCAAATCCTGAAAGACTGAGGTCGCTCAGTGAAATGGAAAAAACAGGCGGGGAACCGGATGTTGAGGGTTGTAATGAAAAGACGGCGGCGTGCTCTTTTGTGATCGCCGCTACAACACGGTCTTCGTGTATCACAACGGCGCGGAATCTTACTATGTCGCCAGGTGATGCCGTGGCGCGCTAAGGGTCTAAATGCAAACAATCATTGGTCTCGATATCGGCGGCACAAAAACGGCGGTGGTTGAAGGAACAGCCGAAGCGAAGATTTTGCAGCGCTATGAATTTCCCACCGAGGCGCATCGCCCGTTCGCTGAAATTTTTCCCCGGCTTGCCCAATTGATCGATCAAACGATTTCCGCCGCCGTTGGCTCAGGCCGGCGGCCGGTTGCGCTCAGCGTTTCCATTGGCGGACCGCTGCGCATACAAGAAGGCCTCTTGCTCAATCCCACTCACTTGCCCGGCTGGCATGGCGTTCATCTGCGAAAAACATTGTCCGAGCAATATCCGCAGCTTCCGGTATTTATCGAGCATGATGGCAACGCGGGTGCCTTGGCGGAGTTCCATTTTGGCGTGGGCCGCGGCCGCACGAATTTGCGCGATCTGATATTTTTGACCTTTGGCACAGGTATCGGCGCAGGATTGATCATCAATAGTCAAATCGTGCACGGCGCCAGCGATACCGCCGGCGAAATTGGACATCTGCGCCTGGCGCCCGATGGTCCGCTCTTGTACGGCAAGCGGGGTTCGTGGGAGGGTTTCTCCTCCGGCAAGGGTCTGGTGAAACTGGCCGCGCAAATGTTTCCCCGGCGTTGGACTGATGAAACGCCAATCCGCGATCTCGTGAATGCCATGCTGGCTGATGATGAGGAGGCCATGAAAGTGGCGACGGAAGCCGGCGCCTGGCTGGGACGCGGGTTAGCGATACTGGTTGATATACTCAATCCCCAAATCATCGTTTTAGGCTCATTAGCGGTTGCGCTGGGTGAGAGGGTTTTGGAACCGGCGCGCCGGGCCTTGCGGGATGAAGCATTGCCGCAAGCGGTTGCGGCCTGTGAAATACTGCCCGCGGCGCTGGGTTCAAACATTGGCGATGTGGCGGCATTGATGGCGGCGTTGACGTCGCCAGAAATATCCATACCCTCGCCCACTCATTTTATCAATCCGTGAATTACCGCAAGTGATCGCCAAGGAGATTTATTGAATCAAGCTCTCTCCGCCTCGGCCCCCAGCGTTGCTGAAATTGCCCGGATTGTGGCGATCAGCAATCGTGTGATTCGCAATCTGGAAATTACCGAGTGCTACAGCCGGCTTTCGCAAGCGATGCAGGCCCGCACCGGCGCTGCCGCGAACTGGTGCACGTTTGCCACTTGGGCCTCGCGCCAAGCGGGCAACACAATTCGCGGCGAGGATCTCCTGAAGCGATTTGAGCGAAACCTGGGACGTCAGGCAAGTTGGTTGGCGCCGCTGCAGTCCCTTTATCGCATGCTGCTGCGCAAAGGCTTGTTCGAACCCGATACCAAGCTCGGCAAGGCAGTTAGCGAGATTCACACGCCCTTTGATGCATTCGAGGTTGCAAGTGAGGCCGTGGCCAAGGGCAACCTCAAAGTTTTCGAGGAGATTGGACGTGAATTCGCGAGATTCATGGCGATGGTTCCCGTTGATGCGCCTCTCGACAGTGAAGAGTTCCGGAAATTTGCCGCGGAACTCCGCCCCGGAGCGCCGCCGGAGGGGCAGGATTATCTGAAAGAGGCGTTTGCGCATTATCAGCAGCAGCGGCGCGAAGCTGACCCGGCCAATCGCGCGGGAGCGATTCTGCTCGCGAATTTGAAAATCGGACTGCACGAACAGACGCGATTACAGCCTCAGATTGCTGCGGCTGTTGATGCGCCTCTGAAAACCGTGGTGGATTTGGGCGGCCGCGTGCTTCGCATACTTTTTCCGCGCTCGCGCGAGTGGTCGCAGATGAGGCAACGCACGACGGCCTGGCTCATCGACTGGCTGGCGGCAAAACTGCAAGCGGCTGCCGTAACAATCACACGCGAAGCCGTTACCGAAGCCATGATGGTGCTCGCGCTTCCGAACATTGTGCTGTCGCTGGGACGAAACCTTGAGGCGCCTGCGCCTCCTGTATTCAATGGAAAGCTGCCAGATGAATTAAACAATTTTGTCAAGGAATACGATCCGTGTCTTCCCGGCGCGAGTGACTGTGGGGCAAAGGATTGGTGCAACTTGAGGCAGCGCATGCACTACATTCTTCATCTGTTCCGGGCATACGCGGCGGAAAGCGCGTTGTTCTCTCGGCCGTTTACTGACGAACAAGTCGCGCGCTTTCGCGCCGGCATTGTTCCAGAAGGTGAAATTTGACAGCCCGTTTTTGCAACGAACGGATCAATCAAGAGGCGCGGTGAAGCGAAGAAAAGTCCGGTGAAACTTCATGAGGTGGTGGATTTTTCTACTTCGTGCGAAGCACCAGGCTAGGTTGGAATAACATTTACAAAACGCCTTTATCTGACATTGCACAGTGAGTGTTTCGATGGATCACATGGATAGTTTATTCTGTTCGACCCCCAAAACGGACGAGCCGGAACCAAATTTTACCACGAAGATACCAAGGCACCAAGCTTTTTGCTTGGTGCCTTCGTGTTTTGGTGGTTAGAAAATTTTTATCTTTTTAGCTTGACCCTGTCAGATTCACTGCAGAGAGGCAGAGTTCGCTGGGAATTCTGATAAATCTTACTCTGCGATCTCCGCGCCACTGCCGTGATTTTTGGAATGTGACATAGTTGAGTTAGCAACGATTCAACTTTAAAGAGACTAATACCTTCCAAATTCCTCGGCCAATTCCGCCAAGAGCACGATGTTCTCCGGCGGCGTATGCGGCGCCACTGAACACGCCGAGCTGAGGATGTAGCCGCCGCCCGGCTTGCCGATTTCCAGCCGATGCTGCACATCTGCTTTGACTTTGTCGGGGTTGCCGTACAACAACGTATGCACTGGATCGATATTCCCCTTGATAAAAGTTTTTCCGGCGAGAATTTTTTTGGCTTCCGCCAATTCCACCGTGCCGAGCGGCGGCGGATCGAGCGTGTCGATGCCGTTGGTGCCGGTTTGCATCATCAAATCAAGGCGGTCGCCGATGCTGCCACAAGTATGGGTGTAAACCGGAATGGCGGTTGCGCGCTTGACTTCGGTGACGATTTTCTTCTCATAGGGTAAAACGAATTCTTCATAATGTTCCCGTGAAATCAAGCCGGCGCCGGCAAAGGCCGAGGAAATGAGAATCGCGTCGACGCCGCACGCCGCCTGCTTTTTGGCAAGGTCGATGGCGCCCTCGGTCAGGCGCTCCAAACAGGCTTTGCTTTTGCCCGGATCGTCGAGAATCGCCATCAAGGCATATTCGTAATTTAGCAGCTCCAGGAATTGCGACCACGGCGAGAAGATTTCAGCATGCACCGAAATGCCGGCGCCAACCCTCGCCTTTACCAGTTTGATGGTGTCGAAATGATATTCCGGGAAATAGTCGTCAAAAGGCCGGGGTTCCGTTTCAAAACCCCAGGTGAACGGATAAGTAATATCGGTGAGATCCCAAGGATCGATATAGTAAAGTTGCTCCGGATCGATTTCTGCAAATGCGGGAAAATAGCGCGTGCCATCAGCTTGATAGTAATGGGGATTGTCGTCCAAAGGAAACGTGGTGAAATTGCCGTTGCGCCAGCGTAAACGCAATTCACGCGCGCCGGGCTCGATTTTGTCGAGGTAGTTTTCGTAATTGGGATCCCGGCCGGGGAGATTCACGAGGATGCCGTCAAAATTGTAACGCTGTTGCAACGCGATGAGCGCGTTGGCAAAGCCTTCGGAACTGTACCAAATGTCGAGCGGCTTGATGCCGGCATGCAGAAAATAGTGCCCGAGCGCAAGCTGGCACATCACCGGAACACGATCGGGCATTTGAAGCTCCATCGCCTGCTGCATACGTTGTTTGGAGTTCATCAGCATTTTATCCTGTGTGAGTCGATAAAATTAATTGCGTTCAAGTTTAGCTTTTCAGCAAGCCATAAGCAAGCGCTTTGTGAAACCGGATTGGCGCTTGCATTGCTAGTGATGTACTCTAAGCCGGCAAACGGAAAGTTTGATCTTGACAGGAGAAAATGTTTTTGCTTATAATGATCTCCAAGCCAGTAAAGCTCGTACCGAACTCTATTTTTCCAACGCAGCCCAATCGCAAAGCAGCTTAATGAACAGCGTTCGCTGAAGCGCGGGTTAACGATATAGATATCGATATAGATATCACGGGAGAGTGACGATGAGACATCTCTTATCAAGGGAAGATCGAGCGTTTCAAACGGCGTTCGAAACCGGAAGAGTTCCGCCCGAGCAATTCGACCATCGCGCGCGCCAAGTTTGTCGAACCGGATCTTGACCCAATACCCAGATATGGCCGTTGAGCCGCCGCGCCTCCATTCAAAAGGACTGCGCGAGTTGATCGAGCTAAGGCATGCTCTCCATGCTCTCGCTGAAATGGTTCTTGATAACAGACCGAGAGATACGGTTCTGAGGCGATCCCTGCAATCCGATGCAACACTACCTCGTGCGTTTTGCCCCTGTCAATTCATACCGAAAGGCGACGATGATCAAACGTTCTCACAAGTTATTGCGCAAATTTGCCGGGCTTGCCGTTTTGCTGCTGGCTCTGCTGCCCGCCATTTCAACCGCGCAGAGCCATCAGGACTGGAGTTACAACCTGAGCGTCTACGAAGTGAATGTCCGGCAATACACCGCCGCCGGAACGTTTGCGGCGTTTGAAACCCATCTCGACCGGCTGCAAGAGATGGGCGCCGGCATTCTCTGGTTCATGCCGATCCATCCCATCGGCCAGCGCAACCGTCTCGGCAGTCTGGGCAGTTACTATTCGGTGCGGAATTATCTCGGCGTGAACCCGGAATTCGGCACGCTGGACGATTTCAAAAGCCTGGTGCGGAAGATTCATGATCGCGGCATGTATGTGATCATGGATTGGGTCGCCAATCATACCTCCTGGGATAATCCCCTCACGATCGAGCATCCGGAATGGTATGTCAAGGATGCCAACGGCAACTTCATTCCTCCCCCCGGCACAAACTGGTCGGATGTCATCGAGCTGAATTATGCGCAACGTGGTCTGCGCGATTACATGATCAATGCCATGAAATTTTGGGTGGAAGAAGTTGGCGTTGACGGCTTTCGTTTCGATGCCGTCAGCTTTGTGCCGCAGGATTTTTGGAGGGAGGCGACCACCCAGCTCAAGGCCGTGAAGCCCGATATTTTCCTGCTGGCGGAAGGCGACGGGCGCACGTGGCATGACGCCGGCTTTGACATGACTTTTGCCTGGGGACTCTACGGCTTTGGCAACGGCGTGTTGAAACGAATTGTGGATAGAATCGATAACGCGACCAGTTTGAATGGCTACGCCACCGCCGAAAGGACGAATTATCCCGCGAGCGCCTATCGCTTGTATTTCACTTCCAATCACGATGAAAACTCCTGGCATGGAACCACGGCGGAATTGTTCGGCGAGGCGGCCGAAATGTTTGCCGTGCTCACCGCCACCTTCAACGGCATGCCGCTCATTTACAGCGGGCAGGAAGCAGGACTTGACAAGCGGTTGCGCTTCTTCGATAAAGATCAGATTCTTTGGCGCGACCACAAAAACGCGGATTTATATAAAACGCTTTTGCATTTAAAAAGGCAAAACCGGGCGCTGTGGAATGGCGAGCACGGCAGCCGCTTACAGCGCGTGTTGACGACCAACAATGCCGATGTTTTCGCGTTTGTGCGGGAGAAGGGCAATGACAAAATTTTCACAGCCCTGAACCTGTCGGATCGCGTGCAAAGCGTCACGCTCAATGGAACGGCGTTTATTGGCGCTTATCGCAACGTCTTTACCGGCGACACTGTGACGCTTGCGGCGGAGGCCCCGCTGATGCTTCCGGCGTGGGGTTATATCGTCTATGAGGCGAGTGACGTGAACACCGGCGTGTCGGATGAGGCATTGCCGGAGGCCTTCGTTCTTGCTCAGAATTACCCGAACCCGTTCAAATCCGTTACCAAAATTTCTTATGTTCTCGCCGCGCCGGCTGAGATCAGGTTGGCGATTTTTGATTTATTGGGCCGGGAAGTGCAGGTTCTGGTCTCGGGCAAGAAGCCGGCCGGCCGGCACGAAGTCGCCCTTGCCGCCTCTGATTTGCCGGACGGCGTGTACGTTTATAAACTCGAGTCGGGCAATCGCGTTGAAGCAAAATTTCTAACCGTGCTCCGGCAGGCAGAAAACTGAATTTTGGCTGGAATGTCTGTTGCAGTATGAATTTGCAAAAGCTGTTTACTTATAACCCGTCGTTCTGTTACAGCGCGATTATGCTGCGTTTGAAAAGCGCATTGTCGAACACTTTTGAAAGGTGAAGAGCATGGATACTCAAGGTTATCCCGGCTTGCTAACATTGATTCTGGCATTGTTTGCCGGAACCGCTCTCGTTGCCGCTGTTGGTAGCATGCTGCAAGTCGGCGATGCCGCCCCCGGTTTTGTTGCCAATGATCAGGACGGCAATCTCTGGAAGTCCGCGGATCATGTCGGCAAGGGCTATCTCGTCGTTTATTTCTATCCGGCGGCGATGACCGGGGGCTGCACCAAGCAGGCGTGCAGTTATCGCGATCAAAAGAAAGGGCTTGATGATTTGCACGCTACGATCGTCGGGATTAGCGGCGATCCGGTGAGAAATCTCAAATATTTTCAGGAAGCCCATCAACTAAATTTCACCCTGCTTTCGGATGTGAGCGGCGAGATTGCCGCGAAATTTGGCGTGCCGGTTGGCGCGGGCGGCAATATCACGCGCACCATAGCCGGAGAGGAAAAGGAACTAACGCGCATGGTTTCCGCCGCGCGCTGGACGTTTGTCATCGACCCGCAAGGAAAAATTGTTTACAAAGATGCCGAAGTGAATGCCGCCGAAGACAGTCAAAAAGTGGCTGATTTTCTGCGCAAGCACAGCGCGGTTAGGAAGTGAGGGGGAGGAATTGCAAAGCCGAACACGGCAACATGGGGCGATAACAAACATTCTGTATGAAAACTGATGCAGGACTTTTAGCCACTGATTTATACAGATCGAGACGGATTTCAAAGAGTTCAAAACCTTAAACAATCCGTGAAAACCTGTATTCCTCAGTGGCTAACAGATTTTCCTCATAACTTGACTAGGTCAGATTCACCGCTGAGAGGCAGAATTCGCTGGGAATCTTAATAAATCTTAACCAGCGATCTCCGCGCCGCTGCGGTGATTTTTGAAATGTGACATAGTCGAGATAAATACTCTCAAAAAAATTGTTGATCCCGGCCATCCTTTGGAATATTTCTTCCGTGCAACTTCGACAGAATTAAAACAGCAACATTCCGTTTAAGTTTGACTCTGTTGACAGAACTCCCTTACATCTTTTCTGCCACCTCCAGGCACAGCATCTCGCGTTGATTGCGCACATACAATTTGCCGTTGGCCAGCGTTGGCATCGTCCAGCATTTGCCTTGCAAGACCTGGAATTGCGCCTTTTCTTTATAGCCCTCCGGCGAGGCTTCTACCAATGCCAGAAGACCGCGTTCGCCCAGCACAATGAGATGCCCGTCAGCAAAGAGCAGCGAACCTTTCTGGAAGCCGCGTTGCTGCCATTTGGGCTTGCCGGTCGCCACGTCCAGGCATGTGAGAAACGCATCATCAAAACCATACAAATGATTTTGATAGAAAATCGAGGACGAAAAATGATTCTTCATCTCGCGGCTTTTCCAAACCTGATTCACGCTCGAGCTGCCGTTGCTTCCTGAAATTTGCAATAATGCGCCGCCCACGCCGTAGCCTGAGGAAATGAACACTTTGTCGGGTGCAATAAAAACCGGCGTTGCCGCATTAACATCATAGCTCGTCTCCCAGGGGAAGTGCCAAAAGCGCTTGCCGTTCGCCGGTGAAAACGAGGCCAGACCCGAGCCGGTGAACACGAGAATTTGGCGCACGCCATTCACGTTCACGGCAATCGGCGCGGAATAGCCGGGAATATCCGTTTCCGATTTCCAGATGATGCTGCCGTTCTTTTTGTTGAATGCGATCACCGAATGCCCGGACCTGCCGCCCACATCGACGATCAACTTGTCGCCTTCGACCAACGGCGTGGTGCTGATTCCCCAAGTGGGCACACGGCCGCCAAACTCATCGCGAATTTGATGTTGCCAAATTTTCGCGCCGGTTGCGGTATTTAGCGCGGTGAGCATGCCGTTCGCGCTCAGGGTGAAAACCAAATCGCCATCCACCGTGGGCGTGGAGCGCGTCCCGTCGCCCTGATCATTGCGAAACACGGGCGAGGCCTTATACCGCCACAACTCTTTGCCGGCGCCGGCATCCAAACACACCACGACTTCATGGCTGCCGTCGCTGTACATGGTGAAAGCGCGGCCGTTCGACACGGAAATGCCGGCGTAACCTTCGCCCGAGGCGGCGCGCCACAGCACTCTCGGGCCACTTGCCGGCCATGTTTTTAACAATCCGGTTTCAGTCGAGATGCCGTCGCGATTCGGCCCGCGCCATTGCGGCCAATCGCCGCCCGCATTTTCACTCATGGTGGAAGGCGGGCCGTCCTTTAATCCAAATGCAAAAAGAAAAACTGAGATTGTGGCGAGCGTCACGAGTTGGGACACCCGTTTGATTCTTGGCATGATACACTCCTAGTTGATAGAAGCCATTTGAAGGGTAGCGGCCTTAAGTTCAGACATGGGTTGTTGGTGATTTTTTAGTGAGACTTTTCTGGTTTGAATTAACGGGCGTTACTCTTCCGCCGGATTCTTGCCGGCCAGCCATGCCGGCTTGAAAGCTGAATTGGCCAGCCACAAAACCGGTTTGTGCATCGCGTTGATGGCTGTTGTCAAATGCACAAAGTCGATGTGTGTGATCTCATCACTTGGCTGATGGTATTCTTTGTGCAAGCCGAAGCTCGATACGGTATGCGCAATGATGCCGCGCCTTGCCAAAATGTAATTGTCCGAACGCTGGAAAAAATTTTCCTGGGGATGCGGGTCCGCGACCAAGCGCGCGCCGTGCCTTGCCAACTCCGGCCCGAGATTGGAGCGCTCGAAGCCGGTGAGCCACAACGTTTGCGCGGCGACTTTCGGATCGGGCCTGCCGATCATTTCAAACTGAATGTTGGCCACGAGATTTTCCAGCAGCAGCGGCGGATGCTCGATAAAGTAGCGCGAGCCATAACCGCCTTGTTCCTCACTGCCGTACGCCACAAAATACATGCCGCGCTTGGGCCGCGGACCGGCGGCTAAAACGCGCGCCAGCTCCAACACCGCAATCACACCGGAAGCGTCGTCATCCGCGCCGTTGTAAATGCTGTCACCCGCCACCGGCCGGCGAATGCCGAGATGATCCATGTGCGCCGAAAGTGAAATGGCCTCATGGCGGCGTTTGGGATCGCTGCCGGCCAGCTCACCCACCACGTTCCAGGTGTACGTGATCTCGGGCGCAGCGAGTGAACCGCTGATCTCAATGACTGTGCCGTCGGGGATTTGTTGCATCGCATTTGCCGCTGCGGCATCCACTAAAATGGCGCTGCCGCCTCCGCCCGAACCGGTGGCCGCGCCGATGCTCGTCGGCAGCTCCGGCATTCTCGCAGCGAATCTTTCCCAGCGCGGCTGCCACTCTGCCGGCGTTGCGAGCATCACCGCGGCCGCGCCCTGCTGGAGCAAGGCAAAAACGTTGCGCCCGATTTCCTGCGCGCTCGCTTCAGTGGCATAGTTCAGCAAAACAAATGCGCCGGGTTGCGGCGCGCCGCCGATTTTCATCTTTTGCAGCGGTCCGCTGATTTCTGCCGAGGCAAGCCGCCAGCACGCCATTTCCCGGCCGTGCCTCCATTCGGTGGATTGGCCATTTACTTGGAAGCGCAACACGGGCGCTTGCGCAAAGGCTTGTTTGGTTAGGGGAATTGTTTGCAGAAATGTTTTTTGTTGATTGGCATCAAGATCGCCTGCGGGCGTGAGGCCGAATTGGCGGAATTGTGAGGCAATGTAATGCGCGGCGATCAACTCGTACTCCGTCGCGCTGCCGCGCCCCTTTAATGCGTCACTCGCAAGGAATTCCATGTGAGCGCGGACATTTTTCTCCTGAACTTGGGAAGGTTGATCCCCGGCCAGGACATGGTGAAAAGGAGATACAATGTAGACAAGCAACAGCATGAATACGCGGGTCATGCAAGACTCCCTGAAGAGGTTTTATTACTAGCGATTGCGTGTGTTGCGCATGCGAGGATGATCATTGTTTCAATTAGGCAGGCGCCAGGGTGGCGACAAAAGAAAATCTGTGAAGATTCGTGTTTATGCGCGGCAAAAGCGTCGAGTCGTGAATTATTTACGATTATCTTCCCAGATCAACGTTTCAATGCGGAAATGCCGTGGGAAAATAATTTCACCATGAGTTTTAACTCCCCCCGTTTGCAAGCCTGTTTCACTTCAATCCCGGCAAATACCGCTCGCGCAAGATGTTCATGTGATGCCGCTCGTGTCCCGCGATGATAAACGCCAGCGCGCGCACGCTCACGGCGGCATCGTTGGCTGTGCCGAGCCGTTCCGTCGCCGCCGTCTCAAAACCGCGAAACAATGCCAGCGTTGCCGCGCGAATCATGTCAAACTCGCTGAGCAGATCGTGCCAGGGGCGGGCATCGAAATTCGCACCGTTGATATAATCATCCTGCTCGAAGCCGGGAATTGGCGTCTGGTCGCCGCGGCCAATGCGCAAAGCGCGATAGCTCATGATGCGCTCGGCGTCGCAGAGATGGCCAAGCACTTCTTTGATGCTCCATTTGCCTGCCTCGTAACGGGTCAGCGATTGCGTCTCTGTCATGCCGCGCAAGAACGCTAGCGTCGGCGCGATTTGCTGCTGCAAAATTGCAAGGATATCGCCCTCGGGCACCAGCGCGATATACCTGCCATAATAAGGATCGTATTCGCCCGGCGCCGGGCGTGAGATTGCGGGAATGGGCATAATTTTCTCCGTGTCATTTTTGCGTGTTTACGTTCTGTTGTCTCGGGAAAGGTATTTCTCCCGGTGTCATTCCGCCGCGCGAAATTTTCAAGCGCCGACGCGAGTACTCCACCAACTCCCATCAGGATGACGGGAACGAGGTATCGTTTTTCAGCAACACTTATTTCGACGAGTCGCCCTCTCCCAAAACTTTCGGGAATCCCTTGATGTCAAAATAAACTTTTTTGCCGAAAATTTCGCGCGTGGTATCGGAGAGATGGCCAAGCACGCCGAGAAAAATGGCGCCGGCAATAATCGCAATTCCCGCCCAGGTGGCAAACTTGCGTCGTTTGGGGTGGCGTTCGGGATTGCGGTCAAGCAGCGGCAACACCAGCAAAAAGAGCACAAACGCGCCGTTGCCCAGCACCCCCAGCCAGCCCGGCACATATTTCAAGCTTTGATAAACCGGCAAGAAATACCATTCCGGCTTGATGCCTTCGGGCGTCACCAGCGGATTCGCGGCTTGCCCGAGATGCGGTTTGACGGTGAAGGCAACGATCACGAGCAGCGCAAGCACGCTGTACGCGACGAGCGCCTCCTTTTTGAAATGATCAGGATAATAAGGCCGGCCGCCGGCGGCGCGCAATTGTTCGTCGTCCGGCTGCGGCTGATCTGTGCGCGTGAGCGGCGCGATGCGATGATATCGAATCAAAAAAAGATGCAGCCCCAGCAAGGCCAGCAAGGCCAACGGCAGCAGCGAGACGTGCAACGCAAAAAAACGTGTCAGTGTGAGGTCGCTCACCGTTTCACCGCCGCGCACCAGCCGCAGAATAAAATCACCGATAAGCGGCACTTCTTTCGTGCTGTCCGTCGCGACCACCGTGCCCCAATAGGCCACCTGATCCCACGGCAGCAAATAGCCGGTAAGTGAGAACAGCATGGTCACCAGAAAGAGGCCGACGCCCACCATCCAGGTGAGCTCGCGCGGCTTCTTATAAGCGCCGGAAAAAAACACGCGCACAATGTGCAGAAAAACCGCAGTGACAATGAAGGTTGCGCCCCACACATGCAATTGCCGGATGAACCAGCCGAGCGTCACTTTTTCGGTGATAAACTGCACGCTGCCGTAGGCCGTGGCCGCGCCGGGTTTGTAATAAAACAGCAGCAACATGCCGGTGCCGAGTTGCACAGCAAAAAGCAGCAGCGCGGTGAAGCCCAGGGTGTGCAGCCAGTTGACGTGGCGCGGTTGCGGCTCAGAGAGTTGTTCGCGGGTAAAGCGGCGGAGAAAATCGAGGGGAAGCCGTTCAGCAAGCCAGGATTTTAGGGCCATGGTAGTTATAGGGTTGAGCCATCTTTTTCTATGCTATCGAATTTAGGCCAATAAAACAAAGCGCGACACAGTATGCAATTACAGCAAAAGACCACTACACAAGAATTAGTTGCTTCTGTGATAACTCTCGAGTTCCTTGATTAATTGTTCTAGTCGGAACTGTAAGCCTGGACTGAATTGCGCATGTTTGGCACACTCACATGCTTCGCGATTTATTTCCTCTCGGTTAGGCTCATTTCGCTTATCATCATATAGCCGTCTCACATAAGAAAGGAAGGTACAAAGCATTTCTCCACAATCATCGTTGATGAATACATAGACTGGAGAGATTCTCGATGTTTTCAACCGACGCCTGAAAAATACTCCTCCGCGAAAACATTGCTCCTCTTCATCAAAGGCTAGCGTTAAGTGTCTATTATGTTCCCACCAATTGAGTCCCGCCTTGACAATATGAACGGAAGAAAGTTGCACCTCTTTTTTTTCCAAATAGTTTTCAATTTCTTCGCGAAGTTGCCAATCTTTCAGAGCGTTATCCGAGACGCGCAACAGCAGAATTTTTTTCTTGCGTTTATTGGATGTTAATATGTTGATTATTTTGTTATTGAATAACCATGCCCCAGTTTCAGCAATCACCAAAAGATGTGACCAATTGCTTTGGATTAGTTCGGTGGTCTTTTGTTTTAAAGCTAAATATGTTCCCAAGGCTACAGGTTTATTGAAAAGCCATTCAGTACGAGGGTCGGACCAACGCATGACTTCTACCTCATCTGCATGAAATATTTTTTCAAGATGCTGATTCATGAAGCTCATATGATCAACTTCATTCAATTCAATCTCGTTGGAGCGGTGGTTAAAGAAAGGTTCATAAACCACATCCCCCATGAAATGAAAATTTCGACCAATTTGATCAATCAACTCGTCCAGCGTCTTCGCTTTGGCAAAATAGGTTTCTTTGACATCCGCAAATTGGCTTTGACTCATCTCTTTGTAAGAATCCACAGGATTACCTTTTTCTGGAAAGGCCGCGCGAAATTTTTTGTAATAATGCGAAATGCGTGGATCTCGGGCCATGACAGAGGCATTAACCATCCCTTTGCATTTAACCAAATGAAGATACACCTCGAGTCGCAGGCGAACTTCAGCAACGTGATTGTTGAGAAAATTTTTAGGAACTGGCCCAGGGTTGCCAGGATCGGGTCCAAAAAGATACCCTAGAATCAAATGCCGAGAAGCGGGAATATATTCGATATCTTCATTCTTAAATCTATTCTCGATCTCCTTCCATAACGCCCAGAGAAGCTGATCGATGCTAATAACTTCGGGTTTACGCTGGCTCCTCAGTAGTAAGTTCGACAGCTCTCTTGTTGAGATCAAATTTATAAAGTTGTTACGCTCGCGGCCCAGCTTTCTCAGTAAAACAGGTATTTGATTCTCTAACTGAATAATGTTTAGGCTCGAAATATATCTCATTCTTGCCATCACCCAGTTTGCAAAATCCCTGTCGCTCCAGGAATATCCCAAACTTATGAGATGTACTTTTCGTTGACCGGCTCTCGACCTTTGGGGTTGATAGTCGATAAACAATGTGTTGTCTAGCAACTTAATCATTTCATTTGAAAGTGCGCCGGTATCATCACGGGTAAACCTCAAGGTTTGTGGCGAACTAATAGAGCCATGCAGCTTGATCAAGCGCGGTCTATCCGGGACCAAGCGAGGCAAGAGTTGTTTATCTGACAAAATCAAATCATATTCATTCTGCCCCAGTTCATTGTTAATGGCAGTATCAAGGACTTCATCAAAATTGAAAGTGATAATATGATCGATAAACTGGTGTTTCAAGAAATGCGCAAGCAACTCGTAACCCAATTGAGGAGGAGCGCCGGCAGTGTGAATGTAAGGCTCACCTCCGTAACGATCCTGAAATAATTTGCGGATCTTTTCCCCCACTACAACCGATTCGCACGCCACACTGCAAATCATATCAACCGAGGCCAGATCCATCAGTTTTTGCCGCGCTTCTCGTTCACTCCATCTGGGATCTTTAATGCCGATAACAGGACTTAACTTCCACCAGGCCTCTTCAATGAAATCACGCGGATCGCGATAGCAATCCTCTGCAGTTTTAATAACCGGCTCCTTCAATTCGTTCCATGAAGTCATGCCGGATGAGAAGGAAGCCCCGGCGCCAACTATTACAACAACAGCAGAGGGCAGTTTTTCGTGTTTTGCAAGCACCCGCCCCCCTAATTTATAACGATCTTCCAAAAGGTTGGCTAGCTTTAACAAAGCAGGAGTAGGAAAGCCCTTTTGTGTTTCTTGTTTTTCCACTTGCCTCTCCCCATCAATGATGTTTAGAACTGTAAAATTGCCAAAGGCGTAACTTTTTTTACGACAGCATGATTTTGCCGTCTTCGATTTTTATATTCAAGCGCGGCAAGGGCTTGGGCGGTGGGCCGTCGATCACGCTGCCGTCAATGTCGTATTCGCCGCCGTGGCAGGGACAGCGCAAAATTTCATCCTGCGGCTGATAGGAAACGATGCAACCGAGATGTGTGCACACGGCCGAGAATGCCGTCAACTCGCCGTTTTGGCGGGAAACGATCGCCGGCGAGCCCAACGCCAGGCCGCTGACGAATTGGCCCTCTGCAATATCGCGGTCGAGAATGGGCTTGCCGGTCACATCTGAAAATTGACGGGTGCCGCTGATGAAATGTTTATTGGGATAGAGAAACGCGAGCGCCGACCCGGCAAAGGCCAGGCCGGTTCCCCCGAATAGTGCGGAGAAAATTTTGTCAAAGAAGTTTCGTCGTGTCATAGAATGCCTTCGCTTGCGCAAAATTGCCGTACAAAGCCCAACCCTCGCCTGCCGTGGCCCAGCTCATGAACGTCATGGCCGAGCCGCCACGAAACACTGACGCAGCGGCAAAAGTATAATGGCCGTTTTTCAGAATTTCAACAAGAAATTGCCTGAGCGGGAAAATAATAGTTGCGCTGCAATAACGGGTTTATTATATTGCCCGCGTTTTAAGACGTGTTTGTTCTCGCCATGTTCTTCAAATCCTCGCAAGCATTCAACAGAAGCGAACTGGAGGTTGTATGACGTATATTATCGCTGAGCCCTGCGTTGATGTCATGGATAAAGCATGCGTCGATGTTTGCCCAGTCGATTGCATTTATGAATTAGACAAGACGCAATTGCAAGAAGGCGACCCGGCTTACAAGCAAATGCTGTATATTCATCCGACGGAATGCATTGACTGCGGCGCCTGTGAGCCGGAATGCCCACCCCAAGCGATTTTTGCAGAAAGCGAAGTTCCGGCAAAGTGGGCGGAATATATCGATTACAACTATCAAGCCTTCGGCCTAAGTCGCTGATCGCGTCGCATCAACTCTTGCGCCAGCGCCATCATGGCAGATGGCCTTCACGTCAGTGAATTGCACAAGGAAGTCAAGAGTTGGTGGCTTCCTTTTTTATTTTTATGATGATTCAATGTAAAAGTGTGTATGACAAGCCGCATCCGAATGACGGGCTGCGGGTGTATGTGGACCGCTTGTGGCCGGAAGGTCTTTCGACGCGGCAAGCAGCGGTGACGGAATGGCTGCAAGATTTGGCGCCCTCCTATGAATTGTGGCGGCACGGGTACGATCTCGAACAGTGGCCGCAATATCGCCAGCGCTATCGCGAAGAATTGAGCGCGCCGGACAAACGCAGCCTTCTCGAGAGCCTGCTCAAGCACGCGCGCGAGGGCCCGCTGACGTTGCTGTACGGCACCTCGGATGGAGAGCGCAACAATGCGGTAGTGGTCAAAGAAATGTTGGAAAGCCGGCAAAGTTGAAACTGCCGGAAGCTTGTTCACGCCAGGAAACAGGATGATGTGAACATGGAGAAGTTGCTCATATTTTTCTCGTTTGCGCCGTTCGCCGCAGCGGACAGCGCGAATAAACACCCTTCAAGAGCCTGACATGCGCCTGCACGACGCGGGAATATGATCAGGCTCTTGTGTTTTGATTTCGTGTGCAGGAAAGTCTTGCCAGGATTGGCGCCGTCAATGTAAGCTAAAATCCCTTCGGAGCGGAGGAATTTTTACGGCACGCAGTTCACCTAATCAATTCAGGAGGCAAAATGGCTTGGCACGACTTCATCATTGACAACGACAATGTCATCCGGGGTATTCTCAAGACCAGCCACGTCATTGCGGTGGTTGGCATCAAGGACGAAACGCGGCCGCATGAGGCGGCGCACAGCGTTCCCGCCTATCTGTATTCCCGCGGCTACAAGATCATTCCGGTGAATCCCGAATACAAATCCGTATTCGGCATTCCCTGCCTCGCCTCGCTCGAGGACATTCACGAACCGGTTGACATTGTTCAGGTCTTTCGCGCGCCCAAGAACATCATGTCCCACGCGCTCGAAGCGCTCAAGATGAAGCCCCACCCCCGCGTTTTTTGGATGCAAACCGGCATCCGCCATCAAGAGGCGGCGCACAAGCTGGCGAGCTACGGTATTCAAGTCGTGCAAGATCATTGCATGTACATGGATCATCTGCGCCTGCTGCGCGCCGCGGCCTGAGAAGGTTCTAAATTTTGGTTTTTTCCAGAAGGATATTCAACGCCAGGGTAACAAGTTTAGCGCTGCTTATGCCCCGCGCAAGCATGCCAAAGGCCCGAGAGTTGAATATCCTTTTGTTTTTGGAAGAATGTGGGCATGACGCGCCAGCGCGCCGAGATGATATGTTTTGGAGCTGGCACTTTACAAAGCTGGTATTGCAAGAGAGCGAATGGAATTTTATATTGACAAATCACAGGGATCTCACATCGAGAGTTGATGCCCGTCGGAATCAATTGCGCGGACTTTGCCGCCAGAAATGAGAGTCGCGAAGAGGCTGTTTCATTTTGGAAGAAGTGCGTAGAACTCTTTAAATGCGCCGGGTGTCATGACCGGTGATAAGGACTTGCTGGAGTTGAAATCTTATGGCTCTCCCGCCATCATTAAACCATCTGATTTTGCCGCCGATGAAGCTGCAACAACCTGATAAATCAGATCTCGCCCGGTCGCTCATCTTCTCTAAGATTCTATCATGAACATCTACGTCACCCGCCCCATTCCGCAAGCCGGGCTTGATATGTTGCGCGCGGCTTATCCGGATTTCAAGATGAACACAGAAGATCGCGTGCTGGAGCGCCATGAGCTGCTCGCCCGCGTCAAGGGCCTCGATGCCCTGCTGCCGTTGCTGACCGACCGCATCGACGCCGAATTGCTGGACGCGGCCGGACCGCAACTCAAAATCGTTGCGAATCACGCCGTGGGATTTGACAACATCGATCTCAAGGCGGCGACTGAGCGCGGCGTGTTGATTACCAACACGCCCGGCGTGCTCACCGACGCCACTGCCGATCATGCCTGGGCCTTGCTGTTCGCCATCGCGCGGCGCATTCCGGAATCCGAGCGGTTCTTGCGCGCAGGAAAGTTCAAAGGCTGGGGCCCGTTGATGTTTCTCGGCGGCGATCTCGCCGGTCGCACCTTGGGCGTGGTCGGCGTGGGCCGCATCGGCCACGCCATGGCGATGCGCTCGCGCGGGTTCAACATGCGCGTGCTGTATACCGATGAATTTCAAAACACCGTGCTTGAAAGAGAACTGAGCGCGCTGCGCGTCGAATTGGAAGAATTGTTGCATGAAGCGGATTTTGTTTCGCTGCATGTGCCGTTGTTGCCGGGCACGAAGCACTTAATCAACGCCAAAACATTGCGCCTCATGAAGCCCACGGCGTATTTGATCAATACCAGCCGCGGGCCGGTGGTGGATGAAGCCGCGCTTGTGGAAGCACTGCAAAAGAATGTCATTGCCGGCGCAGCGCTCGATGTTTACGAGAACGAGCCGGCGGTGCATCCCGGTTTGTTGCCGCTGGAGAATGTCGTGCTCACGCCGCACACTGCCAGCGCCACCATTGAAACGCGCAATAAAATGGCCACCATGGCCGCCACGAACTTGCTGGCGGGCTTGCGGGGCGAGAAACCGCCGAATCTCGTGAATGAAGAGGTGTGGGGCAGGCATCGCAAGTGATTGCGGATTGGGGATGGCGGATTTCGGAGTACAAACCAACTAGAATCCGCAATCCATAGTCAACAATCAAAAATCGAGGGAGGAGGAAATGTGGAATTACTCAACAAGCTGATTGTCAAAACCATACCGCTGGTACCCAAGCCGCTGGTGCGGCGCGCTTCGAGCCGTTATATTGCCGGCGACCAGATCGCGGACGCGGTGCGCGTGGTGCGCGAGCTGAATCAGCGCGGCATGATGGCAACGCTCGATATTTTGGGCGAGCACATCTCGCGGCGCGAAGAAGCCACGGCTACCGCCGGTGAATATATTCACGCGCTGGAAACGATTGACCGGGAAAAGCTCGACAGCAATGTTTCGATCAAATTGACCGCCTTCGGATTGAAGCTGGATTTTGATTTCTGCCTGGAAAATGTCCGGCGGGTGGTCGAGCGGGCGAAGGCATTGGGCAATTTTGTGCGCATCGACATGGAAGACTCCTCCTGCACCACGGACACGCTGCGCATGTATGAGTTGCTGCGCAAGGAGTACAGCAATGTCGGCACGGTGATTCAGGCTTACCTGCGCCGCGCAATTTTGGATATCCGCCAGTTGCTAGCCAACGGCGCGCCCACCAACATCCGGCTGTGCAAAGGCATCTATATTGAGCCGCGCAACATCGCGTTCAAAAACCGCGAGCTGATCAACAAAAATTTTACCTTCTTGCTCAATGAATTGCTGCGGCGCGGCGCCTACGTCGGCATTGCCACCCACGACGAACGCCTGGTGTGGGACGGTGTGCGTCTGGTGGATGAACTGAAGCTGCCCAAAACCGCCTATGAATTTCAAATGCTGTTGGGCGTCGACGAAGAACTGCGCGATTTCATCGTCAATTCCGGCCATCGTCTACGCGTATATGTGCCTTACGGCAGGCAATGGTATGCTTATTCCGTGCGCCGGCTGCAGGAGAATCCGCAAATCGCCGGTTATGTTGTGCAAAACTTTTTCGGATTGGGAAAGTAACTGTGACTCCTTTCGAACTTCCGCTGCCGCCTCATTTCGACGCCGGCAAAGTCGGCGAGGTTTGGCGCGTGCCTTATCAAGAGCGCGCGCAGCAAGCCGAAAACTGGGCCAAGCAGCACGGCATCGCGCCGGCCGCATATGATCGCTTTCGCATTTGCCTGCTGCCGGTCGACGTGCAAAACACCTTTTGCATTCCCGGCTTCGAGTTGTATGTCGGCGGACGCTCGGGCGCCGGCGCGGTGGATGACAATCGCCGTTTTTGTGAATTCATTTATCGCAATCTTCATCGCCTTACACACATTTGCCCGACGATGGACACGCATCAGGCGATGCAAATTTTTCATGCGATTTTTTTGGTGAATGAAAAAGGCGAGCATCCCGCGCCCTACACGCTGATTGCGGCGGAAGATATTCAGCAGGGCAAATGGAAGTTCAATCCGGCGGTGGCGGAAAATCTGCAACTTGAGATCAGCGAAGCGCAGAAGCATTTGCTGCATTATACCGCCGCGCTGCAAGCCGGCGGCAAATATGATTTGACGATTTGGCCTTATCACGCCATGCTCGGCGGCATCGGCCATGCCTTGGTTTCCGCGGTGGAGGAAGCCATTTTCTTTCACAGCATCGCCCGTCTCAGCCAACCGGATTTTCAAGTGAAGGGCAACAACCCCCTCACCGAGAATTATTCCGTATTGCGCCCCGAGGTGCTGACCGGCGCGACGGGCAAGCCGATCGCCCACAAGAACACGCGCTTGATCGCAAAATTATTGGAATATGATGCGGTGATCATTGCGGGCCAGGCCAAAAGCCATTGCGTGGCGTGGACGATTGCCGATCTTCTGAATGAAATGGTCATCACCGATCGCGAACTGGCGCGAAAAGTTTATTTGCTGGAAGACTGCACCTCGCCCGTGGTCGTGCCCGGAGTGATCGACTACACTGAGGAGGCCGACGCGGCGTTCCGCAAATTTGCCGAATCCGGCATGCACGTCGTGCGTTCAACCGATCCGATCAGCAGTTGGCCGGGAATTGTGTGATGACGGCTGCCTTACGAATAGTCCTGCTGCATTTTCTCCTCATGCTGGCAAACACGAGTGTTTGGGCGCAGAAGCCGGTGGTAATCGCCGAAATGGGAAACCTGCCAGCGCTGCCGGTTGCGCCCGATACGTTAGCGGTGATTCTGGTCGAGTTCGACGAAGTGACCCACGCCTGGTATGATTCCGCCGGCGTGCGCATTCCGTTTGATCGCGTCTATCGCTGGCGCGATTATTACAACATGATGGCATCGCGCGGTTATTACATCACGGAACGCACCGGCGTTCGTTCACCCGAAGGCGAGCCGGTGTTTGGCAGCCTCGTCGATTATTTTGACGACATGTCAAACGGCAAGTATGTTCCGTTTGTGCAGATTCTCAACGACTCCACGCCGCAGGGCTTGCCACAATGGATTCCGCTGGGCGCAAACAAAACTTCATATTTCGGCGCACAGAATTGGAACAAGCTCTACCGGCATGCCAAACAACGGGCTGCCGCGCATGGCTATGATGTACGCATCACTCCGCAACGCCGCCTGGTCATCATTTACGCCGGCAATCGTCGCGGCAAGGGCGCCAAGCTTTTCGGCGTGTGCGACGCCAGAGCGTTACCGGAATATTTCTTTTCCTCCGAGCGCTGGACGTTTACCGGCGGCGCCAACGATTATGATGAAGCGCGCCACGCGCGCCTCTCACACATCGGGCCGTTTTGCCATGAGTTGAATCACATGTTGGGCGAGCACCATCACGACGTTCATTTGTGGGATTTGATGGGCAACGGACACAAGAACAGCGTGGACGCCGGTTTCGGCAACTGCCCGGCGCCGATTGATCCCTGGTTTCGCGCGCAACTTGGCTGGCTCGCGGTGCATGAGATGCCGTGCAATCGCGAGGTCGATCTCGTTTATGGCGATGATCGCCGCAATTATTATCTCTGGCGCGACCCGCAACAAGCGGTAACGTTGCTCTTTGAACATCGCCGCTATCATCGCGGATATGATCGCGGCTTGCCCGGACGCCGTGTGGGCGAGGCCGGCGGGCTGTTGATTTGGAAAATCAATGGGGGCTATAGCGATTTGATTGAAGCCGACGGCCATGCCGGGGAAGACAGCCCGGAGCGCGACATTTTCAGATTGCAAACCGCCAAGACAGACACCACGCGCGATGCGTTGCCCCGGCGCAAGCCGGTGCCGATCAATCGCCTGATGCGGTTTCCTGCCAAGACCCAAAATGTCATGCTCGATATCAGGCAACAGCGCGGCGACGTGCTCAAGCTGCGCGTGCGATGCCCGCAATGAAGCAAGCGCAGCCGCGAATGAGAGATTAGCGTTTATTCGCCTTCATTGGCGGTTTAACATATCGAAAAGCCGTTTAAAGCCCCGGTTTTTCGGAGAAATCGTTAACCCTGTTGGTCAACGCCTGATGCGCGCGAAAATTTCACGTGTTTTAGATTGTTTGCCAATTGATTTTTCTCTATATTTTTCCCGCCAAAAACTGCTGGTTTGCTTGATGATCAAATTGGGTCGCGCCTATGTTCCACCTCGCTTCTGCTGAAGATATTTTGTCCGGCAAAGTCACGGACGTTTATTTCGAACGCACGAAACATATTCTCACCGAGCTGCACAAAGACACCCATGTGGCAGTCGAGTTCATTCTCAAAAAATTTCCCCAACCCAACAATTGGGGTGTGTTCGCCGGGCTGGAAGAAGCCATGACCATCCTCAAGGATCTTCCGGTGACGATTGATGGGTTGCCGGAAGGCTCGTTGTTTTTTGAGGATGAGCCTGTGCTTACCATCAAAGGCAAATATCTCGATTTTGGACCTTACGAAACCGCGCTGCTCGGCTTGCTCAGCCAGGCCACGGGCGTGGCCACGCGCGCGGCGCGCTGCAAAAAAGCAGCGGGGAATCGCCCGGTGATCAGTTTCGGCGCGCGGCGCATGCATCCGGCCATCGCGCCCATGATCGAGCGCAACGCTTTTATCGGCGGCTGCGACGGCGTTGCCTCCGTGGCGGCGGCAAAACTCTTGAATGAACGGCCCTCCGGCACCATGCCGCATGCATTTATTTTGTTGATCGGCGACACCGTGGCGGCGGCAGAGGCGTTCGACAAATACATCGAACCGGAAGTCATGCGCGCAATTTTGATCGATACCTTCGGCGATGAAAAATTTGAAGCATTGCGAGTTGCTGAGGCGCTGGGCGACAAGCTCGCCTACGTTCGCCTCGACACCCCCAGCAATCGCCGCGGCGATTTTGCCAGCCTGGCCAAGGAAATTCGCTGGGAGCTTGATCTACGCGGTTTCAAGCACGTCAAGATATTCCTTTCCGGCGGCATTGATGAAGAAAAAATTTTGCAATACAATGTCATCGCCGATGCCTATGGGGTGGGCACCGCCATTTCCAATGCGCCGGTAATGGATTTCTCAATGGATATTGTCGAGATTGACGGCAAGCCGATTGCAAAGCGCGGGAAGAAATCCGGCGGCAAGCATTTGTGGCGCAACCGCAAAACCGGCGAACGAGTGGTGCAAGCCACCGCCCTGGAGCACGACGGCGAGTTGTTCGAACCGCTTTTCGTTCAAATCATGCGCGAAGGCAAGGTGCTCTACAAAACACCTGCGCCGGCGGAGATTCGCAAATCCGTCCTACGGCAGTTGGAGCAGGTGGAATTGTATGTGAAATAAAGCGGCCACATTGTTGCGACCAATGTCACGCGGGAAGAATTTTCCCGGCGCCCGGGAGGGCGCGGCGAAAGCATTATGTCATGTCTGCCTTGCAACCCACATTCGAGCCAATCGATCACACTGCTGATGTTGGTTACCGGCTCTCTGCGCCGACACTCGACGAACTGTTCGTAGTCGCTGCGCGCGCTCTTTTCGACGCCATTACCGACCTTGAGCAAATCAATCCGAAATTAACCCGCAACGTGACGGCAGAGGCCGGTGACATTGAAGGCTTGCTTGTGGCCTGGCTCTCCGAGTTGAATTTCTATTGCATTAACGGCTTGGAAGTTTTTTCAAAATTTGAAATCCATTCCTTCTCGCCCGCGCGGATCACGGCAACCGCCCACGGTGAAAAAATTGATCTGTCGCGCCATGACATCAAAACGGAAATTAAGGCCGTGACTTATCACGGATTGTACGTGCGCCAAGTTGCCGGCGGCTGGGAGGCGCAAGTTATTTTTGATGTGTAGGCTGTGGCTGTCATCCGAGGTTAGCCAGGTTGTAACTGCGGTGTTTGAGAACGAGCGCAATTACATGAAACGAATCTTCCCTCCTGTTTTTTTGATCCTCTCCTGTTGCTCATTTGTGTTGGCTCAAACAGCGCCATCACCCACAAGCAAAGTTGAACGAGAAATCCAGCAGCTTGACAGCCTTCGAGTGCAGGCAATGATTCACGCCGATTCCTCCACGCTGGCGCGAGTTCTTGCAGATGATCTGACCTACACGCACACGAATGGCCGCGTTGACACGAAAGCGCAGTTGATTGCGTCTCTCGTCTCGGGCAGATTGAAATACGAGGCGATTAGCTATGAACAAGCGCACCTGCGCAACTTTGGCGCCGCCGCGGTGAACACGGGTTTGGTGGCGATGGAAGTAAAGGCCGGAGAACAGCGGCTTCGGTTCCAAGCTCGTTTTACGAGTGTCTATGTGAAGCAAGGCGAACATTGGCAAATGGCGGCGTGGCAATCAACGCGGCTGCCGGAATGAGGCGCTCAACCACGGCCCAGCCGTGGTTCCCAAAATGCGAAACAAGCCAACATGCGGCGGTCAAGCCGTCGCGCAACGCAAAAGCGGCGCAAGCGATGAAAACTCTCCTCGTCAACCAAGACGAAGTCAAGCAATGGCTGCCGATGTCTGAGTGTGTGGAAATCATGGCTGAGGCATTGAAGGCTCTGGCCTCAGGCCAGGTCGTGCTGCCGCTGCGCCCGATCATGTGGCTGCCGGAGCGAACCGGCGCGCTCGCCATGATGCCGGCATATTCCGGCAGTTTGCAAGTTATGGGATTGAAAGTTCTGTCGATTTTTCCTCGAAATCATGGTACGCCCCATGAGTCGCATCGCGGCGCTGTTTTATTGTTTGAGGTGGAGCATGGCCAGTTGCTGGCGATCATCGATGCCACCGAAATCACTGCGATTCGCACGGCTGCAGTGAGCGGCGTTGCAACACAGGTTCTGGCGCGGCCTGAGGCAAGCACCCTGGCGATTCTCGGATCGGGCGTGCAGGCATGGTCCCATCTCGATGCTATGAAGTGCGTGCGGCCGATTTCTCATGTCCAGGTGTGGAGCAGATCACTTGAGCATGCGCAACGCTTTGCTGAACGCGCCGCGCGGCATTACAATCTCAATGTTGAAGCGAGGCGCACGGCGGAAGCAGCGGTGCGAGATGCAGACATTATCTGCACCACCACCTCTTCGAAAGAACCGGTTTTGCCGGGAGCTTGGCTCAAACCGGGCATGCACATTAATGCCGTGGGCGCATGCACGCCCACCACACGCGAGCTTGATGCCGCCGCAATGCTGAAATCACGCTTATTCACGGATCGCCGGGAATCTTTACTGAACGAGGCCGGCGATTTCATTATCCCTCAAAAAGCAGGAACGCTGCAAGAAGATCATATTGCCGGTGAGTTGGGAGAAGTCCTGCTTGAGCGCGTGCCCGGACGTGCCTCAGCGGAGGACATCACGTTATTCAAGTCACTCGGGTTGGGCATTGAGGATGTGGCTGCAGCGCATCACATTTATCAAAAAATGTCGTCGCAAAATACGGGGACATGGGTAGAGCTGGGAGGCAGCCGGCATCAATTCTAACAGTTCTGAGTTAACTCGACTATATCACATTCCAAAAATCACTGCAGTGGCGCGGAGATCGCAGAGTAAGATTCATTAGAATTCCCAGCGAACTCTGCCTCTCAGCGGTGAATCTGACCTAGTCAAGTTAAATCATATCCGTTAGAATCCCCGCGCGTTCGGCAAGACGATAACGCAGATTTTACGCCCAGGCCTCGCATTGCGCCAAACGCGCCGCCGCCTTCCGATTTTCCTCGAGATTGTAGATGATCTTATGCACGCGACGAATCGTCCGATTTTGAAATTCACGCGCTCCAGCGTCACCGGTTGATTTATTGCAACATTTCCCCCCTGCGAAACCCGCAAATGCCATCCTGATCTGCCTGTCGCTGCGACCCGCGCGGGCAAGCGCGGCAATTTCCATTTGCGGGCGAGCTTCCCAGCATGGTTGCCGGGGTTGCGAAACGTGCACGCGGCACTCACCGATGCTGTAGATATCTCCGATGCACACCTCATCTTCATTCAAGCCGGCAATGGTAAAATTCTCCCCCAATCACGCCAAAAGTAAAATCATCTCGTTTCAGCTCGGTGCGCCACGCGGGGTAATACTCTGCCGATAGGCCAGCGCGGCTTTGTCCGGTCCACTGTCACGGTGAGATCTGCGTGACCATCACCCACGAGATTTGTTCGGCTCAACCAGATTGGCCCGGTCGCCGGCTTTTTGAAAATGCCCGTTGACCACAAACGCTTATTCGAATTGGTTGTGCCCGGCTTGCCAAGCAGCTTGCGCAGGCCGACTTGCAGTGAAAGCAAAATGGTTTTTTTCGTTAGAATTCGTGTAAATGGGTGATCACCAAAAGACACTTCTGCGCTTTTTAATTTACGAATAAAAATAACGAAGCCGAGATTCCGGGCTGCAGCGTTTGTGATTTTGGCGAACTTGGTTTATATTGATAACAATGAATGGTTCCGCAAAACTAAATTATCATGAAAGCAGTCTAACAGACACGCTCGAGCAACTGCGTATGCTGTGCCGCAGCACTCTCAAGTTGCTGCGCTCGTTGAACGAAAGCCAAATGAATCGCGTCGGTATACCTAGTAAGCGCGACGCCGAGATTGTGTAACATTTTGCAAATGGTTGCCGCGCATGATCTGTTGCGTCTGAATCAGATTCGAAGAATCAAAAAGACGATCGGGGTTTGAGCTGCTGCCCTGCAAAAAATAATCACTGGTACGGCAGTATTAAATCGAGACATTGTTTGATGAAATATGAAGCAGAAATTTGCTAAGACTGTGATCGTCGTTCGCCTCGCAATTTTAATCTTTTTGGGTTCGGGCGCCGTTCTCAGCGCGCAAAATTCCTGGCCATACTGGCGCGGCAACGCGCAAAATACCGGCATCAGCGCAACTTCGTTGCCGGAAAATCTTGAGCCGCTTTGGACGTTTGAAGTCAAGCCGGGCTTTGAATCTTCTGCTGCCATTGTCGCAGGATGGGTTTATGCCACAGCGCTGGACAGCAATCTCTATGCGCTGGAGTTGAGTTCCGGCAAACTCAAATGGCAATACCGCGCCCAGGATGAGATCAAATCTTCGCCCTCGGTGTCGAACGGCATTGTTTACTTTGGCGACGAGGCCGGCGCGTTTCATGCGGTTGACGCCAGCGCCGGCAAACTACTCTGGAAATTTCAAGCCGACGCAGGAATTATCTCCTCCGCGAGCGTTGCGGATGATCGCGTGCTGTTTGGCTCGTACGATAATCATCTTTACTGTTTGTCAGCCAAAGACGGCAAGTTCGTGTGGAAAATTGAAACCGAGGGGTATGTGCACGCCACGCCTGCGGTCGCGAATGGCAGCGCGATTGTTGCCGGCTGTGACGGCTTGATGCGTGTTGTTCGCATACGCGACGGGCTTGAAATCAAAAAAATAACGGCAGGCGCGTATGTGGCCGCGAGCGCCGCGGTGATTGACGATCGCGCGTATATCGGCACGTTCGATAATAAAGTTTTGTGCATTGATTTGGCTGCCGGGAAAGTGCTTTGGGCCTATGATCCACCACAAAAAGATTTCCCATTTTATTCCTCGGCTGCCGTGAGCAGCGATATTCTGGTTGTCGGCGGACGGGATAAAGGCGTATATGCTTTGCATCCGCAAACCGGCCAGCCGCGCTGGACGTTCACCGCAAAGGCTAAAATTGATTCTTCACCAGTAATTGCGGGGCAGCGTGTTTTTGTCGGCGCGGCCAGCGGAGAGCTTTATGGTTTTGATTTAAGCTCGGGAAAAATCGCGTGGCAGTTCGAAACCGGCTCTTCCCTCGCCGCCTCACCGGCGATTGCCGACGGCCGGCTGATCATCGGCACAATTGATGGCGTGTTGTATTGTTTTGGAGCAAACTAGATAACGATCGCTCAAACTCGGGGATATTCCGTTTCACAAAAAAGGCAGAAGCAAGATGAGTGAACACTTGAAAATCGTGCAACCCGAGCCCGCCACCTCCGATCATGCATTGAAAGAAACTGAAGTGGGCAGTGTGTTTGTTTCGAATTATCCGCCGTACTCGTTTTGGACGCCGGATCATCTCGATCGTGCCTTCACGGCGTTGCATACGCCGGCACGCCCGGAGACGCCCCTGGGTTTGTATTTGCATATTCCCTTTTGCCGCAAACGCTGCAAATTTTGCTATTTTCGCGTTTATACCGACAAAAATAGCGCCGAAATTCAAACCTATCTTAATGCGCTTGCCCGTGAAGTTGAGTTGTACCGCACGCTGCCGTCCGTCGTCAACCGCCCGCTGAAATTTGTTTACTTCGGCGGCGGCACGCCCTCCTACATCAGCGCGAAACATTTGCAGGCGCTGGCGCAGCGCCTGCAGGCGGCGATTTCCTGGGCGGGCGCGGAAGAAATCACGTTTGAATGCGAGCCTGGCACGTTGAGTGAGGCCAAGCTTGAAGTCATTCGCGCCATCGGCGTGACGCGGCTGAGCCTCGGCATCGAAAATTTCAATGATGCCATTTTGGAAGAGAATGGCCGCGCCCATCTCTCACATGAAATCTTTCGGTGTCTCCCCTGGATCAAGAAGCTTGACTTCGATCAGCTCAACATCGACTTGATCGCAGGCATGGTTGGAGAGACATGGGAAACGTGGAAGGACTCGGTGCAGAAGACGATCGATATCGCCCCCGACAGCGTGACGGTTTATCAAATGGAGTTGCCGTTCAACACGGTTTACTCGCAGGATTATCTCAGCGGCAAATCCGGCATCAAAATCGCGAATTGGGAGTTGAAACGCGAGTGGCATGAATATGCTTTCGAGCAGCTTGCTGCTGCGGGCTACGAAGTCTCGAGCGCTTACACGATGGTGAAGAAGGACAAGCGCTGCCGCTTTGTTTATCGCGATTCTGTTTGGCGCGGTTGCGATATGCTCGGCACGGGCGTGGCGTCTTTCGGCCATATGAGCGGCATGCACATTCAAAATGTCGCGGGCTGGAACGATTATCTCGACATGCTGGCGGCGGGCAAGCTGCCCTTGTATCGCGCGTTTCCGACCACTGCCGAAGAGCGGCTCACCCGCGAGATGATTTTGCAATTGAAGCTCGGCAAGATCAGCGCCGAGTATTTCAAGCGGAAGTTTGCGGCCAGCATCATTGCAGATTTTCGCCCGATGTACGAAACGCTGCAAAATCAGGGCATGCTGCACTTCAATGATCAGCACGTGGAGTTGACCACGCAGGGTTTGCTGCGCGTCGATCATTTGCTGCACCAGTTTTATGCGCCGAAGTATCGCAACGCGCGCTACACCTGATCTTTGTTTGATAAATTATTCCGCCGCCTGACATCGTTTGCGGCGCTGCGGTTGCATAGAATCGCGAGTGGAAAATTATGACCCCCTTCTTTCGAAATCTTGGCCGTTTAATTTTTCTCCCTGCCCTCCTTTTTCTCCTGAGTTGTCAATCCCAACCGCAATCCCAAGCCGGGTTTCGCGCGGCGCTGCTCTCGCCCGGCCCGGTGAGCGACGCGGGCTGGAACGCCAGCGCTTACGAGGGCTTGCTGCGCATTCGTGACGAGCTCAAAGCTGACATTTCACAAGTCGAGGTCAAAACGCCAGCGCAGTTCGAGCAGGGCTTTCGGGATTATGCGAGCCGCGGCTTCAACGTCGTCTTCGGCCATGGCTTTGAATTTCAGGACGCCGCGGCCGCGGTGGCACCGGATTTTCCCAACACGGTTTTCATCACCAGCAGCGGCACAACTGTGCGCCCGAATGTCGCGCCCATGGTTTTTGAAATTGAACAAGCAACGTATTTGATGGGCGTCATGGCGGCGATGATGTCGAAATCCGGCAGGGCCGGATGCGTCGGCGGCCTGGAGATTCCCTCGGTCAAAAGCGGGTTTCAGGCGTTGGAGGCGGGCGCGAAATCCATCAAGCCGGACTTCGTTGTCGTACAGAGTTTCATTGGCAATTGGGAGGATGTAGGCGCAGCGAAGGAGGCAACCCTGGCGTTAATTGATCAAGGCGCGGATTTTATTTTTCAGAATGCCGATGCGGCCGGCCTGGGGGTATTTCAGGCGGCGCAAGAACGCGGCGTTTATGCGTTCGGTTCGAACAAAGATCAAAATGCCATCGCGCCACAAGTGATTCTCGCAAGCGCAGTATTGGATGTGCCGCAGGCGTTTTTGAATGTCGCGCAGGCGGTCAAGGAGAATCGCTTCAAGGCCGAAATCATGCGCATGGGAATGAAGGACAATGTCGTATCGCTGGCGCTCAATCCTGATTTGCAAAGCAGGATTCCCGCGGAAGTGATGGCCAAAGTCGAAGAAGTCAAAAGGGGTATTCTTGCAGGAGAGATCGCGGTGCCGATGGGGTTTTGACGCTGGTGCACTGTCATTGTGATTTGCATACCCAACCCGAGTGTCGTTCCGCAAGGAATCCCATGAAGTTCATGGGGCACCTTCCTTAAGACTTTGCAAGTTCCCTCCAGGATGACACAATGCAGGATTCACACAAATGAAACTGACAGTGTACTACTGGAATGTTTCCCGTTCTTTGTGGCTGACTTTCCCTTTTTTCTCAAATTGCTTTTCGTAAAGCTGTTGCAATCTCCCCAGCGAATCACATTGTTCCGGCGCCTTGTCTTCACGAATGCGTTTGATGCGCGCAAAACGCAGCGCCAGCTTGGAGCGGTAGTGCGGGCTGCGCTGAATCTCGTTGTAAGCCACTTCCACCACGATCTGCGGGCGTACCTGCACGGTGAAATTCGTTTCAGAGGTTTTCAAACGCTGCAAGTTTTCCGTCATCCATTTGAATTCCGCATCCGTGAGTCCCTTGAACGTTTTGCCAACCAAGAGAAACTCTCCGCTTTCGTCGTCGCGCACCGCGAGATGATAGTTGGACAGCCAGCCGGTGCGGCGGCCATAACCCCAATCTGCCGCCACCACCACGAGATCGAGCGTATCGGCGAGCTTGATCTTGAACCACTTTTTGCCGCGCGCGCCGGGTTGATAGAGGCTCGTCAAGTCTTTTGCCATTAGACCCTCGTGACCAGATTGCATGGCTTTCTGCAGAAACTCTTCTGCAGAAGTTTTATCGGAGGCCACGAGGCGTTCGGCGAGCAGGCTTTGATCGCAGATTTCTGCGAGCTTTTGCCAGCGTTCCTGATAGGGTTGATCGATAAGAGACGCACCGTTGAGATAAAGCAGATCGAACAAGTATAGCTTCACCGGAACGTCTTGTTGCGTTTCTGCGATTTGATGCACGCGTCGGAAGCGCCGCATCAGCTCTTGAAACGGCAATGGCTTGCCGGCAGCATTTACCGGCACAACTTCGCCTTCGGCGATGAACGAGTCGGCAGTGATCATTGTTTGCGCCCACTCCATCAGCTCCGGCAGGCTCGGCGTGACTTCGCTGAGATGCCGGCTGAAAATTTTTACCTGCGCTTTGCGCCGGTCGCAGTGAATTTGCACGCGTGCGCCGTCATACTTGAACTCCAGCGCCGTCTGCCCGCCGTGTTCTTTGAAGACTTCATCAAAATCTTCTGCCAATCCAGCGAGCATGGGTTGAATGGGCCGGAAGAGTTGCATCGAGACTTTATCGAGCGCCGCCTTGCCGTCAACCAATCCGAGCCGCGCGACTTCCGCGATATCACCCAGCAATAAAGCGGCGCGGCGCACGAGAGCCAAGTCGGCATCAAGGGCTTCCGCGATGCCCTGCTGCATTACGCCTTCCGCGACGCCGTGTTGCATCTCGCCGAAAATCATTTTTACGAGATACTTTTTTTCGTTCGTCGAAACGCGGCCGAGCAAATCTGCCAGCAATTCTTCCTTGCGCTGGCGCGAGCCTTTGCCGGAAGCGCCGGCAATTTCGGCAAAATGCTGATGCACTTCAAGGATTGACAACGGCGCCTTTTTGCTCTTGAAGATTTGTACGTCGAGCTTCTGCAACGTGCGCCAGCTTACTTTCAGTGTGCGTTCATCCGTGGCGGAGAAAATCCTGCCCAACAGCAACAACACCGCCGGGCTGATTTCATCAGGTTGCAGGCTTTTGAGAAACTCGCTGAGCCGCGCGCTTTTTTCCGATTTTTTTGTGGTGGCTTCGAGGTGCTGGCAGAGGGCGGCGAGGGCGGAGAAGGGAGTTGTGGTTTTCATGGTTCTTGCCCAATTTGCGCTGCCATCTCCCTCACCTCGAAATCCCAACGGGGCATTTTCCTCTTGTCGATCAGCTCTTTGGCTTTGGCCAAGCTTTCCCGCGCTTTGTCTTTTTCACCCATGGCCGGATGCAAGCGGGCGTATTCCAAACGGCAATCGGCCTCGTGCGAGCGCACGCCGCTGGAGTTTTGTTTGCTTCAACGATTTCGAAAATAAACTCTGCCACTTCAGTAAAAACTTCGTCCCAATTATCTTTGAAATCGTTTGCTGCGTTTTTCCGTCACGCGGGAGCATTTGCAGTTGCTTCAGCCAGGAGACGGCTTTCCATGCACAAGCCCGCACAAGAACCGGAGTCAGCGTCATGCCGTCATTCTTGCGGCGTTCCAGCAGATAGGGAATTTCTTCCTTCCAGATGGTGATTTGCCCTTGCTGCTCTAAAACTTTGAGATGAGGCCGCAGGCGATCTTTCCAGATTTCGTCTTTGTGGCTGTAGCTGATAAAAACAGTGGGTTGACTCATTTTCCCCAGAAGTTGAAATGGTAAAAAACAATTTATCGCTTACAGTTCTCCATCCTCAATTTCAGCAAGCTTCATAAGATGCTTGAGCAAGCCAATTTTGAGCGCTTAAATCCCATGAATCGGCACAGAAATTCGCGCGGGGTTGCCGGGCTTGACATAAACATGGTGGCTTCCTTTGATGCGTTTCAGTTGCCAGCCTTTCCTTTCGAGGAGCCGGGCCAATTCTTTCCCCGAGATGCTTTTCACACAGCCACCTCCAGAATTTTGTCTCCTTCGGAGATTTCATGTTCGGAAATGTCTACGGATAAACAGGCTTCAACCGCCTCATAAATATTGGCAAGAAGCTCTTCAAACGTTTCGCCTTGGGTCGCGCAGCCTGCGATGGCCGGAACTTCGGCCCAATAACCGCCTTCTTCGGCTTGGTGTATGATGACCTTGAGTTTCATTTTTTCCATTTCTCCATTTGCTATGCGAAACAGTTCATCCGCAACGACAAATCAAGCAAGTCTTTGCCGGATTATCTTTTACGCCGCAGATTATGAAATCAGCGAACAAGAGACAACAAAAATTCCCTTCACTTCACTCTTACCACCACGATCGTCATATCATCATGCCGCTCGGCATTGCCGGTAAAGCTCTGCACTTTCTGCGCCAGGGCGTCGATGATTTCTGCTGCGGAGAGAGTGTCAGGCAGGGGGCGCAACAGGCGCTCCAGGCGCGGGTAATCGAACAATTCTTCTTTTGTGTTCATGGCTTCCGGCAAACCGTCGGTGTAAAACACCAACACGTCGCCGGATTGCAAGGCCAGCTCGGCTTCCTGGTAGTTGACTTCCTCTTGAATGCCGAGCGGAAAATGCGCGCCGTCAACTTTGAGATAGATCATCTCGCCGCCGCGGCGCAACAACGGCCGGGTGAGGCCGGCATTGGCGAAGCGCAAGATCTTGGTTATGGGATTGATGGTGGCGAACAACATTGCGGTGAAGGCATTGGCCGGGGTTTTCCAATACATCGCGCGATTGATGTTTTGCATGATGGCATGCGGCGAGCGATTGTGGCCGATTTCGGCGCTCACCATGCCGCTCGTCATCACCGCCGTCATCGCGCCTTTCATGGCCTTGTCGCTGACATCCACCAACATTAAACCGAATTGGTTCTTGTCAAAATCCAGCCAGAAGTAATCGAAGAAATCGCCACCCACGGCCTCCGCCGGCTGGCAAATACCGGCGATGTCGAAGCCCGCCACCTGCGGCGCCGCGGTCGGCATCAGACCCATTTGCATCTCATGCGCCGCTTTCAGCTCGTTAACAATTCGTTCCTTTTCCAATCTTGCTTCCAGCTTGCGGCGATAACTGCCATAAGCCAGGCCGAGCACGGCAAGGCCTGCGAGCGAGAGAAACCACCAGGTTTTCCAAAACGGCGGGGTCACGACTATTTTGATACTCGCGCCCTCCTCGTTCCACACGCCGTCGTGATTGGAGCCTTTGACGCGAAAGAGATATTCGCCGCCGTCGAGATTGGTGTAACTGGCGTAGCGCCGCGTGCCGCAGTAGATCCAATCCTCGTCAAAACCTTCGAGCTTGTAAGCATATTGATTTTTGCGGGGATTGGTGTAATCCAGCGCGGCAAAAGCAAATGAGAAGAAGCTGTCGCGATACGTCAGCGTAATCTTATCGGAGGAGGAGATGGCTTTCTCCAGCGGTACGAGCCGGTCGAATTTTTCGAAAGCAGTCAAGACAATCGGCGGGGTATACGGATTATCGCGTACGCGGCGCGGATAAAAACGATTGAAGCCGTTGATGCCGCCGAAGAACATTTCGCCGTTACGGCTTTTGAAATAAGCGCCTTGATTGAACTCCTTGCTTTGCAAGCCGTCATCAACGTCGTAATTGCGGAATATTCCTGTTGCCGGATTGAATTTCGACAAGCCGTTGTTCGTGCTCAGCCAAAGATGGCCGTCATCGTCGCCGAGAATGCCGTAGATCACGTTGTTCGGCAAGCCGTCTTTTTCAGTGAAATACGTGAACTCGCCGGTTGCGCGATTCAGGCGATTGAGGCCGCCGCCCCAGGTTCCCACCCAAAGCGACTGGTTGATGCTGTCGGGATCGGAGTAGATCGCAAACACACGGTTGTTGCTCAAGCCTTTGGGATTGGGGAATTTTTGCTGATAACGCAGGAAGCGTACCGGCGCGAGCGAGGCGCCGTTGGTTGATAAGGCCGCTTCATCCAACACGAGTTGATTCAAACCGTCATCGGTGCCAATCCACAAGCTGCGGCTGCTGCCATTGGCCGTCGGCTCAACATAAAGGGCATAAATGCGATCGTTGCTCAAACTGGCGGAATCCGCCGGATTGTGCCGGAAGCGTTGAAAGCGCTCGGTCTTCGGATCGAAGCGATTGAGCCCGGCGCTGCCCGTGCCGATCCAAAGAAACGATTTGTCGCCATGACGTGTTTCGGCAATGGCGCTTATACCATTTTCGCTCAGGCTGTTGGGATTCGCGGGATCGCGCAAGTAGCGCTTGAAACGTTTTTGTCCGGGCAGCATTTTATTCAAACCGACGCCGGTGCCGACCCACAGCGCACCCTGGTGATCTTGATAAATCGCAGCAACGCCGTTGCTGCTCAAGCTGGCCGGGTTCGCGGGGTTGTGGCGATGTGGAATGAACGCCTCGCGAGACGCGTCATATTGATAGAGTCCCCCGCCGCCGGTGCCGATCCACAAGCTGGTTTTATCGCCCTCGCGCGCTTCGTGAATCGCCATCACCATGTTATGTCCCAGGCTTTTCGGATTCACGGGGTCATGGCGGACGTGTATGAATTTATGTCTGGCCGGGCTGAATTTGTTGAGGCCGCCGCCGTAGGTGCCGATCCAGAGCGCGCCGGATTTGTCCTCATAAAGCGACCAAACATCGTCGTTACTTAAACTGCCGGGATTCGTTTCGTCGTGCTGGTGATGAATGAAATGCTGTGTTTGCGCATCGAATTTCTCCAGCCCGCCGCTCGTGCCAATCCAAACTGTGCTGTCGCGCTGAGAAATCAGGATGGGCCGGACGGTGTTGTTGCTCAAGCTGGCGGGATTGCTGGGATTGTGCAAATAACGGGTGAACGTCTGTGTGGTTGGATCAAAGCGATTCAGGCCGCCGCCGAACGTGGCAAGCCAGAGTATACCGTTCGCCTCCTCCGCGATTGACCAAACGCGATTGTCGCTCAAACTTTGCAGGTTATTCGGATCATGCCGGTAACGAATAAACGCAACCTCGGAATTTTCTCCGCGGCTTTCGTTGCTCAGCACAAGCCGGTTAAGGCCGTTGAGGGTTGCAATCCAGAGCGTCGTTGCATTGTTTTGATAGGAGACATGCAGCGAACGGACTTGGTTGCTGCTCAAACTGGCGGGGTTGTTGGCATCGCGTTGATAGCGAATAAAACGCTGTGATTCGTGATCAAAGCGGTTCAGCCCGCCTCCTTGTGTGCCGACCCATAATGCGGTTGCCTCGCCATCACGAGTTTCACAAATCGCGGTGACGGTATTGTGGCTCAGGCTGTGAGGATTATCGGGGTCGTGATGATAGCGAGTGATTTTTTCGTAACGGGGATCGAAGCGGCATAACCCCTCCCGAGTACCGATCCACAGCATGCCCGCGCTGTCTTCAAAAAGCGCTTGAATAGTGTTATCGGAAAGGGAGTTGGGATTTTGCAGATCGTGTTTGTAGACGACGAAGTCATAGCCGTCAAATTTGTTCAGACCGTCATACGTGCCGAACCACATGAAGCCCTTGCGATCCTGCAGAATGCATGTCACAACGCTTTGCGAGAGGCCCTGTTCGAGCGAAATGTGCTCAAAGATGATGGGGTTGGGCTGAGCGAATAGATTGGCCGCCAGCCTTAGCGAAAGTACAAACGCAACGATTGCGGCGTTCCGGAATTGCAGGGTCATGATTGAAGACGTCAGACATTCTCAGGTGATAACCAATTTTTTGTCGGGTTAACTGGAATGCCAATGAATTTCAGAACTCGTTTGTAATTTATTCTTACAACCTCGCTAAGAACTCGTCGAATAAAAATCCCGTGTCCACCGGGCCGGGCGAGGCTTCGGGATGAAATTGCACGCCGCTGAACGGTTTGCTGCGGTGGCGCACGCCTTCATTGGTGCCGTCATTCGCGTTGAAAAACCACGGCTCCCAATCCTGCGGCAGCGAATCTTCATCGACAGCGTAGCCATGATTTTGGGAGGTAATGAAGCAGCGTTTGCTGCCTACCAGCACGCAAGGCTGATTTTGGCTGCGATGGCCGTATTTGAGCTTGAAGGTATTGGCCCCGGCTGCCAGGCCTAGAATCTGGCTGCCCAGACAAACACCGAAAATCGGAATGTCTTGCGCAAAAAGTTTGCGCACGGTGGCAATGGTGGCGCCGCACATTTTGGGATCACCCGGGCCGTTTGAGATTAACACGCCGTCACATTTTTCTTTCTCCACCGGCCAGTCCCACGGCACAACGGTAACGGCAACGCCGCGCGCCACCAGTGAACGAATGATGTTGTTCTTGCAGCCGCAATCGATCACCACGACGCGTTTTTTGCCGTTGCCGTAATTCACGGGCTTCGTCACACTCACTTCCGCCACGAGATTGTCGCGATTGGGATCGTGAAATTCCGCAATCTCCTCCTCCTGAATGAGTTTGCCGAGCATACAGCCGTGTGTGCGCAGTTTTTGCGTAAGCTGGCGCGTATCAACGCCCGCGATTGCCGGAACCCCGTTTGCTTTCAGCCAACTATCCAATGAGTTTCGCGCATTCCAATGGCTGAACTCGGTCGAATATTCCGAAACAATCAATCCGGAAATTTGTATGCGGGTGGACTCGAATGCGGACTCCAGACCCATTTGAGCCGGTGATCCGGGCACGCCATAATTGCCGATCAACGGATAGGTGAGCACGAGAATCTGGCCGCGATAGGAAGGATCCGTGAAACACTCCGGATAACCAACCATGCCGGTGTTGAACACCACTTCGCCGGCAATCGAGGCGGGCGCGCCAAAAGCATTGCCGGTGAATACACTGCCGTCTGCAAGTAGAAGTTTTGCGGTCATTTTAGAATAGGGAATAAATAAACGGGGCCAATGCCGACCCTTCGGTCAACACAATGATCAAGCTGAGCGCCAGTAAGATGAACATAATCGGCGCCAGCCACCATTTTTTGCGCACACGCATGAACTCCCAAAACTCAGCGAGGATGGAGAGTTTGCTCATGAAAACCTCCAAACAAGTGAATGGAATTTTGGAGTGATGGAGAATTGGATTGCGGAGGCGGCCACGCGCCCTCAATCCATTAATCCAAAAATCCATCTATCCATTTGATGAGATATTCACAACTAAAAGGTAAACGTAAACCAGCGGCGCAACCAGCATCTCGCTGTCGAATCGATCGAGAATACCGCCGTGCCCGGGAATGAGATTCGACGAGTCCTTGATTCCGGCATCGCGCTTGAACAAAGATTCGACGAGGTCGCTCAATTGCCCGGCGCTGCCAATGATCACGCCGATGACAAGCGCATCCTGCAAACTCAATCCTTTAACAAACGTTTGTTGACACACAACAGCCGAAAGAATGGCAAACACAAAACCGCCAACGGCGCCTTCAATGGTTTTCTTTGGGCTGACCCGCGGGAAAAGCTTGTGTTTGCCGAAATATAATCCCACAAAATAAGCTGCCGTATCGCAAATCCAAATGACGGCAAAGATCATGATCACCCATGTGCCGGCTTGAACATACTCGCCGCCGATGGCATGAGGCAGTTCGCGAATGAGCATGAGAAAAGACAGCAATCCCGCAACATACGCCACGCCGAACAACGTCACCGAGACATTCAGCAGCGGGCTGCCGCCGGATTCGGGTTTGGAAAACAATTCGATTATGACGACCGCCACAGTGAGGCCGCTGAGCAAGAGCCACAATTGATCACCATAACCGGCATAGATCAAGGCCGGGACCGCGATCCCGGCGAGTACGCCGAGCCAGCGCTGGGGGCGCGCATTTTTATACTTTGCCAGATCGTAGAATTCGATCAGGCCGAGCCCCACGATGACTTCGATAAATAACAGAAAGAAATGTTTACCAAACCAAATGGCCGACAAGATCAAGGGTATAAAAATCAAACCAACCGCAACGCGCTGCCCAAGATTGCGCCAATCCAATTCTTCCTCCTCTACCGAAAAGCAAAGCTGGAATAAGCTACCCGTTCAGTTTATTCCTGATCATTTACCTCCTCGTGTTGCTCATCTCTCTACTGTCTTGACAAGTTTGCCGCGCAAATCATTGATGCCGGCCAACTTTTTTTGCGTGAGATAATTTTTTAAGCCTTCGGCGACTTGCACCGCTGTACGCGGGTCGATAAAATTGGCTGTTCCAACTTGCACAGCGCTTGCGCCGGCGAGAAAAAATTCCACGGCGTCTTGCCAGGTGCGGATGCCGCCCATGCCGATCACCGGAATGGACACGGCATTCGCCGCTTCAAACACTTTTGCCAGCGCAATCGGTTTAATAGCTGGCCCGGAATAGCCGCCGACAATGGTATTGATGCGCGGGCGCCATGTCTCAATGTCGATCGCCATGCCGGTGACCGTGTTGATCAACGAAATGGCGTCTGCACCGGCGGCTTCCGCGGCCTTGGCAATTTCACTTACACGCGTGACATTGGGCGTGAGTTTGGGAATGACGAGGCGCCGCGTGAGCCGGCGAATCGCGGCGGTTGCGGCCAGCGTGACTTCCGCTTTCTGGCTGAACTCGAGTCCGCCTTCTTTAACATTCGGACAGGAAAAATTCAACTCATAACCTGCGATGCCTTCATGCTGTTCGAGTATGGCCACGACGTGTTCGTATTCTTCGCGCGTGCGCCCGGCAACATTCACAATGATGGCGCTGGCGTGCGCGCGCAAAAATGGCAGCTTGTCCGCCACAAAACTGTGCACGCCGACGTTTTGCAAGCCGATGGAGTTGAGCAAGCCGGCTTCGGTTTCACACAAGCGCGGCTGCGGATTGCCGAGCCGTGGCGTCACGCCGATTGATTTGGTGATAATTGCGCCAATCGCATGCAGATCAACCAACTCAGACGCTTCCGGGCCATAGCCAAAGGTTCCGGAGGCCACGAAAACAGGCGTATGAAATTCCACCAGGCCAATGTTAATGCGCAACGGATTCATAGCGAATTTTATTGGATTCGAACACCGGGCCGTCCAGGCACGCGAGCAAATATCTTCCAAATTTTTGCACGCCCTCCGCCGGCTCGGTATTGCAGCCCATGCAAATTCCGAAGCCGCATCCCATAATGGTTTCGATCGCGACTTGCGCAACGACGTTGGCGCGCCGGCAAATTTCGGCAACGCGCTGCAGCATCGGCATGGGACCACAAGCAAATATCCGGCGCGGCTCGCCGGCCTCGGCGCGTTGCAGCCAATCATGCAGCAAGTCGGTAACCAGGCCATGATGCCCGGCGCTGCCATCATCGGTTGCACACGTGATGCGGCCGCCGCAGGCGCTTAGTTCTTTTTCGCCCCACAACTCGGCCATCGTGCGCGCGCCGATAAGCGCATCAAATGCAAAGCCGCGTTGCTGCAAGAATTCGGCAAGCAACGGCATGGGCGCAATGCCCAGGCCGCCTGCGACCAATGCAAGGCGCGCAACGTTCGTTGGAAGTTGATAGCCGCTGCCAAGCGGGCCAATCACGCTCAACACCGCGCCGGGGCGATGCGATGCCAGTATGCGTGTGCCGAGGCCGACGATTTTCCAAATGATGGCTATGCTGTCCTCGGCGCGATCAACCTGGCAAACACTGAACGGCCGCCGCAACAATGGTGAAATTTGTCCGGCAGATTGCGCCTGCACTTGGATATTGACAAACTGCCCGGGTTGCACGGCGGCAGCAATTTCCGGCGCGCGAAGTCGCATCAAAAAAATGCCCCGGGCGACTTCCTCTTGAGAAATCACGGGGCAGGCATAAATGCCTTTTGGAGAGGTTATGGCCATGCGCGCGTCTTTGCAGTAGTTTTATACAGCCAACTCATCTCGGCGGAGGCACATCATCATCGTCCTGGCTAACGTTGTCGATTTCCTCATCCTCTTGTTTTTGTGCCGGCGGCTTTTCGTCTTGCGTGCGGGATTTTGCGGTTGGCGCCGGAGCGGTTTGGCGATCTTGCTCGATGCGTGCGCGTAAATCCTCGCCGGCTTTTTGTTGCGACGCACTGCTGTCGGTTGCGGCCGTTGCTGCGGCGGTTTGCTTTTCAAAGGCAGACACTTTTTTGCGCACTTTGTTCGAATAAGTGGAACTGGGGAATTTTTCGAGCAATTGTTTATACATCTCGTATGCCTGCGTGTTGTCCGCCAGCTTGTTTTCATAAATCCAGCCGATCGCGAACAATGATTTGGAAGCCATCTCGGGATCGGTTTGTGCTTGCGTCAAATCTCGATACAAACGAATTGCTTCTTGTGGATTTTCGCCGGCCAGCAACAAGTCCTCCGCACGCCGGAATTTTTCCGCGGCAGAAGCGGCTTGCGGCTCGCCGGCATCGGTGAATCCCAGGCGTTTTCGCGCCTCGCGGCCGTGCCGCGTGTTGCTATACTTGGTCGCAAGAAGTTGTAATAAGCTATCGCGTTCCGCCGTGCTGGCCGAGCCCTGAGACGGGCGCAAAAAAGCAAGCGCATACATTGCGGCAGGCGCGGCCTCGGTATCGCCGAAATCACGGATAACATTTTGATACAGGTAAATCGCCGAGTCCGGCTGCCCGAATTGATAATAATACAACTCGGCCAAATTAATCCAGTGATCGGCCAGATCATTTCTAAGTTTGGCAGGATCGCTCGAGATATCCAGTTTTTTGGAGGGCAGGCGGCGGATCGAGGCGCGCGTGCTTTTGTCTTTTTTCTCCATTGCTGCGGCAAGCCGGGCTTCGTCTGCGGGAGTATTCGAGGAGTTTTGCTGCATTTCCAACAGGCTGATGGCGGTTTTTATTTTTTGAAAATCGTCAATGGCCTTGGCCCGGCGTTGCGCCTCCTCGGCATATTCGGAGCGGTTGTTTTCGGCGCGAACTTTGTCAAACGCCTCCTTGGCCTTGGCGTAATCGTACTTCATGCGCTGATACAAATCACCCATCACAAAAAATGCCGCCGCGGAGGCTTCTGTGCGTTTGTCGTTCGCATTGATCGCGGCAAACAATTCCTCCGCTTCTTCGCGCTTGCCCTGCCGCAGCTTGCAATCCGCAATCTCGAATCTCACCCACGACAGATCTTTATGATTGCTAAACTGCTTTTGCATGCTGTTGAGCTTGGTCAACGCCTTGTCGTAGCTGCTGTCGGCCTTGAGCGCGCGCGCGAACGACAAGCCGGCGTTGAATTTTATATCGATCTCAACGTCTTGTTTGCCGGCTTGATAGTATGCCTTCGCTGCTTCATGATATTGCTTGAGTTTAAAACGGCATTCGCCCCAACGCAGATAAGCTTCCGTGCGCAGCTTTTTGTCGGACATCTTTTTTGCCGCCGGTTCGAACAAGCGCGCAGCGGGCTCGTATTGTTCCTGGCGATAATAGATTTCCGCGAGATAGTATTGCGCCTGATATAAAATATCCCCGCCTTTTTTGCGATTTTGCAGCTCCTTTAATACCGCTTCGGCGTTGGTGAAATCCTCCTGCTCAATGTAGGTTCGGGCTTTCCACAACAATGCCGCGGGCACCAGGGCGCTTTGGGGGAAGATGGAGGTCAACTCGTTGAACTTGCGCAAGGCTTGCGGGTATTCCTGCTTTTGAAAAAAACATTCGCCCAACATCAGCAACGTGTCATCAACATACTTGGAATTGGGATGGAGCTGCAGGATCTTCGAGCCTTTCTCGATGGTTTTGTCGAGCTTTTGAATTTCGGCAGAGGTGGGCTTGTCCGGCGCGGTGGTGGGCCGGCGCTTGCGCTCATCCAGCGCTTCTTTGTAAAGCCTCTTGGTGTTGTAGTAGGTATTGAAATAAGCGCAGCCCTGGAAGCTGATCGTAACAGCGATGGCGGCGAGCAAGACGAAACGCTTCATGATAAATACCAGATCAGGTTTAATAATTGTCATGACGGTACCGATCGAGCCTCATTAGGAAAAGGCTTGAACCAACTTGGGCAAAATCTCCCCGGCCCGGCCCGGCAAAAACCAATGCGCTTGCGGCGTCAGCGGTGTTCTTTCGGGGTTGATTTCAACGATCTTGGCTCCGGCATCGCGTGCACGGTGCGGCAAGTGCGCCGCCGGATAAACCAGGGCCGAGGTGCCGATGGAAAAGAAGAGATCACATTCTTCCGCCGCGCAAATAGCCTCTTGCAACTCGGCCCCGGGCAAACTCTCGCCGAACCACACCACTGCCGGTCGCCGTAAGCCCCCGCAAGTACAATACGGCAAACCCTCGCGCCAGATTTCCGTAGCGCCCTCGGTTTGCGCGCCGCATTGCAGACACCGGCTCTCAATCAAATTGCCGTGCAGTTCGATCACGCCGCGGGCGCCGGCTTGTTGATGGTAGCGATCGACGCATTGTGTGATTAATGTCACCTGCCCGGTCCGCCGTTGCAATTCCGCCAGTGCGGCATGTCCGGCGTTGGGAAGATGTTGTTGCACCTGCGCGCGGCGATGGCGATACCATTCCCACACGAGTCGAGGATCGCGCTCAAACGCTTCGGGCGTGGCCAAATCTTCTGCGCGATAATTGCGCCACCAGCCTCCCGGCCCGCGGAAGGTGGGCAACCCGCTTTCCGCCGAGATGCCGGCCCCGGTTAAAATCGCAACACGAGACGCCTCGCGCAGGAGGGCAAGAAGTTTCGCGTCGAAATTATGCATGCGAGCCGAATACTCATTTATTGTTCAGGGCTCCATGATTATTGACGGTTTTTCCACCGAAGTCATCGGTGAGAATGAGATGAAAAGAACATCAGCTGCCTTAGGCAGAAATTGCGTTCATGTGTTGCCGCAAAATATTCAAAGGTTATCGCCTTTCATCACCTGGGCACGATCCAATAGCAATAGCGCGACAATACCCACAATCAAGCCTGCAAACAAAGCCGGCCACAACATGAGCGGGAGAAGATACAAAATTTGGAAACGTTGCACAATCAATATTCCTGCCAGGGCAATTTGCGCCAGGACGTGTGCAAGCGCGCCGAGCAAGCTGACGCCGATAATGCTGAAAGCGCGCCGGCCGTGTTTTTTTGCGAGCACCATGACAAAAACAGAGGCGGCGCCGCCCGCCAACGACAGCCAAAAGCCGGGATTGAGAAATGTGCCGACAAAGAAGCTGCCAATGAATACGCGTAAAATTGTCACGGCCCATGCGCTTGCCGGGCCGAGCGCGTACAACGCAAGAATTGTGGCAATGTTCGCCAATCCCGGCTTGGCCCAGGGCAATGGCCGCGGCAAGGTGGATTCGAACAAAAACATCACCAGGCCGAAACCGGCAAGCAACGCGGTGCGCGTGATTTTTTGCGTGCGTGAATCAGTAGGTGATCGCATCGAGATCGCTTTGTTGCGTGCCGGTAATCAAAATCACCAGGCGATTGGGAACACACACGAGCATTTGCCCCGGCCGCGATACGAAACCCTGTTTGACGCAAAATTGATTCGGGCAAACGCTCGACCGAACACGTATGCGTTGCCTCGTTACCTCCACGATGACTTCACCGCGCAGTCCCTGGAACGAAACGGTTTGTGGTTGCCGCAAATCAATGTCGCGAGCGCGGCGGTTGGCGATGGTCACCTGCGCCAAACGGGCCTGAGGGTTTTCCGGCGCTAGGGAGGGAAGCCAAACGCTAGCGGAAGCAAACACTACAAACATGGCGGCGACGACATAGTCGCCCCATTTGCTCTGTTGCAGGATAAGCTTTAGCGAGCGTGAGGGAAACGCCGGGCGATTGTGCATGGCCGCGCACAGAACAGGCAATTACTGCGTCATTAATTTTTGGAGGGCTTCAAGTTTCTGGCGGGCTTGCTCGCGATATTGCAGCGATTGAGCATGTTCGGGATTAAATGCGAGCACGCGCTCCCATTCTTTGATGGCATTGTCATAATCTTCGTTGGCATAATACGTCAGCCCGCGATTGAAATGCTGCTCGATTTTGAGATGCAATTGGCGCTGGGAATTGTCCAAATAGCGTTTGGCGTCCACATGATTGGGGTCCTTGGCGAGCACACGATCAAACAACTCCATCGCTTGCGTAAACTGGCCGCGGTTGTAATAACGTTCGCCCTGTTCATACAAATCCTTGAGATCGATCATCGACAGGGCTTGGTTGCGTTTGCTCGCCGCCATTTTGTTCGAGGGTTCGACCTCCAGTACGCGCTCAAACGCTTCTACGGCGCGCGACCACAGCCGGGCATCAAACAGCGACATGGCGTTTCGCATGTGGCTCTCGACGCGGCCACGCTTTGCTTCCGCGATGCGTTGGCGGTAATTGTTGGCCTCGCGATGGCCGGGCGACATTTTCAAAATCGCTTGAAACTGCTCCTCCGCGGCCGCGAGATCGCCCCGCTGAAACGCGCGCTCGCCCGCTTGCATCTTGGTCGAAACGAATTCATCGATGCGGCCCTGTAACGCTTTGATCTCTTGACGGGCGGCCTCATAGGTGGGGTCGGAATCCAGGATTTGGCGGTATAAGTTGTAGGCGTTGAGGTACTGCTGCTTTTGCTGCAAACGCCGGGCTTGTGCAAAAAGCCGGTCATTTTGCTTCTTTTGCTGGTCGAGGCCCGCGCGCGCTTTCTCAAGATTTTCGCGCGCCTCTGCGTAATTGGGGGAGAGATTAATCGCTTCTTCGAAATCAGCGATGGCTTTGGTGTAATTTTTTTGGCTGTAATACCCAAGGCCGCGCAGAAAAATTTCCTCGGCCTGCTTGGCGCGTACCTCCTTGAGTTGCGCGGTATAGTACGCAGCTTTGGGATAATCCGGCCGCACCAGCAGAATATTTTCAAAGGCCTTGTGTGCCACGTCAAAATTGCCTTCTTCAAACGCCTGCACGCCGCGCGTATAAAGCTGATTAAGATAAATGTCCAGGCGCGGCTGCAACACGGCCAGCCGGTCGCGCGCCTCACGATGGTTGCGAGCCATTTTTAATACCTGCAAATAATTCAGGGCTGCGCTCAAGTATCTGTGCCGCAACTCGAATGCGCGTGCTTCATCCAATAATAAACGAATCTGCCGGTCTTCGGAAGCCACCTTGATGGCGAGCGCCTGTAACAGTTGCTCTGCCTTTTCCGTCTCCGGCTCATAGGCGCGATAATGACGCAGTTCACGCAGCGCGGCACGGTAGTTTTGCATTTCCGCCATTTTGTTGCCGGCTTCATAATGATAGCGGGCGCGTTCCAGCGGGCTGGCGCCGAGACGCAAACTCAATCCGCCGCGAACGCTTCTGTCGAGAAAGGTATACGCCAAGTCGAAAGCATAACGATCGCTTAAAAAAGCTCCGCCGAGCGCGCTGCGTTTGCTGTTGAAATCCGTGATGGAGGAATACAGCGCAAAACGCGGGACAATCGGCACGGCCATCCCCAAGCGCGCAAACGAATCGTCGTCGCGCCATTCAAGCGAAGCAAACAACGAGGGCGCCCGATTGCCCAGGCGCAGCGCCATGCTGCTCTTGTAGTAAGTTTGCAGATGTTTGCCGCCGAGAGCCACGTCACTTGCCTGGAGAGAGAAGGCAAAACGGTAAGGCGAGAGCGGGGAATTGAAAAAATCATAATCGGCAAATTCTTCGGACACAGCAATGCGACCGCCAAACGGATGCAAAATCAATCCGAACGAGGTGGTGGTAAAGCTTTCCGTGCTTTCGCCGTGATCCGCACGATTCCAATGCGCGGACAGGCCTGCCGACAAAAACGGTGAGAGGGCTTTGCCCCAACCCAGGCTCAGGCGGTCAAGCTCGTGTTGGCCGTCGAAAAGCTGCATCAGATTCACACCGGCGCCGCCGAATTGCGGCCAAAAGCCGGCAAGGCCCGCATGCGTCAAATCGAATGCATCATTGATGCTCAAGGCAAACTGTGCGTCGCGCAAGGCGGCGAGCAAAGCGGGATTCCACGCGGCGGCGAGCGGATCGGGCGAGGCAATAAGATGCGCGCCGCCCAGGCCGAGCGCGCGCGCAGCGCGGCCGTCCTGGGTGAATAATGTTTGAGCGGCAAGCGGCTGAAGGACGAGCAGAAACGCCAGAGCCGCGGCTGTTTTAATTTTGGAACGGCAACGATTTCGCATGGCAACCGATCTCCCCGCGATCTAACAATCGCTCAAATGCAAAGCATGAGCATTGACATTTTATCTGGAACAGCATTTATCCTGAAAATAGTGGGAAATTTCTTTGTGGTTTTCATGCCGCTTAGGCCGCGTGATCGCTTTCATAGCCGATTTCGCTGATTTCGACCGGCTTGCTGCGGCCTTTTACGACGATGGCATCGAGCCGGTTGACGACGTAAGCGCCGTTGAGGCTGCGGGCGATGTTATACTCTGCGATGATTTGGCCGCTGCGGGCGAGATTGCACAGGCGGTTGGCAATATTGACGACATCGCCGATCACCGTGTAATCCATGCGATTCTTCGAACCCATGTTGCCCATCACTGCCAGGCCGTTATTGATGCCGATGCCCAGTTCGAAGGTAATTTCACCGCCGGCGCGGCGCTGCCGGTTCAATTCTTTGACCGCGCGTTGAATCTCCGTGGCCGCGCGCACCGCTGCTTCAATCATGGCCGGGCCTTCAAAAACCGCCATGATCTGATCGCCCATGAACTTGTCCACCACGCCGCCATTCGCTTCGATGATGCGGGTTTGCAGGTCAAAATAGATGTTGATCAAGCGGACGATTTGCTCCGGCTCGGAATCTTCTGCAATTGCGGAAAAGTTGCGGATATCCGAAAACAGAATCGTGACATCGCGGCGCTCGCCGGCATAAGGTTCGACGCGATGCCCGCCGCGTTGGTGAATCATTTGCACGGTAAGTTTTGACAGAAACTTTTGCATCTGCAATTTTTCGCGCAAATGCACGATCATGTTGTTGAACTCGCGTGCGAGCTGGCCCAGTTCATCGCTGCTGCGCGGCTGCACACTGACGTCGAGATTGCCGTTGCCGATCTCCCGCGCGGCGTGCGATAACGCATGAATTTCGTCCACCATCTTTTGCGCAAAGAAATAAATCACCCACACCGAGATGACGATCACCAGGGCTGCCATTGCCAAAATCCGGCGCTGGGTGCTGACGATCGGCTCGGTCAATATTTGCTTCGAAAAACCCACACAGCCGACGCCCAACAAGGGCTTGCGGCCGCCGCCGGCATCCATGCGCGCCATGATGGGATAATAAAATTCGTAGTAGAGTTCATCTTCGCGCAGCGAAATGGTTTCCTGCCGGGACAGAGCCTCCAGTGTTGCCGCGCTTAAGGATCGTTTTGTTCGGATGGTGTCGGAGGTTGCGATCATGGCGCCGGCGCGATCAAAAATCAAAATATATTGCAAACCTTTGACGCCCATTTGCCGGGTGCGCGCGACTTCGAGTTGAACTTCCGCGGGGTTATTGAGCAACAGGCTGCTGTAAATGCTCTGGCTCAATTTTTTTAACAAGTAGGTGCAGGTCTCCATGGTCGCGTTATCCAACACGCGATGCTGGATCGGCAAGATCAGCGCACTGAAAAAAACGATCACCATAACCACGATAATGGCGATGTTGATGCTGAGCTTGTATTTGATCTCCAGTCCGCTAAAAAATTGCAACGCCCTTTTGAACGGGCGCTGTAGCCAGTTTTGCGGTTTTTCAACCACCGGCAACGCGACTCTCCTTCCGTTCGGCAATCTGCGCACGGTTTATGGTGACAACGCGTTTGCGCCCGCGCCGCATTAACCCTCGCACCTGCGCTCCTCACCAACTGAAATGACAAATGCCCAAATCGCTTCGGGCTGGAATCATGCTGTCCGGTCTTCATGACAGCAGGCGTGCGGCTTCAATCGCGCCGTGTCGGGTGAGCACAAAGTGGTCGTTCAGGCGTGTCGGATAACAGCGAGGTTGCAGGGTAAATACGCGCGGGCTGAACAGCGGCAACCAAAAAATTCTGCATCTCTCCCTCGGCACAAATTTTCCCGCACGCGCTTATGCCTGAATTTCGCCCATGACACGGCTGTGCCCCCGACTCTGGCTCGGGATCATGCTAAAAAAACTTAGGGGCAACGCGACCGGGTCGAATTCCCCCTAAATTTAGCAGCCAACGAGTTTATTGAGCTGGCGAAGAGGCGAACGATTCTTGATCTCTAAATTGTTGCGGCAAAGTAACCAAATCCCTTTAAAGAGTCAAGCTTGAATTCATGCCTTGCTGCCATATTGTGACAGTTTCCAGGGGCAGAGATCGCAGAATTCAAGCTCGGTCGCGCGCCGTTGACCTCCGGCATTCGCAAGGCAATTTTTACTATTGCTCACAAGCACGTCGCTCTCTATATTCCGCACTCAGACAAATGAGGTAACATGAACAGTCTAACACTAGCACAAGCGCAGGCGCGTTTGGCCGCTATGCAAGGCAAGCGTATCGCCGTGGTCGGTGATTTCATGGTGGATCGTTATCTTTGGGGCCATGTGACGCGCATTTCACCTGAGGCGCCCGTGCCGATTGTTGAAATTGAAAGCGAAACCCACCAGCTCGGCGGCGCGGCCAACGTCGCCAATAACCTGGCCTCGTTGGGCGCCGTGCCGTGTCCGGTTGGCGTTTTTGGTGAAGACCGCTCGGGTGAGCGTTTGTTGAGCTTGATGCGCGAGTCCGGATTCGAAGCCGGCGGCATGCTGGCTGATCACAGCCGCCCGACGACAACGAAAACACGCATTATTGCACATCATCAGCACGTTGTGCGCACCGATCGCGAATCTCGTGCGGATATCGATGCCGGGATGCAGGAAAAACTTTTTGCCTATTTGCGCGATTTGATGCCGAGCCTGCACGGCATCATTATCGAAGATTATAACAAGGGCGTGGTTGTGCAACCATTGCTCTCACGCCTCATCGACCTGGCGAATCAACATCATTGCCTCATTACGGTTGATCCCAAATTCAATCATTTTTTCGATTATCGCCGCGTAACCCTCTTCAAACCGAACCGCAAAGAGGCGGAAGAAGTGCTGGGGACCAAACTGCGCACTGACGAGGAATTGCAGAAAGCCGGCGAGTTGCTGCTGCGCCGCCTCGAGTGTAAAAATGCCCTGATCACACTGGGCGCCGAGGGCATGGCATTGTTCCGGCCGGGCATGGGCATGCACCGCATTCCGACGCGCGCACGGAAGGTGCACGACGTTTCCGGCGCAGGCGATACCGTGATTGCGACGCTCACCCTGGCGATGGCCGCCGGCGCGGAGGTGCTGGAAGCCGCAACCCTGGCGAACTATGCCGCCGGCGTCGTCATCGGTGAAGTGGGCGCTGTGCCAATTGACAAACAGAAACTCATGAACACGATTGCCGAGCATATGCAATGGGAAGACTCATCACGCTAAATGAATTGTTGCGCCTGCGCGAAACATGGCGTCAGGCCGGCCAGCGACTGGTGTTCACCAACGGTTGCTTTGACCTCCTGCATCGCGGTCACGTGGAATACTTGCAGCAGGCGCGCGCGCATGGGGATGTTTTAGTGGTCGGATTGAATTCGGATGAATCTGTTGCACGCCTAAAAGGCGAGGGCCGCCCGATTGTGCCGCAGGAAGATCGCGCCGCGATTTTGGCGGCGCTGGCGTGTGTTGATTATGTCGTCTATTTTGCGCAAGACACGCCGGATGAATTGATTCGCGCGTTGGCGCCGGAGGTGTTAGTGAAAGGGGCCGATTATCAAATTAATGAGATTGTGGGGCATGATGTGGTGCAGGCGGCCGGCGGAAAGGTTGTGCGCATACCCTTGACGCCAGGCCGCGCAACACGCGATATTATTGGTACAATTTTGACAAGATTTGGAAAATCGCATTGAGAATTGGGTGGGCGAATTATCACAGTTGTACAAAGAGCTATCGGCTGGCACATTGTCCCCCCAAAAATATATCCACACCGGAACGTTATTCTCTGAAGAAAATTGCAAAACCTCGTTCTTGTCTGCGACTCAAAAATATTTCATCTAAATGGCGGGTACAATAGTCCTGAAAACTAAGGTAGCCCGTCGTTTGCGTGGCCGGGCGCACAAGCCCCGTCGTCGAGTGCCAGCAGTCGTTGGGCGGCATCTTGCCGTTTTAGCGTTCCCATGTAGTCAAAACATCTGCCACCGCGGAATGAACATTCGCCTGCAAGTATGAGACAAGTTGTTCGTCCGAAAGGCTTTCCTGTGATTGTACAATTGCTCTGAACAAGCGGCGCAATGCCTCTGTTCCAGCCGCGTCATAAATACGCTGCGCAGCAATATGCAGCCGGCTGAGATACCAGATAAAATTGGATGGTTCCATGCCGGCGTACAATTGTTCAAAATCGTGTAGAGAGCGATATTTCAGATGGCCTTTGCCCAGAGCAACAATCATCTGTGGAAATGCCGCAAGATTCGAAAGCTGCTCGGGCTCTTCAGTGGCTGTGTAGGCGTGAAGCGCAAGATTGCAGAACAGTTCCACCAACCATCGGCGCGGCAAGTGAAAATCGAATTGTTTCGCCGTCTGATCAATAAAAAGATGACCCACTTCATGAACAGGAAGCAAGTCCATGTACCCTGCAAGATCTATTGAACCATCTGCCTGCCCGTAAGTAGCTTGTATGGCTTGGGAGTGGGACGGCGGCAACATGTCCAGCGGCGGCACGATCATTTTCCAGAGTTCAGCATTCTGTCCGGCAACGACGACGGTTTGCTCATCAATTGTCTGCGGCACGCCGAACATGGACGATCCCGTGTATTTCTGCCAATCTTTAGGCGCGAGGATGAGCAGTTGCGCCTTTGGCTTGCTTTCGAGAGTTGCGGAAAGAAAAGCGTAAGCCCTTTGACAACGCGCGGCAAGCTGATGTGCTCGTGGCTCTACCCCTTCGCTTACCCGTACGGGAAACGAGTAATCACTGAGTTCAACGAGATCGTGATAATCTGTTTGAGACATTCGTGCCTAATCCTTTTGCAAATGCCGCTCAACACGATTTTCAACGGCGGCGAAGCAGAAGATGAAGCATGATCGAAGAACAGACGTTGAAGTTACCCGATAATAAAATTCTTGCTCGGCTTCGCCGTCAGCTGGAAAAAACTGTTAGCCCGCTTACTGCATCGATTTCATTCCAGTAATATCGTGTTTGTGGGTTCCCAAGCAGGAACACAAACTGTGAGAAATTCTAAGTTGTCTTCACCTATGTTTGTAATTTTATGTGGTTTTCCAGGAGGTATGAGAATTATTTGTCCCGATGTAACTACGGATTCTTCTCCACCAACCAGAATACGTGCTTTGCCTATCAAAATATAGTAACTTTCCTCGGCCTGTGGATGATAATGAAGTAGGGAGGCTTTTCCTGAATGTATTAGCACATGTGCCACACTATGCATTTCTGTCTTCTCTTCAAAATTACGGCCAAGAAGCTCATAAATAATTTCACCGTGCTCGGTTACAATGGGTGAGGAAACCTCGGCCTTAGAATATACATGCATAGAAGCTACCCGCCTAAGATTCTTTTGAGCGTTGATGAACCTCACAGTCTAGTTATCGCTATCAAATAGCTGATGCCAAATGCCAGGAAAGAAAGTAAACTGGCACCAGCTAGTATAAATCCAAAATCAACCAATTGGTGTTTTTTCAAGACATTGCCTGCCAATATGTGAACATCAGCAGCAAGTGCCCTTATTTCAAACTTCTTGTCAACAGATAATAAGAGCTTTTGATACAATTTTGGATCAAGCCAACTAATCTCCTGGAAAAAGAAGGTCGCCTCGGGCGGATAGGTTTCTGGTTTATCTACTTCAATCTTTCTTTCGACAAAGTATTTTTCTTTAGTGCGCTGGGACAAGGAGATGCGAGACCATAGGCAGGCAATGGTACACAAAATAGAGCCAGCTAGGCTCAAAGACATTAATCCCAAGAAGAACCAGCTCCAATTAGTGAACTTGTTCGAAATATCCACTAAATCAACCTGATTCATAAAGATGGCACCTGTTACAACCGTGAGGAAAATCCCGTCTAAACTCAAAATGATTTCCGCTTTCGTATCCGCATTTTTGTACCATTCCGAGTTGAATTGGTGGACATTTCGGACATAGTCTACTGCATCACTTAAGTCGGAGCCTTCTACTGGTTTGTTTTTCTCAGTCATACGAACTCCTCCCTAGTCGGGCTAACAATGCGCTAGCCCAAGAACAGCCGAACGCCTCTATCGTCCCGGATTGATCCAGCGCTGCCAGTCGGCGTCAGACAATTCGCCGCGCGCCGAAGAATGCACCAGACGGTACTCACCCCAATTGCTGACATCCACAAAGATGAATTCCACCCCGCCTTGAATCTCGAAATAGCGCCAGATTTGATAAGGCCGGTTTTCGCTGCTGCTGGGATAGCGCTCCACTTCATCGGGCTGGCTGTAGACGAGCAGCACGCGCCCCATATCGGTTTGCCAGCCTTTGCGCAGCCCGGAAAAGCTGTCATTGGCGAATTGCACACGATTCAAATAATCTTCGCGAAACTCATTGCGCGGAGTTTCAGGAGATTGGTCACGAACCTGCCAAAATTTGGCAATGAAATCGCGCTTGCCGGCAACATCAAGTGCGGCAAAGATTTTTTCATCTTCGTTCGCCGCGAGATAGCGCATGGTTTTGAATTCCTCATTCAACTCTTCTTCGGTACGCTCACGGTAAAGCCCGCGCAAAAACTCATACCCCGCTTCCTGTGAGGCGGCGCGGGAGGCAAGCCTGGTCTCTTCGCGGTAGACATAGAATTTGTACCGGCTCGAGGCTTGTTGTTGCGACGCATGATCCGTAACATTGATCTCGAGAAAATACGAACCTGCCGGCAGCGCCATGACGTTGAATCCGCCGACCTCCACCAACTGTTTGCCGCTCACGTGGCGCTTGCGCACCGGCAGGGTTTTGATTTCCTTGTTCTGGACATCCAAGATGCGATAGGCGACGGAATAGCTGCTGTCGGTTGGATATGACAGATTGTAAATTTCCGCGTAAGTGAACAGCATGGGCAAATTGGCGCCGTATATGCGGCTGGGGTTTGGAATGATTACGTGATTATTCTTGTAGAAACGTGAGGCCGTGGTATCACGCGCAATGCGTGAAGCGATTTCGAGATCGCTGAGGGCGAGCCGGTCTTTGGCAAACGGTGCAATGTTCACCCGAAACGAGCGCACACCGAAATGCTTGGTGCGCGGGTCGGTCACACGAACATTAACATCATAGGTGTTCACGGGCACTTGAAAATTTGCCTGGGTGCACAGGATTTGTGTAGGCTTTATTTCGGAAGAATCGGCCGCAACGGTATGCTCGACCCATTTATAATCGACGAGGTCGCTGTCCCCAATAGCGATGATCACCTGGGATTCAAAGGAAGCGAGCAACCCTTCGCCCTCGGTCACGAATTGCAGCCGGTTGCGCGGCACGGAGATGTAAACCTCGAGTTGCGCGACATTATCATTAATGCGAAATCGTGCATAGTCCACTTCAAAATGCAGGAGGGAATCCGGCGGCCCGGCAAAAAGCGGCGAAAACGCCAACATAACAACGCCGAAAAACATACATGATTTTCCGACGGCGTTTCTGAACAAAATGGTAAGGTGTTGCATAACTTGATTCAGCTCGAGCTAGAGATTTCACGCACTCACGAAATCCGGAATTAGCCGCTTAGCTTCCTGCCAGCGATGTTCTTAATGTCTCCAAATAGTTGACCCCCTCAGCAAAATCAGTGAGAAATGGAGGCGTTGCCTCGCGCATCACGTGCAAGCCCAGCTCGTCAAAAAACTTGCTCGCGAAATTCGAAGCAACATCATCCGGGCGCGAGAGATAATCTGCCGCGTATGCCGAAAAATTGCGCCACAAAGCCTGGCGATCCTTGCCGAACAGGGCGAGCGACTCATCAAAGAGCAAAGCAGCAAGCGCGAACGGAGGCACCGGCCAGATGCGCCCATCCGGCATATGCGCAAACAAACTTGAATCGCGCCATTCGAACACCGGCGAGGAAAACGATGAAATTTCCGGCAGCAGCAGCATGATCTCCGGATGCAGATGCATCCAATTGCCAAAACGCACGAGAATGCGCGCTTCCCACAAGCGCCGCAATGCGCGATTTTCCACGCGCGAGGCCTGAAAATCGTCAGGCAGTCTGGCTGTGGGCCAGTATAAGGTCAAGCGCAGGCGATGCGTGTCTTCGCGCCCGCCCAGAAACAGGCCGAGCAGAAGCTGCACCGGCCATTCCGCCTGGCGCGCGCCGTACCACAAAATGAGACGATCATCGTGCAGCGTGCGTTGAAACAAAAATTCATCTGCAAAGAAGCGGCTTGCCGTTAAAACCGGCTTGCCGGCCCGCACCACGCGACGCCAAAGCCAGAGCCGCAGCTTTTCCCGCGCCGGTTCGTTTTCATAACGCGCATCAAGCTCCGCCAGCAGCGCTTCGAATTCGGGGTAATCTTCCGCAAACTGATCCTGCAACATTTCCCAAACGCGAAGCGCCGCGCTTTTCCAATGATGCGGAGGCGTGCGATAAATTCGCGCGAGCCGGGCAAACGCCGCTTCAGCTTTGCCGTGCTCGACGATTTCGTTGATTTCCTCGCAGGCGCGATGCGAACGCGCCCACACCGCCAATTCGTTTTCACGCCAGATCTTTTTGAGCAGTTCATCCTGCTTCATAACATCCTAGCGGGGCGATCCCGATTTAAAGAGGGTGCAAATCGTTCCATGGAATTTGCACGCAGAGTAACAAATTCCGTCTTGATTTGCAAGAATAAACACGGAAACGGCATTGCGCGTCAGGAATTTGAAGCGGGTTTTGCAGATGAAAACCACGCTTTCTTCTTTCGCGCGTTGCCGGATATAAACCTGGAGCGCAGCTCTTCAACGGCTCACACTTTCCGGTTTTCCGTCGTTACGCAGAAGGTGCTGTCGGGCAATTCCACCAGCGCATAATCCCCGAACAAGATCGGTTCGATGACGCGCAGGCACAAAAACACGCGCACTGCCAGGGCGCGAATTTCCACTTCGGAATGATCGCTGGCGCGCATTTCAATAAGATGGCGCCAGGCGCGCACGTTGCCGGTGACGACAATGATGGTTTCGGTTTCATTGGGCAAAACGGCGCGCGCCGATTGGTTGACTTTTTTGCGCAAATCGGTTGCGGCTTCCGCGCTGAGAATCGTTGCACCGGAGCGCTGTTCCGCCAGTAACTTTTCTGCCAGCGCATGATATTCGGCATAGCTGCGATCGATGCGCTGTAAGAATTGCTCGTGCAACTCCGCGCCGTCCTGGAACTCCGGGCGCTCGACAAAACGCAAAACGCGGCCGGTCACGTAGCGTTGTGATAGTTGCGAATAGCCGAAACCCGCGCGGTGTCGAATTAATTCGTGCGTTAAGCTGCGCGAAATGCCGTAGAACAGAAACGAGTAATTCGCGTGCTCCAAAACCGAGCCGTGGCCGCTCGCCATAATGTTGTTGAAATAACGCCCGGCGTTGTCGTTCATCGTGCGTTTGGGACCGAAACTGGCATAACACGTTTGGCCCGCGACTTTGCACAATTGCGCGCCCGGCGTCAACTCGGTCGGGTCTTCGAGATATTTATCAAACTGTAAAGCGGCATCAAAATCCGCAAGAAAATTTTGCAATCCTGCCAGGGCGACGTGGGGCTTTGCAATCAACACTACGCCCGGTCGCGTTAAAAACGGCGTGCCGGCCAGGGACTTGTGCACCGGCGCATGCATGGCGGTCAAAGCATTGTACCATGCGCCGCCCCATTTTTCAAAAAGTTGTTCCGGCGTCATGTTCATCTCACCACTTTAATGTAATCGCCGCGTTTCACCTGATCGGTGAGATTCATGCCGTTGAGAATCGACAATTCCTTCAGCATTTTTTCCTCCATGCGCAAGCCGCGCAACACCGTGGCCAGATCTCCGGTGCGCTCGGAGCGCTCGATGCGCACGCGCAGCGGCTGCTTTTGCAACGCCGCCTGGTTGCGCAGTTGATCGAAGCCGGTCATCACGTTTTTGAAGGTGTTGGCATGATTGCGAAACAGCGCCACCGTGGTATAGCCGTGAAATACATAAATCAGGTTCTCTTTTTGGATGAAGTACGACAACACCTGTAACGCCCCGCTTTGCGACTGAACTTGCGACTCCACTTCGTGCGCCGTCATGCCGTGCACGCGGGTGGCCTGCTCGCGCATCACCTGCGCCTGCGCGCTTTGCACAAAATTACTCGCCGCTTGTTTGGGATTGTTGCCCTTGCCGAGGCTGAATTCGATCATGGCATTCTTTTCCGCATTCATCATTTGCACCGAGCTGGGTGAATTCACCACCGCCCAACCCGCGGGCGTGGGAAATTGAAAGCGCAATTCGGGATGATAGAACACGTTGTTTTCCACAAAGCCCTGGCGCGGATCCTCGCCATAAACGATGCCGTCGATCAGCCGCAAATAATCTTTGCGATCCAGTTGTTTGGGCGTATAGGGAATCTTTTTTTGCCATTCCTCGGCAAGCTGATGCACCCGGACTTCGCGGTCGCCGGGATCCGGGTGGGTCGATAGAAAATTCGGAATGCTTTGTCCGCTCTCGCCGCTGAGCCGGCCAATGGTGCGAAAGAAGCCCGCCATTTCACGCGCATCATAACCCAATTTGGTGGAATATTCCACGCCCAGGCGATCCGATTCAGATTCCTGGTTGCGGCCAAATTTTAGAAAAAGCAGGCTCAGGCCGACTTGCGCGGCGCCGCTGATTTGGCGAAATTCCTCCGACAACACCGAACCAAGACCCAGGCCCAGTTGCGCGAGCTGCCCCTTGGATTGCTGTTCGGCGCCGTGACGCGCGGTGATGTGGCCGACTTCATGCCCCATCACGCCCGCCAATTCCGCCTCCGAGTTGAAATGCGCCAGAATGCCGCGCGTGAAATAAACGTAACCGCCCGGCAGGGCAAAGGCGTTAACAATCGGACTGTCGACCACGCGAAATGTGTACTTGATGTTGGGCCGGTGCGACACGCGCGCAATGTTCTGGCCGATGCCATCGATATACGCCGCCAATTGCTGATCATCATACACGCCGTATTCGGCGACGATCTGCGGATCCGCCTCCTGGCCCAATGCGATCTCGCTCGATTCGCTCATGAGATTGAAGGTGGATTTGCCGGTCACGTAATCTTTCGTGCAGGAATAAAACGAAAGCGCCGACGCGGCCATGAGCAACAACAAAAATGTTTTGCGATACATTCTAATCCTCCACTGGAATAAAATCGGCATGCTCAGGGTGTTGCAAAGGGCATTACCCATATGACACCGTCCGTTCTATCGTCAAACACCAACCGCTTGCCGTCTGGCGCCCACGAGCTGTTCATTTCCAAACGGCCGGCAGAGTTGGTGAGGTTGATTCTATTCGCGCCATCGTGATTCATGATGTAAATATCCGCATGCAAAATGCGATGGCCGTCATCTTCCGCTTGCATGAAAGCAATGTATTGTCCCTCGGGCGACCAATGCGGGCGCTCGCCGCGGCCGAGAGGGCGAATATCGCTGCCATCCAGGGCGCAACTGAAAAGTTGACTGCCCAGCTCTTCGTAGACAATGCGGTCGCCGCGCGGCGAAAGCTCGGCGTTGATAATTTGGCCCGAGGGGCGCAGCGGAAGTTTTGTGGTCTCACCTGAAGCCGTCGTAAGAGACAAGCCGTTTTGGGTCATGAAGACCAAAATGCGATTGTTAAGCAGGCGTGGTGTACGATCGTTGGCCGCAATGGCCTTAAAGATGGCAGGCTTGTTGTCAAGGAACAGCGCGACGCGTTCATTGTCCAGCCATTGCGGCAAGCCGGGCATTTGCTTGCGCGGCTCCGCAAGCGCTTTCGAGGTTTTGGTTATGGTATCGTAAATTTTGACGACATGCCAGCGCCGGCGGTTTTGTATCTGCGTGGCGCGTCCTGCCAAAAACTTGCCGTCGCTCGACCAGCACATTTTATAGCCAACCGCAAGATCGTCCGTCAGTTGGTGTAATTCCGAACCGTCGGGCTTAATCAACCAAATGCCGTCATATTTGGCGGAGGTCAGCGCGATCCAATCTCCTGCCGGCGACCAAACCGGCTGCAGAAATGGCGTCGCGCCGTCCGTCAAGCGCGCCGGCGGCTGCGCCAACAGGCTGGTCAGATTCATGATGAGATAAATAAGAAAAAACTTTTTCATAATCGCCTTACCTTGCCTCACGCGGACGAGCCGCAACCCGAAAGTTTTTTGTAAGCGGATTTTTCGATTATGGCGGATAAGGCCAAAGGTTGCATCCGCGATATTCGTTCAATCCGCTTACGGAAAAGTCTCTGCTTTTAAAGCAAAGATTACACTCTTAACAGACGAACGATTGCTTGTCGCTTGCACACCTTCAAAATTGGGGGCAAATGTGAAAAGGCATGTTCACAGGCAGCCGTCATCTGGCATCTCTCAGCAATGTTGTTAACGCATGAGCAGCAATTTGCGCACGGCGATGAAATCACCGGCCATCATTTTGACAAAGTAAACTCCGGAAGCAACATTTGCGCCTTGAGTGTTGCGGCCATCCCATTGCACGCGATGCGCGCCCGGCGGCCGCCAGCCTTCCACCAACAACCGCACGCGCTGTCCCAGCGGATCATAAACGGCAATCTCTACCGCAGCAGCCGAGGGCATGAAATACGGAATTTCCGTAACCGGATTGAAGGGATTGGGAAAATTTTGAGCGACAGTGAATTGCGCGGGCATTGGCAGCGGGGGCTCCGTCACCGCTACGCTACGCGGATGGCCGTGCAACAAATCTTCAAATAAAATTTCGCCGCGTTGACTCTTCGTGTTGGAAACGGAGATGCTTTCCCAAATCAGCGGAGTCATGGTTTTTGCTGCCACCTGACGGCTGCCCTCCACAAGACTGTCGCGCGCCGTCTCGAGTCGCATGCAGCGCCAGCCGGTCCAATCCAGCGTTTTCTCGAAATGATAAATCACGCCGTCATTGCCGCGCAGATGCCAGCGCACAACGTTTTCACTGCCGTCTCCGAATATCAACAACGCCGCAACCTCGTTGTTGTTCAAGTGCAGCGGCGACTTCAAAGCCATAAATACTGCGCCGCCGGAGGCCTCACGAAAAACATAGCGCAAGCGGCCGGCGGTGGAGTCGCTCACGGCGGCCTGCGGCGTCAATGCAAATGAAGTCGAATCCGCAACGATGCCAACCGTCTGTGCATGCGAGAGCGGGTCGCGAAACGCTTCATCGGTGCTCGCAAACGTGCTGAGAATATCCAGGGCTTCGGGCGCAACCGCGGTCTTGAAGCGCCACTCCAGCGCCTGCGGCAAGTTGATGCCGTTGAGGTCACGAATATTGTTTGAAAGTTGCACGGTGAAGATGCGATTGCCCAGCAGGGCTTCGTTTGGAACAAAGCTGTACTTGAATAAACCATTTTCTAAAGAAGCAAAAACGCGCACCGGAACGAGATTGTTGGCAAGAGCAAAGACTTTCACATCGGGTGGCCCGAGAGTCGTTGGGGACATGGCGCGATTGAAACGCATTTCAATAACATCGCGCACGAAAACCTCTGTTTGCTTGTTGTGCGGGAAAAAGTCAACCACCGCCGGCGTTTCAGCGTTCAGCGGCATGGTCGTAAAGCGCCAGGAGAATATTCCGCCGCTTTGGCCGTCGCCGTCGCCATCCAGCCCGCGCCCAAATTGATCGCGCGCGGTGCTGTCAATCGTCACGACGTAGGTGATGTCGAAGTCATAACGAAAATCCGGCGTGAAAACAAACTCTTTGGGATTGTTCGCCACGCTGCTCAACAGTCCCGGGACCGGAGGCTCGAGGTGAAACGCGGCTTGCACCGAAGCAAGCGTCATGTTGCGCGAAAACCATATGTGAATCGGCTCATACACATAAACGTCTTGCGCGCTGTCGCCTGGCGTAATTGCCTGCACCGCGGGCGGCGCTTGTGGAATCAGGCGCGCATCGCCGTAGCGAAACGCATGGGCCGCTACGGTCACTGTCGTTGAAAACGGCTGATATTCCGGCACGTTTACCGTGATGGTGTAAGTGCCGGGTGTCAGGCCGTCAAACGCATAGACGCCGTTGCGAAAGTTGTCAGTCGTGTAAGTCAGATTGCCGGGCTCGAGTGCCAATGAAATGCCGTTCAGCGGCGCGCCGGTCTCCGCATCGCTGATGATGCCGGTGAGCGCGCCGGTGGGCATCAAGCCGGCTTCGAAATATTCAAAAAAACTCATGGCCAGGGCGCGCGCTTCCAGCCGCAAAAAATCCGGGTTGCGCATCTTCGCCTCTTCCGTTGGATGATCATGAAAGGTGGCTTCTGAAAGCTCGCCGGGCATTTGCAAATCATTCAGCACACCCAGGCTGAAACCGCCGTTGCAGCCGCCGTAAAACGTCCAATCTAAACGGCTCGCAAAGGAAGCGGTGCGATAGCCCTGCCAGAGCCTTTCCGCCATGATGCTGCTCATCACATCGGATTCTCCCGGCCATTCCGCCTGCCCAGTTCCCATGATGCTGCCGTTGGAACAGCGCCGCGCCGGATCGCGCCTTTCTTCCAGCAACATCAACGTGTATCGCGCCGAGGTATTGACCGAGCCCAGCGCATTATGATGCACGGAATGAAACCAATCCACACCAAAATTGTTGGCAATCTGCTCGCGCTGACTCAGGCTAATGTCCGAAGTATTGTTGAAGTGGGTGAGCAGAACGGTGTCGATGTTGGCGGCGACAAGATATTCTTTAAGAAAGGAGGCCACTTTGAAATTGATATCCGCTTCGCGCAATCCGGTGGGACCGGCATTGACGTTGCCCGGGCCATGCCCGGGGTCGAGGCAAAGGCTCAGGCCGGCGAGATCTTGCGCGCCGGCACAGAGCGGAAATAATCCAAAACAGATAATGAACCAACGGCTTACACATGAGAAGAACAGCATCAGGCCCTTCCGCAGTTTGATCGTGACCGTTTTGATATTGTGTATTGCTCTGGAAAACCATCATGACTGTGAAGGTTTTTGCAAACAAAACTATTTCCACTTCGACACATTGACAATGGTGCCACGAAACAAACAAAACACACGAAATACCTCAAATGAATTTTTTGCATATTTCGCGTGTTTCGTGAGCAGGAATTTGAATTTCACCAGGCAGAACTGTTAAGACAAATCGCATAGTCTTGCCCGAAATGGTTTTTGCTGTTAACCATTTGATTGCGGCTCGTCCGCGTTGGGCTAATGAGTCGCCGCTATTACAAAAGCGGCTGCAAACAAAATGCACAACGCTAAAAAAACCATTTTCTCGGAGAATATCAAGCGTGAAAATCGCTGCGAGAAAATTGATTCGGCCTTTCAAAATTTAAGGGTTGAGTTTTATCTTCTTTTGAATTAGACTCCGGTGTATTTCTGCCTGCTGTCAATTTTTCTTGTGAACTCATTCTCTCATTCACCATAAATTTAAGGAGCGACCATGGTAAATTATGCGCATCCCGAAGTGCTGGTTTCGACTGACTGGGTCGAGCAGCACAAAAGCGATCCCAATCTCGTGATCGCAGAAGTCGACGTCGATACCGCCGCTTACAGCGAAGGCCACGTTCCCGGCGCGATCGGCTGGAACTGGCAAACACAATTGTGTGATACGCTGCGGCGCGACATCATCAGCCAGGGAGATTTGGAAAAATTGCTGGGGCAAAGCGGCATCGGCAATAATACCACCGTCGTGCTGTACGGCGACAACAACAATTGGTTTGCAGCGTGGGCGTTTTGGCAGTTGAAGATGTACGGCCATCAAGACGTACGCATCATGAACGGCGGCCGCAAGAAATGGCTCGCTGAAGGCCGGCCGCTCGCGAAAGATGTTCCCACTCCCAAGCCGGCGACTTACAAGGCCGGCAGCCCCGACCTCGCCTATCGCGCCTTTCTGAACCAGGCACAAAGCGCCTTGACGGCGCCCGGTTTTGTGATGGTCGACGTGCGCTCGCCCGATGAATTTTCCGGCAAGATTCTCTCGCCCCCAGGATTGCCCGAAACCTGCCAGCGCGGCGGCCACATTCCCGGCGCGAAAAATATTCCGTGGGGGCAAGCCTGCAACGACGACGGCACCTTTAAAAGCTTCGACGAGCTGCAAGCGCTTTACGGCGGCAAGAGCATCACAGCGGACAAAAATGTGATCGCGTATTGCCGCATCGGCGAGCGTTCGAGTCACACCTGGTTCGTGCTCAAGTACCTGCTCGGCTTTCCCAATGTGTCGAATTATGACGGCTCGTGGACAGAGTGGGGCAATCTCGTGGGCGCGCCGGTGGAAAGAGGGGCCTGAGTATGACGCCGGAGAATTATCTCTCGCAAACGCGCGAGCTTGCCGGCGTGCCGATCAACGTCACCTCGTACAAAATCGGCGACCGGTTTTATTGTCACGTGGCGAATGTGGATCCGGGCGCGACCATTGCACGCGCCGAAGCCGCCTCTTCTGCGGAGGCGGAAACTCTCGCTCTCGACAAGGCGGCAGCGCGTTTAAGCAGCAAGAGAGGGTAGTTTTTTTCGATTCTACAAGACTCCAAAAACGTTGTACTGCATGATCAAGGGCAGGGCGATGGCATCCATGGTCCTGCCCTTGATCATTTTGAGGTATTCAAACGCAGTTGAACTTGTGCGAACTCGCAAGCGCATTCTGAACCCCGCGCGTTTTTGTTCCGCTTTCTAATATCTGCGACATTGCTTCAAGTTGAAACAGATTTACGCCCGAAATCCGAAAATCGAGAGAGTGATAAACCAATGTTTCACCTGAAGCAATCCCATAACACCATTGTCACAGTATTCGTGGCATAAACATTGCCTGTTGCAGGGCGGGTCAATGCAAATCTGCATCCCGACAAGGAAGAACAACAAACACTTAAGGACTAAGGATTTTTCTCATGAATGGACTCCCGAGACTTCCGATGCGGTTATCCGAATATCTCACCGAAAGCTTGATCCTGCTGGATCTGAATACCGAAAACAAGAACGAAGCCTTTCAGACGATGGTTTCGACGCTGGCGCACCACAACGTCATCAGCGAGCCGCGCACGTTTTTGGACGAAGTGATCGCGCGCGAAGAAATCGAGCCGACCTGCATCGGCCACGGCGTGGCGTTGCCGCATGCACGCACGCTGTGTGTCGATCGCCCGGTCATCGTGTTTGCACGCGCGAAATCCGGCATTCCCTTCACGCCCACGCCCACGGACCGCGTTAATTTGATCTTCATGCTGGGCACGCCGAAAAACGCGCCCAATCTCTATTTGCAACTGCTCTCTCAACTCTGCCGGCTGCTGCACAACAGCGCCTTCCGCGAGCAACTCCTCTCAGCCAGCTCGACGCGCGAAATCGTTCAGCTTTTCAAGCAAGAGCCGGACAACGCAACGCCCTGCATGGCCATGGCTTAAAAGAACGCTATACCGTATTTTTTAAAACCCCGCGCAGCAGGCGAAACGCATGAAAGCTGGTTCAAAGCCTTTTATGTATTTCGCCTCCTGCCTAGATGGATGAAAACCAGCGCTCGCCCAGCATAAGTCTGCCGTAAAAGATTTTCTGCAATACACCCTTCGAGCATATGTATTGCCCCTCCCACTGTCAATAAACACCTTGTCAGAACGAGTCTGTTTGCCGCGCTCTTCTTGCTTTATCTGTTTACTTGTTAGAGGTGCCGGAAGTTGAAACAGGGTTGATTGCCTCGTTTTTTAAACGTTGCAAGAGTTCGGCAACCCCCAACTTTGTCGACCATGCTTGCAGATAGCCTTCGTCAAGCGTGCCTTGCAGAACTTCGTAAATTCGCAAACAATCCCCAAATTGTCTTTCACTGCCGCCAGACATCATGGCCCATTTTAGTTTCATTAGAATGGTGTCTTCCGGAGCGGACACATGAACCGATTGGCCATATAAGTTTTCAATGCGCCGGCGCTGAAAACGGCTCTGATCGAATTCGTCATTTGTCAAGATCCAAAAATCGACCTTGTCTCCGGATTCGAGTTCGATCAAACCAAACATGGTTTGATGATCGACGGCCGCCAAGGCCGATTGTTTATCCAAATAATATTGGGGCATTTGAAACGCGTCAGCCAGGGCCAACGCCTGCGGCTTTTGCATTGAAACGACAATATCTATGTCGTGAGTTGAGCGCGGTTCACCTTGCAAGCTTGATACAAACGAACCGGTTAGCATGTAAGGAATTTGCAAACGCTGCAATTCACCGACGACTTTGATCAATAGTTTCTGTTGTGACATAACTCGAGACGTTTTAGAAATAGCTCGTGAAATTCTTCCTCTGACAAATCCGGGAAACGCCGGCGCAGGCCTTGCCGAAACAGGTCTTTTGAAAGTTCCGACAGTTCAATTGCCTTGTTCAAGCGCTGTTCCGGCGACATGCGCCGCAATATTTCGATATAAATGTGATGATTGGGACGCGGCTTGGGATTCATGGCCAGGTTCTTGCATTTATTCCGAATCGTGCTCTTCAGCCGTACAATATCCAGGCGTGAGCTATTTTTTATATCGTCTTAGCAATGATTTCTTGCGTGTCCGTGTCAAGCATCAGTATTCCCTCATTCGCGCCGTTCAATTGCCCGAGCAGCATGCCCTGATTATTCCAAATCGCTGATCGCCCCGCGCTTTCAAATCCGCTGCTCGGCCCGATACAGTTTGACATCAGCACCGTCATGCCATATTGGCGCGCAATCCCGCACAAGCTTGCAACGGCTTTGTCAACGCCCTCCGCGGATTTCGCCACACTTGCCAGATAAACTTCGGCCCGGTTTCTAGAAGCATTCTCCGCATGTTCGGGCACGGATAATTCATAACAAATTGCCGGCGCGATTTTGATGTTATGCTCGATTACGGCGCTCGTGTTCTGCCCGCTTACAAAAAACTCTTTCTCATCGGCGTGCAAATATTTTTTGGAATATGTTTGCCGCGCTTGACCCGGCTGAAGAAGAAGCATGCTGATGCAAATTCCTCTCTCATTTTTTGTCGGGATTCCAATTCCGATCGTTATCTGCTTGGCATCCGCAATTTTTTGGAAATCGTCGAATCGGCGGTCGTTGGGAGTCATCGCCAGCTCCCTTGCCAGTTCGGGCTCGTAACCCGTTATGGATAATTCCGGGAATATGATTATATCCGCGTGATGAGCAACAGCCGGATCAATCAGCTTTTTGTGATTATCGAAGTTGCTCTGGATGTCGCCCTTGATCGGCCTTGTTTGTGCGACGCAGATTTTCATGGTTACCAATCTTTCTTAATTGCGGCGCGCCGCGCCTGTCGAAGGGTGCTGGCTTCGACAGGCTCAGCCAGAGACAGGCTCAGCCAGAGACAGGCTCAGAAATCCTCTTCCACTTTATTTTCCCCCTGCAACAGCGCGAACAGCTTTTCCCAAAGCCCTTTGCGCTCCGCCTCGTTCATGGTTTTGAGTATGGTCGTCACTTCTTCCGAGTTGTTGGCGCGGAAGGAAATGGTGAGATCATCGCCTTCAAAGTCTTTCGGCGGACGGATGTCCAGGCGTTTGCCGCCGGCCAGGGTTTTCGCCAGCTCTTCGAAGCGTTCTTCCAGGCTGCTTAGTTGCGGATAACGCTCGCGGTAGAGCAGCGTGCGCAGTTGATGGGTGCGCTGCCGCGGCGTCCAAGCATCATGCAGAAATATTTCTTTGACTTCAGGCCGCTCGAACACGTCGATCACGCGCGTGCCGTAGCGCGCCGCCAGGCCGGCGGCATTGTCGATGATGTCGCGCGCCTCCCGCACGGAAACGCGATGCGAACCGAACAAGCGCTCGGCGGCAGCGCGGCGATCTTCGGGCGGCAACGGCCGCAGCAGATCTGCATGTTGCGGCGTGAGCCGGCCTTCAGCAATGTCTTGCTGCTGAGGTTCGGGAAACTCTTTCAGAAAAAGATAAGTCTCGACGGCAGCGGCTGTGGCCGGCAAGCCGAGCAGCGGGCAAATTTCGTTTTGCAGGCGCTCAACATCGCCCTGCCATAATTCGGCAAAGCGCTGCAGCACGCGCGATTTCTCCAGCGCGTTGAGCGCGCGGCTGCCGGCTTTTTCGTGCAAGCTCAGCCAGAGCAGTTGTTCGCGCGTTTGTCCCTGTTGCACAATTGCCGGAATTTCCTTCCAACCCAATTCCTTGCAGGCGAGCACGCGGCGAATGCCGATGATGAGGCGAAATTTCTTTTTCTCCGCCGCCGCCACAATGGGTTGTTGCAAGCCGATGGCGGCAATGGATTCCTTCACCGGCCCGGGCGCAAAGGGATACGTGAAAATGAATTCATCCCAGCCCTCAGAGCTGAGATCAATTTTTGCAAGGGGAATGTTTTGGATTTGCATAGTTCTCCGTCAGTGGCACGGAGAAATTAAGAAAGTTGCGGAAAGATACAAGGGGAAGATGGGGATAGAAAATGGATTGGTGGAATGATGAGGTCAAGAAGACGATGCAACAACATCATGAATCCAACAATCCATTTCTCCAACGCTTCAACCTTTACGGTTTCTCGCCTGCATTGTCTTGCTTTTCATCTTTGGGCAGTTCTTTGCCGTTTTCCTCGGCCGGCGGGTTTGCCGGCGCGTCCACAGCGTCGCCGGTGTTGTTGAGCAGCGTACGCAACCGCGCCAGCATTGCTTCCATGCGTTTGCGTTCGCTGCGAATACGCTCCAATTCTTCTTCCGCGCCTGCGGTTTTCTGCTGTTCTTGCGTTAATTGCGCTTCGAGTTCGGGCTGGCGCGACACCATGCGGCCGTTGGAGCTCATGAACAGCGGGCGACTGTCGGGCGGCGGCGTTTGGTTGAGATTGATTTTCACGCCGAAGTTCACGCGCCAAGCGGGGTAATTGGGAATGTCGGCATGAACGCGCGTCAACCCGCTGATGTAGCGCGTCACATCTTTGCCCTGTGACAATCTGAAATCGAAACCGACATTGAACGCGGCCCAATATTTCGGGCGATAGCTTACGCCGGGCGAGAGATAGAAAAAATCCTCGCGCGCATAGGCGGTGACCGGCGGGCGTTGCGTGAAAATGCGGCCAAACAGCTCCAGCGTGAAATCGAATTGCGCCGTCGGAATCGCCAAACCCGCGCCGAGATGAAATTCCTGCGCCGGACTGAGTACCGCTACCGTGTCGATCGCCGCGCCCGTCAACAATTTGCCGAGATCGTTATGATGCAAATAGCCAAAGTTGACGTGAATATTCGGCGCATTCTCCGGCAACAGCAAATCCGGACTGTACGAAGCTGCGGCCATTAACGCCAAGGCATAACCGCCGCCGCTGTATGGCTCGAATAGAATATTGTGATGCTCGGCCAGAGGAATGCGCACGCTGCCGCTCAAACCGAATTTCAGCGGGCTGACATTGCTGCCAAAAGATCCCAGTTTTGCGCCCAAGAACAAATCGTCCGGCAAATTGCGCGGGTTGTCGCCGCGATGCGCATCTTGATAGAGAATTTGCGTCACCGCCCATTCCACATGCTTGCCGCTGGCAAAGTGCAGCGCCAGTGCGGTCTGCACATCCCAAAAGGTGAAGCTTGTCGGCGCTTGTCCGGGTTGCGGCACGACCACGGTTTGATAATAAGAAGAGCCGAACCCGTGCAAAGTGAATTGCCCTTTGGGCAGAGTCCAGGCGGTTTGTAAGTGCGGCAAGCCGCGGCCGCCGATCAAGTTGAACGTCTGGCTGTGAGCGTGCGGCGCCAGCATCACTGCGGTTGCCGCTATGGCCAAAAGGATCGCATGTTTCTTCATGATCTTGAATCCATTCGTTTTGGTTTGGAAATCATGTGGATGGAGGTCAACGTTCTTGTCAACCCCGCCTGCACCAAGGCAGGTTTGATTTGTTTCGTGAATTTAATTTTCGGGCGGCGACGGTTGCGCGCCGGAGTTGATCATGTTTCCTAAACTATACCGACATTGTGCGAAGTTGCAAGCGCAAGGCGAAGAAAATTATGCAAGCGGAACCGCTTCCACAAAGCGCTTGCGCTTTTAGGTGAAATTGAGTAATGTCCTTGCGCTTTTTGGGCATATGTTAAGCCGTGCTTTTTCGTGAAGTAATCCTGTGATACAAGCATACGGACTGCCCTGCAGCCGCAGAATAATAAAAATTCATCACATTAGAGTCCGGCCAGCCACCGAACCATCGTTCAACATCATTTCATGTCTCAACGCTATCTGACTATTCACGGTCATTTTTATCAGCCGCCGCGCGAAAATCCCTGGACCGAAGCCATCGACCGCCAGAATGGCGCCCACCCGTTTCACGATTGGAACGAGCGCATCAATTTCGAATGTTACACGCCGAATGCTTATGCGCGCATTACGGACAATGACAACCGCATCACAACCATCGTCAATAATTTCGAATGGATTAGTTTTAATTTCGGGCCGACGCTGTTGAGCTGGCTCGAAAAATTCGCGCCCAGCACCTATCAACGCATTTTGCTTGCAGATCAAAACAGCCGGCGGCGCTTCAACGGCCACGGCTCGGCTATCGCGCAAGCGTACAATCACACGATCTTGCCGCTTAGCAATGACGAGGATTTGATCACGCAAATCCGCTGGGGCTTGGCGGATTTCCGTTTTCGTTTTGGCCGCGAGCCGGAGTCCATGTGGCTGCCGGAAACCGCGGTGAACGAGCGTGTCTTGCGCGCGCTCATCGATCACAAAATCAAGTATGTGATTCTCTCGCCGCACCAGGCGCGGCGCGTGCGGCCGCTCGCCGGCGGCGATTGGCAGGGCGTCGAGCACGGCGAAATCGACGTCACGCAAGCGTATTGCTGGCGGGATCGCAACGCCAAAGGTGAGCGGCTGCCCCAGCGCAGCATTGATATTTTTTTTTATCACGGCGATCTCGCGCGCGGCGTGGGCTTTGAACATCTCGTGCGCGATGCCAAACATTTTGCCCATCGCGTGGGCAGCTCGTTTCGCAACGACAGCGCCGACAAGCCGCAGCTCATTTCCATTGCCACAGACGGGGAAACCTACGGGCATCATGAACATTTTGCCGAGCGCGGGCTGGCGTATTTGCTGCACAGTGAAGCGCCACGGCGCGATATTCAAATCACCAATTATGGCGCGTTTCTCGCGCAATATCCGCCGCAAATGGAAGTGGAATTGAAAGAAGGACCGAACGGCGAGGGCACGGCGTGGAGCTGCGCGCACGGCGTGGGACGATGGGCGCGCAATTGCGGCTGCCGCGGCGATGGCCCGGCGGAATGGACGCAGGAATGGCGCGCGCCGTTGCGCGAAGCCCTGGATCAATTGCGCGATGAATTGCAGCAATTGGCGCTGGAATTGGGCGAGCCGTTGTTCAAGAACGTAACCGAAGCCCGCCACCGCTATATTGACGTGATATTAAACCGCACGCCGGAACAAATCGAAGCATTTTTGGCGGAACAGCAACGCAAGGCATTGAATGCTCAGGAAAAAATCGCCGCCATCAAGCTCATGGAGATGCAGCGCAACGCGCAGTTGATGTACACCAGTTGCGGCTGGTTTTTCACCGAGCTTTCCGGCATCGAAACCGTGCAAGTGATTCAATATGCCGCGCGCGCGATCCAGCTTGCGGAAGCGCTCAGCCGCCGCCCGTTCGAAGAAAATTTTTTGAGAAATCTCAAGCGCGCGCCCAGCAATCTCAAAACCTACGGCGACGGCGAAGGCGTGTTCAACAAACTGGTCCGGCCGGCCGTAGTGTCGTTCAATCGCGTTGTGAACACTTATGCCATGCGCGCCCTGTTTTTTGATGCGCCCGAGCGCGAGAAGCTCTATCATTATTCCCTGCAACGCGAAGATCTGGCGAAGGCGGAGCAAGCGCATATGACGCTGCTGACCGGCCTCGTGCGCGCGCAATCGGGCATTACCGGCGAAAGCAATTCCTATGGATTTGCGCTGATGAAACGCGACAGCGGCAGCGACAGTGTGCAATGTTTCATCCGGCTGGTCTCGGAGAGCTGGGCTTATGCTGCACATCGTGAAGGGTTATTGCAGCGTTTCAATTCAGCGCCCGGCGAGGTGGTCGACTATTTGCAAAAGCACTGGTCGCCGCAGGGATTTGGCTTGCAACACATGTTTTTTGAAGAACGCCAGCAGGTGATCCGTTTGATGATGCAGGATCGCCTGGATGAAATCGGTGCGGCCTATCGCAAATTGTATGACGACAATCTCGAGCTGATCCGTAACATTCGCGATTTGGGCGCAACCATTCCAGAAGAGTTGAGCGTGCCGGCGCGCTACACGCTCAGCCAGGACATGCGCCGCGAAATTGAAAAATTGGGCGAAAGCACCGAGACGGAGGCTTACAAGCGCTGCCTGGACATCGCGCGCACCGCCCGCAAGCTCGGCCTGGAGCTGAACACCGAATGGGCGGCGCATCATTTGCAGGAAATGATCGAGCACCGCTTGCACAATTTGCATGAAAATTTCAATGCTGCCGGCTGCCGGGAAATTCTCAGTTTGATCGATATCGCGCAAAAACTGAATCTGCGCCTGGCACAAGATCATATTCAAAACTTGATCTTTGTTTTGTTGCAAGAGCGCGTCTTGCCCTTGATCGACGCGGTGGCCGCCAATCTGCAAAACCAATTCGAGTATGCGGTCATCTCTGATTTTTTGCAAATCGCCTACCATTTTGGCTTCAATATCAAAGCCTATAAGGATCGCTTGAAAGAGCTGGAGGACCGGCTTGCAAATGATCCCAGTATTTGGCCGTGATATTTTCAAAGATTGAAGATTGAGAGTTGCTGGTGAACTCTCACCGAGTTTATGGAAGTCGCCGCTCGAAATGTCATTCAGAAGAATCTTGTGACGTCCCCGGCATCATGCCAGCAACTTCACAAGTTTCCTGCGGGATGACCTGCAGTTTTGGGATATGCTTTTCAAGGTAACGGCACACTCGTTGAAGGTTTTGCTTAATCATTCTTGATGATTTGCAGCGCCTGATTAACCGATGGGATGACCTCATGCTTTCTCCTGAGCTTAAAAAACTCCGCCATCACGCGCGCGAGATTTTTCTCGCCGGTTTGAGCGCGGTGGATCCCGAAAAAGCCGTGTTGCGCACGTTGCAACGCGAAGGCAACACGCTGAATGTCGCGCATGAGAGTTTTGATCTGAGCCAATTTCGCCGTGTGTTTGTGCTGGGCGCCGGCAAGGCTGCGATTGCCATGGCCGCGGCCGTTGAAACGCGCTTGGGCGATCGCCTAACGCAAGGCTTGATCGTGACCAAAGACGGCCATCACCATCGCTTGAAGCACTGCCAGGTACTCGAAGCCGGCCACCCCATTCCGGATGCTCGCGGCGAGCATGCCGCGCGCCAAATGCTGCAACTGGCAGAAAGCGCGCAGATGCACGATCTCGTCATCTGCCTGATTTCCGGCGGCGGCTCGGCGTTGCTGCCGCTGCCCGCGGGTGCTGTCACGCTCGCCGACGAGCAACGCGTCACGGAGCTGCTGCTCGGCCACGGCGTCACCATTCACGAGATGAATACGGTGCGCAAGCATCTTTCCCTGATCAAAGGCGGCCAGCTTGCACGCGCCATCTATCCCGCGACTCTCGTGACGCTGATCCTTTCCGATGTTATTGGCGACCCGGTGGATATTATCGCCTCGGGTCCGACCGTGCCCGATCCCTCGAAATTTTCAGACGCCGAACGCGTGCTGACGCTTTACGGCGTTTGGCCCAAGTTGCCGCTGAGCGTGCGCGACTATATCACAGCCGGTTGTCACGGCCATGTGCCGGAAACGCCCAAGCCCAACGATCCGATGTTTGCGCGAAATTATACGCACGTCGTAGGCTGCAATTCCGATGCGTTATTGGCGTGTGAAATGCATGCGCTGAGTCTGGGCTACAACACCATGATTCTCACCAATCGCGTGCAAGGCGAAGCGCGCGACATTGGGCGGTTTTATGCGGCGCTGCTGCACAATTTGGCGGATTGCGGCCGGCCGATTGAATCGCCGGCTTGCGTGCTTGCTGGCGGTGAAACCACCGTGACGCTGCGCAATCCCGGCGGCAAGGGCGGCCGCAATCAAGAAATGGCCTTGTCCGTGGCGCTTGATATTGATGGCCTGCCGAATTGTGTTTTTCTCTCTGCCGGCACGGACGGCATTGACGGCCCGACGGACGCGGCCGGCGCTTTCGCCGACGGTTGGACCATTGCGCGCGCCCGTACGCACGGCATGCGTTTCTTTTCGAGCTACCTGCGCGACAACGACAGCTACACGTTCTTTCAACAGCTTGGCGACCATTTCATCACCGGCCCCACCGGCACGAATGTGATGGATGTGCAGATCTTACTGGTGGAGTAACAGGTTGAGGTGGGTGAATTCAACGAAAAATAGTGATGCAAAGCTGCGTCCAAGTCGTCAAGATTTCCTGAAGAGTTTTGACATTCAAGTTCGGTGGCGGGTGTGATAATTTTTCGCGAGAATGTGAGACATGCGGGATAGATCGGAAATGAACCCGCCTCCCAGCCGCTGGTACGCTGTGTTGCATGGCCTTTGCCCACGCTGCTTGCAGGGCAAGATTTATCGCACGGCATTCAAAATGAATGACACCTGCCCGGCGTGCCAGTTGAAATTCGAGCGCGAGCAGGGTTATTTTCTCGGCGCAATGGGCGTCAGTTATTTGCTGGGTGTTCCGATCCTTTTCGCCATTCTCGCTTTATTGTCGGTCACCCTTTTTCCAACGTGGCCGGAATATCTTGTGCTGGCGCCGGCTATGATTTTTTATCTCCCGCTCATTCCGTTGATTTGCCGCCAGGCCCGCATCATCTGGATTCATTTTGACCGGCTGGCTGATCCCGAAAAACCGGTCTCTTACGATGAACAAACGAACCTGCAATCATGAATCAAACGAAAATCACCGGTGCCGGCAATTCTTGCAACTCTGCTGACATAGTCCGTACCGCATTATGCCGGTCTCAACCTCGCCGGCAGCCCCACTCGGCTTGTGAAAGTCATTACGCTTTTTTCAGCAGCACGGCCGGAAGCGCGGGCCTCATGCAAGCAATCGCGCGCTGGCCGCAGGCAAGATTGACTCCGATCTTTGTGAGAGAAAAACATGGTCTCGATATTTTGGATTGCAATGGCGGTGATCATTGCCGGCAACATCATTTATCACATCGCACAGAAATCCATCCCGCACAACGCCAATCCTCTGGCTTCGGTGATCGTGTCGTATGTCGTTGCCATTGCATTAAGTCTGTTTTTATTGCCGAAATACTTGTCGGGCACGACCTTTCTCTCGGCGCTGCGCACGCTCAACTGGAGCAGTGTCATCGTGGGTATTGGGATCGTCGGCATTGAGTTTGGCTTCTTGCTGGCCTATCGCGCGGGCTGGCAGATCAATGTCGCGGCGCTTATTGCCAGCGTGCTGCTGGCGCTGATTCTGTTGCCGATTGGAACATTCGTGTTTCAGGAAAGCTGGTCGTGGCACAAAACAATTGGGCTGGTGTTGTGTATGATCGGGCTGGTGTTGTTGCAGCGCGGCTGAGTTGTTATCGTAAATTTCACTACCGGACACTTTTTCTTCAGCCGCGGATGAACACGGATTTTCACAGATACTTGGCAGGCTTAAATTAGTCCTTTCCCAAAAACGAAATCCGCGTAAATCAGCGGCCAAAAGTATTGTTTCTGAACTTGTATGTGCCGTTTGCAAAATCTCGAGTGATCCAACGTGATTCTCCGTCGCACAAAAATTATTTGCACCCTCGGCCCGGCAACGGAATCGCCGGAAATGATTGCGGCGCTGATCGAGGCGGGCATGAACGTCGCGCGCCTGAATTTCTCGCATGGCGATCATGACGGCCATCAAACCCGCATCAACTTGGTGCGCGCGGCCGCGGAAAAGATACAGCAACCCATCGCGATCTTGCAGGATCTTTCCGGCCCGAAGATTCGCATCGGCGCAATGGCAGCGCCCGTTGACTTGCAAGAGGGCGCGATCTTTACGCTGACCAATCGTTCGGTTGTTGGCAATCAACAGGAAGTGTCGATTTCGGTTGCGGACTTGCCCGAACAAGTGCAGGTGGGCGATGTGATCCTGCTCGCCGATGGCGCGCTGGAATTGCGTGTGTTGCAGGCCGATCGCCGCGACATCCGGTGCCGCGTGATCAACGGCGGCCTGTTGGATTCGCACAAGGGCATCAATCTTCCCAAGCGTTCGCTGCGCATGAGCGGCTTGACGCAAAAAGATAAGGATGATTTGCGCTTCGGATTGCAGGCCGGCGTCGATTGCGTTGCCATGTCGTTCGTGCGCGAAGCGAACGACATTGCCGAACTGCGCGAGTTGATGCGGCAAATCGGCCGCATCGTGCCCATCATCGCCAAAATTGAAAAGCATGAAGCGCTGGAAAAAATTGACGACATCATTGCGCTTACCGACGGGCTGATGGTGGCGCGCGGCGATCTTGCGGTGGAAACGGCGCTGGAGCGCGTGCCGCTGGTGCAGAAGATGCTCATCGAAAAATGCAATCAACTCGGCAAACCGGTGATCACCGCCACGCAGATGCTCAAGTCCATGGTTGACGAGCCGCGCCCCACCCGCGCGGAAGCCACGGACGTTGCCAATGCCGTGCTCGACGGCACGGATGCCGTTATGCTTTCGGAGGAAACCGCTGTGGGAAAGTTTCCGGTAGAGACGGTCAGCGTGATGGATCGCATCCTGCGCGCGGCCGAAACCCGGCTCTCGGCAAAAAATTGGCTGCCGGTAGAACGCACGAAGGGCGAAGTCACGATTCCGGCCGCGATCAGCCATGCGGTCGCCGCGATTGCGGCAGAGCTCAAGGTCAAGGCCATTATCACGCCCACGCAAAGCGGCGCAACCGCGGGTATGATTGCGCGGTATCGCCCGGCCGTGCCGATCGTGGCCATCAGTCCGGTGGTGGCAACCACGCGGCAATTGGCGCTGGTGTGGGGCGTGTATTCGGTTTTTATCGAGCGCGAGCATGAGCACACGGATGAATTGATTGCCGAATGTAAAAAAATCGCGCTCCGTCACGGCATTGTCGATATCGGCGACCGCGTGATCATCGCCGCCGGCCTGCCGCCCGGCGCCGCCAGCAAAACCAATTTGCTCAAAGTGGAGGTGGTTGATTAATTCTACTCAGACACTTTCGAACTCATTGCCCGCGAAATCCACGAGAAAACGCGAAATGCCTTTATTAATGTTTTTCGCGTGCATAGCGGGGCTTAGCGTAACTGGACTAATTTCACTATGTCACATTCCCAAAACCACCACAGCGTCGCAGAGTTAATATTGTGTGAATTCTCAGCGAAAGCTGCGTCTCCGCGGTGAATCTGACATAGCCAAGCTAAGTAGAACTGACGGGCTAGAGTTTTTGCAAACGTATTCATCCAGCCTCGGCATTTGCCTTGATTTTTACGGTTACAATTTTAGCTTGAGCAGCACGATTTATGGATGTTCGCTTCACTGCCGGATGGCTTTGGTGTCCCGCGGATTTTCACGGACGCTTTTCTGCAATTGAAATGGATTTTTTCAAAAAAATTTTGAAATCCGTGTAGATCGGCGTCAATCAGCGGCTAAAGGCTTTATTTTTAGTTTGACTATGTCACATTCCCAAATCCACCACAGAGTCGCGGAGTTCGCAGAGTAAGATGGCGTGAATTTTCAGCGAACGCTGCGTCTCCGCGGTGAATCTGACATAGTCAAGTTGGAAAGCGTTTGTTAACAAAATGTTTACCAAATGAACTGGCGCAGGCCAGTAAATGAAAAAAGAATGGCTTTACCTTGTGCAAGGAGATCGTATGATGACTATTGTTGAAGTTCATGGCCGTGAAATTTTGGATTCGCGCGGCAACCCCACGGTTGAAGTCGATGTGATTTTGGAAAATGGCATTGTAGGCCGCGCTGCCGTGCCCAGCGGCGCTTCCACCGGCGAGCATGAAGCCATCGAGTTGCGCGACAAAGAGCCGAAGCGCTACAATGGCAAGGGCGTGTTGCAGGCCGTGAAAAATGTGAACGAAGTGATTGCCCCGGAGATTGTGGGACTGGATGCGACGCAGCAGCTTTTGATTGACCGCGCCATGATTGCGCTCGACGGCACCGAGAACAAAAGCAAGCTCGGCGCGAACGCGATTTTGGGGGTGTCGCTGGCTGCCGCCAAAGCCGCTGCCATTGCGAGTGATTTGCCGTTGTTTCAATATCTCGGCGGCGTGAGCGCGTGCACACTGCCTGTGCCCATGATGAACATCATCAACGGCGGCGCGCATGCCGATAACAACGTCGATTTGCAGGAATTCATGATCATGCCGGTGGGCGCAAAAAGTTTTGCCGAAGCGCTGCGCATGGGCGCGGAAGTTTTTCACAGCCTGAAATCCGTGTTGAAAAAGAAGGGCTATAACACCGCGGTGGGCGACGAGGGCGGCTTTGCGCCGGATTTGAAATCAAACGAAGAAGCGTTGATGGTGATTATGCAGGCCGCGGAAGCGCTGGGCCTGAAGGCGGGCGAGGATTTTTGCATCGCGCTCGATCCGGCCTCCAGCGAGTTTTACAACAAAGAACGCAGGGTTTATGAATTGAAATCGGAAAACCGCAGCCTGAGTTCTTCCGAAATGATCGAGTACTATGCCGGCCTTGTCAAAAAATATCCCGTCATTTCGATTGAAGACGGCCTGGCAGAAGATGATTGGGCCGGCTGGAAAGAATTTACGGCGAAGATGGGAAACGCTTTGCAATTAGTCGGCGACGATCTTTTTGTAACCAACACCAAACGCCTGCAATCCGGCATTGCGCAGGGCGTGGGCAATTCGATTTTGGTGAAGGTCAATCAAATCGGCTCGCTCAGCGAAACGCTGGCCGCCATCGACATGGCGCATCGCGCCGGCTACACCGCGGTGATTTCGCATCGCTCCGGCGAAACCGAAGACACCACGATTGCCGACATCGCCGTGGCCACCAACGCCGGCCAGATTAAAACCGGCAGCGCTTCGCGCACTGACCGCATTTGCAAGTACAACCAATTATTGCGCATCGAGGAGATGCTGGGCGAAAGCGCGAAGTTTCCCGGGCGCGCTGCGGTGAAACGCTAGTCGCGAGGCTTTGAGAAAATATTTTGCATTGCTGGCCGGCAAAAACAAATTGCATTTCTCTGTGAGAATCTTAAATTGCGGCTCACTTGTTTTGAAAGTCTGATTCCTGGTTGCCGTCATTCATGCTGCGGCCTGGCCGCGGCAGAGCAAATCAACTAACCGCGAACCCTCACGGCTGGAGATGGCATGGCGCTGAAAGATCCGAAATACGACAAGCCGATTCAACTGCGCAAAACACGTCGGCCCAAGCAGCTTGCAGTGATCAATCAAGCCGGCTGCACCGGTTGCATGGTGTGCGTAGATTTTTGCCCGCCGGATTGCATTCTGGTGGTGCCCGGGCCGGATCCCGAAAATCCCACGGTGCACAAGCTGGTGGAAGTGGATTTGACCCTTTGCATCGGCTGCACGCTGTGCGCGAAGTATTGCCCGTGGGAAACGATCTCGATGCTGGAGTTCAATGAGGCCTACAACAAAGCCGAAGAATGGACCATCCGCACCGTCCTCGGAGAAATCGTCGAGCCGGTACCGGCTGCGGCCGGCGCCCCTGCACGCCGCGCAGCTCACGCCGAAGCTGAGTGAGCAGGATCGCGCCGATCTTGCGCATGGTGTCGCGCTGTTCAACGCCGGCAAGTTTTGGGAATCGCACGAAGCTTGGGAGCAAATTTGGCAGCGCCACGATGAACCGTGGCGCTTTTTTGTGCAAGGCTTGATTCAAGTCGCAGCCGCGCATCATCAAATCAAACGCGGCATCCGCCACGGCGCGATCAAGCATCTCAAGAATGCGCTGGTGAAACTGGACGTTGCCCCGCCGGATTTTGCCGGGCTGGCGCTCGGCGCGTTTCGCGATTATCTGCATGCCTTGCTCGGGCGCATTGAAAACGACGAAAGTGAGCGTTGGGTTACGCAAGAGTTGCAGCCGTTAGGCTGGGCTGCGGAGCCTGAATGCAAAAAAGCCCTTTGATGGATATTGCCATCAAAGGGCTTTTGTTTTGACTTCTAATCGTTTCCCGGAAGCGAGCAGTCTCGTCATGCGAAATTTTGTGGGGGAGTATACACAATCGCAGGCACTTCACGAGATTCTTCCAAAATGACAAGTAAAATTATTGGCACAAGCCAAGATGAAGATGCTCTCGTTTTGGAAATTCGCCTCGATTCGCGGTTTGAAACCTATAAAACTTTCTTAAACGCCATTCCGTTGTGCGGCAATATTCGATCTCACTTTATTCCTCCAATTTGCGCAACAGGCCACGCATACGCGATTCGATTGCCCTCACCTCCTGTTTGGGAATGCCGTATGTGAACAAATAAAAATTCACATCGCGATAGTTGAAAAGCGCATCGAGTTGGATTTGCAAAATGCCGTTGTTGAAATTCTCCGCAATAGCGCTGAATTCCTGCGGCGGATTGAAGGTTTGCACCACGCCCTCGAAATAGTCGCCGGTTGCCGTGCGCAGGGTATAACGCCCGCCGGTCCGGAGATTTTCAACTCTCCCCTCATACGCCAGCATGTTTATGCTGAACAGGCGTTGCCAGGCTTCTTGCCGTGACAGTTTGTTGAGAAAAATCCGCACATAGGCGGTTTCGCGCGGGGTGTCGCGATGGTTTTCGAGATAGTGGCGCAAACTCCACAACTGAAATTTCCAGCCGCGGCGCGTGCCGTCGTATAACGCATCCCACTCCGCGTCTGCTGAAAATCCCGAATGCACCAAACGCAGGACAGTTTTGCCGCCGCGCGCTTCCAAAAAGAAATCCGTTACGGTGGGCCGCGCCACAGCAACGCTGCGCTCAGCCGCGTCAGGCGCGGGTTGTTGATCCGCCAAACTTTCGACCGAGGTGATGCGAAAATGGCGGTTCGGCTCGGCAATCTCGATGCGGCTATCCCAGCAGAATTCGTCGCGCCATGACATGCGCAGCGTGCCGTCGGGATTTGTGCCGGCCTCGAGCGGAAACCAGCGCGTCAACTCCTCTGCATCGGTGAGCGCTTTCCATACCGCCTCCACCGGCGCATTGATTTCCACCTCCGTCTCGATATCGCGCGTTTTCGGTTTGGAGATTGCGTCTGTCATGATTTGATTCCTTTCGACTCAAAGCCAGCAGTATGTTATCAAGATCGTGCTGCTTCGCAGGCCGGGCTGCTATTTTTTGCGGCTGAGTTTGAATGTATCCGAGACCTCTTTGCCGTTTTCACGCCAAGTCCAAGTTTGTGCAAGATGGCCGGTGTCTTCGAAAGTCAGTGTGAGGCCATGAATATGGCCCTCAGAGGGCTGGGCGAGATTGGTGGCATCAACGAAGACGAAGTTGAATGCGGTGAGGTTGCCGCCGGGAATTTCCGCCCGCATGCGCGGTTGATTGCCGGCAGAGCAATAATGCGTCAGCATCAGCTTTTCGCCGTCGCGATGGTAGAGACTGACCATGCTCGGCTCATTCTCGGGCATGAGCGTCTCCACGAGGGTTGTGCCGCCGGCAACAATTTCATACGACACGGTTCGCATTTTGCCGTCCGAGCCGGTACCTTGCCAAGTGCCGGCCAAGGTTTTAAGTTTGTCGAATGCCTGTTCGGCGCGTGCTGGAGCGGCATTATTTTGCGCCAAAACAATATACGCTATCAATGACACGAGGACGCATGCCGACAGCAAAGGTTTGCTCTGCTTCATGAGGGATCTCCTTTCTTCAAAATTCTACCGGCGTTTTGTGTTTTCGTTTTTGCCGTTGACACCACAAGGGGCGGTTCTTGCGCTTGAGTAACGGTTGGGTAGGACGCGATGATAAACTTGAAGGTTCGGCTGCGACTATCGTGCTCGTTGTGATATTTTGCCGATAAATGCGCGACCGTATTGGCGAGTTCTTCAGTGAAAGCGTTCAAGTCTGCCGCCGAAGCCAGTTTGACGGTCGTTTCCAGGGTGAAGGTTGCGAGTTGTTTGCCGGCTTTTTCAGCGCCGGTGCGCAAGGCCGCCAGGTCACGAATGGCGCGCGCGGCTACGGCAATGAGATAGGTTGAAGAAAAGCGATCCTGAACCTGGCTGGGCTCGGTGGCGAGATTGCCGAGCGCTTGTGGGCTGATGAGATAGTGGCGCGCCGTGGCGCGCATGATTCGCTCGACGCAATTGCCTTTGCGGCGTTCTTCCACGGGCTCAATCAGGCCGTGCTTTTCCAACTCACGCAGATGATAATTCAATTTTTGCCGCGGCAGATTCATTTGCCGCGATAAACCGGAAGCCGAGCCCGGTTCACGCAGGCGTTCGAGAATCTGCAACCGCAAAGGGTTGAGCAAAGCCGCAGCGGCCGTAGCGTCACCGACAAAATTAAACGAAGCTTGGGAGGGCATTTTCATGGCGCAAGTTAATTCCGAAAAAATTTTTTGTCAAGAAAAATTTTTATTTCGGAAGACGCTCATCCCGAGATTATTGGATAATCACCAGTTAATAAACCATGTTTCGGTGGAGTTGCACGAGTGGAGAGGAGGAACTTTGCATGAGATGGTGATGCCACCAACGAATTGTTTTTCTGTAACATCTGCAAGATGGCGGGGGAATTTTTCCTTGACTAGCGGAGTCAAAAGTAGTATCTTTCCCATCCAAAATCAAAGCTTTGCTAGGGTCGCCGCCTTTATCTGAAAGCTTCATAACGTACCGGCCGATATTTGGGAAAGATAATATGACGATCGTGTTTTGCGATGAACGGCCAAACCGTTTTGAAATTTATTCTGTGCTCTCGAAATGGATGCAATAAAAAAAACAGAGACGCTGACCGAACGCGAGCGGCTGGTCTTGAATTTGATTGTCGAGAATTTCGTGCATAGCGCCGTTCCCATCGGTTCGCGCATGATTTCAAAAAAAGTCGGCATGACGTTGAGTCCGGCCACGATTCGCAACGTGATGGGCGATCTCGAGGAGCGCGGGTATTTGACGCATCCGCACACCTCGGCGGGGCGTGTACCCACCGACAAGGGCTACCGGTTTTATGTTGACTCCTTGATGGGCGTGGAGACTTTGTCGGAAACCGAAAAGCAAAAAATCACGGATCAACTGACGCGCGTGTCAAAGGAAGTGGATGTTATTCTTGACGCCGCTTCACAAGTGCTGGCGCGGGTGTCGAGTCAGCTTGGCGTCGTGCTTTCGCCGCGATTTTTTCAAGGCATTTTTGATAAGATCGAACTAGTGCCGATCGCCGAAAAGAAAGTTCTGATGGTGCTCACCATCAAATCCGGGCTGGTGCGGACGATCTTGTTGAAGATGGAAGCGGAAGTCTCGCGCGAAGTGTTGGAACAAATAGCCGCGGTGATCAACGAACGTTTGCACGGCTTGAGTTTGCAGGATATGAAGCGCACGCTCGACGACCGTATTCGCGACCTTGACGTCCCGAATGCGGAGCTGGTGCTCACCGTGGCGCAATCGATCATACCGCATCTCGATCGTGCCGGGCATCGCAGCTTTCATTTTGGCGGCACGAACAACATCATGGCGCAGCCGGAGTTTCTCGACCAGCAAAAGCTCTCCAATGTGCTCAATTTGCTCGAAAGCAAGGAAATTTTGATTCATCTGTTCGAACACAACGACACGATGGGGGATTTGTCGATTGCGATCGGAGAAGAAAATCGCGATGAATTGATCAAGTATTGCAGCTTGATTACGACCTCCTATCATCTGGGCAGTGTTTCGGGAACGCTGGGCGTGCTCGGCCCGACGCGCATGCATTATTCCAAAGTCGTGTCGTTGGTGGATTTCATGGCAAAGGCCTTGAGCAACATTTTAACCGAAGAGGTAAGCGGTGGAGGGTCGAGCAATTGACCCCGCCCATTCAAGCCGGGCACTCCGCGGGGACGACGCTGCGGGTGCAATGCCAAAAATTAATTTCACTAAAACCATAAACGTGCTATGAACAAGGACACACAAGATAAACTCGTGGATCAACAGCAAAAACCAAGCGAAACCGGCGCCCTCGAAGATTTGACCGAGGTCACCAATTCCGCGCCCAACGGCAACGGTCATGCGGCAACCCCGGAAGTTGAGGTTGTGGCCGAGAAGCCGGCGGAAGAAATTAAAACCGGAACCGCGCCGGAGGCGGGCGGAAATGGCGACAGCTTTTTTGATGATAGCCATGTTGAAGAAGCGGCGATCGAGGAAAGCGCGAAAAAGTCAAAACTGTTTGCGCGGCGCAAAAGTCCGAGCGCCGAGTTGGAAAAGCTGAAAGCCGCAAACGACAAGCTCGCCAGCGAAAACGAGAGCTTGAAGGATCGTTACCTGCGCCTGGCGGCCGAGATGGAAAATTTTCGCAAGCGCACGGATCGCGATTTCCAAAACCGCCTGCAACATGCGTTTGCCGGATTGATCACCGAGCTCTTGCCGATCATCGACGATCTCGAGCGCCCGTTGCAGGCAAAAGACCAGTCCAAAGATTATGAGACCCTGCTCAACGGGATGCAATTGATTCATCAAAAATTCGTCAAGGTCCTGGAGGATCGGGGGGTGAAGGCCATGAAAACACTTGATGCGGAATTCAACCCCATTTTCCATCAAGCGGTGAGCGAGCGCGTGGTTGCGGGCAAACCGGGCGGGCTCGTTGTCGAAGAATTACAGCGCGGATATCTGTTTAATGAACGTGTGTTGCGTGCGGCGCAAGTTATTGTGAGCAAGGAAAATTCCGGCTCCGAGAACGAGACAGCTTAGTTTTTCGGCAAGAACTCACCTATGGCCAAACGAGATTACTACGATACGCTCGGTCTGCAAAAGAATGCCTCGGATGACGAGATCAAGAAGGCATACCGCAAGCTGGCGATGCAGTATCATCCCGACCGCAATGCCGGCGACAAGGCGGCCGAGGAACAATTCAAAGAAATTGCGGAAGCCTATGAAGTCTTACGCGATCCGCAGAAGCGCGCGACGTATGACCGGTTTGGCCATGCCGGGCTGCGCGGCAGCAGCGGCGGCGGTTATCGCGATTTCGAGTTTGATTTGTCGGATGCCTTGCGCACGTTCATGTCGGAGGGTATTTTCGGCGAATTTTTTGGCGGTGGGCGCGCGCGCCGACGCGGCGAAAGCCCGCGCGGCAGCGATTTGCAAGTACGTTTGAATCTTACACTGGAAGAAGTCGCCACCGGCGTCAGCAAAAAGCTCAAAATCAAAACCTTTGTGCGCTGCACCACGTGTGAAGGCTCGGGCGGTGCGAAAGGCAGCAAGCCCGTCACGTGTCCGTCGTGCGGCGGCGCCGGCGAGATCCGCCAGCGCTCCAACACGATTTTCGGGCAATTCATCAATGTGACGACATGCCCGCAATGTGAGGGCGAAGGCAAGATTGTCAAAGAGGTGTGCCATACCTGCCGCGGGCAGGGCCGGGTTGAAGGGGAAAAAACCATCTCGGTTGAAATCCCGGCGGGCGTCTCCTCCGGCAATTATATTACGATTCGCAACGAAGGCCCGGTGGGGCCGCGCGGCGGCGCGCCCGGCGACGTGATTGTGTTGCTTGGTGAAAAAGAGCACGATAAATTCGAGCGTCACGGCGATGATATTCTGTACGAATTGCCGATCAGCATCACGCAGGCCGTATTGGGCGATCACGTCGCCATACCCACGCTGGAGGGCGAGGCGATTTTAGAAATTCAGGCCGGCACGCAGTCCGGCAAGATTCTGCGCATGCGCGGCAAAGGCATTCCGCACTTGAATGGTTACGGCCGCGGCGATCAACTGGTGCGGGTGTTGATCTGGATTCCGACGAAATTATCGTCGAAAGAGCGCGAAGCCTTCAAGGAGCTGGCGAAATTCGACGGCCTGAAGCCGCCGGAAGACAGTCGCAGTTTTTTTCAAAAGATGAAAGAAGCGTTTACGTAATTCATTCCTTGGTGGTGAGTGATGTGGGGATTCACAAAACAAGAACAGCGCGCCACGCTGTTTTTGTTGGTGACATTCGGCGCCGGATGTTTACTACTGTATTATCGCAAACAAGCGCCGCCGCCGGCGCCCGATCCGCAGCAGGCCGCGATTTTGGAGGCATTTGCGCACGCCGTAAGGCCAGATACCGGTTTGACGCCAGGCGCAATGGCGCGAATGGATTCTTCGGTTGCAACGCCGCCTCGGGAAGCGCCAAAGCGAATCAATCTCAACACTGCCACGCTGGAAGAGTTGATCAAATTGCCCGGCGTCGGGCCAGTGATGGCGCAACGAATCGTGCAAGCGCGGGAGGCTAACGGCAAGTTTACCCGTGTGGAAGAACTGGCGCACGTAAAGGGCATCGGCAAAAAGCGGCTGGCCGAGCTTAAAAAAGTGGTCACGGTGGAATAAGGCCGCCGCCAGCCAGGATTTTCTTCGGCAAAAACGGCTCATTGTTGATAGTTTAAGACAATGTCCAAGCACCCGGTTGTCAGGCATTCCATGCAAGTGGCGTGAAGCCGGTGAGAAGTTGCAATGTTGTAAAATCGAATTTGTTGGTATGGTGCCGTGAAAAAGTGGATAGATTATGACGGACGCTTCAGCGCAAGGGATTGTGGGTGTCAGCATTCGTGATACGGCGTTGCGCCTCACGGAAGTTTCGCGCGTCAATCGGGAAATCAAAGTAACCCGGTTGGCCCAGGGCCGTGCACGCGTGCCGTTGCATTTTTCGTCCTTCAAAGACGCTTCTCTCATCAACAAGTTCGCGGAAGACATCAATCGCTTGTATGAGGTCTCCGACTTTCAGGCGCGCAACGCCGTCATCTCCCTGGATTCAAGCCTGGTGGCGATTAAGAAGATTCCGGTGGATGTGAGTTTGAAAGGCGCGCGCTTGAAGGATCATGTCGATTGGGAAGTGGAGCAATGCGTGATCAATCCCGTGGCGGATTACAGCGTCGCGTATGAATATTATGAGCCGGGCCGTGAGCAGGAAAACGCCGAAGTCATCGTGGCGATCGTGCGCAAAACCGTGATAAACTTTTTGAAAGAGATTTTTCGCAACACCGATTTGCGCTTGCGCGCGGTTGATGTCGATGTGTTTGCGGCGCAACGTGTGGTGCAAGCGAATTACGAAGCGCCGGACAACGGTTTCATCGTCCTGGTCGATGTGCGCAAGGAAAATTTGCAGATCTCCCTGCTCAAGAACGGCAAATTCCTGGTGGCGCAAGACATTGACTATTCGTTGGAAGATCAAAACGATGCGGCACACATGGATCATGATTATCTGGCGCGCGTCATCTTCAAGGAGTTGCGCCGCATGATTCTGGACAACAAAATTGGCAAGGACGTGGAAGACATGAGCGCCATTTATATCTACGGCGATCATGTTACGGCGCGCATGTTGGAAACGCTGCAAAACGGTCATCATCTTCCCATCGAGCGGGCCAATCCGTTTCTGCGGCTGAAAACGGCGAATTTGGCTGGAGCTTCTGCCTGGCAGGATAATCCGGAAACGTTTATGACGTCGGTTGGCGCCGCATTGAAAAAATTGTAAATCATACCTCATCACATTTATCATCGAGTGGAGGCCGGTAATGGTCGACATTAATTTGTTAGGAGACGACGACACCAGCGAGGATCGCCAGCGCGAGGAAACTTACGCAAAAACGGTGAATCTCGAGGAGCCCACGCGGGCCACCGAGAGCGGCACAAGTTCGTTCGGCCGCGAAACCGTGGGCGCGAGTTTTCAACGTGATACCGTCGGCTCGTCCTTTTCTCGAAAATCGCCGGAAAACTACGGCGAAGGTTCCTCTTCACGCACGAAGGCTTATCTCATCGTTCTCGGCTTGATTCTCGCCGCGTTGACGGCGGTCTTTTTTATGATTCCGCGCAGCGGCAATAAAACCCAACAAATCCCGCCCATGCAGACCCTGCCGGAAGAGGATCCGCTCGCCTTGGGCGAACCTACCGGCATCGATTCCGCTGCCGAAACGAGCCTGCCGCCGGCACCTTCCGGCGAAGAGGCGATTGCGCAATTGTCCCCGCGTGAGCAAGAGGTGATCGCTTCCACCCGCACGGGCCTGTGGGCCGTGATGTCATTGGTGCGTTCCTTTGCCTCCCCCAATCAATTCACGTTGATTACCTATCACGGCGACGGCAATAATCGTTTCCTGGTCGAGTTCCTGTCGCCCTCCTCCGAGGTCACCAGCAGTTTGACCAGCGCCATGCAGGCCAACGTGTCGCCCAGCGATTTGAAAACCGTGTCGGAATCCGAACAACCGAGCACCGGCGGCGCGATGCGCAAAATCCTGGTGGCCGGCGCGATGGACGCGCGCGCCGGATTGGCGGGCTTTCAAGGCACGCTCAACCGGCTGGGCAGCGAACAGTTTTCCACCTGGCTGCGCGATTTGGCGCAGCAACAGGGGTTAAGCATCAAGAACCAGCGCGCCGGGCAGGCGAGCGATGCAGGCGTTCCCATGCAAATTCATGTGGCCGGCGCGAATGCCGGTGTGCAGGCCTTCATGCAAGAATTCATGAACGCCAATCCGAATGTCACCATCACGAAAATCATCCTGTGCCCGAGCGATCACAAAACTTTCAGCGATGAAAATTTGGATTTGGTGATGAATTTCAACCTGGTCGAGATGCTGTAAACGCATGCGAGTAATCGCCGGCACGCGGAAGGGGCAACTCTTGCTGACGCCGCCTCACCGGCGGGTTCGCCCCACCAGCAGTCGCGTTCGCACCGTTTTGTTCGATGTCTTGGGCCATGCCGTGGCCGGTGCGCGCGTGTTGGATGTGTTTGCGGGCGCCGGCGGGTTGGGAATCGAGGCTTTGAGCCGCGGCGCGACATGGGTTGATTTTCTTGAAAAGAACCGGCAGCATGCCCGTCTTATTCAAACCAATTTGCAGAAAACGCATCTCGAGGATCACGCACATGTGATCGTTGGCGATGCGTTTCTTTTTTTGGCTCGCCGAGAGGACGCGCGCCCGCCTTATCATGTGATCCTGGCTGATCCACCTTATGATTTCAGCGGCTACGATCGGCTCTTGCAATTCATCGCCGCGAACCCTATTCTTACACCTGCCGGCATGCTCGTACTTGAAACCTCTTCCCGCATCAACCTGCCGGCTTCACCTCCAGGACTGCAATCCCTGTCGGAGCGACGCATTGGCGAAACCAAGCTGCTATTCTACCGGCGAGAATAACGATGAAACTGGCGATTTATCCCGGCACGTTCGATCCGGTGACCAATGGCCATCTCGACATTGTCGAGCGCGCGGCCACGTTGTTCGATCAGGTTATCGTCGCGGTGACAACGAATTCCGCCAAAAATCCCCTGTTCAGCCTTGCGGAACGGCTAGACATGTTCCGCGAGGTGACGCAGCATTTGTCAAATGTTCAAATCGAAAGTTTTTCCGGCTTGCTGGTGGAGTATGCCGCCCGCCGGGGCGCGAGCGTGCTCATTCGCGGCTTGCGCGCGATTTCCGACTTTGAGTATGAATCGCAAATGGCGCTGATCAATCGCAAAATTTCACACGGCATGGACACGGTGTTTTTGACGGCGAGCGAAAAAAACACTTATCTGAATTCGACCATCGTCAAGGAAGTGGCCCGTTTTGGCGGCGACGTGACTTGTTTCGTCCCTGCTGCGGTGAATGAGCGCATTCGGCAAAAGCTGGCGCAAGCATGAATTTTTTGAAAACTCTTCAGGCGCGTGCGCGGCAGCATCCGCGTCGCCTCGTCTTTCCGGAAGCGACTGAGCCGCGGGTCTTGCGCGCGGCGGCATATTTGTCCGAACAGCAATTGGCGCTTCCGGTTCTGATCGGCGAAGCGCACGAGATTGCCGCGGCCGCGCAGCGCAGCGATGTTTCCCGGCAAAAATTTGAGATCGTCACGCCGCGCCACTATCCTGAAATTCAAGCCTGGGCTGAGCAGCATTATGCTGAATTTCAGCACAAAGGCCTCACTCTCGAACAGGCTCTTGCCAAATTACATGACCCGGTTTATTTTGCCGCGGCCTTTGTCAAAGCCGGCAAGGCTGAGGGTTCGGTGGCGGGTTCGGTTTATTCGACTTCGGAGGTCTTGCGCGCCGCGTTGCAATTCCTCGGCACGGCGCCAGGCATTTCACTGGTATCGAGCACCTTCGAGATGGTGTCCCCGCGCAGCGGCAAAGTCTTGACCTTCGCGGATTGCGCCGTGGTGCCTGATCCCTCCTCCCAACAACTCGCGGAGATTGCGGTAACGGCTGCGACCACGCATCAAAAACTGACCGGCGAAACGCCCGCGGTAGCCCTGCTTTCGTTTTCAACCAATGGCAGCGCCAAACACGCCCGCGTTGAGAAAGTCCGGGCCGCAACTCAAATTGCGCAGCGTTTGCGCCCGGATTTGAAAATTGATGGCGAGCTGCAAGCCGATGCCGCGCTGGTTCCGGAAATCGCCCAACGCAAAGCGCCGGGGAGCGTCATTCAGGGCGAAGCAAATGTTTTGATTTTTCCCGATCTCGATGCCGGCAACATCGCCTACAAACTCGTGCAGCGTTTGGCGGGTTACGAGGCCATCGGCCCGATTCTACAGGGCTTGGCGAAGCCTGCGAATGATCTTTCGCGCGGCTGCTCGGTGGAAGATATTGTCAATGTCGCGTGCATTTGTTCGATTATGGCCGGTGAAATGTGACGATTCAAAAAAAGTGTTGATTGAAAATTGGCGAGTGAACCCTTCATCCAAGTCTTAAAGGCCTCATGCAATTTCAAGAATCCTCCTTCTGTCAACGCATTCAACCCTCCGAAACGCTTGCGATCACCACGCTGGTTGCCGAACTCCGCCGCCGAGGCAAGGACGTCATCGATCTCGGCGCCGGCGAGCCGGATTTTGACACGCCCGAAGAAATCAAAGCCGCAGGCATTGCCGCGATTCGCGCCGGCAAAACCAAATACACGCCCAATGTCGGCACGCTGGCGCTGCGCGAAGCCATCGGCCATCACCTCAGGGCGTTCAGCGGCGCCACTTATACTTCGCATCAAATCGTCGTGTCCAACGGCGCCAAACAGGCGATCCACAACGTGCTGCTCGCGCTCTGCAATCCGGGCGATGAAGTGATCGTGCCGGCGCCGTATTGGGTCAGCTATCCCGAACAAGTGAAGATGACGGGCGCGACGCCGGTCATCATCCATGCCGAAGAAGCAAACGATTTCAAAATCTCGCCGCAAGCGTTGCAACAGGCGATCACGCCCAGAACGAAACTGGTGCTGCTGAACAGCCCGAGCAACCCGACCGGCGCGGTTTATTCGAAAGAGGAATTGCAGGCCTTGGCTGAAGTGATTCACCGCGAGCGGGTTTTTGTGCTCTCCGATGAAATTTATATCAAACTGGTTTATCGCGACGTGCAGACGTGCAGCTTGGCGGCATTTCCGGAATTGCACGATCAATTGATTCTGGTCAACGGCTTCTCGAAGGCTTATGCCATGACGGGCTGGCGTCTCGGTTACGTTGCCGCGCCCGCGGCAATTGCCAAAGCCGTGGCGAAAATTCAAAGCCACACCACTTCGAACCCGTGCTCGATCTCGCAAGAAGCCGGATGCGCTGCGCTGGCCATGAACGAACAAGAGCTGCTCGCGATGCGCCACGAGTTTGAAAAACGCCGTGACTTCGTGCACGCCGCAATCAATCAAATGCCCGGGCTTTCAGCGCGTCTGCCGGGCGGAGCGTTTTATATTTTTGCGAATGTTGCGCCGATGCTCGGCAAAACGTTTGCCGGCAAAACTATTGCATCTCCCTCTGATCTTGTGCACATCTTTATCGAGCATGCCGGCGTGGCGCTGGTGGGCGGCGAAGCCTTTGGCAGCCGGCAACATGTGCGCCTCTCCTATGCAAACTCCATGGAGAATTTGCAAGCCGCCATGCGACAGCTTGGACAGGTAGTCGCGCGGATCGCAAATATCTCCTGACCATGCAAAAATCGTTTGATTTTTGTGGCTTTGTTCGGTCAGTCGATTTGTCCCAATTCGTACAAAACGTTTCTCTCTCCCGCTTGCCATCACGTATCCCAGCATAGAAATAATTGCCATTTAACGTCATTTTTTGATCTTAAAAAATCTGGCAAAGGAATTGTTATATCCAATTCACTGCCGGGCGCTTTTTCTTTGGCCATGGTAGAACACGGATTTTCGCCGACTATTTCCACTTCGAAAAGCTGGCGCAAACCGGCATCGACTTCATTGATTATCACATTTATCCGCCGCATTTCAATTACGTCGATGACGTGGTTTTTAAAATTGATTCACTGGCCAAAGCGCACAACAAAGCGTTGATCATTGGCGAAGCATGGTGCTACAAAGCCACCAATGGCGAGATGACCAACATCACCAAATCACCAACCCGGTGGCGACCAGCGCGGAGATTTATTCGCGCGACATGTTCGACTACTGGGTTCCGATCGATACGCTTTTCATCAAAGCGTTGGTGAATATCTAGCACTATTCGAAAGTCAAAGTTGCCTCGTCTTTCTGGCCGACGCTGCTGTACGATTAGCTGACTTACAATCCTGCCGTTCACGAGAGCATGTCTTTTTCACGAAAATTGTGCGCAGCGGGCAGCAAGCCGGTTTTCAGCGGATGCTGCAGAAACAACTCGCGCCGGCCGGCGCATTTCTGCAAAAGCAGCTCGCCATCAACACAGCGGTTGATGAGACGAACACACAACGCCTCGAAGGCTTTGAACTGGCGCAAAACTATCCGAACCCGTTTAACCCGTCGCCTGTGATCCGTTTTCAGTTGACGGGGAACAGCCACGTGACGCTGAAGGTGTTCGATGTGACTGGCCGCGAAGTGGCGAGGTTGATTGATAGTGAGATGATTGCAGGAAATCACAGCGTGACCTTTGCGCCGCGCGATTTTGCCGGCGGAATATATTTCTACAAGATCACCGCGGGCAGATTCACGCGAACGCGCAAGGCAGTTTTTGTGCGCCAGCATCTCACAGCCCGGCCTCGCGCCACTGCGTTGTCCTCCAACGGACACACATTTCAATTTTTTTGTACGCATTTGTTCACTTAGTGTTTACAAGGTCCGTCCTCACTGCGTAGCGCAGGATGGCAAAAAAAATGCCGCTCTGTTTGCTTCCAACTCTTGCAGTAAAGCACCTCTCTTAAAAATCACAAGAGCATGTCCTGCTTTTTCCTTTTGCAGGACATTGCTGGTTTGGTCAAACTCTCGAGGAGAATCAGCATGACTCTGCAGTTCCGATTTTCCACAAAGCTTCCCGCTAAGATCACCTTTGGCGCTGGAATTTTCCTTCTGGCGGCGTTGTCACTGGCCTGGCGTTATGGCGAAGACCTCAAAACAAAAAACACCGCGGCGCACAGCACCTTTCATTATGAATTGACGCGCGTGCTCTGCCGCGCCGCCGGTTTCACCGCGGATGAAGCCGAGCTGATCGCGGTTGCTGATGAAGCCACCGACACCGGTGAATTCAAGGGCGAATTCAGCAATTCACCCGCGGTGGCAATCGACGGCACGCAACGCGCAGGCAAAAATGTTCTCTATTGGCATTTCGCGCGACGCGACAGCAGCAGCGCAACCGGCGGATGGAGCTACCCCGGCGGGCGCAACACCTGCTCTTATTTCACCGGCACCGCCGACGCCTGCGCCACCAACCCGGAGCTGAGCGAGATCGAGAAGTGGGCGGTTGCGGGCATCAACGCGCTGTCCGTGGAAGTGCCAGCCGCTTCAGTCAACGGCGGCCTCGAGCAGCCAGTTGCAGGCAAATCGTCTCTGGCTTTGGCGATTTATTTGCACGCCCTGGCAGATTCCTATTCGCACGAGGCGTGCATGAAAGCAGCCCAGTTTCGCGGTCACAAACCGCAACCGCAGGAATGCACGGCGGTTTATTGGCACGAGCAGGCCGAATTCGGCAGTGTCCCCTCGCGTGATGCAGGTGTGCCCTACACCGTGGAAGCCGCATGGGCAACCTGGCTCGCGGTGAAGTGGTTTCGTCAACAAAATGGCTTGACCGGGCCGCCGTTGTGGAGTGATGAGCAAGCGCGGCAATTCATCGAGCAGTGGGCTGCCCTCGATCAGGCTCGCGATCGCCGGGAAATGGCGATGACGGCCTGGCAGGCGTTGCAGTGAGATTCCCTTTGGATTTAAATCGTAGCGCAGGCTTCCAGCCCAATGTCATCAACTTTTTCAAGAAAGTCATGACAGGAAAATGTATGGCAGAAAGATATTCAGGTTTCTTACCAGGCGACCAAGAGTGTTTTTGATGAAAACCCACCCAAAAATTTTTGCCATTCATTTTTCTGTCATTGCTTTTGAATGGTTTTGCCCGCAATTGGCTTGCCTTTTCGAAAAGTTGGCAGCATTGGGCTTCCAGCCTGAAAACACAAAAAGCAAGTGCAATGATTTTTCGTTGCCATGCTGAAGCATTGCTCTCCGATTCATTTTCACAGGGATCACCATGTGCGGTTTCACCTCCAAATCTAGCGCAGACATTTCGTTTGCAGGCAGGCCGGCAACCTGTGCGATGGCATTATCTTGGCATGCCATGAAGCACTCACTCAATTTTTGTTGTCGCCCTTTTTTCCTGCCGGCGTTGTGCGCCCTGGCGAGCCTCCTTTGCGGCTGCAAAAAAGAAACAAACCTCGCGACCGCGCCACAACCGCCGCAGCCACAGGCCGGGCCGTACTTTCATCAAATCTACAGCGCCTCCAGCAGCGATGGTTTGAACTGGACTTTTGACAATCGCAAATTGCTCGATCACGCCTCGGTGCCCGCGGCGATCGTCACTCCCGCAGGCAGGCTGCGCATCTATTACGTTGATGCCTCGCAGACGCCGGAGAACACCAATTGCGCCGAGTCCAGCGACGGCGGCGTGACTTTCACCGTGCTTGGTTGCACCATCGCCAATCGCGCCAACGACAAGGCGCTGGATCCGAGCATCGTGCTGCTGGCGGATGGCCGCTATCGGCTTTACTACTACGCCAGCAAGCAGAATCCCAACACCAGCGACAAGCACTCGATCTACAGCGCGATTTCGAGCGACGGCGTTCATTTCACGCAGGAACAAGAGGTCTTTGCACAGGAAGGGTTGGTCGATCCCGACGTGTTTCAAGTGGGCGACGAGTGGTTCATGTATGTGTTCAGCCTCAACGAGGGCGCAACCATTGTCGCGCGCAGCCGCGATGGTTTGAGTTTTGAGTACGTCGGCCTGCTGGGCTTGCGCGACTGGGGCACGACCGCGCCAGTCAAGCTCGATGACGGCCGCTGGCGTTTGTATGCCTTCAATCAACGCGGCAATCAAACCGTCGGCAGCTTTGTTTCGAGCGACGGGTTGAATTGGACGCAGGAAGACGGCGTGCGTTTCACCGCGCCCACGGGCTGGCAAGTCACCGATCCCTTCGTCGTGCGCCTGCCCGATGGCACGTGGAAGATGGTGATGAAGATGCACCAATGAAAAATGACATTTTGTAGTCGCGTCTTCAGGCGCGGACCCTTAATCTCTTAAGAGTTGAATCGGTGTAAAAAAGCAAAAATTTTTCCAAGCGATAGAAAAATCCAACGAATAAAACTTTAACGGTTGGGTTCTTCTATCCGCTGGAGATTTTCTTTTTGGTTGTGGCTTGCCCACGTTGGGTCATTGCGGAGCAAAAGTTGGAAAAAATTTCTGAGTTTTTAGATTTTCAGCGGATAAAAAAACCAGCGGATTTTGGCTTTATCAGTTGGGTTCTTCTATCAGTTGACGATTAAAAAGGCTTTTTCCAACGGATTGAAGAACCCAGCGGATTTTGGCTTTATCGGTTGGGTTCTTCTATCAGTTGACGATTAAAAAGGCTTTTTCCAACGGATTGAAGAACCCAGCGGATTTTGGCTTTATCGGTTGGGCCCTTCTATCAGTTGGCGATTATCATTTTAGTTGCATCTCGATCGCGTTGGAGAGGGGCTGCTTCGAAAGTAATTTTCGTCAAAATGAACAGGAGCAACGATGAAACAAGGATATTGCCTAATCATCAACCTTCTCTTTGCACTCTCCGCCGCGGCGCAGCACGGCATCGACCCGCACTGGTCAGCGCTCACGCCGGTGGCAAAATCCAACCCCAACGCCTCCGCCAGCGGCGCGGTGGCGAACAACATGGTTGTGACCAACAACGGCACGGTCATCATTTTTTACAAAGAGAACAACGCGAATTACTACGTCGGTTCGAGCGACAACGGCAAAACCTGGAATGCGCCTGCGCCGGCGCTTTTTACACCGGCCACAAAAACCGGCGGCAACAGCACCATCAGCGCGGACATTGACCTCGCCGGAAACATTCACACCATTTGGTCGGCGCGTACGCCTTCCGGTTTGTTCTACTCGCGTTGGGACGCGGCCACGCAAAGTTGGTCGGATACGCTGCGCATTTCCCAAAGCGTGCGCCATCGCATCACCTACAGCCAGCTCACCACCGACCGCAAGAATCGCGTGCATGTGTGTTGGATGGATGGCGAGACACAATCAAAATTGTATTCCGAGGTGCTCTATGCCCGCTCGCTGGATGGCGGCCGGACGTGGAGCGCGCCGGTGCGCTTGAGCAAAGACGACAACATGCACTCCGCGTTTCCCATGCCCGATTTTTCCGGCGCGACGAGCGACACACTCGGCATTGCCTGGCGCGACAGCGTGGGCAGCGGCAATTGGGACATCATGATGGCGTACACGCTCGATGCTGGCGCAAGCTGGTCGCAGCCTTTGCTGGTGAGCGGCGGCAGCGGCATTCAATCCGATCCCAGTTTGATTGTTGACAAAAACGCTATCTTTCATTTGGCGCACCACGAATATCCGCAAAGCGGCGGGCCGCAATCGGCCAATGTCAAATACGGCTACTCCACCAATCACGGCTCGAGCTGGACCTTCAAACAGCTTTCACCGGCCAACGTGCGCAGCCATCTCGTGAAAGAGGCATACGACTATGCCAACGATGTGGTGTGGATTTTTTGGAAGGACGAGCGCGATTTCGTTTCGCCGTTCGACCGGCGCGCGGACATCATCGGCGCGGCCATCACCAACCGCGGCACGACCCTCGGCAGCCCGGAGTTTCTCTCCGACGGCGGCAGCCTCGAGTACGGCTTTCACAATTTCAAAGTCGGGCAGGACGGTCTCGTGCGGGCGCATTTCAACACATTTTACTCCGACGGCACGCCTTCGACGATTTACTACACCGAGCGCCGCAGTGTGAGCACGAACGTGAGCGAAGCGACCTCCGCCATAGCGCAGGAGTTTGTGCTGCAGCAGAATTATCCCAACCCGTTTAATCCGTCAACAGTCATCAGTTTTCAGTTACCAGTGAACAGTCACGTGACGCTGAAGGTGTTCGATGTGAATGGCAGAGAAGTGGCGAGGCTGGTGGAAGGCGAGATGACAGCAGGAAGTCATGCCGTGACCTTCGCCCCGCAAGGCGGGGATTGGGCCGGCGGAATTTATTTCTACCAGCTCACCGCGGGCAAATTTACGCAAACACGAAAAGCGATTTTGCTGCAATAAACTCGTAGCGCAGGCTTCCAGCCCAATGTCACCAACTTTTTCAAGAAAGTCATGGCGGGAAGATGGATCGCAGAAAGATATTCAGGTTTCTTACCAAGCAACCAAGAGTGTTTTTGATGAAAAACCGCCCACATATTTTTGCCATTCATTTTTCTGTCATTGCTTTTGAATGATTTTGCCCGCAATTGGCTTGCCTTTTCGAAAAGTTAGCAGCATTGGGCAGGATGCCGGCGCTACAATCTCAGTCATCGCAGTAAATTCCATTAACCAAAACCAAGGAGACCCTCTATGCGAAAAGCGACCGTGTGGTTCATGAGCTTTGCTCTCATCACTCTGCTGGTCATCTTCGGGCCGTCCGCCCAACGCGGATGGCGCAAACCGCATGAAGCGCTCGGGCAAACAAAAAAGACGAACGCGACCTCCGGCGCAACACACTTCCTCGAAAGCGGCGAAGCGTGGGGACTGCGCGACAACGGCGCCGGCGACTATTACGGCGTTACTGTAGCCGATTACGATAATGATCACGATGACGATCTCTATATCGGATGGCATGCCGACGCGCCGATTTTGTTTGAGAACAACGGCGGCGCAAAATTTCTCGACCGCACCAGCCTCATGGCATTGATCACCGACAACAATGATTTTCGCGACCGGCACATTGCGGCGTTTGCGGATTACGACGGCGACGATGATCTCGATGCGGCCATCATTACCGGCGCAGTGTTTGGCAGTTGCTGCGGCCACGATCAACTCTATCGCAACGGCCCCACGCCGTGGCAGGATTTGGCGGAGGGCTTCGGCATTCGCGACAGCGACGGCAGCGGGCGATATGGTTTATGGTTTGATTATGATAACGACGGCGATCTCGATCTTTTCGTCGGCCACGTGGTTTATACCGACACGCCGGAGAAAAACCACAACCTGCTTTACGACAGCGGCGCCGCGTGGAAAAATGTCGCGCCCGCGGTCGGCCTCGATTATCTCGACAACTCCGGCACCGCGCTCGCAGTGGATTTCGATGATGATCGCGATCTCGATCTCGTGCTGACGCCGAAATATGCGCGACCGGGCGGCGAGCCGAACGACGTGTTGAAGTTTTATCGCAATGAAGCGAAGACCACCGGCAAGTTCGAGCGCCTCACCTGCGACAGCACCACGAGCGATTACGTCACAGTGGCCGCGGGCGACGTGGACAACGACGGCGACGCGGATTTGGTTTTTGGCCGCCTCAACAACGCCGCGGAAATTTGGGTCAATCCCGGAACGAAATCTGATCCTTGCACGTGGCAACGACGTATGCTCGGCGCCGCCAGCCGTTTTGCCACCGCGCTCGTGCTCATGGATTTCGACAATGACGGCGATTTGGATTTTTATTTTGGCCGGCAAAATCAAATCGGCACGGCGCCGGCAACGGTTCTGCTTTCGAATAACGGCGTGAGCGTTTCCGAAGACACCAGCGCGGGTGTGGCGTTGTGGTCGCGCTCTGCCGAGTTGCAAGCGACATGGGGCGATTTCAACCGTGATGGTTGGATCGATATTGCCTGCGGTGCGCCGCAAGTGGAAGGCTTTCGACACGCGGCGTTGTTGCTCAATAACTACAAAGCCGATTTCGCAGCGAACCGCAACGTGACGTTGCGCTTGAAATATGACCGCGCCAACAGTAAGAATCGCACGGGCATCGGCAGCCGTGTGCGCATTTCGACGCTCGACAGATTTTGGACGCGCTGGGTTGACAGCGGCGGCAGTTGGCATGCCTCATTGCCGCATTACGTGCATGCCGGCGTGGGCACGGCTCCGGTTGTGAACGTGCAAGTCGATTGGCCCGACGGCACGACGAAAAACTACAACGGCCTCGCCACCAACGAGTGTTGGGAATTGGAGTACGCTTCCGGCATGGCGAAACGCTGCAAGTCACTTGCGACGGCGGTGACTTCGCCGGAGGGAAATCCTGTTGCCTTTCACCTTGCTCAAAACTATCCGAATCCGTTCAACCCGAGCACAGTAATCAGTTTTCAGTTATCAGTAAACAGTCACGTGACGCTGAAAGTTTTTGATGTGAGTGGCAGAGAAATCACGACGCTGGTGGAAGGACTCCTCGAAGCCGGCAAACACAATTTCGTGTTCGAGGCCGGTCATCTTCCCAACGGTGTTTATTTCATCCGCCTGACGGCCGGACAATTTACCCAAATTCGGAAGGCGGAGTTGATCAAGTAACACGCGACTTTCAATTCGCAACTGCACTAGAAAAAATTCTATTGAACACGGATCAACAAAGAGTCTTATCTGTGTTGATCCGTGAAAATTTGTGTCCTAAAAATTTTCGCGAAGGTGATAGTTTTTCATCGTGATGAAAACGTAGCGCAGACCTCTTGTCTGCCTGCAGGCTGGAAGCCTAATGCTGCTAACTTTTCAGAAAGGCAAGCCAATTCGATTACGGAAAAAAATCACAGCAATGACAGAAAAATGAATGGCAAAAACATGTAAGCTGTTTTTTGTCAAAAATACTCATGCTCACTCGGCAAGAAAACCAAACATTTTTCTGCCATACATCTTCCTGTCATAACTTGTTTGAAAAAGTTAGTGACATTGGGCTGGAAGCCTGCGCTACGGTATTTTCATGGTAATATTTTGTCATTGCTCTTTTGCATAATGAAATTCAACCCCATCAAAAAGCAAGGAGGCCGGACATGAAATTTGCACCAAGAAAATTCATCTTCACCATGCTTTTGCCGCTCTCTCTTTTTGCGCAGAACAAATGGGAATGGCAAAATCCCCTGCCGCAAGGCTACGCGCTGTACGATCTGCATCTTTTCGACGCGAACACGGTGCTGGCGGTTGGCGAGGCCGCCACCGCCATCAAAACCACGGACGGCGGAACGAGCTGGAGCTTGCAGCACAACATTGGCGGCGAGCCGATCACGGTTCAGTTCGAGGCCGTGAGCTTTGCCGATGCGACCACCGGCTTTGCCGCCGGTCCCGGCGATCGCATTTACAAAACCACCAACGCCGGCACGAGCTGGTCGTTGCAAAACACGGGCGTGCTCTCCACGCTGCGCGGCATTGATTTCATCACTGCGCAAACCGGCTGGGCCGTTGGCGATGCCGGCACCATCATTCGCACCAGCAACGGCGGGACGAGCTGGACGACGCAAACCAGCGGCACGACCCAAGCCTTGAATGATGTCGATTTCTTCGACGCCAACAACGGTTGTGCCGTCGGCAGAAGCGGCACGATTTTGACGACGACCAACTCCGGCACAAGTTGGATCACGCGCAGCGCCGGAACCAATGCCATCCTGAATGCCGTGCAGTTCATCAACGCCACCACCATCGTCGCGGTGGGCAATGGCGGCGTTATTCTCAAAACGACGAACGGCGGCGCGAGCTGGACGATATTCAACAGCAACGTCACGCAGTTGCTCGATGTTTTTTTCATCGATGCGAACACCGGCTGGGCTGTGGGTTTTGATGGTGTGATTTTGAAAACGGGCGATGGCGGCGCCTCGTGGAGTCCGCAAACCAGCGGCACGACGAAGACGCTGCGCGCCGTGCGGTTTATCAACACCACCACGGGCTGGGCGATGGGCGCCAATGGCACAATTCTCAAAACAACCGATGGCGGCACGACATGGGTGGCGCAAAATCAGGGACCGGCCATCGCCTTTCTCGATATCGAATTTTTCAATGCCACCACCGGTTGGGTAGTGGGCGAGCTGGGCACGATTCTCAAAACCAACGACGGCCTCACCTGGCAGGAGCAGGTCAGCAACACGCAGCGTTATTTGTATGATGTTGAAATCATCGATGCGAACACGGCGTGGATCGCGGGGCAGGTCGGCACGATCCTCAAAACCAGCACTGGCGGCACAACGTGGACGCCGCAAAGCAGCGGCACCAACTGGGATCTCAATGCCATCACTTCCATTGATGCCAATACTGCCTGGGCAGTGGGCGGCCAGGGAACGATCTTGAAAACCACGAATGGCGGCGCCCGTTGGGATCCGCTGACCAGTGGCAGCGTTTTGACGCTGCATGATGCGCATGCCTTCAATGCCAACACCGTTGTGGTCGTCGGGCAAAACGGCACGATTTTGCGAACGACGGATGGCGGCGTCACCTGGCCTTCACAAACCAGCGGCACGACGAACACGTTGTTCGATGTCCATTTTGCGGATGCCAATAATGGCTGGGCCGTCGGCGCGCGCAACACCATCATCAAAACCATCGATGGCGGCACGACGTGGACGCCGCAAACCAGCGGCATCACCACCGGCACGCCCACCCTCAACGCGGTGCATTTTATCGATGCCAACACCGGCTGGATCGTTGCTGTCGGCGGGATTATTCAGAAGACGACCAATGGCGGCGCCACGTGGAGCGTGTTGAATCTGCCGACGCCGAGCCTGAATGCGATTTATTTTACCGCTGCTGAAACCGGCTGGGGCGCGGGCGTGATCGGCGCGGTTTTGAAGTTCAGCGGCGGCACAACTGCGGTCAGCGAGCGGACGATTGATCGCGTGCCGGAGCAGTTCATCTTGCAGCAGAATTACCCCAATCCGTTCAACCCCTCGACCGTGATCAGTTTTCAGTTGCCGGTGAGCAGTCACGTGACTTTGAAAGTGTTCGACATGAATGGTAGAGAAGTGGCAAGGTTGGTGGAGGGCGAGATGGCGGCGGGCAGTCATGCCGTAACGTTTGCCCCGCAAGGCGGGGATTTGGCCAGCGGGCTTTACTTCTACCAACTGACGACGGGCAAATTCACGCAAACGCGCAAGGCGATGTTGATGAAATAAAAATCGTAGCGCAGACTTCCAATCTGCGAACGGCAAACTTGTAAACCATTAACGCGGAGGCGAAAATAATGAAGAATATTCTCCACGCGATTCCATTCGGATTACCACTATTTCTGCTGTGCGGTGCCGTTGCCTTTGCGCAGCAACCGAAGACACACACGGTCATCGTAAAGCCGGACGGCTCGTTCGAGCCGAAATGGACGTACATCCACGACGGCGACACCGTGCAGTGGCAATTCAGTTCGCGCACTGACGCGATCATTCCGGTGAATCCGATTGATTCGCTGAATGTTTCTTGTTCGGCATACAAGCCGTACAACCCGACTGATCCGAATGAATTCACCGGGCCGATGCCGCGCGCGGCCTCCGGAATTTTCGCGCTCGGGCCGGACGGCGAAGGCTTTGTCATCGAAACGCGCGGCCAGCCCAATCCCTCCTGCGATTATCTGCGTTCGCCGGCGCAAGTCGGGAATCAATACCTCTGCCCGACCGGCGCCAATTACGCGACGATGGATTGGACGTGGCAGAATCCCAATCTCACCGGCGTGTTCATTCGGCTGCGCTGGGACGAGGTCAATCCCGCTCCCGGGGTTTACGATTGGACCGCGATGGATCGCGAGATTGAAAAGGCCGTGCGCAATGGAAAACTCTACAGCTTGTCGTTCAAGGCCGGATCGAAGGGTACGCCCAATTGGATCTTCAATCCGGCCATCGCGGGTGCGAATGTCGTCAAGCGACTTACGTTTCAAGATGATTCCGACGGCAGCGACTGCGGCACGGTGATGGACCTCGGCAGCCCGGCCGATCCCAACTATCGCAAGCTCTATTTCGATTTGTGGCGGGCCGCGGCGCGGCATATTCGCGAGCGCAACGCCTGGTATCGCGCCCTGGCCTACGTCAAACCTTCCGGCGCGAATCTGTTTTCGCATGAAAACCGTTTGCCCAAACACTGTCTGCCGAATTGCCCGATTTGCAATCCGCAGGTTTGGGCGGAACAAGGCAACTACACGCCGAATGCCCTGTACGAATTTTACAGCCAGCAGACCGCGTTGCTGGCCGCGGAATTTCCTGATAAAGAAATGAGCTATCAACTCATTCAGGACGGTTTCCCGCTGGTCAACAATAATGGCGAATACAAGCCTCCGCTGACTTCTCCCCTGCCCACGGGCTCGGAGCAGACGGAAACGATCTTGAAGCAGGGTGCCCGCGAACACGGCCTGCGCTTCGTGGTGCAGCACAACGGCCTCCAGCCCAGACCGCAGGATCATACGCCGCCGCGACCGCCATGTCCAAACGAGGGAAAACATCCTGCAGTTCCTCCCTTTGGCGAAGTCGGTTCGGGCTGCCCCAACCGCTGGGTGTTGCAAGCCGGCGCGGCGGGGCAGATCACCGGATTTCAAACCGTGAATCTGAGCAACGCCATCGAGCTGGAATCGGCATTGCAGAACGCCTGGGATAATTCCGATGCGATTTTTGTGGAGATTTACGAGCACAGGTTTTGGGAGGCCGAAGTGGCCGGGCCGGTGCTCAATCCGAATGCCTCGGGAAGAACGATAGCCGATTGGGCGAATCTGTTTCATCAGCGCCGGCAGCAAGATTGGGCGTCGAAACTCGGCGAGGCTTTTCCGCTGACGCATCGCCACGTGTTCAAACGCACGATCAGCTCGCCAACGGCGAATCAGCTTTTCTATTATGTCAATCCTTCGAAATGCGGCGCGGGCAGCACGGCGAAATTCGGCGCGATCGTGATTCTGCCCGGCAATGTCACCTCCGTCGCGGAAAACAAAGCGACGCCGGCGCAATTTGCCTTGCAGCAAAATTATCCCAATCCGTTTGCGGCGAACGATGCAAGCACAGCCATCAGTTTTCAATTGCCGGCAGCGAGCGAAGTGCGCATTGCGATTTATTCGATCAACGGCCAGCTCGTGCGGCAATTGGCCAACGCCAAATTTGCGAGCGGCACGCATCAAGTTTTTTGGGATGGCAACGATGATTCCGGCCGGCGCGTGGCGAATGGAAATTATTTTTATCGGCTCACGGCAGGAGCGTTGCGGATGACGAAGCGGCTAGTTTTGATGAAATAAACTTTAACAAACTTCGCTGCGGAGGAGATATGAAACGCTCAACATTATTCTTCGGACTTTGGCTCGTGCTGACGAGCTCGGCGGTTATCGCCCAAACCAACGTGCGCGGCTGGTATGCTGAAGGGCAAGTTTGGATCATGTGGGATATAGACAACAACCCGCCGGAAACTTACGGCATTTACAGCAGCGCGAATCCTTTCACCAACACCAGTCAAGCCCAGCTCGTCGGACGACTTTATGAAGAAGAATGGACGCCGTCAGAGATGCGCAAACAAGTCAGCGCCAACGCGAATTTTGTCATTCCGGACGGCAGTGGCGGACGCTTCACTGTGTCCCGCGATGCGGGACTGTTTGTGGAGACCGTCCATGAAACCGGCGCGAAATATTATGCCGTGGTGAAATGGGGCAACACCGCGGTCACTGCAAACAATCTTTCCGCACGGATCGCATATCGCTTCAGCCTCAATGAGCCGGTGCAGGCGCAATCGCAAGGCACGGTGACACTGGCCTCCGGACACAAAACCACCGCCTATTACTCATGGGCCGATGGCCGCGACAATCACTGGGAAGGCCGGCCCGATTATCCGGTCATGGCCAATCATCACAAGAATGGCATGCCGAGCTTCTATATCGTCAGCGAAGCCAAAAATCTTCCGGCGGGAAAAGTTTCGGCGGTCCATTGGCTGCATGGTTTCTCCGGTTCGGCGCGCCAACAACTTCCGGAGGAAAAGGCGGCAATCAATATTGAACCGCAAGACGGTTTATTGGTTGCCCACAACGATGAATTCATTCACAAGATTCTTTTGAATAATAGTGTGCCGGTCAAATACGTCGATGACTCCTTTTCCTGGTGGTTCGGCTGGGCCAAGCAGTTCAACCCATTTGAAGCATTGCCCACCACGCCGGCTAATAATGACACCGTGATCAATTACACGCAACGGCGCTTGCTGTGGTTTAATGCGTGGCTCATCAAAAACCGCAACGTCGATCCCGAGCGGGTTTTCATTCAAGGCTACAGTATGGGTTCGGCCGGCACCACGGCTTTGGCGAAGGCGTTTCCCAACGTTTTTGGCTCCGTCAGCATTTTCAATAACGGTTTTGAAGGTCCGAATGGAGACATCTCCTCTGCCTTTATGGGAACGCCTACTCAAAATCTGCCGACTAATCTCATCAACGACAAAGGCCAGCCGGTTCGCATGTATGAAGTCTTTGATCTGAGCACGCGGATTAGCTCGGAACGCGATCTGCCGGTTTGGCGCTCGTGGCACGGCAAAAATGATGTCAATGAAACGATGCGCTGGGATGCGAATGTGGTGGCGGAATACAAACGCGCCGATGCGAACGGCTCGGGCATGCAGCTTTTTTGGGACGAGCGTCCGCACGTCTTTTTTGACTCGTTGAAATATCACTGGATCATGGGTCTCAGCAATTTGCAAACCGAGCGCGATGATGCGGCGTATCAAACCCGCTATCGCGTGCATCAATCGTATCCGGCGTTTTACAATCATCAAAATTATCCCGGTGCGAATAAAAATCCGGGTGATGGCACGCGCGGCACCGGCAGCAATGGCGTGGGCGATGATTGGGGCAGCTTCGGCGGTTATCACGATTGGGACGTGAATTCGATTGTTGATACACCGGGGCGATGGGAAGTGACCGCGTATCTCATCGGGCAATCTTCGCACACGGTTGACAACTCCATTGATGCAAGTCTCACTTCCGATTTGGCGATTCGCAAGCCGCAGCAATTCAAGCCGCCAGCCGGCAGGCAATTGCAATGGTCGGTGACACGCCTTTCAAACGGACAAGTTTTGCAAAGCGGCACGACAATGGTCGGCGCAGATGATTTCGTGAGCATCGCCGGCATTACGCTTTTCAAAGACCCCGATCGCGTGCGCATTCGCGTGAGCGATCCGACGGTGGCGGTGGAGTCGCGCGACTCAGAAATTCTGCCGACGGAATTTAGTTTGTCGCAGAATTATCCCAATCCATTCAATCCAAACACGGTCATCAGTTTTCAGTTATCCGTGAACAGTCATGTGACGCTGAAGGTGTTCGACGTGAATGGCCGCGAAGTGGCGACGTTGTTGGAGGGTGAGATGGCTGCCGGCAGCCACAGCGTGAGCTTCGCGCCGCATGATTTGGCCGGCGGAATTTATTTCTACCAGCTCACCGCGGGCAAATTTTCGCAAACGCGCAAGGCGGTGTTGATCCAATAAATGACACGTAAACATTTTCAAACACCCAACCCCTCATTCACAAAGGAGAAATTGTGATGAGACGAGTTTTGTTGCCGTTTCTCTTCAGCGTGTCGCTGGCGGCGGCGCAAACGCCGGAAACGTTCTTCACGATTCACTGCGAGCCGAACGATTCGCATCTGTTTCAAAAACTCGTGCAACTGGTCAATCTCGCCAATCGCCATCAGGTGCCGCTCACCCTCGAGTTCACGCCACAGTGGGTGGATTCGATTCTGCGCGTTTCCTCGCGGCTCGCGCTCGTGCGCCAATGGCAGCAGCAGGGCCACGAGATCGGCGCGCATCACCACGGCATTTATCATCCGTATTGGGATCGCTACACGAATTATCCCACTGCCACCATCGCTGCGCAGGGCAAGAATCCCGCGGACTTGCTGGGCGATATGAACGCCTACCGCCTCTTTCTCGAAAAGATCGGCGGCGATTCGCTCATGCTGACGATGGGCGGGCCCGGCGAAAGCGATCCGGATCAAAGCAAAGACTGGCATGAAGCATTCATCTACCGCACCGGCGGCGGCCGGCAACCTCAGGACGCGTTTTCCTCGCCGGCGGTTTTGACCTACGGTCCCTATCGCGTCTGCCAGATCAATTATTTTTTCATCGACGCCCAAACCACGGTCAATGCGTTGAAAGGCCGATACAATAATATCGCGAGCAAGGATGTTGTCGGCGTCGTCACGCACACGCACAATTTCGCCGCGGATTCCAACTACGTGATCGATTGGATGCAGTTCGTGCAAAGCACGCAGCGCAAAACCGTGCGGCAGATCATGCGCGACCGCAAGTGCAATCCGGTGGTGACCTCGGTTGATGAGTTCGAAGCGCTCCCGCTGGCATTGCGGCTGGAGCAAAATTATCCGAACCCGTTTAATCCGACAACGGTGATTGCCTATTCGATTCCGCCGCAGCATCCGGCAACCGGACTGGTGGAATTGAAAATCTTCGACCTCATGGGGCGGGAAGTGAAAACGCTGGTGCAGGATTTTCAAGCCGCGGGAAACTACACGGTGAGGTGGGACGGCCGCGATCACAACGGCCAAAGCGTGGCCTCGGGAATTTATATCTACACCCTGCGCGCCGGCCAACAGGAACTGCGCAAACGACTGCTGTTTTTCAAATGACATGATAAGGCGTTTGAGGAAGGTGGGGCACGTTGAGAAAAACCGTAACAGGGTTCGAGACAAGACAAGATTGCCTCGAAAATGCCGTAGCGCAGGCTTCCAGCCCAATGTCACTAACTTTTTCAAACAAGTTATAACAGGAAGATGTATGGCAGAAAGATGTTTGGTTTTCTTGCCGGGTGAGCATGAGTATTTTTGATAAAAAAACAGCTTACATGTTTTTGCCATTCATTTTTCTGTCATTGCTGTGAATTTTTTTCCGTAATCGAATTGGCTTGCCTTTCTGAAAAGTTAGCAGCATTGGGCTTCCAGCCTGCAGGCAGACAAGCGGTCTGCGCTGCGGTTTGTGCCATGCGCGGCGTGGCATGAAAGCTCTGCGGAATGATAGCTGCTTTTCAACTCAAATGCTCAACAAAAATCAAGGAGCACAATTTATGAAGAAGTTCGTCATTTGTTTTTCCGTTTTACTGCTGATGGCGCGCGTGAATTTCGCGCAGCACGGCGTCGGCCCCCTTTGGGGACCTGAACGGCTTTTGCCCAAAGCGAACCCCAACAGCTCGCAACGCGGGCAATTGTTCAACAACATGGTCATCACCTCCACCGGCAGGGTGATCATTGCGACGACCGAAATGAATCCCAACAATCCCAACCAAATCTTCGGACACTACTTCACCTATTCCGACGACGGCGGCGACACCTGGCTCAATCCGCCCAAAAAGTTCACGCCCACCAGTCTCGTGATCGGCGGCAGCTCGCCGAAATTGATGATCGATGATGCGGACGTCGTTTACGTTTTGTGGACCGCAAAAAGTCCGGCGGCGTTGTTCTGCTCGCGCCTGGATGCGAATCTGAACGTGCTCACCGACTCCGTGCGCGTGGGCTCGAAAGTGTTGTACGATCATTTCTCCACGCATTTGACCATCGACCGCAAGAACCGCCTGCACGCCTTATGGCATGAAGGCAATTTGGATCTCGGCCATATCAGCGAGGTGTATTACTCGCGCTCCACCGATCGCGGTCAAACGTGGAGCCGGCCAGTCATGCTCAGCGCCAACGACGGCAGAAAATCCGCGTTCCCGCATGCCGAGTTTGAGACCGCGGGCGACACGCTGGCCATTCCGTGGCGCGACTCCGTGAGCGTGAGTGAAAAGTGGAACATCATCATGGTCACCAGCACCGATGGCGGCGCCAATTGGAGCGCGCCGCAGCCGGTGGTGACCGGGAACAATCTCGATTCCGATCCCGATCTCGTGATTGATTCTTTCAACCGGATTCATTTGTTTTATCATGAATATCCCACCGGCAACGCGCACGCGGGCGCGAACATTCGCTATGCTTATTCCGACAATCTCGGCGCCTCGTGGAATCCTTCATCGTTTCGCCAGCTTTCGGAAAACGGCATACGCTCGCATTTGTTGGAGGGCAGCCGATACGATCCGGTGCGCAACGTGTTGTGGACAACGTGGAAAGATGAGCGCGATTTTTTCCGCGGCCAGGCGCGCGCGGATATGAAGGTGGCATACTCTCTCGATCGCGGCGCGACGTGGTTGCCGAATCCGCCGGAGTTTGCGACGGATTGGGATACGTTGACCATCGGCTTCAAGGCCGCGGCGATTTTTCCGAACGGCGATTTCGCGGTGAATTACGAGGTTTCTTTCGAGGCCGGCGGCGCGTCGCGGAGTGTTTATTTCAGAAAACGGCAGGGCGTGATTACCGGCGTGCAACAACCGGCTTTGGAAATGCCGCAGGGCTATTCGCTCGCGCAGAATTATCCGAATCCGTTTAACCCGAGCACCGTGATCAGTTTTCAGTTGCCGGTGAACAGCCATGTGAGGCTGAAGGTGTTCGACGTGAATGGCCGCGAAGTGACGACGTTGTTGGAGGGTGAGATGGCTGCCGGCAGCCACAGCGTGAGCTTCGCGCCGCATGATTTGGCCGGCGGAATTTATTTCTATCAACTCACCGCCGACAAATTTTCGCAAACGCGCAAGGCGGTGTTGATGAAGTGATTCGTACCGCCGGCGTGCGAGTTTAGCCCTCTGAACCGGAGTGTAATGCTTCAGCATTACTCCCGGTTGGCGCTGTTCGAATTCTAAAGATCCGCGAACACCTGAATGAAGCAAAACTGAAGTTTTGCACTCCGAAGCCTGGTCGGCTAAATTCTTACACGCCGGCTTCCAGCCTGCAGGAGCCTGCCGCAAAGCAAAAAGCTTTCTCGATCCGCAAGCTCGGCAGGCAGGATGCCCGCATTACAGAATTGTTTCACAAGCGCACAAGGCACTCTTGATCGCGCTGAGCCTGCGCGCAACGCATCCATCAAACCAACAAAATCATGGAGGCATGATGAAAAAGCCGTCAGTCTGTCTGCTCGTCTTCGCGAGCATGATATTTCTTCACTGTTCGTCGATGACGATCAAATCCGATTTCGACCCGCAAGCCGATTTTGCGCAGTACAAAACCTACGCCTGGATGCCGCGGGTGAAGCCGGGTCCCGTTTCTTTGAATGAAAAACGCATCGCCGCGGCAGTGGAGCAGAAACTCGCCGCCAAGGGCATGCAATCAGCCTCGGGCGCGCCGGACTTTCTCGTGGTGGTGCACACCAACGTGAAGGGCAAGATTGACGTGGACACCTACGGCTATCGTTACGGCCGGTATGGCCGCCGCTTCGGCACCTACACCACCGTGCGCGAATATCAACAAGGCACGATGGTGATCGATTTCATTGACGCCAAAACCAGGGAGCTATTCTGGCGCGGCTGGGCCAAGGGCGAGGTCAACGATGCCGAAAGCGCCACAAAAAAAATCGACGGCACCGTGGCCAAAATTCTTGCGCAATATCCGCCGAAATAATTTCCGTGTTTGTGGGTTCACATACAAGTAACCACGGATTGCACCGAGGCCGCGGATTTTCCAGGCTGCTTCGTGTCCATCGGTGTCATCCGTGGTTCATTATTTTTGAAAGTATCTGAAGATGAAATTCAAAATCATTTCGTTGTTCCTTCTCCTGCTTCATCCTGCGCAGGCGCAATCATGGTTCCACACCGGCCAAAACGCCGACCTCATGCTTTCCGGCGTGGATTTCAACAACACCGGCGGGCCGCTGCTCTTCAATCATCCCACGGGCATTGCGAGCGACGGCACACGGCTGCTCTTGTGCGATCGCTTCAACAATCGCGTTTTGATTTGGAACACACTGCCCGGCAAGTGGGACGCGCAACCCGATCTCGTGCTCGGACAAAACGATTTCTTCGGCAACAATCCGGGCGCAACGAAGAGCGGGTTGAATTGGCCCGGCAATGTCTCCGTCGGCAGCAATGGCCTCGTTGCCGTGGCCGATACCGAGAATGACCGCTTGCTCATTTGGAAAAATTTTCCGACGCAGAACGCACAAGCTGCGGATCTTTCCATCTCGCTTCCTGCGATCACGCCCGCGGGCAACGCGTTTCCTTACGGCTGGCCGTGGGGCGTTTGGACGGATGGAACGAGACTGGCCGGCGTTGCCACCACGGGCGCAGCGTTATTATTTTGGAATGCCATTCCCGTGCGCGATGATCAACCCGCGGATTACGCCGTGAGCCTCGCGCCATTCGGCACGATTCGCAACATTTCCACCGACGGCGCAACGTATTTTTTCACGGGCGATCACAACGCGAAAGTCAACGGCGGCGCCGGAACGTTCTTTTGGAATTCCTTTCCGACGCAAACGAATCAGCCGTATGATTTTTTTCGTGACGAGTGGATCAAAGGCGCGAAGCTGCCCGACGGCAAATTGGTCGCGGGCGGATTGAGCTCGGTTTATGTGTGGAATACGATGCCGACCGCCGCGGCGCAAAACCCCGCGCTCGCGGTGCGCAACAATTATTATAAAAACGGCGACGGCCCCGACGTGGTCTATGCCGGCGGACGGCTTTACATCGTCAATTATAACGGCAACAACGTGCAGGTCTATAATTCTGTGCCGACACTTCCCGAGCAATTGCCCGACTTCGCGCTGGGCAGCCCGACGGTCACTGCGAACACGCTGGATTCGATCAACTACATTCAAAATCCCGTGGTCGCCACCGACGGCAACCTGCTCATCGCCACGTCGGATTTCGATGCCACGATTTGGATTTGGAAAAATCTGCTGGAGAAGAGCGGGCTTGCGCCGGACGTGAAAATTTCTTTGCGCAGTTTCGATCTCGCGCCGTGGGATAATGCGCTGCACAACGGCCGGCTCGTGCTCGCAGGCAAGCAACGAGTCGCGGTGTGGAACACGTTGCCGCTCAACGGCGAAGCGCCCTCGTATGTATTATCGAATCAAATCGGCAGCGTGCCATTGCGCGATTTGCGCGGCGTGGCATTGGATGAAAAATATTTTTATCTCGCCGACGCGAACGGCACATTGGCGATTTGGAACGGCGTGCCGAGCAACACCGGCACAGAGCCGTTTCTGAAAATGACGTTGACCAACACGCCGTTGAATCATTTGCACAGCGACGGCGCGTATTTATGTGTGGCGGCGCAATCGGCGCAGACGGCAGTTTATGTCTATCGCGTGGCCGATATTGCCGCGGGCGGCAATCTTCAGCCTTACAAAACCGTCGACCGTAATTCCGGTTTGCCGCTCAATCAAGCCGCGAGCGCGATCACATTCAGCGGCAGCTTGGCCATTGCCAATCGCGGCAACCATTCGGTGTTGCTGTGGCAAGATGTTGCGACCGCGGGTGATCCCGCAAAAGTGATTGTGCTCGGCCAGCCCGCGTTGAGCAGCACGAGTCCGGCAATCGGCGTGAATCGTTTGTTCATGCCCTCCGCCGTGGCGGCGCACGGAAATTTTCTGTGGGTGGGCGAAGGAAAATTTTCTTCGCGCCTTTTGCGTTTCAGTTTTGGCAATGTGACGAACGTTGAGGCGGCGCAGTCAGCGCCGCGCGGCTACGCTTTGGAGCAGAATTATCCGAACCCGTTCAACCCTTCAACAGTGATCAGTTTTCAGTTACCAGTAAACAGTCGCGTGACGTTGAAGGTGTTCGATGTGAATGGCCGCGAAGTCGCGACGCTGGTGGAGGGCGAGATGGCGGCAGGCAATCACAGCGTGAGCTTCGCGCCGCATGATTTGGCCGGCGGCATTTATTTCTACCAGCTCACCGCGGGCAAATTTTTAGAGACGCGCAAGGCGGTGTTGGTAAAATAACCAACCATCGCCGAAAAACGAATTCACGGCGCGGCTTGCTGGAGGCCTGCGCCAAGTTTTTAATTTAACCCAGGAGCGAGCATGCCCGAAAACCTCGCTTGCGCAAACTGCGAAACCGTTTTGCATGGCCAGTACTGCCATCAATGCGGGCAAAAGAAAATTTCCCCTCACGATTATTCCCTCAAACATTTTATCGCGCATGCGTTTCACGATATCACGCATTTCGATTCCAAAATTTTCCGCAGCCTGCTGCCGCTCTGCTTCAACCCCGGCGCGTTGACCGCGGCCTACCTTGCCGGCAAGCAGGCGCGTTTCATCAAGCCGATTACGCTGTTCATTCTGCTGAATCTCTTCTTTTTTCTAGTGGGGTATCGCTTGGGTTTGCTGCATTGGAATATGAGCGGCGTCATGTGGGGCCCGCACAGCAAGCTGGCGAAGAGGCTGGTGGAGGAAAAAATCAAAACCTCCGGCCAAACGCGCGAGGAGTTTGAGAACCGTTTTAATGCGGTTTTGGCCCACCAACAACGCAGCATGTTTTTCATCGTCATTCCTTTTTTCGCGCTCGCATTGAAACTGTTTTATCCGTTTTCACGGCGCTATTACGTCGAGCATCTCATTTACGCCATTCACTTTTTTGCGTATTTGCTGCTGTTTTTGACCCTCGGCTTGCCCGCGTTGATTTTCGTTGTCGCCGTGTTCGATCTGGCGCTGGGAACGAAAATCGCGCAAGCCATCGGGCGCGATCCCTGGATCATCGTTCCGCTCATTGGCGGCATTTTGGCCTACCATCTCTTGGCGCTCAAACGGGTTTACCGGCAGGGCTGGATTTTGACGAGCGTCAAAGCGATTGTTCTATCCCCCTGCGTCATGGCGATCGTTCTTCTCGTCTGCCGGCCGATTTTATTTTTCATGACGTTTTATGCATTATAAAAGCGATCGCGGCGCGTGGAAACATCAAACCGTGGCGCCCCAAAATTTTTTTGTTTGCGCGGGAATGTGAAGCGCTTTGTGGTTGTCCAATGAGCGCAAACCCAAACGGCACGACGTGAGCGATCATGAGCTGATTCAACAGGCGCAGGCCGGCGACATGCGGGCCTTTGAGGAGTTGGTCAAAAAATACGAAGCGCAGGTGGCGGCAACGGTGATCGGCATGCTCGGCAACGTGGCCGAGGCGGAGGACGTCGGCCAGGAAGTTTTTGTGCGCTTCCACCAGGCGCTGCCACAATTTCGCGGCGAGGCGGCGCTGGGAACCTATCTCACGCGCATCGCCATCAACCTTTCGTTGAACGCTTTGAAACGGCGGCGCCGGCGGCGGCTCTTCTTTGTCCAGCCAAAAGAGGAGCCGGAGCTTGCAGTCGCGCCGGAAGACATGGCCGCGACGCAGGAAAACCGCGAGCTGATTCAGCGGGCGCTGGAAAAATTAAAGCCGGAATTTCGCAGCGTCGTGGTCTTGCGCTTGATCGAGGATTATTCCGTCGAAGAAACCGCGGGCATTTTGCAAGTGCCGCCGGGCACGGTGTTCTCCCGCCTCGCGCGGGCGCAAAAAAAGCTGCGAAAAATTTTGACGCCCATTTTGAAAGAGAACGCATGAAAACGCGCATGCAGCGATTGCTCTATCGCCGTTTTGATGAACGGCTCTCGCCGGAGGCGGAAGCCGAATTGCAAAACGCGCTGGCGGCCTCCGCAGAGTTGCGCGAGACGGAGCGGCAAATCCTCGCGCTGCGCGGATTGTTGGCGCGGCAGCGGGTGCACTCGTTCAAGCCGTTTTTTGCCGCACGAGTGATGCGCCACATTCGCGAAGCCGCGACAACGCGCGAGGAGTTTTTCGGCGCGTTGGCGTGGACATTTCGCCGCGTGGCCCTGGCCGGCGCGATTGCGGCGATGCTGCTGCTGGCGCACAACCTCGGTGCCGAGCAAAAAATTTCCTGGGAGGCGGCGCTGCGCCTGCCGGCCGCGGATTTAACCATCGCGTGGAAATTTTAGACGCACTTTGAGTGATGACCACCAAAACCAAAACCGCGGGCATTCTGCTCGGCACGCTCGCGCTCGGTTTCATTCTCGGCGCGCTGTTCAGCGGCGCGTGGCGCGCGCGGCGCGAGCAGCGGCTCAATTTATTTTCCCCGCAGCAGCGCCTGCAGATGTATTTGGAGAAGGAGCTGGAGCTCGAGGCGCGGCAGCGCGCGTTCTGCGACAGCGTGCTGACGCAACGTTTCCAGCCGCTCGCCACGCTGTATGAGCAGGCGCAGAACGAAGTTTATTTTTTGTATGACTCTTTGCAACACGACCTCGCGCCGATCTTGAGCGAGCAACAGCGGCGGCAGTTGCAAACGCAGATCGCCGCGCTATACAACCGGCGTTTGCGCGAGCGCATCGCGAGCCTCAGCCGCGTGCTGAAGCTCGACGAGGAGCAGCAAAAGCGCATCGCGGCATTGGTGCAGACCAGCGAAGAACAGGCGCGCTCCGAGCGTCAAACGCATCGCTACGACCCCGCAGCTTTGCAGCAGGCGGCGCAACTTCGCGGCGAGAACCTGCGCCGGCAAATCGAGGCGCTGCTCACGCCGCGACAGCGCGAAAAATTTCGCGAGGTGAAAAGCGCGCTGCGCCCGCAGTTGATGCAGTAACGCAGGCATCCTGCCCAATGTCACTAACTTTTTCAAGAAAGTCATGACAGGAAGATGTATGGCAGAAGGATATTCAGGTTTCTTACCAAGCGACCAAGAGTGTTTTTGATGAAAACCCGCCCACATATTTTTGCCATTCATTTTTCTGTCATTGCTTTTGAATGGTTTTGCCCGCAATTGGCTTGCCTTTCCGAAAAGTTAGCAGCATTGGGCTGAAAGCCTGCGTTACGCATTTTCATGGCAATTCCTGCTAACGCCGCAGCCGCGCTGGCGAGTTTTTTTCCAAATCACTCCTCCCTCGATTGGCGCACAACGACGAACGCCGCGTTTGTTGCTGTGGCTGCAATCGGCGGGGGATTTCTTTTTTTGAAAACACCACAGGCGTGCGATGTTTCTAGTAAGGCTTGCATCTCATCGACTCAAAACTCCTTTAGGAGTGACATGCTTGATTAGCCTCATAAAACCGGCTTCAATTCAATGAAAAAACACATGTCACTGTAATGCCTCACTTACAGGTGGAGAAAATTGTCATTCTGGAAGAATCTTTTTTAACCCCAGCACAGTGCTTGCAATAAAAAAGATGCTTCCAGCATGACATGATAGATGCTATAAACATCTCACCCCTGCGGGGTTGATCGGAGGTCGAAACCGAGCATCATTTCACATGTCTTTGGGTGCAAACTTCAGCTACGACGAAAGCCATTTCACAACGAGGAAATTTTATGAACTCGAAAATCATACTCACCGTTCTGCTTCTATGCAGCTTCGTTTTGACCGCCGGCGCGCAAGTGCCGAACACCTGGCAAACCGCGTTCAATCAACTGCAGCCCAAGCTGCAGAGCATCAACGCGAAAATTTTGAGCACGTGGGACGGGCAAAAACACGGCACCGCATTCAGCGAAGACCTGTCGCTCGCCAACAGCAACCGTGGTTATGAGCTGATCAATCCCGTGACCCAGCCGCAATTGCTGGCGGCGATTGACAGCATGCTCTCGGCGTTTGAATTTGTCGGCTTGCGCGCGATCGGCCTCACCATTCAATATCCGCTATTCGTCGAAGGTTTTCCCAATCGCGATAAATACATTCAGTTCTATGAAAAAGTCGTGCAACTGGCGCGGGCGCGGCGCTTCACGATTTTGCTCGGCTGTCAGGCTACATTTGTTGATTCGGTTTTCGGCGAGGCGAATTTGACCAATGACGTGAAAAACTTTTATATCGGACTGAACAGCACACGCTACAAAATAGAAAAAGCGCAGATGCTGCAAACCCTCATCGACCGGCTGGCGCCGGACTATCTCACGGTCGAGATGGAACCGCAAGCGATGGCGATCAATCTGCTGCATTTGGTGGATTTTCAGGCGGACAGCATGGCGGCTTATGCCGATTATTTTCTGCAGCACGTGAATAAAAAGAGCACGCAGGTCGGCGCCGGCGCGGGCACTTGGGACGATTTTGTCTATTTCGAAAAGCTGGCGCACACCGGCATCGATTTCATTGATTATCACATTTATCCGCCGCACTTCAATTACTTCGATGACGCGGTTTTTAAAATTGATTCGCTGGCCAAAGCGCACAATAAAGCGTTGATCATTGGCGAGGCGTGGTGCTACAAAGCGACGAACGGCGAGATGACCAACATCACCAACCCGGTGGCGACCAGCGCGGAGATTTATTCGCGCGACATGTTCGACTACTGGGTTCCGATCGATACGCTTTTCATCAAAGCGCTGGTGAATATCTCGCACTATTCGAAAGTCAAAGTCACCTCCTTTTTCTGGCCGACGCTGCTGTACGGTTATTTGACATACAACCCTGCTGTCCACGACAACATGCCCTATTCGCAAAAATTGCGCAGCGGGCAGCAAGCCGGTTTTCAGCGGATGTTGCAGAAGCAACTCTCACCAGCCGGCGCGTTTTTGCAAAAGCAGCTTGCGCTCGCGACTACGGTGGAAGAGCAAGAGAAGGAATCGTTGCCGCGCAATTTTAGTTTGGGGCAGAATTATCCGAATCCGTTCAACCCGTTGACCGTGATCAGTTTTCAGTTACCAGTAAACAGTCGCGTGACGTTGAAGGTGTTCGATGTGAACGGCCGGGAAGTGGCGAGGTTGATTGATAGTGAGATGATTGCAGGAAATCACAGCGTGACCTTTGCCCCGCAAGGCGGGGATTTTGCCGGCGGAATTTATTTCTACCAGCTCACCGCGGGCAAATTTTCGCAAACGCGCAAGGCGATGTTGGTGAAGTGAAGCTCGTAGCGCAGGCTTCCAGCCTGCCAGAACTGCGTCTCGAACAAGCACTCTTTCGCGCGGGAAATTTGGCAGGCAAGATGCCTGCGTTACAAAAGCAGCAGGAAAATTCACGCAAACGCGCAAGGCGGTTTTGATGAAATAAAATCTGCGCGCAGACTTGCAATCTGCGGGAACTTTATGTATCGTAAGAAAGCGTCATCTTTCGCGGATGGCATTGCTTCGTGATAATTCACAAGGAGGTTTCAGCACCATAAATATTCCAAAGAGGAGGTTTCATGCAGAAACGCCTCATAGCAATTCTCGTGATTGGCCTCACCGCCGCCGCAGCAAACGCACAGCCGATGAGCGGCGTTTACACCATCGGCGGCGCGAGCGCGGATTTCGATTCCATCGGCCATGCGGTCGACAGCCTGATCACGGCCGGCGTCTCCGGGCCGGTGATTTTCAATCTGCGCAACGGCGAGTACACCGAGCAGGTCGTCCTTCCCCAAATCAACGGCGCGAGCGCGAGCAACACCATCACCTTCCAATCCGAAAACGGCAATGCCGAAGACGTGACCTGGCAGTTCGCGCCGACCTTTACGCAAAACTACATCGTGCTTCTTGACGGCGCCGATCACGTCCGTTTTCGCAACCTCTCCTTCAGCTCCGGGTTGCCGCCGCAGGATTACAGCCGGATTATTGTCTTGCAGAATGCGGCGAACGATGTGCAGCTCCGCGGCAACATCTTCAGAGGACACCGCCGTTCCGCCGCCGGGCTTATCGTCGCCCGCACCACCAATGCCTTCAGCCGTCTCGTCATCAGCGACAATGAGTTTTATCAATTCTATTTTGCCATACACTTAATCGACGGCAATACGGTGGGCGCCGTCATTACCGGAAACCGGATCGACGATGCGAATGGCGATGCCGGGATTCATATCTCCGATTGTGATTCGGTACTCGTTGCCGATAACACCGTCAATGTTCGAGATCAGGGCATTCGCTCCGACGGCTGCCCCAATCGCATCATTCAAAACAATCGTGTCACGGCGCAATCTTACGGCATTTTTATTGTCGGCGGCGGAGGCGCGGCCGGACCGCGCGCCGGGCTGGTGGCCAACAACATGGTCATTGCCGGAACGGGAAACACCGCGGCTGGGATTATTCTGAACGGCAACATCAGCGGGTTGAAAGTTTTTCATAATACCGTTTATTGCACCGAGCCGGTTTTTAGCGGCGGCGCGGCGCTCGTGTTGTTTCAGCCGGCGACGACGCAAGGGCCGTATCGCATCATCAACAACATCTTCGTCCACGCCGGCGCGGGTCTCGCCTTGCGCGCGGTGTCAACGGGCGCGAATTTCGAAATCAATTATAACAACTTCTACAGCAACGGCGCGAATTTGGCCAACTGGGTGGGAACGCTTTGCACGGACTTGGCGGCGTTGCAAACCGCCAGCGGGCAAAATCAAAACTCGGTGAATAGGGAAATCGAGTTTGAAGATCCCACTGAGGATCTGCGCCTCGCCGCATGCTCCATCGGCGATGATGATTTGAAAGGTCTCGGCCTGCCCGAAGTGCCGCGCGATATCGACGGCCAGATTCGCGACGTGATCGACCCCTACATGGGCGCGGATGAAACGTTCGACACGCCGCCGAATCTCTTCACCGCGCGCCGCACTTATGAAGTGGATGATCCCTGGCATTTCGCTTCCGGCGATCTCGACGGCGATGGCGACGTGGATATTGCCGTGACCACCGGGCCGGGCAATCCGGGTCCGGGTTATATAACGATTCTTTGGAACGACGGCGCCGGCAATTTTTCAGTCGCGCCGCCGCTGCCGGTTGTGAATGATTTTGTGTGGAAGGTGGAAGTGGCCGATCTCGACGGCGATAACCGCGCGGAAATAATCGCATTGGCGGATTCGTTGTGGCTGCTGCGCTCGCTTGGCAACGGCAATTTCACCGCGCCGCGGAACATATCGCTGGCGAGTCTTTATGAAGTGCCCATTGATTTGGCGTTCGGCGATCTCGATAACGACGGCGATCTCGATATTTCATACTGTCACGGCGACGACGGCCGTTTGGGGCGGGCCTCATTGTTTCAATTGGAGAATTTAAGCGGGGGCAACTACGGCTGGTATTACACCAACCCGAACATCGTTCAAGTTCCGGCGTGGCATCGTTTGGCGGACGTCAACAACGACGGCTTTCTCGACGCGCTGGTGATGGATTCACCGGATAATGAAGACCTTTCCGTCAACTATAGTCTCGGCCTGGACAACGACGGCTTTTGGGCGGGGTTTTCCGATCTCGCTTTCACTTATAATGCCGGCGGCATTTGCCCGTTCGCCGCTGCGGATTTTGATGGCGACGATAATATCGACGTCATCACTTTGAATAATGAGCCGCTGCAATTCGGCGTGAACAGCTTTGGCTTCTTGCGCAATACCGGCGCCGGCGGCTTCGCGGCGTTGGAGGCGATTGCGACGGATGATTATCGCGTGCCGCAATACTTCGTGGCCTTGGATTATGAAACCGACGGCGACGAAGATTTGGTAACGGTCAACAACACCGGCGATTTGTCGCTGCTGTTGAATGACGGCGCCGGGCGCTTCCAGCGCGTCGTGGCGTGTGATACCACGGCTGAGATCACCGCGACGTTTTGGCGCGACATGTTGAGCGATGATTTCAACAACGATGGCCGTCCGGATGTGGCGCTGCTGCATTCCGCCGGCGCCAATGATTCTTTGACGGTTTATTTGAACGCCGGTTGGTCGCAGCCCACAAGTGTGAAAGATCGCAGACGCTCGTTCTCTCCCATCAGCAATTTCAGCTTGGCGCAGAATTATCCGAATCCGTTTAATCCTTCGACGACGATTCAGTTTTCGTTGCCAAAGGCCGGGCACGTGACGCTGAGAGTGTTCGATGTGAATGGCCGGGAAGTGGCAAGGCTGGTTGATGGCAACCTCGAAGCGGGAAATCATACCGTGACCTTCGCGCCGCAAAGCGGGGATTTGGCCGGCGGAGTTTATTTCTACCAAATCATCGCCGGCCAATTTACGCAAACGCGCAAGGCAATTTTGATGAAATAAGGGGCGCGGGCCTTTGCAAAGCTCGGTCAATGCTCCCGAACGATCGCCTGTACCGCGGCGGGATCGAGCACGGCGATGAATTTTTCAATCAGGCGCTCATTCGATTGCACGGTCAGGATGATGGTTTTCGCGTCGCGGCAATCGGTCAGCGCGGAAAAATTTTCCACGATCTGCTGCCCCTGTCTCGTTTGCACGCGTCTGAAATCGCCCCAATAACTTATACTGTGGGGAGCGTTGATTCCCATTTTGCGCCATCGCACAAAGCTGTAAACCGCGCCCGGCGTGGTCGTTTCATAACCAAGGCGGGGAATATCAGCCGTGAATACCGGCGTGAAGCCGTAATAGTTGACCACGAACGACACATAAATATTGAGCCGATGTTCCGGATTGACGCGATTCAACTCATCGGGGATGGGGTCGTAATCCTTCACTTGTTCGGCGTGCGCAAAAATGTCTTTTTCCATTTGCGCCATTTCCGCGTCGGAGGGCTGATAATCCATGATCAACTCCACACGCACTTCATGCGGCCGGCCATGGTGCTGCCCTCCATCCAACTCATGGCGCTGAAATTGATCCGTCCTGATTTTGATGTCCCATTTGCCGGGCATTTTATGCGCCGCAGCGGATAAAATTTTGTGAACTTTGGCTTCAACCGCCTGAACAAATCTTTCTTCCTCCGCGGTGACCGGGCGCCATTGCGCATGACCGGACGTGACGCCGAAAAGGAGAAGGGCCGAAAGTAAAATTTTGGTTCTCATGACACCTTTCATAAAGCAAAGCATTTCATTGAAAATCCAATGAGATTTTTTAAACGGTCGCCAAGTGCTTCCGCAATTTGTCGCAGAAAGCAAATTTGAAAAAAGTAACCCGGCAGCAAGAGCGCGGGCACAATCTCGCCCGTCGCTCTTGCCACTCAGGCCCTACGGGGCGATCATGCCCTGCAAGGCCGTGAGATTCAACTTGCTGTAAAAGGCATCAACAATGTCATGCGGCGCGGTAATGATCAGCAGGATTGATTGCACGGCAAGCCGGGGCGTTTGGGGATTGAATTTCGGCGTTGCGGCAAAAGCTTTGGAGCCGGGCGTGACGTCCTCTTCTTCCCGCAGCGGCCCGAAATGGCCAAAGTAAAAAGCCGTCGTGGTCGCGCCTTCGGCGCGTACGACCGTGGCGCCTTCGCCGCGCACGACGTAGCGCGCGCCGGGCTTCGTTAGTTTTTGCGCGTTTTTGCGAAACGAGATGAATTCAATGTGCGCATCATCATTCACATAGATATTGAATCCCAGATCCAGGTACTCACTGGGGTTCCTCCCCTCCATGGCCGCGGCTTCTTCCGGCGAGTTTAACGTGGCCGCTTGCTGGATGAACTTTTCCAGTTCGCCTTGCACTTTGTTGTAACGCGCCGTGCCCGGATTCAACGTAAACCGCAGGCCGTACTTCAAGGAATATGGCGCCCTTTCCCGGTCATAGTCAACTCCGGCATTCGGCTCCAGCTCGCTCTCCGGATCGGCCAGCTCGTAATCATTGCCGAAAGCGCCTTTTTGCGCGGCCACGATGAGGTCGAACAATTGCTTGCGCGTGCGCACATCAAAGGCTTTCTCTTCGGCGGTGAGCGCGCGGCTGACTTCGATATCCTGCGCCCGCAACGTTGAAAAAGCTCCGAGCGCGAACAAGAGCAGTGCTTTTGATAAGATGGATTTATTCACCGTCATCCACCTTTCACATCTTCACAAATTCGACGCGGCGGTTGTTGGCTTTGCCCAGCGCGGTGGCATTGTCGTCAACCGGCTTGCTCTCGCCCCACCCCTTGCAGGTCAGCCGCGCCGCGTCGATGCCGAGCGCGACCAATTGCGTTTTCACCGCCTCGGCGCGAGCTTGCGACAATTTCAGATTGGCCGCGTCTTCGCCGTCGCTGTCGGTGTGGCCTTCAATGCTGAATTTCAGTTCCGGATGCTCGCGCAAAACTTTTGCGACTTCGTTCAACGTGCCCATGGATTCCGGCTTGATGACGGCCTTGTTCACGTCGAATTTGATGCCGCGCGTGACGTATTTGCCGTCGGTCATCACGCGCTTGTAGAGATCGGCGCCGCCCGCGGCAAGGCGAATGTTCTTGATGAATTTTTCATTGCCCTCATAAGCCGTGGCCGAAAGCGTGATGCCGACCGGCTTGCCTTCGGTGACCGGCGTGTTCAGCACCCGATGCTGATTGATGTATACTTTCAATGAGCGCACATTGAAAGCAATCGCCACATGATACCAACGATTGAGCAATTCCGCTTCATTCGGATAGGTGCCGGCCACCGAGGTGCCGTAGCGCGTGCCGTTTTCGCCGGCGCCCACCAACAATTCCGGCATGGCGGTTTCGGTGTCTTTGCCGTGGAAATTGACCCTGATGAAATTATACTCGGTGTCCCTTGCATAAACGTCGAACTCCAGCGTGAAAACGTCGGGCGTATAATTGGGGCGCGACATCAACGGCGTGATGCGCGTGGGTTCCTCGAGCAAGGCGATCACGTTTTCGCCGTTGAGCTTGCGAATCTCACACCGGCCGCTGATTAAATCCCATTTCGAGGGAAACTCGTCGGGCTGCTCGCCCACAAGATCGTCTTCAAAAATAATCTTGTCGCCCGGCACGAAATCGTACCTGGCGTATGACATCATCTGGTCTTGCGCTGAAACGAGCGCGGAATTCACAGCCAGGTAAAGCAGAACAGCGGCGGTTTTTTTCATACGGTTTCCTTTCAATAAAGCGTGATGAATGGTGACAGAAAAAGTAGGCATTTTTATATACACCCATTTTTTTGCGTTTGCTGAGACTTTTTTGAAAATTGAAATCAGTTTTCAGTTGCCGGGAAACAGTCACGTGACGCTGAAGGTGTTCGAGGTGAATGGCCGTGAAGTGGCGACGTTGAGTGATGGCAATCGCGCCGCGGGGAGTCACAGCGTGACCTTCGCGCCGCGAGATTTGGCGGGAGAAATTCATTTTTATCGGCTCACCACAGATACATTTTCGCAAACGCGCAAGGCGGTTTTGCTGAAATGAAGCGGACTTCGGAGGGGCGGGAGTAGACCGGTTGCAGGGGAGTAATTCTTCGTTTTTTCATTTTGATGCCGACTCAAATTTTCATAAATTCCGCGCGCGATTTAAGTTTATTCAGCATTCGGGAGTCGTTTATGCCAACCTATGATTACGATTGTTCCACGTGCGGTGAAACCACGGAACTTTTTCAAAGCATCTCAGCGCCGCCGCTGGAAATCTGCCCGCGCTGCGGCGGCAAAGTGACCCGCCGCATCTCCGGCGGCACCGGCTTGATTTTCAAAGGCTCGGGGTTTTATTTGACGGACTACAAAAACGCGTCGAGTAAGGACGGTTCCGGCGCAACGGGAAAAACCAAAGAGGGCGCTGCCGGCGACAAATCGAACAATGAGAGTAAAGACAGCAAGGCAGGCCAGGAGAAAAGCGCCGGCGAGGGTGAGAAGAAGAAAACAGAGTCGCCGGTCAAGCCCGCGGAATGATATCGGAACGCGTTTTTTCCTGTCATCGTATTTCGCCTGATTTGATGTTTGTCATTCAATGAGAAATCATGCCACACCTCGGATTGAATAGTGATGTGCAAGCCGGCGGGCACCGCTTTCACGTCCAGACCAGCCATTCCGCCAGCAACGGCAAAATTATTTCGCATATCTTCGACCACGGCCGCATTGTTGCGCAGCGCGACGTGCCGGTGAGCGGCGACGCGGAAGATGCGCAGCTTTCCAAAAAGCTGCATGCCGTTCATCAGGACATGGTGGCGGAGATGGAGCTGTTGTTTCACATCTCGGAAAAGGTGCGGGAGGTGAAACATCCGCTCTCCTGCCTTAAGCTCGGCCAGCTTTTTCTCGAAAAAAATTTGCTTGATGACGCGATTGCCGCCCTGGAGCTGGCGCTGACCTTGAACATGGATTCGCCCGATGTTTACAATCATTTGGGCAATGCCTACCTGCGCCGCGGCGATTATACCAAAAGTGAAGAAGTGCTGCGCGCCGGCCTGGCGCGTGCGCCCAAGTATGCCGACATCTATTGCCAGCTCAGCGCCGCCTATCTCGAACAGGAAAAATTTTCCGAGGCGATGCAGGCGTGCGAGACGGCGTTACAGATCAATCCCAAATTTTTGCGGGCGCATCTGCAACTGGCGCTCACGTTGTTGAGCAGCATTGTCGCGAAAGCGACGCTGTCCCAGCCTCTGCCCGCGCAAGTCAAGCGCATTCAGGAGCAGCTCGGCAAACTGACGCACGCGTTGCCGCCCTCGAAAGACACCTCACACATCTTCAAATGCGCCGAGCATCTGACCAAGAACGAATTCAGCCGCGCGCTGGCGGAGTTGCAGGCGATGCGCGATGAAATGCAGGCCGAAGTGCTGACCAGCTCCGAGAACGAATTCTATTTGAAATTCATGTACGGCGGCAAGGGCCGCGACGACGCCTTCGTGCAGCGCTATACCGACAATTTGCGCGAGGCAATTTCGGATTATCCCGATTACGCCGATTTGCACAATCATCTCGGCATTGCCTATTTGATTCAATGCCGTAATTTGTTTTTGCGCGCGCTGGAGGAATTTCGCGAAGCCTTGCGCATCAATCCCAAATTCAAGCGCGCCGAAAAAAATCTTAAACTCACCGAGAACGACGGCAAGGGCTTTTTGATTCTGCTGCGCGCGTTGTTTAAATGATTATTGCGTGTTCGGTTCGTCTTTTGACAAGCATTGGTCGATCTCCTCCAGTAGATCTTTGATGAGGGGGCGAACTGCGGAGATAACGCGGTCGGGCAGGTGTTTGTGCGCAGGAAAATTTTCGAGAGCGGGGAAGTGAGGGGTGTTGTCGTAGCGAAAGACGAGCTCGTTATTCACGGCCTGGAAATGATAACGGTAAGAGAGATGCCCAAGGTTGTTGGAATGAGTTGTTACGGCTTCGTTGTATTCCAACAATTGGCCTGCTGCAAAGCGTACACGGATGCGAAGATTGGCGCGCTCAGGCGTGAGGATCTCTTCTTCGTACTTTTCGATGTGGCAATCTTTGAGCCCTTGAAATGCGGCTGCAACCTCGGCCAGATATTCAACCAGGCGATTAGGCGGCATGGCTCAAACGATCCTCCAACTCGAGTTTGAGGGCAAGAAAATGCCGGTAGTCATTGGACCATTCGACAAAATCGAGCGTGTCGTCAAGCTGACCCTTGCTGAAGCGATCGAAAAAATCTTCGGAAGAGAGCTGATGGCGTTCTTCATGCAGGTTCAGGCGCTTCGCCAGGGCAACCAGAGCATCGACGCGTGAGTAGTATACTGTCGTCTGCTTTTGCATAATCTCGTCCTTTCTGATGAGGAAGAAAACTGAGGGGAAAAGATAACCTTTGCGCAAGCAAAAAACAAGCGTCCTCTAAAAAGCTGCGCCCGCTTGTGTTGTCACCGCAAGAAAGCGCGCCACGGTTCAACCGTTGCGGACCGCCGGGATGTTGTGAGAAGCTGTCGCGCCCTGAGGCATTTCAAATTACGCATGTTTCATTCGTGATACTCCCTGGATGGCTTTGCATCTTCCCCTGCCGCCGCCAACAGCAATTGCCTTCCCTAACTTCAGTTGCGCCGTTAAGTTTTTGCAAAAATCGCAATCGCGCCTCACTGGCTTGGGATTTGCATTCAAATGCGCTGGTTAATGAAAATTAAAATCTTAACAGATGCACTCGTGTCTCACCCCGAAACAATGTCACATCGTTGATACATGGAGAGGAGTTATGAATTATCCTCGCGTCATCTCCTTTGCACTAATTGTGTTTTTGGCTGGTGCGTTTGCCCCGGCATCGAGCCAAAACGCCCAACGCGCTGCCGAGGCCACGCCGATCAAAGTGCGCGCCCTGACCAAGCAGCCGGGCGAGGTTTCGTTGTATGAAGTCTCGTTCACCACGAAAGACTCGCTTGATTCCCGCGCTGAAATCGTGCTGGAATTTCCCTCCGGGCTTGATTTGAGTTTGCTGCGCCTGGCCAGCTCGACCAGCATTAACGGTGGGTTCAAGCTGACGCGCGACCGGAATGTCGTGCGCGTGCAACGCACCGGACTCGGCGCAGCCGTGCCGCCCGGAAAAAACGTCGCATTGCAGCTCGGCTTGATCAAGAATCCCGAGCAGCCCGGCAGCAATGTCGAAGTCGCCATTGAAATCCGTTCCGCGGCGCAAACCGTGCAAGTGGCCAAAAAAAATTATCGCATTGAATTCTAATCTTCGGCGCATCGCCCGGGCGCTTTGTTCGATGGGTATGTGGCTCGCTTCAAGACAGGCGAGAACAGCGCGCGGGCGGTTGTCTGAACTTTCTAATCTTCGTGAGATCGGTAATGCAAGTCATGAATGTTGACGCGCAGCAGGCAAAGACGAAGACGTGGCATGCGCTGAGTTTGGCGCTGATGCTCGCTGTCGCGCCTGCCTTTGGACAAGGAAGTCTAACCCAGGTCAGAGTGACGCCCTCGGACACCACCGCCGGCAAGGGCGCGCTTTACCGGATCAGCTTCATTACGAGCTTGACCGGCGGCGCTGGCGGCATTGGTATTCCGGCGAACGGCAAGATTCGCCTGACGTTTCCGCCGAGTTTTGTGGATTCGACCATCACCGCGGCCTTTAACGACAGCGGTCTGACCGGCGGCTATTCCGTCATTGCGGACACGAATCACGCCGTCACACTCACGCGCGACGGCACCGGCTTGGCGCTGGCGCCCGGCGACACGGCCGTGTTCAGCCTCGCTCTTATCACCAATTCGACGCTGGCCGACAGTTTCCGAATTTTTGTGGAAACGTTGAATGCCGCCGGCGTGCAGATCGACACGGCGCGTTCGGCGTATTTTGTGATCGGCCCCGCTGCGTTGCATCATTTCAAAATCGACAGTGTGGCCACACAAACCGCGGGCGATTCCTTCAGTATCAATATTTCTGCGCGCGACATTTATCAAAATTTAGTTAGAAGTTTCAAGAAGCGCGTCACGTTGAGCCTTAACGCGGATTCGATCAAACCGGCGTTGAGCGACACGTTTTTGCTGGGCCAGCGCACGCAAAAAGTCGTCATTGCGAAAGCCGGGGCCGGGCGCCTCATTACCGTGCGCGACAGCTTGAATCACGTGGGCAACTCGAACGCGTTCCTGGTGAATCCCGGGGCGCTGCACCATTTTGCCATTTCACCGATTTCAACCCCGCAAATTGCGGGCGCCGGCTTTGCGGTGACGATCACGGCGCAAGATTCCCTGAATAACACCATTCCAACATTCGCCGGGCCGGTCACGATTTCCGATCTTACCGGAACCGTGACGCCGACCTCCACTACCGGCCCTTTTAGTCTCGGCGTGCGCACGGAAACCCTGCGCATCACACAAACTGCGACGAATAATCGCATCACTGTTACCGGCGGCGGCAGAACCGGCCAATCGAATTTGTTTAATGTGAATGCCGGCGCGCTCGATCGTTTTGAATTTTCGCCGGTTCCCGTTTCGCAGACTGCCGGCAACGCGTTTTTGTTCTCCGTCACCGCGAGAGATGCCAGCGGCAACGCTATTCCCCACACCGGCACAGTGACGTTGACGGACAATACCGGGACGTTAAGCCCCACCAGCGTTGTGTTCTCCGGACAAACTTCGCAAAACGTCAATGCTGTGATTACCAAGGCGCAAAACGGCGTAGTGATCACCGCGAGCGGTGCCTTGAAAACCGGGCAATCCAACAGTTTCACGGTGAATCATGCAGCGTTGCATCGTTTCGTGGTGACGAATGTTTCCGACGCCAACATTGGCAGTCAAACCGCGGGCGCGGCGTTCGCCATTAAGATTGTTGCGCAGGATCAATACAACAATGTAGTTGTTTCGCATTCCGGGCCGGGCAGCGCGGTAACATTGTCCAACACCACCGCCAGCATTGGCCCGACGAGCAGCGGCAATTTTTCCAACGGTGTCCTCGCTTCGCAAAGTGTAACGATCACGAAAACCTCCAGTGCGGATGCGATTACGGCAACGCACACTGCCAGCGGCACAAACGGCGTTTCGAATAATTTTGCGGTGAATGCCGGGCCGTTGGCGGATTTCCGCATCTTGCCAGTGGGCAGTCCGCAAACCGCCGGGGTGGCGTTTCCGCTGGTTGTCACCGCGGTTGATGCAAATGAGAACATCGCCACTAGCTTCACCGGAACGGTGAGTATTTCCGTAAGCGGCGGCGGCAGCATCTCTCCCACGACCAGCGGGAATTTCGTGGCGGGCGTGTGGAACGGCAGCGTGAGTGTTTCGAATGTCGGCACAAACCGTCAGATTACGGTTACCGACGGCGTGCGCAGCGAGACTTCGACCGCCTTCGAAGTGACGGCGAGCGGCATTGATCGCTTTGTAATCGACCCTGTTTCCAATCAAACCGCCGGGCAGAATTTCAGTTTGACGATTCGCGCAAAGGACGCGAACAATAATGATGTGTTATTTTCCGGGATCGTGACGTTGACGGACAACACCGGCACGTTGACGCCCGCCAGCGTGAATTTCACGAATCAAGCTTTTGTAACGATTGCCACGGCGAACATCACCAAAGCGCAGAGCAATGTGGTGATCAACGCCAGCGGCAGCGCCAAGCCCGCGCAATCGAACAGTTTTAATGTTACGCATGCGGCGCTCGATCATTTTGATGTGACAAACACTGCCGGCGACAATATCGGCAGCCAGGTTGCGGGGACAGGCTTTGCGATTAAAATCGTTGCGCGCGATGCGTTTGCCAACATTGTCACCAGCTTCAATAGCAGCGTAACTCTTTCCAACTCAACTGCGAGCATAACGCCGGCAACCAGCGGCAATTTCACCAACGGCGAGTTGGCCTCGCTGAATGTCACTATTACCAAGACTTCGAGCTCGGATGTGATTTCGGTGAGCGGCGGCTCGCCCGCGCGCAACGGCAGTTCGAACAATTTTGCGGTGAATGCCGGCGCCTTGGCGGATTTCCGCATCCCGAACAACATCCCATCGCCGCAGACCGCCGGCGTGCCGTTCGCGCTTGTGGTAACCGCGGTTGATGCGAACAACAACACGGTGACGAGCTTTACCGGCACGGTAAATATCGCGGTAAGCGGCGGCGGAACGATTACGCCGAATGTGAGCGGGAATTTCGTCTCCGGCGTGTGGAACGGCAGCGTGAGCATTTCGAATGCCGGCACAGGCCGCCAGATTACGGTTTCCGACGGCGTACGCAGCGAAGTCTCCAACACCTTTACGGTGAATGCCGGTGTGCTCGATCATTTTGAGATTACGGCAATCACTTCACCGCAAACTGCCGGGCAAAATTTCAGTGTGACGGTGCGCGCGAAAGATTTCAATAATAATGATGTTTTGCACACCGGCACGGTGACGCTCACGGATAATACCGGCACGCTGACCGCTTCAAGTTTGGTATTTGCAAATCAAGCGGCGCAGACCATCACGAATGCGCGCATCACCAAGGCCCAGGCCGGCGTGGTGATTACGGCGAGCGGAAGCGGCAAGGCCGGGCTGTCAAACGCCTTCACGGTCAATCCTGATTTTCTTTCTCATTTTAGAATCACGAACACCAGCGATGCCGCAATCGTCACGCAGACCGCGGGCGCGGCCTTCAATATCAAGCTGGTGGCGCAGGATCAATTCAACAACACGGTGACGGGCTTCAATCAAACCGTTACCCTCACGGATTTAAGCTCGCCGCCGCTCAATATCACCAGCGGCGCCTTCAGCGCAGGCGTGTTGGCCTCGCAGAGCATCACGATAGTGAAGGCGCGCACGGATAATCAGTTGACCGCCAGCGGCGGGGTGCCGGTTCGTACCGGGTCTTCCAACCTGTTCAATGTGAATCCGGCGGCCCTTCATCACTTCACCATCGACCCGATAACCGATCAGGCCACCAGCGCGCCGTTTACCATTACCTTGCGCGCGATGGACGCCAATGAAAATATCGTCACGAACTTTAGCGGCAATGTGTCGATCACGGACTTGACCGGAACGATTACGCCCACAAACAGCGGCGCTTTCATTGGCGGCGTGCGTAGTGAGAGTGTGACGATCACGCAAGCGCGTTTAGGAGATCGCATTGACGTGAGCGGTGGCTCACCTGTGCGCACCGGTTCTTCGGGCCTCTTCAATGTGACAGCAACGACAATTGATCATTTTGAAATCAGCACGATCGGCAACCAGGTTGCCGGCGCGGCGTTCAGCGTCACGATTATCGCTAGAGACGCGAGCAACAACACGGTAACCGGTTTCAACGGCACGGTGACGGTGTCGGATCTAACCGGCTCGATTACGCCGGCAACGAGTAATCCCTTTAGCGCCGGGCAGTTGGTGCAGAATTTCACCATCACCAAAAGTGCGGTGAATGATGTTTTGACTGTCACGGGCCTGGGAAAATCCAGCAATTCGAATTCATTTAATGTAAGTCACGCCGGTTTGACCAAATTTCACATTGCCGATCTTTCGGATCAAGTTGCCGGGCAGAGTTTCCCTCTCATTCTCACGGCGCAGGACGCGTTTGACAATCCTGTTACGAGCTTCACTGGAACGGTAAGCATTGCCATCAACACCGGCTCCATAACCCCGACCATCAGCAGCGCTTTCAGCGCCGGCACGCGCACGCAAGTCGTAACCATTCCACAAGCGGGAAACAGCAAACAAATCACAGTTAATGACGGCGCCGGGCATCTAGGAACCTCGAATCAATTCAACGTCAATGCCTCCGGCTTGGATCGCTTTGAGTTTTCGGCGATCGGCACGCAGGCTGCCGGCGCGCCCTTCAGCTTTACCATCACCGCCAAAGACGGGAGCGGTAACAATGTCAGCTTTAATGGCACGCTCACGCTTTCCGAAGCAACCGGCACGCTCTCGCCTGTGTCCGTGCCGATGAACGGCACGACGGTGACAGTGCCGAATGCCGTGATTCTCAAAGCGCAAAACAATTTGACTCTCAACGTCAGCGGCGGCGGCAAAACCGGTGTATCCAACGCCTTCAACGTGACACCCGGGCCGTTGCATCGCGTGCGCGTGGTGGAAATTAATGGGACCGAGGTGTTGGACAGAACTCTGAATGCCGATCAAACCCTGCAGGTGAGAGCTGCCGGCTATGACGCGAATAATAATTTTATCGCAGATCAAACCGTCACGTGGTCAGCGCAGACGTTAACCGGCGCCGGTATTGGCGTCGTGTCACCTTTGAGCGCCAATGCCACGACATTCACAGCACAAAAAACCGGCACGGGCCGCATCGTGGCTGATCATGCCACTGCGATTGATGACAGCTCGGGCGTGATCACGATCACGGACGGCGCGCCACATCGCGTAAAAATCCTGGCAGGCCTCTCGGGTGAAACCAGCCCGGTGACCACGCTGAATTTGACCACCGGCGGCGCGTTTGACATGCACGCAGCCCGCTTCGATGTTGATGACAACTACATTGACGATGTGTCTGTGGCATGGACGGTGACCGGCGGCATCGGCAGTTTGAATCCAACCTCCGGCATATCGACGCGCTTCACGGCGAACAATGCCGGCACCGGTCAGATTACGGCGGATCATGCGAGTTTGATCGATTATTCCACCGGAACGATTACGGTGAATCCCGGAAATCTCGCGTTCATTCGCATCGTTGAAGGGCCGAGCGGGCCGGGCAATCCCGTTGGCAACCGGAATTTGACGACGGACGGATCGCTGAAAGTGCATGCTGCGGGTTATGATGCGCAAGGCGTCTATCTCGGCGATGAATCGGTGACCTGGCTGGTGCGCAACGGCATCGGGGTGGTGACGCCCACGGTGGGCGCCTCAACGGATTTCGATCCGCGTGTGCCGGGAAATGGGCGAATCGTGGCCGATCACCCCTCGGTTCCGGATGACAGCACCGGCACCCTCAACGTAAGCACGGGCATCGCTCGCAGCATAAAAGTCTTGAATGATCTCTCCGGCAACACCACAGAAGTGCAAAGCCCGACTCTAATCGCGGGCGCGACCTTGCCGGTGCATGCCAGCAGTTTCGATGCCGACAACAATCGCATCGGCGATGTGATCGTGAGTTGGACCGTGAGCGGCAACATCGGCACGTTGAGCAGCAATCTCGGCATCGGCACGACTTTTACCGCAGCAACGCCCAACACCGGCGTGATTACCGGAACCCATCCGACGTTAGGCTCGGACGCCACCGGCTCGATCACGGTGGTGGCCGGCACTTTGACCAGTATCCGCATCGTGCGCGGCCTGAGCGGCGGCGGACCACCCCTCGGCGATCTTAATCTCACGACGGATGACGTGCTGGATGTGCATGCGGCTGGTTATGATATTAATGGCAATTATTTGCAAGATGAGATTGTCAACTGGCGCGTCAGTAACAATCTGGGCACGTTCAGCAACCTGACCGGCACCTCAACGAAATTAACCTTGCGGCGTCCGGGCCAGGGCAAAGTTTTCGCGGATCATGCTTCGGCGCCGGATGATTCCACCGGCGTGCTTACGGTTACCGAAGGCGCCTTGCATCACATTAAAGTTCTCGCCGCCGGAACGGGCAATACGCCGGTGGTGGAAGACGATTCACTCACCACGGACGAAAGCCTGACTGTAAAAGCCGGCGGATTCGATGCGGATGACAATTACCGCGGTGATGTTTCAGTGACTTGGTCAGTGACCAACGCCATCGGCGTGTTGGCGCCCACCACCGGCAGTTCAACTACCTTGAATGCCACTAAAGTCGACGCAGGCCAAATTCGCGCCACGCATGCGGTTGGCTCAGATTTGACGGGCACGATCACCGTCACGCCGGGCGCATTGAATTATGTGAAAGTGGTGGAAGGCCCCTCCGGCCCGGGCGTTGAGCTTGGCCCAAGAACGCTTACAGCAGATGGCGAATTGACTCTGCATGCGGCCGGCTATGATGCCGATAATAACTACATTGCGGATCAGTCTGTCACGTGGTCGAGCGCGGGAACACTTGCGCCGGCTATTAATGCCACGGGTGCGTCAGTTGTGTTCCGTCCGGCCACCGCGCCGGCCAGCGGCACAATTCGCGCAACGCATGCAGTCGGATTCGATACCACCGGCACAATCACAGTGAACGTGGGCGCGCTCAAGCGCATCGCCGTACTTAGCGGCCTGGTTGGCGAAACCTCGCCACAGGGCGACGTCACGTTGAATCCCGGACAGACGCTGCAAGTGCATGCCGGCGGTTTTGATGGCGACAACAACTATATCGCGGATGAAGCCGTGACCTGGAATGTAGACGGCCCCATCGGAAATTTGAGCACGAACAGCGGCACCGCCACAACGTTCACCGCACAAACCGAAGGCACCGGCTCGATTCGTGCGGTTCATCCCAATGCCAGCATCGGCAGCGCCAACAGCGGCACGATTCGCGTCAATCTCGGTCAAGTGTCGCGCGTCGTTTTGCGCACTGCGCCCAACAACGGCGGCCAGGAGTTTGCCGGCCAAACCATGACGGCAGATCAGCAGATCACGGTTTATGCCGCCGGTTATGATGTCGGCAATAATTATCTCGGTGATGTTTCGGTAACCTGGTCCCGCACCGGCTCGCTGGCCCCGCCTGCAAGCGGCACAGGCTCCTCCTTCACCTTTTCGCCGACGGCCGCTGCGGTAGACGGCTCGGTTAATGGCAGATTGGTTGGAACGTATGGTCCGGGCATTTCTGATGAAACCGGCTTAATCACCGTTTTCCCGGGCGCGCCGAAAGGGAACATTAGTTTGACGCCGGTTCCGCCAAACCTGCCGGCTGATGGAGTTGCCACCTCTGTTTTTACCAGTTCGATTATTAAAGACGGCGACGGCAACGATGTTGGCTCAGGCAAATACTTTACGGTTTCGATTTCGCCGACCGCGTTTGGTTCCATTGTCGAGCCGGATGCGGATAGCGAAACTGCCGGCCATCAAATCACCACCAATGCTTCGAGCCGTTTGCAATTCACCTTTCGCGCGGGCACGCTGGGCGGACAGGCGACAGTCACCGTGTCCGCCGGCTTGAGCGCGAACGGCAGCCAGCAGATAACGCTGGGCAGCTTGAGCATTACGAGCATTTCGACCAACCCGCAGTTTGTCACGCAGGGCCAGAGCGGCATTAATGTCAGCATGGCCGTGCAGAATTTGGGCACCGCCACGATTCAAAACATCGTGGGTAATTTGACTTTTCAAGGCACGGTGGATCGTACTTCCGATTACAGCGTGACGCCGGGAGCGGGAAATCCCACCCAAATTTTAGGCAATTCGTCTGCGACGTTGTCTTTCACGGTTTCGGTCAATCCCGGCGCAGCGCCTGAGTTGATCACACTGAACGGCACGATTGCCGGCGACATTAGCGGCACGCCGGTGAGCGCCAACAATGCCGGGAATAAAGATACGTGGACGGTGCAGCGGCCGGCAAATTTGGCGATTCAATCGGTGACCGCGGTGCGGGACACAGTGTCGCGCGGCCAGACGAATCTTTCGGTGACCGTGCGCATTGCCAATAATCTCGGCATCAGCAATTCCGCGGGCGCAGCCATTGACACTGTGCGCCTGCGCTTCCGCCAAGGCCCGTTGGATAAAACCGGCGATTATCTTGTCGCGGCCAACGCCGGCAATCCCACGATTATTGCCGGAAATGAATTCAGAGATTTTAGTTTCTCGGTGAATGTCGGCCTCGGCGCCACGCTCGGCGCTATCACGCTCGATGCCGAAGTCTATGGCAAGGATGCCAACTCGCTGGCAGCCAAATCGGACTTGAATGCCGCGACCACGGATAGTTGGGTGGTGATCGAGGGCAATGCCTTTCGCATCGTGTCGTTGACGCCTTCGCAGAGCCAGGTCACCGCCGGCATGGGCCGCGACTGGACCGTCAAAATGTTGCTGCAAAACACCGCGCCCTCCAGCGTCAATCTCGACTTGTCTGCGACGCGGCTCACACTCACCATCGGCAATCAGAATGTGACTTCGCAATATACCATTCCGCAGCCGGCGCAGTTCGACGAAGGCGGCACGGTTTTGCCCGGCAATTCCACCCGCACGCTGACCTTTGTGATTGACCAGACCGGCAGTACCACCGGTTTTGCCGGCATTTCCGGCGTGGCGCGCGGCACGGATTCCGGCACCGGCTTGCAAGTGAGTGATGACACCAATGACGGCGGCGGCGCTGAGGTCAATGTGCAGTCGCCGGGCGTGTTGAGTGTCACCGCCGTGCAACCTTCGCAACCGAATGTCACGGCCGGACGCAGTTTTGAATGGACGATCACCGCAACGGTTACGAATACCGGCGGCAGCGCCGTTAAATTGCATCCCAATCCGGACTCTATTACAGTGGCGGTGGGTAATAATCAGGGCTATGTTTTTGTCAAACCCAGAACGTTCATTGATGGCGATTCGATCATCGCCGGGTTGGGCGTCAAGACGCTGCGCATTCGCGTGACGCAAACGGGCCTGCTCACCGGCCCGCAACCGATCACGCTGCGTCTCAAGGGCACGGAGATCAACAGCAACCGTGAATTTGCCTCAAATATTGCCAGCGGCGCGGTGACTGTGGAGAGCCCGGCTTTATTGGAGATTGTGAGCGTGCGGCCGACGCAATTGAAAGTGACCGCCGGCCAGACGACACATTGGCAGGTGATCGTGAGTGTGCGCAACAACGGCGGCAGCCAGGTGGTGGTGAAGCCGGATACTTCGACGAATTTGCGTTTCCGTCTCGGCAATCAATTTCAAGCCAACTACAACGCGCAATTGCAGCCACAAACCTGGCTCGGCAGTTCCTCAGCAAATCTGCTTGGCGGCCGCATCGATAGCTTGCGCTTCAACGTCACCACCACGGGTTTCACTCCCGGCTTTGTGCGGCTGTGGCCAAAAGTAGCGGCAACCGAGAGCAACAGTGGCGTCACCGTGTCGGATACTACGATTGGCGCCATACCGGTGGAGGTGCAAAGCGCGCCGGCGCTTGCGTATCTTGCCAATAGCATGACGCCTGACATTGTCAATAATAATGGTGTTTATGCTTTCCGCGTGGGCGTGATCAATACCGGCGGCGCCGAGGTGATCTTAAACCCGAGTCTGACGCGCTTTAGGTTTAGCGGAGGCGGCAGCAGCTTTGAGGCATTTTTGGACGCCAATATGACAACGCGCCTGGCCTCGAATGACACCACGTTCTTGACGTTCCAGCAGGACACCATCCCGCAGAACATGCCGCAGACAACTTACACGCCGACCTTCCAGATGTTCGGCACGCATAACGGCAATGTTCTGCCGCCGACGACTCTGAGCGTCACTGCCAATGAGTTGACCGTGACCGGCGCAGGCAAAGTGCAGGTGATCAGCATGCGCGCCAGCCAGACCACGGTGACGCAGAATATGGAAAAAGATTGGTTCATCATGATGACGGTGAGGAACAACGGCGGATTCAATGTGCAACTGCAACAAGCGGCTTTGCAGTTGTTGAATGCCGGTCCGGTTACGAGTGAATATCAGATCGATCCTCCGGCAACCTTTGGCGGCTCCGGCGGTGTTCTGTTGGCGCCCAATGCCACGGATTCTCTGCAGTTTTGGATCCGGCGCACGGGTATTCGGAGAGGCCCGACCACGGTTATCGGCTCGTTGCGCGTGCTGGACTTATCCAGCGGCCAACCGGATTCCTCGCGCAGCGACGGCAGCAGCGGCAGTTTCATCGTGCAAACGCCCGCGGCGCTGAACATCACCTCGCTGGTTCCGTCACAAACCACGGTGACGCGCGATCAAACCAGGCAATGGACGGTCGATATGTACCTGACGAATAGCGGGGAAAGCGAGGCGTTGGTGGATTTCACCCCAACCCAAACTCGCATCAATCTTGGTTTGGATGCCAATAACTATCAAATTGCATTTCCAACGGCGCTGGTTGGCGGCGGGAATAAAATTGTGAGCGGCACGCCGGCCGTGTTGCGCTTTACCATCAGCAGAACCGGCTCTCTCACCGGCTTGAATAACATTACCGGCCAAATTAGCGCAACGGAGATCAATAGCGGTGACCCGCGCACCGATGATACTGCCAGCGGCGGCGCTACCTCGGTGACCGTGCAGACGCCGGCGCGCTTGCAAATTCTCTCGACCGCTTTGAAGCCGGAAACCTCTGCGCCGAATCTGCCGCGCGTGAACACAAACCAGAATTTCAGCGTGGACGTGCAAGTTTACAATTCCGGCGAAGAGAACACGCAGGATGTGAGACTCCGCCTGACCAGCAATGGCGGTGCGGTGATCAATCCCAACGAACGGCCGGTGCTGGGCGGCGTTCCCGGTCTGCAAGCGCGCACAGTGACATTCACCGTGAGCGCCAGCCCAACGGAGAACCCCAATGAAATCCTGAGCTCGGCAATCGCGGCTGCAACCGGCAGTAATACTCTGGGAAGTGTTGCCGAAGAGACACCGGTTGATAATTCCGAAGTGGTGATCGTGGAACGTCCGGCAGGTCTTTATCTGCGGGAGGTGATTGCCTCATTGCCGGAAGTGAACGCTGAATCGAGCGTGCCGTGGTATATTTATGCGGTGGTGCAGGACACGGGCGGAGCAGCCGTGCGCCTTAACACGCCGCAAAGATCCGATATTGCCGTGCGCATCAACGGCAATGTGCAGGGCGACTACGATATTCGGCCGCCTGTTGCACTGTCGCGCAGCGGCGATTTGTTGCTGCGGCCCGGCGCGCCCGATACGTTGGTTTATACCGTTTTAAAAACCGGCGGTTTGGGCGGCAGCGCTTCGCTGGAAGTGGCGACGGTGGGAGCCGATGTCAATAACAATGAAGTTCTCGGCACGAACCGGAGCGGGCAAATCGAGATCGTCACGACGGCGGCCGTTTTTGTGCGCGCGACCACGCCGATTGTGAACAATTTCTTCTCCGGCACTACCGTCGGCCTCGTCAACACGAGTCAGAATTTTAGCGTCACGGTCGAGATTGAAAACAGCGGTTTTGAAGACGTCGAGCAAGTGGTGATCGAGTTAACGACCGACGGCGGCTCGGTGATTTCCGCCTCGCAGCAGACGATTGACCGGGTGCCGTTGCGCGAGCGCGCCTCGCGGACTTTTGCCGTGACGGCAGCGCCGACGCCGACGCCGGGCACGACGAACGAACGCTTTGTCGCCCGTATTCTATCGGCGATTGCTTCCGGCAGCGGCGGGCCGGCGCGCATCACCACCGGCACGGACACCACGGCACTAATACGCATTCAATTGCCGGCTAGCTTATCCCTGGCGGCAAGCGTTGAGGAGCAAAATCTGACCACGCGCCAGATTTTCAACCTTACAGCAACCGTGACCAATCAAGCCAATGCTGCCGCGGTTGATGCGAATGGCCGCCTGACGCTGGAGCTGCCGCCAGGATTCGAGATTACCGAGCCTGGCCCCGGCGAGAATCAGCTATCGTTCACCGTCGGAGAAAATGTGACGTGGAGCGTGCGCGCGCCCGATGTGCCTCTGCCGCTCACGCCTTTGATCGTGCAGATCAGCACGATTCCCACGGATTTGAACAGCAATACACCGGCGCAACTGGCCAAGGGAATTGACTCCGCTTTGGTGCAAGTCGTCAAGTCTGATTTGAGCGTACTTAAATTCTTTATCAGCGAACCGGCAGGCGCAGCCGACGATGACACCGTTTCGACCGGCCAGACTTTTACCGTGATGGCAACGTTCCAAAGCAGCCGCGATCTCAGTGATCGCAGCATTGAATTGGTGTTGCCGAGCGGCGCAGGCTATCTTCTCACCAGTGAATCGCCTTCGCCGTTGCAGATTATCGTGCCGCCCGAGGCCCTGTTTCCCGATACGGTGCGTTGGGAAATCGCGGCGCCGGGTGAACCGGCAGAAACCGCGCGTGATTTTATCGTTAACGCCAAGGGCACAACGGGATTGGGCACGACAGTTACCGACAGCGATACCATCGCCGTGACCACGGTCAGCCGGGCGCGTCTTAATTTCACCGTCAGCTTGTTCAATAAAGACAATACTGATTTGCGGAACGAGTTGTCAGTCGGACAAACGTTCAAGATACGTGCGCGCTTGGATAATATCGGCCGCGCCGGCACGACTGATTCCGCCCGCGTGGCGTTGCGCTTGGGCGAAACCGGCGTGACGACCATTGACGCGCTCGAACGCTATATTCCGGTGAATGGCATTGTGGAATGGCTGGCGCAAGCCCCGAGCGCGCCCACCGCGGCGGATTTTCTTATCCTGCAAATTACCAAGCGGCCATTCGATGAAAACATCAATGCCGAAGCAGCCTGGACTGAGAGCGCCGAAGGAGGCGTAAAGTCCCTCAGAGTTCAAACCGTTTCCGGCGCCATAATCAACCAGGTTCGCATCGCCATTGTTGATCCGGTGGGCGCGATTGACGGCCGAGTGAGCACGGAACAGGAATTCCGGGTCGAAGCCACCATCGACGGCAGCAAGCTTGTCGGCGTCACGGCAGAATTGTTCCCGGCAAACTTCGAGGCCATCGACAATCGTCAGGTCTTTATCAGTTCCTTGGATTCTACGGACGTGACCGTGAGTTGGCGCTTGCGCGCGCCCCTGCTCGCGGTTAGCGGCCAACTGATTTACGTGCAGGTCAACGGCAAAGACCGCAATAGCGGGGAGGAAAAGATTGGCGTTTCTCCAACGTTGGGCGTCGATGTTGTGACACGCGCCCAGCTTGCCTTGGATGGCAGGATTAGCGAACCCTTTTCCGCCGCCGTGGACGGCGAAGTCGGTCTCAATCAGATTTTTACCATCACCGCCAGCGTTGAAAACCGCGGCGTGGCGCAAGTCAATACGCCCTACCGATACGGCATCATACTGCCGAACGGTTACTCCACCACTGATCCTCTGGAGCAGGTCACCACTTCCAATACGGTGAACTGGCGGATCAAGGCGCGCGGCACGCCTTCCACCTCGCAAGAGGTTATCGTTTTGGAGTTGCGCGATCCCTCGCCATTGGATGAAAATTCCAATCGTCCGGCGGATGTGCGTGTGCAGCGTGTCAACGTATCCATTCAAACCGCGCCAAAGAATCTGGTGTTCAAAACCCTCTCCAGCGCCGAAGGCGGACCGGAAGGCGGGCCGGTGGCGCGCGGCCAGGCGGACGTTGTGGTCATGACTTTACGTTTAACAAATGACGGTAAAACAACTTCCAGCAATATTCTCTTGAGATCACTGGCATTTCATTTGCTTGATCGGAATGCCAATACAATTGCGCCCAATACCGCAATCAAGCGTTTGCGCATTGTGTCGCATAATAATCCTCAAAAGCAATTCGGTCAGCTCTCAAGTATTACCGCCACCAATCCCATGACCGTGGCGTTCACCGTGCTCGACACTCTGGCCGGCGGCGTGCCGGACTTGATTGATGTGCTTGTGGATATTGCGGATAACGTGTCAGCCAAGAGTTTTCAATTGGCGTTTGTCAACAGTAATGATGTCGATGCCATTGACGAAGTCGAGCCGCAGCCTCGTGTGGCCGTGAAAGCAGAAAACGGATTGTCAGGCGAGGATTTTGATCTTTTTTCAGTTATGCTTGTGCCGTTCGATGACAAATTCGAAACCTCGTTTTATAATTATCCGAACCCGTTCGCGCCCAATGGCGCCGACAAGGCCATCACGCACTTTTCTTATTTTCTGCCGGAAGCCTCCGATGTAGATTTTCGCATCTTCACCTTGATCGGAGAGTTGGTATATGCCAAATCTTACAAAGCCACTGATCCGCAGGGCAGAGCCGGCGCGCGCCGCGGCTCTTTTGGGTCTGGTCTGATCGAGTGGGACGGCAAGAACGGCAAAGGCGACGTGGTCCTCAATGGTGTTTATCTGGCCGTGTTGAAAACCAAATTCGGCGTCACCACAACCAAAGTGGCGGTGGTGAAATAGAACAATGTCAATGCCTGAGATTCACTGCCGGCTCTCAAGGATGTCATGCTGAGGAAATTTTGACCAGAGAAAGCCTGCCTCATGTTGCAGCAGGCTCTCTTCTGCCATGAAGAAATTTTGAGTTGAACCTTGATTAAACTGTAAGCAGGTGACAAAAATGATTGGACTGCAAGTCAAAGCTAACATTGCGTGCCGTGAGGGCGCCCGATTGTTTCGACGGAGAAGCAGACGGTTGAGCTGGCTCTTATTGTTCGTCGCGCTGAAGTTTTCCGCGCCGGCAATCGCACAAGATGGCGGCACACAACCGCTTTTTGTGCTGGGCGTGGGCGCACGCGCCCTCGGGCTGGGCAGCGCCATGGTCGCCATTCCCACCGATGCCACGGCTTTGTATTGGAATCCCGGCGGCTTGGATTTGATTCAACGCAAAAACATCACCCTTTTTTATACACCCCTGGTCGAGGGCACGAAGTATCATTTCGTTGGATATGCCCACCCCACCCTGAATTACGGCACATTCGGCGTCGGCTGGATGCATTGGGATACCGGTGAAATTATACAGGCCGATGAGATTGGTGAAAAACTCAGCGGCAACAACACCTGGGGTCAGGATCGCTTTGTCATTGCCGGATCGAAAACGCTGTCCTTCGGGTTAACCGCAGGCGCGAGCATCAAGATTGATCGTCAAGCCACTTCATTAGTCACCGATCCCACCACGAGTGCGGCTTTTGATCTCGGTTTAATCTATCGGCCGGAGTTGGGTGAAGGCATGTTGGAAAATTTATCCATGGGTTTGGCGATTGAAAATGTCGTCATGACCCCCTTGTCACTCGGCGCTACGGAGGAATCGTTCCCGCGCGCCCTGCGTGCCGGCCTGGCCAAGCCGATCAGCATGGGCAGCCGCGGGGATGTGGTAAACCTGACGCTCTCGTACGAGCAACGGGCGCAGGCGGAGAGCCGCATGCAATTCGGCACGGAGTACGTTTATCAGGATCAAGCCATGTTGCGAGTGGGATATAATGGCGCCGCGCTCAGCTACGGCGCCGGCGTCTTCTATCAAAATCTGCAAATTGATTATGCCATCGGCAAGTATTCGAACGATGACGTCACCGATGTTTTCGGGATGCAGCACCGTGTGAGCATGACCTTGCACTTTGGCCGGACCAAAGATCAAATGGAAGATTTTGCGCAGGAACGGGAGCGGGCGCGTATAGCCAATCAGATTTCCAACCAGCGCCGGTTGGAGCAGCAAACCGAATTCGACGAGTTGATGGCGAAAGGCCGCACATATTTTCAACAGCAGAACTATTTTCAAGCGCGCGTGAATTTCGCGCAGGCGAGCAATATCTTCCCCAACAACGAAGATGCGCTGGTGTGGAAGAGCCGGGCTGAGAAAAAAATGGAGGAAGAAGAGGCGCGCAAACAGGCTGAAATCGCGCAGGCCGAGGCCGCCAAGGCCGCGCGCGCCGACAGCATGTTCGTGGCGCAACAGCTTGACAAAGGCAAACGCTATTTTGACGCCGAGCAGTATCGCTCGGCCATTGACGCGTGGGAAGCCGGCTTGGTGCGGACACCCAACAATACCGAACTGCAAAACTGGATCGAAAAAACCAAGACCTTGATTGAGAATCGCGTGGCGGAAATGCGGCGCCGGGCGCAGATCTTCGAGCAGCAGGGCAATAATCTCGAGGCGATCCAGGCTTACAACCGGCTGGTGACGGAAGCGGAATTGAGCGCCGCGGAGCGCAATGCGATCAACGCGAAGATTGCCGAGCTCGATCGCAAGATGACCATCGATCAGCACTTCAATCAAGGCGTGAAATACTACGTTGACCGGCGCTACGCCGAAGCCATCGAATCGTTCCGACGCGCCAAAGAAGCGCAACCGAACAACAAGACCATCGACGACTACCTCTGGGATGCAGAGTCGCGCAAAGACGCGCGTGAAGAGCCGTTCTTGAACGAAGAAATCCGCACCAAATACGTGGAAGCCCTGCGCCTCAACAAGAGCGGCAAATCCGAAGAAGCGCTCAAGATTTTAGTGGAGATTCAGCGCCAGCAGCGTTATAACAAACGCATTCTCGAGTTGATCGATCTTATTCGCGACAAGCTGCGCAAATAAAACCGCGCTTGCATCTCTCGCGAAAAATGCCGATTTTTTGCAGTCAATCTTGTCATCAAGGCACAAAGGCGCGCGCAGAACAGCATTTTGCCGTCTTTGTGCCTTCGTGATGAAAAGAGCCGTCAACCTCACGCCTGTCCCTGGCTTTGCGGAGAAGGGTTTTGTTCAAGCAGATCATCAAAGAGGAACTTAAAGTTCCTGCCCACATCGATTACTTGGCGGATTTGCGCGAGTTCGTCAGCCGCACCGGGAAGAAGTACGGCTTCTCCGAAAAAATCATTAAGAATTTCAAGATTGCGATTGACGAAGCTGCCACCAACGTTATTCGGCATGCTTACCGTGAAGTCGAAGGCGGGGGATTCCTCCTCATCCGCGCGCTCATCAAGAAAAACAGTCTGACCATCTGCCTGATCGATCAGGGCAAATATTTCGACCCCAAGCACGTGCAGTCCCCGGATTTGCAGCGCTACGTGCAAATCGGCAAGCGCGGCGGCCTGGGCATCTTCATGATGCGCAAGCTCATGGATGAGGTCGACTATCGCAAAACCGAAGAAGGCAACGAACTGCGCCTCACCAAGCAGCGCGACGGCTCGTCAATCAAGCGCGGTCTCACGAAGCCCATTGCCTCGGCGGCTTCCGCGGTCAAAGCCATTCCCTTTTCGCTCAAGGCAAGATATTGGCTGCGCACCTTCGGTGTTTTGCTGGCTGTGATCGTGGGCGGTTATTTTTATTCTTTTTTCATGGTTGAGCGGACCGAACGCGCCGCCTTTCTGAGCAGTTTGCGCGCCGTTTCAACACAACTGAACAAAGCACTGCAGGAACGCCCGGAAGTATTGGACGACGTCACCGGCGATACCATTGGCGATTTGTTTGCCAGCATGTATCGCCCGTATGCCAATTCCCTTTATGATTTGGTGTTGGTGAATGCCAGCGGTGAAATCATCGGCCATAACCGTGCGGAATTTTTGTTCGCTAAGTTTGACAGGCTGGCGAACCCGGGCGAAGAAATTGAAGACAATATCCGCTCGTATCGGGTCAACTCTGACGCCGGCCCGGTTGAAGTGTATGACCTCACCTCCGTTATCCAGAAACCCGGCAGCACACAGCAAAACCTCCTCCATGTTCGCGGGTTAAAGTCGCATCTAGACAGCCGCATCTCGGCGCAGCGCTGGGAACAAGGCCGTCTGGCCTTTGCCGTGGCGGTCGTCACCGGCATTGGTTCGTTCCTGCTGATTTACATGCTCATGAATCCGCTGCGCAAGTTGACGGAATGGGTGCGGCGTGCCGATCACGGCGAGCTGGGCGACGAGATGGACATCGACAGCTCGTCGGAGATCGGTGAAATAGCGCAAGCGTTCTCGGAAATCACCAACAAATTCCGCGAATCGCAGAAGAATCTTGCGGACCAGGAGCGCCTGCAGCGTGAAATGCAAGTGGCCCAGGAAATTCAACAAACCCTGTTGCCGAGTGATTTTCCGGATCTGGAAGGCTACGAGCTGGCAAGCCATTACGAAGCGGCGCGCGAAGTGGGCGGCGATTATTACGATTTTGTCGAAGTCGATAAGGACACGCTCGGCATCGTGGTGGCCGACGTCTCCGGCAAGGGCGTGCCCGGCAGCCTGGTGATGACGATGATCCGCACCGCGCTGCGCACAGAAGCCCGCGGCGTGAAAGACGCTGCCGAAGTCTTGGCGCGCGTGAATAAATTCGTCAGCGGCGACGTGAAGAAGGGCATGTTCGTCACGCTGTTTTATGTGATCATCGACAGCAAGCGCCGGCGGTTGAATTACGCCAGCGCCGGCCACAATCCCATGATACTGTACCGCGCCTCGACCAGGCGCACGTATTATCTCAACCCGCGCGGCTTTCCCGTGGGCATTCAATTGCCGGACGAAGATCTTTTTCGCAAATCGATCGAGAGCGATACGATTCAGTTGATGGAAGACGATGTTTTGCTGATTTATACCGACGGGATTACCGAGGCGATGAACTCCCAGCGGGAGCTGTTCGGTGAAGAGCGTTTATTGAAAATTATCCGCGACTACGGGCATCTGCGGGTAAAACCCTTTGTGGAAAAAATCAAGGACGAGATTTTGTCGTTCACTGAAGGCGCGCCCCAATCCGACGATATCACCCTCGTTTCTGTTAAAGAAAAGACTTCACCGGAGAAGGAGGAACTCCGGCGGGCGCGCGCCGCGCACAAGGCGATTCAGGCCGGCGCCAGCATCCGCGAAGCCTGTGAAACCGCAGGCATTACGACGTATGCGTATTACAATAAATATAAAAAAGAGTTTGAAGAAAAGGGCATCGAAAACTTTGAGTTTGATGCGGAAATTTCGGTAGAAGCAAAGCATATTGCCATCGAAGATAAAATTAAAATTTTTGACATTATTAAGAACAATCCGGAATATGGCGCAAAGCGCATCAGCGAAGAGTTGAATACTGAGAAGTACGATTTTACGATTATCGGGGAAAATAAAATTTATGATGAGTTGGTGCGCAGCCGGCTGAACACGCGGCAACTGCGCGAAGCCTTTGTCGCGCGCGGTATACGCAGCAAACGCCCGATGAAGCCGCCCGGCACGCCCATGCTGACGCTTAAAGGCGAAGTCATCATCAGGTCAAGTGAGCCGGTTGTGGCGGATGCCCACGCAAAGCCGGCGCCGATTCCGCTCGAACCGGAGTCCAAAAGCCGCAAATTCCCGCCGGGCAAAAGCGCCGGCGAGCCCCCCGTGGAAATCATGCCGCATAAGCGGCGTGAAACGGCGCCGTCTGCGGAAGCGGCAGATATGGCGCGGGCCATGCGCGACGAATTGGCGGACGACGAAGCAAAGTCGAAAGCAACGGCAGGTCTGTTTGATTCGACTAGCACTCAGGAAATTTCAGCGGCCTCGGCCGGCGGCGGTTTGGATGCGATTGCCGCAACTGATTTTAATTTTGAAGAGCTTTTTGTTGGCGGAACGATTCTTGAAGATCAGACCTCGCCTCCTCCAACGCCAGCACCGCCGCGAGACGAGCCGGACGCCGCGCGCCGTGATGAGACGGCTGATTTCAAATTCTCTGCCGGAAGCGACAAAGTGCGTGACGAGGACATCTTTGCGGCAGTTGAAGATTTGCTGCAAAGCGAGATCGAATCCTCGTTTGGATTTGAGAACCGCTCCGCGTTGGGTATAGAAAACACTTCAGCCAACGGCGGGTTAGATGATCCGCTTCCGGCAAAAACCGGTGCGGATGCTGACGCAAGCAAGACCGTCACCGATTCGCACGTCGTGCCGTACGTCGAAGTTGACGAGTTGCTAGAGCAGAGTTATACGGACAACACAGCGGCGGAAGAACAATTTGTTCGACGCGAATTTCATGGCGAGACGGCCTCGAATACCGGCGCGCAGCAGAGTCAGCGGCCCGTAGAAGAAACCTCGCCCCACGCCGTAGCGCCGGTGGAGCGCATGCCGGAAGAAAATGCAGCGCCGGCTGTGACAGCGAAAACGCACGAACACGCCGCCAAGAACGGCGAGCCGGGCGATGACGAGCGGGAAAAATTGTTGATTGCCGGGCTGCGATACTACAAGCGCGGGCAATTCGAAGACGCGATTGCCGAGTTTCGCCAAACCATTGCGCGTTATCCGAATTTCAAAGAGGCGCACAGCATTTTGGGCAATGCCTATTTTCGCAATCGCATGTATGATGACGCCAGCCACGCATATGCGCGCGTAAAAGAGCTGGACCCCTCGGATACGACGGCCTATGAAAACATGGGAGTGATTTTTGCCAACCGCGGTGAATACATGGACGCGATGAAGGAGTGGAAACGCGTGCTGGAGATCGATCCCAGCCGCGACGACATTCGCCGCAAAATTGAGCTGGCTGCGCGCATGATGATGAAGCGCGCGACGGCCTAAGTGCAGCCGGAAAGTTTGTCTTTGTTCAAAACGCGCACGCGAAAACAGGTGATTCGCTTCACAGGGTATGCAACACAAGGGGTTCCCCAGCCGGTCCCCCGGGTTTCGCGGCCCGCCCTGCGCGCGGCGACGGCCGTAGAGGAGTTAATTCTTTGTTGACTTTGATTCGTATTCTTGTATATTGCGCAACGGTTCAAAAATAGAGTATGCCTTAGGAGTGAACCATGGAAGGTATTCAGGTGTCCGTGGAAAAAGCCGGTGTGAATAATAACATCGCCGTGATCAAAGTCGGCGGTTATATTGATACCACCACGTCGGCCGAGCTTGAGCACGCACTCGAAGGCTTGCTCAAAGCCGGCATGAATGACATCATCATTGATCTCGGCAACGTCGATTATATCAGCAGCGCGGGCTGGGGAATTTTCATCAGCGAAATCAAGGGCATTCGCGAACGCGGCGGCGACTTGAAGCTTGTGCGCATGATTCCGGATGTCTACGAAGTATTCGAGCTGTTGGAATTTCATTATATTCTCAAAGCTTTTGACACCATCGAAGAAGCGGTGCATGATTTCGACCGCAACAGCAGCTTGCCGCGCAAGGGCGCACCGCGCCCCGCCCCCAAACCCAGTCCGGCCGGCAACGGCGGCGTGATGGTCAAAAACGCGCCCAACGCAATGGTTATGGAACAACCCGCTGCGCCTAGAGTCAAAACAGCCAACAGCATCGATGATTTTATTCGAGAAATCATTGCCGAGCAGCCTGACGCCGGCACGTTCAAGATTAAGCAACTGCTGGCGACGCCGCGCTTCGGCATGCATCGTCTGAGTTGGTTCGACGTGCGCCGCCGTCTCAAGGAAATCGGCCTGGATTCCAAACAGAAACGGGTGGCGTTTCTGAAGCAGAAGGTCGGCTGAGTCTATTGTTTGAAGAACAGCTTTTTCCCGGCATAAAGAAAAACCCCGACGCCCTCGGGGTTTTTCTTGTTATAGCGTTAACATTCGGCATCTGGCATGCTGAATGCGATTCGTCTCACTGCTTTTTTATCAGATGATATTTCCAAATCATCGCACCGCAGTGGCTGAAATTATAATGTCACATTATTCATGTTAGCGAGGGATTGCGGATGGAACAGAATTCTCACATTAAAAACCCAATCGGAGGACAGGCGATCACGCTGGCGCACGGCAAGCTCAGTGTGCCGGATCAGCCGATCATTCCGTTTATTGAAGGCGACGGCACCGGCCCGGATATCTGGGCCGCCTCGCAAGCCGTTTTCGATGCCGCGGTGGCCAAAGCCTATTCCGGCAAACGGCGCATCGTCTGGCTCGAAGTTTACGCCGGTGAAAAATCCGTGAAGGTTTATGGCAACAACACCTGGCTGCCGGATGAGACGCTTGAAGCCGTCAAAAAATATCGCGTCGCCATCAAAGGCCCGTTGACCACGCCGGTGGGCGGCGGCATTCGCAGTTTGAATGTCGCGCTGCGGCAGATACTTGATCTTTATGTCTGCCTGCGTCCGGTGCGCTATTTTTCCGGTGTGCCTTCGCCGGTCAAGCATCCGGAGCGCGTGGACATGGTGATCTTCCGGGAAAATACGGAAGATATTTACGCCGGCATCGAATATCGCGCCGGCACCGAGGAAGCGAAGAAAGTCGTGGCCTGGCTGCAAAGCGAGATGGGGGTGAAAAAGATTCGCTTTCCAGAAACCTCAAGCATCGGCATTAAGCCGGTGTCTGCGGAAGGCTCCAAGCGCCTGGTGCGCGCCGCGATCAATTATGCCATTGCGCAAAAGCGCAAATCGGTAACGCTGGTGCACAAAGGCAACATCATGAAATTCACCGAAGGCGGGTTTCGCGATTGGGGCTATGAACTGGCGCGCCAGGAGTTTGGCGCGCAGACCGTGAGCTGGGAGGAATGCGGCGGCAAACCGCCGGCGGGCAAAATTTTGATCAAAGATGCGATCGCCGACGCGTTTTTACAGCAAATTCTCACACGCCCGGAAGAATACGAAGTGATTGCGACGCTGAATTTGAATGGCGATTACATTTCCGATGCACTTGCCGCACAAGTCGGCGGCATCGGCATCGCGCCCGGCGCGAACATCAACTACGACACCGGTTTTGCGATTTTCGAAGCCACGCACGGCACCGCGCCCAAGTATGCCGGCCAGGATAAAGTCAATCCCGGCTCGGTCATTCTCTCCGGCGCATTGATGTTCGAATACATGGGCTGGCACGAGGCCGCCAAGCTCATCGAAACCGCGCTTGCCAAAACCATTCAGCAGAAAACCGTCACCTATGATTTTGCGCGTCTGATGGAGGGCGCGAAGGAAGTGAAGTGCTCGGAGTTCGGGCAGGCGATGATCGGGAATATGTAACCTGATCTCCAGGAAAGCATCAAATAAAACCCCGCAGAGAATCTGAAGCTCTCTGCGGGGTTTTTTATTGCGCGGCATTTATCTTCCGCACCCACATGGCAGAGCTTGTAATATCAAGCAAACAGTTTTCACCCATGAAAGCTGTGTTGAGAAATTTGACGCTCTTGCATTTGCTTCTCAGCAACAGAAAGGGTTTCTGCCATGAAAAACTGCCGTCGCATGACTGCCGTTCTGTGCACGATTGTTTTGTTCGCGCTGGCAAATTGGCCGCGCACCGCTCACGCGCAGGAACGGCAAATCAAACGCACTTGGGGAGTATCCACGTATCTGCAAACTGCGCCGATCAATCTGGTCATTCCGATCTGGATCACCCAGCAAGTCGTGCTTGCCCCTCTCGTCAACTTCAGTTATCTGGAAAATTCCGCCACCACGATCGGCGGCGGCGTCGCCTTGCGCATTTATCCGGTCATGGAGCGTGTTGCGCCCTACTGGGGTGTACGCGCGCAAGCGGCCACCGTTATTCCCAGCGGCCCTGGCGGCAGCGCCACCGGCTACGCTGCCGCAATTTATTTTGGCGGGGAATTTTTTATTAATCCCAAATTCAGTTTGGGCGTTGAGCCGGGCGTAACCGTTACATTACCGCCATATTCCGGACCGATCAATGTGACAACTGCCACCGTCATGGTGGCAACTGTGCATTTTTGAAAAGAAGCGTTTTGTGAAGGTTGGAATCGCTAGAAAGATTGTCCGGCAGGCCTCACTATACACCTTACACTTTGCACCGTGTAAGGTGTATAGTGTAAGTGTGTGCATGGCAAATCAGTAAAACACCTCCGCCGACCACACCAGGTTCGGCAACCAATCGGCGTTGCCGCTGACATGCCGCATGCCCGCGCTGAACCAGCCCTGATAGCTTCCCAACACGCCTGTTTTGGATGAACGCTTGATGCGAATCGCGCCTTTCTCCAGACTCTCCACCACCAATTCGCCCGTCACACCGTTTTTGTCCAAAAAATAAATTGCTTCAAACTTGTTGCTTTGGCCGGCGCGGCGCCAAATGCCCGTGAAACCGCCCTCTTTTACAATCCATACCGCGCCCAGCCCCTGCTGGCCTGCCGGCGTCTCAAAGAAAGGCTCGCTTGTCCATGTCACTTGCGCCGACCATGTGGCGGTGCCGTGATACCCGCGCCCACTCGCGTCGGCGGTGCCGCGATAACTGCCCAGCATTTTGCCTTGATCTGTCCGTTTGATTTCGATGCCTCCATTCACCGGCTCTCCCATGGCCAGTTCCGCATGCAAACCGTCTTTGGTGAGAAACCAAACCGAGTCGAACACATTGCTTTTGCCGCGTCGCGTCCAAATGCCGGTGAAATCGCTCTCCTGCACCAGCCACACGCTGCCCAGCGTCGTTTCAGTAATCGTGATCGCGCTGCCCGAGCTTTCTTCGGAAATGACTTTCGCCAGGCTCGAGCACATGTTTGAAATTTCGTCTTCACTGTTGCCGCGAATGTTCTGACTCTTTTTCACCTCCGCGGTTTCCACGTCGATGAAGCGCGAGTTGAGCGTGTACGTTTTGCCGGTGCGCACCAGGCTGCCCACCACCACCATCTTCGCGCCGAGCAGCTTGCCCACTTCCACGATCGCCTGCTCGTCCACGGCCCCGGAGATTTGCAGGCTCTGCTCCTCCATCACACGCATGAGCTGCGCACGCTCGATGATGCGATACGTACCGAGACTGCCCAGTTCCGTGCGCAAAATTTCCGAAGCCGCCAGGCCGAGCGAGGAATCGCAGCCGATGCTTTGAAAATCCAGCACCGCAATGCGCGGCTTTTCCTCCTGGCTGAAGCACAAAGCCGAGAACATGATCAGAAAAAGAAATACGAAATGAACGCGATGAAACCGCATACAGCAACCCCTTTCCAATGATATTTTCCGGGAAGATCTCCTGAGCGGAACATTTTTGACCATCATGGCGCAATGTCTGAAAATGAAAGGAATTTCTCAAGATAAAGTTTTCGTGAAGCCTGACCCGCGTTTGCAAACTTACCCGCATGACTCTCCCGCGCGTGGATTTTGCGCATCAGCTTTGGCCCCCCAATTATCTACAAGCGGATCGAGCACGAACTTTTGATAAATCCCGGCATCATTGGCAAAAAGCTTCAACGCGGGTGAAAAGTCACAGAGCATGCCATTCCGCTTTCCAATCACATCGCAGTAATTTGAGTAAGGCCAATTCTCCGGCTTGCAGCACAATCCCGCCTTCACTGGGTTGTAATGAAGATAACGCGTCACCCGCATCACGTCGCCGGCCTCTCCCACGTGCTCATCGCGAAACGGCCCCTGAATAATGAACCGACGGTTTGATATTTTTTATTGTAGGTTTTACTCACGCTGGTGCCAAAGGCTTGCATCATGAGAAAAATGGCATTTTCGCCATCCTGCCTGCAATCAGGTGATGGGGTTTGGCATCAAGCAATAGGCGATGAGCGTAACGGCGTAAGATTTCACATAATCCCGCAGTTGCCGCAGGAAATAAAGATAATCGCGATCATCGTGAAAGATCGGCGCTTTGCGGTTACCGCGATTGTGGAGATGATAGATATGCCCGGTGAGTAACTTCATGCGGCGGTTCATGGTTCCCTCCATTGCGATGAGCGAAGCCGTCAGGCTTGGACACGGCAGGGCTTGGTATCATCTTAAAACTTCGAGTCCAAGCCTGACTGCGCTGGCGTCGATAGAAGTGCGCAAAGTGCTCAGGCTTTGCGCGCTTTCGCCAGGGGCCTCTTTGAACGCGGCTTGCGTGGCGAGACAAAAGGTATTGACAGGCCGTTACGGCGCGCAGTGATTTTAAGAAAAGCCCGGGCGTCATAATAATAAGGCTCGCCCTCTTCGTCAATCACGCGCAAGAATCCTTGTTTCTCAGAGGCGGCGTCGGGAAGGTATTCGTAGAGCTTCATCGCAAACAAGCTCGATCCTTCGTATTCTCCGGCGTCAATGCAAAGGGCGAGCTTTTTCTGCTGCAGGCTTTGAAAAGTCATAACTTGGTTTTGTGTTTGATTTTCATATCAACTTTGCCGAGGCCGTGAGCCTCGTACCAATGCAATTCGGCCTGGAACAAGAGGCTGAATTGCCGGATGATCGCCCGGCCTTTTTTCTTGCGCCCGGCTGAAGGCTTGCCGCCGTACTTTTTGAGCAGTAGCGGCAGAATCTTAATGCCATGTCCCTGCGCTATCGTCTCGATGTTGGAAATTTTCGAGACCACCTCGAACTGTTCCATGGGCAAAGTATAGCCAGAAGTGCGCGAAAAATCAAGCCACAATTCTGAAAATTTCCGCCTCAGATCTTTGTGTTCAAGTTTGACCCGCCTCCCAATTTGAAAATTGCAGAATAAATCCCCATCTTGAGTGTATCATTGACGAACGTGGGAGCAAGCATGTCAGAACACGAGACGGCGGAAGATCATCAGGCGCTCTTGCGATGCCAACAGGGCGACAGGCAGGCCTATGGAATCGTCGTGAAAAAATACATGAAGCGGGCCTATTTTACGGCGTTCGCGCTGGTCGGCAATCGCGACGATGCCCTCGATCTTTCGCAAGAGGCTTTTGTGCGCGCCTATCAAGCGCTGGCGCGGTTCGATTTGCGCCAGCAGTTTTTCACGTGGTACTATCGCATTTTACGCAACATTTGCCTGAACCATTTGCGCGATCATGCCAAGTTCATCAATCTTTCGAAGACGGATGAATCCGAAACGGTTGACCGTGACGCCGATCCGGCAGCGCTGGCCGAGCGCAACGATTTGAGCGAGCGCTTGTGGCAAGCCCTGAGCTCCCTGAGTGTGGAACACCGGGAGGTGATCATTTTGAAAGATCTCGAAGATTGTTCTTACAAAGAAATTGCCCAACGGCTGGATATTCCACCGGGCACGGTGATGTCCCGGCTTTTTAACGCCCGCAAGCAACTGAAGAATAAACTGGAAAAACTCGTATGAAGCCGCAACCGCTTTCCAACGAGGAACGCAGTCGTTTTCACCTGCTGCTCATGGCCGCCCTCGACCACGAATTGTCGCCAGATGAGGAGCGCGAGTTCAAAAAGTATTTGGCAGATTCTCCGGACTGCCGGCGGGAATGGGAAGAATACCAAAAACTCAAGGAGGCAACCATGCAATTGAAGTTCACGCAACCCGCGGAGGAGGTATGGGATCGTTACTGGCTCAATGTTTACAACCGCATCGAGCGCGGCCTCGGTTGGATTCTCACCTCGATCGGCGCAATGATCGTATTGTTCTATGGCGCATACAAAGCGATTGAATCCCTCTTAGCCGAGGCGCAGCTCGAGTGGTTTATGAAGGCCGGCATTCTGGCATTGCTGGGCGGCTTGGTAATTCTTTTGGTGTCCGTGCTTCGTGAAAAACTGTTGACTCGAAAAACCGACAAATACAAGGAGATTCAGCGATGATTGTCGTCACTTCCAGCACCATTGCCGGCAAACGCATCGTCAAAACATTGGGCATGGTGAAAGGCAATGCCGTGCGCGCCCGGCACCCTGGCAAGGATATTCTGGCCTTGTTCAAGAACATCGTTGGCGGCGAGATCGAGGAATATACCAAGCTGCTTGCCGAGTTTCGCGAGCAATCTCTAGACCGGATGGTTGGTGAGGCGCAAAGCCTCGGCGCCAACGCCGTCGTTGATACTCGTTTTTCGACGAGTTACATCATGGCGAATGCTGCCGAGATTTTATCCTTTGGCACTGCCGTGGTTGTGGAGTAGCAATCCTCGAGCTGGCAGATATCACCGCTGCAAGCCGGAATCTCATTTGAGCCAAGTTCGACGATTTTTTTGCATAGTCTTTTGACACATCTGCGTGAAGATGCCACGCCTGGCTTGTTTCGCAGGCTTTACACGGACTCTTATTTAGTAGAAAAAAATAGAATCAAGCGATTTTTGAAAGTCGCAAGAGATAAGATAAGCTCATGGCAAATTGAAGTTTCAGCCGAGCGGCGATGCGCTGGACGATACAAGCGGAAAAGTTCACGCTTCTGGCATATCCCTTGCAAAAAGCGAAGAGTTAGTGATGCCAGGGAAGAAGAACTTTGAAGAGTGATGCAGGATTCGCGTCAATCGCTTAAATTGCCCTCGAACTGAATTGCAGGAGTGTTGCCATGAGAAAACTCTATCTCGCTTTTGTACTCGCGTTGGCCGTGTTGCTTGGCGGGAAAGCCGCGCAGGCGGATCACGCGCATGACGCACGCGTTGAGGTGTGGACTGCGGAAAATTATGATGACGACTGTGAGGACGAGGCGGGTCTGGAAGTTTTTTTGCGTGTGCACGAACGCGGCTATGTTACCGTTTATCAAATCACGCCCTACGGCAATTTAGAGATTCTCTATCCTCAACCGCATCATTATCAACGCGAGCTTCGCCCCCACCGCATCTATCGTCTTCATGATTTGGCCGAGGATATTTATTTGTATGATGAAGAGGAAGGCGAGCTGCAACTCGGTGTAATTTTTACGCCGGAGCCGGTCGTGGTTGCGCCCTGGCTGGAAAGAAGTTTTGTCGAAGCAGGCCTGGTTTTTGGCAGGAACAAGATTATTTACGCCCACTTTGATTTTCCCCGCATTTTCGCACGAGTGGAAACCGATATTCGTATTCACTTGGGCCCGCGCTGCCGGCCGGCGTTTGTGAGGACGCCGGTTTATGTTCGCCCACGGGTTGTCTATCGCGATGGGTTCCGCGAGCGCGGTTATCATAAATCCCGTTCAGAGTACAAAAAACGTGATCACAAAAAACGTGGCTACGAACCGCCGTTTTCGCGCAAACAAGATGAGCCTGCGGAGCCGAAAAGACGAGATTATGAAAAGCCTCAAGCCGAGGTGACACCGGTCATTTTTCCCGCGCGTCCGCCGGTAAGAGAACAAGACCCGGTTGCAAAAGCCCCGTCTCAGCGTCCGCGTCGTGAGCGTATGAGTGACAAGCCTTCCTCAAATCGCGTTGATGAGACTAGGTCGAATCGTGTCAGTGAGCGTGTATCGAGTCGTGAGCACAAGGAAGCGTCAAAGCAGATTGAGTCGCGCGATGAAGAAAAACGTACAGCGTCATCGCGACGCATCCGCAGCGCCCGCTCGGATGATTGATTTCTGAAAATCGTGTATCGTGAAGTCGAGTCTGGAAAAATTTCAAGTGCCAGAGCAAGCTTGGTGCCTCCAGGCTTGACTTCACACCCGCCCAAGTTTCCTCAATTTCAACCAAGTTAACCCGCCTGATTTTAGCTTTTTCTTCCAAAGTTAGGATGGCCCCGCCCCATGCGATGCCTGGTTGATAAACTTCTCGAAGGCAGAATGAAATTCTGAATGAGCCTTGCCGGCGTAACTGAAATCCCCGGAAGATGCTTTTGTTTTTTGTGGGAGATCAATTCTGTGAGCAAGGTTCACAAAACTGCTCGACGAGCTGCGATTTTCAACTGGCCTTGAAAGTGGTGCAGAATTTTGACAGTTGATTTTATAGCATGAATCGTTTATTTTAGCCCATGTTTTTTAAGCCTGACAAATATCTGTGGGCCGGGCGAATTTCAATTTTGGTGGCTTTGTTGTGTTGCGCCGGCTTCACGCAAGAAAGCCAGCAGCAGCTCGAGGAATTGCGTCGCAATATTTCACAATTGCAACAACAGATCGGCAGTTTTGAAAAAAGCGAATCCTCCGAATTAGAGCGCTTGCGCGCGCTGGATGAACAAATTGATTTATTGAGCCGCTTGGCTGGAAAACTGCGCCTGCAAGAAGCAGCAAAACGCGCTGAAGCCGATGAAACGGCAAAGGGCCTGCGCCAGACGCAAGGCGAGTTGCAACGCCTGCAAAGCCTTGGCGCGCAACGCGCGGTGTTCTTTTACAAATATGGGCGCATGAAAGATTTGGAGATGTTGCTGTCAGCGCGCTCGCTCAATCAAGTGTTGCTGTGGGCGGAATATCAGCGCCGCTTGCTGGCAAATGATCGCCGCGTCCTGGCGAGCATGAAAACCAAGCAAGAACGCATCCAAGCGCAAAGCGATCAGCTTGCTTCCGAGTTGGCGGCGCATGAAAAAATGCTGGCAGAAAAGCTGAAGGAAGAAGGCGCGCTCAAGCAGCGCCGCCAGCAGCGTGAAGCTCTGCTGAAGAAGTTGCAAAAGGACAAGGCCTATCATCAAATGCAGCTTGCCGAGCAGCAGGCGGCGGCTGAGCGAATCGCAAAGCTGATTGCCGCGGCCGAGGCGATGTTGCTGCAACAACAACAGCAGCAGCAGCAACAGCAAGCGTTGGAACAACAGCAACAAGCAAAGGAGCAGCCGCTTGGCCAGTCGCCTGCTGACCTTGCGCCGCCGGTAGTCAATACTTATGACGGGCCGTTTGCCAGTCGTAAGGGACGCTTGCCGAAACCGGTGAATGGCCAGATCGTGGGTCACTATGGCAGCTTTCGCCATCCTGTGCTGAAAACGATCACCACGAATTTGGGCGTTGACATTGCGGCCGAGCCGGGCGCGAACGTGTGTGCCGTTGCCGGCGGCAAGGTCATTACGATCACATGGCAGCGCGGCTACGGCAATCTCATGATCATCAATCATGCGGACGGGTACTATACCGTGTACACGCGCTTGTCGGAAATTCTCGTGAGCATGAATGAGAATGTTGTTGCCGGGCAGGTTATCGGCAGGGTCGCGGAACCTGCCGCCGGTCAGCAGGCCAGCCTGCATTTTCAGATTTGGCAGCGCACCAAGGAAGCGCGCTCGCAGGATTTGAATCCGGAAGAATGGCTACAATGAAATATGGTCGAATACACAAAATTTGAGGACGGCGCTGAAAGCGTGCGCCGTTCTCTTGACTCTTTTTGAAAGATTAAATCGAAATCCCTTGCAGCTTTCGGATATTCCTTTCATCAAAACCTCGCGTGCGGCAGAAGTTTTACAGCGCGCGTTTCGCCATGATCGCGTCGGTCATGCGTATTTGCTGCACGGCCCGGACGGTTCAGGCAAGGAGGCCATCGCGCTGTATTTGGCGCAGGGTTTCCTTTGTGAACGCCGCCACCGCCGAGCTGAGAGCATGTCTTTATTCGGTAACGAGGGCGAAGATACGCTGGCGTGTGGGCAGTGCGCAAACTGCAAGCGCATTGCCGAGATGTCGCATCCCGACACGCACCTGGTTTTTCCGCGCACCAGTTCTGCCGCGGAAAAAGAAATTCTCGAGGTTTTGCAAAGCTTCGCCGCTCAGCCGTTGCGCCGCAATCGGCCGTGGGAAAATTCCTTTATTCTCATCGATGATATTCGCGAGTTGAAACGCAAGCTTTCGACCACCAGCTATGAAGGCGCAGGCGCGGTGGTGCTGTTGTTGGAAGCGCACCGCTTGAAAGCGGAATCTGCCAACGCCTTGTTGAAGATTTTGGAAGAACCGCCGCCGCAAACGTATTTTGCGCTGACGGCAACCTCGCTTGAAGGCCTGTTGCCCACGATTATTTCGCGTTGCCAGCCGATTGCCGTTCCGCCGCTCGAGCATCAAATGGTGGTGGAATTCCTAACGAAGCATCATGGCGCAACGTATGACAAGGCCGCCTTTGTGGCGACGCTCGCCGGCGGCAATTTGCGCGATGCCCTTGCTTTGCTCGAAGAAGAGCTGGAACCGAGGCGCCAACTGGCGGTGGAGTTCATGCGTACGGCATTCAAGTTTAACAAACCGGTCGAGCAGATGGATTTTCTCAACAAACTTGCGAATGAAAACGACCGCCATGAGCTGCAGGCGCTGTTGCGTTTTTGTTTGTTGTGGGTGCGGGATGCCTGTGTGTTGAAATCCTGCGGCGCGGATCAGGATATCGTCAATGCCGATCTGCGCGAGCCGTTGCTGGCTTTGATCAAAAATCTGCCGCAATTCGATTTTGCCGGCGTGATCGACGAAATTGAATATGCCATCGAATGTCTCGAACGTTATGTGCAACCCTGGCTGGTTTTGATGGTGTTGCTGCATCGCATTCATCAACTGGCGCGCGCAAGGAGGTAGCTTGCAAGATTATATACAAGTCAAATTCAAAGAGCAGCGCAAGAATTTCTACGTCAATCCCGAGCAATATCCCTTTCGCGTGAACGATTTCGTCATCGTGGAAGCTGAGAAGGGTGAAGATCTTGGTGTGGTGAAGCTCGTCGGCATTCCGGACAGCATCCGCATTTCAGATGGCGAGCCGATTCGCAAAGTGTTGCGCAAGGCCACCGAGGCCGATCTCGTGCGCAGCCAGAGCAATCGCGCCTTTGAGAAAAAGGCGTTCGAAGCCTGCCGCCAGAAGATTGTCACGCACTCGCTGGACATGAAGCTGGTGGGCTGCGAATATCAATTCGACGGCAACAAGATCACCTTCTTTTTCACCGCAGAAAAGCGCGTCGACTTTCGCGAATTGGTCAAAGATCTCGCCTCGGAATATCGCACGCGCATCGAGTTGCGGCAAATCGGCGTGCGCGACGAGGCCAAGCGCATCGACGGCTACGGCGTGTGCGGCCGGCGGCTGTGCTGCTCCTCGTTCATCGACCAATTCGCGCCCATCACCACCCAGGCCGCGAAGGAGCAGAACCTGCCGCTCAATCCCAACAAGCTGGCGGGCGTATGCGGCCGGCTGAAATGCTGCTTGATGTACGAGCGCGATTTTTACAACGAAGCCATCGCGCAATTTCCCGAGCTGGCCAAAGAAATCAAGACCGACAAAGGCACTGGCACCATCATCAAAATCGACATCTTCCGCGACACGGTCACGGTAAAATACCCGAGCAATGAGTATGAAACCCTGGCGCTGGCCACGATCAAAGACAAAATCTACAAATGTGAAAATGACTGCGGCCATGGGCATGGGAATTTGGAGGAGTTGAATAAGCCGCCGCAGGTGGGCGAGGCTTAACAAGTACAATTCAGAAATGATGATATTGACATTCCTGCTCATTGAAACAGATTGGAGAGAGGGGTTCATCATCCGAATCTGAGGCCGTTGCATGCCGGCCATGCGTTGAGTCAAGCCAAACTTCTTCAACGTGACAAGCTATCAACTAAAGATTTGGTTAACTCTCTGCGGCTAGGCCAGTCACGCGCTCTCAGAATCAGGGTGGATGGAATGAATTTATGAAAATGAATCTCGACTGGATCAACATTTCATGACCGGGCCGCTTGACAAATTCATCCCGGCCACGAGGTGTTGATTGGCTTGAGGACGACGTACGCGCCTGAAAACAAGCAGGACTCGACACGATTGTGTCTTGGCTTACGCAAGACGAAGTTGACACTTTGGAATTGGAGCATGAGCCTCAACTCTGCTCAAAATATGGCATCCATTTTTTAACGTTTCCTTTAATCGATCGCAGCCTCCCGGCTTCGCGACATGCGGCATTGGATTTCGTAAGAGAGTTAGAGAATGCCCTGTCGGCGGGAAAAAGCCTGCTTATTCTTTGCCGCCAAGGTATTGGTCGTTCGGCTTTGATCGCGGCCGGCCTTTTATTTCTTCGGGCATGGAAGTTGAATCAGCTCTACAGAAAATCAGCGCAGCGCGCGGTTTTGTCGTTCCAGAAACGCCGGAGCATTTGAAATGGGTAATGAATTTCGAGAGCGAGCCGGCAAAACCGTTGCTGTAGCCATGATCAAACATGCAAAAGACGCGCAAGCAAGTCAAAAAATCACCATCCTGAGCTGACTCAGGCAAAATGACCCCAGTTAGCTTCTTCACTTCGATTTCACCATCATGTGAAAGAGATTTTTGTGTCACCTTATAATCGCATCCTCGTCACCAGCGCCCTGCCTTACGCCAACGGCTCGCTGCATCTCGGGCATCTGGCAGGCGCGTATTTGCCCGCGGATATTTACGTGCGCTATCAACGCATGCAGCAGCGCGATGTTCTGTATGTGTGCGGCACGGATGAATACGGCGTGGCCATCACCATCGCGGCGGAGAAAGCGAAGAAATCGCCGCAAGAGTTTGTGGATTTCTATTGGGCGCAGATGAACGACACGTTCAAACGCGCCGGCATCAGCTTCGACATTTTTTCGCGCACGACTGCGCCCGAACATATTCCTCAAGCCCAGGAATTCTTCCTGACGATGTACCGGAAAGGCCTGCTGGTCGAAAAAACCGTCAAGCAGCTTTATTGCCCAAATGACAAGCGCTTTCTGGCCGATCGTTATGTCGAAGGCATTTGCCCGCATTGCGGCAAGCCCGGTGCGCGCGGGGATCAATGCGAGTCCTGCGGCAAATGGATTGATCCGCTCGAGCTTGTCGCGCCTAAGTGCATGGTGTGTGGCACGCGTCCGGAAATTCGCGAGACGCGCCATTTCTTCATTCCGCTGGGCCGATTTCAGCAGCAGGTGAAAGACTGGCTCGACACCAAAAAACATTGGCGCGACAACGTGCTCAATTTTTGTTATGGTTGGATTAAAGAAGGTTTGACCGACCGCTCGATCACGCGCGATATTTCATGGGGCATTCCTGTGCCGCTGCCGGGTTACGAAGGCAAGGTGCTCTACGTGTGGTTTGATGCTCCAATTGGCTACATCACAGCAACGCAGGTTTGGGCGAAACGAATTGGCCAGCCGGATAAATGGAAAGAGTATTGGCGCAATCCCTACACCAAACTCGTGCACTTCATCGGCAAAGACAACATTGTGTTTCATGCCATGGTGTGGCCCGCGATGTTAATGGGACAGGAGGGCTACATTCTGCCCGCCGATGTTCCGGCAAACGAGTTTCTCAATCTCGAAGGCCGCAAGCTTTCCACCAGCCGCAATTTTGCGGTGTGGTTGCATGAGTATCTTGACCGCTTTCCCGCGGATCCGTTGCGTTACGCGATTGCCATAAACATGCCGGAGACGAAGGACGCGGATTTCTCCTGGAAAGAATTCCAGATGCGCAACAACAGCGAGCTGGCGGACATTCTCGGCAACTTCGTGAACCGCACGCTCACGTTCGTGCAAAAGAATTTCGCGAACCGCGTGCCGCCGGCGCATGAGTTGAACGACGCGGATCGCCGCATGCTCGACGCTGTGCAAGCGTGGCCGGAAAAGCTTGCTGCCGCATATGAAAACTTCGAATTTCGCCGCGCCACCAAAGAGTTGATGGACCTGGGTCGCGAGGCGAACAAGTACTTTAACGACGAAGAACCCTGGCGCACGTTCAAGCACGATCGCAATCGCTGCGCTGCCACGATGCACATTTGCCTGCGCGTGTGTAAAGCGCTCGCCGTGCTGATGTCGCCCACGCTGCCGTTCTCCGCAGCGCGCTTGTGGAAGATGCTCAATTTGCCGGGTGACATCGAAAAGCAAAACTGGCTCACGGCGCCGGCCGCTCCGTTCGTGGAGAATCATCAACTCGGCACACCGGAAATTTTATTCACAAAAATTGAAGACGAGGCCATTGCACCCGAAATCACACGTCTCGAGGAGGCTTTAAAGAGAATGAATGCAACCACCCCCGCACAATCTGAAACAGCAGCTGCAGCAGCGCCGGCCGCGGCAGAAGCGGCGCCCGTTGCGCCCGCGACGCCATTGATCTCCATCGACACCTTCAAGCAAATTGATTTGCGCGTCGCCGAAGTTTTGGAAGCAGAAAAAGTTCCGAAGGCTGACAAGCTGCTCAAGCTCAAGATTCGTGTGGGCAGTGAAGAGCGCCAATTGGTCGCGGGCATCGCGCAGCATTACCAACCCGAACAAATCATCGGCAAAAAAGTCGTGATCGTGGCGAACCTCGAGCCCGCCAATATTCGCGGCATTGAATCGCAGGGAATGATTCTCGCCGCCTCAACGGAAGACGGCGCGCTCTCAATTGTATCGCCGGAGCGGGAGATGGCGAGCGGGGCGAGGGTCAAGTAGGAATGGAGTGTTGAAAATGCCCCGCTCCAATACCCCGGCACTCCAACAATCCACTCTTATGAAACCCAATCTCATCGACACCCACGCCCATCTGCAACTCAATCACTTTGACGGCGATCGCGAAGCCGTGATTCAACGCGCGCTTGCGGCGGGCGTGGAGAAGATCATCGTGGTTTCGACAGAGATTGCCTCCAGCCGGCAGAGTGTTGCGTTGGCAGAGAAGCACTCTGCCATTTACGCCGCAGTCGGGTTTCATCCGACAGATTGCGGTGAAGCGACCGACGACGATTACGCTGAAATCGCGCGGCTGGCGCAGCACCCGAAAGTCGTGGCCATTGGCGAAATCGGAATGGATCTCTATTGGAAGAATGTGCCGGCGGAGGTGCAGCAACATGCATTCGTACGGCAATTGCGTCTCGCGCAGGAAACCGGCAAGCCCGTCATCATTCATAATCGCGAAGCGGGTGAAGCCATCCTGCAAACGTTGCGCGAGAGTGGTATTCGCAATTTGACCGGTGTGTTTCATTGTTTCTCGGAAAATATTGACTACGCCCAACGCATTTTGGACCTGGGTTGTCACCTCTCCTTCACCGGAAATGTGACCTACAAAAAATCGACATTGCCGGAAGTCGCGGCAGTCACGCCGTTGGAATGCCTGCTGCTCGAAACCGACTGCCCGTTCATGACGCCCGCGCCGCATCGCGGCAGACGCAATGAACCGGCATTTACGGTTCACATTGCCGAAAAGCTGGCGGAAATCAAGCAGGTATCTTTTGAAGATGTCTGTCAGCGCACGACGCAAAATGCGATTGCATTGTTCAAGCTAGCGTAAAAAGTGTCTCATCAATGAACCTGCCTGCCGATTTCCTGCCGAAACGTTCACTCGGACAGAATTTTCTTATCGACGATAATGTCGCGCAAAAAATCGTGCGGGCAATCGCGCCGCAGCCGGCAGACATTTTTGTGGAGATCGGCCCGGGTTTGGGCGCATTAACGAAGCATATCGCACCGCGCGGGTGCCGTTATTTTGCCATTGAAATCGATGAACGTCTGCTGCCCGGGTTGCATGCACAATTCGGCGGCCATCCCAATTTTCAATTGCTGCATGCCGACTTTCGCCAAATTGATTTGCAAGAACTCGTGCCCGGCGGCGGTATTCGGCTCATCGGCAACATTCCTTATCACATCACCAGTCACATCGTGTTCACGGCGTTTGCGCAACGCGGTTTGATCCGCGATGTGACGCTCACCGTGCAAAAGGAAGTTGCGGAACGCATCGTAGCGCAACCCGGCAGCAAAGCCTATGGCATTCTTTCGGTTGTTTGTCAAACCTTTGCGCATGCCGAGCTGCTCTTTACACTTTCCGAACACGTATTCCGGCCCAAACCAGAAATCGATTCTGCCGTGATTCAGTGGAAGATGCAACCGCCGCCGCTGCCGATTCTCGATGAAAGTTTTTATCTCGAAGTGGTGAAAACTGCTTTTGGACAACGGCGAAAAACGCTGCGGCGCAGCCTGCACAAGCTTGCCTTGCAGCGCCGCATCGCGCTGCCCGAGGTTATCGATCTGCAGCGCCGTCCCGAAACGCTGACGATTGCGGAAATGATTTTACTGGCAAACAGCCTGGTGCAAACCCGGGCAGATGTTGAAGCCTGACCCCCTGCCGGCTTGTTTTTTAAAGAGAATGTTCTGGCAACGGCTTGGCCGTTGCATTTCAATCGGAGATCAATCAGATGCCAGTGAGAAGAAAATCATCATCAACCACGCAACGCCTGGCTGTGATCGGCGACCCAATATCTCACTCGCTTTCACCTCTCATGCAAAATTTCTTGATCGCGCATTTCGATTTACCGTTTCAATACGAAGCGTTGCGCGTTTCTGTGAACGAACTGCCCGCGGTGATTGCGCGGCTGCGGCGCGGCGAGCTTGCCGGCGTGAATGTCACGATTCCCCACAAACAAGGCATCATTCCATTGCTGGATGATTTGGAGGAGGGGGCGCAGCGCATAGGCGCAGTGAATACCGTGGTCAGCTCCAACGGCGTACTGTTGGGACACAACACCGATGCCGTTGGCTTTCAGCGCACGCTGGAATCCGCCGGAATTAACGTAGCAGAGGAAGAAGTATTGGTGCTGGGTGCGGGCGGGGCGGCAGCCGCGGTTTTGTGCAGTTTGCTCGAAATGGGCGCCGGCGTGATTTATCTCAGTAATCGTGATCCTGTGCGGGCGCAACGGCTGCGCGAAGCTTTTTCCGGAGAAGAGCAAGAAAAAATTCGAATGATTTCCTGGCCGGAACGCCTTGAGCTTTTGCAAATGCCGGCGGTCTCGATTATCATCAACACCACGAGCCTGGGTATGTCGCCCAACGTTGCAAATTCGCCGCTGCCCGCTTCTGCTTTTCGTGCGGACATGACGGCGATCGATCTTGTGTATAATCCCTATGAGACAAGATTTTTGCGTGAAGCAAAGCAAGCAGGAGCCAAAACTGTTCCCGGGCTGCCGATGTTGATTTATCAAGGCGTGGCCGCGCTGCAGTTATGGAGCGGCGAGAAGCTGGATATTGCGAAGGTTTATGATCGCTTGGAGGAAAAACTCAGGGCCACCCTGCAAAGTTGAAAATAACCAGGATGGCCGAGTCCGTTGACTTTGAAAACGAGGACCTGCAAATAGACGCTCTCCCCCTTGGCTGTCTTCTCTTTATTTTATCGCACTAAAATCATGCGACGCATGGCCATCACCCTTCCGCCAGTTTGTAAGCGATAAAAATAAATCCCGCTTGCCTGCATTTCACCGCGACTGTTCTTGCCATCCCAATTTACTGCATGTCTGCCCGCGGATTGCATGCCATCGAACAGCGTCTGCACAAGTTGGCCTTGAATGTTGTAAATTGCCAGGCTCATCTGTGACGCTTGCGTTATTTCATACTCAATAGTCGTGGTGGGACTTCGACGCGAGCGCTCAGTCGAGCGATTGAACGGGTTGGGATAATTTTGATGCAACCCAAATTGCTGCGGCAGATTTCTCGATTGATCGTTCACGCCGGTGGCTCTGCCCGGAAAAAACATCTCAAGCGCATTGTCGATATGCGCGCGCCAGTTGCCCCAACTGTGGCCTTCGTGAAATTCGAGATATTGATAGGCATATCCCTTCGCCTGTAAAATCGGCAAAAAATTGTTCATGCGCGTGATAAGCACGGCAATGTCATAGGTGCCCATGTCGAGGTAGAATTTTAAATTCATCTTTGGGCTGTTTTGAAATCCCGTGGCGAGGTAGCTTTCTACGTTGCTCGACAGCGCAGCAACATTGCCGAAAATTTCAGGATGCGCATAACCCAGCCACAAAGAAATGTTGCCGCCATCGGATGAGCCCAGCACCGCGCGGCTCGCAGGATCGGTGCGCGTGCGATAACGCCGATCCAACCACGGCATCACTTCCGTGGCGATAAACGCGGTGAACGGATGCAGCAGATTCGTGGCGTATTCTTCGCGGCGATTGACGGGCGGCACGAACACGGCAATGATCGGCGTGATACGTTTCTGCGCAATGAGATAATCGATGACATTGTTCGCCTGCGCGAGCGAAATGAACTCAAGCCCATCGTGGAAGAGCACCACGGGATAACGTTCACTCGAGACGGCATAATCCGGCGGCGTGTACACGCGAATCGTACGTGAGTTGTTGAGGTTGACGCTAAAGAACGAGGTGTCGCGCAAACTGCCGTGCGGGATGCCGGCATAGAATTGAATCTCCGGCGGCGGCACATATTCCGGCATGCGCAGCTCCGAGTTGGGGCCGAAACCACCTGAGACTTGGTGGGGATTGCGCGGGTCGAGAATCCAATTGCTGCCATTCACCACGAATTTGTAGTCCAGGCGCGCATCGGATTCGAAGGTTCGGCTGTGATACCACAAATTCGTTGTCGAGAGCTTGGTCATGGCAAAAGCATTGGCGTCCCAGCCGTTGGCATCGCCTGGTACATTCACGCGCGTCGCCGTGCCGCGATAGATAAAATGCGCCACATCATTCTCGCGTAACGGCAACACCGGGTTGGCGGCCATGAAGCTGTCAACGAGGGCATCGCGTTGTGCTTGAGGGGCATTTGTGACGCGGCTGATGAAGTCCTGAAATGTTTGGGAATTGGCGGAATTTGCCAGCAGAAACCCAAAAAACACACAGCAAAACTTTTTCATTCGAACCCTTTGCCTGTAAATTGATCATAATGTTCTTGAGTTAACTCACGCCCAAAGCCATTACTCCTTGTGATTTTGTACCACCAGCTTGAATCCCTTGCCGTGTACATTCATAATTTCGATGTTCTCGTCACCGCCGAGATATTTTCGCAGCTTTGAAATGAACACGTCCATGCTGCGGCCATTAAAATAACTGCTATCGCCCCAAATCAAGCGCAAAGCCACCTCCCGCTCCAACACTTGATTTTTGTGCAAGCAGAGCAGGCGCAGCAGTTCCGCCTCTTTTTGCGTGAGCTTCTGCTGCTGCTCGCCGAGTTGTAGCGTGTGCCGCATGCTGTCGAACACGTAACGTCCCAGAAGAAATTGCCTGGTTTCAGCGGGCGCAGCGGCGGCAGGCGCGGCGCGTTTGAGCACCGCCTGAATGCGCAATACCAGCTCTTCCAGACTGAACGGCTTGGTGATGTAATCGTCGCAGCCGATCTTGAATCCCGCGATTTTGTCCTCTTTCAACGATTTTGCCGTGAGAAAAATGATCGGAATATTTTGATCGCGTTCACGCAATTCTGCCGCGAACGTGAAGCCGTCTTTTTGCGGCATCATGATATCCACCAGGCAGAGATCGAATTTCTCCGCCTGATAGGCGGCGCCGCCTTCGACGCCGTTGACGCAGCGGTGCACGGCAAAACCCTGCAATTCGAGATTTTCTTGCAGAAGAAATCCGAGATTGGGGTCGTCTTCCAATAAAAGTATCTTTTTCGAGTCCATGCTTCATCCCTTTGCCGGTTCTGCCCGGCTACGGCCAGGCGGTGGCCCCTCAAATCTACATCAAAAAAGTAAAAGCCGCGCTCAAACCGCGGCTGACCTTTTGTGTGATTGCTTGAACGGCAGAAAAACTTTCACCGCTGTGCCCTTTTGATATTCACTCTCCAGCGCCACGCGACCGCCGTGCGCTTCCACCATCAGCTTGACGTAACTCAACCCCAATCCGAATCCCTTGACATCATGCAGATTGCCGGTGTGAACGCGATAGTATTTTTCAAAAACCATTTTTTGATCTTCAGGCTTGATGCCGAGACCTTGATCCGTGATGGCGAGATTGATGCCGCCATCGTGATTTTCCGTTGAGATGACGATCTGCGGCGCTTGCAGCGAATATTTATTGGCGTTCTCCAGCAAATTGTGAACGATGTTCGCCAAATGCACGGCATCGGCTTCAATCACATCGCGCTCCGCTTCCAGCTTGCAAATGATCCGGCCTTTGCGGGTTTCGATTTGCAGGGCAATGTTCTCCACCGCCTGTGAGATGATTTTGTGCAGCGCCACCGGCGCCAGGCTCAACTCATAATCGCCTTCTTCCAGAATCGCCATTTGCAAAATTTTATCGACTTGATGGCGCATGCGCAGATTTTCATCATGAATGATGCGGCTGTAGCGTTGCAACCGTTCGGGTTGTTGCGCCATTCCCGGCTGTTGCAGGGCTTCACTCGCCAACGCGATGGTCGAAATCGGCGTCTTGAATTCGTGCGTCATGTTGTTGATGAAATCCGTGATCTGCGTGGTGAAGCGCTTCTGCTTGAAAATCGTGCGAATGGTGAAGACGAAGCAGAACACGATGATTGCCATCAAAATCACGGTGGCCGCCAGCGGCGCACTGACTTGTTTTAACAAATGAAAGCGTTGCGAGGGAAAATACAGCGCGAGATCGCTGCGCGGCGCAAACAGATCGTGCGGAAACAAACGGCGCTTGAAGGGCGAGGCCTGCAAATTTTTTTGATACTGCGCGGGCGTGGCCAGGCTGATGCTGTCCGGCGCGGTGATCACGCCGTAAGCGTACTCGAGCGCAATGCCGTTCTCCTTGAGCTGAAAGGCGATAAGCGAATCCAGCTTTGCCGGAGCCAGGCGTTTTTCGATCGGATCGCGCCGGGCCGGCGCCAGCTTGTTGAGCACGCGCCACACCATCTCTTCCCTTTTTTCAAGGGCAAGCGTGTTCGGCAGCGCGCCACCGGCTGCGCCGTCTTCGAATCGCAAAACGGTTGACGAGCTGTCCGCCGTGAACTGATAAAAGTATTCGCCGGCGTTGTAGCGCGAGGAATCGACCAGGACGTGGTAGGTTCCTGCGGGTTGGAGCGCATCAACGAGCACGGTGTCTTCCCGCCCGAGCGCGTCGAAAATGCGCAAGCTGACCCGCTGCCGCGAGGGCAGAGTGTAGGTGATTTTGTTCCCCTCGATTTTGAGCGGTTGGCGCAGAAAGAGAATGTCATCGGCAAATTGCGGGCTGTCGCTCTCAATCTCGATCAAAGTATCCGCAATCGCCATGGCCTGGATTTTCAGCATGCCTTTGTGAGAGGGGCGCGGCGCATCGAGCGCGACGCTGAACACTTTCCCGACCGTCTCGCGCGTTTCGAGCTTGTCGACGATTTTATTCAGCGCGTCTTGCACGTTCTCCCGGAAGGCCTGTTCCTTCAACTGCACGGCGTTGCGCAGCAATTGAAACTGCACGAGAACAAGGCCCAACAATGCCAGGGTCGTGAGCAGCGCAATCGCGCTGATGGTTTTTTGTTTTAATCGCATGCGAATGCTTGATTAGTTATGGCAAGGCCGTGACTTTGCTTGTGTTTAGAAATAATCATGCTGCGGCTTGGCCGCAGCAAATCATCCTCGGAAAGTCTTGCCGCCAATGTATATCATCCCGCCACAAAAATCTTCCAGTTTAACACTTCTTAACACTTTCTAACACTCTTTAACTATGGCCGGGCAAAACAATTGGCTATTTTGCGCCGTCAAAGAGTGCAATGCACAAGCAGTCCCCGAATTCAGATGAGACAATGCCATGAGCATCGCTTGCGCAAATATAACCACGAAAATCCCTCGACGAAAGGAGAAATCCATGCGTTCTGCTGTTTCGGTGAAGCTTGCAATTTTGAGCCTGATCCTGGCGTGCATTTCCGTCAACGCGCAGGAGAAAACTGTTGTGCGCGATTCGACTGGCGGACGGCCCTCGTTCACGTTCAAAAGTATCGAAGCCGGTCCCGGCGGCGTATTCGATCTGCCGGAATTGGGCGCGGTGATTATCGGCGGGGAAAAAGAGATCAAGGTCGAGGCCGTGTTGCCTGCCGAGCATCGGCCCAAGGCTTATAAAGACATCGATCTCCAAAACGGTGATTTGATTTTGATGATGAACGCCAAGCGCGTGAAATCCGCCAAAGAGATCGAAGAAATCTACAACGGCCTGAAAGCGGGCGAAGAAGTCAAACTCGGCATCAAGCGCAAGGAAGAACGCTTTATCGTTTCATTTGCCAAAGCCGATCCCAAAGATTTGCCGCAGCGCATGATGATGGTGATGGATACCGACAATGCCGGCGGCCGGGGCGGCCCTATGCGCCGCCTGGTGATGGGCGGCCGGGAGTTTTCCGGTGATGTTGCGCCGCTGCCCGGCTTGGGCATTATCGCAGGCAGCAAAGAGGGCGGCGAGGTGCGCGTGCTTGACCTTATGCCCAATGCCAGCCAGGCGCCCGGCGGCGCGGATATTAAGAAAGACGACGTGATTCTAATGTTGAACGGCGAGAAAATCAAATCCGCCGCGCAGCTTGGCGAATTGTATGAAAAAATCGCAGTCGGCGCGAAGCTCGAGTTGCACTATCGCCGCGGCGATAAAAACATGACCGCCTCGCTGGCCAAGCCGGAAGCGCCCGCCGGCGCAACGATTCGAAGAGAAGTGCGGTAGTAGCTGGCGTCCGCAAGAACTTACTCAAATTGAGATCATGCGATGAACCTGAACACAACGTTTCTTTGCGCGAAAGCAGCAAAAACTTTCACACCAATGCGCCGGCACACAAAGCCCACACCGGGCGTTGCTTTGCAATTCTTTGCAGCTTTACGGCCCTGTGTGCGGGTCTTTTTGTTAAATTCGTATGCCATGACGTACGGGGCGATTTTCTTTGCGCTCAACGCTGCCGCGGCGCAAACAGACGCGCCGCAGAGCAAGCTTCCGGAGAGCGCGGCCGGCCGCCGCGTTGCTGCCTATATCGAATCGTTCAACTCCGGCAACGAAGCCACTGTGCGCGAGTTTCAAAACAAAAATTTCTCCTCTGCGTTGCTGCAACGCCGTTCTGAAGTTGAGCGCATGCAAATGTATCGCCAAATTCACGGCAATCTCGGCCGCTTGACGCTGCGCCGCGTGCTGCAGGCCGGGAATGATGCAATCTCGATTCTGGTCACTGCCGCTAACGGTGAATGGTTACGCTGTGATTTTAACTTTGAAGCAACTGCTCCACATAAAATCACGGCCCTCAGCATCGATCAGGCCGAGGCCGGCGACGAATCTGTTTCCGCTTCCCCGGCGCCGAAGTCAGAGCGCGAGCTGGTAAATGCCGTAAGCGCACATTTGGATAAACTTGCGCAAGCTGATGAATTCTCCGGCGTGGTCTTTTTGGCGAAAAATGGCAAACCGGTTTTTCAAAGAGCCTACGGCTTTGCGAATCAAGCGTATGAAGCTTTCAATCGCATCGATACAAAATTCAATCTCGGGTCGATTAATAAAATTTTCACCAAAATCGCCATTGCCCAGCTTGCGGAGCAGGGCAAGCTGTCGTTCGATGATCCCATCGGCAAACATCTGCCGGATTATCCCAACCGGCAAGCCGCGGAAAAAGCGACGATTCTGCATCTCCTCAACATGTCATCCGGCATTGGCGATTTTTTCAACGAAAAGTTTGCCAATCTGCCGAAAGACAGATTGCGCACGATAAAAGATTACCTGCCTCTGTTTGCCGGCGACCCGCTTGCATTTGAGCCGGGAACGCGGCGGCAATATTCGAACGGCGGTTATATTGTGCTGGGCGCGATCATCGAAGCGGTTTCCGGTGAAGATTATTTCGATTATGTCCGCACGCATATTTTCAAACCTGCGGGCATGGAGAACACAGACTCTTATGAAGCCGATGTGCCGGTACCGAATCTCGCAACCGGCTACACCTTGCGCGCGGGCGGCAGCGGGGAACGGCGCAGCAATGTTTACACGAAACCGGCGCGCGGCAGCTCTGCCGGCGGCGGTTACTCCACTGCGGAAGACTTGCTCAAGTTCACGCTTGCGTTGCAGAATTTGAAGCTGCTTGGCGCCGACTACACCAAATGGCTTCTTGCGGGAATCGATTCCGCCCCACCGGCGCACGCACAAAAATCAACAACGCCGATTACCTCAGGAAATTTGGGAATCGCCGGCGGCGCGCCGGGAATCAATGCCATTTTGGAGATGGACGTTGCCAGCGGTTACACGTTAATCGTGTTGTCAAATTACGATCCGCCCAGCGCGGAAAATGCCGGCCGGCAGATTCGCGCCTGGCTGTCACGTTTGGAAAACTGAAGCGCCATGGACTATAAATTTTCAGCGGCAAAATTTTCTCAGTGCCCAAATAAACGGGTCGGTTTGTGGACGGCCAGCGTGTTGCTTTTCGTCTTCATTTTACACACGGCGACGGCGCATGCGCAAACGAACCCGTTCAATCAACGCGACGATCAGTATCGCCTGCTCGGTCTCAAGCGCGCGAAAGAAGCGTTTGAGTATGCCCGCGCGGAGTTCGAGCAGAAGCAACAGCTTTTCGAGAAAAACTTGATTTCCAAACTGGAGCTTGAGCGCAGCCGCAACCTGCTGGCCGACGCGGAGGTGAATTATCAGCAATCGCTGCTCGCCGTTCTTTTTGAAAAACAATACGTCGCCGTCGCCAAAGCGGTGAAGTATCAAAGCAAAGACGGGCGCAAGCATGTGAAGCTGACGCTGGAGAACGCCTCCGGCGGCGGCGCGGAATATCGCAAGCTGCTCAATCTAGACGATGAGTTGTTCCGCTCGCTGCAGCCTGACATGATCAACGATGTCTATGTCTCGCTGTTGAACGAAAGCAATGCGATTATCAGCCAGCCGTATGAAGCCAAAATCGAGCAGTTGCAGTTCGGCCGGCCGGTGACGCTCGACTTTATGCTGTTGCAGGATCTCGATGCGGTAACGGTGAATGTGACCTACGGCAGCGGCACGCAGCGCAGCCCGAAGATTTTTTTGCAAAAGGACGCCACCGTCAATAAAGTCGTGTTGCAATCCGAGCAATTCTCGCAGGAGGCGGAGCTGGGCGGCAAAGCGTCGTTCAATTTCACGCTGGAGCTGTTCAGCGGCGAGAACAATACCTTCAAACTCGAAGTGGTCAATTTGCCGGCAGCGATCAACCGCTATTTCATCGATCCGGGAAATCAAGCGCGTTTAAGTCAGTTCAAATTCACTGAGAACACCAACACGCGACGCGCGGCGCTGCAAGTGTTTTTGCCGGATCGTCTCGGCGAAGGATTGATCATCGACAAGTCCATCCCGTTCTACGTGCTGGTGATTCCGCGCGAGCAGGCGGAAACGCTCGGCGATCTCAATGCGAAGCAATGGTCGCATGATGAAATCGAGGCGCTCAATGCGGGCTACGTGCGGCTGGAGCTGGTGCCGCGCGGGGTCGGCAAATTGCTGGTGCGCGCGCCGCAGCTTTTTTATTCGATCAAAGCCGGCGAAACCGTCGCGATGAATCTGGACGTCGTCAACGAGGGCACGCGCCGCCTCGACAACGTAAAAGTCGAAGCGGATGTGCCGCTGAATTGGAGCAAGCAAATCGAGCCGCTGGTGATTGCCACGCTCAATACTGATGAAGAAAAGCGCGTGCAATTGCAATTTAACCCACCCCGGGACATTTCACCCGGGCGCTATGAAATGCGCTTGCGCACCACGTCGCTGGCGGACAATCAACCGGTGAACGGTGAGGACAAAACCGTGACGGTGGAGATTCAATCAGAGACAAATGTTTTCGGAATGGCCCTGGTGGTGATGCTGATACTCGGCCTGGTGGTGGGAATCGTGGTGTTTGGGATTCGGTTGTCACGGCGATAGGAAGGATTGAGGGAGTACTGGATCAATGGATTGCTGGCTGGCGGCATTCCATTGATTTAAAACCTCATCACAGCAATTGTTCATTATTTGAGAGGAAGTTCATGTCTATGCAATACTCTCCCCACGGCGCGCACGCCCTGCTTGAAGCGGAAAAGCTGACCAAGCGCTATGAAGACGGCGTGCTCGCGCTCGATCATGTTTCCTTTGCGGTGAAACCCGGCGAGATTTACGCCATGCTCGGCGCAAACGGCGCAGGCAAAACCACCACCATCAATCTCTTTCTCAATTTTATCGAACCGACCGAGGGGGAAGCGCGCATCGACGGCGTGGCCACCCATCGCGAGCCGCTGCGCGCGAAGCAGAACGTCGCGTTCGTTTCGGAGAATGTGATGCTCTATCCCAACTTCACCGCGTTACAGAATCTCGATTTCTTCGCGCGCCTGGGCGGCCAGACGAGTTACACCAAGGACGATTATCGCCGCGTGCTGTTGCGCGTCGGTTTGCAGGAAGAGGCGCATCATAAGCGCTTGAAGGGCTTCTCCAAGGGCATGCGCCAAAAATGCGGCATCGCCATCGCCATTCTCAAAAACGCCCCGGCGATTTTGCTGGACGAGCCGACTTCCGGCCTCGATCCCAAAGCCGGCTTTGAATTCATGCAGTTGCTGCACGCGCTGCGCGAAGAAGGCAAGGCCATTCTCATGTCCACGCATGATATCTTTCGCGCCAAGGAAATCGCGGATGTCGTGGGCATCATGAAACAAGGCCGGCTGGTGATGCAACGCACGCGCGAGGAGCTGGCCGGCGAAAGCCTGGAAAATTTATACATGGAATACATGGCCGGGCATGTCGAGGCCACGGCGTAGGCTATCTTCACCCCTGATCCAAAAATCCAGCAACCAACGACTAATCATGCTCAAACTTATCATCGAAAAAGAACTGCGCGAGATCATCGGCTCGACGAAATTCGCCGTTACCTTCGGCGTGTGTGCGGTGTTGATTTTGCTCGCGTTTTATGCCGGAGCACGCAACTATCAAGTGAGTAAAGCGCAGTACGATGCGGCGGTCGCTGAAAACCTGCGCCAAATGGAGGGCCTCACGGATTGGCTGATGGTGCGCAATCATCGCATCTTTTTGCCGCCCCACCCGCTCGCCACACTGGTGACGGGCGTCGCAAACGACATCGGCCGCACGGCAACGATTCATGGCCGCGGCGAAGTTGGCGCCGAAGACAGCCGCTACAGCGATGATCCTGTCTTTGCCGTGTTTCGTTTTCTCGATTTGGATTTTATTTTTCAAATCGTGCTTTCGCTTTTTGCGATTCTATTTGCTTACGATGCGATTAACGGAGAGAAGGAACGAGGCACACTCCAGCTTACCTTCGCCAACGCCATTCCCCGCGCGCAGTACATTCTCGGCAAAATCATTGGTTCGTTTCTCGCACTCGCCGCGCCGCTGTTGATTCCCATTGCATTGGGGGCGTTAGTGCTGCCGCTCATGAGTATTCCCATGGCCGGTGCAGATTGGCTGCGGCTCGCGCTGGTGGTGCTCGCCGGAATTTTGTATTTCGGCGCGTTTCTGACGCTGGCGGTTTTCATTTCCACGCGCACGCATCGCTCGGCGCATTCCTTTTTGCTGCTGCTCGTGGCGTGGATTGCGGCCGTGTTGATCGTGCCGCGCGCCGCGGTGCTGCTGGCGGGCCGCGCCGTGGCCGTGCCCTCGGTCGATGAAATTGCCTCACAGAAGAGCCGCTACAATGCGCAGTTATGGGAAGCTGACCGCAAGGCCATGGGCGCTTTCAAGCCGGAATCGAGCGACAAGCCTGATCAGTTGCTGAATCAATTCAACCAGTTTATGCAAAAGATTGCCGATGCGCGTGAGAAGAAGATGCTGGAGTTTTCCGCGCGTCTCAATGAACAACGCCGTAACCGGCAGGCCGTGCAGGAACAAGCAGCCTTCAATCTGGCGCGTGTTTCACCGGCTGCGGCCTTCTCGCTGGCTTCTTCGAATCTTGTGGGAACTTCTTTGGCGCTGAAACAGCATTATCTGGAGGAAGCGTTCAAATACCAGCAGGCCTATGCCTCATTCATTCGTGAGAAAACCGGCGGCAGCCTGGGCGGCGGGCGTGTGATGATGTTCCGCACCACGGATGGCGAGGAAGAAAAACGCAATCCCATCGACCCGCGCGCCATTCCGCCTTTCGTTTATCAGGCGATTCCATTGAACCGCGCCGTGCAAGCGGCAATTTTGGATCTTGGATTGCTGGTCTTTTTCAATGTCGTTTTCTTTGCCGGCGCGTTTGTGTCGTTTCTGCGATATGATCTGCGTTGAGCAGGAAGTGAGCAACGCAAATAAAGCCAAAAATTCTGGCCGGTAACAACGTCTCGCTGTAGACCAGGAAAAAGAGCGATTCCAACGGATTGAAACAACCCAACGGATGAAGATGATTTTCATTGTTTGCTGGGTTGTTGCAATCCATTGAAGAATTCTTATCAAGGGAATCTCATGTTAGCAACTCTCATTCAAAAAGAGCTCAAAGCCATCCTGCTCAGTCCGAAGTTTGCCGCAACATTTGCCACGTGCGCGGCGCTGATTTTGTTGAGCATTTTTATCGGGATTCAGGATTATCGCGCGGCGGTGCGGCAGTATGAAGCCGCGCAACAACTCAACGAGCAGGAGATGCGCGAGCAAACCTCCTGGCGCGTCATCTCCTCCCGCGTCTACCGCCAACCCGATCCCATGCAGATTCTGGTTTCCGGCGTGAACAACGATATTGGACGGCTGGCGCTGGTGAACGCGATGGAAGCCATCAAGCTGCGCAACAGCAGTTATTCCGATGACCCCATTTTTGCGGTCTTTCGCTTTATTGATTTCGTCTTCATTGTGCAGGTCGTGCTGTCGCTGTTCGCCATTCTCTTCACTTTTGACGCGGTCAACGGCGAGCGCGAAGGCGGCACGCTCAAACTGGTTTTCTCCAACGCCATTCCCCGGCCGCAATACATTCTCGCGAAATTCCTGGGCTCCTGGCTGGGGTTGGTGCTGCCGCTGTTGATTCCGATTCTGCTCGGCATTTTGCTGATCATGCTGCATCGCGTTCCCGCCGACGGCGTGTTTTGGCTGAAGGTGACCGCGCTGATCGGCATGTCGATTTTGTTCTTTACTTTTTTTATCGTGTTCGGCGTGTTGATGTCCAGCCTGACGCGCAGTTCTTCCGTTTCATTTCTGCTCGCGCTGGTGATGTGGGTTTTATTTGTGTTGATTATTCCGCGCGCGGGCGTGATGGCGGCCGGGCAAATCGTGTCCGTGCCCAGCGTCGCTGAAATCGAGGGGCAGCACGATCGCTTCGAAAAAGAGCGCTGGGACCAACACATGAAGGACATGAGCGCGCGCTGGAAAAGTCGCGACGCGGAAATGGCAGGCATGACGCCGGAACAACGCGAAGCCTATCGCGACGAGTATGAGTGGGAATGGCTGGAGGAGGAAGACCAGGCGCGCAAAGCCATGCAAAAGGAGATCAATGACTTTTCCATCAAGCTCAACGAGGATTTGCGCAACCGCAAGGCGCAGCAAGAACGGCTGGGATTCGCGCTCTCACGCTTTTCGCCGGCCTCGGCCTACCAGCTTGCGGCGATGCATCTTGCGGGCACGGATTTGACGCTGAAAACGCGTTATGAAGATGCGATGCAGAATTACCGCAACACCTTCACCGCATTTACCGAAAGAAAGCAGAAAGAAGCCGGCGGTATCGGCGGCATTCGCATCACCATCGACTCGGAAAAGGGTTTCTCGATTAGCGGCGACCGCGACAAAGGCTCGCTGGACTTGAGTGAACTGCCGCGCTTTCAGGCGCCGGTACATTCCATTTCCGATGCTCTTTCGTCCACGCTCTTTGATTGGGGGCTGCTTACGCTCTGCACCCTAGGCGCATTTGCCGGGGCGTTTGTGGTGTTTTTGCGGTATGATGTGAGGTGAGGGCGCCGGAGCTTTTCTTTACGCCGACGGTTGCAATCGCAGGCAAAGCAATGGGAAAAAGTAAATTTGGCCCAGGCTCTTCCGAGGATATGGCTCGTTCTACAAACACAAAACCCCCGGCGGCGCCAGCCTCCGGGGGTGAGAATGCTGAAAGGGCCAGGCTTTATTTCATCAACACGAGTTTGCGCTGCGCGGTAAATTCGCCGGCTTTGATCACATACAGATAAACGCCGCTGGCCACGCGCTCGCCGCGCTCATTCGTCGCGTCCCAAACCAGATGATGAAATCCCGCGTTCCTTGCTCCGGCGATGAGCTGCTTCACAAGCTGTCCGCTCATGTTGTAAATCGACAAATTCACCTCGCCCGCTTGCGGCAGTGCGAAGCCGATTGTCGTTGTCGGATTGAACGGGTTCGGATAATTTTGCGCGAGTTCATAAGCACTGATCACTGATAACGGCTCACGGCTCACTTCTTCATCAGCCAAAGACGGCTTTGATAAATTGCCTGGCCCCGGCAGGCTGCCCGGCGCATCATGATGCAAGAACAAACTGCCGCTGCTCACAAAGATTTCCTTTGCGCTGATCGCGCCGCGCAATTGCGTGTTCTTCACCAGCGTGACTTTCGCATTCGGCGCATTGAAAGCGCCAAGCAAATACGCCTCGTGGCCCCAGTTCGCGGCCGCGCTTTGCAAGGTGTTGAACGTGACGAGTTCGCTGTCGCTTTCGCCGTTCGGCAACAAACGGATCGCAGCTTCATGGCCGAATTGCAAACTGCTCACCACGTTGATCACCGCCGGTTCACCGCTCGACAAATCAATTTCAATCACGCCGCCTTCAATTGAACTGGAATAGCGCAACTCGTTGAAGAAGTACTCGCCGCTCGTAAGTTTGAGCGTTCCGTTGTTGCTCATCGTGACAATGCCGTATGAACCCGGCGCGAGAATTAGCGTGCCGCCGTTCGGCATACTCTTGTTCGCACCACCAGCAGAATAGCTCAAACTCGGCAACGGCTCGACATTCACCGGGCCGATCGTTCTCGTGCCGTTAATCTTGCCGGAATTGCTAATGCTGGTTTGCGAGCGCACGTTGCCGTTGAGGGTGTTATTTTTTTCTATGGTGATTTTGCCCACAGCCGTGAGATTGGAATTATAAACCGTGGGCTCACCCTTCTCGATATAAAGCGTGCCGTTAGAATGCATCTCGCCGCCGGGCGTGTTGTGCTCGGTCTCTTCCAATGTAATTTTATTGGCGAGGAAAACATAGGGGCTAACCGACGCCACACCAATTCCTTGCACGGAAAATTCAAACGGGTTTTCATCGCCGTCGTCATTCGCAATGCTGAACGTTGCTGTGCGCAAGCCCGGCGCATCGGGATGAAAATGCACCCAGAATGTCGTCGTGCCGCCGGGGCTAACCGGCGTGGCCGCGGGTGATAAAATCGTAAACTCTCCGGGGTTCGCGCCGCTGACTTGCACGCGCGGCAATGCGCCGGTTAAATTGAGATTTGCGGAGCCGGTGTTCGCGATCGTAAAAATGCGCGAGACAAATCCGCCCGAGACTTCCGCCGCACCGAAGTCGGTGCCATCCACAATGTCCGGCGTGTTGTCGCCAGCAACAATGGAAACACCGTTGTAGCGCACGTCAATTTCGGGCGCCGGTGTGATGGCGACATCGAAGGGCTGACTTCCCGCCGGCACTGTAGCGATCACGCTGTTGGCGCTAATGTCGATCACCGACACGTTGTCTGAGCCGACGTTGGTCACATAGGCGAAGCTGCCGTTGGGAGTGAGGGCGATGCCCTGCGGCTCAGTTCCCACCGGCACAGCGCCGATAACGGTGTGGGTGGCGATCTCGATCACCGACACGCTGGCCGAGCTGCGGTTCGTCACATAAGCAAAGCTGCTATTCGGAGTGAAAGCAACCTCGCGTGGACTGTCTTCCACCGGCACGGTGGCGATCACCGTGTTGCTGGCGACCTCGATTACCGACACGTTGTCTGAGAAGCGATTCGCCACATAAGCAAAGCTGCCGTCAGGCGTAATGCTCACACCTTCAGGGCCGTCTCCCACCGCAATGGTGGCGACCACGGTATTGGTGCTGGTATTGATCACCGACACGTTATCCGAGTTTGCATTCGCCACATAAACAAAGCTGCCATTGGGAGTGAGGGCCACGCCATACGGGAAGCTGCCCACCGTCACAGTAGCAACCACAGAGTTGCCGGCGGTGTTGATCACCGACACGTTCGCCGAGGCGAAATTCCCCACATAGGCAAAGGCGCCGTCAGGGGTGAAGGCAACGCTGCTCGGCCCTCTCCCCACCGGAACCGAGGCCACCACGGTGTTGCCGGCAATGTCGATTATTGACACATTATGCGAGGCAAAATTCGTCACATAGGCAAAACTGCCGTTCGGGCTGATGCCCACTGCCACCGGAACATTTCCCACCGTTACCGTGGCGGCCACGGTGTTGTTGGCGGTGTTGATCACCGACACGTTGTTCGAGACGGCATTCACAACATATGCAAACGGCTGGGCCTGCACGCCGGCAGAATAAAAAAACAACAAGAACGACGCGAGCGCCCCGGCTCCGCGCCAGGCGAAGATTGCATGCGGCCGCCATCCAAACTTGCCGCGGGCATATTCCGAAAGACGGCCAGCCGCGAAACGATTTTTCATGGTTTTCATCGTACATTTCTCCTTTTGTTCGAGCCGGCGCTCATTGCGCTGCCGCGATTTTGCGCTGCCGGTTCGAGGTTTTGAGGTTCTCTTCACTCACCGGGATGAGCTTTGAGAATGATGCGGCGTTTGTTTGGTTTGCGGGAAAAAGATAGCAAAAAATAGAGGCGGGTTGCGCTGCTGCATCGCGCGTTCTATGTGCAGCATCGCGCATTTGAGGCTTGAAACCGGGTTTTCCGGGGGGAATTAAAGCACAATGGCAGAACCGGGATAGCTTAGGCTGGCGGTTACGGAATGTGCGGCGGCAAGCGTGTACGGAACCGGATCGGTGGGAAATTTTTGATCACCAAGATGATGCATCTTGGCGAATTTATGCTGTGCTTTTTTTGCGAATAGTGGACGGCGATTCCCCAAAAGCTTCGCGGAAGGCGCGCGCAAAGGCGGAAACGTTGCCGTATCCGACCTGGAAACAGATTTCGGTGACCGTGCCGGCCTTTTTTTCCAGCAACTGTTTGGCGCGTTCCAGGCGAACGCGGCGCAGGTAGGCCGCGGGCGAGCAATCGAGCAGCGCGGCGAGTTTGCGCTGAAGCTGGCTGCGGCTCAATCCAATTTGCCGGCCTAGGTCTTCCACTTGGAATGTTTCCTCTCCCATGTTCTCCTCGACAATCTTCTGCAGCCTTTCTAAAAATTGTTGATCCATCGAAGTGACCATCACCTCGGACGCCGTGATCATCGGCCGGGCTTGCACGCGCGCCAACAACTGCTGCCGCAGCTCGATCAACTTGCGCACGCGAATGAGCAGCTCCTGCTTGTTGAACGGTTTGGTGAGATAGACATCCACGCCTTTTTCCAAACCTTCGAATTTGTCTTCGTCCGCGGCTCTGGCGGTGAGCATGATGATGGGAATATGGCTCGTGGCTGCATGCGCGCGCAGCTTGTGCGTCAAATCATAACCGTCCATCACCGGCATCATCACGTCAGTGATGATCAGGTCGGGAATGACATCCAATGCCGCGGCAAATCCGGCTTCACCGTTTGCCGCTTCGATGACTCTGTATTCTTTCGGCAGGTTGTCGCGCAGAAGGGCGCGCATGTCTTCATTGTCTTCGACGATGAGCACTAATTTGGCATCAGCGCTTTTCGTTCCCGGCAACTCCTGCGAGCGGGAGGGCTGCGGGATCGCGTCGCCGGTCGGGGAGATAAGCTCAATCCCATTTTCCCGCGTGCGTGTGTCATGCGCAACGATCTGTTCGGGCCGCAAATGCTCGCTTCCCAGCGGCAGTTTTATGGTGAAGGTCGTTCCGGCGCCGGCTTCGCTTTCAACGGAAATCATGCCGCCGTGCAGTTGAACGAGTTCCTGTACCAGCGCCAGTCCGATGCCGGTTCCTTCATGCTCACGCGTTTCAGAAGCATTCACTTGATAAAACCGGTCGAAAATGTTCGGCAAACTCTCCGGCGGAATTCCGATGCCCGAATCGCGGACGGTGATTTTAAGCTCGTGCGCGTTGGAGGAAAAACGGCTCGGAGAAGGGGTGAAACGGAGAAGCGGAGAAGCCGGTTGTCCATTCCGATTCCCGCCTTCTCCCGTTCTCCCTCTCTCCCCGACTCGCCCCGTCTCCGATTCTACTTCAACTTTTACAGAAATCTCTCCGCCCGGTAGCGTAAATTTCAAAGCGTTCGAGAGCAGGTTGTACATCACTTTTTCGATCTGTTCTCTCTCGCAATAAACCGGAATCGCCGCCGGATTTGTGGAAAAGGCGAGTGCGATGCCTTTTTGTGCGGCGTACGATTCGAAGGAGGCAACGGCCGCACGCAACACCGGCACGATGTCCTGCTGCGCGGCGTGCAGTTCCATGCGCCCGGCTTCGAATTTTGAAAGATCGAGAAGCTGATTGATGAGCGTTCGAAGTTTTGCCGTGTTGCGCAAGGCGATTTTGAGCTTGTTTTTCGCGCTTTCGTTATCGATCTCGGGCAGCGCGCCTTCCGTGTGCCCCAGGATCAGCGTCAACGGCGTGCGAAACTCGTGGGAGATGTTGGCAAAGAAGCGCGATTTGAGCGCATCCATGTCGTGCAGTTTTTCAGCTTCCCTCTGCCGCAGCTCGGCGTCGTGCTTGTGTTGCTGGCGGTTTTTTTCATAACGGAGCAGAACGAAAAGCGCCAGGCCGGTGAAAAACGCATACAGCATGTAAGCCCACCAGGTTTGCCACCACGGCGACAGTATCGTGATTTTGATCGCAGCGCCTTCTTCATTCCACACGCCGTCGTTGTTGCTGCCTTTGACGCGAAAGGTGTAATCGCCCGGATCGAGATTGGTAAACGTGGCGGTTCGCGTTGCGCCGGCGTGAATCCAATCGTCGTGAAAACCCTCCATCTTGTAGGCGTATTGATTCTTCTCCGGCGCGGTGTAATCGAGCGCGGCGAACTCGAAGGCAAAAACATTTTCGCGATGCGAGAGCACAATCTCGTGCAGCGTGGAAAAATGCGCCGGCAGCGTTTGCTCTTCATCGTCTTTATCGGCAGCGATTTTCACCGGCTTGTTGAAAATTCGGAAATCCGTTATCGCAACCGGCGGCGCATGCAGGTTGTCTTTCATGCTATCCGGGTGGAACATGTTCATGCCATTGGCGCCGCCGAAGTACAGCCGGCCATCGCGCCCCTTTTCGAAAGCAACCGGATGAAAAGCATGACCCTGCAAACCATCGCTGACCGTATAATTTCGAAAGCTCTCCGTGGCCGGCGAGAATCTCGCAAGGCCGTTGTTCGTTGCAATCCAAATATTGCCGCGATCATCGGCAAGCATGCTTTGAATGAAATTACCGGGCAGGCCTTGCTCAACGGTATAATTGGTGAAAGCCTCTTGTTCGGAATCGAATCGGCTCAAACCTTTTTCGGAACCGAACCACAACCTGCCGTCGGGCGTTTCGCAAAAGGCCCAAAGCTTGTCGCTCAACAGGCTGTTGCGATTGCCCTCCTGATGCCTGAAATGCTTCACGCTCGTTGCGTTTTTCAAAGCGTCGTGAGCGATCTTGTAAAATCCCTCTCGATCCGTAGAAATCCACAAAATCCCCGGGCGTTGCGGCGATTCATAAATCATCTCGACGTGCGCCGGAACATCGGCAACAGGGTCATCGGGCAGTATATGCCGAACGGCGCCACTCTCCGAATCAAAACGAATCAAACCTTTTGCCGTTGTTCCCACCCAAAGCACGCCCGGCTCGCGCGGCGATTCATAGATTTTTGCGAGCAGGCTGCTCACGCCCAAATCAAAACGTGTGAACGTGCCTTTGCGCACATTGAGGCGATTCAATTGTCCGCGCGCTGCGCAGATATAAAGAATCTCCGGCTGTTGCAGAGATTGATGAATCGAAGTAATGCGGTTGCTGGAAATGCTGTTCGGATTGCCCGGCTCGTGTTGCAAGCGCACAAACTTGCCGGCGTTACTATCGAATCGTACCAGCCCGAGATTGGCCACTCCAAACCAGAACACGCCGGGCTGGTCGCGCGACTCGATAAAATTTTGCACGTTGTTTTGGCCCAAGCTGTTGGCATGAGACTGCTCGTGCCCGTAATGCGTGTAGGCTGGCTTTTCTCCACCCTGCAAGTCTATGCGCGTGAGGCCGCCGCCCTGCATAAAAACCCAGATCGCGCCGCGTGCATCTTCATGAATGTGCGTCACGTTGTTGCGCAGCAGGCCGTTGGGATTGTTCGGCTCGTGGCGAAAGAGAGAAAATTTATTGGGGACGATTTTATTCAAGCCGCCGCCGAATGTCGCCACCCACAACACGCCCGCACGATCTTCAAGAATATCCCGCACCACGTCGTTGCTCAAGCTGTGCGGATCATCGGGATCATGCTGATAACGCACAAACGTTCGGCCAACGCGATCAAATTTGTTGAGTCCGCCGCCATGAATGCCGATCCAAATATTCCCCGCACGATCCTCAAAAAGTTTTCGCACCGACCCATGGCTCAAACTTTTCGGATCATCAGGATCATGCGTGAAATGGATATACGTTTCCGCCTGCCGGTTGAAAAGGCTCAACCCGCCCTCGTTCGCGCCGAGCCAGAGCGCACCGTCTTTGGTTTCGAGAATAGTCGTAACGCCGCCGGCAAATATGTCTTCCGTGTTTCCCGCTTTGAATTGATAGTTGCGAAAGCTTACAGCACGGGCAGCGCCATGCGCAGCTGTATTGTCATTCGCAGATCGTTCGAGCCGCGTGAAACCATTTGCGGTTCCGAGCCACAACACTCCGTCGCGTGTTTCATGCAAAGTATGAACGCTGTTGCTGGCTAGGCTGGTTGAATCACGCGGATCATTTTGAAAACGCGTGAAGATTTCAGTGCGGGTGTCGAAGCGATTCAAGCCGCCGCCGATGGTGGCGATCCACAACACACCGGGTTCATTGAACAATTCGTGAATCGCCCTCACGATATTGTTGCTCAGGCTGTTCGGATTTTGGGGATCATGTTGGAAATGGCGAAACGTTTGCGTCGCGGCCTCGAATTTGTTCAGCCCGCCGCCATACGTGCCCACCCACAGCGTGCCGGTGTGATCTTCGAAAAGCGCCCAAACGGCATCGTGGCTCAACGTGCCTGCGCCGTGCTTTTGAAAATTGGTAAAGCCGTAGCCGTCGTAACGGCTTAACCCGTAACCGGTGGCGAACCACAAGAAGCCTTTGCGATCGTGCAAAATGCGCCACACGCGATTGTGCGCGAGCCCGTCTTCAACGGTGAGGTGCTTGAATTTAATTGGCGACGTCTGGGCGAAAATCGCGACCGGGAAACGGAGCAAGACAAACAGCAAACAAATCGGCAGGGCCGGGTGAAGGAGCTTGTGTATCGTCGGCATAATTTTGCTTGAAGAGATTGCTTGTTGATCGCCGGTTACGCCGAAATGTTGTCACGGAATTTGAGAACATCAAGTCTTTTCGCACAGCCTCGCGGTGAAGATTAATCCGGATTCCCAAAAAAGAAAACCCCCGGATTAGCCGCCGGGGGTTTTGTGCATATCAATTGACAGGCCACGTTATTTCATCAACACGAGTTTGCGCTGACTGACAAAGTCGCCGGCTCTCATAAAGTACAGATACACGCCGCTGGCCACTCGCCGTCCGTTGGTATCCGTCGCGTCCCACACCACGTTGTGCGTGCCTGCGGACATCTCGCCGGCAACCAGCTCTTTGACCAGTTGGCCGTTGCTGTTGAAGATCGTCAATGTCACATGACGCGCTTCCGGCAATGCAAAACTGATCGTGGTGGTTGGATTGAACGGGTTGGGATAGTTTTGCATCAACTCGAAAGTCTCGGGCAACGCTGCTGCGGCCTCCACGACATTTACCGCCTCGCTGATTTTTGCAAAGGTGAATCCCGCGGCCGCCGTCGTTCCACGGAACTCGATCTGATCGATGTACACATCATCGTTGTTATCGCTTGCGTCACACATGAAGCGAATGCGCGCGTTGGCCGGGAAGTTGTACGTGCTGCGCGGGATGGTTACAACCGCGTGGTAGAAGGTATTATTCAAAATGCTGCCCGCCCGCGCGATGGTGGCCACGGTTTGCCACGCGGAACCGTTGTAGTATTGCACCCAGAAGTCCTCATTCGTTTCCATGCTCACCATGACGAAATAGAAATCGACTTCGAGTGTGTTGTAGCCGGTCACGTTGTAAGTACCCGTGTGATAGAATGACGAGGCCGTGCCGCTGTTGTCCTGGATGTTCGCTGCGGCGCTGCCCTGATAAGCATAGGTGCCGCCGGTATAACGCGACATGTCCGAGCCGCCGTCGGTGTAGCTGCCCATGCTGGTTTCGAAATTGTCGAAGGTAATCACCTGCCATGAGCTTGGCGGATCAACGGTGATATTCATCACGGCTTGATCGCTGCCGCCGTTGCCGTCTTCCACCCGAACCGTGAATTGATTCGCGCCCACGTCAGCGCTGCCGGGCGTGCCGGAAAGCCCGCCATTGGCCGCGACGCTCAACCAGGCCGGTCCGCTGACTTTTGAGAAGGTCAAGGGATCGCTGTCGGGATCAGTGGCGTCGCCGGCAATCGAGCCACTATAGGCCACTCCTTGAGTCGCGTTCGCTTTATTGAAGGGATCATTGGTAAATGCCGGCGGATTGTTCCCGGGCGCCGTTACGCTGATTTCATCGAAGGCAAAGCCGTCCGAGGTTATCGGAGAGTTGTCATATTGTTGAAATTTGACAATAAACGTGCTGGTCAAGCTCAGGCCATTGGCTGCGGCCAGCGCATCCAAATCGAGGTTGAAGGTTTGCCAAGCTGTGCTGCTGCCGCTCAGGTTTTGCACTTTGACAAAGCTGGCGCCGCCATTGTTGGAAAAATAAACCCCGTCTTGCGTGTGGGTTTCATCGGAGAATTCCTTCCAGCGAAAAGCCAGATTCACTTGCGAATGGCCGGAGAGATTCAGGTGCAGCCAGGCCTCGTTTTGGCTGTACACGCTGCTGCTCACGTCCATCACCAAATGATAGCTGCCCGCAAACGGGCCGTTGGTGTTGAGCACGCGAATGCGTCCGGCGGTGTTGGATTTGTATGTGTTCCAATGATTGTCCAGCGCGCCGCTCTCAAAGCCCGTGTAGTACGGCAGCGTCGCATAATCCGCAGGCGGCTGCGGAATCGTGCCGACACCCACGGCCAGCCAGGCTTCAGCGGTAGCAAGCGCTTCGGGTGAACCGACGCCGTACAAGCCTTCGGCCGCAGCAATCGCGCCGCTGCGCGCCGCATCGTAATTCGAGCTGGAAGTCAAAAACGAATTGTTGTTCGTGTAAGCAATGGCCCCGGCTTTGGTGAGACCGAGACTCGGCACGTTGTAGGCATAACCCACGTCGTTCGTGCCGCTACCGCCTTCCACCAACAAATAAAACCAAAAATTCTGCACGCCGCTGTTGATGTGCACGCCGCCATTATCGCCGGTACCGGTGTACCAATACGTGCCTTGATAGGTATCGGGATCGCTGAACTCGTTAGGATTGGCCATGTTCCGGATGCCCAAACCGTTGGCGGTCAAATCTTCGCCGACGCGCCAGCGTGCGAGAGGAAATCCGCTTTCCTGGCCCGGGTTTTCTTTGAAGAGCTCCACCGCATTGCCGAAAATGTCGCTAAACGATTCGTTCAATGCGCCGGACTCATACGAATAGATCAAATTGGAGGAAAAATCCGTCACGCCGTGCGTCAACTCGTGACCGACCACGTCGAGGCAAACCAGCGGGAAATAATTCACGCCGTCGCCGTCGCCATAAGTCATGCGGCTGCCGTCCCAAAAGGCATTTACGTTGTTGGGATATCCCATGCCCACGAGATTGGCATGAACATAACTGAGCAGAGTAAACCCGGCGTTATTCAAGCTGTTTCTGCCGTGCTTCTGATAAAAGTAGTCATAGGTGGCCTCCGCGCCCCAATGCGCGCTCACCCCGGCGCCATCCCACGGGCCGTTGGCGCTGGTGGAGGTGAAATCTGTGGCATTGGTATAGCTGGTGCCGTTGTTCATGTTGTAAGTACGAATATCTGCGCCGCGCACGGTGTTGTCATTGGCCTGCAAGCGATAACTCGACCCCGAAACTTGATCGACCCGCATCGACACCGTGCCGTTATACAACGAGGCGCCGCTGCCGTTGACTTCGACATCATGGATGCGGCTGATTTGATTGACGATCGCGCCGGTTTTGGCGTCCACGTCAACATAATACCGGCCCAACGGCTTCGCGGCATAAATATCGAAGCGATACACCAGCTTCATGTTCGCCGCCGTGATTTCCGCTTTACCGGAGGTGAGTTTCAATTCACCTTTGGGATAAAACGTGGCGTTGGGGTCATTGCGCTCTCTTTTCAAAAAGGCTTCATTGGCTTCATCTTGCCACATGTAGCTTTCCGCGCCGATGTGCCGCAACGCGGCTTGCAGCGCGGCTTGCTCACTAAGGGTTGGCGTGACCTCCATCTTCAAATCATGCACGAGCCGGCCGTTGGCATACCACACCGCGCCGTTCCTTTCGTGCAGAATGTATTCCGCGCCGATGATGGGGATTCCCTTGTAATGTTGAATATGGCGGTGATGGGCGCCCAATTGATCATACGACGAGCGGTACAGCTGAATGTGATTGTCATCGGAAATCTGGAAATACTGTTTGTATTCCTGAAAAAAGGTGGCAACCGCAGGCTGTTGCGCGCCGACAAACTGAATCTCCGTCGGCGCTTTCCCCGCCTGATCAAATTTTAGATTAGCTTGGTGCAAAATGGTATTCTTATCCCGGCCGTCATCGGCGGCAAATGCTAAAACCGTCATGCAAAATATGAAGACCGCGGCAAATCGAGGGTAGCGCTTCTGCATAAATGTTTCTCCTCATAGAATCATTTGATTTTTTGCCACCCACACTGCTTGCAAGGGGGCGGCGTTTGTGAAATGTCTAAAAATTTAGTTTTGTCCGGAAAAGCGCTGGGAATCATGCTGGGCGGTCAAGGCCCTCGCGCTTTGACAAGAAAATACTCTGGCGATTTTCTCATGTTGGTTTCTGTTGATCCTGGCGTAACCCACAATTTCTGCGAAACCGGTCAAAGGAGAATAGCACAAACGAACCGTACCATTTTCTGCCAAATTGCAGCAGCCCAAACGTGTCAGTTTTTATAAAAGGTAGCGAGAGAAGTAATCCGCATGTGGCGCTGTGTGATAATAATCAGGTGAGAGCGGCAAATGAGTTATACATACACAGCTTTTTTTTGAAAGATGCGCCAAGTTATCAAAACCTTTGAATAAGTCAAGACATTTGTTCGAAAAGCTTCTCTGGCGGTAAGAAATGGAGCTTCGGCAGGGCGGGGGAGGTCTGAAACTTGCCAGGTTGACTCGTCATATTTCAACAAAAACGGAAACGCCGCATGCTCAGGATTCGAACACGCGGCGTTGGGAAACATCACAGAGGCATATGCCAGCTGCAGTGCCTGATGCTCCGTGATTCTCGACTATTTCATCAGCACCAGTTTGCGGCGCGCGGTGAAGCCTTGCTCCGCGCCTGCGGCGGGGTTGCCGGCTTTGATCACATACAAATACATGCCGCTGGACACGCGCTCGCCATACTCATTTGTCGCGTCCCACGTCACGTGATGGCGGCCCGCCGGCATCTCGCGGGAAATCAATTGCTTCACCAATTGGCCGTTGCTGTTGAAGATCGACAGACTCACGTCGCTCGCTTTGGGCAACGCAAAGCTGATCGTGGTGCTGGGATTGAAGGGATTGGGATAATTCTGTTCGAGTGCGAAAACTTCCGGCGTCTGCCCTTGACGGTTTTCCACCGAGGTGACAGCGATGGTCGTAAAGGTGAACGTGTCTGCGCTGGCGGTGCTGAACTCGGCGTCGCTGACACTGACTACCCATTGGTAAACCGTCGCCCCCTGCAGAAAACCTCTGCCCTCGAAATACAACTCGGTTGTTTTGATATTTCTCACCGTCGTATCAGCGTTGGCGCTGAAGATCCGGACGCTGTAGCGAAGCGAGTCGCCGTTGGCATCTTGCGCCTCTTGCCAGCGGAAAATCGTCACCGCGCGCGGATCGACAATGGCGCCGTCTTGCGGCTGCAACAAACTGAAGGTCGCGGGCGGCTTGTTTGCGCCGATCACGTTTACGGTAAAACTCGTTGCTGCGACGGCATTGGAATCATCACGCGCTGTGACAGTGACCTGAACCTGACCGGAGAAATCCGGCTGGGGCGTCCCCAACAATGAGTCGCCGGCAATCCAAACCGTGAGGCCGGCCTCTGCCGTGGCGCTCAGGGTGAGCGCATCACCGTCGGGATCGGCAAAAACCGCGCTTAGATTTTGGAACAAAACATTCGCGCTGCTGTTTTCATTGACTGCAATCTCGGGAATGCTATTGACCACCACCGGCGGCCGGTTCGTGCGCGCAATCGTCACATACACCCGCGCCGAGCTGATGCCGCCGCGACCGTCGTCAACCGTGTATCCGAAGGAATCTTCACCATAAAAATTTTCTTGCGGGATATAGGTGACGCTACTGTCGCCCGCCATCTCCGCTGTGCCGATGGTATTCGTCAGATCGAGCGCGGTTACCTGCAGCGCATCCTCGTTGTCGTCAAGATCATTTTGCAGAACCACGATCGTGACCGGATGGTTCATGCGCGTGGCGGCTGAGTCGTTTTGTGCCACGGGCGCACGATTGGCCGCAGCAACCGTCACCACATCCACCCCGCTTGCCTTATAACGTACCTGAAATTCCACATTCTTCGGCAGTTTGCTGATGATTTGGCGGAATTGTCCGTCCGCCGCGCCAAACTCCATCACGCGGAAGCTGTCGCCCACGCTGGGCGTGAAACCATTGATCAACTCCAATTCCAAGTCGCCGTCCAACGTTGCGCCGCCGCTGACGACCAGCCGTGAGTATTGCGTGCCCGGCTGCAAGCCGCCAATCGTGATCGTCAATTTACCCGCCGGCATTTGCCGGTAGGGACCAGTGATGCGCATGATGCCGAACAGCGAGCCGGGCCGCACAATGCCTTCATTGGTGAACGAAAAGGTGGGCGTGCTCACCGTGCCGTTGCCCACCAGCACACCGCCCTGGTGATTGATACCGGCCGCATCTCCCAAAAAGAGCGAGCGGGTATCGATGACTTCGAATCTGCCGTAGTTGTTGATCTGGCCGGTGACGAAGACATCCGTAATGGCGCGCACACTGGCCGCGCTCTTGATTGTCACCTCATGCAAATAGGAACGATTACCGGTGCCGGGCCGTTCGAACGACACGACCTGAACATTCGTGCCGTCGAACACGAAGGTTGTACCTTCGGGTTGAATGGCCGCCGCACTGATGGCCTGCGTCAGATTGCCGCGCAGCACGATGGTTCCGGCTTGCAACACATTTAAGCCTTCGAACGTGGCGTTGCCGTTTACCACCAGCCGGTCGGAAGCATTATTCATGATTAAATGTTTTTCGGCGCTGAAGGCGCTGACTTTGAAATTACCGCCGATCTCCAGCGTATGCCCGTTGAGCGTCAAGGATTGTTTCGGCAAAATCGTCACGCTGGCCGACGGTTCGGTGAGTCGCAAGTCCTCCGCCAAAACCAGCGCGCCGGCGATGTTGGTGTTGTGAATAGCATACGTTCCGTTTTCGATCTTAGGCAACGCGCTGGTAAAATGAGCGGCAAAGCCGGCGGTTTGATTGAGCGCTGTTCCCGCTTCCAGCTTGAGCTGGCCGGTGATAAAGATATCCGATGCGAAGCTCACGCCGGCGGAATTGCGCAGTGTCAGATCTTTGAAGAAAGAACGATTGCCGGTGCCGGGTTTCTCGAAGGCGACGGTTTGCGGCGAGCGGCCGGCGAGAATGAAATGCGTGCCGCTCGGTTGCAGCGATTTGCCGCTGATTTTCTGCACCAGATCGCCTTTGACGATGATCGCGCCGGCGGCCAGCTCGCTTTGGCCTTGAAATTCCGCATTGCCGTTGATTTCCAGCGTATCCGCCGCCTGCGTCATGAACAGGTGTTTGTACTCTTCAAAAACATTAACGGTGAAATTGCCGCCCACGCGCAGCGTATGCCCGTTGAGTGTGAGGGAGTGACGCGCCAACACCGTAAGGTTATTGTCAACATTCGGCAGGGTGAGATTCGATTCGAGCGCGAGGGCGCCGGCAACATAACTGTTGGTGATGCCATAGTTGCCGCTTACAATCGCCGGCAGCGCTTGAGTGAAGTACGTGCCTTGCGCAGACGATTGAGAAATATTACCCTCGTCGAGCGTCATGCGCCCAGTGATGTAAACATCGCTTGCGAAATTCACTCCTGCAGCATTTTTTACCATCACGTCATGCAAGAACGAACGATTCACCAAGCCGGGGCGCTCGAAGCTCACGGTTTGCGGCTCCTCACCCTCCAGCACAAACACCGCGCCGCTGGGTTGCAACGCGGCGCTGCTGACTTTCTGAATCACATCGCCGCGCACGAAAATGGCGCCGGCCTCCAACGTGCTGTACCCTTCAAAAATGGCATCTCCGCCGATCTCCAGCGCGTCCGCGGGATTCGCCATGATCAAATGCTTTTGACTGCCATACGCCTTGACCGTGAACGTTCCGCCGACGCGTAAACGATGGCCGTTGAGCGTCAACGCCTGGCGGGCGAGAATCGTCAGATCATTCCCGGATTGCCCCAGCTCGCGGTCGCCGTTCATCACGATCGGCGCGGCGATATAGGATTTGCGCACTTGATAATCACCATTGCCGGTGAGCGGAAGCTGCTCATGAAAATACGTGCCGAACGAGTCTTGTTGCACCAACTTGCCGCCATTTTCCAATTGCAACAGGCCGGTTACGTGTACGTCGCTCAAAAACGAAACGCCGGCTGGATTGCGCACAATCACATTTCTGAGAAACGATTGATTGTTCGTGCCCGGGCGCTGAAAGCTGACGGTTTGCGGCGCAGCGCCGTTGAAAACGAACACTGTCCCGCCCGGTTGCAACGCCGTGTTCACGGCCTCTTGCACCAGATTGCCGTGCAACACAATTTGCCCGGCCTCGAGTTTGGTGCGCGCGGCGAACGTCGTGTTGCCCTTGATGATGATTTGATCGTTGGCATTCGTCATGATCAGATGATCGCTCACGATGCCGCTCGTGCCGACTTTAAAATCGCCCTCAACCGTCAAGGTCTGTCCGTTGATCGTCAAGCTTGCGCCCAGTTCGATGACGAGGCTTCGCGCGGAAGAATTTTCAGTGAGAATCGGCAGGATGCCGTTTGCGGGCTTTTTAATAATGACAGGTGAGAGTGCATGCGGTTGACCGGCCGGCAGCCAGTTCGAGGCCTCGGACCAATTGCTGGAAACTGTGCCCGTCCAAGTTTTGGTCTCTTGCGCCGAAGCGACAGTGGTCAGCAAGAGCAATACACCGCAGATCATGTACTTCAGTTGTACCCATTTTCTTTCCATCGACCTTGCTCCTTTTTGATATTTGATTATCAAAGAATTTGCTTTGCGCAGCCTGGAAGTCCGTTGTAAGCCATTCCGAACAAATTGTACATGGCTATAGCAACTTTATTGCCAGGGTGATTCTTAGTTTTGAAATAATTGCCACGCATTCAATTCTATACACTATAATGCATAAGAGGTCATAATATGATGTATTAAATCATTAATTATTAATTTGAATCTGCATGATTTTCGATAGCTTAGGTTTGATCGGCAAATGGTTGATAATCGACCTGTTTAAAAATTGGATGTTATGGCATTGTAACATTTTGAAACATTCACTCCCAAAAGCAGGCAACTGCGATACAAGTGAATTATTTTCGATCAATTTGGTGTTTCTGAGATGAGAGATTCAGTTCAGGCAACTGCTGCGTTTTGCTTTCGAGGTTTCGCCTCTCAGCTTGACCCCAAATCTTTGCGCCAAATCACCCGCCTTCCCCAAAAATACAAGTGCAAAACAACTGGTTTGAGAATTCACGACCGATACTTCTTTTGGGCCACGGATGAACAACGATTTTTACTGATTTTTGATGCCAGTAAAATTGTTTCCTTCAAAAGGATACTGGCATCCGTGCAGAGTCGTGGAAATCAGTGGCTAAAAGCCCAGCACCGATTTTGGAAAAGTTGATCACATACTTGGCCGTGCTGCGCACATTCGCGCAGCGTTGGGTTGAAAATAGGCCGCGCGTTTACTATATTGCCCGGCGCCAAGCCGGCAGCGATGATCAGCGCAGGAATATCAACATGAACAAAACCGTTTCACTTTCACGGACGCGTCGCCATTACAACGCCCCCGACTCAGCTGAGCAAGCCATTCCGCGATTGCTGGCAGAACACGGCGGCCTCATCTATAATCTCGGTTTGCGCATGTGCGGCAGGCAATCGGATGCCGAGGATTTGGTGCAGGAAACATTTTTGCGCGCGTTTCGCGCGTGGGATAAATTCGAAGGACGCGCCCGGCCCAGCACCTGGCTTTACAGCATTGCGGCGCGCACATGCAAGCGCATCAAACGCAAGCGCGCCGGCCAGCCGCGCCGCATGCAGCCTTTGGCGGACTTAATCCCTGCGCCGGGGGACGATGAAATTCCCGCTTTGCCGGCGGAACACGATGGCCCGCTCGATCATGTGTTGCGCCGCGAGGCCCAAGAAGCGGTGCAGGCTGCGCTGGCCAAGCTGCCGCCCAATTTTCGCATGGCGCTGTTGCTCAAGGATATTGTGGAGTTTTCGGTGGAGGAAGTCGCGCAGGTGTTGGGGATCAAGCCCGCCACGGTAAAAACCCGTGTGCATCGCGGCCGCCTGCTCTTGCGCAAAGAATTGGTGAAGAAATTGCCGAAGCGCAAGACGCCGCCGCCGGATCACGAACAAAAAATCTGCCTGGATTTGCTGCATGCCAAACAGGAATCCTTGGATCGCGGCGTCGCATTTCCCCTGGCATCCGGCGAATTGTGCTCACGCTGCCAATCGTTGTTTGCCACGCTCGATTTGACTCACGAAGTTTGTTTAAATATGAAACACGGGGAATTGCCCCAGCCTTTGCAACAATTATTGTTACGGGAACTTAACTCGACTATGTCGCATTCCAAAAAACGCCGCCGTGGCGCGAAGATCGCCGAGTAGGATTTATTAGAATTGCCAGCGAACTCTGCCTCTCGGCGGTGAATCTGACATAGTCAAGTTAAAAACGCGACCCACCGGCGCGGTTGATTTGCCTCCAGCTTAACGGATTTTTCCGGGAACCTTTTTGGGATTTGTGTCACTAACTCAAAAACAATTGGTGGTCACGGTTCGGGCAACATCAGCGCCCGGAGAATCTGTAAGTGAAAGGCAAACTTCTGTGGAAATATTCGGTTATGTTGCCATGCTCTCGCTGGGCGTGGTTTTGGGTTTGATCGGCGCGGGCGGCTCGATTTTGACGGTGCCGGTGCTGGTTTATTTGTTTGCTGTGCCGGCTTCACAAGCAACGGGTTATTCGCTGGCCATCGTCGGCGCGACCGCGCTGGCCGGGGCCATGGAGTATTTGCGGCGCGGACAATCCAATCCCCGCATGGCTTTGATTTTTGGCATACCCGCGATATTGGGCGTTTATTTGACGCGGCGCTATCTGTTTCCGGCGATTCCCGATCCGGTCATGCAATTCGACAGCTTCGTCTTGAGCAAAGATATGATGGTGATGATTCTCTTCGCCATTTTCATGTTGATCACCTCGGTTGCGATGATTCGCAGCAAGCAGGAAGCGGAACTGCCCGCCGGGCATGCTGTGAAACTTGACGCCAAAAAATTTCCGTTGATCTTCGCGCTGGGTTTGGGAGTAGGCGTGGTCACCGGTTTCGTCGGCGCCGGCGGCGGCTTCATGATCTTGCCGGTGCTGGTCTTGCTTGGCGGCTTGCCCATGAAAGTCGCGATCGGCACGGATTTGCTGATCATCGCGGCAAAATCATTGATTGGTTTCATCGGTGAGGCGCAAGCCTCCGCCACTATTGATTACGGCTTTGTTGCGCTGATTACCCTGCTGCCGCTCGTGGGCATCGCATTGGGCACTTACCTCAATAAACATGCGCCCGCCGGCAAATTGAAGCTGGCATTTGGCTGGTTTGTTTTGATCATGGGCGCTTATATCGTTACCAAAGAGTTGTTTCTGGCTTGATATTCAACGCAAAGTGGCCTAGCATAATGCCGCTTTCGGCCGGCGATTTGCAGTTTTTCAAATAAACGAGAAATTAAAAAAACAATTCATAGGAGGTTCTATCATGTTGTTCCGTATGCTTTACGACGACAAACTGGCGCAGGCAAGCTATCTCATCGGCTGCCAACGCACAGGCGAAGCTCTGGTGATCGATCCTGAACGCGACGTCGAACGCTATGTCGAAGCGGCCGCCCGCGAAGGCATGAAGATTACGGCCATTGCTGAAACCCACATTCACGCCGACTATTTGTCGGGCGCGCGTGAGTTGGCGGAACGCACCGGCGCACGTTTGTACGTTTCTGATGAAGGCGATGAAAATTGGAAATACCGCTGGCTTGATAAAAAACAAAACGGCGGGAGTTATGATCATAAATTGTTGAAAGACGGCGATAAGTTCAAAGTCGGCAATATCGAAATCAAAGCAGTGCACACGCCGGGTCACACACCCGAGCATATGAGTTTCATGGTGACCGATCTTGGCGGCGGCGCAAACGAACCCATGGGCATTGCCACCGGCGATTTCGTCTTTGTCGGCGACGTTGGCCGCCCGGATCTGCTGGAAAGCGCAGCCGGCCACGCCGGCGCCAAAGAGCCTGCCGCGCGAACGCTGTATCAAACCATTCAGCAGTTCAAGAGCCTGCCGGATTATCTGCAATTGTGGCCCGGCCATGGCGCCGGCTCGGCATGCGGCAAAGCATTGGGCGCAGTGCCGCAATCGACCGTGGGCTATGAAAAACGCTTCAACGCGGCCATTGCCGACGCCAATGACGAAAAGAAATTCGTGCACACCATTCTCGAAGGGCAGCCGGAGCCGCCGCTGTATTTTGCGCGCATGAAGCGTGAGAACAAGGAAGGTCCGGCGTTGTTGGGCAAGCTGCCCGCGCCGAAACCGCTCGACGTTAACGCCCTCAAAAAACTGGTGAGTGAGAAAGCGATCATCGTTGACACCCGCCCGTGGCCGCAGTTCCGCGAAAGCCACGTGGAAGGCGCGCTGTGGGCGCCGTTGTCGAATTACCTCCCCAACGCCGCCGGCTCGTATCTCGAACCCGGCAAGCCGTTCTATCTCATCGTCGAGGAAAAGCGCATGAAAGAAGCGGTCACGGATCTGATTCGCATCGGGTTGGATGATGTTGCTGGATATGCCACGCCCGAAACATTCGCGCAATATCAATCCGAGGGCGGCAAAGTCGCCAAAACCGATTCCATTCCAATTGAGAAATTGAACGGCCAGGCTCACGACGGCGCCGTTGTTCTCGATGTGCGCGGCTCCGCGGAATTCGAGGCCGGACATCTGCCGCGAGCGATGAACATCGCATACACCCAGTTGCCGAAGCGTCTCGCGGAGGTGCCCAAGGATCGCGAGATTCTGCTGCACTGCCGTACGGACAACCGTTCCGCCATTGCTGCGGCGCTGCTGCAACGTCATGGCTATCGCGTCAAACACCTCAGCGGCGGGTTTGTTTCCTGGCAGCAAAACAAGGGAGAAATTGTGCAATAACACTCAAGGTGGCGAGCCACAGCCAACAGGCTCGTCGTAAGCGGATTCTTCGAGTATCGTGGGCAAAGCAGAAAACGGTATTCACGTTATTCGTTCAATCCGCTTACAAAAAAGTTTTCACGGTAAGAGAAAAGGATGCGTTTTAATTGATAAATCATTATCTGGAGATTTCATCATGACCGAAGTCATCGTTTGGAGCGGTTGGGTCGGCGGCCTGGCCGTCGGCGCTTACGCCCTGTTGCAATGGATCTTTTCCGGCAACGCGCTCGGCGCCTCCACCGGATTCGGCAACGTGTGCAGTTACGTTTCGAGCGCGCCGTTTTTCCATAAAGGTGAATACGAAACCGCCAACAACTGGCGCCTGTGGTTCCTTATCGGCATTCCGCTCGGCGGCTTGCTGGCGGCGTTGACTTCGCCCGGCGAGATTGTGGCCAGCTTTTCCATGGGAGCAATGTATGACAGCGTGCTGCCGCAAGCATTATGGGCGAAGGCTCTGACACTGGTGGCCGGCGGCGTCATGATCGGCTACGGTTCGCGCGCAGCCGGCGGCTGCACCAGCGGACATTCCATCGCCGGCATGTCCATGCTCAACCCGCCCAGCGTGCTGGCTTCCGCCGGATTTTTTATCGGCGGTATCATCATGGTGCAGATTCTTTTTAGGCTTATTGGATAGGAGAGTTGTCATGAAGAAATACTCGTTTCTGCTGTTCGGCGCGTTGTTTGGTTTCATTCTGAGCCGCGCCGGCGCCACCACCTACGACTTCTATGCCAAGCTGTTTTTGTTTGAAGATTTGCAACTCTTGTGGGTCATTGCCACGGCTGCAACCGTGGGCGCGATCGGCGTCGCCGTACTCAAAGCCCTGAAAGCCCGCAATCTGTTTGAAGGAAAAGCGATTGCCTTCAAAGGCAAACCCTATAAGTCCTCGTTGATTCCCGGCTCGCTTATTTTTGGATTGGGCTGGGGATTGGCCGGCGCGTGTCCGGGCACGGCGCTCGCCATGCTAGGCGAAGGCAAACTGGGGGCGATTTTCACCCTGCTCGGCATCTTTCTTGGCACGTATCTGTACGGTTTGCAACAGAGCAAAGCCTTGCAAGCCGCGCCCGCGCCGAGCAACAAAGCTCGCGTAGAAGCCGCGTGAAGAAATTTCAGAGGATCGCATTATTTGTGATGAAGATCGATGTCATTGTGTGTTGTGCTGGTTATCGCCGCTGGCGGCTGTGACAGCCGGCCACTTGGAACTACAAATTGTCAAACCTGTATACTGAATCGTATTTTAGCCAAGGAGAATTATCATGAGCAAGCCTATTGAAATCACCGATGCCAATTTCAAGTCCGAAGTTTTGGATTCCAAAATTCCCGTATTGGTTGATGTTTGGGCTGATTGGTGCATGCCCTGCCGCATGATCGCGCCTGCGGTCGAAGCCGTGGCGAAACAATATGCCGGTAAAGTAAAAGTTGGCAAAATGGATGCCGACAGCAATGCCATGCCTTCCGAGCTGGGCGTGCGCGGCATTCCCACCCTGCTGGTGTTCCGGAATGGCGAGATCGTGGATCGTATCGTCGGCGCGGTGCCGCAACAAGTTATTGCGAGTCACCTCGATCAGGCGCTGCTGAATTAGCTTGATTATGTCAGATTCACCGCTGAGAGGCAGAGTTCGCTGGGAATTCTAAAAAATCTTACGCTGCGGTCTCCGCGCCACTGCGATGATTTTTGGAATGTGACATAGTCGAGTTAGCCGCGGTCCAAAAACACTATTGTCCTGGCAATTGTTCTGCCGCGGCCAAGCCGTGGCAGAACATCTTTAAAAATGCCGCATTGTTGCAGAACATTAAAGCGATTTTCTGCTTCTTGAGCTTGTACACAAGGCAAGCATAACCATCCGGACATTTATTTGATCACGGACCGGCACGTTTGCATTGCGTTTGTTGCGCAATCGAAAAACGTGCGAAAACAAATGGAGCCGTTTCGATGGACAAAAAAACGTTGATCGAGCATTTAAATGAAGATCTCGCCGGCGAGTTGGGCGCGATTATTCAATATCTGACCTATGCCGCAAAAGCCAGCGGGCCGTTTCGCCCGCAACTGGCGCAGTTTTTCCAGGCGGAGATTGCCGATGAACAATTGCACGCGCAGTTTCTCGCCAACAAAATTGTTGCACTCGGCGGCGAGCCGGTCACCATTCCGCGCCCGGTGCCGCCCGCAAAGACCAATCGTGAAATGGTGGAAGCCGTGCTGAAAGCCGAAAGGAAAGCGACGCAGGATTATACCCAGCGCGCCAAGGAGGCGGAGGCCTTCGGCGATAAAGGCTTGGTGGTACAACTCGAAGACATGGTGCGCGACGAGAGCGGCCATTCTGAGGAAACCGAACGCCTGCTGCGCGATTGGCCGTTGTAAGGTGATGTGGCGCGGTTCACGGCCCGATGCCTTTTCTTTGGCCACGGATGTACACGAATTTTCGCTGATTTTTTATTTTTAAGATGTTTGTTCAAAAAATTCGTGAAGATCCGTGTAAATCCGTGGCTCAAGATTTTTGAAACGCCTTCCAAGCAAAATCCCCATTTTCCGCAACCGCTGATTCGCGCGAAGGTACGCTCATATATTTTCAATTCGCGTTTATTCGCGTTCATTCGCGGTTTGAGATCTAGGGAAATCAAAATTACTGCCCGCTGCCATCAGCCGCCAACACGCCTCCCGCTCTGAACATTCCTTCCCAAGAATCTGCTTGATAAAGTATCGCTTTTTTCGCAAGCTTATGTTGGAGCTTTTCAAAACATCGAAAAGATAAATGGAATGCTTGCGCCAAGCAGATTGAATCAAACGATTTCAACATGCCATCCAAGCAGAAACAAAAATCCACCAAGACAATTGCGAAAATAAAGCTCAACACCTCCGAGCAGGCATTGTGGAAGAAGATTCTGTTTTCAGCGCAGGCAACGCTGGCCTTCTTTTTCGCGCTGGAACTCGCGCTCTGGGCGGGCGGCGTTGCGCTGCTCGTGGATCGAGAAGATCCGTTCCGCGGTTTCTCGGGGCTGATTACGGTTTTTGAGCCGCAAGGCAATGTCTATCGCACGCGCCTGCCCAAGCCGGGCGGAACATTCAACGATCAATCCTTCCTGGCAACCAAGCCTGTCAACGGCGTGCGCCTCTTCACGCTGGGCGGCTCAAGCTCATACGGATTTCCCTGGAGCGCGCCGGTTGCGTTCACGGCAATTCTCGGAGACGTGCTTGCCGCCGCGCACCCGCTGCAGACGATCGAGGCCGTCAATGCCAGCGGTATTTCGTATGCCATGCATCGCTTGAACCTGGTCGCCGATGAGTTGTTTCGCTACGAGCCTGATATCTTCATCATCTACAGCGGCCACAACGAATTCATCGAACCGGAGTTTTTTCATGCACTGAAACGGCGCAGTTTTGCCCGCAATCAGGCGGAATATCTGCTGGCGCATTCGCGCGTCTATTCCGGTATGCATGCCCTGCTGGGCAAGAAGAATGATCGGCCAGTGTCGATCGATACGCAATTCGATGAAAGAGTTCGCCGCGAGAATACACGCTCGTATTTGCCCGCGGAGAAAGAAGCCATCGTCGAGGAGTTTCGCTGGCGGTTGCAGCGCCTGATACGCCGGGCGCACGAGCGTGGCATCAAGGTCGTGGTCTGCACCGTGCCGTGCAATTTGCGCGACTGGCGTCCCGAGCTGTCGTTGATCAATTCGGCATTGGACGAAACAAGCCGTCGGTTATGGGAGCAGGTATTGCGCTCCGGCGAGGCCAAGTTTGCGCGCCGCGAGCATGCCGCTGGCCTCGCGGATTTTCAGCGGGCCGCGGAACTTTCGCCCCAGCACGCCATGACTCACTATTTCATGGCGCAATGCCTCGAGGGGCTTGCGCAATGGCAGGAGGCGCAGCAGGCCTATCAGCGCGCGTGCGACGAGGATGCTTCTCCTTCCCGGCGGCTGTCGGGAATCAATCAGGCCATTCGCGAGGTTGCCGCGGAGCAGGGCGCATTGCTGGTTGATATGGATCAGATTTTTGCCTCACAAAGTCCGCACGGATTGGTGGGCTTCAATCTAATCGAGGATTACGTTCATCCCACGCTCGAGGGCCATCAAGAGATCGCCTGGCATCTCTGGCAGGCCCTGGCACGCGTTGGTTGGATCGGAGAAACAGCAACCGCGGAACGCGAACGATTCGATGCCATCGTCAAACAGCGCGCCACGCCCGACAGCCAGGCCAACCCGAGCTGGCTGTTCAATCAAGGCGTCATCCTCGCAACTCAGGGCCGTGACGATCTTGCCATGGAAAAATTCCATCAGACGCTCGAGCTGGAGCCGGCGCACGGCGGCGCGTTGGGAAATCTCGTCAGCCTGCTCTTGAAGCAAGGCCAGACAGACAAGGCATATCCGTTGGCGGAGAATCTGGTTAAAATGTATCCGGACTTCCCGAATTTTCAGACATACCTTGCTATGATTCTTGCAAGCCGGCAGGAATTCACGCGGGCGAAAGTTCATTTTGAAAATGTTCTCCGTCTGCGCGCCGGTGATCCCGTGGCGCACAACCAACTCGGCTTGATCAGCGAACAGCAGGGCGATGAGATTGCGGCTGCGGAGCATTTTGAGCGGGCCCTCGCGAGTTATGGCGCTTTTGCCGAAGCGCGATATCATCTCGGCAGACTGCGGTTCAAACAGGGCCGGTATGCGGAAGCACAAACGCATTTCGAACAAGCCGTTGCCAGCCAGCCGGACTACAGCGCAGCTCTTTTTTACCTGGGAATGGCGCATCAAGAGTTGGGAAACGAACTCGCGGCAAGGTCTCAGTACGAGAACGCATTATCAATCGCACCGGATCACCTCGACGCGCTGAATAACCTCGCGTGGTTATTGGCAACCAGCAACGATCAGCAGTTTCGCAATCCCGCCGAGGCGCTGCGACTTGCCCGCCAGGCCGCGGAGCGGACGCAGTACCAACACTATGAAATTCTCGGAACGCTTGCTGCGGCTGAGGCTGCTGTCGGGAACTTCGACGAGGCGGTGAAGTGGCAAACCCGTGCGATCGAGCTTGCGCCAGCCGCGGAAATCGCGACGCTCAAAGCCCACTTGCAACTTTTTCAAAGCAATCAAACGCTTCAGGCTGAGTCGCCACGCTAGCTTGCAACAACCGCAGCCTGCGATGAAACGAATGTTCTCACACAGAATAATTTTCAGGAATTGCATCACGGGTGACGCTGCGGGTTCGGGCAATCCCAAGGAGGAAAAATGTACAACATTAAATTCTCATTCTCGGTTCTATTGATCTTTGTCATAACTTTTGCCGGGCCCGTTTTGTCACAAGTCGACCTCGACATTGAAGCGGGCGCAGTGTTCAAGGGCTATAGCGATGTCCGCATTCCGGGCAGGGGCGGAACCTTGTTTTCTTTATCCGACGAACTGAATGCCGACACCGAATTGTTTTACCGCATTCGTTTGCTTTATCATGTTAATGCCCGCCATCATTTGGGCGCTTTATTGGCGCCGCTGTCCGTCAATTCGACCGGCCAATTGGATCGCGATCTTGTTTTTGCCGGCGAAACCTTCCCGGCGAATACGCTGCTGAATGCAAGCTATAAATTCAATTCCTATCGCGTGTTTTACCGTTATGATCTTCTCAGAAAAGAGAAGCTCGAACTCGGCATGGGATTGACCGCCAAAATCCGCGATGCCAGGATTGCCGTGCAAACGCAAAGCCTGGCCGCGGAAAAAACGAATGTCGGCTTTGTGCCGATTCTTCATTTTCGTCTGGCGGCGAAGTTCAATGATCGATTTGCTTTCTTGTTGGAAGGCGACGCACTGGCAGCGCCGCAAGGCCGGGCGGAAGATGTTCTCGCCGCGCTCATGATGCAGGCCTCGGACCAAGTGTCTTTGAAATTGGGATACCGCCTCCTTGAAGGAGGAGCAGACAATGACGAAGTTTATAATTTCGCCTTGCTCCATTACGCCGCGCTTGGCGCCATAATTCACCTTTAGTCTTGCACCGGCGTTTGCGGGGGCTTGAGGCTCCGGTATTTTCCGTCAGATTATCTATCATTCGACCATAAATGGCGCGACGCTCTGAAGCAAGCAATTTCAACTCTTAGCCTTGCGGTGGTGTTTTTTTCAAGCGCGCATGATTAGAATTTAAGGAGGCGATATGGGTAAAATCGTGGCGCTCGCGCCGGTATTGCTGGTCAAAGATGTTGTTGCGGCGGCGAACTACTACCGCGACAAACTAGGATTCACCTATGAGCGGCTTTGGGGTGAACCGCCAAATTTCTGCATGGTTCATTGCGACGGGTATACGATTATGTTGAGCCAGGCGCCGGCGCAACACAAAGTAGTTCCGCATTGGCAAGTCGTCGATAAAATGTGGAACGTTTATTTGTGGGTTGATGAGGTGGAAGCCATTTACCGGGAATTTCTCGAACGCGGCGCGCAGATCGATTATGGCTTGGGTATGAAGGATTATGGCGTAAAGGAATTCGGGGTGCAGGACTTGGATGATTATGATATCGGCTTTGGGCAAATTATGCGATAAGAGGTGCGACCTTTTAAGGCCGAAGCAAAATTAATTTGCCGAATGATCAGCAGCATGCACACTCGGCGTTGCATCGTCAGTAAATTTTTTTATCCGAACCAATATGTCGCTCCGCACGCTTGTAATCCTTTGCCTGACAGCGGGAGTTCTTTTTTACACGGCAACCGGCGCTTGTCATGAATCTCAAAACACCTCGCCTCCGGTTGCGCTTGTCGTTAAACTCGGAATTACGCAAGAGGGCATGGCAACGCCGGCCTGGCGCGAGGCCATTCACGCGCGGCACACGGAAGAGGCGTTGTCGAGAATTGCGGTAACACCGAGAAGATTTTCGCCGGATGAAAGTCTCTGGGCTGATTTGATTCGACAAAAAGCCCTGTCCTGGCCGGCGCAAATCGATTCGCTGCGCATTCCGTTCCCCGACCTCGCTCCGCCCGACACCCTCATCATTTTGCTTGGCAATCAAGGAGGCGAGGATGCCTTTCTCTCCCCCACTATGAGCATTTGCTTCGATCTAAACAAGCTGCACCGCCAGTACGGTCCAGCCTCGGACGGGGTTAATCATGATAGAATCGATCGGTTTTTTGCACACGAAATGACGCATGTGTTACACAAAGCCTGGCGCAAAAAGCGCGGGGTAGAGCTTGCCTCCCCGTTTGAGTTTGCGTTATGGGAATGCCTTACGGAAGGCCTGGGCAACTATCGCTCGCTTTCCGGCAAATGGCTGCAGGGAAAGGGTGAGCTATCGCAACACGCGCAGCAAGTCTTGCAGCGCCTGCAGCCGATATTTGTTGAACGTCTTTCGGCGGTGCAGCATGCCGGCGAAGCGGAAGCCGCGGTGTTGCTCACAGGCTTGTCCAGCGGGGCTTTTGATCAAAAATGGGGCGCGTTGACTGTTGCGCTCTGGCTGGCCCAGGAGGCCAAAGGTGATGACCGGAATTTGCGCAAATGGGTTGAAGCTGGTCCCACAGGCGTATTGGCTCTGGCGCGCAAATATCTTCCGGAAAATTTGAAAGAGCAGTTGCCGAAGACGGACTAACGGCAACAGGTCTCACACCTGCTGCGGCTTTCACATGTGATAAGACTGGACATTCAAAATTAAAATCGCAATGTTGTTGCTTGAAAAAAAACAGACGACTGAAAACCTGGGCGCCTCAACACCAATGCCGATGAAATCTCGCAATCCCTCATCCTGCCGAACCTGCGCAACGGCTCAACGCCAGCTTTGCGTCATGGCAATTCTTTTACTTGTGTCCGCTCCGCTTTCTGTTTCGTTTGCCCAGCGTGAGGGCGCGCCGTTGAGAATTTTTGGCTACTTTCAAAATTCCCTGCAACACTGGACGGCGTTCACCGATCATCCGGAGCAAAATTCTTTTGGCTTGCAACAACTCAATCTTTTTTTTCAAAAGGACATTAGCCCGAGTTGGACCGCGTTTGTCAATTTCGAGGCGCTGAACACTTTTTCTTCCGGCCGGCATTGGGGGGCGTTCAATTTGGAAGAGGCGTGGGTGAAATATGGCGCCGATATGAGATTCAATCTGAAGCTGGGATTGCAAATACCGACCTTCAACAATCTCAATGAAATAAAAAATCGTACGCCCTTGCTGCCCTACATCATCCGTCCGGTGGTGTATGAAACCTCGTTTGGCGAGTTTTTTCCTCTGGAAGAATTTGTTCCGGCGCGCGCATTTGTCCAGGCCTATGGTTTTTTTCCGGCCGGCCAAACCAAGCTCGACTACGCCGTTTATCTGGGCAATGCCCCCGACCTCAATCAGAATCCGCAGCGCGGGCAAACCGGCGTTGATACGACGATTGCCTTCATGGTTGGCGGTCGCTGGGGAATTCGGTATCGCGAATTGAAGCTTGGTCTTTCTGGAACCTATGAAAAGACCGATCAATTTGTGCGGTTGGCGTCCGTCTTGCGCCGCCCACCTTCGAATCTGCGCGGCCTTCCCATTACGCGTTTGGGAGGTGACTTATCCTTCAATCTCGCGCGCTTTTCCTATGAAAGTGAATTCATCATCCTGGATGTGAATACCGGCATGCCGGAACTGGAATTGGACCTGAAATTCTACTATGCCACGCTGGGCTATAATTTCAGCAATACTTTGCTGGGTTACGCCAGTTATTGGAGAACGAACGGGCATAATGCTTTCTTGGTGCCGGGCGCCGAAACGATCGAAGATGAAGTCATTCACATAACGACACTCGGACTCGCGTATGATTTGAATGACCGGATCCGTTTGAAGAGCCAGTGGGCGCGAGTACGCGACCAGGGTACAATTCAAATCGGCTCGCAAGACGCGATTATCACCATCCGGGATAAATTCACCATTATTAGCGCCGCAGTATCGGTCTTCTTTTGAATTAAAAGCAAGAGCCGGGCCCGGTAAATGAATATGAAAACCATGTTTGGAATGATTCTTTTTTTGTTGACCTGGGCGGCAGGCGCCAACGGCCAGGTCGCCGTCATCGCGCATAAATCCGTGCCGCTGGATTCTATTAGAAAAAATGTGTTGCTGGATTTCTATGCGCGCGATATTAAAAAATGGAGCGACGGGCAACCCATCATCGTGTTTGATCTGAAGCCGCAGAGTGAGGCGAAAACGATTTTCTATAGTTTTTTGGGAAGAAGTCCCTCGCGGATGAAATCCGTTTGGTTGAAAAAGATGCTGTCGGGAGAGGGCGATCCTCCGGAAGCGATGAGTTCCGAGGAAGCGCTGCTGGCGAAAGTCGCAGCCACCGCGGGCGCCATCGGATTTGTCAGCAAAACGCTGGTGCGGGACAGCGTGAAAGTGCTGTTGGAAATAAACGAAGAAAAAAACTAGAAATGACAAAATGGAATCATCTTGTTTTTATGAGAATTGGCATTGAGATTTTGATTGAAAGTGCTTATATTCCATCCTGAATTTTGGAGCCGCTGATCCCCCGGGTGATGAGCATCCTCGAAACATTCCAGGTGGTAAACCCTCCTTGGAAAAAGTATCCTGACTAGAAGTTTGGAAGATTTTCCAAATCAAACAATAGTCAATACGAACTTTAAGTGATGACGAACCATGGCCAAAGCTCTGGGAGAGGCGTTGCGTGAGTTGTTGCATCAATACGGCATTGCGCAGCGCGTGAAAGAATTCGAAGCCGTCAATCTTTGGCCGGAAATTGTCGGCGAGCAGATCGCGAAAGTGGCCACTGCTAAAGACGTGCAAGATGGCCGTTTGTACGTTGAAGTGGCCAACAGTACTTGGCGCAACGAGCTGTATTACATGAAACCGGACATCATTGTGAAGCTCAACAAAAAATTAGGACAAAATCTCATTCATGACATACAATTAGTTTAACGAGGTCATTGATGGCCACCACCAAAACCAGGCATAAGCAGGCAAAAGCAGCGAAAGCGCGCAACGGCAAAGCGAAGGCGGCCGCGCGGCCGGGATCGATAGCGCCGCCTGCCGGAGCTGCCGCGCCAGCGAACGACAAAGCCGCAAAGGCGGCCGCAGCCAAGCTTGCCCCGAAGCAAAAGGACAACAAGACAAAACCAAGCCAGGAAAAAAACATGAAGAAAGCAGAAGTGCTGGAATACAAGGAAGAGAAGCAGGAAAAAGGCAACGGCGCCCCGCAAGATCTGGAAGCGTTGGCAAAAGCCAGCGGTGAAAAGTATACCTCGGATGCCATTACCGTGCTCAAGGGCCTGGAAGCAGTGAGAATGCGGCCCGCGATGTACATCGGCGATACTTCCGTGAAAGGCTTGCACCATCTTGTTTATGAGGTGATCGACAATTCCGTAGATGAAGCGCTGGCCGGTTATTGCGACACCATCGATGTTACAATGAACAAAGATGGCAGCGTTACAGTGGAAGACAACGGCCGCGGCATTCCGGTAGACATGCATAAGGAAATGAAAAAATCCGCGCTCGAAGTCGTCATGACCGTGCTGCATGCCGGCGGCAAGTTCGACAAAAAGTCATATAAAGTCTCCGGCGGCTTGCACGGCGTCGGCGTCTCCGTTGTCAATGCGTTGTCGGAATGGCTCGAGGCGTACGTGGCGCGCGACGGCAATTTGTACTATCAAAAATACGAGCGCGGCAACCCGGTGGCCGACGTCAAGATTATCGGCAAGCGCAAAACCACCGGCACCAAGGTGATTTTTTCCCCGGATCCCGAAATTTTCGGCAAGCGCAAATTTACGTTTGATATTCTCGCGGAACGCGTGCGCGAGCTGGCGTTTTTGAACAAGAATCTGCGGCTTTCGATCACCGATGAGAACACCGGGAAATCGCATAAGTTTCAGTTCAAGGGCGGCATCTCCGAGTTCGTGAAATACATCGATGAGGCGCGCGAGCCGATCATGAGCAAGCCGATTTACCTCGAAGGCGAGCGCGAAGGCGTGCCCATCGAAGTCGCGCTGCAATACAATGACGGCTACAACGAGAACATTTTCACCTACGTCAACAACATTCACACCGTCGAGGGCGGCACGCACATGGTCGGCTTCAAGGCGGCGCTGACCAAAACCATCAACACTTACGCGACCAAGAACAACCTTCTTAAAGACAAGGACAACTTTCAAATCACGGGCGACGACGTGCGCGAAGGCCTGACCGCCGTGGTCAGTATCAAAGTCACAGAGCCGCAATTCGAGGGGCAAACCAAAACCAAGCTGGGTAATAGCGACATTCGTGGCATTGTCGAGTCGTTTTGCAATGAGGGGTTGGCGGCGTTCTTCGAAGAAAATCCCTCGGTCGCGCGTAAGATTGTCGAGAAAGGCAAGTTGGCGGCGCAATCACGCGAGGCGGCGCGCAAGGCGCGCGAGTTGACGCGGCGCAAGTCTGCACTCGACGGCGGCGGCCTGCCCGGCAAGCTCGCGGATTGCTCGATCACCGATCCCGAACATTGTGAAATTTACATTGTCGAAGGCGACTCTGCCGGCGGCTCGGCGAAGCAAGGCCGCGACCGGCGTTTTCAGGCGATTCTGCCGATCAAAGGCAAAATTCTGAACGTTGAAAAAGCCCGCCTCGACAAGATTCTCTCGAATGAAGAAATTCGCACGCTGGTCACGGCGCTGGGCACCGGCATCGGCAGCGACGATTTCGATCCGGAAAGGCTGCGCTACGGCCGCGTCATCATCATGACGGACGCTGACGTTGACGGCTCGCACATTCGCACGCTGCTGCTCACGTTTTTCTTCCGCTATATGAAACAACTCATCGAGCAGAGCCGCATTTACATCGCGCAGCCGCCGCTTTATCGCATCTGGAAAGGCAAGGAAGAATTTTATTGCTACGACGACGACGAGAAAGACGCGGCGCTGAAACGCTTCGATAACAAGGATAACGTCAACGTGCAGCGCTACAAAGGCCTCGGCGAAATGAATCCCGAGCAATTGTGGAAAACCACCATGGATCCCGAGCAGCGTGCCATGAAGCTGGTCACCATCGAAGAGGCCTATCAGGCCGACGTGCTGTTTTCGACGCTGATGGGCGACAAAGTCGAGCCGCGCCGGAAGTTCATCGAAGAGAATGCGAAGTATGTGAGGAATTTGGATGTATGATTGGTCTTGTTAACGCGACTATATTACATTAGTGGCGCGGAGATCGCCGAATAAGATTTATTGGGATAAAGTTGGCGAGGCAATGATCGCGATGGCTCGTTCCTGGCCGGAGCCATCGTTTGATGGCGTTAACGAGGCAAATGAAACGGCAAGGCAGGAAAAAAATAGCATTGCGATTTAGAGTTGCTGTGCGGAGGTCGGTCAACCTTCAAATATACGCGACTGGAAGTGAGTGTCGTCCTTGCCCGGCTTGCCACAGGCAAGACTATTGAGCAAGTTGCGCAAGCGTATTCTCTCAGCCGGCTTACACCGGAGGCAGTTCAAGAGGCGATTGATCTTTCTAATCAGGCTCTTTCACTGCGAATCCGATTGAGGTATTCACTCAATACTCGGGTAAAATTGTATACAAAACTTTAATCATCATCAAGGAACTATGGACCTCAAACGCGACAAAATCATCCCGGTTTATCTCGAGGAAGAGATCAAGGATTCTTATCTCGATTATTCCATGTCCGTCATCGTGTCGCGGGCGCTGCCCGATGTGCGCGACGGCTTGAAACCGGTGCACCGCCGTGTGCTCTACGGCATGCACGAGTTGAACCTGCGCCCGAACGCGGCTTATAAAAAGTCCGCGCGCGTGGTCGGCGAAGTGTTGGGCAAGTATCACCCGCACGGCGATCTCGCGGTGTATGACACCATCGTGCGCATGGCGCAAGATTTCTCGCTGCGCTATCCGCTGGTGGACGGCCAGGGCAATTTCGGCTCGGTGGACGGCGATTCACCGGCGGCCATGCGCTACACTGAAGTCCGGCTCACGCACATTGCCGAAGAAGTGCTGCGCGACCTGGAAAAAGACACGGTGGCCTGGAACAGCAATTTCGACGATACGCTGCAAGAACCCTCTGTCATGCCGACGGTATTGCCCAACCTGCTGGTCAACGGCGCCTCCGGCATTGCGGTGGGTATGGCTACCAACATCCCGCCGCACAATCTTGGCGAAATTATCGATGCGCTGCACGCGATGATCAAGAATCCCGATATTACTGTTGAGAAGCTGATGAAGATCGTCAAGGGGCCGGATTTTCCGACCGGCGGCATCATTTATGGCACGGAAGGCATCGATGAGGCCTATCGCACCGGGCGCGGCCGCATGCAAGTGCGCGCGCGCACCGTGCTGGAAGAAGTGCGCGGCGGCCGCCAGAACATCATCGTGACGGAGTTGCCGTATCAAGTCAACAAGGCCACGCTGCACGAAAAAATCGGTGAGCTGGTGCGCGAGAAGAAAATTGAAGGCATTCGCGACGTGCGCGACGAGAGCGATCGCGACGGCATGCGCCTGGTGATCGAGCTGAAGGGCGACGCCGTGCCGGAAGTCATCCTGAATAATCTCTTCAAACACACGCAAATGCACGTCACCTTTGGCGCCATCATGCTGGCGTTGGTGGACGGCGTGCCGATGGTGCTCAATCTCAAGCAGATGCTGCAACACTTCCTCGATTTCCGGCATGAGGTGGTGGTGCGGCGCACGAAGTTCGAGTTGGACAAGGCCGAAAAGCGCGCGCACATTCTCGAGGGCTTGCGCATTTGCATCAACAACATCGACGAAGTGATCGCGATCATCAAAAAGGCGAAGGATCCGCAAACCGCCAAAGACGGCTTGATGAAAAAATTCAAGCTCACCGAGATTCAGGCGCAGGCGATTTTGGATATGCGTTTGCAGCGCCTCACCGGCCTGGAGCGCGACAAAATCGAGGCCGAGTACCGCGAAGTGCAAAAGCTCATTAAGGAGCTGAAAGCCCTGCTGGCAGACAAAGGCAAGCGCATGGAGGTGATCGCGAAGGAGCTGAAAGAGCTGCGTGATAAATACGCTGATGAGCGCCGCACGGAAATCGTTTCCGAGACCAGCGAATTCACCATCGAGGACATGATCGCCGAGGAAGACATGGTGATCACCATCTCGCACAGCGGTTTTATCAAGCGCTTCCCGGTGTCGAGCTATCGCCGGCAAAGCCGCGGCGGCCGCGGTGTGACCGGCGCCAAAACCGGCGACGAAGATTGGGTCGAACATCTCTTCATCGCCTCGACGCATCATTACGTTCTGTTCTTCACCACCCAGGGCAAATGCTATTGGGTGAAAGTTTATGACATTCCGCAGGCGGGCAAGGGCGCCAAGGGCCGCGCCATTGTCAACATGCTTTCGCTCGCGCCCGAGGAAAAAGTCGCGGCGTTTGTTTCGGTGAAAGAATTCGACGACAAACACTTTGTCGCGTTTGCCACGAAGAACGGCCTGGTCAAGAAAACCGCGTTGAACGCCTTTTCGAATCCGCGCAAAACCGGCATTGCGGCGATCAACATCGACGACAAGGATGAATTGATCGAAGCCAAAATCACCGACGGCAGCATGGATTTGATGCTGGGCACGCGCAACGGCCAGGCGATTCGCTTTCACGAGAACGAAGTGCGTGAAATGGGCCGCGGCGCCGGCGGCGTGAAGGGCATCGATCTCGAAAAAGGCGACGTGGTGGTCGGCATGGTGGAGCTGAAGCGTGAAGCCACGATTCTGGTGGTGAGCGAAAGCGGCTATGGCAAGCGCAGCGAGCTGAAGGACTACAAGGTCCAGCACCGCGGCGGCTCGGGCCTGATTACGCTGAAAGCCACCGAAAAAACCGGCAAGATGGTCGACATCAAAGAAGTGGTTGATGAAGACGATCTCATGATCATCACGCAAAAGGGCGTGGTGATTCGCCAGAAAATGAAGGACATCAAAGTCATCAGCCGCAACACGCAGGGCGTGAAGCTGATCAAGCTCGACAAGGATGATCGCATTGCAGCGGTGGCGCGCGTGGTGGCGGAAGACGAGGACGAGGGCGAATGATTTCGCCGATGCGTCTGATGAACCTTGACAATCAATCTTGAGGATCTCCATTTGTTCAGCCGCGGCTGAACAGTGATGGATTTGAATGCTAAATCTCATCGGACGTGATGCGTGTGTCTTGCATGTATCATGTTTGTCTTGACAAGCGCTAATTCTATGCACGAGGACATCCAAAGCCCGACGCACCCCATGCTCAGCCGCATGCGGCTGGACGCGAGTTCGCCGACGCGGCGGCGCGCGAAGCGTGATTATTGGGAAAAAGAACGCGAAAAGTTGGTGGCGGCCCTGGAAGAACGAATTGCCGCACAGCGCGACGCCATTCCGTTGCGCGAGTTGCTGGCGGCGGATATTCCGGAAATTCTGAAAGGCTTGTTTCGCCAGCGCGCCCACAAGCTCGTGCGCGAGGAAAAGCCGCTCGGGTTGCACACTCTGCGGGAATATGAGCTGGATGATCCCGAAGTGCGCCTGCAGTTGCGCCGGCTGCGCGACATGCTCGCCGAGCGCCTGGTGTTTGACCGCTCTGAACTGAAACCGGTGTTGAATTTCGGCGTGGGCCTGCAATTTGATGTGTTGGCCAAACCGCGCAGCGCGCTGGAGCATCTGCTCTACCAGCATGTGGTGGAACGCAATCGCGACGACATTCTGGTGGTGCTGCGTGGCCTCGGCGAGGAACAACAATATTTGCGCGGGCTGGTCGATCGCATTGCCGGATATCCGCCCGGCCCGGTGACGAAAGAGGCGTTTCTCGCCGCCTGCCATCAAGTCGAGCGCGAAGTGTATGGCCGTGATCCCGCGGCAGCGCTGGTGCAGGACTTGAAACAGTATCAGCGCTATTGCCGCAGCCTGCTCGGGCGCGAACCGGAGCAAGACGGCTTCTTGATCGACAATCAAACCGTGCTCGCCATGCTGTTCGAGCGCAACCTGCCGGAACTGGCTGAAAATCTCCTGCCGGAGTTCACGCAACAAGAAGCGTGGGAAATTCACGAAATTGAAAAGCTGGTGGCGGATTATCTCGCCAACGGTGCGGCCACCTTGCCGATGGCGCCGCTTGAAGGCGGTGCGCCGGTTTCGGTTGACATGACGGAGGTTTTGGAAGAAGCGGCCAGTGAGATCGAAAGCCGGCTGGTGCACGCTGCGGTGAGCGAATTGCAGCATGCGCCGCCGGAACCGCTCGCGGAAAGCTCACCGGCAATCGTTATCTCAGAGAGAACGGAATCACCTGCTTCAGCCGGCGCGGCCGAATTCGCTGTTCCTCCTCAGGTCGAGTCGCCGTCGCTTGCGCTTGCGGTAGAACCGGGGCTGGCGGTTGCCGAGCCGGAAGTTAAGCCCAAAATCAAGATCCGCTTTGATGAAGAAGAACAGTTGGTGCATCGCTCAAAGATCGAGCAGCAGCCGGCCGGACCGTTTCCCTCGCTCTATCATTTGATCGACGACAAGAGCCGCCGCGCGTTCATCCGCAAAATTTTTCAGCGCGACGCCGACGCCTACCTCGAATTCATCGATCGTCTCGAGCCTCTGCAAACCTGGAAAGAGGCCAAGGCCGTGCTCGACGCCGAGCTGGGCTTGCGCAACGTCAATCCCTATTCCAAAGAAGCAGTGCAGTTAAGCGATTTGCTGTTTGGGAGGTATTTTAGCAAAAGATAGCTTCTTCCCGGCCTCGTGCAACCCCGAACCTGCCAACTTGTTCGCGCCCGCCTTTCACCGCAAAAAATGCCGAGCAGCGCGCCTCAATTTTTTTCTTAAGGCACTGCGCGCGCCATTCGCCTAAAATATCTTGCCTTTCGGCCATGTGTTCCAGATATTTCGCCTCCTTAACAGAGTAACGCGAAGACAATCAACCCCCATTCTCCATCACTCAGGCACAGGAGCTACCCATGCCATTTGCGCGAGATGTACGATGCTTTTCCCTCACCGCGTTTTTCTTTTGTCTTGGTTTTTTGTTCGCGTATGAAACCAGGGCTGAGAACGCGCGACCCAATCGCCATCGCGCCGCTGCTACCCACCAACATGGCGCCTTTGTTTGCGGCACCTACCACGGCAGCGCGATCGACGCCATTTTGTTCGACAAAGCGCAGCGCAGCCAGCATGCGCAACAAGGTTTGGCGCCCCGCCCGGCCCGAACGTTCATTGCCGGCGATCTCGTCGTTATCGAAGATGACGGCACGTTGATCGCCGAACCCGGCCGTAATGCCTTCGACTTGCGCAACAGGGGTTTGCACTTCACACCGAACACAAACGGCAGCTATGACGTCAGCGCCTCAACGCTGACGTTTGACGAGGGCCTGGGCACGAATCTCAACGCTGGCGACGATACCAATCATCGTATCGACTTCGCCTCGGGCTTTTCGTTTCCATTTGCCGGGCAAGCCTGGGGTCACACGTATATCCGTTCCAACGGCAATATCACCTTCGGCGGCATCGGCAATCCCGATTTCTACGACCCGGCTGATTTCATGCTCGAATTGCCGATTATCGCGGCCTTTTTCGTCGATTTGAATCCGCAGGCCGGAGGCGGCGTCTATTATCAACAAGCGGGAGACCGCTTTGTCATCACCTGGGATAGAATTCCCGAATTCGGCGCGCAAAATTCTAACACGATTCAGTTGACTTTGTTTGCCGACGGCTCCTTTGATATTGTTTATACTGATGTCGATATTCAGGTCGCGCTCAATGGCAATCCGATTTACGTCGGTTTTTCCATCGGCGACCTCGGCGCAGAATTCCAAAGCGTCAATTTCAGCAATCTTCCCATCACCGGATCGCGCGCGGGCGCCATCTTCGAGACTTTCGAAGACATTCCGTATCGTGTCGTCAGCACTGTCGGTATTGCCCAGCGCTTTTACGCGGTGCAGCCGGATAGCTTTGATCAATTGGTGTTGATCACGGATTTTGATTTGTTGGGCGCGCCCTTTGGCGCATTTTATCAATTCGTGCGCAACGATATTCAAGGCCTCGGACTCAACAATTTCGATCTTACAGCAAACTTCGGCAGCGCCGGACGCTTGCAGGGCTTTTTGCACATGAATTTCGTCAACTATTGGCCGGACAGCCCGGCAGGCTTTAGCTTTGTGAATGTGCTGGGGCAGGAGGCCGAGCACGAATGGGGCGCGTTTGTGCGCTCCCGCATCAACGGTGTTGAGGCCGATCTCATCCTCGGCAGAGGCCTGGGCCATTGGAGTTTTTATCTGGACACCGATGGTTCAGTAATGGAGGGCAATGGCTGGCGGGACAATGGCAACGGCACGTTTACCACCGTGCGCGCGTTCGACAATTACAGCCTCCTGGATCATTATCTCATGGGATTGCGCCCAGCAGAGGAAATTCCGCCGTTTTTCCTGGTCGATGTCCCAGGCGTCACGTTGACGCAGCGCTCGGCGTTTCCGCAAACCGGCGTCACTGCGACCGGAGTGAAACGAACGATCACGATTGACGATATCATCGCGGTGGAAGGGCCGCGTGTGCCGAGCGCCGCAACCGCGCCCAAAGTTTTCCGCCAGGGTTATGTGTATCTCACACGCCAGGGCGTGACGCCATCGCAAGCCAACCTCAACAAAGCCGACCGTTTCCGCGCTTCTTGGGTTGATTACTACTCGGATCGCACCGACGGCCGCGGCATTTTTCAAACCCAGCTCGGTTCCGCGTTGCCGGTGGCGACGGTGGAAGGCTTGGTCACCAACGCGAGCGACGGCAGCATCATTAAAAACCTCGAAGCGAAATGGCTTGAGAAAAATTATGTGCAACCGATCTACGACGGCGGCCATTATGAATTCCGCACGCTGGCAAGCTCGACGGCGCCTGCAGATATTCAAGCGACAATCGTATTGCGAGCATTTCCATTTCTGCCCGATACAAGCGTCGTCACACTCGCCTTTGGCAGCCCGCGGGTCCATCATCGCGCCTTGACGCCGCTGCCCCAGACAAACCTGACCGGCGCCGTGCGCGACGCCGCCGGCAACGGTGTGAACGCCAGGCTTACGCTGTTTGCCAGCAGCGATGTTATTGACGATTTCACGGTAACCGCGACGACCGATGCGCAAGGCAATTTTACTTTCGCCGGGCTTTATGTTTCCCTGCCTCCGGCCATTGCTTATGATCGTATGGTGATTGAGCCGGATATTCCGTTTGCAAGTCAAACCGTGAGCAATATCTCGATTGTTTCAAGCAGGCCCAACGTTTTGAATATCGTGGTGGAGCCGGCTGAGGTCTTGCTGGTGAACGATGATCCCAACGGCAATTTTTCGAATTTTTATTTGCCGGTGCTGGATCAGCTCGGCGTCACCTATTTTGCCTGGTCGCAAAAAGATCGCGGCCTGGCGCCGGTGAGCTTCGCTGCACAATTCAAGCGCAATATCATCATTTGGTACACCGGCAATGCCGGCGGCGCGGAAGTGTTGACGCCGGCGGAACAAGACAGCATCGCTGCGCATCTTGACCGCGGCGGCAACATTTTTCTCACCGGACAAAACATTGCCGAAAGCTTGAATGGCACGCCGTTTCTCAACAATCGCGTGCATGTGTCGTTCGACCGCAATCTCAATGATATTATCTTGCATGGCGTGCAAAGCGACCCGGTGGGCAAGGGTTTGATCAACATCATCAATGCCGGCGCGCTGGGCGCAAACAATCAAACCTCGCGAGATGTGCTGATCCCAAGCGCCGGCGCGATTGCCTGCGTGATGTTCGATACAACGGCGGGCACCGTGGCGGGTGTGCGCGTGACAGATCCGGCAAATAACTCCCGTCTCGTATTTTTTGGATTCGGCTTCGAGGCCATCAATCCCGGCAGCGTGCCGCGGCCGGGTTATGTCGGGCGTCCGGAGGTGTTGCAAAACGTGTTGTATTGGCTCTCGGGCGTGACGGAAGTTGCCGATCGCGCCGACGCGCCGAATGGCATACCCGCGGCGTTCCATTTGAGCGCGAGCTACCCCAATCCCTGGCAGGCTGGCATGGGCGCAGCGGAAGCGGAAATCCGCTATCACCTGCCGCTCGATCTTTCCGCGCAGCGTGTCACGTTGAAAATTTTCGACGTTCTGGGACGGGAAGTCGCGACGCTGGTCGATCAGCCTTACCGGCCCGGCCAGTTTAGCGCGCGCTGGAACGGCCGCGACACGCGCGGGGAGCTCGTCAGCAACGGCATCTACTTTTATAAACTGCAAGCCGGCGCGCTGCAGCACGTTCAAAAGCAATTGCTGGTGAGATAAGGCGCAATGCCATCAGTGCTGGTTCATGAGAAGTAACGGGTTGAACATGCCCCAGGAATATTCCTGGGGCATGCTTTTGTCAATCAAAATCACTTTTAAGAGCAGAGTCAGAATGAAACATTCAATATGGTTAATACGCGTTTTTGTGCTTACCGCCCTTTGTCTATCACACAGTCTTTTTGCGCAATATCGCCCGGGGCTTAACAACAACATCTCCTTGCTCGGGCATTTACATCAATATCAACGGTATTCCAACATTTGGGGCTACACCGATGCTCAAGGCCGTGAGTACGCCTTGCTAACCACACAAAATGGCCTTTCAATTGTCGATATCACCAATCCGCAAAATCCGGTGCAGGTGAAATTCGTGCCTGGCCCGGTTGGCGGGGGAACGATCTGGCGCGAACTCAAAACCTATTCGCATTACGCCTATGTGGTCAGCGAGCACGGCACGCCGAGTGAGTACGCCGGATTGCAAATTGTCGATCTGGCGCGGCTGCCGGACTCTGTCTCTTACTCATCGTGGTTGTGGCCCGGCGTCACGGCAAACACCGCGCAGGCGCACACGATTTCAGTTGATGAGCAGGGCTATCTCTACGTGCAGGGAGGCAGCGCGACTATCGATCAGCCCGGCGATCAGGGCGGGGTGCGGATCATAAGTCTTGCCGATCCTGCGGCCCCGCAGGCGGTGGGAGCATACAGCACGCGCTACGTGCACGATTCCTACGCGCATAAGAATATTCTCTTCAACAGCAATATCTATCAAGGCGGCTTCATCGATGTCCTGGATATTTCAGATCGCAGCCGCCCGCGTTTGCTGACCTCGATTATCTATCCCAACGGCTTCTCCCATAATTCCGGCGTGTCGGAAGACGGCAATTATCTGCTCACCACCGACGAAACTCCGGGACAAAGCCTCAAAATCTGGGATATTGGCGTGTTGTGGGATAACGACCCCTCGAATGATCGCAACATCGGGTTGGTCGCAGAGTATCCGGTGCCGGTCACGAGCATAGCGCATAATGTCCACGTGCGCGGCCGGCACGCCTTTGTTTCTCACTATGATGAAGGCGTCAAGGTGTTGGATATCAGCAATCCGCGCGATCCGGCGGAAATTGGTTATTATGATACCTCCAGCGAGCCGCCCGGCTTTAATGGCGCGTGGGGCGTGTTTCCCTATTTTCCCTCCGGCACGTTCGTGGTTTCCGATATCGAAACCGGCCTGTATGTTTTTCGGCTGGATAGCACGGGCGTGGCGAGCGTGCAAGGCAACGTCACGAACAGCGCAGGCGGCGCGGCGCTGACGAACGCAACAATTCACTTTCTCGAAGCCAACAAAACTTTGCGCGCCGGCGCCAACGGCGAATATCGTCTGCGCACCAGCAGCGGCCGGCATACCATCGTCTTCAAGGCCTTTCCATTTGCAACCGATACGGTACGCGTCAATGTGGCGAATGGCGACATTCTGCAACTTGATAACAGCCTCACACCGCTGCTGGAGCTGAGCGCTTTGCGCGGCGAGCTGCGCGAGGCAAACGGCAAGGGCATTCGCGCCAAACTGACGCTATATGTGAGCAGCGATCAAACCGCAGACTATGTTCTCACCGACAGCAGCGACAGCCAGGGCAATTTTGCCTTCGATAATATTTTTGTTTCCTCTCCGCCGCTGGTGGCCTATGACCGGCTTGTGATCGAACCGGAAATTCCCTACTTGACACGAACGTTGCCAAATCTGGTGGTGGCGCCCGGAGCGCCGACTGTGTTGCAGGTTACGGTTGAGCAGGCAGACGTTTTGGTGGTCAACGATGATCCCCTGGGAAATTTTCAAAATCATTATACCACGGCCTTGCAAGCGGCGCAAATCACGGCTTATTATTGGCCGCAAGCGCAACGCGGCCCGGCGCCGGTGAGCGCCATGAACCGTTTCAATCGCAATGTGATGATATGGTTTACCGGCAACGCTTCCGGCAGCGAGGTGCTGACGCCGGCGGAACGCGACAGCCTGGCGGCATATCTTGATCGCGGCGGCCGCCTGTTTCTGACCGGCCAGAACATTGCCGAAAGCCTGCAAGGCAGCGAGTTTTTGCAACAACGCTTGCATGTTTCCTTCGAGGAAAATCTCAACGATTTCTTCTTGCACGGCGTGCAAAGCGATCCCATCGGCAAGGACTTGCTCTCGGTTGTGACGGCCGGCGGCGGCGGCGCGAATAATCAAACTTCACGAGACGTTCTGTTGCCGGACGCCCATGCCGCAGTGTGCATGGTCTATGATACCACCTCGGGCATGGTCGCGGGCGTGCATGTGGAAGACGCGACCAACCAATCGCGCCTGGTGTTATTCGGGTTCGGCTTCGAAAGCATCATCCGCCAGCCCGCGCGCTATGCCACTCCCGAGCAGGTGTTGCAGAATGTTATGAATTGGCTGACCGGCGCAACCGGCGTAGCGGAATCTGCCACGGAATTGCCGGGCACGTTTAGCTTGAGCGCCAGCTATCCCAACCCCTGGCGCATGAATGCCGGTATATCTGAAACAATCATTCGTTTTCAATTGCCGATCGATCTCACCGCGGAACGCGTCACGCTGAAGATTTTCGATTTGCTGGGAAGGGAAGTCACGACATTGCTCGATCAAGCCTATCAATCCGGGCAATTTGCCGCGCGCTGGAACGGCCGTGATCGCGCCGGTGAGATGGTCAAAAGCGGCGTGTATTTCTACAAGCTGCAAGCCGGGGCCCAACAGCAGGCCGGGAAGTTGTTGATTGTGAGGTAGAACGGAGTGTTGGGCGAACCAAAGAAATTCAAAGCTGAAACCACAAATTTTTCTTGAGAGGATAAAATTTGTTGTTTTTGCCTCCCTGAAATTACACTAGTTCTCAATTTTCTGACTTGGCGTTTTAACCGCGATTTTATTGAATTATCTTGCGGTTTTTGCTGATAGTAATTGAAAAGGCCTTTGTGGTTTGCGTAAATTTGTTCATGCCATTAAACACTTTTTGAACAAACCACACGCAACCAGAAAGGGCCTGTGAGATGAATGATGGGAAAAATTTTCATACGATCCAAGTCGAAAATAAGATGGTGGCTTTCTTGAAAGCCTTTGGCGTGAAGCCGTTGCTCCGGCGTTGTGGGATTCGGAAACGTCACGGTGCTGTACCCTTTGATATTTTGACCAAAATTCTGCATTTGCCCTTTGCCCAGCAGTCCTTTTATCACGATGTGATTGCTGCAGGTTTGCCCGGCATGCGTAAAGACACCATTTATGCGCTTTTGAATAGCCCACGCTACAATTGGCGCCGATTTCTGCTCACGCTGAGCGTGACGCTGATCAGTCGTTTCTTTCAACCGCTCACCAGCGAACAGCGTGAAAAGGTTTCAGTATCGATAGTTCGATCTATGCCCGTGCACGCAGCAAATGCACCGAGTTGTTGAGTTGGGCTTTTGATCATCTTCGGGACAAGTCCATCAAAGGCTTTCGTTTGCTCACCCTGGCCTGGTCGGATGGCAATACGTTGGTGCCTTCCGACTTAGCCTTGCTGGCGGCCACGAAGGAAGATAAGCGCATCAACGCGATCAACGAAAATATTTCTAAACGCAGTGCCGGTTGCCAAAGGCGCTCGGAAGCCTTAGATCAAGCGATCAACCGTCTCGTCGCGTTTGTAGTTGAACGCTTAAGGCAGCGATGTGAATTCGGTGAAAAACTTCTGGGGCAATTCATTGACGACCTCATGAATGTCGCCGCAGCCCTGTTTCTACAACCTCAAATCGCGAAGTCAGAAAGTTGAGATTTTGAGCTTTCACCAAACCCACTTTTCAAAAATGAAGCGGGCTTTGCTTTTGATCATTCAAGCGCGAAAATAGCTCATCGTGAGCCTGCCGGGGGAAAGCGGGTTGACTTTTCTGCG
>CAYWGH010000003.1:0-264572 GCA_964457925.1 uncultured Cytophagia bacterium
TTCACCCCTAGCGGGGTTAGTCAGAGTGCACAACCGATCACAATTAACTGTGCCCTTTGGTGCAAAATTCAGGTGCCATAAGGGGGGGAAGAGGTGTTGCAGGGATTATAAAGCTTATGCGGCTTTCATTTGCACACTCGAAACAAGATTCCCAAGCATTGAAAAGTCACAGGTCAACTGTTTTACGACCAAATACAATACGGGCATCACGCGGGGTACCATCTATTTTGCAAAGCAAATTCTGCTGAACTTTGTTGAACACATCAATTTTCATCTTGGTAAAATCACCTCATACAGCTACGAAGTCTGGCAGGGAAAGCAAAAGCTTTACTATTACCTGGATTTTGCACCAACTTCTGCCGAAGTCGCGATTCAAACGGCTTTGATTGATGCCAAAGCCGACCCGTTGGGTGGTGCAAAAAAATTTTGCACGATAGAAGCACGATTTAAACTCCGTTAGGAGTGAGATGTTTATAGAACGCATCAACTGCGATTCGAGAAACTCCGTAGGAGTGAAATGTTTTTTTGCCGATAATAAACGCGCTTTTTGAGCAAACGCAACATGTCACTCCTACGGAGTTCAAGAATTTTAATAATCGAATTTTACTATAAACATTTCACTCCTAACGGAGTTCGTTCAAAGCGCTCTAGTAACCGTAGCGCGAACAGGACCGCGTGCAAAATTCAGGTATTATGATTCTCAAGAACACCCCAATGATCCGACTTTAGCCAGCACACACCCACACCACAAGCATATCCCACCTGATATCAAACACCATCGTATTCCTGCGCCAAGCCTGAGTTTCGATAAGCCCAATTTGGAATTCTTGATCCATGAGATTGAAGATACGCTGCTCCATCCCAAGCAGTGAGGCATTTGTTCGTAGTAACGCCTTTAGGCGTCGAGGTTTGGAATGTCGAACATGGTGGAACTGCACAACAAGCTTTACTGTTAATTCAAGGCATCCACGCCCAAGGCGCTACGACAAACGCTACGTATACACCAACTTCTCCTTCAAGGCCTTCGCCACGGCTTCGGACTTCGAGCCGACCTGGAGCTTTTTGTAAATATTTTTGATGTGCCGCCGCACCGTTTCTTCGCTGATGAAGAGCGTATCGGCGATCATTTTATAACTTTTGCCTTTGCACAACTGCGCCAGCACTTCGGTTTCGCGTTGGGTCAATGCGGCGTGCGGATTGGTGCGAAACGAGCCAACCACCATGCGTGCGATTTGGGTGCTCATCGGCGCGCCGCCGTCGTAAGTTTCTTTGATCGCCTCCAATAACTTTGCCGGCGGCGTATCTTTCAGCAGATAGCCACAGGCGCCGGCGCAAAGCGCCTCGAAGACCAGCTTGCTCTCGCCGTGCACGGTCAACACCACCAAGTTTATATCGGGAAGATTTTCTTTGATGATGCGGATGCCATCGATTCCCGACATGCCCGGCAACCTGAGATCCATCAAAACCACGTCGGGAGGGTCATGCGCGATGCCCGCAATGGCGGTCTCGCAATCGCGATACGTGTTGATGCATTCAAGGCCGGGAGTGCCGTCAATCAGCAGCGCCAGGCTCTTCCGGAAATCGGCATCGTCTTCGACAATGGAAACAGTGATCATCATTTGCCCTCTCGCGCTTTGATTTTGACTTCGCTTCACCGGAGGTATTGGCAGGGGTATAATCGAATTCGTACGAATGCTTTCCGCAGTTAGTTTAGTCTCCGCGCCGGGAAATGTCCATAACTCAAACGAGGCATTCTCCCTTTGAACCGGATCGTTGTTCCTTTCCCGAGGTGGGTAACCACGATTAGCTCGCCTTGCAGTTTTGCCGCGCGATTCGACATGCTGCACAATCCTCTTCCGGATTCCCCGTTCGTTTCATGGCTGCCATTGCCGTTGAATCCCTTGCCGTCATCGGTGAGTGAAATGACCAAGTTGTCATGTTTCATGATCATTTCCAGCGTCACGTTTTTGCAAGTCGCATGCTTCAAAACGTTGTTCATCCCTTCCTTGAAAATGAGCGTGAGGTGCCGCCGCCAATTCATCGGCAGCTTGACGTCCTCGAGCGCCGGCGAAATGCCGTGCACCCGAAAATCGATCCCGGCCTTGTCGAAAATCTCGTCGCCGGAATCCTTCAAATAAATCGCCAGATCGTACAGCGAATCCTGCTCCGGATCGAGCGCCCAGATGAAATTCCGAACGCCGGCGGAAAGGTTTTTGGAAGTCTCGCGAATCTTGTCCAAATAAGTCGCGCACTCCGGCGAAATCCCATTCAGGTTGCGCTTGAGAATCTCCGCAAAGAGCGTCATGTTGGTCAGCTTCTGCCCCAGCTCGTCGTGAAAATCATCCGCGACCTGCTGCCGGACGCGCTCGTTCTCCAGGGCGCGCACCCGCTCGATCTCCAACAAGCGTTTAATTTTATGTCTGACCCGGTAATGATGCGAGAAAGCCGCGCCGGCAATGAGGCATCCGATCGACAGAAAGGAGAACCACCAGGTTCGCCAAAAGGGCGGGCGAATCACCACCTTGACGGCCACGCCGGTTTCATTCCAAACGCCGTCGTTGTTCGAGCCCTTGACGCGGAAAACATATTTGCCCGGATCCAAATTGGTGTAACTCGCATAACGGCGCGCGCCGCAATAAATCCAATCATGATCGAAGCCGGCCAACATATAGGCGTAGCGGTGGTTCTGCGGATTCGAGTAGTCGAGCGCCACAAATTCAAACGCAAAAAAATCGTCGCCCGCCGACAATGCGATTTCTTCTACATCGGCGATGTCGCGGTCAAATTCAACGGCTTTGTCGAATTTCTTGAAGGCCGTGAGCGCCACGGCCGGAACGTGCGCATTGTCTTTCATGCTGTCCGGGAAAAAGCTGTTGAAGCCATTGATTCCTCCAAAAAACATTTCGCCGCGCGGGCTCTTGTAGTACGCCCCGGCATTGAACTCATAGCTCTGCAGTCCATCGGTTGGATCGTAGTTTTTGAAGGTTTGCGTGACCGGGTCGAAACGCGACAAACCGCGATTGGTACTCAGCCACAGGCGGCCTTTTGCATCTTCCAAAATGCCATAGACGACATTGTTGGCCAGGCCGTCTTTTTCCGTGAAGCAGGTAAACGCGATTTTCTCCTCTTCACCGTAGCTGATGGCGGAGGACGGCGCCGGAGGCGCAATCCGATTGAGCCCGCCGCCAAACGTGCCAAGCCAAAGCCGGCCGGCATGGTCGCAATGAATGGTCTCAATTATATCATGGCTCAAGCTGTGGGGATGAGCGGGATCGTGCCGATAAGCCGCAAACGTCTCGGTCTGGCGATCAAAACGATAAAGGCCATGGCGCGTTCCAATCCAAAGCGTTCCCCAGCGATCCTCGCCAAGGGAAAGCACGCGGTTATTGCCCAAACTTTTTGGATTTTTCGGATCATGAAGATAGCGCGTGAAAATCCCTTGTGCGCGGTCAAGCTTGTTGAGCCCGTTCGTTGTTCCAATCCAAAGCGCGCCAAAAGTGTCTTCGTAAATGACGGTTACAACATTGGCGCTTATGCTGCGCGGGTTCTGGAGGTCGCTGCGATAATGAGTAAAGCGCTCTTCATGGGTATCGAATTTGTCCAAACCGCCATGGGTGCCGATCCAGAGAAAGCGTCCGGCATCGTCGGGATCCGCATGGATGGCCCGAACCCGATTGTGGCTTAGGCTGTTGTCGCGGCCAGCAACATGCCTGTAATGCTTGAACGATTTGTTGTGGCGGTCGAATTTGACCAGGCCGCCATCGTTCGTGCCGATCCAAAGGATCCGCCCGGCCGCGCCCGGGTCTTCGCAGAGTGACCACACAAAAGAATCCTGCAAACGATTGGGGTTCGCGGCATTATCGGCATAATGGGCGAATCTTTTTTTCTTGCGATCGAACTTGTTCAGGCCGCCGCTTTCCGTTCCAATCCATAAAACCCCCGAGCGATCCTCGCAGATTGCCGTGACTTTGTCACTGCTCAAAGAATGCAGATCAGTGGCAATGTTCCGGTAGCATGTAAACGCGCCGGTCCGCGGATCGAATTGATTGAGGCCCGCTTCCGTCCCGATCCAGAGAAGGCTCGAAGTCGCGCCGCCGGATTCATAAAGCCTGTGGATGGCATTCGAGCTCAAGCTGTTGCGGTCCTTGGGATTGTGGAGGTAGCGGGTGAAGGTATTGGCGCGACGATCGAGTTTATTCAGGCCGCCATGGGCGGTGCCGATCCACAAAGCGCCGTCTGCGGTTTCGCAAATCGCGGTAACAAAATTATCGCTCAAAGAATTGGCGCGCCCCGGATCGTGCCGGTAGTGTATAAAAACCTTCCTGTCGCGATCAAACCGATTGAGGCCACCGTTCGCCGTTCCCACCCACAGTACACCGGAACGGTCGATGTAGAGCGCCGTGACCACTCCATCGCTCAGGGAATTGGAATCCGCCGGGCTCGGACGAAAATGACGAAAAGCGCCGGTGCTGGGGTCGAACTCATTCAGGCCGCCCCCTCGGGTTCCCACCCAAAGCGTGCCCCGCTGCATTTCCGCAGCGAAATGATGATTCGGAACGGAGCCGTAACGGTCTTCGCAAATGGCCGTGATAAAATCATGGCTCAAGGAAGTGGAGTCTTGCGGATTGTGCCGGTAAGGCGTAAAAGTTTTCTTTGCCGGATTGAACCTGTTGAGGCCGCCGGCGTAAGTGCCGATCCACAGCCTTCCAGCTTGATCTTCGCAAACGGCGGTCACCCAATTATCCGTCAACGCCCTGGAATCGTAGGGATCATACTTGAAAACCGTGAAGCTATAACCGTCGTACTTGTTCACCCCCTCTTGCGTGCCGAACCACATAAAGCCGTGACGGTCTTGAAGAATGGCGGTAATCGAGCTTTGAGACAATCCTTGTTCGAGCGAGAGGCGGTCAAATTTTATTTCATTTTGAGCAAAAAGCGCGGCGGCCAAACACCAACTGAAAGCAAGAAGAGTTTGGGATCGCAGCATTTACTGTCTCCAAGATTAATCAAAGTCCAGGCCATGCCAGGCAATGCCTTTGCATGCGCTTTTCATTCCGGCAATCTCGATAACATATCCACAGCATTGGATGAAAATCAATAACCCATTTGGGTTAAAAGTGCGCGTGCGCACAACGTCTTTAAACTCGGCGCCGGATTCGCGCAGCGCGCGCTGTATCTTTTCAACTGATTTTTCTATACACGGTGCCGATGTAGTCAACAAAATCCGGCTCCAAACCCTGCTGGCGGATGAGCAGTTGCATCTGCGCGCGGTGATGGATGGAATGATAATTCAATTGCAGGGCGATGTCCTTGAGCTTGCAGGTCCAGTGGCCGCCGTCGTAGCCGATGAACTTCACCTCGGCAAAGAGCTGCTCCTCGCTCTTGTTCTCAATAAAATCGAGCCAAACTCGCAGGCTTTTGCGCCATTCGCTTTCAAGCTCGTCGAGAGCATAAACCGGCTCCCACCAATCCATCTTGGGGTCTTGCGGATACTGAATGATTCTTGCCATCCACTTGTTCTGCGAGTTGATGAGATGGCTGAAGAACCGTACACACTGCTGCTGATCAGGCAGCGCTTTGATTTTCGCCAGCAGCCTGGTGTTCATAAGATCGTTGAATGTGAAGGTGTCGATGAGATATTGTTTCATTTCCATCATTCGGTCTCCGAAGGCCCAACGCGGACAAGCCGCAACAAAAAGAAAATCTCCAACGGATAAAGTTTTAACAGTTGGGTTCTTCTATCAGTTGGAAAAAGTCTTGGCTTTTTTGCAAAGATTTGTCTTGTAATAGAATAATGCCTCTGTTATGTGGGGAGTAGCGCCCCGCCTTGCGGGGCAGACACGATGTCCAATGTCACTAACTTTTTCAAGAAAGTCATGACAGGAAGATGTATGGCAGAAAGATATTCAGGTTTCTTGCCAAGCGACCAAGAGTGTTTTTGATGAAAACCCGCCCGCATATTCTTGCCATTCATTTTTCTGTCATTGCTTTTGAATAGTTTTACCCACGATCATTTTGCCTTTCTGAAAAGTTAGCGGCATTGGGCAGGATGCCTGCGCTACAAAAACTTCGCGGTCACGATAGTTTTTTCGGAGTAATACTATAAGACTTCACCTTACGCGGTTCCGAATTGCTCCTCGAGGCGCTGCTGAATCTCCTATTGTTTCGGCCGCGACCTCCGGTGCATCACCAAAACCCTTTTCAAAAAATGATTTTTCTATCCGCAGGCCTGAAATACCACGACGCCACGGTCAGGAGGAGAAGCAGCAACGAGGGAAATATTTCGTTCAACGGATCACCCATTGCGATATGTGAAAATGCCGCGCCGGACATGGCAAAGAAAAAGCCTGCATAAGCCCATTCCTTCAGTAAAGGAAATTTCGGAATAAGCAATGCTAGAACTCCCAAAATTTTCCAAATACCCAGTATGGTTAGAAAATAGATGGGATAGCCCAATTGTGTAATGCCCCATACTCCGGGCGGCGCCAAGGCTCCTTCCGCTTGCACTTTGAGTAACTGTAATGTTCCGGTTGCCAGCATTCCCAATGCAAGCCAGATCGTAGCAATCCAATAGATAATTTTATTTCTCTTTGTCATGGTGTGCTCTCTTCTTGTTTACTGATTCAACAAATATCCGAGCGCGTCGATGTTTTGATACTCCACGTCGAACATCCCGCAATGCTCGGGGCGGCACTTCACATAGCGGGCGTTTAGATCTTGGCTCACCAACAGTTGCGCACTGCTCATCGGCATATTATTTCGGCATCTTGCTCATGTCCATGTGCAGCACGTTCCAGCGATGGCCGTCCAAATCGGTGAAGCCGCAGCCGTACATCCAGCCTTGATGTTCGGCGGGCGCGCTGAAGACCGTGCCGCCGGCTTTTGCCGCTTTCTTTGCCAATTCATCCACTTCTTCTCTCGACTCCGCATCGAAGGAAAGCAAAACTTCCGTGCCCTGCCTGGTGTCGGCGACGGCGTGTCGGGTAAAATTTTTGAACGTCGCTTCGGGAAAAAGCATGAGCACGAGGTTTTTCGTTCCCACAAAAAAACTCGCCGAGTCCGCGCTGTTGCCATAATGCGGGTTCAAAGCAAATCCCAGAGTGGTGAAAAACTCTCGCGACTTGTTCACGTCTTTCACCGGCAGGTTGATCCAAAGCTCTTTGGTGATGGTGTTGTTTCCTTATTCGTTAAAAAATTATGACAGAAAATGTGTGGCGGAAAATGCTTTGATGCAGCCGAAGTTTGAAAATTAGGCGTCTGCATGTTCTTTTCCGAATTGACTGCTCTCATTATATGGTCGTTCGGCGAAGCCAGAAATCGATAGGAGATATGGACAGTTTAGCACGCAGACAATTATTTGGCAATACAATCCGTGAGGTCATCAAAATATATTTCCGCAAATCGTTTCTGGTGATGATACACTACCTTCGGAACAACAAAGAACAACAAACATATTCACATATCCACAAGAGGTTGATCATGTTAGAACATACATTTAAAGCGTCCCTAAGTCGTAGCCAGGGCAGAACGAGCTATTGTGTTATTTTCAAGCATCCTATGCGAATCGGAAATAATGGCCAACCTGGGCTTCGAGTCCGCAGAGGGCTAGGCACAAGCAATGAAAGCGAAGCGCGTAAATTAGTTGATCAAATGAATGTAATTCTTTCTGATCAATCCTATTGGGCACCGACTTTACGCCAAAATGCAGAACAAAAATTTGATTCGAGAATTGTCGCGGCTTTTTACGATGGCCTGACTCCTGAAATCAAAGATGCTTGGGCCAAAAGGGACGAAATCCTTCCCATGCCTGATCGACAAGTCGGTTATACGCATGCACTACTCATTGGTACTACCGGAGCAGGTAAAACAACTCTTGTTCGACAGTTGATTGGAACAGATCCCAAACAAGAAAGATTTCCATCAACCTCTGCTGCCAAAACCACAATTTGCGACATCGAAGTCATTTTGTCCTCCGGTTTGTATCAGGCCATTGTCACATTTATTACAGAAGAACGGCTGCGGCAATATGTTGAAGAATGTGTAAGCGCCGCCGTTTCATCACAATTTGAATCTAAAAACTTAAAAGAGATAGAAAGAAAGTTGCTTGTACATGCAGATTTAAGATTCCGCCTTAGCTACTTGCTTGGTACACTCAATTCTACCGTCATAGATAACATGGAAAATGACTCAAGTTTTGATGATATGGATGATGATGACGAAGCAGACAAATTGGAGCATTCAGAAATTTCACGACAAGAAAGGGAGATGCTTCATCGTCAACTTGAAAATTATCTTGAGAGAATTCAAACTCTATGTGAGAAGGTGTTTGCTGAATGCAGCGACACTTTAGAGTTTGATCTTAAAAAAGCTACTAAAGATGAGCTTGAAGCCTTCTACGAAATCATCGAAGATGAGCTCTACAGAAATGAATTCTTCCACCAACTGGTGGACGACATCGTTGATGATATCGAATCAAGATTTGAATTTGTTACTAAAGGAAAAATTACCAAAGAACGAGGATGGCCATCTTACTGGACGTTTGAAACAAACGATCGAAGAGAGTTTATCACGACCATCAATAAATTCTCCAGTAATTACGCTCCAGATTTCGGTAGGCTTTTAACGCCATTAGTTGATGGTATCCGTGTTTCTGGCCCTTTCCAGCCTACATGGTGTAACCACGATCTTAAATTGGTACTGATGGATGGTGAAGGGCTTGGTCACACATCGGAAACAACCTCAAGCATGTCCACCAACATCACAAAAAAGTATGCTATCGCCGATGCCGTGATGCTTGTAGACAATGCAGTCCAACCTATGCAGGCAGCACCGTTAGCAGCATTACGAAGTTTAGTCGCCAGCGGTCACGAATCAAAATTGATTCTCTGCTTTACTCATTTCGATCAAGTAAAAGGACCAAATCTCCCAGACCTTGAATCCAAAAAAGATCATGTGCTTACTTCAGTTGAAAACTCCATTATAGCAATAGGCAAAGATCTTGGCAAACCCGCAGAAAAAGCACTCAGAGGCGCGCTTGTAAATAACATTTTTTTTCTCTCAACTATGCAAGATGTCATCACTGACCAAAAAAGATTCACAAAATCAGAATTGACTAAATTAGTCGAATCGCTGGTATTGAAAATTCGGCCTAAAAAAGTCAGCGAGATCAAGCTCCATTACGATGACGCGAATTTGGTATTGAGCATTCAACAAGCCCTGCAAGATTTTCACGGCCCTTGGCGAGCAAGGCTCGATTTGTCGCATCATCCTAACATAAAACCAGAGCATTGGTCGAGGATTAAAGCTCTAACTCGACGACTCGGTGTACTTGGAATCGATGAGTACAGTGATTTAAAGCCAATCGCCGATCTGATTCGAGTGATCAGCGAACATATTTTGGTTTTTATTCATAGCCCGCTTCAGATCGATCCGATTACCTCGCCTGAAGAATTTGTTTCAGAAGCTATCGAAAATATTAAGAGGGAAATTTTTTCGAGACTTCATGAATATATTCCCAATGTATTGCTTCGGAATAAGGTGAAAGATTGGAGCGATGCATATGCCAACTATCGCGGCCCTGGTTCAAGCAAAGGCAGAGCAAGGAAGATTCGCGATATTTACGAAAATTCTGCCCCGATCCCAAAAGAAGTTCCTTCAATTGATGCCAATAAATTTTTGTCAGAGATTCGTCTCTTGATTGGCAAGGGCGTCGAAGCAGGTGGAGGAAAATTCATCCGCCCTGCTTAAATCAGTCAAAATCGGGCTTGCTTGCACAAATCTTTTATTGAGTGCAAGCAAGCTCGGCTTGAAAATCACTATCACAAAGTTCCTCACACCTGCACGGTTTTCCATCCGCCTCTTCTGAACAGCCACAGCGTGAACAATCCCGCGGCGGTTTCGGAAATGAAAATCGCCCAGAACACGCCGGTGTAATTCATGCCGAGGGTTTTTCCCAGCGCATACGCAAGCGGAATCTGAAGAAGCCAGAAAAAGAAGAAGTTGATTTTCGTCGGCGTGGCGGTATCGCCCGCACCGTTGAAAGCCTGCGCCGCCACCATCCACCAGCCATACACAAAATAGGAAAACGAAACGATGATCAACCATTTTCCGCCGATGGCAATCACCTCGGCATCTTGCGTAAAAATTCCGACCAATCTTTCACTGAACAAAAAATAGAAAATCGAGACGCCGATCAGGAACAGCATTGTCCAGAAGCCGGTTACCCACACGGAGCGTTCGGCGCGGTCGGGCCGCTTCGCGCCGAGATTTTGCCCGACGAGTGTGGCAACGGCGTTCGACATGCCCCACGCGGGCATGAGTGTGAACATCATGATGCGCAACGCGATGGTGGCGCCGGCCACAGCCTGGCTGCCGAATTCCGCGATGATGCGCATCACAAAAAGACGGATGAGAGAACTGAATCAGTTGGGTTCTTCCATCCGTTGGGAAAAATCTTTGCTTTTTTTGCAACGATTCAGCCATAAAGAGACCAGGGTATCAAAGCAAACACTTTGGACGCAGACTTCACTTCTTCCTTGCTTCTGCTTTTTCCAAATTCTATTTCACCTTGAATTTCACCATCCCGCCGTTCGATTGAAAGCCGGTGTTTGATAACTGATTTTCTCATCCGCTCTTCTACTCAAACCGGAATATCAAAATGATGAACGTCCTCTCGCTTGCCAAGCGATTCATACAAGCCGATCGCGGGAGTATCTCCTTGATCCGCCTGAACGAAAATGACATAAGCGCCGCGCTCGCTGGCAATACGCTGGAGTTCCCGTATGAGGCTCGTCGCAACACCTTTACGGCGATGCGCCGCGGAAACTGCGAGATCATAGATGTAGAGTTCTTTTCGCTCTTGCTCGAATTTTTGCAGCTCATAAGCAACCAGCCCGCCAACGACCGTATCGCCATCAAGCGCGACAAGCGCGATAACGTGCTGCTTGCCGAGCAGGGCGCGCAAGTATTGTTCGCTTGGCATGGCGCTCTGATAAGTATCCGGCTCTCCAAATGACTCGCCGAAGACCGTGAGCAGATTTTTAAGAAGCGGCACATCCGGGTCCGCGAGGATTCTGTATGTGTACGCCATCATTGTCTCCTGCGATTGAAATTGCAGTCCCGAATCGGTCGGGATCAAATCGGCTGAAGCCATCGCCTGCGGGCCATATGTGTCGAGACAAGAAGCTCGACTCGCGGTAGCTTGTCCGTGGGATTAAAATCCTGGGCTATTCTCATTTGCCACTATGGGACAAAATCTCCCAGCGGACACACATGGCCTATTACACCTGCACGGTTTTCCATCCGCCTCTTCTGAACAGCCACAGCGTGAACAATCCCGCGGCGGTTTCGGAAATGAAAATCGCCCAGAACACGCCGGTGTAATTCATGCCGAGGGTTTTTCCCAGCGCATACGCAAGCGGAATCTGAAGAAGCCAGAAAAAGAAGAAGTTGATTTTCGTCGGCGTGGCGGTATCGCCCGCACCGTTGAAAGCCTGCGCCGCCACCATCCACCAGCCATACACAAAATAGGAAAACGAAACGATGATCAACCATTTTCCGCCGATGGTGATCACTTCGAGATCGTCCGTGAAAATTCTCACCAATGTTTCGCTGAAAAGAAAATAAAAAATCGAGACGCCGATCAAAAATAGCATTGTCCAGAAGCCGGTCACCCACACGGAACGTTCGGCGCGGTCGGGCCGCTTCGCGCCGAGATTTTGCCCGACGAGCGTGGCAACGGCGTTCGACATGCCCCACGCGGGCATCAGCGTGAACATCATAATCCGCAACGCGATGGTGGCGCCGGCAACCGCTTGGCTTCCAAATTCCGCGATGATGCGCATCACAAAAAGCCAGGAGGTGGTGCCGATGAACATTTGCCCGATGCCGCCCCAGGACGTGTGAACGATGTTGCGCGCTGTCTGCCAGTCGAAGCGAAGATGCTCGCGCCGCACGCGAATGTGTTTGCCGCCTTTGAAGAGCAGCCACAGTTGCATGAGCACGCCCACGCCTCTGCCGATGTTCGTGGCGATGGCCGCGCCGGCGATGCCGAGTTCGGGAAATGGGCCCCAACCGAAAATCAGGATGGGATCGAGAATGATGTTGATGCCGTTGGCGATCCACAGCACGCGCATGGCAATGGCGGGATCGCCGGCGCCGCGGAAAATGGCGTTGATCACGAACAACAACATGATGACGGCATTGCCGCCCAACATCCACTGCGTGTAGCGATAACCATGTTCGAGCGCCCAGGCATCGGCGCCCATGAGGCCGAGCAAATCTTTGGCAAAGAAAATTCCCGCGAGCGCAAACGGAAGAGAAGCGAGCACGGCAAGGAAGACGGCTTGAATGGCGGCGATGCCCGCTTGCTCGCGGTTCTTTTCTCCGATGCGCCGCGCCACGATGGCGGTCACGGCCATGGCCAAACCCATGGCGATGGAATATAGCAGAAACATGTAGGTTTCCGTCAAGCCCACCGCGGCGACTGCCGAGGGCCCGAGCGCGCTGACGAAATAAATATCCACCAACGCGAACGTGGACTCCATCACCAATTCGAGCATCATCGGAATCGCAAGCAGGAAGACGGCTTTGCCCATGCTGATTTTTGTGTAGTCCGCTTCGGTACCGCGAATCGCGTTTTTTAATTCCTGCCAAAAGGAAGTGGCGGCGGGTTGTTTGATTTGATGGTCGAGTGCTATTTCAACGTTTGCTTCGTGGTTCATTGAGTTTCCTTGTAATACCTCACTCCGGAAAAATTTAGTTTTGCGATGATAAATCATCGCACTCCGCTTCAGTTGAGATTCCTCACGCGCGCGCGTAAGCCTTCTGCAATTCGGCGAGGTTGAATTTCTTCATTGAGAGAAAAACTTGCGTCAGGCGCGCGATCTGTTCTTTGGTGCCCTCGCGCATCATTTCGTCCATGCCCACGGGCACGATCTGCCACGAGAGGCCGTACTTGTCTTTGAGCCAGCCGCACTGCTCGGCCTCGGGCACGGCAGAGAGCTTTTCCCAGTAGTCATCGATCTCTTTTTGATCGTCGCAATAGACCATCAGAGAGATCGCTTCGTTGAAAGCGAATTTGTGCTCTCCGGCGCTGTCCATGGCCGCAAACCACTGGTTCTCGAGCATGAAGTCGGTGAACATGATCGTGCCTTCTTTGCTCGGCGCCATTCCTTCGGGATAGCGGGCGATGATCCCTCGTTTGGTATTCTTGAATACCGAGAGATAGAAATCGGTTGCCTCTTCCGCCTTGCCGCATACCGCTCCCACAAACATGAGCGAGGGAACGATGAAAGGCCGTTCTTCGCCCTCAGGATTCGTGAGAATGAGCTGCCACGTGAGTCCGTATTTATCCTGTATCCAGCCGTAGCGTTCGCTGAATGGATATTTGTCCAGCGGCATGAGCGCAGTACCGCCTTGCGATAACTTTTCCCACGCTGCATCCAAATTCTTTCGCGCATTTTTGTCTCTCGAGGGATCGAAATTGACGAAAAAAGATATCGAAGGGTTAAGCTTGAACAGCGGTCCCGCGCTGATGGCCATGAACGGCTGTCCGTTAAGCTCAAATGAGACGATATCGCAATCACCCGAGGGTGTGTCGTGCAGTGTGGTAATGTTGGTGACTTTGGAGTCAGCGAAGATGGAACAATAGAACTCTGCCGCTTCTTTTGCTTCTTTATCGTACCAAAGATGCGGGACGATTTTGGTTTTGAGGTTTGTCATAATGACCTCCGTGCAGGTGTTAAATACTCGAACAGTACCATCTGAGTTCTGGATGGATCGCCTGAATTTTACACTGAAGTTGATCGAAATTGCTATTGACACAGATTTGATCGATATATGAATCCACTCATTGGATGGTGCAAAAAAATTGCCCGGCTGGCTTAGTTTTAACTCCGCTAGGAGTGGGATGTTTATAGCAATACCCAGCTCCGGTTTAAAAACTCCGGAGGAGTGACATGTTTAATTTTTACCTTGAAGCCTGCGCCGATTCAACATAATCCACATGCCACTCCTCCGGAGTTCGAGGGTATCCAGGAGCCTCGCTTTCTATAAACATTTCACTCCTAGCGGAGTTGCCGGTGTAGCGCGTCAGGACCTGCGTCGAATGATCAACCAACATGCAAAATTCAGGTATCATGGAGTCGTTTCAACATGTTTCTTGAAATTGTCGAGAATCGTCTGCCATCCTGCTCTCTGCAGCTCCAGCGGATTCTCTGTTTCCGCTTCGAACGTCTCCACAATCTTCACCGACTTCCCCGTGCTCGTAAAAGTGATCTTTGCTTTTCTGCCGTCGCTCATCGTGTACGCGATCGTTTTGTGTTGCTGCACCTCATCGTAGGTACCGACGAAATCGAAACCGGCGCTGCCGTCTTTCGCCTCCATCCGCGAAAGGAATTTGCCGCCGGCGCGCAGATCGTTTTCGGCATACGGCGTGTGCCAATCGGGTGATGCTGTCGCCCATTTCGTAATATGTTCGGGCGCGCTCCACACTTTCCACACTTTTTCGATTGGCGCGTTGACCGTGGTTTCTACGGTGATTGTTGGTTTGTTAGAGGGCGTCATATCAGGTCCTTTCTTGAAAAGAAATGCGTGTCCTGGTTACGGACCGACAGTCACTGGCCGCGGCAGACGAGCAGCGCCCGAATCACAAGGATCGCTCTGCCAGGCTTTTTTATTGCTTTTGCGGCTTTGCATCGAGAAAGTCATTCACCATCGGGACGATGACGGACATGCGATCGATGAGGGTCACATGTGTGGTGTTGGGCAAGATGGCGAGTCGTGATTCTGAGCGCGGCCCCATGTCGCCGTGGCTCCCGCCGCCCTTCAGGCGAAACATTTCTGCGATGTGCTCGAGCCGTATGCCATCGGCGTCGCCGTGGATGAAGAACATCGGCGCTGTGGTGGCCTTGAGCTTGTCGGCGCTGATGTCCTGCCCTTTCGAAGCCGCGGCGGCCATTCGCTTGACGAAATTCGGAAAGTCATCCGGAGTCGGGCTCAGCTTCTTGTACTCGGTTTCGATGGGCGAGTCTTTGAAGGCATCCGCCGTCAGTTGCGGGATCGCGTCGATGGCTTCCTTGACCATGCCGTCCTGGCGGAAGACGGATGAAATGACGACCACCTTTCGCACCTTGTCGGGATGGCGGATGGCACAATGCATCGCCACGCTGCCGCCCATGCTGTAGCCGATGAGGTCCGCCTGCGAGATCTTGAGATGGTCGAGCAGCGCCGCCACGTCATCGGCAAGGTTTTCTTCAGTGATATCGCGTGGGATGTCGGCCGTGCGCCCATGGCCCTGCATTTCGATGGCGATCACCTTCCGCGTTTTGGAAAGTTCGTCGATCCAATTCGCCGCCCCATTACCCCACGGGGCGGTCCAGTTGATGGTGATGGTCATGAACGCGCCGTGGAGCAACACCACCGGATCGCCGCTGCCGTGGATTTCGTAGTACATCTTGAGTCCGTTGACGTTGGCATACTTGCCGGCGCTTTGCGCGAAGGCAACAGTCTGTGCAATCAGGCTCGCATTTAACACTGTAAGGATCAGAATCTTTCTGAACATGGTTTTTTCTCCTTGTGTGAATGATTGCATTTATACTATGGTCGTTCAGGGGATATGAATTTCGACAGCAAGTTATCCCTCTGCTTCCATCTTCTTCCGTCGTGCAATCTCCGCTTCCGTCGGCGTTTCGAGCGCAGCCGAACCTTTTTGAATCTCACCCGCTCGCACATACGTGGCAATGACAACACCGGTGGCTGAAGTTTTCGAATCCACCAGTTTCCATCCGGCAGCAAGAACGCCTTCTCCAAAGAGCCGCTTGCCGCTGCCAAGCACTACGGGAAATATCAACAACCGGCATTCGTCAACAAGATCGTTTTTCAAAAGCGTCTGGAGGAGATTGCTGCTGCCGTGGACCTGGATTTCAGGCCCATCCTGATTTTTGAGCTTGGCGATTTCTTTCACGACGTCGCCCTTGATGAGCGTGGAGTTTTGCCAGTCTGCTTTGGAGAGCGTTTTTGAGACGACGTATTTCCTCGCGCCGTTCAGACTGTCCGCTGCCATTTGGTTCAATTTATCCGGATCGTTCTTGACGAACGGCCAATGTGCAGCGAATATCTCGTAGGTCTTCCTGCCGAGCAGGAGGTCGAATGGCTTTGATATCCATTCACCCATAATCTTCATCATCATTTCGTCCCAGTAGTTCACCGACCACCCGCCGTGAACAAAACCACCGGCTGGGTCTTCCTCGGGACCGCCTGGCGCTTGCATGACGCCATCGAGTGATAGAAAGGTGTTTGCAATAATTTTTCGCATGATGGTTTCTCCAGCATCTTTTCTTGGGTGTTAAATACTCGAACAGGACCTCTGAGTCCTGGTTGTACCTGAATTTTGCACGCCGGTTACCCATTCGACAAAAGCGAGGGCGTGTTACCCCTCAACTCCGATAGGAGTGAGATGTTTATAGAAAGCGAGGTTCTTGGACACCCTCGAACTCCGGAGGAGTGGCATGTGGATTTTGTTGAATTGACGCGGGCTTCAAGGTGAAAATTGAACATACCACTCCTCCGGAGTTTTTAAAACTGGAACGGTGCATTGCTATAAACATTCCACTCCTCACGGAGTTAACAGCAAAGCGAGCCGTGCAAAAATTTTTTTGCACCACCCGGTGGGTGGATTCATCTATCGATCAAATCTGCGTCAATTGCAGTTTCGATCAACTTCAGTGCAAAATTCAGGTTGTATCATGGAGTCGTTTCAACATGTTTCTTGAAATTGTCGAGAATCGTCTGCCATCCTGCTCTTTGCAGCTCCAGCGGATTCTCGGTTTCCGCTTCGAATGTCTCCACAATCTTCACCGACTTCCCCGTGCTTGTAAAGGTGACCTTTACTTTTCTGCCGTCGCTCATCGTGTACGCGATTGTTTTGTGTTGCTGCACTTCATCGTAGGTGCCGACGAAATCGAAACCGGCGCTGCCGTCTTTCGCCTCCATCCGCGAAAGAAATTTCCCGCCGGCGCGCAGGTCGTTTTCGGCATACGGCGTGTGCCAATCGGGTGATCCTGTTGCCCATTTCGTAATGTGTTCGGGCTCACTCCACACCTTCCACACTTTTTCGATTGGCGCATTGACCGTAGTTTCTACGGTGATTGTAGGCTTGCTTGAAGTTGTCATCGCGTTGTCCTTTCAAAGTAAGTATTGAATCGATTCGTGCAACATCGTTATTTCGTCTGCTCGAACATACCCTTCGGCGTCTCGCCCTTCAAGAAAGGCTCGATCAGGGCGTGCAGCAAATCGATCTGAGTGATGACGGCAGTGTGTGACGTCGCCGGCATGACCGCAAGCCGCGAAGTTGGCAGTGGCTTGCCCATGTCACCCATGCCGCCGCCGCCGAGCAGCCGAAACATCGCAACCGAATGTTCGAGCGTTGCCACGTCCGCGTCACCGGTGATGATCAGAACCGGAGTCTTCAACGCCTTCACGTCATCTTCCCACGCCATCGGCTCTTTCTCAAGCGTAATCAGCTTTCTGACCAGTTCGGGAAAGCCATCCGGATTGGCAGCGAGCTTGCGGTAGTCCTCCGCGAACGGCATGTTGACAAACATCTCCACCGTCATCTGCGGAATAAAGGCGATGAACTCGGGCTGCCAGCCCTTGGCGTCATAGGCGACGGAAGCCGCGACGAGTTTGTTGACCTTTTCCGGATGGCGGATGGCGAGCTGCAGTCCGGCGGCGGCGCCCATGGAATAGCCGAACACGTCGGCCTTTTTGAGGCCCACCGCGTCCATGAAAGCCGCAACGTCATCCGCCAGGTTGGGATAGGTAATGGGCCGGTCAATATCGGTCGTGCGACCGTGCCCCTGAAATTCGAGCGCATAGACCTGATGCGTCTTGGCGAGCTTGGGGACGATCGCGCCCATGGCCGGAATGTTCATGTATGCGCCATGCAGCACGATGAGCGGCAAGCTGGTCGGTGTAGCTTGGCCATGGATTTCGTAGTACATCTTCATTCCGTTGACGTTGGCATACTTGCCGGCGCTTTGCGCGAAGGCAACGGTTTGCAGAATCAGGCTTGCGTGCAACGCCAAAAGGGCAAATGTCTTCTTGTTCATGACATCCTCTTTCAGTATGAATGATTGCGTTTATAATATGGTCGTTCAGTAGATATGAATTTCGACAGCAGTTATCCTTCTGCTCGCATCTTGTTCCGTCGTGCCAGTTCCGCTTCCGTCCGCGATTCGAGCGCAGCCGAGCCTCTTTTGAATCCCACCCGCGTCAAACCGCTTTTCGGTTTGCACGCTCAATCGCCTCGAGTCGAGCCGCCGGAAAGTTTGCAGCCCGAAGAATCTCGAGAATCAAGTCTGTCTTGCCATCAATATAGCTGTCGATGTCGTGCGGGAACTCGCGCGCGAGTCGTTTTTTCAGTTCGCCGTATTCATGCGCCGTTTCCGGATGCATCCGCAAATGATCCCGAACGGTCAATTGATTCGCGAGGCCAAGGCTGTCGCGCGGACAAACATACAAATGGTGTGGTGGCATGCCGGCAGGGCTGGCGAACGCCTCTCGCCCTTCAATTCCGAGATTGCCACGATGCACGTAACCCAATGTCGCGAGCCGTTCGATCGCAACAGGAATGTCCGCTTCACTCGGAACGACCACACTGACGTCGATGACAGGCTTGGCTGCCAGACCTGGAACTGATGTGCTGCCCACGTGCTCTACCGCTAAAGCCACATCGCTCAAAACAGGCCAGATCTGTGACCGCAACCGTTCAAAGAGTTTCGGCCAGCTTGGATCGTAATCGACAACAACGATTGTTTTCATGTCTGCGATTTGACCTCACCTCTGAGGCACGGTGCGGCTGAGCCAATCCTCGAAACGTGTCCGGCCGAGGCGCGGGTTTGCGCCGGGGGCGAGGCCTTGATCATTCAACTTTACGCCGAAGTAGAGCGCCTGGGCGTCTGTGGTCACCTTCCGCTCGTCTCGGTTTGCGCGCAAGAATCGTCGAACCAGTTCGTCGAGACGTATCGGTTCGGGACCGGCGAGCTCAATCGTTTCGTTCAGCGGCTTTTCGACTGCTATATCAGCCAGGGCATCAGCGACGTCATCCGACGCGATGGGCTGCATCGGGGCCGGTGGCAATCGCACTGTTTGTTCCTGCGTAGCCGCTTGGGCGATGCCGCCCACGAACTCGAAGAACTGAGTAGCGCGGACAATCGTAAAGGGAATCGGAGAAGCCTTGATCAGGTTTTCCTGAGCCATCTTTGCGCGGAAGTAACCACCGGCGAAAAGGCGATCGAGGCCGGCGATCGACAGCGCAACGTGATGTTCCACGCCGGCCGCCGCTTCCGCAGCAAGGAGGTTGCGAGCTGAGGTCTCGAAGAACTTCAAAACTTCCGTGTAATCGGACGAATGTGAGTTGCTCACGTCAACGACGGCCTGAGCGCCGGCAAGCGCTTTCGCCAGTCCCTCGCCGGTGATGGTGTTGACGCCCGAGGAGCGTGACGCTGCCACGACCTCATGGCCATGCTGACCAAGCTTGTTCACGAGTCTATTTCCGATGCGGCCGCTGCCGCCGATGATCACGATTTTCATGTTCTGCTCCCAAACCTTAATGCTGTCAAACTTATTTTCAGCCACCCTCCGCAAAGCTCGAGTCGCTTGAAAGCAACCATCACCCATTGAGTTTTTAGTCGGCTTTAGCCGACTTTAGCCTTATGCCTGCGATTTGAATCGCAGGTTATCGGGACGATGCTAAATAGCGCGCCAAGTTCGCGTAAGCTTCCTTGGAGCTGGCGGCAACCCCGTCGAAATCGGCATCTCGTTCCTCTTTCGTTGAATACGTTATCGTTTGCTCGAAGAATGTCTCGCTGCCGATCTGCTCCAGAGCCGTCGTAACCAGCACCTTGAGCGGTGAAAAATCATAGGTCTCCGCGTATACGAAGCGACGAGGCGGCTCAACCGTTTCGTACGCGCCTCGCACTTCGAGTCTGACGCCGCTGGCGCGCTGGAAAACGTAACGAAAAGACCCGCCGGCTCGGAAATCAACCTCGCACGCCACGAGGGGCATTTTCGTCGTCTTCATCCAATGAACGATATGATTCGCCTGCGTGAGGGCGTTGAAAACCGCCTCGCGAGCGGCGGCAAATTTTTGCGTGAGAACGATCTCCCTATCTGATGGCTTCGTCGCTTGCATGGTGTTCTCCTTTTTGGCGGGCGCGGCACAGGCTGCGGCAAGAATCAGCAGGCCGGCGGCGTAAGTTGACGCGAGGCGTTTCATTACTCTTCAAGTTTCCAGGCTGGGTTATAAGCAACTTCCCACAAGTGCCCGTCGGGATCTTGAAAGTATCCGGCATAGCCGCCCCAAAATGTATCTTGGGCGGGCTTCACGATCTTCGCACCGGCTTGTCGTGCTTGCTCCATAACCGCATCAACTTCGGCTTTGGAGGAGACGTTGTGGCCAATCGTGAATTCCGTTGCGCTGGGCTTTTCAAGCGGCAGACCGGAGTCATGAGCAATATTTTCGCGCGGCCAGATGGCGAGCTTGAGGCCGTTTTGCAGATCGAAGAACGCGACCGCGCCATGCTCGAACTCAACTCCGGCGATCCCCTCGCTTTTCAAGCCGAGGCCGTCTTTATAAAACCGGAGTGATCTCTCCAAATCATCAACGCCGAGAGTGAGCAGCGTGATGCGAGGCTTCATCAGCGTGTTCCGTGATATTCTCGTTTGTAGCCGTTAGTCTCTTTATAGTTGAATCGTTGCAAAAAAGCAAAGATCTTTCCCAACGGATTGAAGAACCCAACTGATTCAGTTCTCTCATCCGTCGGGTTCTTCTATCAGTTGGAGATCATCTTTTTGGTTGCGGCCTGCCCGCGTTGTGTCCAACGGATAAGCCATGTGTTTTTCATCCGTTGGTTTTAATCTATCCATTGGTGATAAGAACTTTCAGGATTTTATTCTGAGTGTGATCATCTAATTCGCTTAAACCCTCAGCGAGCCGCGAAATCCCCTCGCGGCATAATAAGATTCCGCGCCGTTGTGATACACGAAGACGTGGCCGTAGCGGCGATCACAAAAAAGCGCGCCGCCGAGTTTTCGAATATCCGAAGGTGTTTTCACCCAGCTCGAGGTTTTCGTGTCGAACTCGCCGAGCTGCTGCAGCTCGCGATATTGTTCTTCCGTTAAAATCTCGATGCCCATCGCCGCTGCCATGCCCATGGCGCTATCTTTGGGCTTATGTTCCTTCCTTGACTCCAGCGCTTCGCGGTCGTAACAAACACTTCTGCGGCCTTTGGGACTTTCCGCGGAGCAATCATAGAAAATGTACTCGCCCGTCTTTTTATCATAACCAACAACATCGGGCTCACCGCCGGTTCTTTCCATTTCGTGCAGCGACCACAGTTTTTCAGGATTCGCTTCTCCCGCACGGCGGGACACTTTAGCCCATTCAAGGCCGTGGTGGCGGTTCATGTTTTTCTCAAAACGGGCTTGCAATGCGCTGAGTAGCTCTTCACGGTGTTTTGGCTTCAGTTCTTTTGCGCCTGGCATTTCTGCTTTTCCTTTCTGTTTTGTTTGATCGCCCTTTGCTCGCGCGGCTTTCTTGCGGGTTGTGCTTTCGCGTCACGACCACCGCAACACACGAGTCATTTCAAACGCACAAGCTTGCCTTTGCGACGCACGATGTTCTTATAATCCCACTGAATGTCGCGAGCTTTTTTGAGCCAGCGCTTGAGCGCCTTGAGCTCGATTTGGCTCGCGGCCGTGTATCGCGCTTCTGCGGCTTTGAAGCTGCCTTCGCTCTGCAGTTCTTTCTCTTCAAAAGACTGGCCGCTCCAAAAGAGCAGGCGAACACACGATTTCAACTTGCTGTAGCCGACAACTGGATTACCGTCCAAAAACCAAACGGGGTGAGCGTGCCATATTTTATTTTCCGCCTCCGGCAGAATTTGATCGATGGTTTCGGCAAGCAAGTCGCAAATCTTTCGATCACTCGGAGCCAGTGACTTGTTGTATTGCATGGTATCCGTATGCATCGCAGATCCTTTCAAGCTGTTGGGTTACAGTCCAATATTATTATGAAAGTAACTTTCGTAGTAGACCCTTCAGGGTCGCTGCCTGAAGGCACTACTACAAAGCTTCATTTTCATCATTTTTATCAGGTGTCGGAGAAAATCGGCAAAAGCTGCGCGGTAATCCCTCAGTTACGTGTGGGAACTTAGCGCAGACATCTTGTCCAATGTCACTAACTTTTTCGAGAAAGTCATGACAGGAAGATGTATGGCAGAAAAATATTCAGTTTTCCTGCCAAGCGACAAGAGTGTTTTTGATGAAAACCCGCCCACATATTTTTGCCATTCATTTTTCTGTCATTGCTTTTGAATTGTTTTGCCCGCAATTGGCTTGCCTTTCCGAAAAGTTAGTAGCATTGGACATCTTGTCTGCAGGCCGTGATGCTTGCGCTACTTCACATGTAACTGAGGGAACAAGCTGCACGACTATGCCGCATGAGATGGAACGGCGTTTTAAAAAGAACAGGAATCGCGCGCGTGCTCAACCCTGCCGCCGCACCATTTCGTTGATCCAAATTGGCGCGAACGGAGAAGTGCAACCCTTGGAAACCGGATAGTCGCGATAGATTCCCAATTTTTCGCCGATGGCAATGGCGCGCTTGCGATGCTTGGGGAAGTGAATGCCGATTCCAGCAAGACAAGAGTTCATCGTCCATTGCGTTTCCGGAGCGGCGTTTCCCATTTCGGATTCGATCCGGTCGAGAAGCGCCGGCAAATCGAGTCCCTCGGGATTCCTCGCGACTCGCCCTGAAGTCAGGCTCCATCCTGCGCGCGCGGCCCACGGGTCATCATCCTCCATCCACGCCTGGCGAAGAGATTCCTTGTCCGGATGATTCTTGACAACGTAGGAACTCAGCCAGTCTGCAAGCCATGCAAACTTTGCGGCGCGCACCATGCGATCCAGCTCTTTGCGCGACAGGTCTTCGGGCTTGATCAGAAGGATCGCCAGGAAACGGGCATCGAGGTTTTCGGTTTTCCAGAGCGCGAGAGCCAGCTCGTGGTTGGTCTTGATCTTCGCGGCAAGCTTGCGGATGTCGCCATGCTTGACGCCGAACTGATTGTCTCCGGCGCCATTCTTTTTGTTGTGCGCGCGAATCTTCTCGTCGCCGAGAGATTTCAGTTGCGCGAGAATGTCTTTGAGAGTCATGGCCATGTTTGTCACGCTCCTTGCTGAACGCCAACTGCTCTTCCAAATCTTAGTTGTGCCAATTTGTGGCCGAGCCATCCCATGGGAATGTAAGCGCCGGCCAGATCCAACACCGTAAACCAGACCGGCGAGGGCAGCATGAAGACGCTTGCTATGCCTCCGAGCAGGAAAAATCCGCCCACTCCCAAGGCAAATTTTACTTTGTGGCTCGCGGCGATGATGGAAGCGGCAAAAGCGCCCACCAATGTTCCCACCGCATGAGCCAAAAATGGAAAGATGAAATGCTTCGGTTCAAACAAATGCATGGAAGCTTTCAGGCTTTCGACCTTCGTCACATCGACACCGGCCGGCGGCGGGATGACTTTGCCGCTGATTGAGACGATGCTCATATTCACAACGCTGCCGATGATGACACCGGCAATAATGGCCAATACATTTCTGAGAATGGGGTTCATATTCCCTTCCTTTCAGCTTGAGAGTCTCATGGCGCCACTTTTTTCACGAAGGTCATGACAGGAGATGTACGGCAAAAAGATATTTGGGTTTCTTGCCAAGCGGCCATGAGTATTATCGCTGAAAACCAGCTCGCATATTTTTGCCACTCATTTTCCCTTTACTGCCTGCCGGATTCGACGAGCGCTTTCAAATTGGCCAAACCGCTCTCGAAATCCTTTCCGGCCATCTCGTCCATGTCGAAGAAGATGCTCATGAGCTTCCCAAGAAACGGATTGGGGCCGTGCATCGCCCACGTGATTTTCGTGGCCTCACCCTCCGGCACCAGCGTGAACTCGACGTTGTTGTGGCCCTCAAACGGCTCGATGAAATCCAGCTTGATGCCGAGCTTCGAAGCGGGAGAGGATTCCACAATCTCCATGCGGCCCGCACCGACCTCGCTGTTGCCCTTCCACTCATAAACAGCGCCAACCCCGACTGCTGCACCGCTGTAGGTTCTTTGCAATGCAGGATCCAAATTCTCCCACGGCGACCAGGCTTTCCAACTGCGAAAATCATTGAGGTGCGGAAAAATCACCTCCGGCGCGGCATTGATGCTCGCGCTGCGCTCGATGCGGAATGTGTCCGGCTTGGTCGCGGCATAGCCGAGCAGCGCGATGATGATGACGGCGAGACCGATGAGAATTTTTTTGAACATTGTGTCTCCTTTCCTCGGTTAATTTAAAATATGGCAGAAAGATGATTGGCAGAAACATGTTTATATGTTGCTTATTGTTTGACGATGAGCGCCAGTAATAAGAAAGCTTTATTTTTCTGCCAAACATCTTTTTGCCATTACCAAAAATTCAGACGGCAGGAAGATGTATGACAGAAAATGTTTGTGATTTGATCGTTATCTCATGCGTGTGCCGTACATTTTCTGTTTTTGCTCTGCTTTCCCGTTTATTTCGTGAGCGTCTTCATCGTGACGGTTCGCAAGCCAACATTGATCCACAGCAAATGCTTCAGCTCTGTATGCCTTAAAAAACGCAAGGCGTGAGACTCGAACTCTTCCAACCTGTTGTTGAGCGCGGTGATTCTAAAGCAAGCATTCTTTTCCGCGAGCTGCACTTTTTTATGGCTGATGCAGCGCCCTTCGCTGATAATGTCAATCTCCTGCACGACGCGCTCCTCGCCGCCGAGAAAATGGATCATGGCTTCATTGTACAATTGCACCTCCAGCCCGACGCCCCAGTCCCGCAATAAAGCCTCGACGCGCCGCCGCATCAAAGGCGCGCCTTCCACGGAAGCATCCCACGAAGAATCATCCACCTCAAAGCATGTACGGTCGCCATGGGTGAGCGTGGTATTCATAAATTCATGTTTGAGGCGCTCCGTGCGGAAGTTGATCAATTTGCCGTGGCGGCTTCCGGTCAAAAACAGATAGCTCAACAATTGCGCACGATGCTCGTCGAGCAAGCGGCTCACCGTCTTCAATTCGAAAATCGCGCCATCATCAACAAGCAAGTCGATGAAGCGCATCGTGGAAAAATCCTCGTGGGTAATCGTTATGCCGGCTTCGATATCGGCACGCGCTCCGAGCACGTGCGCCAATTCGTGCTGATAAGCATCCTCGTCTAAAAGTCGCCCCAGCTTGTTGTGTACTTGGAATGCTTTCTCCATCACTTCGAAAGCAATGTCTCCGAATGCCTTCTGGTCGAGGGCGCGAAAGTTTTTTCGAAATTCGATGGGCATGATAGATTTCTCCCTAAAAATTTAGATGGCAGAAAGATGTTTGGCAGAAAAATGTTTATGTATTGCTTGTTATTTCACAGCGACAGCCACAATAAAAAGCTTTGTCTTTCTGCCATACATTTTTCTGCCATCAAAATACAAAAGCCTCTATTTCTGTCCGGCCTGCTTTTGCATCTCAGCAAATCCCGCTGCGGCTTTTTGCAATTCCTCGTTGTACTTCATCATCGCTTCGACGGCTTTGGCATCCGACATCGTGCCCGGCGCTGCCTTTTCGTATCCTTTGGGAATCATCAGCATCATGAATCGCATGGTAGTCTCTCCTTGAATTTTTGTCGATAAAAAAAGCAATACTTTCTAGGGTCTCTTCGCTTTTGCCTTTTCGAGAGTTTCCTTGACCTTGAACTTCACGATTCTTCTGATCAAGTCGAAGGGAATGGGTCGATCCAATGGAAATTTAACCGTTCCTTTTCCGCCTTCATAAGCCGCCAGCTCGTCTTTGAACTTCTCATGCGCTCTCGGCGCGGGATAAAGCGCGACGTGTTTTTTCCAGGCGGCAAAATAGATCAAGTATTTGCCGTTCAGCGTAAAGGTCGGAATTTGGTAACTGATTTTTTCTTTCGCTGCCGGCGCCGCTTTTCGGATCGTCATTCTGATCTTTTTCAGGATCTTCTGCACTTCGCCTGGAAAGCCGTCGATGTATGCGTCAATGGTCTGGGGTGACGGTGGTGTGGTTTTCATTGTTCAAGCTCCAATATCAGCCAATCGCAATCAGAAAAAAGCATTCGCATGACAGAAAAATGAATGGCAAAAAAATTTGCTTTTAATTGCTGCTTCAAGCCGAACACGGTTTCAAGCACAAGGCTTTCATTTTCCTGCCACACATTTTTCTATCATTGTTTTTGAGCATTTCGCCGGCGCTCGCTTTCCGCCACGGCCGCGCTCATGTCTTCAATCGGCCGAATCTCGAACGGGCCGGCCTTCACGCCGGGATGCTTCGACATCAATTGAATCGCGTGATTCAAATCTCGCGCTTCGAGCACGAAAAACCCGCCCAACTGCTCTTTCGTCTCGGCGTACGGGCCGTCGGTGACAACCACTTTGTTGTTCCGCCAACGCAGGGTGATGGCGTTCTGCGCGCTTTGCAGCGCCTCGCCGCCGGCCATGTGGCCGTTTTTCTTCAACTCGTCGTCGTACGCCAGGCACTCGTCCACAAAAGCATTGCGCTCGCTTTCGGGCATGGTCTCCCATTTTTTCTCATCGTAGTAGCCGAAACAGACATATTTCATGGTTCGCTCCGAATGACGGTGAAAAACCTGTCTGTGGTTTACACCACGTAGTCGTTCGGCGAAGCGTGAAATCGACGTGCTCATGCATTATTTATCGGCATAAATCTGCCGGGCGGCCTGGCGCACGTCATCGAGCAGAATTTCCATGTCGTGCTTCGTCGTGCGATAGTTCAGCACGCAACCGCGCAGCGCAAAGCGGCCCGCGATGCCGGCGTTGGAGAGATACGAGCTGCCGCTGCGCTGCACGGCGGTGAGAATGCGCTCATTCAGGGCATTCAACTCGAGATCGAGGGCTTGGCGTTGCTCACTGCTCGCCGTTGCGTAAGCCATTTTTATGGACGGCGGCACATATCTAAAACAAAAGATCGACAACTCAACGTCCGCCATCATCTCGAAGTCCTCCGCTTGCTCTGCCAGTTGCGCGAAGTATTCCGCGCATTCACAATTGCGTTCGATGGCTTCGCCCAATGCCGCGGCGCCTGCGTGCGCGAGCATCATCCAAACTTTCAATGCGCGAAAGCGGCGCGTCAGCTCCGGGCCGTAATCCCAAAACGCAAACGCCTCGTCGGATTCGAGCGCCATGATGCGAATGTATTCGGCCTCGTGTCCGAACGTGGCGCGCGCTCGGCCAGGATCGCGATAAAGAACGCAGCCGCAATCGCCGGGCACGTACAGCCATTTGTGCGGATCAAGCGCAACGGAATCCGCGCGTTCGATGCCGCGAAACAATTCGCGCTTCGAGGGCGCCAATGCCGCGAAGCCGCCGTAACAAGCGTCGACATGAAACCACAAGCCGTATTGCGCCGCCACTTCGGCAATGTCATCGAGCGCGTCGCACACGCCGGTGTTGACGGTGCCCGTGTTCGCCACCACGCAAAACGGCAGGTGGCCATCGGCGCAATCCTCTTCGATTTGTTTTGCCAACGCGCGCACGTCCATTTGAAAGCGCGAATTGATGGCAACGTGGCGCACGTTGTCGCGGCCAATGCCGAGCAAGCCCGCAGCTTTGCTGATGGAGTGATGGCCTTCTTCGGAAATATAAATTCGCATCGCGCGTTCCAGCGCATGGCAGCCCAGTGACGTGACCGGGACCGGAGCTTTCGCGTCGCGAGCAACTGCCAGCGCGCAGAGATGCGCCATCGAGCCGCCGCTGAGAAATAGCCCTTCGGCTTCGGGCGCGTATCCGATAATCTGTTTGATCCAACCAATCGTTTGGCGCTCGATCTCGGCCGCGCCGGGCGCGGACCGCCAACTGGTGAGGCTGGGATTGAGCGTGGAGGCGAGCAGATCGGCAATGGCCGTGGCAGCGGTGCCGGGCGAGGCAATGTAACCGAAAAAACGCGGGTGACCATTGTGCCGGCTCGCGGCAAAAATTTTTTGGTTGATGAATTGGAGCAGCGCGTCGAAATCTTTTCCCGCAACGGGAAGTTCCAGGGCGAGTTGTTCGCGCACGGCTGCGCTCGTGGTGTTGGGAGCGAGCGTTACATGCGGAAGCGCGCCGTAGTAGTCTGCAATCAGTTGAATCGCAGCGCGACCCATTTCCAAAATTTGCCCGGGTGAGGGATTCAATGAAGAAGGCGCAGCCTGTTCGTCAAGCGCAGAACTCGCGGGATGGTTTTGATGATTCATTTCGTTTTAATAGCGTTTGTCTTCGCGGAGGCCGGCATCAATCGGCCGCACTTCGATGCTCCCGAGGCGCGCCGAAGGCCACTTCGCGGCGACTTGGATAGCCTCGTTCATATCTTTCGCATTGATGAGAAAGAACCCGCCGAGCGTTTCCTTCGTCTCGGCAAACGGGCCGTCGGTGATGGAGAGCTTGCCGCCGCGCACGCGCACCGTGGCCGCAGTGCGAACGCTTTGCAGCGGTTCTGCGGAGATGAGATAACCGCTCTTTTTGAGTTCATCAACATAGTTCAACGTTTCGGTTCGCAACGCCGCCCATTCGCTTTTTGAGAGCGCGTTCAGCTTGCTCTCTTCTTCATAGGCCATGCACAGAAACTTCATGATTTCCTCTTTATGATTGAGTTGTCAATTGCAAAAACACAAATGACAGAAATATGAATGGCAGAAAAATTTTGCCTCCCATCTTCATATTTCCGCCCACGTTTTTCTGTCACTAACTTTCCTTTTGTTGAAGCAACACTTGTCTCACTTCCACGCTGCCCGATATTTCTTTCGGCGGCTTTGCGCCGGCGCGAAGCAACGCTTCCACCACCGCGGCATAATTTCCCGTCTCGCGCTGCCAGCCATGCTCGGAACCGTAAATCGCCCAGCCCAGCGGCGTTGCATTGAAATCCGCATCCGTCACTTCCAGCGGCGGATGCTTTTGCAAGACAAGCCCGATCATCTCCGCGTTGCCGTGAAATGCAGCCCAATGCAGCGGCGTGGCGCTGTGCTGGCTGCGCGCATCAACGGCCAAGCCAACCGCCAGCATCAAGCGAACGGCGTTTAGATTGTTGTTGCGCGCGGCATGCGCCAGTTGACGGCGATCTTCATCGCGCAAACCAACAACGGGATTTGGTTCAGCAGCGAGCAATGAATTCATCAAGGCCTCATCGCCAAGCCAGCAGGCGGTGATGAGCTTGCTTGCACTCGGGCTGAGTTCCATGAGCAATTGGAAGATTTCTTCATGGCCGAACTCTTTGGCGATTTGATGCGCCGAAACGTACCAGCCGAGCGTCCATTGGTAAATCGTTCCGCCGGTCTTCGCACCGATCATCGGAAAATACTCGTCGCTCACGCGCATGCGAATCGCCTCCGGATCGGTCTCGAGATGCTTCCGCACGAGATCAAGATCGCCCAGCGCCGCTGCCATGAGAATATCCGTCGCACAACCGCGCGTGACGAGATAACGCGCAATGTCCTGACGCTCGCGCACCATCCATTGCGCCGGCGTGGATTCGTGATCCACGTCGCGCGCATCGATCGCGGCGCCGTGATCCAACAAAAACTTTGCAATCTCGATCGTGCTCGCAAAGTGCAGCGGGGTTTGGCCGTCGCCGCCGCGCGCGTGAACCAATTCAGGATCGGCAGTGACAAGTTCCGCGAGTTTTTCCATCATGCCCAGCCGCGCCGCGGCATGAACATCCACAATCGCTCCGCGCTCGATGGCATAGGCCGCCAACTCGGGACTCGCGGTGTGCAGCAATCCAAAGCCGCCCGCCCACCAACGGCTCTTCGCATTGATGTCCGCACCGGCTTCGAGCAACACGTCGAGCATTTCACGGCTGCGCACGCCGAGAATCGCCGGCGAATCAAAGCCAGCAATCGGTTCGTTGATGTTTGCCTTTAACTCAGGATGGCGCGCGAGCAACTCGCGGACGTTGGCCGCATCATCTTTGTGAAACGCGGCTTTGATTTGTTCGCGAGCTTCGCTCATTTTTTCAGCAAATTCTCTTTGAGATGTAAACACATTTTTCTAGTGGGCCTTTTTATCGCATGAAACGAAAATCGTTTGTGTCGGCCCAAGCTTCATTTTCCTGTCATTGCTACTTCAAGGCAATCCCGGAATCTCCACCACGGGCCGCACTTCGACAACGCCCTTGTGCACCATCGGAATGCGCTCGGCGATGTTGACGGCCTCGTCGAGATCCTTTGCCTCAATCAAAAAATAGCCGCCGAGCTGCTCGCGCGTTTCGGCAAACGGGCCGTCGGTCACGAACCGTTTGCCGTTGCGCACGCGCACGCTGGCCGCGGTGGCGGTGGGTTGCAGCGGGTTGGCGCCGAGATACTTGCCGTTGGACGCGAGCTCGTGCGCGAGCTGCGTGGACTCGCCGAAACATTGCTGCCGCTCGGCCTCGCCGAGCGCCTGCTCGTCATAGTAAATCAGTAACATATATTTCATGCTTTGGCCTCCATTGTATTTTGTTTTGAATTTGAGCTGGCCGGACAACTTCCATCGGTTGCGCCCGGGCGTCGGGGTGGAGCGGCTCTGACAACAGGCAATCGTTCAGCGCCGTTCCCAATCGGCTGCCAGCCGTATCGAGTAAATCGACGGCAGGCATGAAGGCGGCATTGGTATGAAATTGTTCAACCGGTCTTTTGCCAGCGTGAATGAGTTGCGCCGGCAGATAGAAAACGGCAGTTTCCACCACGCCAATGCCCTCGCAATATTCGGCCTGTCTCATCGGCTCCAACTGCTGGAAATCACCCAACCAGTTGTAGGCGGCTTCGGTCATCAACACATACTCTTGTGCGGGCACGGAGTTTTTGAGCAGGCGATGCGCCAGAATCACGTCCATGCCGAAGAGCTTGTCGAAACCATGAATATGCTCGAGGGCGACTTCGCCGGCGTGAATGACGACTTTGAGACGCAAATCCTTCGCATTGCGCGCGCACGGATACAGCGCACAAAGCCGGTGCAGGGTACGATAAAAGGTACGAAAGAAATTCACAACTTGCTTTTTAGTCGCGGCAAGGTCGGCCGTGTCATCGCCACCTTCTTTGCGAATTGCATAAAAGAATGCGGCGTCGCCTTCCACTTCTGCTAATTTCAGCGGCGGCGCAGCAGCCGAAATGACCGCCCGCAGCAACTCCACCACCACCAGCATGGCATGGTCGCCGGCATTCTCGTGCGACTTCATAAACTGGGTGAAGCCGCTAATATCGGCAATCACTAAAAGGGTTTTATGAGTGGAAGGTCGCATAATTTTCACTTTAAGGCTTTGAAAAATATACACTCAATGCTAATTTTACTACCCTGGGGAGTGTAATATAAAAACACCTTGTGACAACATTATGTCACAACTTTTAGCCATTCGTTCTGGCTGATTTTGCTGAATAGTCGTTCGAGGGAGGGGAAAATCGACAAGTCGCGGCTCAAAATTAAGAGTCCTTTAGAATTGCAAGCGACTCAATTTGGGATGCGAAGATTTATTCATCTTCGATTAGCTTCTAAGGCAAGACTTCACAGAGAGGCGGAAGAATCGCGCTTTGCTTTCTTTGTTGCATTTTCACGTGCAAAACAACGCGTCCTTTTTGCATCTTGCGAAGAGCACGGTGGGAGAAGTGAGATAGCATCTCATTACGAACTCTTGAAATCAGCAGCAGTTAGAACTCAGTGTATAGACAAGCAAAGACTGAATATTCAAAATATTTACAGCGTGAGGATTTGGTGACACCAATAAAATCATCCACTCAACTCCCCCGATATGTTGAATATCCAAACGGGCTCAGCAACAGCGGAACATGATAATGCTGTTCTGTGTTTTTCACTTCGAACACGATGGTGGCAAAGGGATAAAAACTCTCGATGCCCAAGCCGCTGAAGTAATCGCCGGTTTCAAAGGTAAGGCGATACACCCCCTCAACAAGGGGTGTGCTTGCCGGCATTAAATCGCTGATGCGGCCGTCGTCATTCGTCGTGCCGCACGCAAGTTCCTGCCACTCGTCGAACTCCATGCGCTGCGCTAACGTCACAATAACCCCGGCCGCGGGCCGGCCTTGCGAGAGATCAAGTACATGAGTGGTGATGGGACTTTTCATGGTTGAATCCTGGTCGCTGGTTCCTGGTTGCTGGCTGTTCTTTGCTTGTATCACTACTGGTTCTACCCTCCACAAACCTCACGCCTTCTGCCTTGCTTTCAAAATTTTCACAAAAGATTTGCCGCGAATCTCTTCCAACGTCAATCCGGTGGCCAGCGCTTCTTCTTCAGTGATTGCGCCGCAATTCAGGCCGCGCAGAAAGAAATTCAGCAAACCCTGACCGGTGGCGGCATCGTCAAACACCGCGCCCAGCAGAGTGGCTTGCGCTGCCTTTTCCACAAACGTCTTGAGTCGCGCTGAAGCTGCGGCCAATCCTTCCAAAAAGAAATTGTACACTGCCGCATATCGAATCGGAATCTGCGAAGGATGCAAATCCCAGCCCTGATAAAAGCCGTGTTTGAGCGAATGCTCGATGTGGCGGTAGCCCAAACGCCAGGCCGCATGCACCGCCGCCTGATTCTCGCGTTGCTGCGCCTGGGTTAACGTGCTGCCGGCTGCCGCGCGATGCGGTCCCACAGGCATGACATTGGTTGCGCCGTCGGACAACCAAACGCCGGTGCCGCCCAGCGCCACGGTCATGACATGCCGCGCAAAATCACACGAGGCGTGATCCATGCTTTGATAAAGCGCCGTGATGTTGCACGCTGCCGTGTAATCATAAACGCCAAAATGTGCGGCCACGCAGCGGCCTTTTGCCGCAGCCACGAACGCGGGCAGGCTGCACACGCCATGAGAGTTGATCATCGCTTGCGTCGTTTCCACCATAATTTCGAGTTTGAGCGCACCGGCCGGCAAGCCGTTCGCCGCTTCGAGCCATTGCAGCGCGCGCACCAGCGCAGATACCTGCTCCGCTACGGTGATCTTCGGCAAAGTCACGACGAAGTTCTCCGGCAACCTCCCTCCGGTTTTCGAAAGCAAAGTCGTGAGGAACAAATCCAGCGTGCGCAGACTGCGGTTTCTCAACTCTTCGGTAAATGGCTTGATGCGAATGCCGATAAATGGCGGCAATGATGAGGCGCGCATGCCTGCAGCCATTTCTTCCGCAGCGGCAACCGCGTGGCCATCTTCTTCGGCGTTCGGGCGATTACCGTAGCCGTCTTCAAAATCAATACGCAAATCTTCCACCGCCTCGCGTTTGAGTTTTTCCAGCACGCGCGCATAAACGGTATAGGCCAGCCATGCAGGCGCATTCGTTTGCCGAACGGCCTCGGGTTCTTGTTGCAACTGTTGTTGCAGGTTTTTGATTTCTGTTTGACTGTCGGGCAATTTTTCGGCGCCGGAGAGTCCAAGAATTTTGGCAAAACTTACGAAATCCGGGGCATACTCCTGCAGCGTGCGCACGGCCACTGCGCCCAGCTTGGGCGCGGCATCGGCCTTGAACAATTGCGCGCCGCCGTAAACCGTGTGCACGGGCTGGCGCACACCGGACTCGCCGGGATAGTGTTTGGAAAATGCCTCGTTGGCTTGCTGCAATTCACCGAAAATCGCCGACAACGATTCCGGCGTGAGGGAAGTTTTCATGTCTGAGGAACCTTGTTCTCTGGTTATCGCTGATCTGGCTCTCTTAAGCAATTGAGCGCAGAACCCATGGTTAAAAATTTTGCTATGACTATGTTGCCGTGAGAAAATATATCCATTTTCATCCTTCAACGATCTGGTGAGGTTCCAGGCCTGATGCCGAGCACCTCACAGGCTCCATTCTGGATGACAGAATAGAACGGTGATCATTTAGGGCGATCGTGGATTAGACCGTTAACAGCTTTTCCAGCCGAATTTTGGTAATCTTGGCCTGCTCTGCTGCCGCGATTTTTAATTCAAGCTCTGGATCATTCGGCAGACGTTGTTGCAGCAGGGCAAGCATCTCCTCCGCGCTTTTGCCGGTGGCGCACACAATGAAGATGAATCCAAACTTTCTTTCATAAGCTTCGTTGCCTTCTGCCAATGCCTGAAGAATTTCTTCGGCGGCGCCTGCCACGCCTGCTTGCTCGCCCTCGGACCATTGCCTTGTGCCTGCAAATTTCGCCCGCAGGCCGGCTAAATCGCCGATTTTGGGATGATGTAAGAACGCTTCGCGCCAATCTTCCGGCGCAAGGTTTTGCCAAATTTCTTCAGCAGCAGTTAAAAGTTCGGCTTCGCTGCCAAACGGCCGGCGCTGGGCCATTGCCACTGCCCAGCGCGTCGCGCCGCAGCAGCGGAGAAGATCGGCAAGGGCCGTGGCATGTGCAAGGTTGTTAAAATAGGCTAAAGTCATTTACTCTCGTTATGGGTCGTCCGCAGAAAACGCAACCAGGGATTACAAGGCATGAGGTGGCGTATAAAACTGATCCCGATATGATGAATACCAGAATGTGGTGGCGAATATAAATCGTTGCGGCCGCAAAGTCAAATCGCAACAAGCTTGACTATTTGTAAAATCTCGTTAACTTCAGAACACTTTTGAAATCGCCGAGCATAATCCCCAACCTGACAACTTGATGAAAAATTATACCGCCTTCTTGGCCCTGCTGCTCGCCGCTTGCAACGGCAAATCGCCGGTCGATCCGCCGCCCAATCCCAATCAACCCAAATTCAAAGTGACGGATTTCTCCTCGCCTGAAGTGTGCGCCGATTGCCATCCCAATCATTATGAGGAATGGCGCACCTCGATGCACGCTTACGCCTTCGTCGATCCGGTGTTCTTTGCCATGAATGCCGCCGGCCAGCAAAAAACCGGCGGCCAGCTCGATCAATTCTGCACCAAATGCCACAGCCCGATTGCGAGCTTGACCGGCGAAACGCCGCCGTTCTTTGATCCGGCCAGCCTCTCGCCGATTTCAAAGCAAGGCGTGAGTTGCGACGTTTGCCACACCATCACCAAAATCAACGAGCCGAGAAATGCGGAAATCGAGTTAAAGCCCGGGCGCACGAAATACGGTTCGCTGGCGAATCCCGCGCCCAACGCTTTTCATGAATCGCAATTCAATTCTCTGTTTAGTCGCTCGGAATTTTGCGGCGGTTGCCATGAAGTTCAAAATCCCCTGGGCACAAATGTCGAAGAAACGTTTAGTGAATGGAACGCCGCGGCGCTGGCAGGCATGTCGTTCGATTGCCAGGATTGCCACATGCCGACGTACGCCGGTGAAGCCGCAGTCGGCGGGCCGCAGCGCGCCGAAGTGCATCGCCATTACTTCGTTGGCGTTGATGTGCCGTTGGTGGATTTCCCCGGCGCGGATATTCAGCGCCGCGAATCTGAAAAGCTGCTGCAAAACTCCGCAACCATGACGGTCACAAGCCCCGCAACCATTTCGGCAGGCGACACGCTGCGCGTGCGAGTGAGTATTCTCAACAATAAAACCGGCCATCATCTGCCCTCCGGCGTTACAGCGGAACGGCAAATGTGGATCGCGCTCAGCGCGCGCGATCCACACAACCATGTGTTGTATCAAAGCGGCCAGCTCGACGCCAACGGCGATTTGATGGATCATCACAGCGAACTGCATCCTAACGCCGATCGCGACCTTACGATCTTTCGCCAGCGCATGTTCGGCGTTGACGGCAGGGAAGTTTTGTTTTTCTTCGAGGCCAAAACCGTCGAGAACAACATGATTCCATTTCTGGCGACAAAAACAGCGAATTACAAAATTCCTGTGCCGGCAAATGCAAGTGGAACAATATCACTGGAAGTCACACTCAGGTTTCGGAGCCTGCCTCCTTATTTTCTCCGCGAACTGGGTTTGGGCGATTTGGTTGCGAAAGTGCCGATTGTCGATATGACGCAAGAACGCAGACAGATAAGCATTACGCCATAGACATTCCAACCGCCCCCAAAGCCTTTGCCTAGCGACGCTGCGAAACCAATTCTGGCTTGAAGATGGCGAATTGCGGAAGTTGCGATGTTAGAATTGATCAATGATTCGAACGAAGCGATCAACTCAAATTGTTAGGCTTAAAAAGAAAATCTTTTCTGAAAGGAGGATGAAACACATGAGCGCCGCCTGGATATTTTTCTTTCTCACCCTCTTCTTGCTTGGCAAGACCATGCCTGCTGCCTCGCAAACCTTCGGCGAGATTCATCGTGTTGATCCTCGCATCAACCAGTTAATCCCAGCCAACGCCAAACTGGAAAAGCTTGCCGAGGGCTTCGAGTGGACCGAAGGCCCGCTCTGGTTGCCCCGGGAACAAGCGCTGCTTTTCACCGATATTCCCAAGAACACGATTTATAAATGGAAACAAGGTGAGGGGATCAGTGTGTATTTGCGGCCTGCCGGATATGCCGGCGAAGATCCGCCGGGCTTTGAACTGGGTGTGAACGGATTGAACGTGAGTCCGGCAGGCGAGCTGGTGATGTGTGATCACGGCAATCGCTGCATCAGCCAGCTCAACACACAGAATTTTACCAAGAAAGTTTTGGCCGATCGCTTCGCAGGCAAACGCTTGAACAGCCCGAATGACGGCGTGTTCAAATCCAACGGCGATTTTTATTTCACAGATCCGCCGTATGGCCTTGCCGGGTTGAACAAAAATCCCAAAAAAGAATTGCCCTTCAACGGCGTGTATCGCTTATCAAAAGAGGGCGAGCTGACCCTGTTGACCAGCGAACTAACTTATCCCAACGGCATTGCTTTCTCGCCGGATGAAAAAACGCTTTATATTGCCCAATCCGATCCGGACAAGGCTGTTTGGATGGCATTCAACGTAGCAGAGGACGGCACGATTTCAGAGGGCAGAATCTTGTTCGATGCCACGCCGTGGGTGAAGCAGGGCAAAAAAGGATTGCCGGACGGCTTGTCCGTTGATGAATCCGGCCATCTCTTCGCCAGCGGACCGGGCGGAGTGATCATTCTCAGCCCGAGAGGCGAGCATTTGGGCACAATCGCAACCGGCGAGGCCACTTCGAATTGCGCGTTTGGCGAAGATGGTTCGGTATTGTATATCACGGCGGATATGTATCTTTGCCGGATCGCGTTGAGCACAAAGGGGAAAATGTGAAAACCGATTCATTTTTTAACCGCTTTTTTCGCGAGTTTCCCGGCGCGTTGTTCACATTGATCGGGGAAGACCCGCGCAAGGCCAAAAGGTACAAATTCACCTCCGTCGAGGTGAAGGAGCAAGCCTTTCGTTTTGACGGTCTTTTTCTGCCAAAGACGAAAGATGATCCGATTTATTTCGTCGAGGCGCAATTCAAAAAAGAAAACGACTTTTACGCCCGTCTTTTCGCTGAGATATTTTTGTATTTGCGCCAATATCGCCCGCTTAACAACTGGCGGGCGGTTGTGCTCTTTCCGCGAGAGACGGCAGATCCCGGTGTTCATCAGCATTATCAAGAGTTTTTTGTGAGCGGCAGGCTGCAGCGGCTTTATCTGAAACGTTTGCCCAAGGAACATTTGGAAAAATTCCCTTTGAGTTTGTTTCAGATCATATTAGATTCAGAGCAGAACGTCGCTTCGACGGTTCGCAAAATTGTTCGACAGTTACCCGATCAGTTTCCCCAAGCGGATGACCTGGAAAAGGTCATCCCAATGCTGGTCAGTTTGTTGATGGATAAGCTTCCCCAACTCTCGTTAAAGGAGATCAAGAAAATGACAGAGCCGTTATTTTCCAATATCAAAAAATCTCGCGCCTATCAAGAGATCGCCGAGGAGGTTGAGCAAGAGCTTGCCCCGAAGATTGCGCAAGAGCTTGCCCCGAAAATTGCGCAAAGCAAGGCGCGCGAAATCGCCAAATCTCTATTGCGCAAAAAAATGAGCGTCGATCTCGTTGCCGAAGTCACTGGCCTTTCCAAGAAGGAGGTTCGCGCGCTGAGCAAGGAGTTGCCCGGCCACAAAAATTAGTTTCACCCTCGCCACAATTCTGTTGTGCCGGCAAAAATCACCGGCAGGATTGGCGCCTGAAAGGGCCGCAACACAAACAATCCCATCTTGCGCACATCGCGCCGCCAACTGCGGAGATGCCATGCCTCTAGTCGTTGCCCTCGCCGGTATTCTGTTCCTCCTCTTTCTCGTCATTCGTCTCAAGCTGCAAGCATTCACCGCGCTTTTGCTCGTGAGCCTGCTGGTGGGCGTTGCGGCGGGCATGCCTTTGAATCATATTTTGGATTCGATTAAAAAAGGGATGGGCGATACACTGGGGGTTGTAGCCGTCGTCGTCGGCTTGGGTGCCATGTTCGGCCGCATACTGGAAATCTCCGGCGGCATCGAACGTCTTGCGCGCGGCCTGCTGGAAAAATTCGGAGAATCTTACGCGCCATGGGCATTGGCGTTGACCGGCTTCATTGTGTCGATTCCAATTTTCTTTGACGTCGGGTTTATCCTCATCGTGCCATTGGTGCACGGGCTCACGCGCAAAACCGGGCGCTCCCTGTTGTATTATGGCATTCCTTTGCTCGCCGGACTCGCGGTAACGCATTCGTTTGTTCCTCCCACACCCGGACCAATCGCGGTTGCTGAGTTGTTGCACGCCGATCTCGGTTGGGTTATTCTCTTTGGGCTTCTGGCCGGCATTCCCGCAGTGATCATCGCAGGCCCTCTCTTTGCCAATTACCTTGCCAAACGCATTCACGTCGACGTACCGGATTATTTTAATTTGCAAAGCCCATGGCATGATCGCGAAAAAGATTTGCCCGGCGTTGGCGCGGTCGCGAGCATTATTTTTGTTCCGTTATTTTTGATCCTATTGAATACCATCTCAAGCGCGATGCTCGATGAGGGCATCGTGCGTGAGGTTCTGGCATTTATCGGCCATCCCTTTGTTGCCCTGCTTCTTGCAACGCTATTGGCTTTTTACATTTTCGGCAACCGGCGGGGATTTTCTTCCGAGGAGGTGCAAAACCTGGCGACCAAAGCGCTGGAACCTGCGGGCATCATTATTCTGGTCACCGGCGCCGGCGGTGTGTTCAAACAAATTTTGATTGATTCCGGCGTGGGCAACGTTTTGGGCGAGATGCTGGCCGCCTCTGGCTTGCCGCCACTGTTACTGGCCTTTCTCGCAGCAGCCATTATCCGCTTTGCGCAAGGCTCGGCCACGGTGGCGATGATCACCGCCGCCGGCATCATGTCTCCCATCGTGACAATGCTGAACCTGCAGGGCGCAATTTTAGGTTTGATGGTGATCGCAATTGCCGCCGGCGCATCCATTGCCTCGCATGTGAACGACTCAGGCTTTTGGCTGGTCAATCGCTATTTCGGCCTGAGTGAAAAAGATACACTGCGTTCATGGACGATAACCACGACTTTGATTGCGGTGGTAGGATTCGCGGCAGTTCTTGCGTTATCCTGGTTTGTGGCGTAACGAACGGCAGCGAATCTTCAGACAACAGCGCTGGCATCAAAAATGAAATTTATGCCTTTGCCAGTTCTTCGTGCACGCGCAGGAGCAAATTCTTCGTCGCGCGAATGCCGTCCGGCTCGCTGAGCGCGCTGCCTTCATATTCAATGCCGATATAACCGTTGTAACCGGCATCAACGACAATCTTCAACATACGTCGATAATCCGTTTGCACCTCGTTGCCGGCCTCATCGAATTCGTTTGATTTCGCACTTACAGCTTTGGCAAATGGCATCAACTCATGCACGCCTTTGTAACGATCGTAGATTTCCGCGCAGGGCTTTTCCCACGAGTTGCCTTCGCGTCGCACACAAAAATTTCCGAAATCCGGCAGTGTGCCGCAGCGCGGATGATCGACCATTTTCATCACGCCGGCCAGCCATTCGCCGTTGCTCGACAGCCCGCCGTGATTTTCGACGATGACGTTCATCTCACTTTGCGCGCCGAATTCAGTCAATCGGCGCAAGCCTTCGGCCGCCAGTTTTTGCTGCTCTTCAAAGCTGCCTTCGCTCGCAGCGTTCACGCGAATGGAGTGACAGCCGAAATATTTTGCGGCTTCAATCCATTTGTAATGATTTTCCACCGCTGCCATGCGCTTTTGCTCGTCGGGATCGCCGAGCCGGCCTTCACCATCACACATAATGAGCAGGATGCGCACGCCCTCGCCCTGCGCGCGCGTCAACACTTCGCGCAAGTAATCCGCGTCTTTCGCCTTGTCCTTGAAAAACACATTGACGAATTCGACCGCTTCGATGCCGTAATCATTTTTTGCAGTCTTGGCAAAATCAAGATGATCCAATTGCCCGGCAAAAATCGTTTTGTGCAGCGACCATTCCGCCAAGGAAATTTTGTACAACTGCGAGGCTGCGCTTGACATGCCTGCGGCTTTTTGTTCTCCTTCGGAGCCGGAGTTCGTGCAACCCCATAAAATTTGACCCGACCATCCGGCCAGGCCAAGGCCTCCGGCAAGTTTCGCCGATTGCTTTAAAAAATCTCGACGTTTCAACATACGATAATCCTCCTCACAGAAAATTAAACCCAACCGATAAATTGCATCCCATCATTTTTTTTGTATCACAACTTCCGCTAGCACGGGAAGATGATCCGAGGCGTAAGGGCCGCCGGCGGGGTCGGCAATGACGCCGTGCCGCAAAACATTGAGACGATGATTGACGAAGATGTAATCAATGCCCGGGCGCTCGGTCGCGCGGCCAAAATCGTGAAAAGTCCAATTCGGGCCATAATGCGGCAACATGGAGATCTCGCGCGCATTGATCAGGCCGTGAGCTTGTGTTGCCGGATCCTCACTAGCCTCGCCTTCAGTCAATATCTTATAAACCGAAGATGACCCCGTCGCATTGAAATCTCCGGTCACGATTACCGGCTCAGAGGCTGTCAAGTTTTGTATTTGTCGCAACAAGAGTTTTGCGCTTTCTTCGCGCGCGCGCTGGCCAACATGATCAAAATGCGTATTGAATAAGAAGAAGGCCTTGGCGTCACGCTTGTCCTCGAATTTTGCCCACGTGACGACACGCGTGATCGCTGCATCCCACCCCACACTGCCGGGCTGTTCCGGTTCTTCAGATAACCAAAACGTGACTTGTTGCAAAACCTCAAAACGATCTTTGCGGTAAAGTATGGCAGAATACTCGCCTTGTTCTTTGCCATCGTCGCGTCCTACGCCGAGCCAGGCGAATTCCGGCAGCAACGCGCTCAAGTCATCCAATTGCTCTTTCAGCGCTTCCTGCACGCCGACAAGATCGGCGCGGTGAAATTGTATGGTGTTGGCCACCAATGTCTTGCGATGGGGCCAGGCGTTCTCGCCGTCATTGGGATTGTTGAAGCGAATATTGAAGCTCATCACGTTCAGGGAATTGGGCGGAGTAGGCGCTGGCGCGGTGTTGCACGAAGAGAGAAGAAAAAATGCCCCGCTAAAAATCAATGCTCGAGAGTAAGTTTGCATATCGGATTCCGGCAGAGTGCGCAGCCATTTTGTCGGCGAAATATAAAAACAGAAAGGCGCAGTTGCAAATGTTGAAGCAAAATTAAACCTCTTGGCGCGCTCAAAAAAGATTTGCATTATTCGGCAAGATCACTATCATGATATGACGAAATTTTCATCATCGACACGCGCGATCACCCCGGTTTCTTCGAACAACCTTAGCGGAAGGAGCAGGCAATGGAACAATCCCACCGGATCACCATGCTGGGCACGGGCTTGATCGGCATGTTTTACACCATGACGTTGCACGGCCAGCGCAAGCGTGATCGCGTACACACAGTTTATTCCCGCAGCGCGGCGCGCGCGCAACAGTTTGCCGCCGATTGGAACATTCCCAAACACACCACCAGCCTCGCCGAGGCCATCAACGACCCTGAAACCGATTGCGTTGTGATCGGCCTGCCCAATCATCTCCACGAGGAGGCTGTGAGCCTGGCCGCAAGAGCCGGCAAAGCGATTCTCTGCACCAAACCTCTTGGCCGCAACGCCGCAGAAGCGCAACGCATGCTTGCATTGGTTGAACAAGCCGGCGTATTTCACGGTTATCTCGAAGATTTGGTTTACACACCGAAAATGTTGAAGTCCCTCGATTCAATTAAGAAAGGCGCTTTGGGACAGATTTTATGGGCGCGCTCGCGCGAGACGCATCCCGGGCCGCACAGCGCCTGGTTTTGGGATGCCACCGAAGCCGGCGGCGGCGCGATGATCGATCTGGCGTGTCACTGCATCGAGATCATTCGCCATTACATTGGTAAAGATCTTCGTCCGGTGGAGGTGATGTGCTGGGCGGATACGCTGGTGCATCCGATTGCGGCGGAAGATCATGGCATCGGGTTGATCCAATTTGCCACCGGCGCCGTGGGTCAATTCGAGGTGAGTTGGGCGTTTCGCGGCGGCATGGATTTGCGCGACGAAGTGTCGGGCACGCAAGGCACGCTTTGGCTCAATCATTTTCTGCGCACCGGTTTTGAAATGTATACCAGCGGTGAAAGCGGCGGCTACGTCGCCGAAAAATCCGAGCGCGAAAGCGGCTGGCTTTTTCCGGTGGGCGATGAAGTAACCGAGCTGGGCTACGTTCACATGTTTGCGGATATGTTCGACGCCTGGGATAATCGCCGGGCGCCGCGCGAAACATTCTACGACGGCTATGTCGTCAACGCCGTTCTCGATGCGTGTTACAAATCCGCGCGCACAAAGAAATGGGAGCCGGTCGAGCTGCAAGACTGGCGCGGCGCAAACAACGTTGAAAAGATCAAAGCGCCGGTGCAGGAATTCGAAGGCCAAATCTTGATCAAACGCGAACGCATGCCCGACGGCGTGACGAAGTATATCTTAAAAGATAAAAAAAACGGCGCGATTACGAATGTAATAAAATGATGCGCTACCCTAAAACACTACCGCCCGGGCGGTTCCTCCAAAAGGCGGCGCCTTCACGAATGCGATGAAATAAAAATCCCCGCGTCTATTTTCATAACATTCTGCAAGAATCTTGTGAAAACTCATTATCCTGAATTGAGGCCTCGTCATGCTCGACCAAACCAAAACGCTTATGCCCTCCCTGCCCTCGATTTTCATCACCGCTGCGATGTTCAGCGCCAGCACAGTTGTTGCGCAATCACAAATGCACTGGAAAATCCACGACATCAACCGGCCGCGTCCGCCGGTGGTGACGCCGGACAAGAACGTTATGGCTTCTCCCCCGCCTTCCGATGCGATAATCCTGTTCGATGGAAATGATCTGGCGCAATGGAATGACGCCAAAGGCGAGCCGGCAAAATGGAAAGTTGAAAACGGATATATGGAAATCTCCAAAGGCGGCGGCGACATTCACACCAAAGCCGGCTTTGGCGATGTGCAATTGCATATCGAATGGGCCGCGCCCACGCGCGAGCAAGACGGCGGACAAAATCAAGGTAACAGCGGCGTCTATTTGATGGGATTGTATGAAGTGCAGGTGCTGGATTCATACCAAAGCGAAACTTACGCCGACGGCCAGGCCGCCGCGATTTATGGGCAATACCCGCCGCTGGTCAACGCCTGCCGCCCGCCGGGCGAGTGGCAAAGCTATGACATTATTTTTCGCCGGCCGCGTTTTGGCGATGACGGCGCGCTTTTGCAGCCCGCGCGCATGACGGTTTTGCACAACGGCATTTTGGTGCAGGATAATGCCGCGCTCTGGGGGCCAACGAACTGGATGGAATTCGATGCATATGCCGCGCACGCGGACAAGCTGCCCATTTCATTGCAAGATCACGGCAGTCCGGTGCGCTATCGCAACATTTGGCTGCGCGAGTTGCCGGAGCCTCTCGACCTGCGCCCGCCCTCAGGAAAAATCCCGGCCGCCATCACTCTCGCGCCTGAGGTTCTCGACCGCTATGTCGGCAAATATGAAGTAAATCCGAATTGGCATTTCAATATCAAGCGCGAAGGCAACAAAATGCTGGCGAATTTTTCCGGCCCGCGCTGGCTGGAAATCGTTGCACTTTCCGACCGCAAATTCACCATGACAAAAACCGCGGGCGATTTGGAATTCGAATTGGATAACAAAGGCCGGCCGCAAAGCTTTGTGTTTCGCATGGGAGGCAGCGAATACACCGCGAAAAAGCTTGCCGCGAAATGAAGCAATTTTTTGGAGGATAACTTTATGCAAACGGCCAAAAGCTACTCCCGACGCGATTTTCTAAAGCAGTGTACTGCTGCCTCGGCGCTCACCGCAACCGCGACTCCCGGCCTCTTATCGGCTACCATCGAGGAAATTCCCATGAAAGAATTTGCCGGCAAACCCGTCGCGCCCAGCGACAAAATCCGCCTGGCCACCATCGGCATGGGCATTATCGGTTTTATCGACACTGAAACCGCATTGCAAGTGCCGGGAGTCGAATTCGTGGCTGCCGCGGATTTGTATGACGGCCGCCGCATTCGCACGCAGGAGGTTTTTGGTAAAGATGTGGCGACGACGCGCGACTATCAAGAAATTCTGAGCCGCCCGGACATCGATGCCGTCATCATCGCGACCTCCGATCATTGGCATGCTCAAATGGCGATCGAGGCGATGAATGCCGGCAAACATGTTTATTGCGAAAAACCCATGGTGCAACATGCAGCCGAAGGACTCGAGGTCGTCGCGGCGCAACGCAAAACGAAGAAAGTGCTAGAGGTCGGCAGCCAATCGGTGAGTTCATTGGTGTACGACAAGGCCAAAGAACTTTTCAATGCCGGCGCAATCGGAGAATTGAATACGGTGAATGCGAACTGGAGGCGCAATTCCGCAGTGGGCGCCTGGCAATACTCGCTTCCGCCCGATGCTTCGCCGGCCACCATTGATTGGGAACGATTTCAAGGCAAAGCCCCCAAACGGCCGTTCGATCCCATTCGCTTTTTTAGATGGCGCAATTACATGGACTACGGCACCGGCATTCCCGGCGATTTGTTCGTGCACCTGTTCTCGGGCATCCATCACGTCATCGGCGCGAAAGGGCCGGCGCAAATTATGGCGGCCGGCGGCTTGCGGTATTGGAAAGACGGGCGCGATGTGCCCGATGTCATTTGGGGCTTGTACGACTATGCCAAATCCGAAAATCATCCGGCATTCACGCTCGCGCTCTCGACAAACTTCGTTGACGGCAGCGAGGGCGAAACCGGCACGCGCTTCATCGGCAGTGAGGGGACGATGATTTTGGATGGGGATAGCGTAAAAGTGGTTCGCCGCAGCCGTTATCGCGAAAGCCTGGAAGATCTTGTGGAAGGTTACAACTCTGTGCGGACGTTTTCGCGGGAGATGCAGGAAAAATTTAGAGAGCAATACCGCGCGAACACAGCGGGCGCTGCGCTGAAACCACAGCTTGAGGGGGTCACGGAATTCAAAGCGCCGAGAGGTTACGATGCGCGCCTTGATCATTTTCACAATTTCTTCAACGCCATACGCAACAGCACAAGCGTGATTGAAGATGCGGTTTTCGGCTTGCGCGCGGCAGCGCCGGCGGTGCTGACCAACACCAGCTATCTCGAAAAACGGGTGATTGCCTGGGATGCGGAGAAGATGATGGCCGCATCATGACAGCAGTTCGCCGGCGGCAAACTTGCATCTGCGGGCAAATGCAGAATCTCGTCCGGGGAGAACAGCTATTGCGAGTCCGATGAGAATAAACTGCTCCATGCTCGTCGATGTGCCGCTTCAAGTCGTCGTTGGTTATGCTCTCATACTTGACGACATCAAAAAAATGAGGCAGCAGCAGCTCCTGATTGAGTAGATCGCGCAAGCGGACAGCCATTGGCGGCGTGAAATCTTTGCCCACAATCGCGAGATCGACATTCGAGCTTTTCTTGTTGTTACCTATCGCGCGAGATCTGAAAATGATCGCTTTTTCGATCGTGGGAAACTCTCGCAGCGCGCGCAGGATGTTTTCTTGGTCTCTTTCGGTCAGTCCAAAAGCCATTTTAACTTGACGATGTCAGACTCACCGCGGAGACGCGGCGTTCGCTGAGAATTCACGCACTCTTGCTCTGCGAACTCCGTGACTCTGTGGTGTTTTTTGGAATGTGACATAGTCAACTTAATATTTGCTCTTGAAATATTTGGGGTTTTTCGGTTGAAATCCTTCGGCTTTGAGATGGTCTTTCATCACTTTCCGCGCCAGTTCGGGGTCCATCTCAAAAAATTGTATAATCCCTGCCCGTTCCAACCCGGTTCCACAAGATCGACAAACTCTTCTAACAACTTAAAGGCCTTTTCATAGTTGTCGAAATGCTGGCGCCATCGAATTTCTTTTTGCAGCGATTTCGAAAATAAATGCAAAAATAGGCGCTTCAATTTCAATCAAGATTTCACGACAGGCGAATACCGGCAAATGAGTTCAGCACAAAATCCGCCTTTAGCCGTGTTTTAATTTCAAAGCCAAAATGGTCAATGCCAAAACCAGTGTAATTGCATTGCTGATAATGACCGGGGCATCGTTGATGAGAATGCCATAAATCAACCACAAAAAAACGCCGCTGCCAAAAATCACGAACATGCCCAGGGACAAGTCTTTCGCCGATCGTGCCTTCCAACTTTTGATCAACTGTGGAATAAATGATGTCGTCGTCAGCGCAGCCGCAGCCAGGCCGATGAAAGTAATATAGTTCACATGGACTCCAAAATTGTGACGAAGTAAATTTCCAGTTTCCGGCCTCTCTGGCGCTTTGGGAATGATGCCTGCGGCACGGGCCTCATGCTATAGGAGGTCCGCCCTATTCGCGGTGGCAAAGCAAATTTGTCATAGAGGATGAAACGATAACCGTTGGGAAGCGCGCTGTTGGAAATGGCACGCGGCAACATGGAACCGTGCAAGCCCAACTTGCGCGAGAATCCCTAATTTTAGAGACGGCAATCTAACAAAATTTCCCTGAAGAGCAAGAATGAAAATGGCTGTGTTTTTGCTTATCGTAACAAGAACAGGTGGATTCAGATTCGCGCTTGTTGGAATGTTGGTGCGGCATCTTGCGAGAGTGACATCCCTCGTCGCCCAATAGAAAAACCCATCTCCCTCCCGCCAAAAAAAGCGTTGCAATTTAGCCGCGTTTGCGTAGTTTCTTCTGCAAATGCTACGCAACGTATGAGGATGTGGTATGCTGTCGCGGCTTTTCACCGTCACCAATCTCTTCATCATCTCCGTGTTGATTGCCTGCCTGGCGCTTTTTGTTCTAGTGCTTGCTCCCGCCGATCAATCGGCAAGCGACGCAGACACGGTCACCCGCATTCACTTTGCCGACAACATCTCCGCGGCGCACCGCGCCTTGATCGAACGCTTCAATGAAAAATACCGCGGCGAGATCGAGGTCGTGCCGGTGGATTTGCCGTTCAACAAATTCAGCACCAACGAACGCAAGCAGCTTCTCACGCGTTCGTTCCGCAGCAAGACCACGCGCATCGATGTTTTTGCGGTGGACTTGGTTTGGGTGCCGCGTTTCGTCAAATGGGCCGAGCCGCTCTCTCCGCATTTTACCCCGGCCGAACGCAACGATTTCCTGCCCTATGCCCTGGAATCCTGTTACTTCGACAGCATTCTGGTGAGCGTTCCGTTTTACATCGACATCGGTTTGATGTACTACCGTAAAGATATTTTGCGAAAACTTCCGGATTATGCCGCGATCGAAAAGAAACTGCAAGCCTCCGTCACCTGGGAAGAGTTTGTGCACCTCAGCCGGCGCCCGGAGCTGGCAGAATATCCGTTTTATCTTTTTCCCGCGGATAATTATGAAGGCTTGGTGTGCAGTTTCATCGAGGCCACCAACAGCCTGGGGGCGACATTATTTGCCAGAGACTCGTTGCGCTTGAACACACTGCCGGCCTTGCGCGCCTTGCGTTTGCTGGTGAATCTGGTTAATCACGATCGCGTGACGCCGCCGCTCGTTACTGAGTATAATGAAATCGAGGTGTATGAATACGCGCTTACGCAGGATGCCATTTTCTTTCGCGGCTGGCCGGGAAATTTACAAGGTTACCGCGCCGATTTTCGCGAGAAAGTCGATAACATCGGCGTGGCGGCATTGCCGCATTTTGAGGGCGCGGCCCCCACGTCCATTTTTGGCGGATGGAATTTGATGATTTCGAAGGATTCGGAGAAAAAAGCGCAGGCGCTCAAATTTCTCAAATTCATCACCAGCAAAGAAATGCAACAATTGATGTATGAAGAAATGGGATACTTGCCGGCCAACCGCCGGGTGTATGAAGATCGCGCTTACTTTGCCTCGCAACCAGAACTGCCGTATCTGCACCAGCTTTTGGAGCAGGGCACGCACCGGCCGGCGCTGGTGGAATACACCAAAATTTCGGATATTTTGTCGTTCTACATCAAGAAAGCGATCAAGCAGGAACTATCGCCCGAGCAAGCTCTGCAAAGCGCGCAGGAAGCGATTCGCTCAGAGAAAGTTTTGGTCAATTGATACAAAAATTTTGTTATCCCGCTACGCCTGGATTATTCACAAAACCCAAACCACCAAGACACAAAGGCCCTGCGAACAGATGCCCGGCAAGTTTTGATGAAAACCTGAGTTTTTATCAGCACCGACGTCTTCACCAAAAATCAAAGCTTTGTGTCTTCGTGTCTTGGCGGTCATGATAAATCCGGGGCGGTGGCGTCCTAATTTTTCAATACCAATCTGAGCCGGCTTATGAAGCTGCTTGAACATCCCTTTGTCCAGAAGTTGCGCCGCTACCATTTTGAATTGAAGCACATCCTGTTGCTTTTCATTATTGTCATTGCTTTTCAGATCGTCATTTCGTTTGTACAGAAAACCGCGTTGCGCGAGTTTCTCAATCAAACCCAGGCGTGGTATCAGCGCGATTCCGCCGAGCAAATCGCGCATCTTGCCGCCACTTCACTGGAGCTGTTGCTGGAGAATGCTTCAGATGCGCGCGTGCAAAGCGTGGAAGGCCGGCAAAAAATCTTACAGGCGTTGAACATCATTTTCAGCCAGCAGCTCCTGACGCGCAACATCGATGAAGCCTGCGTGCTGGTCTCGCACGGGGACGAGATTGTGGCCATCGACGACGGCGCGGTTTTGTACAACTACTTTTTCGAAAACAGCCGGACGTTGCCGCGCGCGGATTTGCCGCATGCCGAGGCGGTTCTTTCCTACCAAAAATTGCGGCAGCAGTTGATGGCCACCGAACAGATTCACAGCATTTTGGAGGGCCGGCAAACCTTTCATGTGTTTGCACCATTTGTGCCCAAAGGCGAGTATGCCGGCGCGGTTTACATCAAAAACACACCGGACTTTGCTTTTGTGACGCGCGAGATCATTGCGAGTCACACGCAGTCAAGCCTGGTGTTCATGGGCATGATCTTCCTCGGGCTGGTGGCGATGCTGTACGTCTCCTCGCACACGGTGCGCGAGCGCGACGAGGCGCAAAAGCTTTTGTTCAAAGAGCGCGAAGAGCAGATCAAAGAACGCATTCACTTTCAAAAAGAGGCGCAGTTTGCCAAGCGCATTTATCACACCCATCATAAAGCCGAAAAGGTGATGGGATTCATCAAGGAGGATCTGCGCTCGATTACCACGGACAACATTGCCGACATCAAGTACCGCGTCACGAAATACGCCAATTACGTGGCGCGCGCCATCTACGATATGAAATCGTACGAGCCGCCGCTGCAAGCCATTCGCAATCCCCTGTTCAAAACCGATATCAATGAAGTGTTGCGCTTCATCGTGCAGCATATTTGCCTGCGCGTGGCCACGCAATCGGACAAGTTTGATTTTCAACTCGACCTGGATGAACGCCTGCCGCGCGTGCCGATCAACGAGTTCGTCATTTGGGAGATTCTCGAGCCGCTGCTGCGCAACGGCATGGAGCACAGCGGCGCCGGCCGCATCACGATCGCCGTACGCACACGCTATTCTCCGGAGCACAGGCTCTCAGCCGTGACCATTGCCGATGACGGCAAGGGCATCGATCCCGCGCTGCTGGCAACCAACAATGCAGGCATCAAACGCATTTTTCTGGAAAACATTTCGACCAAGGACAACGAGCATAACTCAGGCTACGGTTGTTATCTGGCATATGAAATCGCCACACAGCGCTGCGGCTGGGATTTGGAGGTTGAGAATCTGCCGGCGCGCGGCTGCCAATTCACCTTGACAATTCCCCATGAAAGTCACTGAAGACATCAATATTCTGTTGATTGAAGACGAAGCTTTCGACGTGCGGCGCGTGCAAAACACCCTGCGGCCGTTCGCGGAGCATTTGCGCATCTCCGAGGTGGTGTCGGACGGCGAGCAAGCGCTGGCGCGTCTGACAAAAGACCACGGCAAATTCGACGTGGTGATCATGGATTTTCAAATCTCCGGCGGCTTGATCGGCGAGAATCTCATCCGCAAGATCAAGGAGATCGATCCCGCCCTGCAAATCATCGTGATCACCAAAATGACGATGAACATCTCGGATTTTCATTTTGCCAGCAAGCTGCTGGAAGCCGGGGCCATGTGGTATTGCACGAAATATCCCGGCGACGTGGAGGAATACATTTACCAGCCCACCGATTTCGTGTTGAGCATCATCAACGCTTATGAAAAAAAGAAGCTCATCAAGGAACAGCGCGTGACCACGCTGAAGCTGCAAAAAAACGTGCAGGATATCCTGGCGCGCAAACGCATCATCGGTTCGTCGCCCGCGATCAAATCCGTGCGTGAGCAAATCGCGCGCTGCGCCGAAACCAATGCCAACGTGTTGGTGTTGGGCGCTTCGGGCACGGGCAAGGAATTGGTGGCCGCCAACATTCATTATTCGAGCAAAAGAAAACTCGAAAATTTTGTGCCGATCAACTGCGCCAGTTTGCCGGACCATCTTATTGAGAGCGAGCTTTTCGGCTTTGAAAAGGGTTCATTCACCGGCGCAACCGCGAATAAGAAAGGCTTGTTCGAAGTGGCAAACGGCGGCACGATTTTTCTCGATGAGATCACCGAACTGCCATTGTCCGCGCAATCCAAACTGCTGCGCGTAATTCAAGAACGCGAAATCGACAAAATCGGCCGCACCGGGAAAATCGAAGTGGATGTGCGCGTGATGGCGGCCACCAACAAAAATCTGGAGCAGGAAGTCGAGGAGCGCCGCTTCCGCGAGGATTTGTACTACCGTTTGAACGTCGTTTCGATTTTCATTCCGCCGCTGGCGCAGCGGCGCGAGGACATTCCCGTGCTGCTCGAGCATTTTTTGGGCGTTTTCAGCGCGCAAATGAACCAGGAGCCGCCGCGGCTGGACGAGGAGGCGCTGCATTTTTTGCAGCATTTTGACTGGCCCGGAAATGTGCGGCAGTTGCAGAACGTGCTGCAACGCCTGCTACTCAGCCGCGCGGAGATCATTACTTTGCCGCAGGTGAAAACGGCGCTGAACATAAAACCGGATGCCGCGCATGACGATCTTTCCAGCCGCGGGTTGTGGAGCCAGGATCGCATCATTCCCTGGCGGGATATGGAAAAACTCGTGCAGGAGAAATATTTTCGTTTCGTGCGCGAAAGCGCCGGCTCTGACGCCGAGGCGGCACGCATTTTAGGCCTGGCCCCGCCCAATTATCATCGCATGTGCAAACGGTTGGGGATTAAATGAGTTGGTGTTCCGCAGAGACTACCGGGAATGTCATCCTGCAAGGATCTTTGTAAGCACAAGGCCCAGCGCCTTCTTGGTTGGAAACACGATTCTGGAAACCATCAAGACACGAAGGCACAAAGTTTTGCGCAGAGTAGCAATGGCTCAATCAAGCGTACAGTCTTTGCTGGCAAGGCAATTTTTTTCTGGAAGCGGATTAAACGAATAAAGCGGATACAGCCTTTTGCTTTATCCGCTTTATTCAAGAAATCCGCTTCCAGCAAGCTTTTTGGTTGCAGTTCGACTCGTCGAAGCTCCGACGGACGATATGTTGGTTCAAAATTTTCCCGAGGTCGCTCGCTCGCGCTCGCTTTGTTTAAATGATCAAATGATTCAAATAACCAAATAATCTATTGTCCGGAGCGCACGGCACGGACGAATTTGCCGTGGAATAAACATTGATGAAGTTGCAATCGCCACCGTTGAAATAGACGTACCACGCCACGCCCGACGCTTGCTTATCCGCTGTCCAAATCCACCGCTGCTTCTCGTCAAACACGGGATCAATATACAGATCGCCATTCTTTTTCGTCGACTCCATTAGCGACATCGCCTCTTCAAGAGTGGGCAAGCGCCAATCATTGTACCCTGCAAATTTGTTGCGATTCAACTCCTGAATATACTTTGCTGCCACATCGTAGGTCAACCATTTTGCTGATCCACTTTGCTGCCACATCAGTCCCGTAGCATAATCTCTCACCAACTTCTCACCATTCTGCTCCATCGTTTCGTAGTGATGTTTTAGGCCTTTGCCCTGTTGGTTCCAACTTGAATCAAAGAATTCCTTCTCCTTTAACATCGTTTTGACGTCATCAATCGAATAGTTTTCCAACGGCTGATGACGCAGAGATAGAACTTGGAGCCTTTTCGCAGGGCTAACAACGGCTTGAGCAGCAACGGGTTTCTTCGGCTGGGCAACACGATCGGGTGAAGCAACCAACGGGCCGTGCGGGACGCTGATTTCCTTCACTTTTGCGGGTGACGATTCTGCGACAGAATGATCATTCAAGCCCAGGGCATGGAGCAGATTCGTTGTTCCCTGATCGATTTGATGAAAACTGATGTAAGCCATGCGCGCCATGATTCCGGGCAATCTCGCTTCATCAAGCAGGCAAGGAATAATCGCTTTTTTGAGCGAAATGGCATTTTCCCATTCCAACGCGACCCACTCCGAGGCACGCGAGGCGGCAGACCACACCAAAACCAGAGTATCACACCATTCCAGAGCATCACTGATGCGCTTGGGCAAACTATCTCCGCCACGAATGCCGACATGATCCACCCACACTTCAGCGCCCGCAGCTCGCAGCCTTTCTTCCAATTGCCGTACCACGGGCTTGTTTTCCCAGGCGTGGCTAATGAAGACTTTGGGTTTGTTGTTTTTTGATTGTGACATTACGAAAAATCAAATGTATTACCTGAATTTTGCACAACGTCTGACCGAATCCGCGATGAGCGCGGGTTTGATCAGGATGCCAATCTACCAATTGGGTTATGCACAAAAAATTTTGCACGAGAGCTTGCTGGCAACTCCGAAGGAGTGAAATGCTTATAGTCATGCGCACACACCGTTTCTACAAACTCCGATAGGAGTGGCATATTGGGTTTTCACTAAAGCCTGCGCCACGTCAATGAAATCTACATGTCACTCCTTAGGAGTTGATGGCCGTTTTAGCGCATCGCTTCTATAAACATTCCACTCCTCGCGGAGTTGTGCATGGCGGGCCGTCGCACTTTGGCGAATCGCAACCATCGTGCAAAATTCAGGTATTAGGAAACCACTGATGTTCTATCGTTTGCGAAGAAGCCACAAACATTGTCCGGCCGTTCCCAAAGCTATGCGTGAGTTTGTGTAAATTCCAAAATCAGGTAAGGCATGCGTTCTTTGGCGTTGTGAAGCTCACGCCCGGTTTCGCGCACCACGAGCACGGGCGCGCGATGGCTCTTTAACACGGCGAGCATTTTGATCAAATCCTGCCGGGGAAATCCGCAGCCCGCGCGGAAACCGCGCCAGTTTTCATGCAATTGCACGCCGAGCAGATTTGCCAAGCGATGCGCGTCTTCTTGGAACGCTTCATAATAACAGCCGATTTCGATCAGGCAGAGATAACCGCGGAATTTCCAGCGCAGCCAGCGCACTTGCTGTTGCAGTCTGGATACTCGACGCAAAGGCCGGGTCAGACGCGTCGCCCGGTGGGAAGATAGCTTAAAGTAATGTTGCAGAAAAGGAAATTCTTGCCACAATTTGGCAACACTTTTCCGCGTTTGGGCATGTTTGAGGTGGCCGAGATACGAATTGATCATAGCCTGACAATCCTGCAAAACCTGTTCATCAAAACGGTATGCCGTATACGAGGGCGTGCGACACACCAGTTGGCGTTGCACTTTTTGCAGCTTTTCCTTGAAATTTCCAACGACCCGGCGTCGCACCAACATATAATTGTGGTGCACGATAAAACCTGTAAAATCTACGCCACCGGTGACCGAACCGAGCCGCGTAGCACGGTCATTCAGCTTGAGCGCAAGCCGTTCAAAGGCAAATGCAGCAATGGCCTCGTGCCATTCTTGTAATTGCGCCATGTGCGCGGCGATCAAGATTAAGTCGTCCACATACCGCAGATAGTAATGGCATTTCAACTGATGCTTGATGAATTGATCAAGCTCATTGAGATAGACATTGGCAAAGAATTGGCTGGTCAAGTTGCCGATGGGCAGACCACAAAACGGTGCGGCATGAAAAAGCGATTTATGCGGAGGCAACTGAGCGCGCAGATGATCACGATCCTGCAGCTCATAGTCGGTAGTAGGATCGTGAAAAACGATGACACGCAACAACCACTCTAACGCAGGGTCGTGACACCGCCGGAGCAGCATGGCAAAAAGCCGCCGGCGGTCAATGGTCATAAAAAAATTGTGGATATCGAGTTTGAGATAACACGCGGGCCGCTGGCCATTGGCCGTGGCTTGACGCAACATATGCTGCAGGTTTTTTGCCGCCGCATGAATGCCTTTATTATTGCGGCACGCATAGGAATGTGCAGCGAAAACTCGCTCCCAGCGCGGCGCTATTTCATCATAAACGAGGTGATGGACGATGCGATCCCGAAAAGCGGCCGCGAAAATCTCGCGCGCTTTCGGTTTACGCGTGTAGAAGCAGACGGAGGTCGAGGGTTGATAGCGTTGCTCCCGCAGCTCGGCCAAGAGTTGCAAGAGGTTTTCCTCGTAGTTCAACTCAAAAGCCAGCGCGCTGGCGCTGTTGCGCTTGGTGCGGCGACAGGCCAGATACGCGCGATACATCCGCGGGAAATTAAACAGCGGATGATGATTATCCGGAGCGCACGGCACGGACGAATTTGTTGTTGTTAACATTGTTGTTGTTGCAATTGCCATTGTTGAAATTGACGTTCCACGCCACGCCCGACGCTTAACCCCAGCACTTGCGGTCCCTTAAAAGCGACCCGCGTCCAATCCATCCCCGTTGCCGGGGTAGGATTGCCGGCACACGAATACCTCCGGCCTTTGTACCAATGCCGGAGGTGGCCGGGGCGCACAATCATCAGTCGGCACGCTCCTGCGCCGCATTCGCATGCGGCGAGGATTCTGGCCCTCCACTTTTTCGCAACGCATGTTTCAACCAACCTTCATTCTGCCGGCACAAGTCCACCACCTCGTTAATACTGTATTGAAATGAATTGAAATTATGAAAGGCCTGCAAATCCTTGCAAAGCCGGATCGTTAACTTTAATTCTTCCAGAATTTCCCGATTTTGGAGCAATACCGGCGCTTTGTCCGGCGCGCTGTTGGCCTGCCGGATTAACTGCAGCACCTCCCTCGCCTTTTGGCGCAGCTCTGCGCCCAACGTGTATTTGTGGTAACGGCTAAAATTTCGTACGATCTTCTCAAAATACACCGTGAGATCATACGCTTTCTTGTAGATCGGGAGGTGTTCATATTGCGCCATGGTTGGCCCTTGCTTTAAGATTTTGGAGGTTACCTGGATTAAATGATCAAATGATTCAAATAACCAAATAATCTATTGTCCGGAGCGCACGGCACGGACGAATTTGCCGTGGAATAAACATTGATGAAGTTGCAATCGCCACCGTTGAAATAGACGTACCACGCCACGCCCGACGCTTGCTTATCCGCTGTCCAAATCCACCGCTGCTTCTCGTCAAACACGGGATCAATATACAGATCGCCATTCTTTTTCGTCGACTCCATTAGCGACATCGCTTCTTCAAGAGTGGGTAAGCGCCAGTCAGCATAGCCAGCAAACTTTTGGTTGTTGAGGTCGCGAATGTATCGCTGGGCATCGGCATAATTCAATTGATCGCTTGAACCGGCTTGCTGCCACATCAAGCCGGTCATATGATCCACCACGACTTTGCCATTGCTCAATTCTCGGGTTTCATACACATGAAGAAGGCCGCGAGCGCTGCTATTCCAATCCGTGGCAAACAAACCTATCGATTGCAGCATTTGCTTTACCTCTGCCTCACTTAGGCTTTTTCCCGTTTTCCTGAGCGTGATGGGCGGTTGGATTTTCAACGTGTGAGCGTCCGCCAGATCAGCTCGGGACAAGTCGAACGACAGCTTGTGCTGTGTTAGCCATTGGTGTCGCGCCGCTTCCATCACAAATAGTTTCATTTGATCAGTCCACGCTAAACTCGTGCAGTTTTTTTCGCCTGCCATGAAACGCTCCACAAAGAGATACTCCATAATCGACCGATGGGCAAACTTGTAGTGGCCGGCGGCATCGCGGTTGAGCAAGGAACGGCCACGAAGCTGCCAGTCGTCAAGATTGATTTTCCATTCCCGGGCCAGCGGCGCAAGATCATCGCCGGCAATGCGCTCTTCACCGCGTTTTTCACGGTTGACGTAAAGATCAACCGCCAGGCGCTCGGAGAAAGCGCGCAAGGCTTCGGGTTTCACCCATCCGCTCTCGCGTTCCAGCCATTTTGCCACCAGAATTTCATAAAGCTGAAAAGAATATTCGATTGAGGCATTGCTTTGGAGTACATCAGGAATGTAGGCCAGCAGCATGGGGCGCACGCTGAGCAGCGGAATTTTTTGGATCACCGCGCGCGCTTTACTCCGTTTGTGCAGTTGGAAAATGGAATAGCGCAGGCGCAAAAAAGCCTCCACCTGCTCGTTGTCAAGCGGCAACAAATACAGCTTCCAGAATTCATATTGGCCACTCACACCCGGCGGGCGCGGATCAACCCGGATAATGCCGGTGTCTTTTGGAATCTCCTCGTCTCTGGGGAAGAATTGTGTGCGGCACGTGATTAGAACGCGTTTGAAAGGCGCGCACAATTTCATCAACTCGTCCAACCGTTTACGATGATCCTTGATTGCCCGGCTGTCCTCATCGAAAGCATCGAGAAAAATCACGGTATTCTTTTTGTTTGCAATTTTGTTGATGGCTTGGGCAGCATTCGGAATGCCCAGAGGAACAACCGCTAAACGTTGCCGCCGGCTTTTGGGGAGACGTTGATTGTGGCTGTAATAATTGAGCACAAACGAGGATTTCCCCATGCCCGAGTCTGCCAGCAAGAGCAGATGGCGATGCGCCTGCTCCTCTTTCAAATGGCGATCCACCACATCAAAAAGATCTTCCTGCGGCGCGACCACCTGCCTGATTTCGGCTTCCTGCGCCGGATCGACGCCGGAGCATTTTGGCCGCACATAATAACGCGTCGAGTTATAAATGACTTGAGGAGAATAGAACTCCGAACCAAATTCATCTTCCAGCCGCTTGCGGGTTCTGCGTTGGCGCCAGTAGCGCCAGATTGCCACGAGGGCAGTCCCCAACGCAATAAGAACGCCAAGAACCTGCAAGAGATTTACCAGCGTCCATTGCGTAGGATCAAGCAGTATATTGACGAAAGTAGTCGAATCCGGCGGCATATTGTTTTCCGTCTACTGTTGTAACAAAAGCACAGTGGCAAGAATTTGAGCAAGAAATAAGTAGCTCTTGACGAAATAGCAAGAGGAAAATTTGTTCAGGAAAACCGTTGAACCGGTTGTATGATATTGAATCATCTCACCAACGGTACTGAGTCAGATGATCTCATGTGACCCGCTAAGGATTCTTGGCAAAATAACTAGTCCATATCTCAAGGCGCGAATGGACGCCAATGAACGCAAATTTCAGAATTAGCGAATATTCGCATTCATTCGCGGTTTCAAGAATTAGTCGATTATTCGAATGTGCCAAGCCGAACTATTATCAATCCAATAATCCCCAATTATCAATGTGATAACCTTCGCCGACAGATTGCACCAATTTTAAGCCTTATTTCAATAAAAATGTGATCTGTTACACTGGCATCTTTATTGTCATGCCATGCAGAAAATTGGCAGCGCAATTCCCCCCGTGTCTCACATAAAGCAGCAAACAGACTTTCCTAACTCAGGAGCGGCATATGACCGGCTCTCTTTCGATGCTTGATTTTGTTATTGTGGCGGTGTACTTCCTGCTCGTGCTGGCAATCGGTTTCTCCTTTCGCAAACGCGGCTCGAGCCGAACGGATTATTTTCTGGCGGGACGCCACGTCGGTTGGATCGCCATCGGCGCCTCGTTGTTTGCCACCAATATTTCCAGCGAGCATTTTCTGGGACTGGCCGGCACCGGCTCGAAATCCGGCTTGGCGGTCGGACAATTTGAGTGGCTGGCAGTTTTGATTCTGCTGTTGCTCGGCTGGGTGTTCACCCCGTTTTATTTAAAATCCGGCGTCTTCACCATGCCGGAATTTTTGGAGCGGCGCTACAATCCGGCGGCACGATATTATCTCAGCATTGTTTCGATCATCGCATATGTGCTGACCAAAATCTCGATCTCGCTTTATGCCGGCGGCATTCTCTTAAATGCGGTGGTGGGCTGGGATATGTACACCTCGGCCATCGTGATCGTGATCGTCACCGGGCTTTACACCATCTTGGGCGGATTGGCGGCGGTGATCTACACGGATTTGGTGCAGATGTTTATCTTGATTATCGGCTCGGTCGCGCTGACATTCATCGGGCTGAATCGCGTCGGCGGTTGGGAGGCATTGGTGGCTGCCACGCCGGTGGAATTCTGGAGCATGTTCAAGCCCATGAGCGACCCGGATTTTCCCTGGACCGGCATTGTGTTCGGCGCGCCGATCCTTGGCATCTGGTATTGGTGCACGGATCAATACATCGTGCAGCGTGTGTTGAGCGCGAAGAATCTCGATCATGCGCGCGGCGGCACCATCTTCGCCGGCTTTCTCAAAATTCTTCCGGTGTTCATTCTTGTGCTGCCGGGCGTAATTGCGTATGCCTTGTCGGACGGCCAGGTGACCGGCGACAAAGCCTATGCCTGGATGGTTACAACGTTATTGCCCTCGGGTTTGAAAGGGCTGGTGGTTGCCGGCCTGCTGGCAGCGTTGATGTCCTCGCTCAGCGCCATGTTCAATTCCACTTCGACGCTGCTCACGATTGATATTTTTCAGCGCTTGCGGCCTGAAGCCGATGAAAAGGCGACGGTGCGTTTCGGTCGCTTCGCCACGGCCGCGATGGTCGGATTGGGCTTGCTCTGGATTCCGTTTATCGGTTTGCTCAGCGACGAGCGCATGTATGTCTATTTGCAAAGCGTGCAGGCCTATGTCTCACCGCCGATTGCCGCCTGCTTTCTTTTTGGAATTTTGTGGAAGCGCGTCAACGGCAAAGGCGCCATTGCCTCACTGCTGACCGGTCTGGTGTTGGGCGCGTTGCGTTTCGTGCTGGAAATTCAACACAAGATTACGCCCTTGGCGAATGAATGGCTGAGATACCTCGCCACCGTCAACTTTCTGCATTATGCGGTTTTCCTCTTCATCGTGTGTTCCGGCGTTTTGGTTGCGGTGAGCCTGGCGAGTGAAGCGCCGATTCGAAAAAAATTGACGCATCTGACCTTCTCGGAAGCGGGCGAAATCATGTGGGAACGCACGCGCTGGCACAACGTGAACGTAGCGGCCTCTGTTGCGCTGGTCATTCTTTTGGTTGCGCTTTGGTGGGTATTTCGTTAATTTTGCCCGAGGTTCATGAGAAGCACAATGTTTAAAATGATGAATTGTAACTGTGAGGGTAGCAACATGAAAAGCGTAAGATTGGCATGCCTGTCTTTACTGGCTTTCAGCCTGGCGTTGAAACCCGCCGCCGCTCAAACCAAAGATCCCGCCGCGCTGCCAAAAGTCAATTTCACCTCTTCAAATCTGCCGATTGTGGTGATCGACACGCACGGCCAGGCCATTCCCGATGAGCCCAAAATCGAGGCTGACATGGGCATCATCTACAACGGCCCGGGTGCGCGCAACAACCTCAGCGATCCCTTCAATCATTACAATGGCAGAATCGCCATCGAAATTCGCGGCTCCAGCTCGCAACAATTTCCCAAAAAGCAATATGGCTTTGAAACCAAAGATGCACAAGGCGAGGACCTTGATGTATCTTTGCTGAACATGCCGAAAGAAAGCGATTGGATCCTGTCGGCCTCCTACTCCGATAAAACATTAATGCGCAATGTGCTGGCCTACAAGCTGGCGAATGACATGGGCCGTTATGCCAGCCGCACGCAATTTTGTGAAGTGGTGCTGAACGGCGATTATCGCGGCGTGTACATACTCATGGAAAAAATCAAGCGCGACAAGAATCGCGTGGATATTGCCAAGATGGAGCCTACCGACATTTCCGGCGACGCCCTGACCGGCGGCTACATCATCAAAATCGACAAACTCGAAGGCTCGGATACCGAGGGCTGGTACTCCTCGTTCCTGCCTTACCCCGGGGCATGGCAGAGGATTTACTATCAATATGACACACCCAAATTGGAAGATCTCGCGCCTGAACAGATAGCCTATATCAAAAATTTCGTCTACGCTTTCGAGAACTTGATGACCAGGCCGGATTACGCTGATCCGCAAAATGGTTATGCGCAGTATATCGATATTGATTCGTTCGTCGATTATTTCATTCTCAACGAAATCTCGCGCAATGTTGACGGCTATCGCTTGAGCACGTTCATGCACAAGGATCGCGACAGCAAAGGCGGCAAGCTGAAAATGGGCCCGGCGTGGGATTACGATCTTGCCTTCGGCAACGCGGATTACTACAACGGCGCGATGCTCGCGGACTGGCAGGTTGATTTTCGCGTGCAATCCGACGGCTTTCAAATCCCGTTTTGGTGGCACAAGCTGATGGAAGATTCCAGCTTCACCCGCCACGTTTATGCGCGCTGGCGCGAGTTGCGCGCCGGCGTTTTGGAGATTACGCGCGTTCATGCTTATCTGGATTCCATGGCGACCTACATCGCCGAAGCGCAAAAACGCAACTTCGAACGCTGGCCGATTTTGGGCACTTACGTTTGGCCCAATGCCTTCATAGGACAAACTTATGCCGAAGAGTTGAATTATCTCAAGGACTGGCTCAATCTGCGCATGCTCTGGATGGAGGCGAAAATTCCCGGGCAGCCCAGCAGCGTGGACGAAAATAATGGTTTTGCGCCGGAAGATTTTATGCTGGAGCAGAATTATCCCAATCCCTTCAATCCTGCCACGACGATTGCATTTTATCTGCCGCGCAGCGGCCGGGTTTCTCTCAAAATCATCGATGTTGCCGGCCGTGAAGTGCTGACCTTGATTGATGGCGACTTGAAGGCCGGGCGGCATGAAGCATTGTTCGAGGCAAACGGCTTTGCCAGCGGCGTGTATTTTTATCGTCTGCAAATGGAAAACTTTTCTCTCACGAAAAAACTGGTGCTCAACCAATAGCCACCCTCTGAAAACACCACCGCCCGGGCGATTGTTAATAACGGCATCTCGATAATTCTTTAGTCACATTCGAGCTTATTGCCCGCGAAACACACGAAAAGACGCGAAAAGCTTTTTTGGTGTCTTTCGTGTGTTTTGTGTGCCCGAGGGTAATCTGCCCAAGTAGAAGTAAAAGAGTCTGCAAAAACCACAGAAGTTATCGCACCGGCGGTGAAAGGCACAAAACAATCTTCGCGGAACATGAAACCCATGACTCGAAATCTTCTCGCAAGATTTGCGCTGGTTTTTCTGCTTATCAACGGGATTGCGTTCAGCCAAAGCAAACCCTATCGCGGCGCGGAATACCGCACGAAAGCCTCCTACACGTACGGCCGCTTCGAAGTGCGCATGAAATCCGCCGCCGGCAGCGGTATTTTGACGACGTTGTTCACATTTCATGATCATTCCCCGTTTTCCGTGGCGAACTGGAACGAAATCGACATCGAGATCATGGGCCGCTATGCCAACGAGGTGCAATATAACACCATCACGCCCGGCCGCGTCGATCATGTCCGCCGTCAAATTGTAAAATTCAATCCGCATCAATCGTTTCACGTGCATGCGTTCGAATGGACCCCCGACTATGTCGCATGGTTTGTCGACGGTTATGAAGTGTATCGCCAAACCGAAGCTCACGTCGCGACCTTGACGCGGCCGCAAAAAATCATGATGAACATGTGGCAGCCCACGGCCATTGCCTGGGCCGGGGCCTTCGATCCCAACACCCTGCCGTTTTATGGCTATTATGATTGGATAAAATATTACGCCTACACACCGGGAGAGGGCGACAATTTCACGTTGCAATGGACGGATAACTTCGACAACTGGGATCAAACCCGCTGGGACAAAGCGACGCACACGTTCGACGGCAACAACGCGCAATTCATTCATGACAATATCGTGTTCCGCAACGGCTACATGATTCTTTGTTTGACAACGCCCGAGGCCACCGGCTATCGCGGCGGCATGATCCTAGATCTTGACATCGATCCGCCATATTTGGTTTGGGCCCGAGCGGAAGAAAACAAGCTTTTAGCTTTCTTTTCTGAAGAAGTTGAAAAAGCTTCGGCGGAAACGGTTTCCAACTATACGATTGCAGGCGCGACCGTTCACAGTGCGAGTTTGTTGCCGGGAAATAAAGTGGTTGCGCTGCAAACAGACTCGCTGAATTTGGCGCAAAGCTATGTGCTGGTGGCCACCGGCATCAAGGACCGTTCACCGGCGGCGCTGCAAATGGGCGTGCAATTCACCAATGTCGCCAACAGCCTGCCGCTGCCGATCACAATCAATGTGGGCGGGAACGAAGAAGCGGATTTTCTCGCTGATCGAATTTGGGATTATTATCAGGAATATGGCGCTTCCGGCGGAAGCGCGCGCACGCGACCGGCGGGCACAACGATTTCAGGAACAAATCAACCGGAGATTTACCGAACCGAACGCGAGGGCGTGAATTTTTATCGTGTGCGCGTGCCCAACGGCACGTATCGCGTTACATTGATGATGGCGGAATCCGAGCATGATCTCAGCGGCCAGCGGGTGTTTGATGTTTACGCCGAGGGTCATTTGCTTGCCGATAATCTCGACATTTTAGCCGAAGTTGGAAAGAATGCCGCGTTGGAAAAAACGTTTTCGGATATTGACGTGACTGACGGCGTGCTCGACTTTTATTTTGAGGCAGAAGCCGATGCGCCAACTTTAAGCGGTTTGAGAATCGAGCGCACCGCTTCTACCGCCGTGCGTGAGCGTGAAACGCTTCCTGCCAATTTTGCATTGGGAATTTATCCCAACCCGTTTAATCCCTCGACAAAAATCGCTTATTCACTGCCAAAGCCCGGGATGGTTGAGTTAACGCTTTTTGACATGAACGGCCGGCAAATCAGAACGCTGGTGCGCGAGTTTCGTCCCGCCGGCAGTCAGCAAATTCTTCTCAACACGCGCGGCTTGAGCGCCGGCATTTATTTCGTGCGCCTGCAATTTGAAGGAAAACTGCTCGCACAGCGCAAGGCCGTTTATCTGAAATGAAGATTTGGAGGGCTTCTTCGAATTGTCGTTCACGCAACTCTTGTGAAGTTCTCGGCAATTGGCCTGCGACTTCACCAGCTCCTTGCTGGATGACATTCGAAGATTGAAGATTTTTTCAAGATAACCGTGGACGAAAAAAAATTCAGGCTGCGGCCCAGCCGTAGCTGCTCCGTTCATTCGAAAATCAAAACAACAAGCCACGGCCAAAACGTGGCTGAACATTTCCTATGAATCGGCGAAAAAAACTCGTCTTCTCCCTCTTGATGGCGCTGTTGCCCATCGCGATCTTCGTTCTCGTCGAGCTGGTTTTGCGCTTGTTTGGCGCATTTGCGCAAGAACCTTTTATCATCGAAACAACTCACAAGGGAAAAGAGTACTATCAATTCAACCGGTGGGTTGCCAAACGCTACTTTGATCCCCGCAAAGTCTCGGTGCCGGGATTGAATCCCGAGAAATTTCTCAAAGAAAAAACTGCCAAAACCTTTCGCATCGTTTGCCTGGGCGAATCCACCACCGCCGGTTTTCCGTTTGATTGCCAGACGCCGTTCCCGGTGCAGTTGCGCTATCTTCTAACGCAGGCCTATCCCGATTATCACTTCGAGGTGCTCAATGCCGGCATCTCTGCGGTGAATAGCTTCACAGTGCTCGATTTGTTGCCCGATATTCTCGCAGCCTCCCCGGATTTGATTCTCATCTACATGGGGCACAATGAATTTTATGGCGCATACGGCAGCGCTTCGACCGTGTTCCTCGGGCAAAACGGCGGGCTGATTCGCTTTTATCTCAAACTGCAAAAGCTGCACCTCGTGCAAATGTTGAAGCGTGCGGTTTCAGCGTTCGGCAGCGCGCCCACCCTCAAGCCTGAAAACAAAACTCTCATGGCCGGCGTGATTCGCGATCAAGAAATTCCGCTCGGCTCGGAGAAATATCGCCGCACGCTTTCCAACTTCGAAGATAATCTGGACATTCTTTTAGCCGAATGCGCCGCGCACAACGTACCGGTGGTTTTGAGCAATCTCGTCTCGAATATTCGCGATCTGCCGCCGTTTGCCAGCGCGCCACCGCAGGCAGCCAATGCGCTGCTCGCGCAGGAACACCGTGACCTGATTGCCGCTGGTGATCAACTTTTACAAAGCGGAAATTATGCTGAAAGCGCAACCGTCTATCGCAAAGCCCTGACACTCGATTCCACCGCAGCATCTCTCTGGTACAAATTGGGCCAAGCCTATCTTGCCCAAAATGATTCTGTCTCGGCGCGGTATTTTTTAATAGGCGCAAAAGATCGCGATGTCATCCGCTTCCGCGCCAGCGAGCAGGTGAATTACATCATCGCCGCCGCAGCAGCGCGGCATAAGGCTTCGTTGGTCGATATGCAGCAGGTTTTTGCCGCGCGCTCGGCGCAGGGGTTGATTGGCAACAATATCATGGTCGATCATCTCCATCCCGACCCCAACGGCTATTATCTCATGGCGAAGACGTTTTATGACGCCATCAATGCTTCCGGTTTGCTGCAACGACGAGACCCCAACTTTGCGCCGGAGGAACAACCCTATTTTGTCACGGATTTGGATTGGGACATTGGCCGTCTCAAAATTTTTGAGATGATTCATCGCTGGCCGTTTCCTGAGAAAGCTGTGACGCTCGCGGATTATAAGCCGCACGGCGACCCGGCGGCCGTGCCCATTGCGCGCGATTATCTTTTCGTCGACAACGTCTGGTCACGCGCGCATTACAAAATGGCGGAGGATTATTTGCGCCGTCAGGATTATGCGCGTGCGCGCCGGGAATATTTGGCCGTGAGCGTGTATGCGCCGGACGATCCTTATCCCTTCCAGCAAGTCGCGAAAACGTACGAAATCGAAAAGAATTGGAATCAGCGTGAAGCGTTTTTGCAAAAGGTGCTGCCGCTCACCGAGCAAAAAGGCATGATCCTCTATCAAATCGCGCTGGCGCAGTGGCAGCAAAAAAATTTTGACGCCGCATGCCAGTTCATGGCGCAGGCCTTGAATCATCCGGATTTAAATCGCGCGGAAAAACAAAATGCGCGCTTTTATCTCGCCGGTTTTTATGCGGATGCCAAAAACTTCGACATGGCCAGAAAGGTTTTGCAGGGAATGCTCAAAGAGGATCCGGGCTTTCAACCCGCCAGAGTCTTTTTGAAGCAGCTCAGCGCCGCGCATGAGTAGGGCGATCAGTTCTTCAAACTTGGTTCGACTATGTTACATTCCAAAAATCACCGCAGTGGCGCGGAGATCGCCGAGTAAGATTTATTAGAATTCCCAGCGAACTCAGCCTCTCAGCGGTGAATCTGACAGAGTCAAGCTAAGGCACGAAAACAAATGTCATGTCGTCAAGCTTTTCTTGATGCCTTTGTGCCTTCGTGGTAATCCAAACCAGTCGGGTTCATGCTGGCCGCAGGGTTTCGGATTTCAGTTTGTCTGAAAACTGGCGTAAGCTGTTGCCGTGAAAAAATTGTTCCGTCTTGCCCTGTCAAGCAGGAGGGAGCATGCGAAGCTGCAGGTTTAATGCCGAGTAGTTCACAAGATTCGTCTAAATGACATCTCAAAGGAGTTACTCCTACAAATCATGGTAACAGAGCATTCGTTGAGTTATCAATTCAATAATCCGCTGTTATCAAACTAATAATTTTGCCCGTTCCCGCCGCCAATTGCCTGCGTAATCTCTTGTATTTTCAATAGAAATTTGTAAGCCTTTACATGGCGCGATTTTTGTAAAAATTTGGTCACAGAGGTTACTTTCCCACCAAAAACGCGAAGTCATTTTCGAGCAACTTTTTGAGACCAGAATATGAAGCGACGGACGTTGTTCTTCCTCTGTGCCCTTTTTTTCTCGGCCACGCTCGCTTTTGCGGGCGGCAAAAAAAACAAAAATCATGAAGCGCAGGCGGCTGATCTGCTTGCGCAAATGACTCTCGAAGAAAAAATCGGGCAAATGACGCAGGTGACGATTGACGTGGTGGCAGCAAACCGCGAAACGCCCGGGGGTTGGCAAGCGCTCGACCGTAAAAAATTGCGCACCGCACTTCTCCAGCATCATGTCGGTTCGATTCTCAATGTCATGGGTTCAGCCTATAGCATCGACAATTGGCATGAGATCATCACGCAAATTCAAGATGTGGCGACTAAAGAAACGCGCATGAAAATCCCGGTGATCTACGGCATTGACGCGGTACACGGCGCCAACTACACCACCGGCGCGACCATCTTCCCGCAAAGTCTCGGCATGGCAGCAACCTGGAACCGCGATTTGGTGAAACAGAACGGCGAGATCACGGCCTACGAAGTGCGCGCCAGCGGCATTCCCTGGAACTTCAATCCCGTGCTCGATATTGGCCGGCAGCCCTTGTGGCCCAGATTGTTTGAAACCTTCGGCGAAGATCCCTATCTCGCCTCGGTTTTGGGCGGTATTTATGTCAAGGGCCTTGAGGGCGACAATAACGAAGTGGATCGCAAAGAAAAAGTCGCCGCTTGTGTCAAGCACTACCTGGGCTACAGCTACCCCCTCACCGGCAAAGATCGCACACCCGCTTACATTCCCGAACGTTTGTTGCGCGAAAAATTTCTTCCGCCTTACAAGGCCGGCGTTGAGGCCGGCGCCCACACCGTCATGATCAACTCTTCGGAAATCGACGGCGTGCCGCTGCATGCCAGCCATTATTTTCTCACCGAGCTGCTGCGCCATGAGTTGGGTTTCAAAGGTTTCGTAGTTTCGGATTGGGCGGATATCATCAATCTTCACACGCGCGAAAAAGTGGCAGCCACGCCCAAAGACGCGGTGCGGCAAGCCGTGATGGCAGGCGTGGATATGAGCATGGTGCCGCTCGACTTCAGCTTTTATGAATTGCTGCTCGAGCTGGCCAAAGAAGGCAGCGTGCCGATGGCGCGCATCGATGAAGCCGTCAGCCGCATTCTTTTGGTCAAACTCGCGCTGGGGCTTTTTGACCAGCCTTATCCGGACAAATCTCTCAAAGCCAAATTCGCTTCGCCGGAGTTCCGCAAAGTGGCGTTGCAGGCGGCGCAAGAGTCCCTCGTTTTGCTCAAAAACAAAGACAAGATTTTGCCGCTGGCCAAGGATGCCAAAATACTGGTCACCGGACCAACTGCAAACAAACTGGCCGTTCTCAACAGCGGCTGGACGATTACCTGGCAGGGCAATGACGAGTCCTTGTATCCAAAAGACAAAGACAACATCCTGCAGGCAATCGAGAAAAAATTCGGCAAGAACAACGTGACGTTTGTGCCGGGAACGAATTTCGATACGGAAATCGATGTGGCGGCGGCAGTCAAAGCTGCGGAGCAGGCGGGTGTCGTGGTGCTCTGCCTGGGTGAAGATGCCTACTGCGAAACGCCGGGGAACATCACGGATTTGACCCTGCCGCGGGCGCAAATCAATCTCGCCCAGGCTCTGCAAAAAACCGGAAAGCCGATCGTTTTAGTTTTGGCGGAAGGCCGGCCGCGTCTCATCCGCGAGATTGAAGAGAAAAGCAACGCCATTCTCGCGGCGTTTTTGCCCGGCATGGAAGGCGGAACCGCGATTGCTGACATTCTTAGCGGCGACGCCAATCCCTCCGGCAAACTTCCCATCACCTACCCCAAATATGCCAATGATCTCACGCTGTATGATCACAAGTTCAGCGAGCACACCGGCGAATTTCAAGCCTACAATCCGCAATTTCCGTTCGGTCACGGTTTGAGCTACACCACGTTCGCTTATTCGGATTTGAAGCTGCAAAAATCAACCATCAAAATGGGCGAGGCGCAGCTTGTGGAGGTCACGGTCAAGAACACCGGCAATCGCCCCGGCCAGGAGGTTGTTCAGCTTTATCTCACCGATCTCGTGGCCTCGGTAACGCCTGCGATGAGACGCTTGAAGGGATTCGAAAAAATCGCATTGGCGCCGGGAGAAAGCAAGAAAGTTGCGTTCACACTGCGGCCGGAAGATTTTTCGTTTATCGGGCGCGATCACAAGCCGGTAATCGAGCCTGGCGAGTTCAAAGTTGCGATTGCCGATTTAGCGCAAACCTTTATGTTGGAATGAGGCTTCATGAATCTCGGACATTCAGTGAAAGTGATCTGCACGTGTCGGGCTAGAGCTTGGCCTTCTTAGCTTGATCACAGCAGCAGCCGCGGCCAAACCGTGGCGCTGATCGTCATTTTTGTTTTGTTTGCCGACATGCTGAACGTTTAACTCAATAACCTTTTACGCAAGGAGGTAGAGTATGAAGCATTTCAAATTGTTACGATGGTTGCTGTTGGCGCCCGTGCTGGCCTTCAGCCAGGAGGAGCTGCAAAGCTTTGACACGGCGCTTGATTCCAGCTATTGGGCATTCGAGCATGTGGGGAGTTCCACCCAGACGTATACCAATCTGTTTTACGTCAACGATATTGTGCACAAAGGCGCCGGCTCGATGAAAGTGGACTATGCCATTCAAGGCACCGAGAGCTGGGGCGGTTACGCCAATATCATGCACGGCGCGGATAGTACCGAGGTTTTCGATTTCTCGCCGTATACTCACCTGAAAGTGTGGTACTACAATGCCGTTCCGCAATCGATCCCCAGCACTACACATATTCGCGTCCTGCTCAAAGACATGAGCAATGTCGCCGTCAATGACCGCATCATGGCAAACATCACGCAGGCAGAGTTCTGGTACTCTCACTTCTTCATTTTGGATGCCCAACCGGGCTGGAATGAACTGGTGCTGCCGTTGGTTGATGTTGGCGCACAGTCAGATCAAGGCGTTTGGCTGCCGGGATGGGCCGGCCAAGCAGGCAACAGCACGCTTGACCTTGACAAGATCAAAGCGTGGAAAATTGAATGGTCGATCGACGCTTCGGTTTACAACGCCGCCAACCCGCAAGCTTCCGGAATTTCCTCCGGAACGATTTATTTCGATGATTTGCGCCTCACCGGGCATGCTTATCCGGTTATCAACTTCTTTGATACCACCGCTTCCCAGCCCGCGTCATTCGCCGGAACTGGAAGCAGCAGCATCAGCGTGACCGACAACACCACGGAGTTTTTGGAAACCGCCGCAGCGCAATTCGACTGGAAAGTCGATGCCCCGGAATCCTGGGGCGGGTTTGCCAGCCTGATGTACGGCAACGACGCCAGCTTTTTGCCGGACATGAGAGGCCACACGCACATGTCGCTGCGTTACAATAATTTCCTGGCCTCCAGCGTTCCCGGTAATGTTGTGTTCCGCATTCAATTGCACGAGTATAGCGAAGGCGACAATTCTGAAGAAGTGTGGGTTTATCAGGAAAGCACCATCCTCGACGGAGGCGCCGGCTGGAAAAAGCTGCTGATCCCGCTTGAAGATCGCGGCATGGGCGCCTTCCCGAACGATCAAGGCTTCTCGAATCCGGGGTGGTCCGGCGTTCCCGGCAACAGCAAGCTCGATTGGGACAAAGTAAAGAAGTATGAAATCGTCTTCTCAGCGGCGCAGCAGGGGACGGTTTCGACCGGCGGAATTTTGTTTGACAATCTTGAGCTGTACGGCAAACGCCAAACGGATTTCGAACCGCCGGCCGTGGTGCAAGGCGTTGCTGCGGTTCCGGATGCCAACCAGAATTTCAACTTGGTAATCTGGCAGGATGTGCCCAACGAACAAGGCGAACGATACACTGTGTATGCCAGCCCGCAGCCGATCACAGATATCAGCGCGGCCGGTGTTGAAGTTATTGCCGACGGCGTGGCGGAAAACACACAAACCTTTGTGCATTACTTGCGCAACCCGCTGGTGGATAAGGCTGTCACCTATTACTATGCCGTCAGTGCTGTGGACCGGGTCGGGAATGTTGGCGAGGCCGGCGCGACCAGTGCGGGCATTACCAACACCGCCAAAGGCGTAGCGACCATCTCGCTCAACGTCCCCGCCAATGTGGTGATCGACGGCGATTTGAGTGAATGGTACGCCAGCGGCATCAAGCCCTTCGAATTCAAGCAATCGGTTTCTCACGTCGGACTCGGCGTGTTTGATAACGATGACGATCTCTCGATCACGATGTTTATGGCGATAGACAACGAATATCTCTACTTCGCGGTCGACGCCATTGATAACGTGCATTCGTTTGATGCCGCCGGAAACTGGTATGAAGATGATGCCATCGAGATGTTCTTTGGCCTGTATGACGGCCGGCCGGGCCCGCCCCACCTTGCCCGGTTGCGCGGCGAAAAGCCGGATTATGCGCTGCAATACCGTTACGACGGCTTGTTTAACGCGGACAATGGCAATTTTCAGATTTACAACCGCGATTCCACCAACTACTACTTCGAAGGCTTCGGTTCGGATTACATCATCGAGACCAAAATCCGGTTGCGCGACATCACCTTCGGCACCGATGCGCCCTTTACGCCGGTCAACGGCACGCGCATTCCGCTCGACTTTTCGATTCACGACTCTGATGGCGCCAATGTGCGCGATGGCGTGATGGCGCTCTCTCCGATCAACAACGACAATTCCTGGCAGTCGCCGCGCAATTGGACGTACACCTGGATCGGCGATAAAGATTCGCCCACCGGCGTGGAAGAGGCGCAGGACAATGTCCCCACGGTTTACAGCCTGAGCCAGAATTATCCCAATCCCTTCAATCCCAGCACGAACATCGTCTACACGCTGCCCAAGTCCGGCGCCGTGAAAGTCGAATTGTTCAACGCGCTCGGACAAAAAGTGCGCACGCTGGTGGATGAGTTCAAGGCGGCCGGGAAATACACGGTCACCATCCAGGCAGAAACCCTGCCCACCGGCGTTTACTTCTATCGCATCAAAGCCGGTGATTTCAAACAAGTGCGCAAGATGCTTTTGATGAAGTAATTTTGCATATTTGATTGGCTGTTCTTGCTGATACTCGTGCTCTCGTTCGCCCATAATCCGTGAGAATTTCAAGCAAGCGAGAGCACGAGACTGTGTCGACTCAAATCGTGAGGTTGAGGAAATGATGATCAGTTGGGAGCGGATTGCATCATTTTTGAAAATAACGTGGTTGTGCTTGCTCTGGTTGGCCCCCAACGCGTCAAAAGGGCAGGTCGTCGCCACGTTGGACGCCACCTTGCAACTGCGCACGGTCGACGGCATCACCGTGCCGCATCAAAACGGCATTCCTGTTCCTTCATTTGAGAAACAAGAGCGCACCACGCTCAGTCTCGCCGGACCGTGGCGCAAGCAACGCTTCACCGCCAATCACGATTTGACCCTCAAAAAGAGAGACGCCGCCGGCTTCGCGGAATTGCTCTCGGAAGCCGGCGACCGTTTCAAGGCGGAGTACGATGACAGTAACTGGCCTACGCATCAAATTCCGGGCGTTGAAAACACCATTAACGCCTATGAACGCCGGCCGGAATATTATCAAGACGGGGTGTGGTACCGCCGCGCATTTGCCGTTCCCGATTCCCTGCGCGGCGCGTTTGTCAAACTCATGTTTTATGCCGTCAATTACGTTGCCGATGTCTGGTTGAACGGAACATATATCGGCTATCACGAGGGCGGCTATACTTCTTTTGCGTTTGATGTTTCACATGCGATTAGATATGATACGCTAAATGTTCTTGCTGTGCGTGTGGATAATCCACCATGGGGCACGCGCAGCGACATTGTCCCCTATTCGCGCGTCGATTGGTTTAATTACACCGGCATTATTCACGACGTTTATTTGGAGTTCTCCGATCCTGTTTCCGTTGTGCGCGCCGACGTCGTGCCCAAAGAAATAGATGGCGCGATTCAAACCACGATCACGCTGTTCAACGCCTCGCCGGCGGAACAAGATGTCGCGGTGCGCGTGCAGGTTTATGAAGCCGCGATTGGCGAACACAACATCCGCGCGGAAAAGGCAGCGGAAGTAATGGGCGCGCCGGCCCTGGTTTCCGGACAAACAGAAAACAGCGTGACGGTCGCGTCACAGGCCAGCAAAACCTGGCGGACGATGCTCACCGTGCAAAATCCCAAACTCTGGTCTCCGCAAAATCCCAATCTTTATGTGCTGCACGTTGTCGTGTCAAAAGCCGGCCAAATCATTGATGAATTTCATACCCAATTTGGCATTCGCACGGCAAAGACGCAGGGCAATAAATTCTTGCTCAACGGAAAGCCCGCGTTCTTTGTCGGCCTCGCGCGCCATGAAGATCACCCGACTTATGGGCGCAGCATTCCAATAGGAACGATTTATGACGATTTAGTGAAAATAAAAAATCTTAATGCCAACTGGCTGCGCACGGCGCATTACCCGAATCATCCTTTTACCTATCTTGCCGCCGACCGGCTCGGCTTCGTCGTCATGGAGGAGATTCCAGTTTGGCAATTCGACTCGAACCTGGCATGGGTGCTGCAAAACTTGTTGCGCCACATTCACGAGCAAATGTTCAAAGAGATGGTCTTCCGCGATTACAATCGCCCTTCCATCATAACCTGGAGCACCAGCAATGAATGTTTGGATGTCGATAATCGCAAGACATTCATTCAACGTGTGCAGCAAGAGTTGAATCGTTTGTATCCGGATGGCAGGCTTACCGGCCAGTCCGCGGCCGCCGACCGGCCCGGCCCGCACGATCCTTCCCAAGCCGTATGCGACTACATCGGCTGGACCATGTATTTTGGCGTGTTCCACGGCAGCACGGCCTATACCGGCACAAAATATTTTCTCGTTGATGCGAATCTCGCTTATCCCGAAAAGCCCGTCATCAATACAGAGTTCGGCTACTGGTCCTCGGAAAACAGCTCAACCGTCGGGATGCAAGTCGAGATCTTCAATGAAACCTTTCGCGCCTTGAAGCAACGCGCGGTCATGGACAGCCTGGGCAATTATGATTGCTGCGGCTACTTGATGGCAACGACGTGGTGGTGCGCGTTTGACTGGTATCGCATGACCGAGGGCTTTCAGAGCATGGGGGTTTTGCGCATGGACCGTGTCACGGAAAAACCGGTGACGCCCTTGCTCAAAGCGGCCTACCTGCCCTATTTCAAAAAAGGCGGCATCGCGACCGAGGTGAACGAGCGTGCTTCAGCCGCAAACTCTTCTTTGCCACAATTCGTGCTGTATCAGAATTATCCGAATCCCTTCAACCCGGCCACCAGCATCCGTTTCTCGGTGCAGAAAAAAACGCCGGTCAAGCTTGCCGTGCTTGATATCACGGGCAGAGAGATTGCGGTTCTGGTCGATGAAGTGAAAAATGCCGGGCATTACCACGTGACATTTCCCGACAACGCTCGCGCGCAGCAACATTTGCCCAGCGGCGTTTATTTTTATAAATTAGTCACAAATGAATTCACCGATGTAAAAAAAATGATTTTGATGAAATAGTATCAATGCACTGACCGGACACTACAACAAAACTTTGTGCAAAAATCTTTGTGGAAGTGACCGGTCAGTTGACCTGAACGGAAGTGACAGCTAGCTTTTCCTAAAAAACGGTTTGACAATCCGAGGATTTCGTCATGACCTTTTACACCAGCACAGCGCGCCGGTTCTTGCAAGTTTTCCTCACGGTGTTCTTCTGTACTGCCGCCTTGTTAATGGCTCAAACAACCGGTAAAATCGCGGGAAAAATAACAGACAAAGATACCGGCCAAGGCCTGCCGGGCGCCAACGTGATTCTTGACGGCACCAACCGCGGCGCGGCCGCCGATCTCAACGGCGAGTATTTCGTGATCAATGTTCCGCCGGGAGTTTATGATCTCCGTGTACAAATGATCGGGTATGAAGCGCAGCGTGTGACAAACGTGCGCGTTTCCGTCAACCGGACTTCAACGGTGGACGTGCAATTGCAACCAACCACGCTGGCGGGCGAAGAAGTCGTGGTGACCGCCGAGCAAATTGCCGTCAAAAAAGATCAAACCAGCTCGATTCGCAATGTTTCCTCCGATCAAATTGCGATTCTGCCGGTGGAAAATATCGGTGCGGTGGTGAACATGCAACCTGGCGTGGTTGCCGGACATTTCCGCGGCGGCCGCCGGACAGAGGTGTCGTATCTCATCGACGGTTTGCAAGTCGATGAATCGTTCGGCGGCGACGGCAAAACCGTCGATCTTGAGCCGGAGGCAATTCAAGATTTGGAGGTGATCACCGGAACGTTCAATGCCGAGTACGGCCGCGCCATGAGCGGCGTCGTCAATGCCGTCACGAAAGACGGCGGCCAATCCTATCACGGCGCATTTTCCGCGGATCTCGCGAATTATCTTACCTCCAATAACGACATTTTCATTGGGCTCAAAAACAGCGACATCGACCGCAATCAAGATTACAAGTTTCAGCTCAGCGGCCCATTGCTCACCAAAAAACTTTCCTTTTTTGCCAACTATCGTTTGCAGGATTACAAGAATCATCTCAACGGCATCCGGCGCTTTAATGTCACGGATTTCAGCAACTTTCAAGGGGAAAATCCCAGCGAGTGGATCTCCGAGCAAACCGGCGACAGCGCCTACGTGCCGATGAACAATTCCAAAAACATCTCCTTTTTGGGCAAACTCACCTCGAATTTTTCGCGCAACGCCAAACTTTCCCTGCTGTACTCGCGCAATGACGATGAATGGCACAACTATGATCACGGGTTCAAATATAATCCCGATGGGCGCGCCACCTCCTACCGGGAAACCGATATGTATTCGCTGCAATTCAATCACATGCTTTCATCAAAAGCTTTTTATGAAATCAAGTTCTCCTACATCGACAACTTCACGGGCTACTATGTTTTTCCGGACCCGCTCGATCCGCGTTACGTGCATGATCGCTACTTGTACAACGATGGTCCCGGCTTTTACACCGGCGGGCAGCAGAAAACCCATGTTCGCCGCACGATGAAGGACTACAATGCCAAGCTTGATCTCTCCTGGCAACTCAACAAGCATCACAGCCTGAAATCCGGCGTTCTATTCACGCAACACGACCTGGACAACAACAGCGTGGAAATTCGCAATCTTTACTACGGCACCGATCTCGAAAGCTTTTTCTACCAGCCTGTCATACTGCCCGATTCCTCGGTGTATTCTGACATCTATCGCGTCAAACCGCGAGAGCTTTCGTTCTACTTGCAAGATAAAATCGAATACGACGAAATGGTCGTGAACGTGGGCTTGCGCTATGACTATTTTTATGCCAACACGGTTTATCCTTCGGAGCGCCGCAATCCCGCCAATCAACTGGGCCCGCCGGTGCCGCAATCAACCAACCTCAAGGCGGATCCGCAGACGCAAATCAGCCCGCGCCTGGGCCTGGCCTATCAATTGAGCGATGTGGCGTTGCTGCATTTCAGCTACGGCCATTTCTTCCAAATTCCGCCGATGTACGCGCTCTACGACAACCATTCTTTCCAAATCGCGCCCAATGATTATGAAACCACCATGGGCGATGCGCAGATCAAAGCGGAAAAAACAGTGCAGTACGAATTGGGCGTTTGGCAGCAAATTCTGCCGGGCATGGGTGTGGAAGTGGCGCTGTTTTATCGCGACATCTACGATTTGTTGAGCGCCAAAGTCGTGAGCACGTTCAATCAGATCGAATATGGCCTGTATTCCAACAAAGACTACGGCAATGCCAAAGGCTTGGAATTGAAGTATGATTTTGTGTCGGGCAGGTTTTCCACCCACGTCAACTACACGCTGCAATTCACACGCGGCAATGCGGATAATCCGCGCTTCACCTTCGACCGCGCCGGCGATAATCGCGACCCGATACCGACCTTGATTCCGATGAGCTGGGATCAACGCCACACCTTCAACGCCACCGTGGGCTACAACGCGGCCAGGTACGGCATAACCGCAACCGGCTATTTCAATTCCGGCACGCCTTACACCTGGTCGCCCTTGCAGGAGAACCTGCTCGCGCGCGTCAATCTGTTGCCCAACAATGCCAAGCAGCCGGGACAATACAGCATCGATTTGGCCGCGTATTATAATGTCCCCCTGGTCAACAACTTTGACTTAAGATTCACGCTGTCCGTGTTCAATCTCTTCGATCGTTTGAATGAAGTGGCCGTCAATTCGCAAACGGGCCGCGCCTACACCGCGATCGTCATGCCTTCGGATCTCGCCGCGCATCGCAGCAATTTCAATGATTATTACGATCGCGTGCGCAATCCTTCGATGTACTCCGCCCCGCGCTACGTGAAGCTGGGCATGGGCATTTCGTTCTAAACGCGCCGCTCGCAAGAATTCTGCAGAGTGCTTGCGAAACTTGTTGTGATCCGAATTTTGCACGATGACTCTTTTCAAAAACATTTACAGGCATAACATGAAAAATATCATGAGACGTTACGCCCTTGCTCTTCTCCTGTTCGCGCTGCTGCCCGCCGCTCTTTTTGCGCAGGGCAAGCCTTATGACGGGCCCGAAGATGGCCCGGGCGACATTGCCGCCGAACGCGCGGGTTTCATGACCGGCAATCGCGTGTTTTTGTATTTTCGCAACACCACCGAACTTTCGGACTGGCCGCGTCCGGATGTGTCAAGATGGCCCAACAACACTGACGGGGTGAAAATGCTGGACGGCATCGGCCTGCTGATCGGCGCCAAGGTTTATGTTGAAAAAGACTCGATTCCGGTCACGGATCCGGTGCTGATTGCGAATCGCACGGATTTGCAGGAACTCTATTTTTTGCAAACCAGCTACCGTGAAGAAATGGATCGCGACCCCACAGGCACCATCGAATGGGGACTCTATCCGGTCTTTGGTTATTTCAATGAGCTGGGCGATTATCCTGCCATGAGCAACCGCAGCGATTCCTGGCCGAAGGGAGGCTGGCCGTCAACGAATACCAGCAAAAAATGGCCGGGGGAATGGAACGGCCGCTTTGGCCGCGGCGTGATTTACGCAGACCTGGAAACCTTCTTCGTTGCGAACGATGCACAAGATCAGGAATATCTCGGTCCGGAAGATATTGTGAAATACTATCCGCGGCCCGGCAGGTTTATCGGCGATAATTTTCCGCAAGTCAGCATTCAAAAAGGCAAACCCTGGGGCGGCATCGGCATTCGTGTGGAGCAGCGCGGGTTTCAATGGAACAACCCGCAAGCGCGTGACGCCATCTTTTGGGAATACACCATTGCCAATATTTCCAATTATGATTTGCCCGAGGTTGCGTTCGGGTATTGGGTCGATAATGCCATCGGCGGCGAGCGTGATGATGAACTCGGCTATTTCGATACCACGATCGACATGGCGTATTCCTGGGATGTGGACGGCATCGGCGCCGGCGGCTTGCAAACCGGCACCATGGGTTTTGCTTATCTGGAAAGCCCGGGCCTGGCATATGATAACATCGACAACGACAGCGATGGCCTCACCGATGAAAAACGCGATAATACCGCCACTGCCATCATCGGTGCAACCGAGGGCATTACAGATTTGAACAAGTTTCTCACGACTTATAAATTAAAATTGGAAGATTTGCGGCCGCATTGGGACGCTGATGAAGATCAAGATTGGCAGGATGGTGAAGATCTCAACGGCGACGGCATTTATCAAGCCAGCGAATTTGCCGGCGATGATGTCGGCCTCGATGGCGTGGGCCCGAATGAATTGAACTATACCGGACCGGATGTTGGAGAATGCAATCACCGCCCGGATTTTGTCGAGGGCGTCGGCAGCGAGCCTAATTTCGCGTTCACGGATGTCACCGAATCTGACATGCTTGGCCTCACCTCCTTCCGTCTCTTTCCCGTGCCCAGCCATGCTTCAGATTTTCGCTGGTTTCGCGGCGACCGCTCGATGTGGGAGTTGATTGGCGAGGATTCTTTAGTTACGTATCTCGGCAACATTTCCAATTTGGTCGAAACCTTTGCCTCCGGCGAATTCCCGCTGTTCAAAGGCCGCACCGAGCGCATTTCCATGTCCGAATTGCACTCTTATGACCCGCTTACCGGTTTGAATTCTGATCGGCACACTGCCCCGGCTTTATTCGAACAAAAACGCATTGTGCAAGTGATTTATGAAAAAGACTATCGCTTCGCACAGCCGCCGGCCATGCCTGCGCTCAGCGCCACGCCCGGCGACGGCTACGTGATCCTGACTTGGGACAATGTTGCCGATACCAAAACCCGCGATCCGTTTTTGAACAACGTCAATGATTTCGAAGGCTATAAGCTTTATCGCTCGACCGACAAAAAATTCTCCGATTCCGAAGTTATCACCGACGGTTTCGGCACGCCGATTCTCAAGAAGCCGATTTTTGAATGCGATGTGATCAACGGCAAATTGGGTTTTACCAATTTTGGGCTGGTCAATGGCGTCGCCTTCAATCTCGGTTTTGATTCGGGTATCGTGCACTATTTCATCGACAATACCGTGCAAAACGGGCGAACCTACTACTACGCCCTGGTAGCGTATGATTATGGCGCGCCCAACATTGGCCCCGGCATCGCGCCTTCGGAAAACTCGATCACGCTCGAATTGGACGAAGACGAGGAAGTGCGCGCGTTCGGCAAGAATGTCCGCATTGTCACGCCGCATCAGAAAGCTTCGGGTTATGTGCCGCCCTCGCTCGGCGATGTCAACGATCAGACGCATTTCGGAACCGCAACCATCACTCCCGAAATACTCGCGGCGCACGATCTCAAGATCGGCCATACCTACAAAGTCAAGTTCGGCGTGGACACGCTGACCAGCGTCGTCAATTATGAGCATGGCCAACTTTACACCACCACCGGTATTTATGTGTACGATGTCGACTCCGGCAATCAATTGGTGTATCAAGAAACGCCCGAAAAATTTGCCTTTGAAAATTTTGTCTATGATGACACTCTCGGCTTCTGGCACATGAACAACACGGGCGTCTTAAGAACCGATATTTTCGATGGCATGCGCTTGAGCTTTCAAACGCCGGTCAAAACTGCCTCGTTCGATCCCCTCAATTCCGGCTGGTTGGCCGGCAATTCGGTTATCCGCATCACGCCGACCTCGGTGGAGTCGGGATATTTCCCCTGGGATTATGACATCGTTTTCACCGACAACCCGGCAATATATACCGGCCGCGTGACGAACAAAACCATGCGTGATGAGAACAACAGCCGCATTGCCAATGCCGCGCTTCTGGTCAGCCAACAATTTAGTTTTTACGTGCTCAACAAATCCTTTAAGAATGCCCAGGGCGAATATGAGGTGATGGATTTGGTGGTGCACGATTTGAACGGCAACGGCCAATTCGACATGATCGGCGACCGCATTCTGGTCGGCCCGATCACCTCCGTCAACAATCGCTGGGCCGGCACGGCGTTTATCATCGATTTTCGCATGCTGAGCGATCCCTCGCAATTGCCCAAGCCCGACAACGTTTATCGCGTAACCTTCAACCGCCCGTTCACCGTGCAAGACTCGTTGATGTTCAGAGTCAACAGCGCCGGCGAGTTGAACACGGCTGAAATCAAAAGCACGATGAGCAACATCAAAGTCGTGCCCAATCCCTATGTGATGACCAACGCCATGGAACCCGCGGTATCGAATCAATACTTGAATCAACGCCGGCGCATTTTGTTCACGCATCTGCCGGCGCAATGCGATATCAAAATCTTTACCATCAGCGGCGTGTTGGTGGATCAAATCGCGGTTGACAATCCCGTTGAAAACGGCACGATTCATTGGGATCTCAAAACCAGCGAGGGCTTGGATATCGCCGCTGGCATGTATTTTTATCATGTGCGCGCGCGGGCAACCGGCGACGAAAAAATCGGTAAATTTGCAGTTATCAAGTAACTCTCATCAGCCGGGCAAGGTTCTGCGACGCACAAGTTGTTGCAGCAGACCCGGCTTGAGGCTGTAACCCCGGAATTGCCATAAGCTGCGAACTATGCCCTTGATCATCAAAGAGGCCATCATGAGTCGACTTAGAAAACTTCCCTGCAAGTCTGCCATCCCCCTTCTGGTTTTACTGGCGTTGACGCAAACAGCTTTCGCGCAACGCCCTTATCGCGTCGGCACGACCGCTGCGAATTTTCTCGAAATCGGTTACGGCAGCGCGGGCAGCGCCATGGGCGACGCCTATGTCAGCGTCGTCAATGATCTCTCGGGAATATATTGGAATCCCGCGGGCCTGGGTTTCATGGAACAGAGCGAAGCGCAATTCGTGAACCAGCCCTGGATTGCAGATGTCAACACCTCCTTTGCCGGCGTGGGCCTGGTATTGCCGGATATCGGCACTCTCGGGCTGGGCTTCTTTCACATCGGTTACGGCGATGAAGAAGTCACCACCGTGCGCCAGCAGGAAGGCACCGGCGAAATGTTCACCGCCAATGACTTCGCGTTGTCTCTGACTTTTTCCCGCCGCCTCGTGCATTGGTTTTCCTTCGGCGCCTCGGCAAAATATATTTCTTCGCAAATTTGGCACACCAACGCCAGCGCAATGGCCATGGATTTGGGCGTGTTGTTCAACACGCCGTTTTTTACGTTCACCGGCGAACGTGAAAATGGTTTGAGCATCGGCATGAGCATTTCGAATTACGGCACGCGCATGCAATACGATGGCATCGATCTGCTCAATCCCATCGACATTCTTCCCGATGAGGACGGCAACTTTCGCGACGCACGCGGGCAATTCACGCTGGATGAGTGGGAATTGCCGTTGATCTTTCGCCTGGGTGTTTCCCTGCAGCCGCTAGTTGCCAGCCGCTCGCGCGTCATTTTGTCCGCCGACGCCCTGCATCCCAACAACAACAGCGAATCGGTGAACGTGGGCGCGCAATATCAGTATAAAATTCCAACCACAGGAACCTTTTACTTGCGCGGCGGGTACAAAGCGCTGTTCATGACCGACTCGCAATACGGCTTGACGCTGGGCGGCGGCGTGGAATTGCGCATGATGAACAATATCGCGTTGAAGGTGGATTATGCCTATCGTGACGTGGGCATTCTGGGCCAAACGCATTCTTATTCCTTCGGCGTAAAATTTTAAACGTCGTCTTTTGGTGAGCCGATTATGTGGCAGGTTAAGACCAAGTATCTTTGCCATCTGTTGCTCGCCGGCGCTCTGCTCGGCCTGAGCTGTAACAAGAAAACCATGACCCAGGTGGAAAAGCCCGCGTGGGAAATTGCCGGCTGGCAGTTGATCTGGCACGATGAATTCGACGGCCCCCAGATTGATTTATCCAAATGGGGGCATGAGGTGAATGCGCAGGGCGGCGGTAATAACGAATTACAGTACTACACGGCGCGTCCGGAAAACTCTTTCATCCAGAACGGCTCTCTGGTCATTCGCGCGCTGAAGGAAAATTACACCGGGCCCGAGGGCACGCGCGACTACACCTCCGCCCGACTGCGAACCTTAAACAAGGGCGATTGGAAATACGGCCGCTTCGACATTCGCGCCAAACTGCCGGTGGGCCGCGGCCTGTGGCCGGCAATCTGGATGTTGCCCACGGATTGGGTCTATGGCGGTTGGGCCGCAAGCGGTGAAATCGACATTATGGAAATGCTGGGACACGATACGAAAACCGTGCATGGCACGCTGCACTACGGCGCGGCCTGGCCTGGCAATGTTCATACGGGAAAATCATTCACGCTGCCGCAAGGCGACTTCACCAAGGAGTTCCACACGTTCCGCCTCGATTGGGAGGAAAATGAATTCAAATGGTATGTTGACGATCAGCTTTACCAAACACAAACGCAATGGCATACCACAGGCAAGCCCTATCCCGCGCCATTCGATCAGCGTTTTCACATGCTGCTCAATCTAGCGGTGGGCGGCAACTGGCCAGGGAACCCGGACGCGAGCACGGTTTTCCCGCAAACGCTGACCGTGGATTATGTCCGCGTTTATCGTCGCGCGCCATGACGCACATAAAATTCATTATCAGCAAAATTTTCATTCAAAGTCATCACGCATGCGCCTCAGCCTCAATTTTGTTATCCTCGTTTTTGCCGCTCTCTCATTCACATTGATTTCTGCCTGCTCCAACGATTCCAATCCCGTTGCGCCCAAAAATGACGCGCCTCCCGATCCCTTTGCACAAAACGCCCGCTTGGGCCGGGGCATGAACTTGGGCAATGCCCTGGAAGCTCCGAACGAAGGCGACTGGGGCGTGACGCTCAAAAGCGAGTATTTTGATTGGATCAAGGGTGCGGGCTTCAACTCCGTGCGTATTCCCATCCGCTGGTCGACGCATGCCCTGACCAGCGCGCCCTATACCATTCATCCCAACTTCTTGCTGCGCGTCGATTGGGCTGTGACGCAAGCGCTCTCCAGAAATCTGCCGGCCGTCATCAATATTCATCACTATGACGAGATCATGCAAGATCCTGCGGCGCATAAAGCGCGCTTTCTTGCCATCTGGGAGCAATTGGCGAGGCATTATCGCGATCACTCCGGCGATCTCTTTTTTGAAATCCTTAATGAACCGAACGCCAACCTCACCACGACGATTTGGAATCAGTATTTGCAAGAGGCCATTGCTGTTATTCGCGAGACCAATCCCACGCGAACGATCATTGTCGGCCCGGCTTTCTGGTACAATTCCAGCGCCCTCAACAGCCTGGTGCTGCCCGCGGAAGATAAGAACATAATCGTTGCCGTGCACTTTTACAGCCCGTTTACCTTCACCCATCAAGGCGCGGATTGGGTTCCCGGCAGTAATGCCTGGCTCGGCACAACCTGGTCCGGAACGCCGGCAGAGCAACAAGCCATTCAAAACGAAATTACCCTCATCGCGAACTGGGGAATCACCAATAATCGCCCCATGAATATTGGCGAATTTGGCGCGTACAGCGCGGCCGATATGAACTCGCGCGCGCGCTGGACCGCGTTCGTGGCGCGCACCGCTGAAGCCAATGACATGAGCTGGCATTACTGGGAATTCATCGCCGGTTTCGGCGTGTATAATGCAACAACCAATGATTGGAATTACCCTCTGCTCAATGCGCTTATTCCCAAATCGCTTGCGCTAACCGGGCCTCACGAGTCCACGAACACGCGCCAGTAAACTCTCGCAATTTTTGAAAATTTTTTATGCAAACGCGCGCTACTATTTTTGCCGCCTTGATTTTTTCCCTCGCGCCGGCATGCTTTGCGCAACTCCTGCGCGTGGACGGCAAAGAAATCGTCGATGCTGCGGGCAAGCCTGTTTTGTTGCGGGGTATCGGCCTCGGCGGCTGGCTGGTGCCGGAAGGATACATGCTGCACACGCCGGGCTATGGCTCGCCCACCTCGATTCGCAATATGATACAAGACTTGATTGGCGAGCAAGACACCAAAAAATTTTTCGAATACTATCGCGCCAACTACGTTGCTGAGAAAGACATTGAAAAAATTGCGGCGTGGGGATTCAACAGCATTCGCCTGCCGTTTCACTATGAATTGCTTTCGCCACAAAACCAACCGGGCGTTTTTCTTGAAGAAGGTTTTCAATTGCTCGATTCACTCATTGCGTGGAGTAAGCGGCGGGGTTTGCATGTGATTCTTGACATGCATTGCGCGCCGGGCGGGCAGAATTCCAACAACATCAGCGACAGCGATGGTGAAGCCAAACTCTGGACCATGCCGGCCAATCAAGATCGCACGGTTGAGATTTGGAAAAAGATCGCCGAGCGTTATGCCGGTGAACCGTGGGTGGCAGGATATGATTTGTTGAATGAGCCGGTGATGCCCGGCGGCTTCTCCAATCTGGACTTGCGCAACTTCTATCGCCGCCTGGCGCTCGCGATCAGAGAGGTTGATAACAATCACATTTTGTTTATCGAAGGTAGCAACTTTGCGACCGATTTCAGGGATTTGGCCCCGCCCTTGCTATATGGCTCCAACATCGTTTACAGCTTTCACAAATATTGGAATGAAACCACGCAAGCGACCATTCAGGATTATTTGAATCTGCGCAACAATTGGAATGTGCCGCTGTGGATGGGCGAGTCGGGCGAGAATTCGAATCCCTGGTTTTATGAAACCATCAAATTGCTGGAAGCAAACAATATCGGCTGGTGCTGGTGGACGCACAAAAAAATTCAAACCACCACCAGCCCGCTTTCCGCGCCCATCACGCCGGATTATCAACGCGTGCTGGATTACTGGAACGGCAATGCCAGCAGGCCGGCTCAAGCGTTCGCGCGCGACGCGCTGTTCGGCATGGCGCAAAATCTGGCGCTGGAAAAATGCGAACCGCGTCCCGATGTTTTGCATGCGCTGTTCGACGCCGACTTCAATGTGCGCAGCAAACCTTTTGCGCCGCACAGCCTTCCCGGCGTTATCCCGGCCGTTGCGTATGACTTCGGAAACGTCGGAATCGCGTATCATGATCAAGACTATAAAAAAGTGCGTTGGGATGCCGATCAACCCTGGAATTCGGGCGGCCAGTTTCGCAACGACGGTGTGGACATCGAGAAAAGCAGCGACGCGCAGGGCGCAGCCTACAACATCGGTTGGATTTCCGGCGGTGAATGGTTGAAATATACCGTCACAGTTACTCAAGCGGGTTTATATGATATTATCTTTCGCGTTGCCAGCTTGAACGGCGGCGGCGCGCTCAAACTTGCGCTGGATGGTCAGGAGTTGATCCCCTCTCTCAGCATTCCACGAACAGGCGGCTGGCAAAACTGGAACGCAGTAAAATTCGAGAACTTGCCCTTGCCTGCCGGCGAGCGTGTCATGACAGTGCTCGCCTTGCGCGAAGGCTTCAATCTCAATCAAATGCAATTTTTGCTCAAATCCCCCAGCGCCGTCACGGACAATCCTGACGCCGCAGCGCCACGACAATATGTATTGGAGCAGAGTTTTCCCAATCCCATTTACAGATCAACAATGCAAGCCGGCAGGCAACAACGCAACGACGTCGCGATTACAATTGGCTATGAATTGCCCGAGAAAACGCCGGTCACACTCAGAATATATGACCTCCTCGGCAGCGAAGTTGCAACACTTGCTGCGGACGCACAGAATGCCGGACGGCATACCTTCACCTGGAACGCCCGGAATGGCCTCGGCAGGCTTGTAGAACCCGGAATTTACTTTTATATTTTGCATGCCGGCAAACAACAACTCAAACGAAAATTGCTGTTGTTGCCATAAGGCCGATCATCTGACATGGCTATTTCCCTATGAAAAAACGAGGTATGCGCGCGCAGCGTTATTTCAAAAAATATTCTGGCATCATGCACGTCGTTGGGTTCATCGCTTTTGTTTTTCTCGTGTCGTGCACCAAGCCGCGAGAGCAAATGCCGAGTGAAACCATCCTGGCGCGCATTGGCGATAGAACTATTTCCGTGAATGAATTCATCCGTCGCGCCGAGTACACACCGCGTCCGGCCTATTGTCGCGGGGATGATTACATCCAGCGCAAGATCGTGCTCAACTCGCTCATCGCCGAAAAACTCCTGGCCCTGGAAGCGGGCGCAGACAACGAACTGACGCGCACGCCGGAGTATCAACTGTACGTGCAGGGCCGAAAAGAGCAGGCAATGCGGCAATGGCAATATCATCAAGAAGCGTATCAACGCGTTCAACTCGACACCAGCGAGATCAAAGCCGCCTATAACCTTGCGGGCAGGACTTATAAAATTGCCTACTACGCCCTCAAAGACAGCACCATTGCCAGGCTGATATCACAGGAAATGCAACGCGGCAATAAAACTTTTGAACAACTTTACAATGAAACCGGTTCATTGGAGGGCGTTCCGCAACGCGAAGTGGCGTGGGATTCACCGGAAGAGGAGGCCATTCACCAGGCGCTGTTCTCGGGCGAGTTGCAAAAAGGCCAGATCCTCGGGCCTTTGCCTGTTCGTGAGAATTCCTATGTGATGATGAAAATTTTGGGCTGGACGGATAAGGTTGCCGTTTCCGATATGCAAATGCGGACACGCTGGAATGACGTCAAGGAAAATCTGACGCACAAAAAGGCCGGCAAGCTTTATGAACAGTATGCGGCCAGCGTCATGCGCGGCAAAACACTGGAGTTTTCGCCGGCAACCTTTCGCAAAATGGTGGAAATTGTCGCGCCTTATTATTTAAAATCCTCCGAGGAAAAGCAAGCTGCGTTGCAGCAGCAATTCTGGGGTAACGAAAACGACGAGAATGTCCTGTCTCAAATGGGAACCAACGTGGATGCCATACTGGACGAGCCATTGTTCCGCATTGACGGCCAGGTTTGGACTGTGCGTGACGTGGAACGTGAAATCAAAGTACATCCTCTAGTTTTTAGAAAAAGAAAGCTTCAGCAAAGGGAATTTGCCGAGCAATTCAGACTCGCAATTGTTGATATGGTGCGTGATCGCTATCTCACGCAGGAGGCCTACAAAAAGGGCTACGATCAAGCGGAAGTCGTACAGCGCAATGTCGCCATGTGGCGAGACAATCTGCTGTTCTTGTATCAGCAAACCCAATACTTGAAATCGTTGGGCAAACAACACAACTTCAGCAAAGATTATTTGCAGATTATTGAAACAGATTTAAATCCTTACCTGGACAGCCTGCAAGCGAAATATCACGATGTGATTGAGATCAACACCGATGCCTTTGAAAAAATAAAATTGACCGCCATTGACATGCTTGTTCTGCGGCGCAACGATCCCTTCCCAGTTGTGGTGCCAAGCTTTCCCGTCATTACCACAGACAACCGCCTGGATTACGGCCGCAAGATGAATTGAGCCGTTCTTATTGTCAATTCGACTTTGCCTGCGCTCCCTGCAATCACACGGCTTCAACGCTCGCAACTCATCACTTTGGCGCAAACGGAAACGATAAATCTTGATAGTATTGCAGCGTCTGCTGCGGCTCTTCTAAACCGGCGGGAATGGGGCGGCGTGAAAAAGTTTGGAAGTAGAGCACGCACGCGTTGCGCCACCACACTGCTTCTTTTTCTTGAATCGCAAGCATGGCTTGCACGTGTTTAAAATTTTCTTCGTCGATCTTGCTGCGCAGCTTGCTCCACTCGCGTTGCATGTCGCGCACGCCCTCTACTCCGGCATAATAGCGGTAGCACAATTCTTCCCAAAGCGTTCTGCCGGATTTCATGCGATAGTCCCAACTGAGATGATGAAACCACAACAAAAATTCTTCCGGGCAAGTCTCGGGCGAAGCGATTTTCTTCATCACCGATAAATAATACTGGCTCACGGCATTGCTGCCGGTTGCCGTGCGGTCGAAGCCGATGCCGTTGCTGTCGGCGCGGTGATAATAAACCGAAGTCCAATCCTCGCGATGCTTGTCTTTAATCCACGGCGCCGGGCCGTAATGATGATCCCAGCCCATGATGTGATGCAAGCCGAGCGGCGTCATGTAATTCACCGCGTGGTCGCGCGAGGCCATCATCATTTTTTTGATGGGTTGCACAACGGCAGTGTCGTTCGATAGCGTCGCGCGAATCCATTCTTCTGCAATTTGTTCCGCGCTCAACTCATGATCCCACGCCAAACGGCCATAGGCGTACCAATTCGCTTGCCCGAAAAGATGTCCGGTCCAATTGCGATCGGTGCCGGTATTCGCGACTCCGGCAATGCCCGAAATCGCGTGCCCTTCAAGCGAGCCATCGACGACCTTCGCGACCGTCGAGCCTGCGCCCTGCGCATAAGTATCCGCAGCGAGAACTTCTTTGAACAGCACGCCGAGATACACCAGATGCGTGCTGAATCCCAAATACTCCTGCGTGATTTGAAACTCCATCATCAACGGCGTCTTCGGCATTGCGCCGAACAAAGGATGAAACGGCTCGCGCGGCTGAAAGTCTATCGGGCCGTTTTTAACTTGTACCAACACATTGCCGCGAAACTTGCCGTCCAACGGCGTGAACTCATTATAAGCCTGCTTCGCGCGATCTTCCTTGATGTTGTTGTCATAAACAAACGCGCGCCACATCACCACGCCGCCGAAAGGCTTGAGCGCATCTGCTAACATATTCGCGCCATCCGCATGCGAGCGGCCATAATTCTGCGGGCCGGGCTGACCTTCGGAATTGGCCTTCACGAGAAAGCCGCCGAAGTCGGGAATCAGCGCATAGATTTCCTTTGTTTTATTTTTCCACCATTGCTGCACTTGCTCATCGAGCGGATCAGAAACTTTCAAACCGCCGATGTCAATGGGCGCGCTGAAGCGAATCGACAAATAAACTTTGAGACCGTAAGGCCGGAACACGTTTGCCAGCGCCGCGACTTTTTCGAGATAGTGCGGCGTCAAGATCAAAGCATTTGCATTGACATTGTTGAGCACGGTTCCGTTGATGCCGAGCGAGGCATTGGCGCGCGCGTAATCGCGATAATAGGGATGAATGTAGTCCGGCAGCTTGTGCCAATCCCACAAAGAAAATCCCGCATAGCCGCGTTCGACCGTGCGATTCAAATTATCCCAATGATTGAGCACGCGCAGTTTTATCTTCGGAGAACTTGTAATCGCAAGATTCTCGATGGACTCATGCGTTTGCAACAGCCGCAAAAAGTGAAACACGCCGTACAGCACACCGACGTCGCTATTCGCCGTGATCAAGATCACTTTCTTTTTATCGAGCATCGTATTGAGAATAACAAAGCCCTCACTGTCGAGGCCTTTGAGTTTATTCTCCAAGCTGCTTTCCGTCAGCGATGAAACATTGGAATAAACCGCTGCGACGATTGCGCCATCGTTTGCCGCTTTGAGATTCGGCACAGCAGCGCCGAGCAAACCATTCAAACCAGATTGCAACTCTTCTTTGGCAACCGCTAAAGTTGGAGAGTCGCCGACGCTCATCCAACCTGTAATCGCCCTTTTGTACGATTGCAATTTCTGCGGATTGGAAATCGCATCATACTTCAACCAAAGCCGGTAGCCGTCATCCGCGCGCAGACTGGCGGCTGCGATCAAAGCAAGAAGAATGATAGAGGTGAAAGTTGATCTTTTCATTGTTCTTTTTGAAGTGGGGCCGCTGGAAAAATTTTCCAGCGGATAGAAGAACCCAACAGATGAAAAAGCATTATCAGTTGGGTTCTTCTATCCGCTGGAGGTTTTTCTTTTGGCGGATAATTTATTGAAGCGTGTTTTAAAATCATCTGCCATGATCAGCACTTACTCTCCTCGCACGATTTGAATCACCGCATCAAATGCGGGTTTGGGTTGCAGGTTGCGATCAAACAACAGCGAGTGCGCGGTTCTTCCCGGCACCGGCCAGTTGTTGTGCCACGAGACACCGTCATGCACGCCCCAAAACGTGACGCGCGTGATTTTGTCGCGATGATTATAGAGCACGCGAAAAAAATCGCCGTATTGCTTCGCCAGCTTCGTTTGCACGGCCTCGGGCAAACCTTCCGTGTAAGGATTGAGTTCTTTCTGCAATGCATAATTGCGCGTAATCTCTGCACCCGTGTGTCCGCCGGGATCGGGCAGCACGTTGACGTCCATCTCGGTGATCATCACTTTCACGCCCAGCCCGGCATACGCGAGGATGCTTTCTTCCAATTCATCGAGCGGCGGATAATCCAAGCCCCAATGGCCTTGCATGCCGATGCCGTCCACGCGCACGCCTTTCGCTTGCAACTCGCGAACGAGACGAATCACGGTTTCGCGCTTGCCCTTATGCCACATGTTATAATCGTTGTAATACAACTCCGCTTGCGGATCAGCGGCGCGCGCCCATTCGAAAGCCTTCTGCAAATAATCTTCGCCGACGATTTGCAGAAATTTGCTCTGCCGCATGCGGCCGTCGTCTTCCACCGCTTCGTTGATTACATCCCATCCGTGAACGCGGCCTTGATATCTGCCGACGACCGTGAAGATGTGATCCTTCATGCGCTGCAGCAGCGTTTCGCGATCAGCGGGCTTGCCGTCATCACCTTCAAAAACCCATCGCGGCGTTTGATTGTGCCAGATCAACGTGTGGCCGACGATGAACATATTATTTTTTTCGCCGAACGCCACAAACGAATCCACCGGCGCAAAGTCATATCGTTCCGGCTCCGGGTGTATCCGCTCCCATTTCATGATATTCTCGGCCGTGATGCTGTTGAAATGCTTCTTCACCAGCTTGATCGTGTTCGTCTCCATTTGCGAAACTTGCTCGCGATTCACCGCTGCGCCGATGTAGAACGCATTCTTGAAAACTTCCTTCAATGCCGGTGTTGTGTTCTGCGAATGGCCCGTTGCAATCATGAGCATGGCGATGGCCGGCAATGATACAGCAGCTTTGACCAGGGTTCGAGTTTTCATAATCAGTATCCATTCGGTTGTTTCATTCCGCTGGGGTTTTGTTGCGATGAAACTATTTTTCAGCTCCCACTTTTTCTCACCAGAATCGCCTAGCGCTTAGATTGCAATCCACTTGCGCTGTTGCTGGCTCGCAAAAACGCCGTCGATCACACGCATGTTGGCGACCGTATCGTCAACCGGTGTGGGCACGCTCGTATTGTTCAAAACGGCTTGCGAGAACAGATCGCCTTGCCGGGTGTATTGATCGCAAGCTGCGACCGTGAGTTCCTTCATCTCTGAACTGCTCTGCAGCATGATCTTGCAGGCTTCCTCCGGCCCGGGCGTGAACGGTTTTGTGATTTCAATTTTTCCCGTGCTTCCCAAGATGCTGAGGCTTTGTTGATGCGCCAACTGCGTCGAGCAGGTAAAAGTCGCCGTGCCTTTTTCAAATTCCAAAACGCCGGAAGCGAGGCGGTCGATCTTCATTTGCGGATCATACTCAAGCGTGCCGCAGACGCGCACCGGCTCGGCGTTGAATAAAAAACGCGAAGCGGAGATGCAATAACAACCGATGTCGAGCAAGCCCCCTCCGCCAATGTCAGATTGATTGCGAATATTCGCGGGATCAACATTGTAATAAGTAAAAACCGCGTGCAGGCTTTTCACTTCACCGATCGCGCCGTTGTTCAAAAGCTCTTTTACCAATGCCCATTGTGGATGATGGCGATACATGAAAGCTTCCATCACCTTCAAATGCGGAAACTTCTGCGCTTCCTTCTGCAAACGCACGGCTTCTTGCAGGTTCATGCCAATGGGTTTCTCGCACAGAACGTGCTTGCCGGCTTGCAACGCTTTGTGTGACCATTCCACGTGCAGATGATTCGGCAACGGATTGTAAATCGCGTCGATCTCTTTATCCGCAAGCAATTCTTCGTATGAGCCGTAAGCTTTGGGAATCGCCAACCGGCGCGCGACCTCTTGCGCTCTTTCAACACCGCGTGAAGCAATCGCAGTAATCGCGGAGTAACTTCCCTTTTGCATCGCGGGAATGACTTTCTCCACGCCGATCTTTGCCGTGCTCAAAATGCCCCATGAAATTTTTCGCATCGTTTCGGCCTCGTTTTATTGGTTATGACAGAAAAATTGGTATAAGATGGATATACTCATTTCGGTTTTTTAATTTCCTCGACATGTCATTCTGGAAGAATCGTTCCTCGTGCTCGGAAGAGACTCAAGTTCTGAATTATGTCGCAAGCACGAGGGAAGGTCCTTGCAGGATGACATTGCCGTAGAGTAGGTTTACGGATCGAATCGAAAGCAGCAAATATTTTTGTCATTCATATTTCTGTCATGCTTTGTTTTGAGTTTTTACTGCACGAAGATCATCTTTCTCGTCGCAACGAAAGCGCGCTCCGCATTTGGCGAAGCGCCGGCCTGCAATTGATAAAAATAAATCCCGCTCGCCAAACCGCCGGCCTCGAAACGCACGCGATAATTTCCCGCGGGCTTTTTTTCATTTACCAAAGTTGCGATTTCATTTCCCAACACATCGTACACTTTCAAATCAACCCACTGGGCATTGCCTACTGAAAATTGGATGTTCGTCGCGGGATTGAATGGATTCGGATAATTTTGCAGCAAACCAAACCCGTCGGGGACTGCGCCGTTTCTTCCCTCCCGCACTTCTGTAGGATTGGGTTTTCCTGTCGGCGAGTTGATCGCTTCAATCGCGCCTGCAACGTAAGCCAACGGCGCATTCCAATTGATTGCGATTTCATTCGAAGCGTAGCTGCACCAATCATCGAGATACGAACGCGCGCGTTCCGGTCCGATGTAGCCCGTGCAGCCGTCCTGCCTTCCGGGATTCGGGCCGCCCGCGAGCAAACCGGGAACGGGGTCAACGATGCCATCGGCCTGTGATTGGCGATGATGCGGCCGCATCGTGGGTTTGCTGCCCTGTCCGGTGACGAAGCAAAAATCAACAGCATTGCGGCCGAGCAGATAATCGAGGTTTTGTATCGCGGCATTCAAGAAAGAAGCATCTCTTGTAACTCGATAAGCTTGCAGCAACGCCATGCCTTGATTCGCGGCAACCGCATTGCTGCCCCACACAAAGTCGCCGTTCGAAATTCCCATGACGAGATGATAAGCAGAGTTCGCGACGTGATCACGCAGACCGCGCGTCAAACTGAGCAACAGGGAAATCACGCGCGTCGTGTCAATCGCGCTGCCCAATTCGGCGCGATGAAACGCGAGCGAATAAAGTCCGAGCGTATTCACACCGCCCCACCACGGCACGCCGAACGAGCCCGCAAGCGGGTTGCGCGCAACGATGAAACTGTCGGCCTTCGTGGTAATGAACAGTTCCGCCGCGGCCCACTGAAACTCGTCGCCGAAATTGCTATCGCCGTATTCGCCCGTAACGATGTCGGGATTGTACGCCGCGTTCATAGTATTTTGATCGTAGCGCACGTTCGGATTTTTTTGCGCCCAACGCCACGCTTCGAGCGCGGCATTCAAGCAGGTTTGATCGAAACCGGGCATTTGCGCAGAATAGCTTTTAAAGATACGGCTCGCTTGCGCCATCACTGCGGCGAAGTCAAGCGTAGCCGGCGTGCTCTTTTGCACTACGTATCTGCGCGCCGTGTCAACGTGCGGCATCACTGCGCCGCTGAAATTCGCGGTGGTGAGCTTGTGATAAACGCCGCCGTCGTTCGGATCCTGCATCGTCAGCATCCACTGAATATTCCACAACGCCTCGTCGAGAATATCAGGAATGCCGTTGCCGCTTTCGGGAATGTTGAGATTGAAATCGCGATAGTATTCGGGGAAGTGTTCATACGCGGCGAGCAGCGTATACGTGCTGATGCCGGAGTTCACGATGTACTTGTTGTAATCGCCCGCATCGTACCAGCCTTTCGGAGAAGAGATGATCGTGTTCTCCGGACGCGCCGTTGTTGCCGCAGAAGCGTGCACCCACACTTGCGTATCGGGATGGCCAGCCGGGCGTTGCCACTTTCCGGCATATGGCGCGACGAGCGCCGTCGAGGCGCGTTGAAAGTAATACCCTTTTAGGGCCGCAGCGGACAAATCTTGATGCACATATTCTTTGATGAAAAACGGATGTGACTTGCCGAGATTGGGAATGACGAGTGTGTATTGTCCCGATTGCTGAAACGCGGTGAAGTCCGCAAGCTTCACGCTCTCGCCGGAGTGCGACCACGTTTGCGCCGCGCCAAGCGCGCCGGCAAACAGCGTGTCTCGTTGATCAATTGAAGTGAGAAAAAACGTGCTGCTCGTCGCGCCCACGGCCACGGCGAACTTGGGGCCTTTGGGATAAAAGCCGAGTTGATTCAAGCGAATGCTTTCTTGTCCAAAAAGGCAGGCAGGCAACAATGCAGCGAGAAAAACACTTTTAGTTTTAAAAAAGGACATCATTACATCTCCAAGTTTAGAGCCACCTTAAACTTGTCATTCAGGAGTTTTTTACTCGCTTAGTATGAAGCCCATTCGAAGGTTGATTCCAGCACTCAAAAAGATTCTTCCAGAATGACATGAGGAGAAGCAGGCCAAGCCGACTCGTATGCGGCAATGATCTTGTCAAGGAGTTGGTCTGTTTTTTCATTCACGATCTTTTTGGCGGGATTGGCATCATACCAACTCACAATCTCCTCCGCGCCGCGCGCGAACGGAATCGTGGCCGCGTAATCGGGCACGAAGCGTTTAATCTTCGTGTTGTCGAAAATCATGCTGTGTGTTTTATCGCCCAACAAACTCGCGCCCCAATCGGGATCGAAAGCTGCAATGAAGTCCGAAGGAACATGCACGATGCGCGCTTGCGTTCCGGCAGCCTTCGCGACGATTTCAAAAACTTGATTCCACGTCAGCACTTCATCGGAAGTGATGTGAAACGTTTCGCCAATCGCCTGCGGAAGGCCGAGCAATCCCACGAAGCCTTTGGCAAAATCGCGATGATGCGTGAGCGTCCAGAGTGACGAACCGTCGCCGTGCACGATAACCTTCCTGCCGGCGCGCATGCGGTGCAGAATCGTATATTGCCCGTGCATCGGAAACAACGTGCGGTCATATGTGTGCGAAGGCCGAACAACCGTGATCGGAAAACCTTCTTCACGATAGGCTTTGATCAACCGATCTTCACAAGCAATCTTCGCGCGCGAGTAAGCCCAAACCGGATTTCTAAGCGGCGTGGATTCCGTGACCGGCAGCGAGGTTGGCGGAGTTTGATAAACCGAGGCCGAGCTGATGAAAACATATTGCGAGGTTCGTCCGCGAAACAATTCCAAATCGGTTTCAATGTGCTCCGGCGTGAATGCGATCCAATCGACCACGACATCAAACCTTCTGTTGTTCAGGATGTTTTTGACCTCATCGCGATTGCGAATATCGCCGCGCAATACTTCCACGCCTGCCGGAACGCCGCGCTCGCTTTGGCCGCGATTGAGCAGGCAAAGCTGCATGCCGCGTTCGACGGCAAGTTGCACGCAAGCCGAACTGATCGTGCCGGTGCCGCCGAGGAATAAAACTTTTAAACGCATCTCAGTTCCGTCCACATTTTGTAATCCCTCTCAAGTAAAACCGCTGGCATATCTGCAACGTTGCTTCGACTATCTTGGATTCAATCTTCCAGTTTGTCATAGCGATTCTTTTTCAAAAACTCGTAATGGCAATGAGGTTTGAGGCATAAACGGCGGACATCCTCTCTTGAATTTCCGGGTAAATCGGCAGCGCCACCAGACTGGTTTGCCAGACGATCCTGATGACGATGTTACCCATGTCGGGTTTTGAACGCTCTGTTTGCCTTAAAACTAGGTAATCCGCCTAAACCTGCGCTCGCAACAACAACCCATTGCGCCTGATGACTTCGGCATACCATTTTGCGGAAGCTTTGGGGAAACGCCGGCCGTTGCGGAAATCGACATAATGCAAACCAAAACGCTTCGAATATCCCTCTCCCCACTCGAAATTATCCAGAAATGACCAGACAAAATATCCCTTCAGTTTGACCTTGCTTGCGAGTGCTTCGTGGGCGGCATTGAGGTAGCCTTCGAGAAAAGCAATTCGTTCATGATCATCGACCCGGCCATTTTCCATCACATCGGCAAGGGCGCAACCGTTTTCTGTGACATAGATATCGGGGGAATGGTAGCGTGCATCAATCCATTGCAGCAATTTGCGAAAGCCGAGCGGGACGATGTTCCATTCCATTTGAGTTTTCTTCCATCGCGGGTCAGAACTGAGTACAACGTCTTGATCTTCACTCAGCCCGGCGTTGGTGGTTTTGGTTCCGGGGGCCTGTGCAGCATACATCGTTGAGTAATGATTCAATCCAAAAAAATCCGCCGAACCTTTGAGCAAGTTTTTCTCATTGTCGGTGAACTGCGGCAAGCGCCTGCCGAGACGCTCGCGCATAACGGCTGGATAATCTCCGGTGTAAACGGGATCGGCAAACCAGCCGAGAAAGAATTCCACCGCACGCTGCGCCGCTTGTATATCGGCCTCACTATCCGTCAGCGGTTCACGCCAGTCGCAGTTGTTGGTGAGAGCAATCAGGCCTTTTTGCTGCGGCTGAAATTGCGTGCGGTATTTTTCCACGGCCAGCGCATGCGCGCGCAACAGGTTGTGGCCCACAAGGTAAGGCTCATCGCGCGAGACGCGTCCCGGAGCATGCATGCCGAGGCCATGGCCGAGCACTGCGCTGCACCACGGTTCATTCAATGTGAGCCAATGTTTGACGCGGTCGCCGAACGCCTCGAAACAAATGGCGGCATAATCGGCAAAGAATTCTGCCAGTTTGGGATTGAGCCAGCCATCGCATTCCATTTGCAAAGCCAGCGGCAAATCCCAATGATAAAGCGTGATCCAGGGCGTGATGTCATGCGCCAACAAGGCGTCGATCAAATCAGAATAAAAGCTCAGCCCCGCAGAATTGGGTTTGCCGCGGCCGTCGGGTTGAATCCGCGGCCAGGAAAGAGAAAAGCGGTAAGCCCTCAGGCCCATATCGGCCATCAACTTGACATCTTCTCCGAAACGATAGTAATGATCACAGGCGAAGTCGCCGGTGTCATTGTTTTTGATTTTTCCCGGAATGTGACAGAAGGCGTCCCAAATCGACAGCCCCTTGCCGCCTTCAAGCCAGGCGCCTTCAATCTGGTAACTCGAAGTTGCCGCGCCCCACACAAATTCAGTTGGAAAATTTTTCATCGGAATTGCTTTTGATATGATCGATCAATTCATCCACCTGTGCAAACGCGATCGCGGTGTTCATGTCCACCGCGTCGATTTTCGTTGCCAGCCACCACTTTTTTCTGCTCCGCTCGAATTCATTGCCCACGAAAGACTCGGCAGAAAGCTCTGCCCGAAAATCGCAGAGATCGCGAAATTAGATTCTACACCAGATTTCAGGCAAGCTGAAATCCAAAGCCCTGCGGGCAGCATCGGAAAACAAATTTTTTCCAGCGGATAGAAAAACCCAACTGTAAGAGCTTTATCCTCTGGGTTTTTCTATTCACTGGAAATAAACTCAGATTTTTTTTCTAACTTTCACGAGCAAATGAATCTTGGCTGTCAATATCGGAAATCTCGCTACAGTTTGGGTGTGGCATCAACTATGGGCCAAGCCGTGGCTGTACGTTGCCAAACTTGAATCTCAAAATTCATGAAGAGTGTTAACCTACTCTTTCACCAAAACCATGCCATCCGTACGAATCAATGCCTGCCGCCGCAAACCCGTTTCTATCATCTCGGTGTATTGTGTTTGAGCGCTTTGCAATTCCATCACACCTTTTAACACCTCGTCCAACATACCGTCGGCATTGCGATCGACAAAGACGTTGATCTGGGGAGAAACCATCTGGCGCTTGCCTGTCAGTTTAAATTCATTGAAGGGGGGTTGGCCATTTGTGCGGCGAAAACTTATGATTTCCAGGCGAAAATCTTCGCTTTCCTGCAAGTAGCGTTTGGCGGTTGGCATGCGAAGCTGCAATTTGTTTTCTTTGCTCAACTCGTTCAAACCGTGCTCATAAACGGCTTGCGCCTCATCCAAATTGGCGTCTCCCAGCAAAATGCAGTCCAGGATGCGATCCTGATCGAAATCAACCGCCAGGAATTTAGCTCCGATGAGTTCATTATAAAATTTTGATTCACCTTCAGAGGTAATCGACCGAAGACGATAAGTTTCGTCATTGAGCTTGAAGCGATACTGCGAGGCTTTAATCCGCAGTTCCGGTTGTGCACAGGCGCAAAGCAAAAGGCTGCTCAACATGATTCCGACACAAAGGCGGGATTGCCGCGAACAGCGGGCAGCGCATAAATTTGAACTTCCCATGATACTTCTCCTTCTGTTAGCATCCGGCCGCAAATTTTTAAAATCAATATGAATCTCATTTGGCCGGCGCATTGACCGTCACTTGTCATTGGTTTCACGTTCTTTTCGAAAATGCGCTTAACTACATTCTATGCTCAGTTGACCACGATTCATGCTTACTGCCGAAAATTTTTTCACAAAGTAACCGAAGAAAATTATCAAAGCAACAATGATTTTTGTTTTTAATTTTTTCCTTTTAGCTTACTGCCTGACGGTATGTCTCACAAATAAACTAATAGAATAAAAGAACACACTCGCAAAATCGCCGAACGGCATAATTTTGTTCCCAATGCTTCCGGCAAGACTCTCAAGCAAAAATTGGCCGTGCTGCCCAAAATGGTGCGCAAGAAACAAGTGGACGCCGTGGTGCTGGTGGGAATCAAACACGAGGAATTCGTGCGGCAATTGCAGCTTGCCAATGTGCCGGTGATATTGGTCGATCCCAAAACCGACATTCCCAACTGTTCGCAGGTGTTGATCGACAATGAAAACGGGGCGTTCCTGGCGACGCAGCATCTCATTCGCAACGGCCACAAAAGAATCGGCTTCATTTCCGGCGAGCTTTCCAGATTCAGTTTTAAACAACGTTTCGACGGCTACCTCAAGGCGCTCAAATATCACGGCATTCCTGTGGAAGAAAATCTCATCCGCCCCGGCGGAGTTGAAGCGGGCTATGATCTCACTCGCTCGCTGTTGCTGTCGGACAACCGGCCCACCGCGATTTTCGCGGCCAATGACATCAATGCCATTTATGGCTACAAAGCCATCAACGAATTCGATCTGCAACCTCCGGACGACATCAGCGTCGTGGGGTTTGACGATATCGATCTTGCCAAAATGGCGGCGCCGCCGCTGACGACGGTAAGGGTTTACAAGGAAGAGTTGGGATCAGTTGCCGTGCGCAACCTGCGGCAAATGATTCATGAAAAATCGACGGTGTGCACGACCACGATCATTCCCGTGCGTTTCATCCAACGAGAGTCGGTACGAAACCTTGCAAAAACGGAAAGCGCGACATGAAAAAACTTCTCGTGTGCCTGGGGATTGGTTTGATTTTGCTGGCGGGACAAACAGCCTTTGCCCAAGGCAGTCGCATTCGGTACAACAATCAAGACTTGTTTTTGAGCGGCGCAAATTTGGCGTGGCTGAATTTTGCGGGCGACATTGGCCGCGGCGACACGGATTTAAATTCCTTTGCGGATATTCTGCTGCAAATGCACGATCACGGCGGCAATGCGCTGCGCTGGTGGCTGCACACCAACGGCGCGGTTTCCCCGCAATTCGACAATGCCGGCTTGGTGATTGGGCCCGGCAACGGCGCGATTCAGGATCTAAAGAACGTTTTGGATCTCGCCTGGGAACGGGAGATCGGATTGAAGCTGTGCCTCTGGTCTTTTGATATGCTGCGCGCCTCGAACAACGCCACGGTGCTCAATCGCAACATGCTGATGTTGACGGATACAACGTACACACGGGCCTATATCAACAACTCTCTCATTCCGATGGTGGACTCGCTCAAAGGCCATCCCGCCATCATCGCATGGGAAATCTTCAATGAGCCGGAAGGCATGAGTAATGAATTCGGCTGGGCGGACATCCGGCACGTGCCGATGTCTGACATTCAACGCTTCATCAATCTGTGCGCCGGCGCCATTCATCGCACCGATTCCACCGCGCAAGTGACCAGCGGCGCGTGGAGTTTTCTTGCGCTCACCGATGTGCCGACCGCGTCATTTGCAAAAATCGGCGCAGAGCTGGCGCAATTGAGCCTGATGGAAAAAGCGCAAATGGAAACGCGTTTCGTGCAAAAATACGGCATAAGCCTGTCTGTTGAAGAGATTGTTCGTCACCTGCAACGTACAGCGAGTCAAGCCAATTACAATTATTATTCGGATAGCCGTTTAATCGCGGAGGGCGGGGATGTTGACGGCACGCTCGATTTCTATTCCGTGCATTACTACGACTGGGCCGGCACTGCGCTCTCGCCTTTTCATCATCCGGCAACGCGCTGGGACCTGGACAAACCACTGTTGGTGGCGGAATTCGCCATGCAAAACACCTTTGGCGTGTTGAAAGGCGATTTGTTCAAAACGCTGTTCAACACCGGTTATGCGGGCGCCTTACCCTGGTCGTGGACGGATGTAAATTTCTCTTCGCATGCAGACATGCTGGCGGGCATGCAGTATATTTGGGATAATTTTCGCCCCGCGGTGGATGTCAACGGTATCGGCGGAGACTGGCCCCTCGTCACCATCACGAGTCCGGCAAGCGATACCGAATTTCCCGAAGGCGCAGACGTCACGATTGAAGCCGAGGCCTCGGATAATGACGGCGCCGTTGTTCTGGTTGAATTTTTTGCCTCGGATACACTTAAGATTGGCGAGCTGGACACCGCGCCTTACACGATTACCTGGAGCAACATTCCGCCCAATGTTTACACGCTAATGGCCGTTGCGACTGACGATCAGGGTCATCAAAGAAAATCCAATCGCGTGACGATCAAAGTCGGTTCGCCGCCCATGACCAGACTTGAAGCGGAGGCCGCTTCGCGCACCGGCACGCCCACGGTGTTCAACGATCCCACGGCGAGCAATCGCGCGTGTTTGCGCATGCAGCAAACCGGCACGATTACCTGGCAACTGCCCGAGGTGCCTGCCGCCGGAACTTATGAAATCGTATTCGGCTATCGCCTGCCCTATGATACTCCGAAAACGCAATATCTAAATATCAATGGCACGCGCGTCACGAGCATCGTCTTTGATGGCAGTTTGAACACCTGGCTGGAGAAAAAGCTGAACGTCAATTTGGCGCAAGGCCGCAACACGGTTCAGATAGAATTATCTTGGGGCTGGATGGATATTGATTACCTGAGTGTTCCCAGCAACCTCATCACCTCGGTGGCGAGTCACGCCGGGCCGCCAACCGACTTTTCGTTGCAGCAAAATTTCCCCAATCCGTTTAATCCCACCACTGCGATTCGCTATTCCCTGGCCAAGCCCGAACAGGTGAAGCTGGCGGTTTACGATCTGCAAGGCCGGCAAATTAATATTCTGGTTGACCAAAAACAGAATACCGGCTTGTATGAGGTTTCATTCGACGGCAGCAAGCTTGCCAGCGGTTTGTATGTTTACCGTTTGCAGGCCGGCGCGTTTGTTGATGAAAAGCGCATGATGCTGGTCAAATAATTCGGTGCGCAATTTTGGCGCGGGTGATCCGGACCGGAGGATCGCCCCGAAAACATGTTGTTTTTTTGATAAGGTTTCTGCAACGGCTTGGCCGTTGCCTTAAAAGCGTGGGGCATGCGATTGCAAGCCTCAACCAATCTGAGGTAGGAACGTTTCCATCCCAAAGCGAGAAATCAAAAAAGGAAGCCTGCTTTATTTTTATAAAAGCAGGCTTCTGAAAAACTCGAACGACCAAGGCCGCTGCCTTCGACAAGCTCAGGCAGCGAGTGGCAAATAGCAAGTAGCAACCCTACAAAAAACTAAACAACCAAAGACCAGCATCCAGTCTTATTTTGCCAGTACCATCTTCTTCGTTTCCACAAACCCGCCTGTGATTTCCAGACGATAATAATAAATGCCCGAGGGCACGGCCTCGCCGGCGAAGTTGCGACCGTGCCACATCACGGTGTGAAAGCCCGCCTCCTGCTGGCGATTCACCAGCCGCATCACGACCTGGCCAAGGGTGTTGAACACCGTCAATTTCACATGAGCCAGCTGCGGCAGTTGATACGCAATGCTGGTTGAGGGATTGAAGGGATTGGGATAGTTCTGGTGCAAGGCAAACGTGTTCGGCTGCGCGACTTCGATTTGAATCGGGCCGTGCGTGGTGACATTGCCATTGGCGTCAATATCTTCGAGTTTGTAGTAATAACGGCTGCCGGCCTTGACGTCATCATCACTAAACGAATACTCGCCGTCGCTGCGCGGCGCAATGATCACCGCATTGCGTTTGAGATACTGGCCTTCGCGGCCTGTGCTGCGCAGGATATTGAAACCAACATTGTTCTTCTCCACCGAAGTTTTCCACTGCAGCGTCACGGCTTTGCCGCTGGCCGTGGCGGAAAAACTCACCAATGACACCGGCACGCGGATCCACCAATCGGTTGACACATTATCAACGCCATCGGACACCGTGACTTGAATCGCATTAAAACTTTCGGCGCTGATCAGCGTGTAGCTCGATGAGTCGCCGCCCACCGGCGAGCCGTTGCGATACCAGGCATAACTCAACGGATCACCGTCGGGATCACTGGCTTGCACGCGCAAGGTGATTTTGCCTTCTTTGCCGGGACCGGGCAGAAGCGTCGTGTCCGGCTTGCTGGGATTGGCGTCGCCAATCGGGCTGCGGCTGATAATGCGCGGCGGGCGATTGCGATTTAGCACCTCGATGCGCACAATTTCGATATCAACGCCGCCGCGATTGTCGCGCAGATAAAACGCAGGCTCGTAAACGCCGGCCGCGTTGAGATTCGGCACCCAGGAGAAATACAGCGTTGCCAATGAATCAAATGTCGCACCCGGCGGCAAATTACTCGCGCCAAAGCGAAGAGGATCGCCGTCATCGTCGCTGCCGCTCAATTTGAATTCGATACGATCACCTTCAATGACACGCTGGTCAGGGACATTCACCAAAATTGGAAAGTTGTTGGTGAAACCGTTGGCAATAAACTCGACTTCCGGCAGGCCGGAACGAAGCACTTTGACGCGATTCACACCGGGGTTCGGGCCGAGCGTCAACCGCACCGAAGCCACGCCGTTGCTGTCGCTGTTCGCGCCGGTATTGGAGAGATTGGGCTGGCCGTTCAAATAGCCGCCGCCGGCCGTAATCACAAAATTCACGGATTCATCGGGCGCCGGGTTGCCAAAGCGATCGGTTAATTTTACTTGCAGCGGAAAATTGAGCGGTTTGTTAATTGTGCCGCCTTGATTGTTGGTACGCGCCACCGGCGACATGGCAGTCGCCGCTGCGGCGCGGGCATAAACCGTCACGGTTTGCGCAGCAATCGGCAAGGTCGCCACGCGCGCCCGGATCTTGCGCGGCCCGCTGACATTATCAAAAACGATGGTAAAGCTCACGATCCCGCCATCCTTGCTAATCACCTCCGGCGAGGTCAATGCGCCGGTGCCGGCGATTAATTCCAATCGCACCGGAATGCCGTCCACGCCGTTGCCGAAGCGATCGCTGATGCGAAAGGCGGTGACGGTGAGTGCGCTGCCGACCGGCGACGAGGGTATCCCTGTCACCAGTGAATTCATGCAGCAAGGCTGGCCGCCGATGGCATTGGCGCGAAAATCAAGCGGCGAGCCTTCCAATCCTTCCGAGGTCACGCGCAGGGTGTTCAGCCCGAATTGATCGCCCATTCGCCACGCGACCGTGGCTTTGCCGAAAACATTGGTCGGCATTGCGGCGCGACTCACGCGGCCGCCGCCGAACGATACGGCAAAATTCACATTGATATTGGCCACCGGCCGACCGACACTGTCTGTGACTCTAACCGTAATCGAATCCGGTAATTCTTCGCCAGCAATGCCGGTTTGATCGTTTCCGGAAACACTAACCAGCTTGCGCGCGGGGCGATCTGCGCCGGTGGCGGTCAGAATGATCGGCGAGTTGTTCAGGCCGTCGGCTTCCGCCCAAATCTGGTTTTCGCCGATAGTTGTTCCGACAACATAATACGCTTCGGCAATACCGGCGGCGTCAGAATTTACGCGCAATGTGGTGCTACCGCCCACAAAACGGCCGTTGCCGGTTTTCACTGAAAATGTCACCGGATAACCGGCCACGCCATTGTTGAAACGATCCTCGACTTTGATGCGAAGAGGATCCGGCGTCGCGGTGTTGAGATTGCCGATTTGATTGTTGCCGCCGGCAAGTGACAGTTGTTGCGCGGTGAGCGGGAGAAACTGCACGGTCGAGCCGTTGGTCACGGTTATGCCGCCGGGAATGCGCGCGGTGATCGTTTTTGCGCCCGCACGCCGTGAGGTGAAACTGCCTTTAGTTTTGCCCTCAGCATCCGTTTTTTGCGATGGTTGAATGATGTCATTCGGGCCGTTGGTGACTTCGAGAATCACGGCTTGATCGACAACGGGATGATCGTACACATCGCGCACATAAACGGTAACCGGCATGGACGTGACGCCGTCTGCCGGCACCGCGCCGCTCGCTTGCACATACGAGGTAACAGCACTGGGTTTACCGCCAGTCGCAAACGCGACGAAACGAATGGGAGAATTTAACAGCGGATTCACGCCGTCATTCGCCGCGGCATGCACGATCTGGCTGTCGGGCCTGACAGCCGGACCGAGACGCAAGGTCAATTGCGCAATGCCATTGTTGTTGCTGATCACCGTCGAATCGTTTGCCCCGCTGACAAAGGTACCGCCGCCTCGCACAACGGTAAAGCGCACGGGATAATTCTTGACGCTGTTGCCGTTGGCATCTCGCACACGCGCGCGGAACGGCTGCGCCAGCAACTCTCCGGAGCTGCCGTTTTGGCGATCGCCGCTGTCCAGCGCGATGCTGCGCGCGGCGCTGGCTTCGGCGCTGGCGAAAAATTTTAATGGAGAATTCGCCAGCGGAATCGAGCCGTTGCCCGCATGCGCTTCCACAATGTTGTTGAAGCTGCCCGCGGTTGGGCCGAGCGTGAGCGTTATTTGTGCCCGGCCTTCGGCGTTGGTTTTCACCGTGTCACTCGCCTGCCCGTTAATATTGCCCCCTCCTGCTACCACTTTAAAAATGACCTCAACATTCGCGACATTATTGCCGTGTTTGTCAACCACTCGCGTCACGAACGGCGCGCCAAGCTGATTACCCACCACACCCGTTGCGCTATCACCCGAAACTTCGGTCAGGGTCGCCGGCGCATCAACTTCGGCGGTCGCGGTGAATTGCAGCGGCGAGCCGGGCAGCGCGGGATTGCTGACCGCAGTGGCGCGATTGATCACCGGCCGAATACCGAGCCGCCAGCGCACGCTCGCGCGGCCCAGAGAATCGGTTTTCAGGGATTTCTGCGTGACGCCGCCTTCAAATTTGCCGCCGCCTTCCGTGATGTTGAAGTTCACCTCATGGCCGGCAATGCCTTTATCGGCAGAGTCAAGCACGGTTGCGACCAACGGGTTCCGCAGGAATTGATCGACAATCCCCTCTTGTTGGTTACCACCGGTGATTTTGACTTCGCGCAAACCATAGTTCACCACGCTAAACGTTTTGGGCGAACCGGTAACGGGTTGGTTGTTATAAGTTGCTGAGGCGCGCACTCTGTTGGTCACGCCCGGCGCGGGATCACAAAGCAAAAACGCTTCAGCGTTGCCGTTGGCATTGGTGTTGATGGTAATCGTTGCCTTGCCGGCGAATGTGCCGTTGCCTTGCGTGACTTCAAACGTCACCGGAAAACCGGGCAGCGCCGTGCCGTTGACATCGTTGATGCGAATGGTAAGCGGCGTGCTCAACAAATGCCCGGCTGAGCCGCGTTGATTGTCGCCGGCGATTTTCGCGAATGAAGCGGGAACCGCGGCAATGCCGGTAAAAGTCACCGGGCTGCCGCTCAAGCCGCTGGCAGAGGCTTCCACGGTGTTAACCGTGTTGGTTTGCGGACCGAGCACCAGCGTGACTTGCGCCTCGCCGTCAGCATTTGTCGCAATCGTCTTCGTTGTGCCGCCGCCTTGAAATTGGCCGCCGCCCGCCGTGATTCGAAATGCCACTTGCACACCGCTCACACCGTTCACGCCGCTGATATCCGTGACTTTTGCCACAAACGGCTTGCTCAAGGGCTGATTCACGGAACCAACGAGGTTGGTTTCACTCGCAGCCTTTAAGATCGCAGCGCCACCCGCAGTAACATTTGCTGTAAAGTTCACCGGGCTGTTGGAGAGATTGCCGGCCAAGGCCCGCGCCTGCACTTCTTGTGCGCCCAGCGTATCGCCCACCGTCCAAATTGCCGCAAGGCGTCCGGTGTTATCGGTGGCGGGATAGAGCTGCACCTCATCAACAAAAAAATGAGCGCTGGCACTGGTTTTGAATTGCAGCGCGCGGCTGCCCGCAGCGCCATTCAAACCAAACAAACGGTATTGCACCCAATTTCCGCCGCTGGCCGCCGGCACAAGATCAACGGTTTGCTGCGCCAGTTCGCCTGTGCTGCTGTTCTGCTGCCAAACCATTTGTGCTGCGCCGCTCATCACTTTCGCCCAGAACGTGAGTACATAACTCGTGTTCTCGGCATACTGCAGCAGCTGGCTTACGCCAACGCCCGCGCGGTTGGCATTGATTTGCAGGCTGCGGTTGCCGGCCTGGGGCGCATTGGTGGAAACCGCCACCTCTGTTGCTGTGGGAGAATTCAACAAATTCCACGAGGTGGGCGCCGTGCCGGAGACATTCTCAAAGCTGCCGTTTTTGAAGTTGGTGTTCACGGATAGCGAGCCGCCGCCGCGCGTCACGACAAAATCAACCGGCACATTGGCAACGCCGGCATTGGTTTCATCCAACACGCGAACCGTGAGCTTTTCGGGCAACGCCGTGCGGATCGCGCCGGTTTGGCCATTGCCACCCACGCGATTGAATACCGTTGCAAAGTTTGACACTGCTGTCGCCGAAAAGACTTGCGGAGAATTGGCCAGTGGAGCGCCGCTCGCGTTATGGCTGCGCGCTTCGACTCTGTTGTTCGTCTGTACGGGACCAAGAGTGAGCGTGGTTGTAGCGCGGCCCTCACGATCCGTCGTGCTGGTGTAGTTGCTGAGCTTGCCGTCGCCGGCCGTAATCACCCAGTTTACTTGATGGCCGGCCGTCGGGTTATTGCCGGCGTCAAAAACACGCACCGAGAACGGCAACGCCAAATCTTTGCCGGCTTTGCCGGATTGATTGTTATTGGCAATATCTGCCAGACGGGCGGCTGCGCCGCCGGAAGCCAGCGCGGAGAATTGCGCCGGCGTTAAGGCGCCATGCCGGGCTTCAATCGTTACATCACCCGAAATCTGACCGAGCGTTACGAAAGCGCTGGCCTGACCGTTGGCATCGGTGACGAAACCGGGATCTTCGAGACCATTGGGCGTGAAGCTCAAATTCGACGTCACAATAAATTTGTCAAGCCAGGTTTCTTCATAGCGCGCTTTAAACTCAATCGTGTGTTTGCCAACCGTGAAATTGAATTGCCGGGGATTGAATTGCGGGTTTTCGGCAGCGCCGTTGCCGCGATCACTCAAGCGATTCCACGTCCATTGATTGCTGGTTTGGCCCTGGAAAACGTCATAAATAAAATTCGGACCGCCGTCAACACTAATACTCCAGCTTCCGGCGGGCGCTTGATTTTTGCGGCTGCGTGTCCAGATGATGTAGGTTCCTGCTTGCGGGATGTCGAAGGTGTACGTGGCTTTGGCATCCTGATTGTTGCCGGCGGGATAAGTGATATATTTGCCGCGCGCCGCGTTGGCATCATCGCGAATACTCAGCGGCGCTTGAATCGTGCCGGATTCCGCCTCGATGCGAATATGGCCGTCAAGCGCCGGCGGCGGGTTAACGCTGGCCTGGCCTTTGGTCACGACAAAATCCACGCTTTTACCGGGTGTAGGGTTCGCATCAGCATCATTCAGGCGCACGACCAGCGGTTGCGGCAAGGTTGCGCCGACCGCCCCAACTTGATTGTTGCCGGAAATCGCGGTAATCGCGGCAGCAGCATTGATGGGCACAGAAATCGTAACCGCATCAATGGCGTTTTCGGGACCGGCAGCCGCCAGCATAAAACCGGCAAACGAACCGTTTTCGCGCTTCTCGCGATCGGTCAACTCGCGGTCGAAATTGCCGTTCACAAAAACCGTGAATGAATTGAATTGATCGGTAATGTTATATTCGACGCGCATCGTCGAACCGGGCCCGATTGGTCCGCCAAAGGAATTGCCGCTGTCAAGTTGATTCGTCAACGCCCCATTTTGCACCTGCCACAAAATCGTTTTGCCGGAAGCATTGTTGTGTTGAATAAAATAGCCGGAGGGGTTTATCACGGCATTGTTCGCCATCACCAAAACGCCGCTTTCGTTGATCGGGCCGGACACAGCAGATTGCGCCCAGGTAATCGAGACCTCGCGCGGGTTACGGCGTGTACTCAACAAGGCAGACTGATAACCCGAGCCGTTGTTTCGCACAGCGCCGTTGACGATGCTGAGACTGGAGCCGGCCACCCAACCTTCGCCCAACGCCGGGCCCGGGCGCTCAAAATTATCCGTCACCGCTGCCAGCAAAGCGGTGGTGGCTTGCACCGTATTTGAGATGTTGCCCGCGTTGCCCCCGTCATCAACGCCTTTAACGGCGAAATAGTAGGTGGTTCCGCCTTGCAAGCCGCTGACTTCGAGACTCTCAGTTAAGCCGGCTAACGAAGGCGTTTTGATTCCGGGCGCCCGCGTTGCCAAATTAAAATTCGCCGCATTGATGGCGGTGGTCGAATAGCGCACATCATAACTGGTGCACTGGCCGATATTGCCGTCATCGCCGGGCGCGGTGAATTGCAGCGTCACACTCGCGGCGCTGGAGCCCAACACGCTCAAATCTGTAATTGCGCCGGGAGGCGCCAGATCGCTGGCGGTGGTTGCAAAGAAATCATCGATGCCGTTGTTGGTAGCGCCATTGATCTGCACGCCGGCGTAAAGCTCGCCGGCATTGCCCTGCCGCTTTTGCTGATCGACCAACACCCCGTCGAAAACTCCGCCGGTGGTGAGGGTAAATTTGTGCCCGTCATTATCCGTGGAAATTTCAACCCGAAAAAGATCGTTGTTTTGCGGCGCAGGCGCGCGCGCCTGTTCGATTTGAATCGGCGGGTTCACCGGTACGCCGTCGCGCAATTCGTGCAGGCGAATGCTGCTTTCACCGGTGGCCAGATTCGTGTTGTGAAAAACGAGATAGCCGTCGGCCGTATTCGGATCGGCGCTGTTGAGCATCACTGCCAGACCGGTGAAAGCGCGGCCCAAAGCATCTGAATTCGAACCATACTTGAATTCGACAATGCGCGGATTCGTCATCTCTTTGGGAATCGCAAGAAATCTGTCCCAGGCGTCCGTGGTTGAGGTGTTGACAAGCTGATTGTTTTTGATTTGCATCGCGGCATTCGCCGCCCAGTTGCTGCCCAACCCCGGGCCGCTGCGGTTGAAGTTATCGGCAAACTCGCGAATCACCTGCGGCGCGTGGTTTTTGCGAATCTCTTCAAACCAAACTTGCGCGATAACGTCATAGCCGGCGTCGTTCGGATGAATATTGTCGAACATGCGGCTGGTCTGCCAATTCGGATCCGAGACAAAACGGCTATGCAGATCCACCAAGAATATTTTGATGCCTTGCGCTTTCTTGAGGTTTACCAATTCCGGCAACAACGCATTCAGTTCCTCGACATTCACTTGCTTGCCGTCCTTGCGCGGTGTGAGTGTGGCGAGATAGATTTCAATCAAGCCATTGAACTGAAAAATATTGTCAACGATCTCGCCCAATTCATCGCGTGTGCTGCCGGCGGTTTGATTCTGGCCAAGGTCGTTGGTGCCAACATGCAACAGCACGAGATTGGCGGGGTTCTTTTGCAGATAGGCTTTAACATTGTCACGAATCATATCCGCGCGAAAGCTGCCGTGGCCCTCATGCTGGGTATCCGGGAAGCCGGCGCCGTTGCTCAGACTGCCGACAAAATCAAAGGCGATGCCTTCATTGGTGAGGCGCGCATAAAGCCCGCTGCGATAGGCGGCATTGTGGGTGGAGCCGTCGCCATCGGTGATGGAATCGCCGAGCGGCATGATTTTCAATTGCGCGCTCGCCGCCGAGGCCATGAGCGCCACCGCCAACATCAACCGGTTTGCGAATCTAGCGGCTTTTTGAAAATGATTTTTATAGAGGTGAGAGGACGAAAAAATCGGGTTGGTAATCCAAAACGCGCTCACGATGTCATCTCCTTGGGGTAAAACCAAAACGCCACTTGTCCTCCTAGCGAGAAAGTGGCGTCTTTATATTGTTAACAGCATCCTACTATCATGATTCGGTGTACACGTATTCCGTTAATCCATTCTTTCATCGAATACAATTGTCGCTCCACACACGGCTGCCCCTCTCATAAATCATTAGGAACGGCGCCAGCCAAAGCAGGTGTTTCCTGCCGTTTTCAGATTTAACCACCCGGTTTCTGGCAACCGATTTCCAATCAGGCCAAATGACCTTATTTTGCCAGCACCATCTTCTTCGTCATCACAAATCCATCGGCTTCAATGCGATAGTGATAAACGCCGGTCGGCACATGATTGCCATGCTTGTCGCGGCCGTCCCACACCACGGTATGAAAGCCTGCGGCTTGCTGCCGGTTCACCAGTTGCTTTACCAACTGACCGAGCGCGTTGTAAACGACCAGCCGCACTTGCGCCGGTTGCGGCAATTGATATTGAATGTTCGTGCTGGGATTGAACGGGTTCGGATAATTTTGGCTCAGCGCAAACTCCGAGGGCAATGCGGCTTCGATTTGAATCGGGCCGTGCGTCGTGACGTTGCCGTTGGCGTCCACGTCTTGCAGCTTGTAGTAATAGCGGCTGCCGGCGGTGAGGCTGACATCGGTGAAGGAGTACTCGCCATCGCTGCGCGGTGGAATCAGCTCGCGATTAAGCTTGACATATTCGCCGTTGCGCACGCTGCTGCGCAAAACATTGAAGCCCAAGTTTTGACTCTCGCTGCCGGTGCGCCATTCCAGCCGGACGCCGTTCTTGCCGTCCGCGCTGGCGGAAAAGCTCACCAACACCACCGGCACTTTAATTTCCCACGTTTCCGTAATTTGATCGAAGCCGTCGGAAATCGTGACGCTAACGTAATGAAACACCGGCACTCCGACAAAGCGATACGTCGGCGCATTTGTGCCCACCGGAACGCCGTTTTGCTGCCAGGCATAGGTCAGGCGATCGCCGTCCGGATCTTCAGCCGTCACCCGCATGTTAAACCGCGCCACGCCGGTCGAATCGACAACCACCGTGGTGTCCGTGCCGTTCGGTGAGGGGAAACGATCGGGAATGCGGCTGATAATAATCGGCGCACGATTGCGATTCTTGACCAGGATGCGCACCGCTTCAATATCAATACCGCCCTTGCCGTCGCGCGCATAGAACAGCGGCTCGTAGAGCGGGCCGTTGTTGCTGCTGTTAAAATCCGTGCGCCAGGTAAAAATGCGCGTGTTGAGTGAATCAAAGGTGGCGCCGGGCGGCAGATTGGAGGCGCCATATGTCACCGGATCGCCGTCGTCATCGGTCGCGCGCAACGTGAATTCAACGCGATCATTTTCGAACACAACTTGATCCGGCACATCCGCAAAAATTGGAAATTTGTTGGTAACAGCATGAGCTCGGAACTCGACATTCGGCAATCCTTGTTTAATGGCCACGACTTGATTAAGCCCGGGTGAGGACCCGAGAGTCAAGCTCGCCGAGGCGACACCGTCGGTATCGCTAAGCGCAGTCACACTCGGCAAGCCGCTCAAACTGCCGCCGCCGCCGGTAATCACAAAACTCACCGACTCGTTCGGCGAAGGATTGCCGAAGCGATCCAGCAGCTTGATTTGCAACGGAAAATTGAGTGGCCGATTTACGGTTCCGCCTTGATTATTCGTGCGCGCAACCGCGGCCATGCTCACAGCGCTGCCCGAGCGTACGTACACTTGAATCAAAATCGGCGAACCGGCCAGGCCGGGCGCGCTCGCGCGAATGGTGCGGAAGCCGCTGACATTATCGGTGTTGTTCAACCGCGTGCTCGCCACGCCGCCGTTGGTGGTGTAGCTTTCAGCGGCGGTAAGGCTGCCCGTGCCCTCGATCAACTCGAACGTGACTTTGTAACCATCAACACCGTTCGCGTTTCTGTCGCTCACTTTCACGCGAATGGGGTCCGACAAGCCGCCGACAAATCCGGTGACCACCCCGCCTGCCAGGTTGCTCAAGCAACAAGCCTGGCCACCGGTTCCGTAGGCCGAGAAATCAATGGGCGAGCCTTCCAAACCTTCGGAGGTGACGCGCAAGGTATTGAGTCCGGCTTGCTCGCCCAGACGCCACGCCACTTTCGCTTCGCCAAAGACATTGGTATTCGTTTCAGATTTATTCACGCTGCCGCCGCCGAACGCGATGGTAAATTTCACCGGCACATCGGAGACCGGACGATCCGAGACATCCGTGACGCGCACAGCAATCGAGTCGCGCAGCACCGCACCGGCGACCCCGGTTTGACCTTCACTGCCCGTCGGGCCGTTGCCGGCAACATAAACCAGCTTGCGCGCCGGGCTGTTCTCCGTAGTCTCAATAAAAATCACTGGAGAGTTGTCGAGGTTTGCAGATTCGGCGTAGACCTGGCTTTGGCCCGCAGTATTGCCGCCGATGAAATAGGCCCGTGCGATGCCGGCATCATCCGACAATACTTGCACCGCCGGCGATCCGCCAAACATACGGCCGCCGCCCTGCTTCACCGAAAACGTGACCGGATGGCCCGGCACGCCGTTGCCAAAACGATCGGAAATCTTCACTGATAACGGCTCTTTCACCGTGGCGTTGATATTGCCTTTTTGATTATTGCCGCCGCGCAACGCCATTTGCTGCGCAGCCAGGGGGCTGAAAGTCACATTTGCGCCCGTGGTGATTGCGATGCCGCTGGGAATACGGCCGCTGACGACTTTCGGGCCCGAGCGTGTCGAGGTAAAACTGCCGGAGGTGATCCCGTTGGCGTTGGTGATTTGCGCCGGCTGGGAAATATCATTAGGCCCGTTCGTGACTTCGATGATGACGCTTTCGCCACCAACCGGATTGCCAAAACAATCACGCACATAAATCGTGACCGGCATGGGGGTCACTCCGTCGGCCGGATTGGTGGTAGAGGCTGTGGTCACATACGAGGCGCCATCACAGGGCCTGCCCGCGGTGGCATATTCCACAAAGGCGATAGGCGAGCCGGAGAGATCGCCGGTTATGCCATCGTTGGAAGTGGCGTGCACGATCTGACTGTCGGGCTTGATCACACCGCCGAGGCGCAACTGGATGCGCGCCACTCCGCTGGCGTTGGTGACCACCGTCGTATCGGTTGCGCCGGTCGGCTCGAACTTGCCGCCGCCGCGCTTAATGCTGAAGCGCACGGGATGGCCCTCGACGCCGTTGCCGTCTTTATCGTTGATGCGCACGCGCAAGAACTCCGCGAGTAAATCACCCGCGCGGCCGGTTTGCCCGGAGCCGCCATTGTTGGCAATTCTCACCGCGCGACTCGCAGTGGCTGAAGCGCGGAATTTTACCGGAGAATTTTTCAACTGCAATGAACCGTTTTTCGCTTCTGCTTCGACTTCATTATTCAGCAACCCTGCCACCGTGCCGAGGGTGAGCGTGACCTGGGCTTTGCCCTCGGCATTGGTCACACGTTTGACGCTTTGCAAGCCTTCGATATTGCCGCCTCCCGCTTTTACCGTGAAGGTAACCTCGACGCCTTGAATACCGTTACCGTGCTTATCGGTCGCCTGCGCCACGAACGGCGTGCCGAGTGTGTTACCAACCACGCCTTTTGCGCTGTCGCCCGCAGCTTTCACCAGAATTTCCGGCGCACCCGCTTTGGCGGTCGCAATAAAACTCAGCGGCGAACCTTGCAGATTTGCCGGGTTGCTCGTTGCGCTGACACGATTCTCTCCCGGTTTTGTTCCCAAACGCAATTTCATGCGCACAAACCCCAGGGAATCCGTATTCACTTTTTTGCTGGCGACGTTGCCTTCGAGCAATCCGCCGCCGGCTTTTACTTCAAACGTTACTTCTTGATTCGCAATCGTTTTGCCCGCAGAGTCGCGAACCGTCGCCACAAAAGGCTCGGCCAGCAATTCGCCCACAATGCCTTCTTGGTTATTGCCGCTTTCAAGCCGGAGGCGATTCAACCCTTGCGCCCGAATGCTGAAAATTTGCGGCGAGCCGGCAACCGGCTGGCCGTTCACCGTCGCGCTCGCTCGCACACGATTCAAGGCGCCGGGTGTTGGCCCGCATTTCAAGGGCGCTTGTGCCACACCATTGGTATTGGTGTTGATCGTGATGCTGGTTTTGCCGTCAATCGTGCCGCCGCCCTCCAAAACTTCGAACAGCACCGGATAACCGGAAATGACTTTGCCATTTGCATCACTGATGCGAATTGACAACGGCGCATTTACGACATAGCCGGCAGAACCCCTCTGACTCCCGCCTGCTGAAACTTCGAATTTGCTCGGCACGGCTGCGGTTGCCGTGAATACACGCGGGCTGCCGGTCAAACCGCTGGCAGCAGCAGAAACCGTGTTGGTTGCCCCGTTCGTCGGCCCCAGTGTCAAGGTTGTCGAAGCAAGGCCGGAGGCATCTGTGGCTTTGGTTATTGTGTTAACCCCGCCCTCCAATTTTCCGCCGCCTGCGGTCACGGTGAACGTCACATTCACGCCGGACACAACATTAATACCGGTGACGTCCGTCACTTTCACCACCAGCGGCTGATTCAATTGTTGATTCGCGGCGCCAGTTTGATTATCGCCGCTTGCGATCGCAATTTGCGCGGCTGCCCCGGCGCGCGCCGTTGCCGTGAAAGAAACCGGAGAGCCGGTGAGATTGGCATTTCCGATCAGCGCGCGCGCTTGCGCCTCCTGTGTGCCGGCGGTATCGCCCAGCGTCCATGTCGCAGCCAACTCGCCATTGTTGTCCGTGCTGGCGGTGATTTTAACATCATCAATGAAGAAATTGGCGGCGCCCGAGCTGCGGAAAATCAACGCACGTGAGCCCGCCGCGCCGTTGCTGGCGGAAGCGAGGTATTTCACCCAGCCATTGCCTGTAGCCGACGGTAAAATATCAATAACCCTCTCGCTGAGATTTCCAGCGGCATCATTCACCCGCCAAACAACCCGCGCGGTGCCGCTCAAAACCTTGGCGTAAAACGTCAAGGTATAGTTCGTATTTGCAGCATACGCAAACGTCTGACTGGCCCCAACGCCGGTGCGAACCGAATTAACCTGCAAACTGCGATTGCCGCTGCGCGGCGCAATGGTCGAGGCTGTAACCTCACTGCCTGTTGGATTGCCTTCCAACGTCCAGAGGTTGGGGAGATTGCCGGTAATATTTTCGAAACCGGGATTCTCAAGGGCTGCATCCAACGACAACGCGCCGCCGCCGCGCGTCACTTGAAACTCCACCGGAAAGCCCGGCACGCCCGCACCGCTGGCATCGCTGATCTTCGTGACCAGCGGTTGCGTCAGCTTGGCTCGCACTTGTGCGGTCTGTCCGTTACCAGACGAGCGCGCCGCTGCACTCGCGATTCTGGCATTGGCCGTTGCGGTGAAAACCACCGGCGAACCGGTGAGCGCAGCGCCGCTGATGTTGTGGCTGCGCGCTTCGACACGATGATTGTTCTGCACGCTGCCGAGCGTGAGAATTGTCGTAGCCTTGCCGCTGATGTCGGTGACGCTGGTATAATTGCTCAACTTGCCCTCGCCTTCCAACACCACCCAACTCACTTGGTGTCCGGCAACGGCATTGTTGCTGGCATCCCGAATCGTCACAGAAAACGGTTGCGCCAACGCCTGCCCGCCCGGTCCGGATTGATTATTGCCGTTGCCGCCGGCAGTTATTTCCATCCGCGCCGCCGCGCCACCGGTTGCAGTCACCGTGAAACGCGCCGGAGGCAGGGTCGCATGCGTGGCATCGACAAAAAACTGGCCGGCTTTGTTAGTGAGTGTCACCAATGCCCGGGCTTTGCCTTCACTATCCGTCACAAAGCCCGTTTCCTCCAAGCCCTCCGGTACAAAAGTAAAATCGGAAGTGATGATAAACTTGTCGAGCCAGGTCTCGGCATAGCGCACATGAAATTCGATGGTATGCTGGCCGGGCGTAAAACGAAACACGCGAGGATTGAATTGCGGATTGGAGCCTTGTGAAATATCATTGCCGCGATCGGAGACCTTATCCCAGGTCCAGTTATTGATCACCTGGCCTTTGAAAACATCATAAATGAAAAAGTCAAGATTGTCGATTTTGATATTCCAACTCACCGGGCGTCCGGCATTGTTTAGGCTGCGCGTCCAGATGATGTAATCGGCTTCCTTTTCAATAGTAAATGTGTAAACAGCCTTGGCATCCTGATTATTGCCCTGCGGATAGTTGATATATTTGCCGCTTCCGGCTGTGTCATCATTCTTAATCGTGATCGGCGCTTGCAGGTTGCCGGTTTCAGCTTCAATGCGAATATTGCCGTCCGGCGAAGGCGGCGATGAAATGATTGCCATGTCAGCGGGTGTGGCGACAAATTTGATGCTTTCGCCGGGTACCGGGCCGCCGTCCTCATCAGTCACGATTGCCACCAACGGCTCATTCAACGGCTGCCCAACGGACGCAATTTGATTGTTGCCGGAATCGACGCGCAAGATCGTGGCGGGCTTAACTGGAAATGCCATGGTGATTTCGCCGATGGTCGCTGTGGGGTTGCCGCCATTCAACATAAAACCTGAAAAACTGCCGGTTTCCCGTTTCACGGGATCAGAAAACTCGCGGTCGAATTGGCCGTCAACAGTGACTTCGAAAATATTCTCAGCATCCGTAACCGTAATTTTGACCATCATCGTGGTGCCTGCGGTGGCAATGCCGTTAAACTGCGAGGCGCCGCCGCCGATTTGCTCCAGCACACCGTTTTGCTTCACATGCCAAAGGTTGGTGTGGCCGCCGGGCACATTTTCACGCTGAATCAAATATCCCGTGGCGTTGGTTGTGCCGTTGCTGCCCATCACAAAAATGCCGGTATGCGCCACCGTCTCGGGCGTCACGGAGGGGCCCCATTTGATCATGACCTCTTGGGCATTGCGCCGGGTTTTCAAAACCGCGGTTTGCCAGCCAAAAACCGGACTGGTGTTCTTGACTTCGCCGCCGACGATTTGGAAGGTTGAGGGCGCCGCCCAATTATCACCCAAGCCTGGCCCCGGACGTTCAAAATCATCGACCAGGTTGGCAAACAGAACCGTCGAGCCTTGAGCGATGTTGGAAATTGTAGAGGCATTGCCGCCTTCATCAATCGCTTTAATCGCAAAAAAGTAATTTTTACCGCCAAGCAAACCTGTCACGATTACGCGTTGCACCGTACCGGCGGCAGCGGGTTTATCAGACACGCCCGCCGGCGAGGCATTATTAAAATTGGCTTCGGTAATGTTGGCCGTCGAGAAACGCACATCATACCTGGAAGCGGCCCCGGTGTTATTGTCGTCACCCGTTGCGGTGAACTCAAGCGTGGCGGTGCTCGAACTCGTGCTCACCACGGTTAAATTTGTGATCGCCGCCGGCGGGATGATGTCTGCCTCCGCGCTCATGGAAAAATAATCGACGCCGTCATTCGTGTTGCCGTGTATCTGCACCCCGCCATAAAGTGTGGTTTCATTGCCGACTCTTTTGACGGGATCCGTCAACCGGCCTGCAAACGTGCTGTTGAGATAAACATCAAAATGGTGGCCATTGGCATCGCTGGCGAGTTCGACGCGCAGGGTATCGCCGATATTGGGCGCGGGCGCCATCGAGGGTTGATCCACGATGGCCGGCGCCTTTGGATTGCCATCCAGCAATTCAAACAACTTTAGGTTGGCGCCATTGTGAACAATCAAATATCCCACGGCTTTTTTGTGATTGGTCGAACCCAGGCGGGCAGCGATCCCGGTAAAAATCCGGCCGAGGTTGTCGGAATTGCTGCCATAAACGATCTTGATGACATTCGGATTCGTCAGGGTGTTGGGGATGGCGAGGAAACCGTTCCAACTATCGGTGACGGAGGAATTCACCAGTTGATTGTTCTGAATGATCATGGCATCATGGCCGCCCCAATTCGGACCCAAGTCCGGTCCGGAACGGTTGAAGGTATCCGCAAATTCCACCGCACTCGCCTGCTCGGCGCTCTGCGCCATCACGGCGGCATTAAATAAGAATCCGGCGAGAAATAGGCTGGTTATAACTCCCACTTGTTTGCCAAAATGCTTGTGGCGGCGCGCACAACGATGATTGGCGGACGCGTCCGACGGAAAGATCCAAGTTGCTCTCACGTTGCAGTGCTCCAAGATTATTCTGCACTCGAATCGTTAGATGCTGGTAAGATTTGATGCTCGCCCTCACGCAAGGCTTATGCCAGAAACGACTGTTGAGTAAGAACCGCTATGAATACTTGACAAAACCTGTCATTCGTTCTGTGTCGCCGCTGTAATTGCTAGCCGGGCTTGGCAATTTCGTTCGTTTGATACCGCTCAGCGAGAAACAAAAGACGTTTTCAGGCATGGCTCGGTTGCGAAGCAGAAGTATTTGCGTCAACAAGCTTTCGTAATTGCAGGGAGCCGTCGCACAACAAAGAAAGTCACCATGTTTCAATGCGGACACTGTTTCAGTGACAAACACGGCTTTTGAGAGGATTATGTCAGGCGTAGTGATCATGCGCTCTTCAGCTAGCATTATGTACCTGCTGGCCGTAAGCCTGCGGAAGAATGCAGCCGTTTCCGGGATTTTTCCACAACGGAATAACACCCTCACTTGAGACCGAGGGCGCAGTGCTGCGACATGGGAAAGGAAACAAAACAGGAGATTTGCGGAAATCAGGAGGGTTTTGCCAGAGAAGCGAAGCCAGAGAGCCAGAAACAACCGTCGCCAAAAACAAAAACCCCCGGACAATTTGAAATTGCCCCAGGGGGTTAAAAATTTCTCTTGATCACTCGCCGCTTATTCCAGCCGGGCTTAAGCCATCGTGCTCTCCAACTCTTTCATATTGATGTTTTGCCCCAGCAGTTTTGCGCCGTCTTTGAACAAAACTTCGATGCGGGTGTTGTTGTGCACTTTGGTGATCACACCGACGCCGAACGAACGATGCCGGATCGCCCGCACTTCCGTGTAATCGTCAGCGCTGGCATAGTCTTTCACCTCGCCTTCACCGATTTCTGCGATGAGGGAGTCATAATCTTTTTTACGCCGGGTGGTTGTGCGTTTGGCCGTGCCCGTTTTTGCGGCAACTTTCGCGACGGCGGTTTTATCGCGATAAACATGTTCATTCTGACAAGCATTGCAAATCACTTTTGCAATGCTGCCGTCTTTTTTTACCTTGGTGATGGTATGTAAAGTTTCGGTCTTGCACTTGCCGCACCGAGTTTCGATTTCGCGACCGATAAGATGATCGGCAGAGGTTGTCGCCATGGCTGGAACTTCTCCTTAAAAATTTCGCCCGTTATCGAGGTTTGTACGCTTACTTATTTCGGGCAATAAAATAGGATTTATTTTTGTAAAATACAAGCATTTGATTGAGCAATTTCCATGATTTCGATAACGCCAGATGCACAAGTAATGAATCCCAATTAGGGTGAGTTTGCCTTCAACTCGGCATTGCGCTTCTGTCATAAATTTATTATCATCAGCCCACTTTCGAGCCAAGCTCGTAGAGACAGTAAAACGCGAATCGCATTCGCGTTTCCAATATCCGATCACCGAAGGGAGGAAGGCCGTGCATCAAGCTCAGAGCGCAGACCCCAAGCAACCGGTCGCGGTCTCGCACAAAGATTTTGACCGCATCGTTCACGGCGATCATCATGATCCTTTTTCCATCCTCGGCATTCACCAGGTCACGCTCGCGCAAGGCAACGGCATGGTGATTCGCGTTTTCGCGCCCGAAGCCGACCGTGTTAATGTCATTGCGCAGGACGAGAGGGGAACAGTAACGCCCATGCACAAAACCAACGGCATGGGCCTGTTCGTTGCCACTTTTCCAGAGCACACGGAACGTTTTCGCTATCAACTCGAGATTATCAATCAATATGGCCAGTCCCGCCGTATCTATGATCCTTATGCCTTTCTGCCCGTGCTCACGGATTTCGATCTGCATCTTTTTGCCGAAGGCACGCATTGGAGCATTTATGAAAAACTGGGTGCGCATCCGCTCACGATTGACGATGTCAAGGGTGTGCACTTCGCGGTCTGGGCGCCTTCTGCGCGGCGAGTGAGTGTGATCGGCAACTTTAATAATTGGGACGGCCGCCGCCACCCGATGCGCGTGCATCTGAGCGGCGTATGGGAAATTTTCATTCCGGGTTTGAGCGCGGGCGAGATTTATAAATTCGAAATCAAAACGCGCGAAGGGCATTTGCGGGTGAAGAGTGATCCCTTTGCCTTTGCCGCCGAGTTGCGGCCCAGCAATGCTTCCGTCGTTCATGAGCGGGGAAAATTTCAATGGCAGGATCAGAGCTGGATGGAAAATCGCAAGGGCACCTCCTGGCTCGATCGGCCCATGTCGATCTATGAAACCCACCTCGGTTCCTGGCGGCGCAAAAGCCCGGAAGAAAACGGCTGGTTTAGCTATCGCGAGATGGCCGCGCCGCTGGCGGAATATCTCAACACCATGGGCTATACCCACATTGAAGTCATGCCGTTGATGGAATATCCTTATGATCCCTCCTGGGGCTATCAAGTCACCGGATATTTTGCGGTGACGCGGCGCTACGGCTCGCCTGAAGATTTTGCCTATTTCGTCGATTACATGCACCGCCACAACATCGGCGTGATCATGGATTGGGTGCCGGCGCATTTCCCCAAAGACGATTGGGCGCTGCGTTGGTTCGACGGCACTGCGCTGTTTGAGCATCTTGACCCGCGCCTGGGTGAGCATCCCGATTGGGGCACGCTGATTTTCAATTATGGCCGCAACGAAGTACGCAACTTTCTCATTGCCAGCGCTCTGTTCTGGCTTGAGGAATATCACATCGACGGCTTGCGCGTCGACGCCGTGGCCTCAATGCTGTATCTCGATTATTCGCGCCAGGAAGGCCAGTGGCTGCCCAACAAATACGGCGGCCGGGAAAATCTCGAGGCCATTGCTTTCATCAAAAAGCTCAATGAAATCGTGCATGAAAAATTCCCCGGCGCGATCATGATCGCCGAGGAATCCACCGCCTGGCCCATGGTCTCGCGCCCGACCTATCTCGGCGGTTTGGGCTTCACCTTCAAATGGAACATGGGCTGGATGACTGATTTTCTGCGCTACATGAAAGAAGATCCCATCCATCGCAAATACCACCAAAACCTTATCACGTTTTCGATGTATTATGCCTTTTCCGAGAACTTCATTCTGCCGCTTTCACACGATGAAGTCGTTCACGGCAAACGTTCGCTGCTCGATAAAATGCCCGGCGATACCTGGCAAAAAATGGCAAATTTCCGTGTTGCGCTCGGCTACATGTACGGCCATCCCGGGAAAAAACTCATGTTTATGGGCAGCGAGTTTGGGCAATGGTGGGAGTGGAATCATGCCGACAGCCTGCAATGGCATCTGCTCGAGCAGGAGCCACACCGCCAATTGCAAAAATATGTGAAGGATTTGAATGCATTGTATCGTCACGAACCGGCCTTGTATGAAATCGATTATTCCTGGGAGGGATTTCAGTGGATCGATTTTCAGGATTTTGATGCCAGCATCATTTCGTTCATTCGTTACGGTAAAAATCCGGATGAGGCCCTCATCTTTGCCTGCAATTTCACTCCGGTGCCGCGGCCACAGTATCGCATCGGCGTGCCGTTTTTGACCTCGTATGAGGAAATTCTAAACAGCGATTCCCAGCATTACGGCGGCAGCAACATGGGCAACGCCGGCAAAGTCATTGCTGAGGAAAAACCGCATCACAATCAAAATTATTCCATGCAAATCACGTTTCCACCGCTGGCGGTGCTGGTATTCAAAGGCAAAAAGCAAACAACCGCATAGGCGTTGATGCCCACTTTCGAAAGTTAATGCTTCCATGGAATCGTTTTCATTATTGGGCAGTCTCGCCGGACTTGGACTGGCCTCAGGCGTAAATTTGTATGCGACCGTTCTCGCACTGGGCTTGGGCGTCAGACTCGGCATTCTCCAACTCCACCCCGCTTTAGCGCACCTCAACATTTTGAGCGATCCGATTATCCTTACCGCCGCGGCCGTTGCGTACCTGGCCGAATTCTTCGCAGATAAAATTCCGTGGATTGATAGTCTCTGGGATAGCGTTCACACGTTTATCAGACCCCTGGGCGCGGCATGGCTCGGCATGACGGCCCTCGGTTCAGCCGATCCGGCTGCGAATATCGGCGTCGCCTTGCTGTGCGGCGGTGTGGCGTTGTCAGGCCATTCCACCAAGGCCGGGATTCGCGTGCTGGTGAATCACAGCCCGGAACCATTCAGCAATGCCGGCTTGAGCCTTTTTGAAGATGTGCTGGCGATTGCAGGAACCTATCTCTCTCTTGAATATCCCATTTTCACCTTGATCGCTATTGGAATCTTTCTGCTGCTCTTTGCTTTTTTCTCGCCGAAACTGTTTCGCATACTCAGGGCGGAGTTGAGGGGTTTCAGCCGTCTATTGAGAAAATATTTGTCCGTCGCCTCACCCGAGGACTCGAGGCAATTGGCATTGGTTGAAAACTTACCCAAAAACTATCTCGCGTACTGGCAAAAGAAAAATTTGCCGCCGGATCCTGCCATTCGCCTCTCATGCGTTGCCGGCAAAGGCATAAACGGTTTACGCCATGCTATCGGCTTTTTTTGCTTGTCCCAAAATCGCGCCTTCTTCTTGACGCACCGGTGGTTTCGTTTTCGCGAGATCCAATTTGACGCAACGGAGTTTGTGAATCTGCAATTTCAGCCCAAGTTTCTTTTTGACGAATTGAGCTGGGAGGCCGGCAAGAAACGGCGTTCCCTGTATTTTTTCAAAGACGCTTCACCAAGCGGCGAAAGAATTTTCCACCGGTTGCAGCAACGCCACACCCAACCTTCGTCAATCGCGTAACAAGCTTACGGACTTGGGCGGCTTCGCGAGTATATTCCTTGCCATAACCCGCACGCATTCAGATTTTATCCTTGAAAGGACGTCATGAACGAGATTTTTGTCGCTATTATTTTAGGTATCGTCGAAGGCCTAACGGAATTTCTGCCCGTCAGTTCGACCGGGCATCTCATTGTGGTCGGTCATTGGTTGCAATTCACCGGTGAAAAAGCCAACACCTTTGAAATTTTCATTCAGCTCGGCGCCATCATCGCCGTATTGATTTATTTTCGCGCACGCCTCTGGCGGATAATAAACGCGATGCTCGGCAGACCCGCAGCGGACAGCGAACTCACCGTCGAGCAGGCGCGACGTTTTGGTTTGGGGGTGATTCTGGCATTCACTCCGGCCGCAATTATCGGCTTCTTGTTGCACGACAAAATCGAAGAACTTTTATTCAATCCCAAAACGGTGGCCGCCGCATTGATTGTGGGGGGCGTCGGCATCATTGCAATCGAACAGTTGCATTTGCGGGTCAAGACGGATACGATGGAAAAAATCACATGGGGGCAGGCGCTCGGCATCGGTTTCGCGCAGTGTTTATCCCTGATTCCCGGCATGTCGCGTTCGGCCTCGACCATCATGGGTGGGCTGGTGTTCGGTTTGAATCACGCGGCCGCCGCCGAGTTTTCATTCTTTCTCGCGATTCCAACCATCTTCGCCGCCACGGTGTATAGCTTGCTCAAGAGGATTGATCAATTGAACGCCGGGGATGTGACGGTTTTCTCGATCGGATTCATTGTCTCATTACTCGTTGCCTGGCTGGTGATAGCCGCGTTTATGTCGTTCATCAAAAAACACAGTTTCGAGGCCTTTGGTTGGTATCGTATCGCGCTGGGGTTTGTGATTTTGGGAATGATGTTTTTTTAAGGTCAGGAAATAGCCGTATTCACGCAAAGCGTCTGCAACGGCAAGATTGCCAAACGCGAAAAAGATTAGTTGAAAATTAGCAATGTAATTTATACGTTGGCTGAGAAACCGGGGAGATGGGATGGAATACAAGCTGCGTATGACGGACTGGCCCGAGAGCGAGCGCCCGCGGGAGCGTTTGTTCGAGCACGGGCCGGAGAGCCTTTCCGATGCGGAATTGCTCGCGATTATTCTGCGCACCGGTAATCACGGCCAATCCGTGATTGATCTTGCGCGCAAACTCTTGATTGAAGCGAACGGCTTCCGCGGGTTGGACGGCAAAGCGCCGGAAGAGTTATGCCAGATTCACGGCATGGGAAAAGCTAAAACCGCACAGCTCAAAGCCGCGCTCGAGATCAGCAAGCGCTTGCAACAGGAGCATCATACCGATCAACCTTACATTCGCACGAGCCGCGATGTTTTCAATTATCTTCATCTGCGCTTGTGCAACCAGCCGCGCGAGCAGTTTATCGTGCTGCTGCTCAACGCGCGCAACCGCCTGATCCGGGAGAAAAAATTATTTGAAGGCTCGCTGCAAGAAAGCATGATCAATGCGCGCGAAGTCATCAAACTCGCGATTAACGAACATGCCGCGGGCATTGTTTTCGCGCATAATCATCCCAGCGGCGAACCGGCGCCCAGTCCGGACGATTTGCGCGCCACCAAGAAATTGCAGAACGCCTGCGAAACCGTCGATATCAAGATACTCGATCATGTGATTATCGGCGCCGATCGCTACATGAGCTTTGCAGAAGAGGGTTTGCTTTAAGCGGTCAGATTTTCAGATTCAAGCGTTAAATTTCATCATTGGGTGTATTCAGCCTTATATCAAATCTGTTGCTCCCTCAGCTATTTGGAATCAGAATAACCTCTCGCATCGAATCAACGTGAGCGCATCCACCTCCAAAATCAGGCTTCTCCCTCTCGATCTCACCAATAAAATCGCTGCCGGAGAAGTTGTCGAGCGCCCGGCTTCAGTTGTCAAAGAATTGCTGGAAAACTCGCTGGACGCCGGCGCGACGCAAATTACCATTGTGGCAAAAGACGGTGGCCGCGCACTGATCCAGGTCGTTGACAACGGCAGCGGCATGAATCGTGAAGATGCGCAACTGGCGTTTCAACGCCATGCCACCAGCAAGATCGCCACAGTCGAGGATTTGGAGGCCATTCAGACGCTCGGCTTTCGCGGCGAGGCCTTGGCGAGCATTGCCTCGGTTTCACAAATCACCATGAAGACAATGGAGCCGGGTGCGACCGAGGCCACGGTGGTTGAATTGGAAGGCGGCACACAAACCGGCGTCGGCATCGCCGCGGGCACGCCGGGCACGAGCATCGCCGTCAAGAATATTTTCTTCAATACGCCCGGGCGGCGCAAATTCGTTAAATCTGCCACCGCAGAGTATCGCCAAATTCTCACTGTCGTGAATCGCTTCTGCGTCGGCTATCCCGCCCTTTATTTCACCTTTGTCCACAACGATGAAATCATTCTCGATATGCCGCCGGCGAGCAGTTTGGAAGAACGCATCTTCACGCTCTATGGCAGCCGCATGCGCGATGCGCTGGTGACGCTGCATGATCAAGGCCCGGCATGCCAAATCAGCGGCGTGCTCGGCAAACAAAGCACGGTGCGCAGCAGTCGTGGCGAACAGTTTTTGTTTTTAAACTCACGGTATATCTCCGATCGTTCGCTTAATCACGCCATCATTTCCGGTTATGGTGAAATCCTGGCGCACGGCGGCTTTCCCTTTTATGCCGTGTTCCTGCAAGTCGATCCCACCCGTGTCGATGTCAACGTTCATCCCAGCAAAATGGAGGTGAAATTTGCGGATGATCGCTTAATCTATGCGCTGTTGCGCAATGCCGTCAAACAATCGCTCAATTCCAACGCCGTGATTCCCGTGGCCAATGATTTCGCGCGCGCGATTCCGGTGATGACGTGGCCGGCAGCGCCAGAAATGCCGGCTGCGGGCGAAAACAGTGATGTTTCACACGCGCCCACCCCGCCTCCGGATTTTCGCGTCAAACATCCCGGCCGGCAACTCGGATTGGAATTGCCGCGGCCACAACCTCCGGCAACGGAAAACAGCGTAGAACTCGCTTCCGAAGCACAGAACAAGCTTTACGAACGCACGAATGTTTGGCAGGTGCATAATCGCTACATTTTCTCACAGATTCCTGCCGGGTTGGTTATCATCGATCAACACGTGGCGCATGAACGCATTTTGTATGAACAAGCGCTGGAGGCATTCACGAAGCAGGAGCCGGCCTCACAGCGTTTGCTTTTCCCGATCGTGATCGAGTTTAATGCTGAGGACTATGAGATCGCAAATGAGATTCTGCCGTTTCTGGCAAAGATTGGATTTGCTTTAAAGCCGTTTGGCCATCGCACGCTGCTCCTGGAAGGTGTGCCTCCCGGAGCGCGCTATTCAACCAATTTGCAGGACGGTAAAGTCATCCTGCAGATCATCGATGAATACAAACGCGGCAAGCGCGAGAAGCTCGAGATTCGCGAAAACATCGCGGCTTCGTTTGCCTGCCATTCCGCTATCCGCTCGGGCGATCGTTTGACGCTGGCGAGCATGAATGCACTCATCGACCAACTGTTTGCCACCAAAGCGCCCTACTTTTGCCCGCACGGCCGCCCGGTCATCGTCAACATACCGCTTGAGGAGTTGGATAAGAGGTTTGGGAGGATATAATTATTGCGTGGGAGAGATTTCATCCTTTCGTAGAAGACGGTGCCCCTCGAATACCGTTAGAATCTCCACTCTCGCCTTGTGGATTCTGTAGACAATACGATAACTCTTTTCGAAAATTTCTCTAATTTCAGGTTGTGAGAACTCGGGGACGATTCGCCCTCGATAGGGAAAGCGTGCAAGGGACTGGCCACGCTTGATCAACCGCTCTACAAATTCGTTAGCCCTTGCAGAGCTGCCTCTTGCAATAAAAGCCTCAATCTCAACCAACTGCTCCAGCGCTTCCTTGGTCCACACGACCTTCATTTTGCCACCTTGCTGCTACGCCGCTTTTGCAACTCCTGCTTTAATTGTGAGGCGTCAAAAACTCGTTGTGCCTCTGCATCAACTAGCCCGCGTTGTACCGATTCCTTGAACCTTTTAGAATGGCCCAATTGATCAAATGCTTCGGGAGAGAGCAGCACACCCGCCGGACGGCCGTTTTGTGTAATAACCAGTGGCCGCCCGGAGTCATGCACGCTTTTCAACCACTTCGCCAAACCCGTTTTGAATTCTCCCACGGGGATGATGTCGTTTGCGATGGATATTTGTTTCATTGCGAGCTCCGTCCTTTTTTGAGATTAAATTTGAGTTCGAATTTAGCCTAAATTCGTATGGAGTGCAATAGGAGTTTTTTTAAATCTTGACGGCAAGGCGAATCGCATTGTCGGTCGTTTTGCTCGCGCCGGCATAGCCCAATGTCACTTCTCCCTTGCATTTATCTTTGTGCCTGCTTATTTCCTACCCATGAGCACAGACACTACGCCCCCCCGTTTCCTCGACGCCTTCAGCCGCCCGCTGCGCGACTTGCGCATTTCCGTCACCGATCGCTGCAATTTTCGCTGCGTCTATTGCATGCCGAAGGAGGTCTTTGGCAAGAATTATCACTTCCTGCCGCGCACAGAATTGCTCACGTTTGAAGAGATTACACGACTCGCGCATATTTTTGTGGATCTCGGCGTCAGCAAAATTCGCCTGACCGGCGGCGAGCCTTTAATGCGCCATGATCTCGAGCGTTTGGTCGAGATGCTTGCCCGTATTCCCAATCTCGACCTGACCTTGACAACAAATGGATCCTTTCCGATCAAGCGCGTGTACTCCCTGCGCGACGCCGGCCTCAAACGCATGACCGTGAGCCTCGATTCACTTGACGATGAGACTTTCAAAATCATGAACGACGTTGATGTTGGAGTCGAGCAGGTTTTAGATTGGATTTCAGCTTCGGCGATGGCGGGATTGACGCCGGTGAAGATCAACACGGTGGTCAAACGTGGCGTTAACGAACACAGCATCGCGCCGATGGCTCGTCATTTCAAAGGCTCCGGACACATCGTGCGCTTCATCGAGTATATGGATGTTGGCAACACCAATGGCTGGCGCATGCAGGATGTTGTGCCGGCAGCAGAAATTGTTGCGCGAATCAACGCGGAAATGCCCCTTGTCCCCATTGATCCAAATTATGCCGGCGAAGTCGCAACGCGTTATCGCTATCGCGATGGCAGCGGAGAGATCGGCATTATTGCCTCGGTAACCCAGGCCTTTTGCCGCGATTGCACCCGCGCACGGCTTTCCACAGAAGGCAAGCTTTTTACCTGCCTGTTCGCGACGCACGGCCATGATTTCCGGCAGTTGCTGCGAGACGGAGCTTCCGATACGGAGATCACGCAGGCGATCATTGCCCTCTGGCGCCGGCGCGAAGATCGCTACTCCGAAATTCGCAGTGAGGAAACAATCCCATTGCGCAAAGTGGAAATGTCGTACATTGGAGGGTGATCTCCGCGTGACATTTTTTGACAATTTTTTACCCTCTCCTGACACACTCGCCTGTTAATTTTCGTATGTTTTCTGCGAAGCCAGATTGACTGGAATTGACGAAAAACTTCTCATGGCTACAAAATCCAAAACGAAATATTCCGGCGGCATTACGCAGGATCGCAAAATCTTGCTGCTGTTGGCCGCCGTTATTTTGATACCGGTTTTGGTATACACCGGACTTGAGCTTTCGCGGGTGCGCGAGCGCGAAAATCTGCTGCGCCAAAGCTATCGTGCGCAACTCAAAGCTATTTTGTTTTCAGTCAATCAGCGCTGTTGGGATACGGTGGAAAGCTGGGGCAATCATTTGCGCATGATAACGCAACGTTCGCCACGCGGTCTCGCGCCGGAAGAACTTTCAACTCAGCTTGAAGAACTGCCGCGCCGCTACGGACCCATCGCCGGCGCCTTTATAAAACAACAAGATTTGTGGAGCTTTGGCGTTGCCGGCAACCTGGCGGGCAGGCGCGCTGCGATGCAAGAGATGATTGCCGCTGCGTTAATCGACTCTGCTCACCAGATTCAGCGTCTCGCTTCACAAGCAGCCAAGGGTTACTTTCGGGCGTTACCGCTTCAATTCAACGCTGCCGGCGAACAAGATTGGGATCTGCTTTTCATTTTTCCGCTGGCCGATTCGTTCCGCTTCGCGCATGAAATGCTGGGCGGACTTTTGATTTCATCCAGGGTTTTTGTTGATCGCATCGTGCAGCCTTATGTTTCGACATTCCGCGAACAGGGCCTTACGGTGACGGTGTCCAGCGATTCTGGCGCTGTGCTTGCGAATGATCGTGAACACGAGGGCATTGCCACCCGTCTTTGGATTTTGCCGCGCTTCACACTTGCCATTCAAACAGAAGGGCAAACCAGCGGGGAATTGGCCTCGGCAAAAACCCGCCAATCGCTTTTTCTCATTATCATGCTGAACGTGGCAATCCTGGCGGCCGTTTTTGTGTTGATGCGCACGCTCTGGCGTGAAACCCAACTCGCGCGCCTCAAATCCGATTTCGTTGCGCATGTCTCGCACGACCTGCGCACACCGCTGGGCTTGATTCGCATGTTCGCTGAAACGCTGATGTTGGGCCGGGCGCGTGAGGAAGAAAAAAGACGCGAATACTACGGCATCATTGCGCGGGAAGCCGAGCGCCTGACACATATGGTCAACAATGTGCTCGATTTTTCGCGTTTGGAAGCCGGAGGCAAGGAATTCGCAATGCAAGAGCTTCTTTTGAATGAAGTGATTGCCCGCGCGCTTGCCAGTTATCGTTTTCATTTGCAGCAGCGGCAGTTTCGTGTCGAAGAAAAAATCGCGTCCGACCTTCCTCCCATCAAAGCCGACGCGCAAGCCGTGACGCAGGCGTTTCTCAATTTGCTCGACAATGCCATCAAATACAGCGATCAAAACAAGCACCTCATTGTCGAGGTGAGTTGTAATGAGGTGTATGCCATGGTCCGCGTCACCGATCATGGTCGTGGCATTGCAGCGCAATATCATGACAAAATTTTTCAAAAATTTTATCGCGTCGATCACGTGGGCGGAGATTCCAAGGGCGCCGGCATCGGCCTGGCAATCGTGCAGCACATTATGCAAGCGCACCACGGCCGCGTCGAGGTGCAAAGCATACCCGGCCAGGGTTCGACGTTCAGCTTAAAATTTCCACGGCACAGGGAGTTTCATGGCAAAAATATTGATCATTGAAGATGAACCAGACATGGCGCGCGGCCTGCAAGACAATCTTGTTTTTGACGGCCACGAAGTAACGATCGAAGATAACGGCCGGCAGGGCTTGCAGCGGGCGCTGACAGAATCGTTCGATTTGATTCTGCTCGACATCATGCTGCCGCAAATGTCCGGTTACGATGTTTGCCGCGAACTGCGCGCTAAAGGCAGAAAAATGCCGATCATCATGCTCACCGCGCGCGGCCAGGAAATCGATAAAGTGTTGGGCTTGGAATTGGGCGCCGACGATTATATTACCAAGCCGTTCAGCTTGCGCGAGTTGTTGGCGCGCGTGCATGCGGCTTTGCGGCGCGGCGGCGCGGCTCCTGCCGAGCCGAAAGACAGCTTTGCCTTCGGCGAGGTGCAATTGGATTTCAAGCACTATCGCGCCACCAAGGCCGGCGTCGAAATCGAAATGACGCCGAAAGAATTCGAAATTCTGCACTACTTGATCACCAATCGCGGCAACACCGTGAAGCGTGACGATCTTTTGGAGAAGGTTTGGGGACACGAGGTGAGTCCAACCACGCGCACTGTCGATAATCATGTTTTGAAGCTGCGCAAAAAATTGGAACGCGATCCGGCAAATCCGGATTTTATTATCACCGTTCACGGCATCGGATACAAATTCATTGGATAACTTATGAACCGCAAAAACTCCGCCCGCATATTAGTCCTCATGCTTTTGGCAGCCTTCAACTTCACGACTGAAGGCCGAGCGCAAGATTGGCGGCAAGCACTCGATCTCTCCGGTTTTTGGAAATTTGAGATCGGCGATGACTCCAGCCATGCCGATCCGGACTTTGATGATTCTGCATGGGAAAAAATTAACGTGCCCGGAGCCTGGGAAAACGAAGGCTATCCCGGTTACGACGGTTTTGCCTGGTATCGTGTGCGTTTCTCATTGCCCGAGAAAGTCCGCGGCCGCACCCTCCATCTCCATCTCGGTCGCATCGATGACGTCGACGAAGTGTTTTTGAACGGCCACTTGATCGGTTATCAAGGCCGTATGCCGCCGAGGCCGGAAACAGCGTATCATATCGCGCGCCGGTACCTGCTGCCGCCTTCCTTTTTGAAGGATCGTGATAATCTCATTGCTGTGCGCGTCTACGACGATATGTTGGCCGGCGGCATCCTCGATGGTGACGTGGGTATTTATTATCAACCGGACGAAATCCCCATTCTCGCTTCGCTTGCAGGCAAATGGACGTTGAAAATGGGCGACGATCTGCGTTGGGCGAATAGCGATTTTGATGACGCCAACTGGCAGAAGGTCGACGCGCCGGTGATGTGGGACAGCTTCGGCTACAAAGACTACGACGGCGTGGGTTGGTATCGCAAACGCTTCACTGTTCCACAAAACGCGCGCACCGAAAAATTGATTTTATTCTTGGGGAAAATTGACGATGTCGATGAAGTCTATTTAAACGGCAGGAAGCTCGGGCGCACCGGAACCTGGCCTAATCATATCAGAGATTATCAAGATTATGGTAATTACTATAATGAGTATCGCGCTTACTTCATTCCCGCCAATCAATTGCACCTCGACGGTGAAAATGTCGTGGCTGTGCGGGTCTTCGATGGCCTGGTGCACGGCGGCATTTGGGATGGGCCTCTGGGCCTGGCCACGCAGCGTGACTACCGGAGCTGGGTGCGCCGCAATTCCTCAAATGACGACTTCTTCCGTTGGCTTTGGGGGAAATGAGAAATCGCCATTGCGACCGAGTGATTGTTTCACGAAAAAATCCTGCCAACGGCCCGCCTTCTCCGTCTTTACAATTTTTGACAATTCTTGACCTTCCCCTGACAACCCGAAAAACAGCGTTGCGTATCTTGAGCCGTAATGTTGAAGCAAACAATGCTGCCGGAAATCACGCCAGCAACCTTGCTTGCAACGAACCATCACTCGGAATTTTCAGAACCCCATGCACGAAAGGAGCCTATCATGTTACGCAACGTTATGATCGTCGTCCTGCTGAGCGCTTTCGCGCTGGCCGCCCAAACGCCAACTTATTCCGAACGCAAATTAAAACTGGCCGAGCGCGGCCACTTGGCCAATTTGCAATCCGATAACGAGGCGCTGCGCAACAGCGCGATCTTTCGCATCATGCAGCTCAAGGCCTGCGCGCCGCACTACAATTTCACCAAGATCATCGCAGCCTTGCAGCAAGCAAGCCAGAAGGATCCTTCGTTCAAAAATCGCCTTTATGCCTTCACGGCTTACACAATCTTGAGCGACGCGAGCTTGGTTGCGATACCGGCCCCGCCGAAATCGGAGGAAGACAAGGAGGAATATTTCGCTACTCTGCAGCGCCTGTTGATGGAAAAAACGCAACTGACGCAAGCAGAATAGCGGGTCGAGGCGGGCAAATGTGTGCGGCATTCTTGAAACGCGAGGTGACGCAAATACCGGCGGCTATTTGCGTCACCTCGCGCGTTATGCACGGCCGCGGTCACTGTTTTGAGCTGATCACGAGGCTGGCATAAACACAAAAATCTCATTGCAATTCTTCGAAAACCTGATAGTTTGGAGAATCGTAAACAGCCTTATCCAAAATTCTGTTCCTGTGATTGATCGCCGACCCTCTTTCACGCACGCCCTCGTCATTACCGGCCCGACCGCCGCCGGCAAGACTGAGGTTGCTCTGGAATTATCCCGGCACGTTCCTGCCGAAATCATATCTGCCGACTCGCGTCAAGTTTATCGCGGGATGGACATCGGCACAGCCAAGCCCACCCCGGCACAACTCCAGCAGACGCCTCATCATTTCATCGATATTCGCAACCCGGACGAGATTTATACCGCCGGTGAATTTGGCCGCGATGCGCGCCGAGTTGTATTGGATATTTTACATGCCGGCAAGCTTCCGGTGATCGTGGGCGGCTCCGGTTTTTATTTGCAGGCCTTGCTGGAAGGTTTCTCGGCTGCGCTGCCTTCTGATTTGAGCGTGCGCGCTCACCTTAAGCATCGCCTGCAAAACGAAGGCAGCAGCGCATTACACGCGGAATTAATGCAGATTGATCCACAGGCCGCCGCCCGTCTGCATGTTAATGATACACATCGCATCCTGCGCGCGTTGGAAGTTCATCAGATCTCCGGCATTCCCCTCAGCGCTTTGCAGCAACAAAAAGCCGAGCCCGCGCCGTTCGCGTATCGCGTTTTTTGCTTGACGATGGATCGCGCCAGGCTTTATCAACGCATCAATCAGCGCGTCGGGCAGATGCTGGAAGCGGGGTTGCTGGAGGAATGCCGGCGCTTGCAGACGCTCGGTTATTCTCGCGATTTGAATGCATTGCAAACGGTGGGTTATCAGGAGTGTTTTCAGTTTCTCGCTGGAGAAATCTCCTTCGAAACGATGAAGGAATTGATTCAGCGCCACACGCGGCAATATGCCAAGCGGCAATTGACGTGGTTTCGCAAGATGGCGCCGTGTGAGTGGATTGCTATCGAGGAGAATCAAACCGCGCCGGCGCTGGCGTTAGAGATTATGCAGAGGGCGAATCTCACGCAAAACGAAACCCCGCTTTGATAATTTCGGAGGGAAGGCTGTGGTGTGTAGAATTGACGGGGTTGCCTCATTGTTGCTGATCGGTTGAACGAGATTCACAACGAGGAACCGCAAAGATGCGAAATGGTGTCTTGCGAAACGCTTCACCCTCGTCATGGCCGCGTTTCGTTGCTGCTGGTGGCCGCGCGAAAACTCCCGGGCAGAAACGTTATCAAAAAACCACCGCCCGGGCGCTTTGCAATAACAACCAAACTGTTTATTGCGCTTGTGCAGGCTTCAGGGCCGGCTGCCCGGGCGGTTTGATCATGAAATGAACTCGTGTGCGTCTTAACCTTCCGCACGCTTGCGCGTCGTCCAGCGTTTCGCAAAATCTTTCGAGCGGATTCTCATCGCGCGGCTCGGTGCACCTTTGTCACTTTTGACCGGCTGCCGCAGCCGCGTCAGATTGGGCGGTGGCTCGGCAGAACCCGAATGCGTCTCCGGTTTCCCTTCACCTTCCTCGCCTTCCCCGGCAACCGGAGTTTCCGCCGCCGAATTTTCTTCTGAGGCTCTTGCTTTTTGCAGCTCTAATTGCGCCAAGCGCGCAGCCTCTTCGTCTTTTTCCATGCAGCATTTTTTATACTTTTTGCCGCTGCCGCACGGGCAAGGATCGTTTCGTCCGGTTTTCAAGATGGCCTCTCCCTTCTCAAATAAGCAAACACGTTGGCTAGTTTTCGCCCGGTATCATTGCAAAAATAAAACATTCGCTGCAAGCGTCCGGACGCCGGGCTGAATCACTGTGAAAAAATGTTCAGCACTTGTTTGCAAAACTAGCGCATTTTCTGTACATTTCAAAGTCAAATTTTCAATGAAAACTTACAATCGATTCTGAGGACAGAATTTTATCATGTCACATTCCAACACGATTTCGACCTCACCCTCACAAAAAAAACCGCATCTTGTTCGAAGGCTTTATGATTGGGTTTTGCATTGGGCGCACACGCCCTATGGCACGCCGGCGCTCGCGGCGCTTTCTACGGCGGAATCCTCCTTTTTCCCAATTCCGCCGGATCCTCTGCTCATGGCGCTTGCCATGTCTCGCCCGGAACGCAGCATGTGGTACGCGGCGGTGTGCTCGGTCTGTTCGGTGATTGGCGGCATGCTGGGCTATCTGGTCGGCTGGCAGCTCTGGCATCTCGTGAGCGATTTCTTTTTTGCAAATATTCCAGGCTTCACGCATGAGGTTTTCAATCTCGTCGCGCAGAAGTATAACGACAACGCCTTTCTTGCCGTCTTTACGGCAGCGTTTACGCCTATTCCCTACAAAGTTTTTACCATTGCAGGCGGTGTCTTCACGATCAATTTTGCCGAATTCGTTGCCGCTTCCGTCGTGGGAAGGTCGATGCGTTTCTTTCTGGTGGCGGGCTTAATCCGCGTCTTTGGCGCCGCCATCAAGGAAAAAATCGACCGTTACTTCGATTGGTTCGCGCTGGGGTTTACCGTGTTGTTGATCCTGGGTTTCATCGTTATCAAATACGCTTTGTGACGCCTTCAGCCGCGGCATTGAGCCGCGGCTTTCCTCTTCTTCCAGCTGAGACCACGCAATTCTTCCTCAAAATTTTGCACTCACGCCAAGGCTCGGCAACAACGGAAACAGCGGCACCTCATCCCGTTCTGCCGGATTTTTGTCGAAATCCCACACATAATAAAAAATGTTCTTGCGATTGTACAAGTTGACAATGTTCAACGACAAATCCATTTGCCACGCCTTGAAAAAATAATGGCGCGTGAAGCTGAGATCGAGGCGATGATAATCCGGATAACGCACGCCGTTGATCTTGTCAAAAATAATGCGCCGATCGCGCGGCTCGCCTAACACATCGTACTCAAAACTGCCGCTGGCTTGTGTATACGGAAATCCCGTGCCGAGCTTGAACAAAACACCCACCTCCCACTTGCGGTTAAGATTGTAACTCGCCACGACATTCAACGCGTGGCGGCGATCCCAAGAGGGCGGATAGCGCGTAACAAGATCGTTGATGGTTTGCCCGTCTTTGTAGACATACGCCAGCGAGTAGGATAACCAACCATTCAAACGGCCAACCGGCTTTTTTAATAACATTTCGAAGCCATAGGCCTCGCCGTCCGCTTTGCGGAAAACATTGAGAATGGTAAAGTCGAGTTCCTGAGTGAAGGATGAACGGGTTTCGCGAAAGGCCAGTAAATTCTGCAGCGTTTTATAATAGCCTTCCACCGTCAGATTCAAACCGGAACTTGCCAGTTCCGTTTCGTAACCCACGATATAATGGGTGGAATGGCCGGGGTCGAGCGTCTTATCGAATGAAAACCAAAAATCGATAAATGAGGGATTCAATTCATCTTGCACGGTGGCAATATACTGATTGAACCATCCCCACGAAGCAGAAACCGCGGAATTATCGCCGAGACGATAGCGCGCAGACAGGCGCGGCTCCAAACGCAGCTCTGTGGTCGCCTTGTTGAAATAACTCAAGCGCACGCCGGGTTGCACGCTCAAACGCGCGGTCGGCCGCCACAAATCCTGCAAATAAGCGGCAGCATAAAACGGCTCTTGCTTGATGCCGCCGAGACTGCGATTATCGAACTCGTTGCGATACTCGAAGCTCAACTCTTTGGCCTCGAAGCCGAATTTGATTTCGTGCTGATTGGTGAGAAAATAAGTAAGATCGCCTTTGACCGTGTGATCGAGGATTTCATTCAAGCCGAACGCGCCGCCGTCGCCGCCAATGCCGAATTTGGTGTCAAAGCGGCTGCTGGCCGCCATAAAATTCGAAAACAATTGATGGTTGAACAAATGGCGCCAGTTCAATGCAAACGTGCGATTCCCCCAATTCGCCACGAGCGTGAGATCTTCCCAATCCAGCGCATCGCGGCCGAGGTACATGCTGAAAGACACACGATCGCGAGGCGACAAATCTTGAAAAACGTGTCCTTGCACATCATAAAAATAGTAGGGCAACTCGAAATCCGTGATGCCGGCGCTGCGCGCGGCATTCAACACTTGATCGATGTACGTGCGGCGCAGCGCCAGCAGCCACGCGCCTTTGTTAATTGGGCCTTCCAGCGTCGCCTGCGAACTCAGCAAACTGATCGCAGCAGAACCGGCAAATTTCTGGCTGTTGCCCTCGCGGCTCGTCAGGCGCAACACCGAGGACAAGCGGCCGCCATATTCCGCCGGAAAGCCGCCTTTCATAAGATTGGCGTCTTTGAGGGCATCGGTGATGAAATTGGAAAACAAGCCGCCGATGTGTGAGGGATTATATACCGTGATGCCGTCAAGCGTGATAAGGTTTTGATCCGTATTTCCGCCGCGCACCGCCAGCGCCGTGCTGTAATCCGAGGTGCCGGTTACCCCGGGCAAAAATTGCAGCGCGCGAAACACGTCGGTTTCAACCACGCGCGGCAGGCTTTGAATGCTGCGCACGCTAACGTTGAGCTGGGCGATGCGCAGATCGTGTTGCGCAGCTTCTTTATCCGCAGTCACCGTAACGCCGCCGGCTTCAATCGGTTGGACGTCAAGCAGGAAATTTTTGACAACTTTCTCCCGCGCCGCAAAACTGATTTTTTCGCGCAGCTTTTGGTAGCCAATGTAGTTGATTGTGACCTCATACGTTCCGGGTGGAATGCCGTTCACGACAAAATAGCCTTCGATGTTCGTTGCCGCCCCCAGGTTGGCGCCCGCAACAATAACATTCGCGCCAATCAACGCCTCCCGGCTGTCGGCATCTCTGACAAAACCGCTTAAGGAAGCATTGTTTTGAGCGACGGCGGCGGAGAACGGCAAGAAAAAACTTAATAAAAACGGAAAAACAATCTGGCGATTGCGGCTGATCATTGTCAATATTCTCATCACAAGCAAGTGATCTATCTTTAGCGTACGGAACAGAATGCTCGCGGCACAACATTCATAATTTAAAATTGTTTTCACGAAAACGGCGCAGCAAAAGCGCGACATCATCACGCTCTGCCGCTTCGCGCAACGCCGTTTGCTCGGGCGTTTCCTGAACAAGTGTGGAAACTTCCAAAACTTCCGCCGGCATCTCATCAATGAAACGCGAGGGTTGCAGTTCCAGCATTTCTTTATACCGCGTTTTTCGGATGGAATAACTGAGTGTCAACTCGCGTTGCGCGCGCGTAATGGCAACATAACACAAGCGCCGTTCCTCTTCAATCGTCCCGCTCTCCAGCGCACGATTGCTGGGAAACTGGCCGTCATTCATGCCGAATAGAAACACATAAGGAAACTCCAGGCCTTTGGCCGAGTGCATGGTCAGGAAAATCGCGCGATCGATTTTCTCGTTAAGGTAATCACTGTCCGAAATCAAACTGACGCGGTCAAGAAATCCCGTGAGCGAGGGGTCGTCGCTATTCTGCTCGAATCGTTTCAGGCTGCCGAGAAACTCGCGAACGTTGATGACTTTCGCTTCGCGCGATTTGGCCTCGGCCGTCGTCTCTTCCAGCGCCTTGATATACTCCACTTCTTGCACCAATTCTTCCGTAACCACGCTGAGTTTTTCATGCCGAAAGCGATTGCGATACTTTTCGATGAGATGAACGAAACTGGTAATCGCGTGCAGCGCAGCCGGACGAATGTCTTCCAACTGCTGGGCGTCGTGAAATGCGCGGAAAAGATTGCGATTGGTCTTTTGGCAATGTTCGTGCAGCTTCACCAACGTCGTTGCGCCCACGCCGCGCCGGGGAAATTCCAACGCGCGCTTCAGGCTCAACTCGTCGTCAGGATTTCGCATCATCTTCAAATATGCGAGGAGGGTGCGGATTTCGGGCCTTTCATAAAACGAGGAGCCGCCGATGAGTTGATACGGCAAATTGGCGTTGCGCGCCGCTTCTTCAAGCGGCCGCAATTGAAAATTGGTGCGCACCAACACGGCAAAATCGCTAAAACGGATTTTGGGATCAAGTAGTTTCTTCGTTGTGATTGCGCTGATCACTTGTTCGGCCTCGTCGTTCTCGTTTTCGGCCTTGAGAATCTTGATCAACTGGCCTCCCGTGCGTGCCGACCATAATTCTTTCGGCTTACGGCGGAGATTATTTTTGATCACCGTGTTGGCGGCGTGCAAGATTGTCTGCGTCGACCGGTAATTTTGTTCGAGCTTGATCACACGCGCTCCAGCAAAGTGCTGTTCGAATTGCAGAATAATCTCGGGATTGGCCCCGCGCCACGAATAAATCGCTTGATCGTCATCGCCCACCACGCAAAGATTGCGATGCTCGCCCAGCAGCAGCGTGATAAAACGATATTGCAGGGAATTGGTATCTTGATACTCGTCAACCATGAGATAGCGGAATTGTTCCTGATAAAACCGTCGAACGCCGGCATGTTTTTCCAACAAATGCGTGGCGAGCAGCAGAATGTCGTCAAAGTCAACGGCGTTACAACTGCGTGTGCGCTGCAAATAATGTTCGTACAAATCGCCGAACAACATTTCCTCGGGATTCGATTGTTGCGCAAACTTGTCCGGTGGTTCAGCATTGTTTTTTGCGGAGGAAATGCGACCGAGCAAGGCGAAGGCATTGTGGCCGGCAAAATCCAATGCGCGTTCTTTGACAATCTCACGCACGAGTGCAAGCTGGTCGTGTTGATCGTAAATCACAAAATTCTTGCGGTAGCCCAGGTGTTGCGCCTGTTGCCGCAAAATGCGCACACCCAGCGCATGAAACGTGGAAATTGTGGCTTTCTGCGCCGTCGCCCCGGCCAAGTGCCGCAGGCGTTCCTGCATTTCTTGCGCAGCTTTATTAGTGAAAGTCACGGCCAGCAACTGTTGCGCCGGCACTCTTTTGTGAAGCAGCAAATAAGCCAGGCGGTAAGTAATCACGCGTGTTTTGCCGGAGCCGGCGCCGGCCAGGATGAGCAGAGGGCCCTCCGTGTGTTGCACTGCTTGTCGTTGCGGGGGGTTCAGATGGTTCAGGTTGAGCATGCGTGCCAGGATTCGTAAACCGTCGTCGGCAGCCCGGCCGTCATCGGTGATTGGCAATCATCGCCTCACGGCCGGCGGTTCTATCGTTTCATCAGCGCTTGTCGTTTAAGAAAATGGCACGCAAGATAGAAAGCCGAGGATAAACATTCAACAAATTTCTTGACTTGCCCTCCCGAATTGTTTATTTTCATCGCGATTTGTTACGTGCTTGCACGATCTTCAATCCGTCTTGCCGCAAAATTCACCAAATGAAGGTAAAGTAGGCTCCAAAGCTTGATGCTCCTGCACATGACAACCCCGGCACCGACTCGGGGCCAGCTTCATTCTTGCCTGTTTGTTGAGAATTGAGTGTCACCCATTCCATGCGGATTTATTTTGTGAAACTCTCCGCAGATGCTGCATATGCGCGCTTGCCGGACGCGCGCCGGCCTGTTTGTTATGATGCCTGGTCAAAATTTTTATATTGGAAAGTTTTGTTTATCGTTCTGCTGTTTGCCGGTTGCAGCGACCGCCAGCGTGTTAATCCGCTTGATCCAGAAAATCCCGAAACAGGAGGCCGGCCAACCGGGCTTTCGGTTGTTTCAATCCTGGATACAATCGAAGTTCGTTGGGATGCCCTGCGCTTGCGCGATCTCAGCGGTTACAGCCTCTATCGCAAGCGCGCGAATGAACCAGATTTTTTGCGCATTGCCGATCTCGGGCCGCGGCAGAACCGGTTTCTCGATACTGCCGCGCGCTATGGCCTAGCCCACAGCTATCGCGTCACGGCGCGCGTAAATGATTTCGAATCCCAGCCCTCCAACATTGCAACGGTAACACCCGGGCCGACATTGACCTGGGTGGCTGACTTTGATGATCGCAGCATCGTGAAATTATCGCATGACGGCCAGCACCCGATCACGCGCACATTGCTTTTTCTGCCGGCTTTTCGCATTACGGTAGATCCCCAGCACGGCTCGGTTTGGGCGTTGCTGACCGATCGCCCGAGTTTAACCAGTGGCGAGCTGGCGCGTTTTGATTTGAGCGGCAATCCCTTGGGGCGCTTCGGCGATTTCGCTGGCATCGTCGATTTCGCGCTGGATGCAAGTGATGGCAGCATTTGGGTGGCAGACAGCTTGGGCGAAGGCCTCATACGCTTTGATCATGAGGGCCGGCAAATCGCGCAACGCAAAAATGTTCCCCAACTCGCGGCGCTTGCTTACAACAAGTTCACCAACGAATTGTGGGCGTTAACCGCGCACAATGGCCGGCTGCTGAGAATCGCCAGCCAGCCGGTGGTCGACACCCTGTCGATCACGACACAAAATCTCATCTCGGGCAAACCTCGCGCAATTGATTTTGATCAGAATACCGGCGCCGCATGGATTGCGCTGGGCGATAGCGTCATTTGCGTCGACCGCGAGGGCAACAAACGTTTCAAAGCGAATGCCTCGTTTCGTTTCGCCTCGCGCGTTGCCGTCGATCAGCTCACCGGCGCGTGCTGGGTGATTGATGAATCTTTGAATTTCTTTCGTGACAGCCGCGTGCTCAAATTCGGCGTTGCGGGAGAAATGTTGTTTGAGGTAAATGGTTTTGACCGGCCGCAAGCGCTGTCGGTAAGCCCGTTTGACTCGTCGTGCTATGTTGCCGATACGCTGCGCGGCCGCACCGTGATCATTTCAAAGACGGGCGCGGTGTTGCCGGGTTACAATGATTTGATCAGCCCGTTCGATATTGAAGTTGTTGCGTTCTCCCGTTGAATGATTTTCAAGAAATTTTTGCTTTGTTTTTGAGTAAAATTGGTTATATTGCGGCTCAACCCACAGCGAGAACGCCTACCCTTAGCTATAAACGCCAACCTTGGCAGGTCTTAATGCAAGACGGTTTCAAAGTTCCCGGGCGCGGCAGTACACACCACATCAAGAAGCCGGGAAGGCGAGCGCTCAACCTGCTGCTGGCTTACCGTGGAAAAACTTATCGTGAGTTTATACTGAAGGAGGATTGTGCATGAATGGCTTCGAGGTAATGCGCGTGGACAACGGCGAAGTCAGCGTGCTTCGCATCAAAGGTTTTCTAGACGCGCATACCGCTTCTGATCTCGAGCGCGAGATTCAAAAACTGCTTGATCAAAAACGCTACAAGATCGTGGTGAATTTCAAGGAACTGACCTACATCAGCAGCGCCGGCTTGGGCGTGTTTATGGGGTTCATTGAAGAGGTGCGCGACAATAAAGGCGACATCAAGCTTACCAACATGACGCCCAAGATCTTTCGTGTCTTTGATCTGCTCGGCTTTCCCACGCTCTATGAAATTCGCGACGACGAACAACACGCGCTCCAAAGTTTTACGAACCAAAAATGACGCACGCCGTGAAAAAACAGCGCACGAAGAATAAATATCACCTTCGTATACCGAGCCAGACTGAGAACCTCGAGATCATTCGTGAGTTCGTCTCACGCGTTGCTCGCAAAGTCGGCTTTCCCGAAGAGGATGCCAACAAAATCGAGCTTGCGGTGGATGAAGCCTGCACCAACGTGATCGAACACGCCTATAGCGGCGACGCCAAAAAGATGATCGACATCGTGATTCAGGTCGATTATCCCGGCCAAAAGATGAGCGTAATCATCACCGATCAAGGCCGGGGGTTTGATCCCAGCAAGCTGCGCGCGCCCGACATGAAACGCTACATGCAGGAGATGCGCGTCGGCGGCCTCGGTGTCTACCTCATGCAATCCTTGATGGACGAGATCAACTTCGAACTCAAACCCGGTCCCAAGAATCAAGTGAAGTTGGTCAAGTACTTCATGAACAACCAAAAGCAGCAATAATTTCTTACCCACGCCGCGCAGTCACTCGCGCCGAGTTTGAGACGGTTGCGCCTCTTTAACCTTCGATGGTGGGATAGATTCGGGTCGCTCTCCAATCGCAACTTTTCGAGTGACGCGTCTGATCGCGGCCAAACCTTTTATGACTTGTGATGATGGAACATGCCTAGCAAAAAACCAAATATGCCGCCGCGCGCGCCGATTTCGACCGGATTGACGCGCGGTGATGCGCCGATGGAAGTCCGCCAGCGCCCCTATGCACAGCGAACCACCAACCACGGCCGCGCCTCCACCCGAGCGCAACGTACCTCCAACAATTACCAGCATAAACAACGCCACCCCGGCCATCGCACCGGCACCAATCGCCAACTTTCCCGGGAATTGGATGAACGCTTGGTCGAGCTGCAAGCATTGTTTGATGTCTCCAAAACCCTGAACTCCTCCCTGCATCTCAAAAACATCCTTGACACATTGCTGTTGACGCCGATGGGAAAAATGATGGTCGGCAAGGGCTTGGTCTTGTTGGCGCGCGGCGAAAAACGGTTTGTGATTGAAACCGTCAAAGGCTTGCAACAAACCCACATCGGCCGCGAGATCACCATCGATCTGCACGAGCCGAGCATTCTCACCCTCAACGATGAGGACGGCGGCGGCGCCTGGAGCGCCTTCCTTTACAAACTCGGCTTGCAACTTGTCGTGCCAATTATCGCGAATTACAAATGTCTCGGCTTGATGGTATTTGGCCGCAAACAAAACGGCCTGGATTTTACGCCCAGCGAGCTGGAGTACTTGAATTCACTGGCAAACCTTGCGGCAACCGCGGTTGAAAACGGCATGGTGTTTCAAGAGTTGCGCGAAGTCAACCGCAAGCTCGACAAAAAAATTCAAGAGCTCAACACCCTCTTTGACATCGGCAAGGAACTCAATTCGACGTTTGAAAGCGATAAAATCGCGAGTGTGCTGGCTTATGCGCTGATGGGCGAATTGATGGTGCAACGCTGCGGCATTTTTGTGGAAGAGGGCGATCGCCTGGACTTGCAAGTGAACAAGGGCCTGCTGCAAAACCCGGTTTTCGAGAATGCCGATTTTCTTGCCTGGCTGCGCAAGCTCAAAGAGCCATATCTTGTCAAAAAGTCAAAGCTTGATCTCGCGCCGCAAGAACCGGAATGGTCGGAACAGCTGGCCGCTGCCGGCGGCGTGTTGCTCATCCCGATCATCAGCCAGGACGTTGTGCGCGGCGCGCTGCTGCTCGGCGAAAAAATCACCAAAAGCGATTTCGTGCAGGAAGAAATCGAGTTCGCCTCCACGCTGGCCAACACGGCGATGATTTCGCTGGAAAACGCGCGACTCTTCAAAGTTACACTCGAAAAACAACGACTAGAAGAAGAGCTGGCGATTGCGCGCGAAATTCAGCAACGGCTATTGCCCAAAGCCGCGCCCAAACTCACCGGCTACGAAATCGCCGCGATCAACATTCCCACGCATCAAGTCGGCGGCGATTATTTTGATTATTTTCCAATTGATGGCAACCGTTATCTTCTCACCATTGCCGACGTCTCCGGCAAAGGCATCCCGGCCGCGATTATCATGTCCAATCTGCAAGCCACGCTGCACGCCTTGATGACGGCGGAGGTGCCCATCGATCAAATCGTCGCGCGCATTAACAACTCTGTCTATGCCAACACCACGGCGGATAAATTCATCACCTGCTTCATTGCCGTGCTGGACGTGACGAACAACACATTGACCTACGTCAACGCCGGGCATAATCATCCCTATCTGTTCAATGCCAAGAACGCCGCGCAAGAGCAACCAACGTTCCGATTGCTGGATAAAGGCGGGCTTTTGCTCGGTATGTTTCCGGGCGCACGGTACGAATCTGAGACGATCTCATTGCAAGACGGCGATTGGGTGGTGATGTATACCGATGGCGTGAGTGAAGCGAAAAATTCCGAAGACGAAGAATTCTCCGAGAAACGCATCGAAGCCACGATTTACAGCCGCCTTGCCGAGCAAAACGTTTCAGCCGCGGCCATGATTGATGCGATTACCAACGAGGTAAAACGCTTCACCGCCGGCGAAATGCAAAGCGACGACATTACGTTGCTGGCCATTCATTATAATCAGCCGAGTGCGGCATGATTGCTGGCCGCGCGGGTTGTGGCGGCGCGCTTACGGCCGGCATGCTGCGCTCACATTTTGATCAATAAATAACAGACACATCCTCTTCGTTAGTCCTCATTTTGACATGTCTGATATTCTCATCGTTGATGACGAAAAAGCGATTCGCCAGCTTCTCAGCGAAGTTTTGACCAAAGACGGGCATCGCGTGGAAAGCGCGCCGGACGGCGACGCTGCGCTCGAAAAGATCGTTGCAGATGATTTCGATTTGGTCATCACCGACCTGCATATGCAAGATGTCGACGGCATCTCCGTCTTGCGCTCCAGTAAAAGCAAGAATCCCTACACCGAAGTGTTGATCCTCACCGGCCACGGCACAGTTTCGTCCGCCGTCGAAGCCATGCGGCTGGGCGCCTACGAGTATCTCACCAAGCCGATTGACATGCGCGAGTTTCGCATGAAAGCGCGGCAAGCGCTGGAACGCCGGGCAATGCGCCTGCAAATCGAGGCGCAACGCCGCGAGATTCAACGCCACCAGGAGATGATCGCGCGCGATTTGAAACTGGCAGAGCAAGTGCAGCACAGCCTGGTGCCGCGGCCATTGCAAAACGAGTTTCTCGATGTTGCCGTGCGCTACCTGCCCATGATCGGCGTCGGCGGCGATTTTGCCGACATTTACTACGATAACCCGCAGCAAATCACGCTCACCCTGGTCGATGTCACCGGCCACGGCATTACCGCCGCGCTGTTGGTGAACCGCATGGCCAGCGAGATTCGCCGGCTCGTGCGCGAACAGCTCGAGCCCCGCATCATGTTGCATCACTTCAATGATTTCGTGTGTGAATCGTTTGCGGGCACCGGCATGTTTCTCACCATGTTCATCTGCAAGCTCGATTTCTCGCGCCAAACGCTGACCTATGCCGGCAGCGCGCATCCGGCAGCCATCATCTGGCGCAATCGCCCGGGCAAATTTGAAAAACTCGAGTCGCAAAATCCCATCGTCGGGTTCGATCAAGCGCCCGAGGAACGCTTTCGCCAGCAGGTGACAAATATCGCCGCGGGCGACAAATTATTGATGTACACCGATGGCATCATCGAAGCGGAGAATGCAAACAACGAAGCCCTGGGCCTGCGCGGCATGTTGAATTTTTGCCAACCGGCGCTCGAGATGCCTGCCAACGACATCGCCGATCGCATCATCACCGGGCTGGAGCACTGGTCCGGCGGACCGAGGCGGGATGATGTGTATTTGTTGGTGGCGAATGTGCATTAGATCTGCACGTCAAAAAGCTGGTTACAAAATATCGCAGTCGTTACACACATTGCTAAAACGCCAACACCTCGTTTGAAAACGTTTGTGTATCGCCATGCCCCTCTCAACCAAACTTTCCCTGGTATCGCAAACCAATTTTTCAAGTCTTGCTTTCAAAGCCCGCGGCAAAGTGCGTGACATTTACGATCTCGGCGAGTATTTGCTGCTGGTCGCGACTGATCGCCTGTCCGCGTTTGATGTGATTCTGCCGCAGGGCATTCCGCACAAGGGCCGCGTGCTCACGCAAATTTCGGCATTTTGGTTTCAGCAGATGTCTGATATCATTCCGCATCATGTCGTGACTACAAACATCGATGATTATCCCGCCGCCTGCCGGCCGTATCGCGATCAGTTGGAAGGCCGCAGCATGCTGGTACACAAAGCGGAGCCGCTGCCGATCGAATGCGTTGTGCGGGGCTATCTTGCCGGCTCGGCATGGAACGACTATCAAGACTCTGGCGCTATCTGCGGCATAAAATTACCGGGCGGTTTGGTTGAGTCGTCAAAGCTCGATCAACCAATTTTTACACCGGCAACCAAAGCGGAAATGGGTCGGCATGATGAAAATATCGCTTTTGACCGGGTTGTTGCCCTCGTTGGCCGCGCACGCGCCGAACAATTGTGCGATATCAGTATTGCGATTTATCGCCGCGCGCAAAAGCTAGCCGAAAGCAAAGGTATCATTATCGCCGACACCAAAATGGAATTCGGCCTAAAAGACGGCAAGCTCATGCTTATCGATGAGCTGCTCACGCCGGATTCCTCTCGTTTCTGGCCCAGCGCAAGTTATAAACCGGGCAGCAGCCAACCCAGCTTTGACAAACAATTCGTGCGGGATTATCTGATTTCCATCAAATGGAACAAACAACCGCCTGCGCCGGATTTGCCGGAGGACATTGTACAAACAACGAGTCAAAAATATTTAGAGGCCTATGAACGCCTCACCGGCTCGAAGCTGAACGTTCAAAACTAAAAACGATTGCTTAAAAAGTTTCGCCGGCTATTGATTTTTGACATTCAAAAGCAGCAATTCCGACTTGTGCGGCTGTGGCTGAACCTTACCGAGCTTGAATATCAAAAATCATTAGTCTGTTGAGAGTGTAATCTTTGTTTTAAAAGCAAAACTTTTCTGTAAGCGGATTGACCGAATATGGCGAATACAACCTTTGGCCTTTTCCGCTATATTCGAAAAATCCGCTTACAATAAACTTTTGGATTGCGGCTCGTCCGCTTTAGGCCAATCCTGCGGCCGCGATTCTCGCTCATCAAAATAAAACAGACCGCTAAATGCGCTCGCTTTCGCCCAAAATCCTGCTTGTCAATCCTTGGGTTACCGATTTTGCGGCATATGATTTTTGGATGAAGCCGCTGGGTTTGCTTTACCTCGCTGCGACGCTGCGCCAAACCGGTTATGCTGTTCGCCTGGTGGATTGCATGGATCGTTCGCATCCGGAATTGTTGCGATGGCAAGGCATTGCACAAACACAAAACCGGCGCTGGAGCACGGGGAAGTTCGTGCGCCAACCGCTCGCCAAACCCAAACTCTACGCCAACATTCCGCGCAAATGGGCGCGCTATGGCCTGCCGTTGGAGCTGTTTCAAAGGCTTTGCTTGGAAGGCCCGCAACCCGATGTCATCCTGATCACCAGCGGCATGACGTATTGGTATCCCGGATTGCAGGAAACCATTGCAGCTTTGCGCAAATTATTTCCCGACATTCCCATTGTGCTGGGCGGGATTTATGCGACGCTTTGCAGCGAGCATGCCCGGCAAACCTCGGGCGCGGATGTGATCGTCAGGGGTGAAGCAGAACAACTCATCGCTTCTCTAATCGAAAAATTTTCCGGCCGCCAACTCTCACGAGGCAATGAGGAATCAGCTCAAATCATCTTCGGAGAATCAATCAAAAATTTGGATGACTTGCCGTGGCCGGCATTCGATCTTTATCCGAACCTCCAATATGCCGCATTCATGACTTCGCGCGGCTGTCCGCTTAAATGCACTTTTTGCGCTTCACGCCTGGTTTCAGGGAGTTATCGCTGGCGTTCCGTCACAAATATCATGGCCGAACTGGACTGGCTGCATCACGGTCTCGGCGTGCATGAGTTCGCTTTTTATGATGACGCCCTGCTTACCAATCGCGATCATCATTTCCTGCCGCTGTGTGAGCGAATCATCGCGCAAGACATTCCGGCGACTTTTCATACGCCGAATGGCTTGCAAGTCAAATTTATCGATGCCGCGGCCGCGCGGCTCATGCAGCGCGCGCGATTCAAAACCATTCGTTTGGCATATGAAAGCGGCAGCGCCGAGCGCCAACGTGATATGAGCAAAAAAGTCAACAATGAAACGTTCGCGCGCGGCGTGCAACACCTGCAAGCTGCGGGTTTTGGGCCGCAGGAGTTGGATGCTTATGTTATGATGGCCTTGCCCGGCCAGGCTATTGATGAAGTTCTGTGCAGCATGGCCTATGTTCACACCCTCGGCGTGGGCATTCGGTTGGCAGCTTTTTCACCCATTCCCGGCACGGTGGATTTCGAACGCGCCGTGGCCAGAGGGGAAATCGCCGAGGATGTTGACCCCCTGCTCACCAATAACTCGATCTTGCCCTCCCGCTTAGCCGGAGAAAGCTATGCAACCTACGATCGCATCGCGCGGCTGGCAAAGCTACTCAATGCTCATCTCACACAAACCGGCAACCCGTTGGAATCGTTTGGAGATTTGTTGACGCGATTGCGCCGCGCGGTGCGAGACATGGAAGCCGTTTCGGGATAAGCGCTGAATTCACGCTGCCGGCAAGCAAAGTTCAATCGCGAGACTTCATTGCAATCGTCAACTAAAGGCTGCAAAGCCCAACACTCACTTTCATTCGGATGGAGGCCAGTATGAAGTATGCAATGGCAGCGTTGACAGCGATTTTGATCTTCGGTTGCACGCTCTTGCAACCGCCGGATCGGCCTGCGCGTGAAGTCGTTTTTTCTAAAAACGCGCCAACGCCCATTGGGCCGTACAGTCAAGCCATCAGAGTTGGAAATACGGTTTATTGCAGCGGGCAGATTGCCATCGATCCCGCCACCGGCGAGCAGATTCGCGGCAATATCGAAGAAGAAACGAGACTGGTGCTCAAGAATCTCCGGGCAGTACTGAACGAGGCGGGCATGGACTCCAGTCATGTGGTCAAAGCCACGATCTTTCTGGCCAACATGGATGATTATCAACTCGTCAACCGGATTTATGCCGAGTTTTTTTCCACCAGCAAACCGGCGCGCGAAACCGTTCAGGTCGCGCGGTTACCGCGTGATGCCGGCGTGGAAATAAGTTGCATTGCAGTAAAGGCTGATTAAATTCAGAATGCTTCATAAATTCAACTCGGGACAATCAGCTTGCTTCTCGCGGCGTGATTGCTTATCATAGCTTGCATTGCTTCACCGCCGCGCCGTGATCAAGGAATGAAATCTTCGGGAATTATTACCCTATTGACGGACTTCGGCAACGCCGACGGTTACGTCGCCGCCATGAAGGGCGTGATACTCGGAATCATGCCACACGCGCGATTGATTGATATCACGCACGAAGTGCCGCCCCAGGAAGTGGCTGCCGGGGCTTTCATTTTATCCGCCCACTACCGTTACTTCCCCGCTGGAACCGTTCATCTCGCTGTCATCGATCCAGGCGTTGGAACTTCGCGCAATGCGATTGCCTGCTTTTATGACGGTCATTATTTTGTCGGACCGGATAACGGGCTCTTTGATTTTTGTACGCGGGCAGCGCCGCCGCCTGCCGTGCGGCTTTCGCGCCGGGAATTTTGGCGCTCGGTTCTCTCAAATACGTTTCACGGGCGCGATATTTTTGCGCCGGTTGCAGCGCATTTGGCAAATGGCGCGGCTTTGGAAGAGCTGGGAGATTCCTTCACGCTCAAACCGCAACGTCCGGCACATGCGTGTAAAGTTGATCAAAACACCTTGCAGGGTGAAATAATTTTTAGCGATCGTTTTGGCAACCTGATTTCGAATATTACCAGAGAAGACCTATCCCGCTTCGCTTCAGGCGCAAAGATTGCCGTTCAACTAAAACGCCAAACTATTCACGGGCTGCAAACGTCTTACGCTAGTGTCAGCACAGGCGAGCCTGTCGCCCTTATCAACAGTTTTGATTTGCTGGAAATCGGCGTCAACCACGGGAATGCGAAAATGCAGTTGCAGGCGGCTCTAGGAACGCCTGTTATTATCGTCAAAGGAGAGTCAGACAACAGCCATGCCATCGAATGATTATGCTGAATGTGATCAACCCGAGTCATTGACGGTCCGGCGGCCGTGGATTGCCAAAATATTGAGCAGCCACCAGCCGCGCTTGAATGTTCTGTTGTTCTTTTTGACATGTTTTTCGACCTTTTTTATCCACTTTTGGCCGGAGCGCGATATCGCCGCCGGTTTGTGGTATAGCGCCGGCATCATGGCAATTTTGTTTTGCCACGAAATGGGACATTATCTCATGTGCAAGCGCTACGGCATTCGCGCCACCTTGCCGTTTTTCATTCCGTTTCCCTCGTTTCCCTTCGGCACGCTCGGCGCCGTCATTCGCATGGATGCGCGCATGCCGACACGGCGCGTGCTGTTCGATATCGGCGTTGCCGGGCCGCTGGCAGGCTTGCTCGTCACGCTTCCGGCGATTTATTTTGGGCTTGCCATGTCCGAAGTCAAGAATACTGCGGATTTACAAAATGCAGTCAAATCGGTGGACCCGTTGCTGTTCAAATGGATCATCGAGCTTGTCAAGGGACCGTTACCAGCCGGGCATGACGTTTTATTGCATCCGCTGGCATACGCCGGCTGGGCCGGTTTATTTGTTACTGCGCTGAACTTGTTGCCCATCGGCCAGCTTGACGGCGGGCATATTCTTTATGCCTTGCTCGGCGGACGCAGCCAACAAATCTTTCCCGTCACCATGGCGTCTTTTGCCTTGATCTGTATTGTGGTTTATCCGTTTTGGGTTCTCATGATCCTCATGCTGTTGTGGTTTGGCTATCGCCATCCGCCCACCGAATATGACGCTGAACCGCTGGATTTCAAACGGCAAGTGGTGGCGTGTGCGACGTTTTTAATTTTTGCATTTTCGTTTACGCCTGTACCATTTCATTTTTATTAGAGAACGGCCTTCTCATTAAAATGCTCGATAAAAAATTCAAGATCGTCGGCCTCGGTGAAGTCCTGTGGGATATTTATCAAGATCATCGCTACCTTGGCGGCGCGCCGGCCAACTTCGCCATTCATGTGAATCAACTGGGCGATGAGGGGTTGCTTGTTTCACGGATCGGTGATGATGGCATGGGCAAAGGCCTGATTCAAGCGCTGCGCGAACGCAAGCTTGTAACCGACTACATACAACTCGACCGCAAAAAAGGCACAGGCACTGTGATGATCTCGCTCGACATCAAGGGCGTGCCAACGTTTCAATGTTCGCAAGATGTGGCGTTTGATTATCTCAAATTCACGCCGGCGCTCGAGAAAGTGGCGCAAAACTGTGATGCCGTCATGTTTGGAACGTTGGCGCAGCGTTCCACCGTTGCCCGTGAAAACATCTTGCAGTTTCTGCGCGTGGCTAGTAACGCGGTCAAAATTTTCGATATGAATACACGCGCCAGCGAAGCGACCTTGCTAAAAATTCTTCCGCCCTCGCTCGAACTCGCCGACATTCTAAAAATGAATGACGGGGAAACGGAGATTTTGCGGCGCGTGCTCCGGCGCGACGGCGATAGCACCGCACGCTTCGTTGAATATCTCATGCACGAATACGATTTATCATTGATCGCCATTACCTACGGCAACAACGGCTGCGAATTGTTTAGCCGGCATGAAAGCTGCCGTCAGCCGGGCCTATCGATCAACGTTATTGATACCACCGGCGCGGGCGATGCTTTTTCCGCAGGATTGATGCACAAATATCTGCGCCAGACGCCCCTGCCGGAGATTGCAGCCTTCGCCAATCTGGCGGGCGCATTCGTTTGCACCAAGCCGGGCGCCACGCCTGCCTTTACCATGCAGGAACTGCTGCACTGGCAGCGCTCGCTTCCGGCGCCCGCGCATGACTCCGGTGTTTGAATTGTCTTATGCTCAACCCTACAACCCAATCTTCATCAAAGGCAACACCGCTGATCAGCCGCACGCGCCTTTTCATTATGGCCATTCTGCTGGTACTCGTGGTTACTTTGATGATCAAGCTGCAGCGCAAGGGCACCGAGCTTGCTTCGCAGGCGTCTCAGCAATCTCCCGCAACGATTGATGATCTAACTTATCGTCATGCTGATTTGAGATTCTCAATTCAAGCGCCGAGCCGCGACTGGTTGATCACGGAAACAGCCTCGAGCGAGGCGCAAGCTTCCCCCGAGCTTGTGCATGACATCATCGCCAATACCACCAACGTTGTGCAACTCACCCGGCAAGTGCAGGACTCGGTTGTCGCGCGTTGCACGGTCGGAGTTTTCAATCTCAAAGAACTCTATTCTGCTTTTGCGGTAGCCGCCGAGAGCCTGCATGAGACTATGAATCAATATCAATCACCGCGCGATACGGTCAGGGTGATCTGGCCGGTCACCAAGCTCGAAACCAACATTGCCGACGGCGCGATATTTATCGTCAAAATTCCACAAGCGGCGATGCCACTGGATGTTTGGGTTTTGACTTACTTAATCAAAAATCGCGTGGCTTATGCCATTTTTTGCCAAACCAGCGAAGCCGCTTACCCCTCATACCGCGACGACATCGAAAAAATTATCGGCAGTTTTCGTCTGTTGTAATCGCTAATCGGAGGCCAAAATGGCAATCACCATTCCCTCAAAAATTGTTTTTGCACACCTCCCCACACCGTTGGAAAAACTGCAGCGCTTCAGCGAGGAGTTAAACGGGCCGGAAATTTATATCAAACGCGATGACTTGACCGGCATGGCTGAGACCGGCAACAAAATCAGAAAACTTGAATATCTGCTAGCCGAAGCGCGCCAACAGGGCGGCGAGGTTTTGATTACTTGCGGCGGCGCCCAATCGAATCATGCGCGCGCAACTGCGGTTTCCGCAGCCAAAATGGGGATCAAATGCCACCTGGTTTTGCGCAACTCCACCGGCGGCGATCCCGAAGGCAATCTATTCCTGGATCGGCTCGTCGGCGCGGAAATCACGTTCATTACCGCGGCAGAATATGAACAAGTCGATGAGATTATGTCCAAGCTCGCGGATGAATACGTCGCTAAAGGCGTCAAGCCTTATGTTATTCCAGAAGGCGGCTCCAATGCGCTCGGCTCGCTGGGTTATGTTACCGCCATGGCGGAAGTTGCGGAGCAAATGAACACACAGAACCTCGCATTCGATCATATGATTTGCGCGGTGGGCTCCGGCGGAACATTAGCCGGCATGTTGCTGGGCAAACAAGCGGTGGGCATGGCCGGTCAAATTCACGGCATCAATGTTTGTGACGACGCCAACTATTTTCAGAATCGCGTATCGAATATTTTGCGCAGCGCGCGCCGCAGATTCGGCTTTGGCCTGAATTTGCAAAGTCAGGACATCAGCATCATCGATGGCTACGTCGGCAAGGGCTATGGCTTGAACAGTCAGGAAGAGATTGATTTGATCAAACATGTCGCGCAATTGGAGGGCATCATTCTCGATCCGGTTTACACCGGCAAGGCGATGTTTGGCCTGGCGGATCAAATTCGCAAAGGGCGTTTCAAAAAGGGTGAGCGTATTTTGTTCTGGCATACCGGCGGTATTTTCGGACTTTTTCCAAAGAAAGCATTGTTTTTCTAATTGCCTTCTTCTCGAATGAAAAAGCCCCGGGAGAATGCAAAACATTCTCTCGGGGTTTTTTATTTTGCACAAAGCGTCATCAAACAGCCGTCGGCGGAACGTAATGCAGGTAAGCATTCATCATTTGTATCTCGGCGGATTTTTTTTGGATATCAATCGACATCAGGTCCCGCAAAGAAATAACGCCCACGATACGGTCTCCGGAAGCAATAACTAAATGCCGGATGCCATGATTCTGCATGCGCGCCAAACAGGTTTCATAGCTTTCTTCCGGCGAGGCCGTGACGAGATTGCGCGTCATGACCTCACGCACCAGGGTCTGGCGCGGCGGCAATTCCGGACCAACGACCCGTTTCATCAAATCGCGTTCGGAGAAAATTCCTGCGACGCGATCGCCGTCCAGCACCGCCACCGCGCCAATGTTTTTTTTAACCATGAATTGCGCAACTTCGTAAACCGATTGACTGGCCTGCACGGTGTAAACCTCCCGCCCCGCAACGAGATCACCGACCGTATTCATGGGAAATCTCCTTTGCAATGAAAAGTGGTTAACGCACGAAACGAATTCATAGGCAACTGCTGATCAAGCTTCGTCGATAAATAACCGTTATCCCTTCCCAATCAAATTCAGCGCACTGCCCGCCTTGAACCACGCAATAGCGGTTTCGTTGAACGAATGATTCAACTCGCACTCGTGTTGCGTGCCGTCAGCGTGCTTGAGGATCATCTTCAGCGGCTTGCCGGGGGCAAACGAGGTAAGCCCAACGATCGACACGCGGTCATCTTCGCGAATCAGATCGTAATCTGCGGGATTTTTAAACGTCAGCGGCAGCATGCCCTGCTTCTTCAAATTTGTTTCATGAATGCGCGCGAAGCTGCGGGTGATCACAACGCGGCCGCCGAGCCAGCGCGGCTCCATCGCCGCATGCTCGCGCGATGAGCCTTCGCCATAGTTCTCATCGCCGATCGCCACCCATCCGGCCAGTTTGCCACTCGCCATCATCGCCTTGTAATCGCGCGCAACTTCGGCAAATGTTTTAACTGCGCCGGTAAAAATGTTTTTGCCTTTTCCGGGTTCGCCAGTAAACGCGTTGATCGCGCCGCTGAAAAGATTGTTCGAGATATTGTCGAGATGGCCGCGATATTTGAGCCACTTGCCCGCCGGAGAAATATGATCCGTCGTGCATTTGCCCTTCGCTTTCACCAAAACAGGCATATCCAACAAATCTTTGCCTTCCCACGCGGGAAATGGCGAAAGCGCTTGCAAGCGGTCACTCTTCGGATCAATGGCGACTTGCACCTTTGCGCCATCCTTCGCAGGTTCAACATAACCGGAGTCGCCAGGATCAAAGCCGCGCGCCGGCAGCTCGACGCCGGTGGGCGGTTCAAGCTTCACTTGCTCGCCTTTGTCATTCGTCAGCTTGTCGGTCAGCGGGTTGAAGCTCAATCGCCCGGCCAACGCATACGCGGTAACAATCTCCGGACTGGCGACAAAAGCGAGTGTGTTGGGATTGTCGTCATTGCGCTTGGCAAAATTGCGGTTGTATGAATTGATGATCGTATTGCGCTCACCGTGTTTGATGTCATCGCGGCTCCACATGCCGATGCACGGGCCGCAGGCATTCGCCAACACCTTGCCGCCGATTTCGGTGAGCATCTGCAATTGGCCGTCGCGCTCAATCGTGGCGCGAATCTGCTCCGAGCCGGGCGTAATAGTGAATTTCGATTTCACTTTGAGGCCTTTGGCCAGCGCTTGTTTGGCCACACTCGCCGCGCGCTCGATGTCTTCATAGGAAGAATTGGTGCAACTGCCGATCAGCGCGACTTTGATCTCGTCCGGATAGTCGTTCTTCTTCGCGTCCGTCGCGAGCTGTGAAACCGGCCGGGCCAAATCCGGCGTCAGCGGGCCGTTCACATACGGCTCCAGCGTCGAGAGATCGATTTCAATAATCTGATCATAAAATTTTTCGGGCGATTTTAAAACTTCCGGATCCGGGACCAGGCATTCGGCAACGGCTTTTGCCGCCTTGGCAACTTCGACGCGGCCGGTGGCGATCAAGTACGTTTCCATGCGATCATCAAACGGGAAGATCGATGTTGTGGCGCCAATTTCCGCGCCCATGTTGGTGATCGTCGCCTTGCCGGTGGCGCTAATGGCGCGTGCGCCTTCGCCAAAATATTCGATGATATTGTTCGTCCCGCCTTTCACCGTGAGAATGCCGGCAACGCGCAGAATCACATCTTTTGCGGCAGTCCAGCCGTTCATTTTGCCTTTGAGATGCACGCCGATGATGCCGGGCCATTTCAATTCCCACGGAATGCCGGCCATCACATCCACCGCATCGGCGCCGCCGACGCCGATGGCGATCATGCCGAGACCGCCGGCATTGGGCGTGTGCGAGTCGGTGCCGATCATCATGCCGCCGGGAAAGGCGTAATTTTCCAGCACCACTTGGTGGATGATGCCAGCGCCGGGCTTCCAAAAGCCGATGCCGTATTTGTTGGAAACGCTGGCGAGAAAATCATAAACTTCTTTGTTCTCATCGCGCGCCCGCGCCAAATCCGCATGCGCCCCGATTTTCGCTTGAATGAGGTGATCGCAATGCACCGTCGAAGGCACCGCGGTTTTGGGAATGCCGGCGGTCATGAATTGCAGCAGCGCCATTTGCGCCGTCGCGTCTTGCATCGCCACGCGGTCGGGGGAGAGATTGACATAAGTTTTTTTGCGCACCGGCGCCTCTTTCGGCAGCTCCGCAAAATGCGCGCAAAGAATTTTCTCAGTTAATGTCAGCGGACGGCCATAGAGTTTGCGGCCGGCTTCCACTTTGGGCTTCATGCCGGCATAAACCCGCTGAATCATATCGAGATCGAAAATCATATTGCAACTCCTGTTTAGACCGCGTAGCTTGGAACGTTATACCGTCGCAATTGCGGAATTATTTGATTAAGCTTATTCCAGAATTCAAATATTCGTCGCCTCAACGAGTCATCCAGCGTTATTCTGCGCGGGGCGCTTATTGGGTGAGCGCTCTGATCTACGCTTGCCGTGCTTGCGACGAAGACCGTCGGGGGTGGCAAATTCTCTATCTGCACGAACGGCGCGCGAGCTGCCGAACATGGTCATTGGGAAATAGTCGGATTCATTTTTTTGATTTGATCCGAGCCGCAACCTGGTGACACGCACTTCTCGCTTTGCCTCCTACGAAGAGGATGCCCTATTGCCATTTGCTCCTTGCTAGGTCAATCCGCCCGTTTGCAAGCTTTTGCCCAAAACATATTCCACCTCCAACACATTTCCCTTCAGCCGGTTCTTCATGTCTTTACGATCGTCGATGACGATCTCGGTGACGACGCGCTCGGCAAACTGCTTGATTTCATCGTGGCACTTTTTGATCACAAAGGCGATCTCTTCCCATTCACCTTCCAACAGTGTGCCCATCGCAGTCAATTGATAATCCAATTCACTTTTTTCGACAATCGCCAGCGTTTTGGCCACCAGCTCTTTGGTTTCTTCTCCGGTTCCAACGGGAATAGTACGAAACTCGACCAGCATAAAATCCCTTTCGGCAATATGTTCACAACTGTTTCCCGGCGATCCCGCGGACGGGTATACAAAAATTTAGCCGTGCTTCCCTTATCTATTTCAAGCCGGGCCGCGCTTGAAAAAATATGCTGTAATGTATGAAATTCTCTCTCTCAGTCAAGCCCAATTTAACCCGTTTGGAAGTTTAAAATTGACTTTCGCGCGGCGCATGCCTAATTTGCCCGTGATTTGGTCAGGATTTGTTTCACGAACAGGAATGACAAGCGTGCGATCTCTTAGATGTGTTTTCTTCCCCGTTGCACTGTTTTCCTTTTCTCTTTTGGCGCAAGCCACCAACGGCCCAATTGCAAGCCGGGAAGTCGGGCCTGCGGCAAAACATCACAAATTCTATCGCGAAGCAGGGCCGTGGGCGATTGAGGTTTTGGAATTTGACTATAGCCATCCTTATCTGCAACTCGAAACCGCGCGCGCGCGCCAGCAGCCCAAGGGCTTGGAATTAACCAGCCGTCTGGCAGCACAGGAAGATCGTGAGGGCGCGCGCGTCGTCGCCGCAATTAATGGCGATTTTTTTGACAAGCAGGGCCTACCCATTAATCTTCAAATTCGCCGGGGAGAAATTGTGCACGGTGTTTATCCGCGTTCGGTTTTTTTAATGAATGCCGACAAACAGCCGGGGATTGCCGTGCCCGAGCTTACCGGGTTTGTGATTTCCCGGCGCGGCGCGCTTCACGCTATCGCCGGTGTCAATCGTGAGCGTCGTGAGGATGAAATGATCGCATATAATCATTATTATGGCGCGAACACGAATACCAATCGGTACGGCACGGAAACGGCGTTGCAACTGCTCGGCCGTTTTTGCGTGAATGATACCATTACCGCTGTGGTCAAGATGCAAATGCGGCAAAACGGCAACAGCGCGTTGCATGACAGCCTTTATGTGCTTTCCGCGCATGGCCGCGCCGCAAATTGGGCGGCGCAACATCTCGCGGCAGGCGACACCATCAAACTGCTTTGGCAAATCCCACAAGCGCCGGCGTGTCTCACGGCTGCCATTGGCGGCACGCCGCGGTTGATTCGTGACGGCAAAATCTCGATTGAAAGCGAGATCGAAAAAAATCGTCCGGATTTTGCCCCAACCAGGCACCCGCGCACAGCTCTTGGATATAATGAACAAACAACGCGTATGTATTTTGTCGTAGTCGATGGCCGGCAACCGGGTTACAGCGTGGGCATGAGTCTGCAGGAATTGGCGGCGTTCATGCTCGAGCTTGGCTGCACCCAGGCGATCAACCTTGACGGCGGAGGTTCGAGCACAATGGTCGTACGCGGCGAAGTTGTAAACCGACCAAGTGATTTGACCGGTGAGCGCCCGGTGGCGAATGCTTTGTTACTCATCTCAACCGCGCCGCCGGCATCGGCCGCTTTTCTAGATTTATGGCCTACACGTGTTGAGTTACTTACCGGAGAAGAATTTAAATTTTCAGCCTCGCAAACAGACAGTTTCTATAATCCGATTTTGATGCCAGCGGAAGAGATGCAATGGCGCACAAGCGTGTCAACCGGCGGGATTACAAACCACGGGGTGTTCACGGCGGGCAGGCAGCCGGATTCCGGCTACGTTTTTGTCACGGCCGGCAGCGCGCGTGACTCCGCGCAGGTTATTGTGCATCAACCTGCGGCGCTTGAAATCGTGCCGGCTGAAGTCAATTTAAAAATTGGCGCAACACAACGTTTCAGCGCACGCATTAAAACCTCTAACGGAAAGAATATCACTTTGACGGCCGCGAAACTGCAATGGTCACTAGATTTTCCCGGAGGCGCGCTGGCGCCCGACGGCGCCTTTGGCGCTTCCCAACCTGGACGATATACCTTGACCGCCATCTACGAATCACCCGCGGCCAAGCTGAAAGCAGAAGCGGTTATTGTTGTTGATTGAGCGCTATGGCATCCTGCCCGTCAGTCGCATTCATTGCAACTGCCGGACAATCGCCTCCGTCATTTCGCGCGTGCCGACATGCGCGTGCTTGTTCAAATCCGCAGTCACAAATTTGCCTTCTCGAATCACCTCGCGCACCGCGGTTTCGATCCGGCGGCCGGCGTTGTATTCACCAAGATAATCGAGCAGCATCACGCTGGCCATGATCAAGGCCGTGGGGTTGGCAAGATTTTTTCCCGCAATGTCCGGCGCGCTGCCGTGTACCGCCTCAAAAATTGCAGCGTTTCTGCCCAAATTCGCGCCCGCCGTCAAGCCCAAACCTCCAACCAGGCCGGCGGCCAAATCCGAAAGAATGTCGCCGAACAAATTCGTGGTGACAATGACGTCAAAAGCGCCGGGATTCATCACCATTTGCATGGCGCACGCGTCGATGATTTTGTCCGTAAATTCGATTTCGGGATACATGCGGCTGATGGTCCGGCCGATTTCCAAAAACATGCCGGTGGTACATTTCAGAATATTGGCCTTGTGAACCAGCGTCACTTTTTTACGCTTGTTATTCCGGGCATATTCGAAAGCGTAGCGAATAATTTTTTCCGAGCCGCTGCGCGTAATCAACGCCGTGCTCTCCGCCGCAATGTTGACGCCGTCGGCCGTGATGAAATGCTCGATGCCGGAATAAAGGCCCTCCGTATTTTCACGAATCATGACGATGTTCACGTCCTTGTGCAACGCATTCGTGCCTTCAAAGGAAATCGCCGGCCGCACATTCGCATAAAGATTGAATTCCTGCCGCAGGGCGACATTGACACTGCGATAGCCGCCGCCCACCGGCGTGGTCAACGGGCCTTTGAGCGCGACGCGATTTTGCCGCAACGATTCCAGAGTTTCCTCGGGAATGGGCGTATGAAATTTTTCCACCGCCGCCATACCCGCCAGTTGATGATCCCAATCAATCTTGACTCCCGAAGCGTCGAGAACTTTCACCGCGGCCTCCGTTATCGCAGGGCCAATGCCATCACCTGGAATTAAAGTGACTTTGTGCACGTCGTGCGTCCTTTCCTGATTTGAAATTTTTGCACTGCTTATGCTTCATCTTCTTGACTGCGGGATAGAATTATAAAACTATTCTGCTCATTATCAAATGAAAAAGTCTTGTGCTTGACAATGCGCAGAAAATCTGGTATAATGCGCTCATGACAAAACTACCCGGCCGCCTCGGGTTCAACATTTCGCTAAAACCCAAATGTGTCTTACCAAATGGCACAACCCCAAAGCTTGCCGTGCACGGATTTTTCGAATATAGCCGATCAAGCAAAAGGCGGGATCCGCCCTGTCAATGACATGCGCTGACAGAGTTTTTTGCTTCATTTAAAAGCAAAGATCTTGCTGTTGATGAAGTGATCTTTTGGCCGAAACAGCGTTGTCAATCAAAAACGAGATTTTCTACATCAGCGTGCGGGCGCGCCAACCGTAACCAAGGAGCCCAATAAACATGGCCGAATCATTTCGCAAAACCGTGTTGTGCGTCTCGAGCTATGAAAAGGGACAGGAGTTCATCCGCGAGTGCAAGAGGCAAGGGTGTTGTGTTTATTTGCTGACGCTGAAAGATTTGGAAAATGCCGACTGGCCGCGCGCGAGCATCGATGAGATGTTTTACATGCCAGACTTATACAATCGCGATGACGTGATCAAAGGCGTCAGCTACATGATGCGCACGCACAAGGTCGATCGCATCGTCGCGCTCGATGATTACGACGTTGAAATGGTGGCAACGCTACGCGAGCATCTGCGCATTCCTGGCATGGGCGATACCACCGCGCGTTACTTTCGCGACAAACTGGCGATGCGCAGCCGCGCCGCCGAGCGCGGTGTGCGGGTGCCGGATTTCATTCATGCCCTCAATCTCGAGGCCTTGCGTGACTTTATGGAACGCGTGCCGCCGCCCTGGGTGCTCAAACCGCGCTCCGAAGCTTCGTCGGTTGGCATCAAAAAAGTCAACACCGCCCACGAACTCTGGCCCCTGCTGGAGTCGCTCGGCGATCGCCAATCCTTTTATCTTTTGGAGCGCTATGTCCCCGGCGAGGTTTATCACGTCGACACCATCATCTCCGAGCGCAAAGCCGTGTTTGCGGAAGCGCATGAATACGGTCTGCCGCCCATGAGCGTGGCGCACCAAGGCGGCGTCTTCTCCACCCGCACGGTTCTGCGCGGCTCTTTCGTCGAACAAACATTGCTGGCTGAAAACGCGCGCGTGCTCGAAGCGCTCGGCTTGGTGCGCGGCGTCACACACGTCGAATTCATCAAGGGGCAAGACGACGGCCGTTTTTATTTTCTCGAAGCTGCGGCGCGCGTCGGCGGGGCGAACATCGTTGAAATGGTGGAGGCCGCCACCGGCGTCAACCTTTGGGCAGAATGGGCAAAAATCGAAATCGCGCAGGACGACAGGGAATACCAACCGCCAAACTCTCGCAAAGATTATGGCGGTGTCATCATTTCACTGGCGACCCAAGAATGGCCGGACACCTCTGCTTATCAAGACCCTGAAATCTTTTACCGTTTGCGGAAAAAAAATCATGTGGGTTTTGTGCTGAGATCAACAGACCGCGAGCGCATCAAAACCTTGCTGGAAGAGTATAGCCGGCGCATCTACACCGATTTTTTTGCGATGCTGCCGCCCTCGGATAAACCCACCAGTTGAAGAGGCAAGACCGGAATGTCGCGTTGGAGAAATCGGCAAACCCGGCGCGCGAAGAGATAAGTTCTTGAGGACAGGCCGAATTTTTCCGCAAAGCTTTGTGAACAATGGTAGTTTTCCCAGACTAAAATGAATTTTGCCCAACACGCGGGCGCCATAAATTTCATTGAATTCACATTTAGCGCAGTGCTAAAGTTGCAGGTGTTGCGATGAGCTTCTGAAATCGAAGTCACTCGCCTTGACTTTCTTACGGAAGCTGTTAAGGTTCGCGCCATTCTTTTACCTTTCTTAGGATCGTTGCGAGGTGAGTCATGCTCAAAGAACTACTCGGCCCCGATATTCAGGAGCTTATTCGCGAAAAGGCTTATTCCGGCGTGAAAGACGGCGTTTCGGATTGGGAGGCGCCGGAAATTGCGGATTTACTTTTAAGCCTGCCGGCAGAAGATCAACCCATTCTCTTTCGCTTATTACCCCGCCAGACTGCCGCCGAGGTATTTGCCTATTTGCCTTCCGAAGAGCAGGAACGCTTGTTGCAGAGCCTCAACGCTGAAAGCACACGCGCCTTGTTGCATGAACTCGCGCCCGATGATCGCACCGAGCTTTTTGGTGAATTGCCGGCGCAGGTCACGCAGCAACTGCTCAGCTTGCTTCCGCCCGAAGATCTGAAAGAAGCGCGCCAACTGTTGGGCTATCCCGAGGAAAGCGTCGGCCGCTTGATGACGCCGGAATACGTTGCCATCAGGCCGGAGTGGACAATCGGCAAGGCGCTTGAACATCTGCGCCTGCACGGGAAAGATGCGGAGACGATCAATACGGTTTATGTGGTGGATGACAAGGGCAAGCTCATCGATGATATCCGGCTGCGCAAATTGATTTTGGCGGATCCTTCCGAGGCGGTTGCCAGCGTGATGGATCGCCATTTCATCTCGCTCTCGGCCTATGACGATCGCGAGTATGCCGCCAAGCAGATGCAAAAATATGACCGGGTTGCGCTGCCGGTCACGGATTCCGAAGGCGTGTTGCTCGGCATCGTAACGGTTGACGATATGCTCGATGTCGTCGAGGAAGAGGCGACCGAGGATATTCAAAAAATGGCTGCCGTTGAATCTCTTGATGAGCCTTACATTCAAACCGGCTTCTTCAGCATGCTCAAAAAACGCGGAGGCTGGTTGTCGCTTCTTTTTCTCGGCGAGATGTTGACCGCTGCGGCTATGAAATATTTTGAAGGTGAGATTGCGCGCGCCGTCGTTCTTGCACTATTCATCCCGCTTATCATCAGCAGCGGCGGCAATTCCGGCTCGCAAGCCGCATCACTGGTCATTCGCGCGATGGCGCTTGAAGAAATTCGGCTGCGCGATTGGTGGCGCGTCATGCGCCGCGAGCTGGCGGCCGGGCTGGGGTTGGGGTTGATTTTGGGAACGATTGCCATCCTGCAAATCACGCTGATTCCGAACAACGAAGCCATCTACGGCGAGCATTATTTGCGCGTCGGTTTCACCGTGGCGTTTAGCCTCGTCGGCGTCGTGATGTGGGGCACGCTCACCGGTTCGATGTTGCCGTTTATTATGCGCAGGCTCGGCTTTGACCCGGCAGTGTCCTCGGCACCGTTTGTTGCAACGCTAGTCGATGTTACCGGCTTGGTGATTTATTTCAGCGTTGCCATGATGATTTTGAGCGGAACATTGCTGTAGCATGTCCTGGTTGATTTTTGCCTTTGCTTCCGCTTTGATGAGCGCGGTGAGCGACACGCTCTGCAAAAAGGCGAGTCAGAATACGGATAGCTGGACGGTGACCTGGGTACGTTTCGGCTATTCCTCGTTGTTTCTCCTGCCGCTGCTTGCCTTTGTTGAAATCCCGAACTTGGACCGAGTCTTTTGGCTTGCGACAGCCGCGCTCCTGCCGTTGGAGTTGACCGCGGCCTCATTGAGCATGCGCGCCTTGCAAATGTCGCCCCTCTCGCTCACCGTTCCCTATCTTGCGTTCACACCACTTTTTCTGCTGCTCGTGCCGACGTTGCTTTTAGGTGAAAGGCTCAGCAGGCATGGCATACTCGGCGTGATTTGCATTGTGGCCGGCGCCTATTTGCTCAATTTGCAGACGAATAGTCACTTGAACAGCAATGGACCGCGCTGGTTGGCGCCGCTACAGGCGATTGCGCGTGAAAAAGGCTCGCGCTTGATGCTTATGGCAGCAATGCTGTACAGCCTCACTTCGACTCTAGGCAAAGTGGCGGTAAAGCATTCGAGTCCGCTCTTTTTTGCATCTTTCTATTATCCGCTTGCCGGCCTGTGTCTATTTCCGATTGCGGCCATGAAATCAGGCCATCGCTTGCGCTTCGCCAGCCCTCAGGGCAGGCTTTTTTTGTTGATCGGAGTTGGGGTCTCTTTGACAGTGATTTGCCACTTTATGGCACTCAACCAGGCGGAAGTGGCCTACATGATTTCGATCAAACGCACCAGTATGATTTTTGCGACCATCCTGGGCTGGCTGTTCTTTCGAGAGAGAAACATCCGGCAGCGTTTGCTTGGCTGCGGCGTCATGCTGGCTGGAGTCATTCTGATTTCGGCAGCATAAAACTTTTCGCCAAGTCGGGAGGAATCACGCATATCAATGAATCTAGATCAACAAGACGTTCGCCAAGACGAATTTAAGATTTCCAGCACCGTGTGCCCTTCAAGCAAACAGCTTTTCATTTTTGCTGAATTTTAGTCTTGCCAAGCGAATTTCTGACCGTATTCATCAACTCGCGCAATGTCGCCGGCGGAATGCCCCGTTCCCGGTTCTGCGCGCCAATTTCGAATGCGATGCGCCATTGCTCCATCAAAATGCGATAGGCCTTGAACAGGCTGTTGTCGGGATCATAAATGCTAGTCGCTTCCGAAGTCACCCCATTCAGCTCGATCACTTTGAAATTTTTTCCTTGTTTGAAATCTTCCAGTGCAGGCGTGCGAATGTCGTATCTGCCAAAATAGAATCCTTCAAAACGGCGGCTTACCATGTCAATCGCAGCCTCGAGCTCCGGGGTCTTGATTTTTGCGCCGTCATAAAAAATTGCGCCGCGGCAATGCGAGCCCAATTCCACCAGCGATATGATTTCGCCGTCAGCCGGCACCTCGAACAAACGCGCCTGATGCTGGTTAAGCAGAAAACGCGCCATGCAAACCGTCCGGCTATCCTTAAGAATTAATTCTTCGAGCGTGCTTCGGCCATCACCCTTTACGACGGGAAACCTTTTGTCTGTAATCGCGAAAATACTCCCCCTGGGTTGATCCGGATAACGGTAATAAAATACACCATACTCATAACCCGGCACGTATTCCTGCACAATCGTATCGCCCTCACACTTGCTGAAATAATCCCGCATCTCTTGTTCAGATCGTATCACCCCCACGCCCGCACCGCGTTGTCCAATATCCGGTTTAAGCACGATCGGGAAGGAAAGGCCTAGCTCAAGCATAAACTCTTTAACGGCTTGTACGCGCTGTTCATCGGTATCCGAGACTCGAATTAAACGATGACGCGCGATATAGCCATCCGCACTCGAAAGTCCGTTGAGAATGCCCGATTTCGATTCACCCAGAAAACCCCCGGTGAAAATGGCGGGATTTGCTGCCGTAAACACCGTGAGTGAGCGATGCTTGAGAGCGAGGTATAAAACATAACAAATCACCGGCGGATAAAACGCCCACAGCGGCCAAAATTCCCAGCGCGTGAGCCGGCGCCATTTTGCCAGCAGCAATCGCCGGCCGCGAAAGCTGAACAACGGCGCCACAAACTTTTTCAGAAGCCAAAGCACAACTGCGATAACGATCAGAATGCGCCACGAATACTGCCAATAAAGCGAAAGGTATTCCATTACTTTGCCGCCCAGCATGGCAGAAAGCCAAACCAATGCCGGCGTCCACACAGCCGCGGCCAGTACAAAATAGCCACAAAATTTCCAAAAACTCACCTGAAGTAAACCAGCGGCAACATACGTTGGCAATCGGCTGCCGGGCATGAAACGGCTCAGGACAATCACTTTTCCACCTTCACGCTCGAACCATTGGCGGCCACGCACGATGTCATCCTCCTTGATGAACCATTTCATGGGTGCGCGGCGCAACGCCGTTACACCTAAATATTTTCCCACGAGAAACAGCAAAAAATCGCCAAAAACAATGCCGAGAAAGCAACCACTCGTGGCGGAGAAATACCCCATCGTGCCGCGGGCCGCCAAGAGACCTGCGCTGATGCAAGTCAAATCTTCGCTCACAAGCGTGGCAAGCACAAGCAAGAAGACAAGCGTGACCAGTGCAATGCCCTGAGCCGGGGGAAGTTTTGAGGCATCGAACGGTTGTTGTGCAAGCGCGACGCGCTCTGGTGATGCTTGTGATCGTGTCAGCCGTCTTCCCTGCTCGGCTTGTTGGATAAAAGTCCCGATTTCTTTGGCAATCACTTGCGGCTTACTGAAGATCAATTCGTGTCCGCCTGCAAAAAGCCGCAATTCACTTTGCGGCACAAGGCGATGATGTTCTAGCGCGGCTGCCGGCGGCACGAGCGGGTCATTCTTGCCGTGCACAATCAACATTGGGCCTTGATATTGTGCGAGAAGAGTGCGCAGCGGCCGCTGATCCGAATCGAAAAAATTGCGGGCATACGGCACATTGAGAAAGGCGTCATCAAGATAGCCAAAATGCGGCACCCCTTCTTGCACCAACCACAAAAAACCAAGCTGCAGGCCATGCATTGCATGATTGAGCTGATAATCGCCCAGCAGCTCCAACTCTTGCACGCCAAGGGCCGATACCATCGTCATTGATTGTATGCGTTCGGGCGCAAGTTCAACCAGATGAAGGGCAACACCGCCGCTCATGCTGTAAGCGACAACGTGAACGCGCGAGAGTCCGAGCGAATCCAGCATCTGCAAAACATACGCAGCATGGCTGCGCATCGAATAATCCGGAAGGCGCAGCGTTGAGTGGCCAAAGCCGGGAAGATCCGGAACCAACACCCGGCAGCTTTGCGCCAGCACGGGCGAAAGATTCTTAAACGTAATCGAAGCCACCGGACTGCCGTGCAGCAACAAAACGACGGGAGGATTTACAATGCTGTCGGGCAGCAAATCATGGTAAGCGAGTTGCACACGCTGCGGCAGCACACGATCGTGCGCAACGGCCTTTACAGCGATGACTTTTTGATGGAGACGCGCAGGTGTTTCCGGCGGAGAGAAAAAACGGACAACATGCGAGCTTGCCAACAAGACAAAATAGATGGCTGCAAAAATTTTCCACCCGGAGAGAGGTAAATAGCGGGATAGGATCAGCATAGAATCCACAGGAAGGTATTTCGAATTTTGTTGAAGACTTACCAAAACGAAAGATTGCGATTTGCAAAAAATCGGGCCGAAAGAATAGCTCAGTTCATAAGAGAGCACAAATCGTTCAATAATGAGATGTCACGACTTTTCATGGCAGCCACATTTTGTGTTGGCTCAGGAATTGCAAAAGGACGGATGAACTTTTTCCATGAGGATACGATCATGAGATACCATCATTCTGTCGCCGCCGTTATTGGGATTGTGTTGAGCTTAGCTGTTGCTGGATGCGGAAAAGATCCAATGTCCGGCACTAGCGGCAACTTAAAACTGAGCATAAAAGCAATGTCCGGCGCATTGGCCAAAAATGCCGGCGCGCAGGCACGACAAGTGACCATCACCTCCGCCCAAGTGGTGATTGGTGAAATCGAGGTCGAGAGCACAACGGAAGATAGCATGGATTTTGTGTCAGAGGTTCCGCTGGTTGTGAATCTCAATCTCTCTGGGACAATGACTCAAATCAGCACTGTTTCTGTTCCCTATGGAACCTACGATGAGATTGAACTTGAAATCTGTAAACTAGACTCCAACGACGGACAGATTTACGTGGCCAATCCCTATCTACAGAATCGCACAATCTTCGTCCGCGGCTATGTCGATGACGACAGCACTGCTGTTTTCACATTTACCAGTTCCCTCAAACTGGAACAAGAGCAAGAATTTTATCCGCCATTGGTGATCGACGCAAGCTCGCCGAGTACAAATGTCGTTCTATCGATTGATACCACAACTTGGTTCAGCGATGGCGCCGGCGGCTATCTCGATCCGCGTCTTCCACAGAACCGGGAAGCAATCGAACGGAACATCATGGCTTCCATTAAAGCGTTCGAAGATGACGATGATGATGGTAAAGATGATGAGCACGATGACGATGGTGATGACTAATAATACCTAGTGTAACCGGGCTTGGGCGCGATGCGACCATGACCTTGCCAGCTATCTGCGACCAAGCCCGATTCACGTACCTGCCATTCCCTTATTCCAACTTCCGAACTGCCCTCACAGATCAAATTATTCCCACATCTTGCCGTGTTCAAATTCCCCCGTGACGTTCATCGTTGCCGCCGAGGATATGAATTGCCACATCAGCACTTGTCTCCAAGTAAGGCCGATGCGCCATACGACAGTGAAGACTCATAAAAAATCATGTAAAAAATCTTTGCTTTTTGAATTGGAAATTGCTACGCTGACGCCGCTTTTAAAACTAACAACGGGGAAAATCTTATGCCAGCCAAAACTCAGGTCGCCTCCCAAAAGGTCAATCAGATTCACAAGGAACTCAAGAGCCTTGCCCGAAGCTTTGTGACAAGCCATAAAGATCTGAAAAGAGGAAACCAAAACTTAAACAGAAGATTGCAAGGCCTTGAAAAAAGACAACAAGGCTTCGAGAAGAGACAACAAGGCTTTGAAAAAATGTTAGAGCAATTGATTGAAAGGCAAGGCAGACATGAAAACGATTTCAATGCATTCTGGAAAAAGATGCTGGCTTTGCACAATCAAGAAGCCAGAAAAGCCGAACAGGACAGACTAAAGAGCCAAAAAGTTATTGACCAAATCTACACCATCGCCGATCGGATCACCAAGTACTTTGATGACTTCAATGTGGAAAAACTTGCGCTCGGGGCTAGAGATGATCGCATCGAAAGCAGGGTTAAAGTTTTGGAAGAATCTGATAACAAGCAAAATCACACCATCAAAAGTCTTGACTCCCGCTTGACCTATCTCGAAGCCAAGCAACCAGTGTAGGCGATTAGCTTTTCAACTACAGAATAAAATTTTGAAAATTTCCTGCCCCAAATTGAACATCCACAGAAAAAGCTATCTCCAAAGCCCCTCTCACCTTCGCCGTAACTCGCGTTTGATTTGCCGAATATAAGGAAAATAATCTACCTGCATGGTGTGTCGCGCAGAAGTAACATAGCGTCGACGTAATTGTTCGCGTTCACGTTCAACTTCGCGCTGCATCGTGGAAAAATCCGGCAGTTTGCATGCGCCCGCGAGCAGTCCAGCAACCCAGCGAGATTGCCATTCAGCCAAAGGCATGATCGCGCCGAGCGGCTGGAGCAGACCAATAAAAAAAAGATTGTGGTGTTGCACCGATACCACTCGGCGATAAAGCGGCAACTCATTGTCCGGCGCGGCTAAAACTTCGGGTTTAAAAAATGGAAATGTTATGTTATACCCCGTCGCGTAAAGAATGAAATCGATCCGTTCACGGCTGTCATCCTCGAATTCAACCGCTCCGCCTGCGAGTTTCTTGACATTGGGTTTGATCTTGATTTGTCCGTGCCCGATTAAATTCAATAGATCCGAGGAAATCGTGGGATGCGCTTGATGGATTTTATGCTGCGGCTCGCTCACGCCAAAACGCTTTTGCGGGCCGCGCGCCAGCCAGAGCAACAGCTTGAAGCTTAACGTTTGAATCCCCAGCGGCAAACGTGACGAGAGCGGCGTGGTGTAGTGGTCGACGGGCTTGCCCAGGATATACTTGGGTATGATGTGCGCGCTGCGCCGCGTGGAAAGAAAGGTTTGCGCCGCCACGCGCGCGCTTTCACAAGCAATGTCGACGCCGGAATTGCCAATGCCAATCACCAAAACGTTTTTGCCGGCAAACACGTCTGGCGTTCTGTAATGATGCGAGTGCATCTGCTCACCCTCAAATGTGCCGGGAAAATGCGCCCATTGGGGATCCCAATGATGGCCGTTCGCCACGAGCACAGCACGATAACGGTTCTTTATTCCTCCTGCCAGTGTTACATCCCAACCGTTCGCCGGAGCCGGGGTAACGTCCGTGACTTCGGTGCGAAAGGTGATTTTGTTACGAACGCCAAAGTGATCGACGTAGTCGTCAAAATACTTTGCGATCTGGGTATGATGAGGATAATCGGGATAATCTGCCGGCATGGGAAAATCAGAGTACGCCATCCGCTCTTTCGAGGTGTTAATGTGCAACGAAGCATAGGCCGAGGACAAACCGTTGTCATTTTGATAGCGCCAAACGCCGCCAATGCTCGAACCTTTCTCAAAGCAGTCGAACGGAATGCCCTTTTCATGAAGAACTTTAGCCGCGGCAATTCCGGAAGCGCCGGCGCCAATGATGCAAGCTTTCGCTTCACTCATACCGGCAAAAAAGTTTAGAGAGTAATGAGCCTATCGACAGGACATTTTTCATAAAAGCAATTGGATTGGAATCTTGCGGAGAATTTGGGAGACTCAAACAACCTGCCGGCGCACCACTGGCGTCTGCTTACTGGTTGGCTATTTATCGATCCGCCGGCGATGGCGTTCCATCAAAATGTTGAAGCGCGTTTCAAGATCGCCGATTTGGCGGCGAAATTTGCGTTGCTCTGATTCGTCATCCGTTCCAAGAAGCTGTTGCTGCAAAAGGCTTATGTCTTTTCGAAGTTGCACTTCTTCTGGCAAAAGATTGGCATTTTTTAAGATTTTGAAGCTCATGCGCAGATGCGCTGGAACGTCCGTCTCATCCTCCAAAATCAGCGGCTTACCTTTACCGGGAAGATTGTCGAATTCTCCATTCGCAATCGCTTCGCGAATTTTTTCCTGCGCAATTTTTTCGAAAGCATTCATCAGGACAACTCTGCCATTTCTTGCGCTGCGCCAAACTCCATCCCGGCGGCATGCGTTTTGTGAAGTTGTTGTTCGGTGACCCCCACCACCACAACGGTAAAATCATCATGCGGATTCGCCAGACCAACGTGATCGTACACACTCAATAAAATGCGATCTTTCAAAGCGCTGGCGGTTTTATAATCGCGTTGTTGCACCAGTGCCAGCAACGATCGTTCCTGGTATTCTTCCTCCTGCATGTTGCGCGCCTCCACCACGCCATCCGTGTAAAACACAAAAAAATCGCCGGGCGCCAGCGGCAACGTTAATTGTTCCAAAGCCGATTCAAACACAGCGCCGTTTTCCAAGCCGATGGCCATGCCATAGGGTTGCAGGAATGAAACCTCGCCTTCTTGCGGCGAACACAAAAGCGGATTGTGTCCGGCGCGGCTAAACGTCATTGTCATGGTGTCGGGGTCAAAAATCGCATACAAAAGTGTGATGAATAAATTCTTTTCCAGGCTGCGACACAGAATGCGATTGGTTTGAATGAGAACGTCGCGCGGGGATTCGTAAAGCCGGCCAATCGCCTCGACAACGCCCTTCACCTGTGCCATGTAAAATGCGGCGGCGGCGCCCTTGCCCGAAACATCTCCGACCACGACAACGAGTTTATTGCCAAGCGCAAACACGTCATAGTAATCGCCGCCCACCTCTTTTGCAGCCACGCTCACGCCCGCCACATCAAGTCCGGCAATCTCCGGCATCTCCTTGGGCAGCAGTTTTTCCTGTGCTTTGTGCGCCACGCGCAGTTCGTGCGCCAATCGCTCTTTTTCAATGGATTCTTCCAGCAAATGTGCATTGTGAAAAGCGATCGCGGCCTGATCGGCAAACGATTGCAGCATGTCCTGATCAAATTGATCATAGCCGAAATAATCCTGCTTTGCCGAGAACAAGACACCCAGAATCTTGCTGCGCGAGATTAACGGCACAGCGAGAATCGCGCCGATGTCTTTTTTCCACGGCTGCACCTGGGCAGCGCGGGGGTCTTCCGTAACATCGTTGATCAACAGGCTCTTTTGATTTTGGATTACCCAGCCGCTGATGCCGGCGGCACGATGCAACGGCATACGCTGTTTCTCCTGCTCCGAAAGATTGACCGCAGAACTGAGCATTAAATTGTTATCCTCGCCCTCCAGCAATTCCAGCCAGGCAAAATCGGATTTGGTGACTTGCAGCGCGCGTTGCGTGATCATTGCCATCAATTGCTCGCGTTCCATGAAATGGCTGATGGATTGGCTCACCTCCTGCAGCGTTTTAATGGCATGGATTTTTTCGTCAAAACTGCCGGCCGTGGGCAAATGCAGCAATAAAGCCACCGCGGTGAAACCCGCATAAACACTGAAGCAAAGCGCAATCGCGCCACACACCGCCGCGTAGGCGACGCTGTGATCGGCCACGAAGCTATCGCTCACTCGTTGCGTGAGCATGATTCCCATGCCGCAAGCGAGTCCTGAAATCAGAAACACCACCCACTTTTGCCGGCGGTTGAGAAAATCAATCCAGCGATGCCGAAAAGAGTTGACCACGATCAACAAGAGCAACAAGACAAAGGGAATCTCACCCAGCCAGTTTTCATCGAACGAAAAAAAGAAATTCACGCGGCCGCGCGCGGAAGACGTGGCGGCGACCAGCAAAATTGCAAGCACCAGCAGGCGAAAATTGCGCGGTGTCGAGCTTTTGCTTTTGTAGAAAATGAGGTTGGCAATCAAACCGGAGAGCAGCAGATGCAGAAGAATCAGCACAAACGCGGCAACGGTGCCGATCAAAAAAAAGCGTGGAGAAACGAACAGGCGCGAGGGCCGCAAATGATCGCCCGGCGACGCGATCAAGTATTGGTCGACGACGATCAAAACCAATAAAGAGGCCAATACCGTAAAAAAAATGTAGCGCAGCGTGTGAAAAATTCGGCGCTCCGTGAACAGCTTGATTTGATGGCGTAACGGGAGCAACAGCACGATGGCGGCAAGCAGGACACCGTCGCGCAGCAGCCGCACGATTTCAGGGATGCGCTCGATCATAAACCATGCGGTGTCGATGAGCGTCACGCCAATAAACGTCAAGAACGGAACGGAGATGATGGTATTTTTTAAAATGCGGCGCATGCGGATGCTTGGTCGTATATCAAATGTCGTGTATATCTGTCTGTCGAATTCTTCAGCGCGATCAGCAAAGTAGACAACACATGAAGGAAAGTCAAGCCTGAACTCTTGCACCTGGCTTCGAATTTAACCTTGATACTGAAACAAGGTATTTCGTATTTTGACCCAAGTTCAAAAGCAAAGGTTTCACATGACGCCACGGGTCAACCCTCAATTTTTCGAGACGCACGATTGGGCGCTGCTCGATCGCGCTCTTGAAACAGCCGCCGTCGCGCACCGGGCGCAGACGCGCAAAGCAACAGGTGTTCCCTATCTTGTACATCCCTATGCGGTCGGCATGTTGTTGCTCGAAGCGCGCTGCCCAACAGAAGTCGTTATCGCGGGTATCCTGCACGATGTGATCGAGGATACGCCGGTAACACTCGCCCAATTGCGCCAGCAATTCGGCGATGAGATCGCCGAGATCGTCGCGCAATGCTCGGAGCCGGATAAATCCTGGCCCTGGGAAAAACGCAAACAGCACACAATTGATTTTTTGCCCACCGCCCCGCTGGCGGTCAAGCTGGTCATGGCGGCTGACAAACTGCATAACGTGCGCAGCATCGTGGAAGAATATCACAAAATCGGTAAAGCCGTGTGGGAACGTTTCAACCGCGGACGCGAGCAACAAGCCTGGTATTACCGCAGTGTGGCCAATAGTTTGATAGAAAACTTGCCGAACAATTTTGACAAATCTTTGTTCGTACGGCTTCGCGAGGAGGTGGAATTTTTATTTAGCCTCGAATAACGCCGAGGCCGGTTAGTCAAAAAATTGTGAATCTCTTGTTGAATGTGACGAACCCCGTCATCCAATTTTCATCGAGGACCAAAACGCGTGAATCTTCGACTCAAGCTCAAAAAACTTCATCCTCATGCAAAGTTACCCGAATACCAAACCGCTCTGGCCGCCGGCATGGATTTATGCGCATGCCTGGAGGCGCCCAAAATTGTAGCGCCGGGAGAGTCTGCTTTGATTCCCACCGGCATTGCCATTGAGTTGCCGCCCGGTTATGAAGCGCAAGTGCGGCCCCGCAGCGGCCTGGCGCTCAAGCATGCCATCACGTTGCTGAATTCGCCGGGCACGGTTGACGCCGATTATCGCGGAGAGTTGAGTGTAATCATGATCAATCATCATCGCCAAGAATCTTTTACCATCAATCCGCACGATCGCATCGCGCAATTAGTGATCAGCGCCGTTGCCCATGCCGAAATCGTCGAAGTCGAAGAACTCAATGAAACCACACGCGCTGGCGGAGGCTTTGGCAGCACCGGACGACAATGATGCTCTTGCATACTTGACTCACAAATCTCCCCATGTCGAAATCACTTGATGCTGTTTTCCGGCCTAAATCCGTTGCGGTGATTGGCGCTTCGACCCGGCCGGGTTCGATTGGCCGCGCGCTGTTTGATAAACTGCTGCGCGCCGATTTCAACGGCCCGGCTTATCCGGTTCACCCGCATGCGGAATTTGTCGGAGCGGTGAAAGCTTATCGCTCGATTTTGGAAACGCCCGGGCCCGTGGATTTGGCGGTCATCGTTGTGCCCCGCTCACAAGTTTTGGAGGCGGCGCTTGCTTGCGCGCAAAAGGGTGTTAAAGGGTTGATCGTCATCACCGCAGGCTTCAAAGAAATTGGAGAAGAGGGGGCTCAGCACGAACGGCAGTTGGTGGAGATCGCGCGCACACATGGCATGCGCATGATCGGCCCGAATTGCATGGGCGTAATTTGCACCGATCCCGCGGTTCGCCTGGATGCCACTTTTGCCGGCTCATATCCCATGCGCGGAGAAGTGGCCTTTGCCTCGCAAAGTGGTGCATTGGGCGTGACGATTCTCGACTATGCTGCCAGTTTGAATTTGGGCGTGTCGATGTTCGCCTCCATTGGCAACAAGGCTGAGGTGAGCGGCAATGATTTGCTCGATTATTGGAAAGATGATGATTCGGTCAACGTGATACTGATGTATCTGGAAAGCTTTGGCAACCCCCAAAAATTTGTGCAGCTCGCGCGCGAAGTCACGCAGACGAAACCCATCATCGTCGTCAAAGCCGGCCGCTCAGAGGGCGGCGCGCGCGCCGTTAGTTCACATACCGGCGCGGTTGCCGGCTCAGATGAGGCTTTTGATGCTCTGTTTGTGCAATGCCGCGTGCTGCGCGCCAATAGCATCGAAGAAATGTTCGATTTTGCCATGGGACTGGCGAATCAACCGCTGCCTCTCGGCAATCGCGTGGCCATCATCACCAACGCTGGCGGGCCAGCAATCATGGCAACGGATGCCTGTGAGAGCCTGGGCTTGGCTCTCGCCCAACTTTCCGGCCAAACCCAACAACGTTTGCGCGAGCGCCTGCTCCCCGAAGCGAGTGTGCGCAACCCGGTCGATCTGCTGCCGGCGGCCTCGGCGGAGGAATTCCAATTCGCGCTGGAGCAAACATTGCGCGACGCCGCGGTTGATGCGGCGATCGTGATTTTCGTGCCTCCGCTTGCCACCGGCGTCGTGGAGGTGACGCGCGCGATTTCTGCAGTCGCGGCAGATTTTGACAAACCGGTAATGGGTTGCTTGATGGGCATGCGCGGCATTGCCACCGGCTTTGCAGAATTGCAGCGCCATCGCATACCGGCCTTCCCTTTTCCGGAGTCTGCTGCGCGCAGCCTGGCGGCGATGGTGCGTTATGCCAAATGGCGGCAAAGTCCCAGAACTCTGCCGGCGCGCTTCAAGGTCGATCAAAAGCGCGTCCGGGAATTGTTGCAGCAAGCGCTTTCTAACGGGCAACAATTTTTAAGTGATGCCTCAGCGTTCGCCGTGCTTGAGGCTTATGGCATCCCGGCGGTTTCACATCGTCTTTGCCGTGAATGGTCCGAAGTTCAAACCTGCGCCGAGGCATTAGGTTTTCCAGTGGTGTTAAAAATTTCGAACGCAAATTTACTGCATAAAACGGAAGTGCAGGGCGTACGCCTGAATTTGCGCAATCGCGACGAGCTGGCTTCCGCTTATCTTGATTTGGAAACACGGTTGCGCGCCTTGCAGATTCCCATCTCGCAAACCCAGTTCATGCTGCAAAAAATGATCGGCGGCGGACGGGAAACATTGATTGGCATTCATGCCGTTCCGCAATTCGGCGCGGTGGTGGCGTTCGGCTTGGGAGGAATTTATGTGGAGGCGCTGAAAGATGTTGCGTTGCGTGTTGTGCCGCTTTGCCAGGAAGACGCGGAGATGCTGGTGCAATCTCTGCGCGGCCAGGCGATCTTGCACGGCGTGCGCGGCGAAGCGCCGGTGGCATTTGAGAAGCTGCATGAGATTTTGCTGCGCGTTTCTCAGTTGGCGCAGGATTTTCCCGAAATTAGTGAAATGGACATGAATCCCTTCCTATTGTTTCACGAAGCCGACAAGTGCATGGCGGTCGACGTGAGGATGCGCATAAAATCTGCAGCAATGGCGGAACACAATTGAGAACAGCGCGATTATAAAGCGACAACGCGAGACTAAAATCTTGCGCAAACGCAAAAAACAAACAAGCGCGCAGCTTCATTGCAGGAGGAAGAAATGAAGAACGCCGTTAGTTCAAAACCAACACACAAGCGGCGTTTTCGTTGATGCGCCGCTACGCGCGTGAATGTTCCTGCCCACCCCTCAAGAATCATGTTCAGCCATTCTTGGTTATTTGAGCAATGCCAGTTTTCGGGTTTTCCGAAAATCTCCTGCCTTGATGGGGCACAATTAACTTGACTATGTCAGATTCACCGCGGAGACGCGGCTTTCGCTGAAAATTCACGCAATCTTGCATTGCGAACTCCGCGACCCTGTGGTGATTTTTAGAGTGTGACATAGTCAAATCAAGGTAACAGAGTACTTGCCTTCTTCAATTCACCTGCGTTCATCGAGCGCATGCCCTAATCTTTCCAAACCCGCGCGCAATGTCTCCGTCGGGCCGCCAATCGCGAGACGAAAATGCTGCGGCATATCGAAAAAGCGGCCCGGCACAACCGTGGTTTCATATTTTTCGCGCAAACGCCGGCACAGGCTTTCAACGTCGCCGCGCAGCAGCTTGGGGAATGAAATCATGCCGAACTCGGTTTTGACGGCCAGCAAATCATCTCGCGCGTCGAAGAAGGTATTCAGCAAGTTGCGGTTAACCTGCAAAATTTCGCGGGCCCGGCGCGCGATACGATCGAGTTGCGCCAGCGCGATGACGCTCAAGCGCTCAGCGACATGCGCGGGAATAACGCCAAAAAGATCATTCAACCGCCACATTTTTTTCGCCAACTCCGGTTCGGCCAAAATCCAGCCGCAGCGCAAGCCGCTCAGGCCGTAGGCTTTTGTCAGGCTGTTCGTAACCATGAACTCCTCGCCCAAATGAAAAGCTGAAGGCGGCATGGCTTCAAACATGGCTTCGCGGTAAACTTCATCAACCAAGACCCTCGCCCCTATACCGCGCGCCAGCTCTCCAATTTGTTTGAGCGTGTCATTATCTGTGAACACACCGCTCGGATTGTGCAGGTTCGATATGACGATGAGTTTCGTGCGTCGCGTGAGGACGCGCTCGACTTCTGCCGGATCAATGCGGAAGTTGTCGTCGAAATTTCGCTTGAAATATCTTACTTGCGCGCCGAGAAATTGCGCGGTCGAAACCAACAACTCATAAGTCGGATGCTCGAACAAAACTTCATCTCCGGGCGCGAATGCCGCCGCCATGGCCAGATGATTCGCCATGGAGGCGCCGTTGGTTGCCACAACACAGGCGGAATCAACCCGGCATTTTTGCGCGAGCGCTTGCTGCAGCGGTTCATAACCATAAAAACTCGGGCCGCTCAATTCCAGATCTTCCCATTTTGCCTGCAAATCGGCAAGCGGATAATGCATCAATCCGCTCGACGCGAGATTGTATGTGCTGCCGGAATGCAGCTTTGCCCATTGCATGTAGGGCGAATTCATCACGCGAGCCATGCTGTCCCTGCTTTACTAAGTGTTTCGCAATGCCGCTTTGAAGCGCCATGCAGAAGGAGTCTTGTGAATTATCATGCACACGTTCAAATGAGCAGCGCAGAATCTCGCCTGCTTCCCTTACGAACAGGAGGTCAGCACTACGATTTTTTTCCTCGCCACAAAAAATAAACCGGAATGCCGGCCAATAAAATCGCCAATCCAATCAATGTGTTTTGCGGGTAGGTGACAAAGGTGTTGATTACGATGAGCCAGCATGCCGCAACGAAGAAAGCCGTGGTCCACGGATGGCCGGGCATGCGGTAGCTTTTCGCTTGATTTTGATCGGGATTCATCGCCTTTTCTTTGCGGCGAAAAACAAAAAGACACGTTGCCGTCAAACCGAAGAAAATAAAATCCACGGACACGACGTAGTTGAGAATCTGCTCATAGCGTCCGGAAATTGCGATGATGATTGCCGTGATTCCCTGCAAGGCAATGGCAACAACCGGCGCGTGCGTGCGCGAATGCAGGCGCGCCACGCTTTTGAAAAACACGCCGTCTTCCGCCATCGCAAAATACACGCGCGGCGCCGTGAGAATGCCCTGACTCAGAAAGCCGAGAGTTGAAATGGTGATGCCGACAGCGATCAACGCCGCGCCTTTTTCACCAAGCACGGCGCGCATGACTTGCGAAGCGGGCGTTGCAGAGTTTGCCAAACCTTCTGTGCCCAACACATGTACACAAACAATGTTCACCGCAAGATAAAGAACAATCACGCCCATCACACCGAGCAGCAAACCGCGCGGCAAATCTTTGGTGGGATTGCGCATCTCGCCCGCCACAAAGCTCGAAGTCTGCCAACCGCCATATGCGAACAACACGGGAATCATCGCGGCGGCAAAGGCGGTGAGCAAATTGAAACTCGCGGGTCGATCCAACACCGGGGTCAGACTCATGCGCGACTCCTCCGCAAGCAGCAGGCCGCACAACACCAGGCCAACGATCGCCGCGATTTTCAACACCATCAAAACACTTTGCACCGTGCTGCCGGCGCGCACGCCCAGGCAGTTGATGATGGTCAACACTGCCAGCGCAATCGCAGCGATCATCCAATCTGCCATCGCCAGGCCGGAAAGCTCGATGAAGTAACGGCCAAAGGTGACCGCCACCGCGGCCATGCCTCCGGTTTGCATGACAAGCAAGAGACACCAGCCATAAACAAATGCCACAGCCGGATGATACGCCTCGCGAATGTAAGCATATTGCCCGCCGACTTGCGGCATGCGCGCGGCCAGTTCGGCATAGATAAACGCCCCAAGCAAAGCGATCACGCCGCCAAACAGCCATGCGCCGAGAATGAGAAAGGGCGTGTGAACCTGTTGCGCCACGACATAAGGATTCATAAAAATGCCGGAGCCAATGATGCCGCCCATGACCAGCATGGTGGCGTCAAACAGGCCGAGGCGCCGGGAGAGTTGGGGCGACGCGGTTGCCGCGGACGAAATCGAGGAGGAATCGTGGGATGGTTTCAAGGTTTTCTCTTGGGTTGAGATCGAAGCTTATTTCGCCCCGTTGGGGCTGTTTGTCTGTGCAATAGAATTCGACATAACGTTGTAACAATGGGGCGTGCATGTTTTGCAGGATGTTTTATGCGGGCAGAAAATAAAATTTTTCCCCAGGAATGCCACAGGATTTTTGCGGGTTGCTTGCCGACAATCACAAAGCAAGTCACGCTTTCATCAACTTGATTACCGTCACCTCCGCCGGCGCGCCCAGGCGAATCGGCGGCCCCCAATAGCCGGTGCCGTTGCTGACATAGATCCAGGTGTTGCCGTGTTTGTGCAAGCCGGACACATAAGGTTGTTGCAAGGGCACGAGAAAATTCCACGGAAAGAGCTGGCCGCCGTGCGTGTGGCCGGAAAGTTGGAGATCGAAGCCGGCTTCGGCCGCGGCAAAAATGCTGCGCGGTTGATGCGCAAGCAGAATCTTGATATCAGAATTCGGCGCATTGGCAATGGCCTGCGCCGGATTGGAATCATGATGCGGAATGAAAGGCCCGGCGCCAAAATCCGGCACACCGGCGATGAGAATGCGGCTGTTGCCGTGCTGCAAAATGCGATGTTCGTTCAGCAACACCGTGAAGCCCAGGCGCTGCGCTTCAGCCAGCCACGCTTCCGCGCCGGAATAGTATTCATGATTGCCGGTAATGTAGAACTTGCTATAACGGGCAGAGAGATGCGCCAGCGGCGCTACCTCCTCGCGAAGATTTGATACCAGGCCGTCGGCAAGGTCGCCGGTGAAAGCGATCACGTCTGGCGCGAGCTGCTGCACTTGCGCGACCACGGTCTCGACAAATTTGCGTTTGATGGTTTCGCCTACATGCAAATCACTGATCTGCACGATGCGAAAACCATGCAATTCTCCCGGCAACTTTTGCAGCGGAATCGCCACCTCCACAACTCTCGGCTTGCGCCGCGCGTGATAAACGCCGTAACTCAATAGCAACCCGGCCAGTGCCAGCACGCCGAGATTGGTTGTTTGCAGCAAAGCAGCCGCGTGATTGCCGTGCAAGATCGTCGCGGCAAAACCCGGAGAGCCATTGACAAACGCGTAGGCTTTCTGCACGCCGGCAAAGATGAGCCAAATGACATCGCGGAAAAGCAGCAGAAAGAACAGCAGATTCAAGCTTCCCATGCTCAGGTAAGTCAACCACGCGAGCACCGGCTGCCACGCCGGGCGTTCACGCCGGCGCGAGGAAGAAAATGTGAGCGGCGGCAGCGCCATCAAAACCAAAATGCCGGCCCACGCCAAAGTCTGCATCAAGGCGCTCAAACCCGCCGGAGAAATCAAGCGCCAACCGACATAACCATAGGCAAGGGCATAAATGCTAAACGCAATGAGGAAAAACATTGAACCGCCTTATCAAGCAAAAAGAAAGAAGCAAGCAAGATTAAGAGCCAAAAGGTTTGACTGGAAAACGAAAATGTCATTCAAACCATCTGCGTTTCGATGACATGTAACTCTCCTTCGCAAACAGCCTCGGGCATCTCCGCCGGCAGCAGAAACGACTGGCCGCGTTTGATTTTCTGCTCAAAATTTTCCGTCAACAACCTGCCGGCGCCCTGCAAAACGGTTACAGTTCGGAAGCTTTGCGGCGTGCACGGAAAAATCTGGCGCTGCGCGATTTTTCGTTCCGTCATGATGAAATATTCATTCTCGGTCAGGCAGCGAGATGGGTTCTGCTGCGCCTGTTGCCATGCGCTGGGCGGAGGCGGCGTGTGCACGCGGTAGTCAATCACCTCCAGCGCCTTCTCAACATGCAATGGCCGGCTTTTGCCCTGGCTGTCAACGCGATTCCAATCAAAGATGCGATAGGTGGTGTTGGAATTTTGCTGCACTTCATAAATCAACATGCCGCCCAGGCTTGCATGCACGGTGCCGGCTCGCAAGAAGAAGAAATCACCGGTCTTGGCCGGCAGGCGCTGCAGCAGGTTTTCAATGTCATGTTGCGCGATTGCAGCGAACTGTTCACGCGTGACGCCCGGCCGCAAACCGTAGATCAACTCGGCGTTCTCTTCCGCGTGTAAAACATACCAGCCCTCGGTTTTGCCGAAGCGTTCATTTTCCAAACGCCGCGCAGCAAGATCGTCGGGATGCACTTGCACGCTGAGCGGCTGGCTCACATCCAAAAACTTCACCAGCAACGGAAACTGCGCGCCATATTTTTTCACGACATTCTCGCCGAGCAACGCGTGCGGATACTCCGCCACGAGTTCAGAGAGCATCTTGCCGGTATATGCGCCGTTGCGAATCCTGCTCTCCCCCTCCGGTCGCGTTGAAATTTCCCACGACTCGGCATAAATGCCGGAGGGCGGCAACTTTTTTCCGAGCATCGTTTCCAATCTTCGTCCGCCCCAAATATAAGGCATGTAGATTTCTTCAAAAAAAAGCGGATACTTCACGGCGGTCATGAGGCGACTCCTGGATGATCTTTGGGGTAGACTAAAAGCGGCTTGAATTCGATAAAGAGCTAGAACAGAGATTTGTTCTTGGCTTTCTCTGTTCACTCCTGTTTAAACGTGTTGGATGCTCTTCCAACTTTTGGTGTACAAAAACCCAAGCCGGACGAGCCGGAGCCAAATTTTACCACGAAGACACCAAGAAACTAAGCTCTTTTGCTTTTTATCTTCGCGCCTTGGGGATAAAAATATTCTTGTTTTTTAGCACCGGTTGAACTTAAAAGAGCCTAGCTGTTAAATCGCAGGCGAGTATAGCAACTGGCTCGGCAAAACTCAAGCGCTATCTGCCATTTCAAACTTACACAAAACGTAATTGGGAATTCAGTTTTGTATCATTTGGTTTCAGTGAAGGCGTTTGAGACAAGTTTGTGTTGTGCAGTTTTGTTGACAAATGCCGTGGTTCGAGCGCAATATCCAAGCTTTCTTCACGCCCGGAACGCAGCATAGAAATGCTTGGCGCGCGGCACGATGCTTGCTAAAGAAAAAGGCAAATGACTTATCATCGCTGACAGGAAGTCGGCAAAACAAGCGCGTCCGGCATGACGATGAGCCGGCTTCTGGTAACGGAGTATTGACATTAGGACGACCTGAGCAGGAAGCTCAACACTCTTTGCTGCTCTCGCAATGTCGGACGCACTCGCCAACAACATTTCACCATAAAGTTGTGGCTCCCCCTCACAGCCAAGAGGTCCGGGTCGAAAGGCTCGGGCCTTTTTTATTTTCATCGCATTTGTGGGTTGAATTTTTATATTCCCTTTCGGTTCGCGAACAAGTATCTTTTTCCAACTGAAAGAGGTTTTTATGCCGCTAAACCTGCAAGGCATTTTCCCGCCGGTACCCACCCCCTTTGAAAACGGCCATTTTGCGCCCCATCGGCTGATGGAAAATCTCAGTCGTTTAAATGAAACGGGATTATCCGGTTACGTTATACTCGGTTCGAACGGCGAGGCGCCGCTGTTGAGTCGCACAGAAAAATTGGAAATTGTGCGGGTGGCGCGCCGCATTATTCCAACCGAGAAACGCATGATTGTCGGCGCCGGCCTGGAATCCACCGAGGCCACGGCCGTCTTTACTATGCAGGTCGCGGACTTGGGCGCGGAAGCAGCGTTGGTGTTAACCCCCTTTTTTTATCGCGAAAGCATGTCGCACGAAGCGCTGCGCCGGCATTTTGAAAAAATTGCAGAAGCCTCGCCCATTCCCATTCTGATTTACAATGTGCCCAAATTCACCAACCTTAACATTTCTGTCAGCCTGGTTGCACAACTTGCGCAACATGAGAACATCATTGGAATGAAAGATAGTGCAGGCAATCTCAGCCAATTGCTCGAATTTCGCGAGAAGACGCCCGCAGATTTTCAAATTCTGCTCGGCGCCGATGCGATTTTTTTCGCAGCGCTCGCGCATAATTTTCGCAGCGCGATACTGGCGCTGGCCAATGTCGCCCCGCGCGAGCTGGTCAACTTGATGCGCCTGGTGAATAACAACCAATGGGGCGCTGCGCAAGGTTTGGCTAACAAACTCGCGCCGGTGGGCAGGTTGATCATCAGCCGTCTGGGCGTTCCGGGTTTGAAAGCAGCGCTGGATGAATTGGGTTATTTTGGCGGCGCGCCGCGTCCGCCGCTGCTGGCCTTGGAGGAGCCGGGCCGGCTCGAGATTCGGGAAGTTCTGCGTCAGGCGGGCTTGCTGTGAGTAACTAGGGTCGAAAAGCGTTGCGGCGATGCAATCGGCGGCGCTCGAACATATTCCGAGGCAAGTATGTCGAAAGCAGCAAAACAAAAACTTTGCTTTGTGATCATGCCTTTCCACCCGGACTTGATGCCGGTTTTCACTGAGGCCATCAAGCCGGCATGCCAACAAACCGGATTTAAAGCCGTGCGCGTGGACGAATTGGAGGGCGTGTACAATATCAATCGCGAAATTATCGAACACATTTTTATTAGCGATGCGATTATTGCCGACCTGACCAATTGGCGGCCCAACGTGTTTTATGAATTGGGCGTGGCGCATGCCATCAGCAACAAGGCGATCATGATCATCAACAAGAAGGATGAAATTCCTTTTGATATCAAAATGTACAGTTGCATTTTATATGAACAACACAAGGCCGGCTTGACCAAACTTGCGGCCAGCCTGGTCAAGTCGCTCAAGAGCCTGGACGTGTGGCGCAAAGAACCGGCGAATCCGGTGCAGGATCACAATCCCACCATTTGCATTCCCAAGCAAGAACTGGATCAACTCCGCGGCAAATTGCGCGAGAAAGATGAATTGCTGCGCCGGCATGATGCCGCTATCGCCACCCTGCAAAAATCGCTTACCGAAAAAAATGATTTATTGCAAAGCAACAATGCCGCATTGACTAAAATGCGCAAAAAGTTAATGGCGAAAGAAAAATTGCTGCGCGCGGCGCCCACTAATGCGGATATAAAAGCGCTGCAGAAAGAGTTGAAACAAAAGGAACATGAAATCGCGGCATTGCAAAAGGAGGCAAACAAATTGCGCGCGCTGTTGAAATAAAACCGGCGCCTCGCAAGCACGCGGCTCGCACGAAAACGAACTTTGCATTTGACTTTTGGGCGTTTTGTTTTATGTTGATTCCGGCAGGGCCAGGCGCGTTCTCTTGATTTGAATGAAGAAAGCTTTGCGCGATTATTTGCGGAGCCGCAATCTTGTCGCACTCCCGCAAAATTCTGAACTGCAAAAGCGAACACAAATTCATTAACTCTTCTAGCGATCTTCTTCCGAAGGAATTCCTCATGCACACTCACATCAACAAAATACAATGCGTCGTACCTCCGCACATGCTCAAACGAATCGCTGAAAAAGGCACGCCGGCGCAGCAGGAATGGGCCAGGCGGACGCTGGAATCCTCCGAAAAATTTCGCGGGCAGCGGCAAACCTTCACCGAGCATGCCACACTCGCGCGCGCGGCGCAGTCCGATCGCCTGGAACGCATCGTTTACGACGCCAAAAACGGGAAATCGTTACCCGGCCAGAAGGCGCGCAGCGAAGGCGCGCCACCCACCGGCGATGCCGCGGTGGATGAAGCTTACGACGGTGCGGGCGCGACTTACAAACTGTTCAAGGAAGTGTATGAACGCAATTCCATCGACGGCAACGGCCTGCGCCTGGATTCCACAGTGCATTACGACAAGGGCTATGACAATGCCTTTTGGAATGGCGAGCAAATGGTTTACGGCGACGGCGATGAAGATCTGCCGATTGCCGAGCGTTTATTCAATCGCTTTACGATTGCGATCGACATCATCGGCCATGAGTTGGCGCACGGCGTGACGCAGCATGAGGCGCGTTTGGTTTATTGGGATCAATCCGGCGCATTGAATGAGTCGTTCTCGGACGTGTTTGGCGCGCTGGTCAAGCAGCGTCAGCTCAATCAAACCGCCGGCCAGGCGGATTGGCTCATCGGCCAGGGTTTGCTGACGGCGAACGTCAACGGCGCGGCGCTGCGCTCGATGAAAGCCCCGGGCACGGCCTATGATGATCCGGTGTTGGGGAAGGATCCGCAGCCGGGCCACATGAGGGCATACCAAAATGTCGATTACGACAACGGCGGCGTGCACATCAATTCCGGCATTCCGAATCATGCGTTCCATGTTGTCGCGCGAGAGATCGGCGGTTATGCATGGGAAAAGGCCGGGCGCATTTGGTATCTCACCTTGCGCGACAAGCTTTCGACGCGCTCGAATTTTCAAGAGGCCGCCAATCTCACGCATCAAGTTGCAGGCGAGCTTTTTGGCGCAAACAGTTTGGAGCAGCAGGCCGTGCGCAAGGGCTGGGCGGAAGTGGGCATTACCATTGCCACGGGCGGTGGAGGCGACACCGGCGGCGGCAATAAAGGCTGCCTGCTCATGCCGGTGGGCGCGCTGGCCGCGCTGCTGCGCAGATGAATGCGAAATTTATTTTAGAATCAGACAACCGTGCATGCGAAGAAACGCAGCCCTCAAAACGCAACGTTTTCTCCAAAAAAATTCCCGCATGCACTTTTCGTGTTGCCTGGAAAGGAGAGCAACATGCTAATCCATTTTGAACGCTTTGGCGGTTTCATGGGCCGTCGCCTGACGACAACCATCGATACCAGTTCACTACCTCCGGAAGAAGCGCAAGAATGGCAAGAGTTGGTGAACGCGGCAAAGTTTTTTGAGTTGCCGGATCACCTCGCGGCGCCCGCCCGCGGCGCTGATCGCTTTCATTACAAACTCAGCATCGAAAACGGGCTGCAACAGCACACCGTTGAAGCCAGCGAATCTGCGCTGCCGCCGGATTTGGAGCCTTTGTTGCAACGTTTGAGCGCGCAGATGCGCCGGCCATCAAACATGTGAGGTGTGCGCCGGTTAAAATCGGATTCAGCTGCGTGTAAGCGTTGCCGTTGGCGTCGCGGTTGTTTTTGCTCTTGCCCGGATCGCAGCCATTTGCAGCTTTGACTTGCCTGTGATTGATCTCGCGGATCGAAATGTCATCTCAGCGTGCAGCCATGCAACGCATTTTCTATCTCATTCAAAAAGAATTTCGTCAAGTCTTTCGCGACCGCGCCATGCTGGTGATCATGTTTTTCGCGCCGGTCGTGCAAATGCTGGTGATCGGCTCGGCCATCACGACGGACGTCAAAAACGTGAGTTGCATTCTCTACGACGCTGATAACAGCGTCGCCAGCCGCGAATTGTGCCGGCGTTTCGTGCATAACCCTTATTTCAATGTGATGGGATATGCCGAAAGCCCCAGCGGCATTCGCCACGCCTTGGATAATTGGCAGGCGCAACTCGGCATTTTCATCGAGGCGGGTTTTGGACGCAATCTCGAACGCGGCTTGCAACCAAACGTCCAAATCATCGCCGATGGGCTTGACGCAAACACCGCGGGCATTGCCATGGGATATGCCCAGGGCATACTCACGTCTTACGCCCAAGAATTTACCCAGCCGCAGCCGGCGCGTCCGCCCGTGCTTAGTGAAACACGCATGTGGTACAATCTCAATCTCGAAAGCAAGCATTACATGATTCCCGGACTGATCGGACTGCTGATCACGATTGTGACGATGTTCCTGACCTCCATGGGACTGGTGCGCGAAAAAGAAATCGGCACGCTCGAACAGTTGATGGTGACGCCCATTCGCTCGGTCGAGTTGATTATCGGCAAAGTCTTGCCGTTTCTCATCATCGGCCTGGTGGAAATCAATGTGATGCTGGCCGTTGCGTTTCTTTTTTTCAAACTGCATCTCGCCGGCAACTATTTTTTGCTGCTCGGCGTCTCGCTGCTGTATTTCATGACCAGCCTGGGATTGGGCATGTTTATCTCGACGCTGGCCGACACCCAGCAACAGGCCATGTTCATTTCGTGGTTTTTCATGATTTTTCTTTTGTTGATGTCCGGCTTTCTCACGCCCATCGCCAATATGCCGGAAGCCTGGCAACAGGCAACGTACTTGAATCCCATGCGCTATTACATCAATTTGCTGCGTGAAATCTTTTTGAAGGCCACACCGCTCAAATTTTTGTGGAATGAGATCATTCCGCTGGCGCTGTTCGGATTGTTGATCATCACGGCAAGCGCTTTGAAATTCAGAAAACGGGTGAGTTGAGGGCGCAGTCTTGGTCGTGATTCGGCAACAGCCTGCATAAATTGATTCGATCGTTGGAGAATTACAGCAATGGAAGCATTCCTCAACGGCATCACTCTTCATTACGAAGATCATGGCCAGGGCCTGCCCGTGGTGCTGCTGCACGGTTTTCCGCTGAATCATGAAATCTGGCGGCCGCAGATCGAGGCACTGCAAAACGCATGTCGCGTCATCACGCCGGATTTGCGCGGTCACGGCAAAAGCGAGGCGCCAGACGGGGTTTATACCATGGCCGGGTTGGCAGATGATATCGCCGGACTGATCAAGCATCTCAACTGCGGGCCGGCGATCATCGCCGGGCATTCGATGGGCGGCTACGTTGCCTTTGCCTTTTATCGCCGGTATGCGAATTTGGTCAAAGGCCTGGTGTTGGTGAGCACACGCGCGGCAGCAGACACGCCCGAGGGCAAAGCAAATCGTGAGGCGATGGCGCAGCGCGCAGAGCAGGAACGCAGCAGCGCGGTTGCGGTGGAAAAGATGCTGCCCAACATGATGTCTCCCGCCTCCCTTGCCGCGGATTCCTCACTCAAAACCCAAGTTGCCGCGATGATGGCGGCCACTTCGTTTCACGGCATTGCCGGCGCGCAACGCGGCATGGCCAACCGCAGCGATAGCAATGATCTGCTGCCAGCCATTTCGGTTCCCACCTTGATCATTGCCGGAGCTGCCGACGCATTGATCCCGCCGGTCGAATCACAAAACATGGCGCAAATCATTCGCAACGCAGACCTGCAATTACTTGACGGCGCCAGCCATCTTCCCAGCCTGGAAAAGCCGCAGGAATTCACCGCCGCACTGCAACATTGGCTGCGCCAACAATTTACGCACCCTTGAGAACCAGTCGGGTATCAAGAATTCAACAAAATCGGAACGATTGTAATTCCACAATCCCGGTTTCCAGCCTGCAATTTTGTCACCAAAAAAATTGTGCCATAGCTGTCAACCTCATGGCCTAATCTCCTGTCCTAATTTGTGCAAGGCAAATACGAAATGACAAGGCACGCCCGGCAGACGTCTGAAAAGGTTCACGCATGATGGAAGACGAAGTTGAGTTGATTCGGCGACTCCAGTCGGGCGAATCCTCGGCATTTCGCGAGTTGGTGGAAAATCATAAACGGCGCGTGCTGGCGCTTGCCTATGATTTGATGGGCAACCTCCAGGATGCGGAAGATGTGTCGCAGGAAGCCTTTATCAAAGTTTATCACGGCATTCGCGACTTTCGCGGCGAGGCGCAACTCAGTTCATGGATGTATCGCATCGTGGTGAACATTTGCATCAATCGCCGCCGTAAAAAGGCGGTTTCGGCAATGGAATTACGTGAAACATTCGAAGGCAACGAAAAGCATGCGGCGCACGCCAGCGAGACGCCGGAGGCGAATCCTGAATTAACGGCGGAGGCCGGCATGATTCGCGAGCATTTGCGCGCCGCCCTCAATCACCTCTCACCGCAACAGCGCAGCATTTTCATCTTGCGCCATGATCAGGATATGCCCTTGCAACAAATCAGTGAGATTTTAAAAATCTCCGAAGGCACAGTGAAAAGCCAGCTCTTCCGCGCCTTGCGCAAACTGCAAAAGCAGCTTGCGTTTTATCGCGCCGATTTGGGAATCCGTTAACAAGGTTTGAGCGCCATGACAAACTGCCAAAAATATGAAAACCTGCTGATTGACAAGCTTTTCGGCGATATTGATACACGGCAGGAGAAACAACTCGAAGCGCATCTGGCCTCGTGTCCAGCTTGCCGCGGCATGCTCGCAGAATTTCGCGAGGTGCGTGAAACGCTGGGAAAGCCGCAGCGCCCGGATATGCCTGCCCATTTTTGGGAGGGATATTGGGAGCGCTTGATCAAACGGATGGATCATGAACCGCCTCCTTTGCCCTCGCTGTGGGAACGCCTGTTCTCATTTATGCCCGTGAGATGGACGCCGATCATGCAAATTGCTTCTGCTGCCGCGGTGCTCGTCCTGGGCATATTCATCGGGCGAACTTTTTTTAAGGACACCTCACAACAGACGGCACAGGACGCCACGCCGAACGTTGCGGAGGTTCAACAGGTTGCGGCGCGCAGCGAACAACTGCTCGAGCGCTCAAAAATCTTGCTGATCGGCATTGTGAATGAAGATCTCTCTGCCGCCAGCGCGCAAGATCTTAAACATCAGCAGCAGGTTTCGCGCACGCTGCTCACGGAAGCGCGCGATTTGCGCGCAACATTGCGGCAATCTCCCGATCGTCGGCTGGTGCAACTGCTCGATCAACTGGAAGTCGTGTTGTTGCAAATCGCGAGTCTCGAGGCCGCGCACGATCTTGCCTCCGTCGAGCTGGTGCGCAACGGCATCAACCGCGAGGGTTTATTGCTCAAAATCAATCTCGAAGAATTGGCGCGGCAGTCAAAAGCGCCGGCAGCGCCGCGAGATCATCAGAAAAAAATGCTGTAATCATCTCATATCAAGGCAATGAGGCATTCCCATGAGACGTTTAACTTGGTCGATGGTATTGTTGTTGTGTGTTGCGGGCAAAACGGCGGCAGAGGCGGAACAACGCCAGCCGCCGCATCCCTGGGCCGGAGTGTTTGCGTTGTTGCAAACATCGAAGAGCGAAGCGCAAGACGACGCCTATCAGGCATATAAAGCGGCGCAAAACTTTGTTTATGAGCAGCGCTGGGCCGAGGCCATCACGCAGTTGCAGGCGTTCTTGAGCAAATATGCCGGCAGCAAATATGCGGCAGATGCGACTTTTTGGATGTGTTACAGCCAGGAAAAACGCGGCGATGATGCCGAAAAAGTTTATAACGCCTATAAAGCCTTCATCAAAAACTATCCGCGCAGCGGATATGTTGACGAAGCCAAGGCGAATATGATTTTGCTGGCCGCCGCGCTTGCCAAAGCCGGCAAAACCGGTTATCAAGCCGAGGTGCAGGCCATGCGCCAGGACGCGGATGAAGAGTTGCGCTTGCAGGCGCTTTATGCCCTGGGTCAGCACGATGACGAAGAAACGATTAACACACTCAAAAGCTTGCTCGCCTCAGAAAAAAGCCCGAATGTGCGCCGCAAAATCGTTTATGTTTTCGGGAATATTGATTCGCCGGAAGCCGCAAAAACGTTGAGCGAAATTGCAGCAAACGACCCGGACCCCGGCGTGCGCAAAAACGCGGTGATGACGATTGGCAATGTCGATTGGGACGGCGCCGTCGCGTTTCTCGCGCGCGTTGCGAAAAGCGATCCCGAGCCTGAAATTTCCAAAGCCGCGGTTTATGCGATTGCGAATCAATCGTCCCGCGAAGCCGTCAACGCATTGAGCGACATTCTCGCCAGCGCTACCTCGCTGGAAATTCGCAAAGCCGCGCTTTACGCGCTGGGCAATACCGGTGAAGAGACGGCTTTGCCTGCACTTGAAAAAACGGCGCTGCAGGACGCTGACCCCAAACTGCAAGAAGCAGCGGTGTATGCCATCGGCAATATGGGCTCCCTCGAGGCGCTGCAATCTCTACAAAACATCTTTGCCAAGAGCACGACGACGAGCGTGCGCCGCGCCACGGCTTATGCCATTGCGAATACCGGCGAGCCTTCTGCTGCCACGTTTCTGGCAAACACAGCCATGACTGAAACCGACGATAAAATCGCGGAAGCGTTGGTGTATGCCATCGGCAACCTGGGCTCAGAAAACGCCGTGGAACAGCTCCAACCGTTGGTGGAAGGCGCGCGCGCGCCCGGGGCGCGTAAAGCCGCATTGTATGCCATCGGAAACACCGGCGGTGAAAAAGCCGTACAAGCGCTGGCCCAAATAGCCATGACGCAAAAAGATGAAGCCCTGCAAAAAGCCGCCGTCTATGCGATTGGCAATGCCGGCGACCGGGTTGCGGTCAGCACGCTTTCCGAACTGATCAATAATCTTACTTCACCGGAGGCGCAGATTGCCGCGATTCACGCGCTGGGCAACACGAACGATGACGACGCTGTGCCGGCGCTTTACAAGCTCGCAATGCAATCATCAAATCAAAAAGTCCGCAGCACTGCCGTGAATGCGTTGGGGCAAATTGATTCGCCCAAAGCCAAAGAAGCCTTGCTCAAAATTATTCGAGGAGAAAAGCCATGAAATGCCGAATGCAACAACTCGCCTGTTTATGTTTGATGTTGCTCGTGGTCGCGCCGCCGGGGATGCGCGCGCAGGATAAGCCGGCCGCCAAACAGAAAAACGCGCGCCGGGCAGATGAATTGGATTCCTTAACTCAAAAAAGGTTCGCGCGGCAGCATGAAAAGCTGGCGAGAGAAATGGAGGAAATGGGCGAGCGGCTGCGTTTTGAGCTTGCCCCCGGGCTGGAAGAGTTGCAAGACACGCTTCCCGGCATGCTCGATGAGCTGGCGCCGGCGCTGGCAGAGCTAGAATTCCCTGAAATCGAAGCGGAACTTGCCGAACTGCACGAGTTGCCGTTTGAATTGCACATGGCTTTGCCGGAATTGGCAGCGATGCCAGAGATACCGCACATTCCCGAGATTCCGCCAATGCCCGCGCGGGCGCCGCACGCGCCATTCCCTGACTACGACTTTCATCATTCCGGCATTTCCTCGCGCTATAAAAAATATTTGAGCGCCGATGAGTCGGTGCAGGCCGAGGCGCTGCGTTCGTTGTTGCATCAAGATGAAAAGTTGGCGCTGCCGGAATTAAAGAAAATGAAGTCGCATCAAAATTGGGCAATGCGCGCTGTCGTCGTTGGCATGCTCGGTGAAATCGAAGCGAAAGAAGCCGTGGCGATCTTGCGGGAGGTTTTGCAGAACGATGTCGATCAACGTGTGCGTCGCGCAGCCGTGCGGGCGTTGTCGCGGCGTTCCGAGCCGGAAGCGCGCGCAGCCTTACAAGAGCTGTGGCAAAAGTAAGCTCCGAGGTTCAGCCACGGCCGGGCCGTGGCTTTGAAATTTTTATCATGCTTGACGCCATGTTTCGATCGGCAATAAGAAGCTTCCGGGGGAGATGAGCCTTTTGTGACAACGTTCTGCCTGTGCCAAAGCTTGGCAGATGCCGCTTCTATTTCTTCTATAGCATCTTTCCTCAATTTTGTTTAAATACCCCTCGAATAAGTGACCGGCCGGTTTCATTGCGCGCCCATCGTGCAGGGCCGGCCGGTCGATTTCCAAGATCCCGGCTTTTTTATCCACACAATAAAAGCCCAAACGGAGGAGGCAAATGCCTTCGCCCACTTTGTACAATACCATTTTGCTGTTCGGCCCTCCCGGCTCCGGCAAGGGCACCTGGGGAAAAATTTTGGGCATGATGCCAGGGTTCTATCATTTATCGACCGGGGAAATGTTTCGCAAGATGGACACGGAAAGCGAGCTTGGCCTTGAGGTGATGGAATTCATGCGGCGGGGCGAATTAGTGCCGGATAATATCGTATTCAATTTGTGGACGCAACACATGCAAACTGCCGTCCTGATCGGGTCCTTCAAACCGCAGCGAGACATTCTAGTTCTTGACGGCTTTCCGCGCACGCCGCACCAAGCTCAGACCTTGAAAAACGTCGCATCCGTGAAGGCAATTCTGTTGTTGCATTGCCCCGATCAGGAAATCTTGATCAAACGTTTGCACCGGCGCGCGGTTTTGGAGAATCGCCAGGACGACGCCAATGAGCCGCTCATTCGCCAGCGCTTGATCGTCTTCGAACGTGAGATGCATAAAACCCTTGCGGCGCTTCCGCAAGAATTGATCGAAACCATCGACGTTTCGCAAGCGCCGGTGCACATTCTCGCGGCGATCAGCGCCGTGCTCAAACAGCGCCTGCCTGCCGCGCCGGCATAAAATTACGCAGCCGCCTCGAGAATCTTAAGATAATCGAATGCCACTCGTCCGCGCACTTCTTCCAACCTAACCCAGACACAACGCCCTTCCCCCGAATCGCGCAAGACGCCGCCGCCGATCTGGCCTTCATAAACGATGTCGACGGTGCGCACCCACGTTCCCGGCCGTTTTCCGGAGAGCGTGCCAAGAATGCCTGTGATTTTGAGTTGCAAGCCGGTTTCTTCCTCGACCTCCCGCTCTGCCGCATGTTCGGCCGTTTCGTTTAAATTGATATGCCCACCCGGCAGGCCATATCCTTTGCCATCTCGCCGCACGATCATCAGAATCTTGTCATGTTCTTTGACCACCACTGCCACGCTGGCAAACGGCGGAAGCTGGCCGGCCGTCAAGACATAAAGCAGGCGTTGCAACAGAGCCAGCAATAGTCGCATTGTTAAAAAAACAATTTTCACGGAATTGTCCTCCTGCTCATTAACATCCAAAACCTGGATGTCAGTATGAGTTGACAACATCAAAAATTCATGTGCTTGGAATAACGTTCACGCCCTCGTCAATTTCAAGACGATTTTGCAACACCGTCAAGTAAAGTTTCAGAGGCATTCCGTACTCTTGCCTAGCGCGCGTATAGTCTATAATATCTGAGAGCGTTTTGCGGAGCGCCGGCGCCGGCAAAGATAAAACAAATCAAGGGTTGCAATTCCGCATGAAATTGGGCGCACGCAAGTTTGACCAGGGATGAATTTGCCGTAAGGATGCAAGAGGCCGGCAGCCAACTGTTGATGCGGCGTGGCAAGGGAATCGTCCCCGGTATCAAAGCCAATCAAACAAAGATGAATGGAGAAAACCTCCATGGATAAGAAAAGAATCCGTTTGGTGCTCTTTTCCACATGGGGGAGCGACTACAAGCAAGCCGAGTTCAGCGTCTCGACTTTTGCCGGCATTCTGGCCGGCGGGTTGATCGCGCTTTTTTTGCTCGGCAGCGGCTTGTTGTTCGGCTCCAAGCTCATCTTTGAGAACTTTTATTACAAAATTCAAGAACGCCGGCAGGCGAAGCTGATGGAACGCTTCGCCGAGTGGAAAAATCGTGTGGAAGATTTGGCACATCGCTTTGATAAAACCCTGGGCTCGACACGTTCACTTGCTTTGACGATGCGCGAGCCAGGCGAGCCAAAAACCGCGACCGAGCAACTCGATGGTCGCGGCGGCGCGTTCATCGACGAAGATGACAATATCCTTCCGACGCTGACCGGCGGCCGCGGCGCGCCTGACGCCAATCTTTACCGCGACGAACCGGAGGCGAAGGAAAACGCCTCCCCTCACGAGCACAACCCCACGGATGTTATCTCCGAGCTGGAGTCACGCTTGAGCGATACCCGCGAGGCGCATCAAATCATTTTTGAAAAATTTGAAGAGCGCCGCAAACAGCTCGAACATATCCCCTCCATCAAACCGATTTTCAACGGCCGCATCACGGACTTTTTCGGCAAGCGCGTCGATCCCTTCGTGCGCAAAATCCGGCATCATCGCGGCCTCGATGTGGCGGCGCCGTATAACTCACCAGTCTATGCGCCCGCGGCCGGCACCGTCGAATTCGTGAAGACGCGCTATGTACCCAAGCGTGGGTACGGCCGCGTCGTGATCCTGGATCACGGCTATGGCATCAAAACATTATACGGCCATCTTGCTCAAGTCAATGTGAAGCTCGGCCAAAGAATCGAGCGCTGGGACGTCATCGGCTTGGTGGGCGCCACCGGCCGCGCCACCGGCCCGCATTTGCATTATGAAGTTTGGGTCGACGGCAAAGCTCGCGATCCGGGAGAATTCATTATCAATGAGTAAGCGTGTGAGATCCCCAAATCTGCACCGCATGCTTTAACGATAATCGCTGTGCCGCAAAGGCGATGAACGAAATGTCATCGCCTTTCTTTTTGCCAAGAAAAAACTTGAGTCTCGCGCAAAAATTCGCTAGGTTGCGCGGCCGATTCAGCCGTCTAAATTTCTGCAACAAGTTGACTATGTTCTCCCCCAGCGCGCTTAAACAACTCTTACAAACGGCAAAAGCTCGCGTTGCCCCATTGCCCGGCCTGAAACATTCTGCCGTCCTCTTGATTTTGTTTGAAGCCGGAACGCCGGCGCAAACGCATGCTGTATTCATTATGAAAACGGCGGACGGTTCGCGTCATGGCGGACAAATCGCCTTCCCGGGCGGACGAGTTGAACCCGAAGATTCCTCCACGCTGGCAACCGCGTTGCGTGAAACACGCGAAGAAATCGGCATCGCGCCGGCGCAACTTGAGGTGCTGGGAAGTCTCGGACACTTCAGCACCTTGATGACGGGTTATGACGTTGCCGTTTTCGTTGCGCGCACCCCCACACCCTTGCGCTATTTGCCCCAGGATCGTGAAGTCGCGGCTATTTTCGAAATTCCCGTGCGCGTGCTCATCGAACAGTTCGATGCTTCCCTCACCATTCGGTCGCGTGAAGATTTTTTGAATCTCCATTATCACATTGCGGCCAAACCGTTTGTTAAGTATCAAAATGAAAACTGGCCGGCGCAGCGCCATACCATCTGCATTTGGGGTCTTACCGCGCGCGTATTGCATCATTTCCTGAGTCTGGTTCATCAAAACGTCGCAAACGTTACGAATCTATGATTCCGGACATGCTTCCGCCGCTTTCCTCTTTTAGCATTCCATCCGCCCGATGCTGGGTTACAATTCTGTGACTGGATACGCTCTGCCTTTCGCAGAAGCAATGTAATTACGCAGTATCATACTGAAACAAGAAGCTCGGCAAACGGCATGACTAACTCCAGCTTTTCGAAGCGCTGATAATTGGCATCTTTTTTGTCCTCGGTTCATCAGGCAAAAAAGCGCAACGTTCTTGAGGTTCTGTAGAAATCTTCTTTAAAATTTTGCGCAACGTCTGCAAGGCATGACGCACAATTGCCTGCGAGGGCGCTTGTATAAATTCTAACAACACAAGCCGCCCTTTGTTAATCGCTGCTTTCGTCATCACCGAGGCCGACAACATGTATCCGACGGTATTACCCGCTGATTCCAAAGATTCGCCTGCTTCACCCCCACTCTCTGAGCAATTTGAGTTCAACCGTCAAGATGATTTTTTGCCCGACGACTGGTGTCCGATTGCCGCCATGTTGGAAGCGATGCCAGGCGCCTTATGTTGCCTCGATGAGAACTTTATCGTGCGGCATTGGAATCAAGCCATGTCACGTCTCTTGGGCGTTTCCTCCGCGGAGGCGCTCTGGCGGCCTTTTTTTTCCTTAATACCCAAAAGCTTTGAGCAGGGATTGAAAAAAGAAATACTGCGGCTTTTTGAAGAGGCGCATGCCATTGCTTCACCCAGGCCGCAGGCGGTGGCGGGAGAATTTCAACAGCGGCACCGGGAAGGAAACCGCTTTACGTTTCGCTACCAACTAAACCTGCTGCCCACCGCCGCGATCGCGCCCCTGGTCTTGGTGTCGTTGACCGATGTCTCCCTGAAGAGAACGCCGCAGCAACATCACCTGCATGAACAACTTTTGTTGCTGGGCAAGTTGAACACCAGCGTCGCGCACGAGTTGGCTGGCGCGCTGGATGTGATTTGCCATAAACTGGATGAGATTCTGGGCATCGCGACGCCTCTGGGCAATCAACCGCTCGAAGCCGGACTGCACGACATCATCACGCAAATCTATCGCATCAGCTATCTCACCAACAACATGGTCAGCCTGGCGCAGCACGGCTCTTCCCATCTCGCGCCGCTGGATATAAACGAGATGATTCTCGAAGCCCTGGCGTTGCTGCAGCAAACCATGCGTCACGAAGTATTGTGTACGATGGTCTTGGGGCCAAATCTGCCGCCGGTGCCGGGCGATCCCATCTTATTGCAAATCGTTTTTCAAAATCTCTTAAAATACGCCATTGCGGCGGCGGGCGAAGACGCTGTTCCCAAAGTGCACACTCAGCAACTGAGTGAAGGGTCGGGAGTGATCATCAGGCTCGAAGATCGCGGGCCAGCGCTGCATGCGCACATGCTCGAACATTTTTTTGACCCAATTCATAATGCCGAAAAATTCGGTTTAGGGGTGGGATTGGGATTGTTTATCAGCAAGAAAATCATCGAAGCGCATCACGGTAGGATTTTCGTAAACAGCCGCAACTCACACGGCACCGAGATTGTGATCGAACTGCCCCACAACACGGCGTGATCCGGTTTTGTTTTTCAGCGGAAGTTGTCAAGATCCCGCTTGAGTCTTGAGAATCAAAATCAGCGATCTGTGTTGCTCTGGCAAGGCTTGGCCGTGGCACCTCTTATGGTAGAACCGCGTCGGGACGTCATCGGATTAAAGAACAAATCGGATTAAAGAACAAAATCGAATTCAGCACCAACCAATTCAAAACTAATTCTCTGGCCGTCGTGATTGTTGCGCCTCCCAAAGCTTCATATACAAGGCGAGTTTGACCATGGCCGTGACCAACGCCAGTATCAAACCGTGCATGCCATCGCGCCATCCTTGATGCGCAATAAACTTGTTCCAAAAAGCAGCAAAGGGCCGTACAAAAAAATCCCACCAATACACACGTTGGCCGCTGCGGTCCAACGCTTCCAATGAGCTGTAGCGATTCATGCGCGCCAGACTTTCTTCCAGCGTGCGATGAGTAAGATGCAGCAGATCGTGTTTAAGATAGCCGAGTTCGCCGTCAACAACAAAGCCCTCATGCACATGACTGTTAATGATCGTGGTCTTGTCTCTGCGAAACAAGCGCAATTGATAGCCCGGGTACCAGCCGCTGTGCCGGATGAATTTTCCTAAAAACGTGCTCAAGCGAGGCACATAATAGCCCGCCTGCGGCGGCGTCTTTTTGATCAGTGTTTGAATCTCCTCAGCTAACGGCGGGGTGACGCGTTCATCAGTATCGAGGCTCAACGTCCATTCGCCGGTTGCTTGCGCCAGGGCAAACTGTTTTTGCGCCGCAAATCCCGGCCACGGCCGAACGAAAATTTTAACGACGATTGCGGGGAAAGAGGCCGCGAATTCCCGGCATACTTTCAACGTATCATCCGAGCTTTCCGCATCCACGATGACTATCTCATCTGCAAATGCGGCGCTCGCGAGGCAATCGTGCAGGAGAGGCGCCTCGTTTTGTGTGATGATGATAACAGAAAGCAAGGGGCGAGCTTCTGGCATATCGGTAGCAAAGATTTATATTCGCGCCAAACAGAGCTGCCAATACACAAAAACTTTTTTCGTCACTCGGCAGGCTTTCAAGCCCTCTGCACCGCAGCAAAACCCGCGTTCTGCAAACAGAGCTTCACCGTCTGCAACACCTTCTCAACCTCCAATTGTTGCATGCAATCATGCGTCTTAATTTTGCATGTCACGCCGTTACACCCAAGACAAGGCAAACCTGCGTTGAAAACGACTTGATGGCCCTCGCCCCACGGGCCTTGCAACTCCGGGCGCGTTGGGCCATAGATGCCCACCACCCGGGTTTTCATCGCGGCGGCCAAGTGCATGGGACCGGAATCGTTTGAGACCAAGATATGCAAACGCGCAAGCAATGCGCCCGCTTGCGCCAGGTCCGTCGGCGGCGCAAGCCGCGCCGGCGCTTGCATCTGCCGCGCAATTTCATGGGCATCACGCTGTTCTTCCCGGGCGCCCCACAATAAAATAATCGTCGCGCCGCAGTCATGCACCAGGCGATCGCCCAATTGCGCGAACGAGGCAAGCGGCCAGCGTTTTGTATACCATCCGCCGGAGGGGTTCAATCCCACAACGAGTTTCGCCTGCTCGAGCTTTTGTTCCCGCCACCACGTTGCGACGTCTGCCTGCACTTCTTCGGTATTTTCAACACGCAAATTTTTGGTGAGGATGGGAATATCCAAGGCCCGCAGAGCGTCAAGATTGAATTCGACTTCATGAACGCGATCACCACGAGGGATAACGAGATGATTATAGGCAAGCCGGCGCACGCGGAATTTATATCCCACCCGCACCGGGGCCTGCGAAAAATAGGTCAACAATGCGCTGCGCGGGTTGCCAAAAAGATCGAGCACTAAATCATATTTTTTATCGCGCAGTTTCCGCATCAACGCAAAATTTTTGCGCAGGCGGGTAAATCGCGACGACTGCGCCCAGGCGCGGCGATCTAACACGATCAATTCATGAATGGCAGGATGGTGTTGCACGATCGGCGCGCTGGCCGGCTCGGTGAGAAAATCGATGGCGGCATGCGGAAAGGCTGCAGCGAGATTATCCAACACCGGCGTCGCCAAAATCACGTCGCCGATGGCGCGCAGCTTGATCACCAGAATTTTTTGAACATTTTCAGGCATCGCCTGGAATCGCCGGAGAGAACATGTTAAGCAACGCTTGCGACTATGAATTTATTTTCATCCCCGGAACAATTCACGCACAATAATGTTGCGTTGAATCTGGCTCGTGCCCTCATAAATTTGAAAAACTTTGACATCGCGCATGAGCTTGGCCACGGGATAATCTTCGATGAAACCATAACCGCCGAAAACTTGCACGGCGTCGGTGCAGACTTTCATCGCCATGTCTGCACAAAAAGCTTTGGCAAATGCGGATTGTTTCGAACTCGGCTGGCCAAGGTCCACGAGATAGGCGGCCTGCCACACCAGCAAGCGCGCTGCTTCGATTTGCATTGCCATGTCGGCGATCATGTGGCCGATGGCTTGATGCTGCCAAATTGCCTGGCCCATGGTTTTGCGCTCGCGCGCAAATTTGAGGCATTCGTCCAGCGCCCGCCGCGCCACACCGACCGCGCCGACGGCGGTCGGCACACGGCTGCGATCGAACACGCGCATCGCAAGCACGAACCCCTCGCCCTCGCTGCCGATTAAATTCTCCGCGGGAACTTTCACATTGTCAAAAATGACTTCTGCGGTGTTGGAAGCGCGCTGGCCGAGTTTATTGAACGGTTTGGCAACCGAGACGCCCGGGGAGTTGCGATCTACGACAAATGCACTGATGCCGCGGTACTTCGCATCTTTGTCGGTATAAGCAAACACAGAAAACCATTCTGCCACCGAGGCATTGGTGATAAACGTTTTTGCGCCATTCAAAACAAAATAATTGCCCTCGCGGCGCGCTTCAGTTTGAATGGCGGCGACATCCGAGCCGGCGGAAGCTTCGGACAAGCAGTAGGCGGCCATGCCGTTGTTGGCAAGATGGCTGAGATATTTCTGTTTCAAGTAATCGCTGCCCGCCAACATAATCGGCAGCGCCGCCAAGCCGTTGAGCGTGATGCTCGTGCTCATCCCTGAACAACCATAGGCCAGTTCTTCGGTAATGAGGCATTCCTCGAGCAGTGAGAGCCCGGAACCGCCGTAAACCGAGGGAATTGTCATGGTGGTATATCCCAATTCCTGCGCTTTACGAATCACGGGCCAGGGAAATTCATGGCTTATGTCGTAGTCGGCGGCAACCGGAATGATTTCGTTGCGGGTGAATTCCGCCGCCGTCTCTTGCAACAGCTTTTGCTCTTCGGTCAAGGTGAAACTCACGCCGCGCGCCGGCGCTGCCTGTGCCATACTCATAGACCCTCCAGCAATTTGACGAGAAGCTGATCGGATTGAACCGCTCGGATCAAGATAATCAACCGCATTAGAAATTTCAAGCGCGGTTGTAACTCTGACGAGGCTGGGTCACTCTGCTTGTAAGGACAAGGCCGGAGCACGCAGCCCAGTTTTCATGTTGCTCGCGGCAGCGCTTGCCTCTTATTTGGGAATTTTGCGATTAAACTGACGTTTTCATTACAGAAGCCTACCTTCTTCAACTTCTTCATTGACTATCGCCAGGAACTTCCCTACTTTTCTCAGGCAAATCAAAACTTGTTTGCATGCACTCTATCCCGCTGCCGGCGCAGCGGAATGCTTAAATTGGAACAAACAGCCGAACGGTTGGCGCCGATCAGGATTGCCGGGCAACCGTCGGCGGTCACGATTACACAAGGACGATCATGAGCGAGGCGCGCAGTAAAATTCTCTGGGTTGATGATGAAATCGAATTGTTGCGGCCGCATGTGCTGTTTTTGGAAAGCAAGGGCTATGCGGTTCATCCCGTCACCAACGCCGACGATGCCGTGCAACTGATTCGCGACGGCTCATTCGATTTGGTTTTGCTGGATGAAATGATGCCCGGCAAAGACGGCCTCTCGGCGCTGGCGGAAATCAAGGAAATCAATCCCGCGCTGCCGGTGGTGATGGTGACGAAGAATGAGGAAGAACGGCTGATGGAAGAGGCCATCGGCAGCCGCATCGCGGATTATCTCACCAAGCCGGTGAATCCCAGCCAGATTTTATCCACCTGCAAAAAAATTCTCGACAGCCGCAAAATCACGGGCGCGCGCGTGTCGCGCGAATACATCGCCGAGTTCAATGCCATTTCACGCCGGTTGCTGGAACCGCTGACGTGGAAAGATTGGATCGGCATCTATCTGCTGCTTTCGGAGTGGGAGGTCGAGCTGGATCGCCATGCCGATCTTGGGCTGCGCCAGACGCTTGCCGATCAAAAACGCGAGTGTAACGCCGAGTTTGGCAAATTCATTGAGAAGCATTATCCCAGTTGGGCTGCGGGAGAAGAACGCCCGCCGCTTTCGATTGACGTCGTCAAAAACTATGTCATGCCGCCGCTGCAAGAGGGCAAGCGCGTCGCTTTTCTCGTGATGGACAATCTTCGTCTCGATCAATGGCTCACCATCGAGCCGCTCATCCGCGAAATGTTTACGGTGAACCGCGAGCATTATTTTGCGATTCTGCCGACTGCCACGCCGTATGCGCGCAACGCCATTTTTGCCGGCCTCTTCCCGCGCGACATTCAGCGCGAGCATCCGGATTTATGGGCATTCGATAAAGACGACGACAGCAGCCTCAATCGCCATGAACATGCGTTTCTCGAGGCGCAACTGCAACGCCTGAAGGTGCATTTGAGGCCGCCGGTGAAATACATTAAGGTTCTCGATCAAAACGAAGCCAAAGCCGTGGAAAAGCAAATCGGCTCATATGCCGAATTGCCCTTGCTCGCGCTCGTGATCAACTTCGTTGACATTCTCGCCCACAGCCGCAGCGATTCCGAAGTGTTGCGCGAGATTACGCCGGACGAAGCGGCGTATCGCTCGCTCACCAAATCGTGGTTTGAGCATTCGCCGCTGTATCGCATATTGCGCGAGCTGTCGCAGCGCGGCAACACGGTAATCGTCACCTCGGATCACGGCAGTATTCGTGGCATGCGCGGCGCGAAAGTCATCGGCGATCGCGAGACCTCAACCAATTTGCGTTATAAATTCGGCCGCAGCCTGAAGGCCGACTCCAAGCAGGCCATTATCGTGCAAAAGCCGGAGACGTATCAATTGCCTAGCCTGAACGTCACCACCAATTTTCTTTTTGCGAAAGAAGATTATTATTTTGTTTATCCGACAAACTATCATCATTATCTCAACTACTATCGTGACAGCCTGCAACACGGCGGGGTGTCGCTGGAAGAAATGATTCTGCCGATCGTGAGGCTGGAACCGATCGGCGCCCGGATATAATCACGTTTTGAGAATTTAGTCCATCCCGAATGACGCCTTTGCTGTTAGAGCAAACATTTTGGACACAGAGTCAACAGATCAACACTACTAGAATCAGCGTTTATCCGCTTTGATAATGAATGTTAGCAAAATCCCCGATTTGGAATTGCAACGCGCTTTGGTAGGCGGTCACATGCTGCAGTTCCGTTCATCTTCTCCGGCAAAAACCCGTGATCTTGCCGCACAGGTGGCGCAGCTTATTATCCGCAACAATAAAAAAGGTGACGTCCTGACGCTCATCGGCAACCTGGGCAGCGGCAAAACCACGTTCGTGCAGGGCTTTTGCGCCGCGCTCGGCGTGCATGAAAAAATCACCAGCCCAACATTTACGCTTATGCACATTTATCACGGCGACGTTTGCCCGATTTATCATTTCGATTTTTACCGTTTGAACTCAACGGCAGAAATTGCCGCGCTCGGCGTGGAAGAATATTGGGAAGGCGACGGCATATCGTTGATCGAGTGGCCGGAACTCGCCGAGCCGCTGCTGCCGAGTCATCCGTTGGTGGTTCGTTTCAATATGCCCGATTTTGTGGGGGAGCCGGAAACGCGTGAAATCACTCTTGAACGCAAAGCTGTTTTTTCGAATGATTGAGGCGCGACGCGTTCGGCGATGGTGAGCTGCAAGCGCCCATGGAATCAAAGCTGCGGCACGTTTTTCAAAAGCGTTCCCGCTTGTTTCTCAATTGGATAAAAACTTTTCCGAAGCACGTATGCTCGTTTTGGGAATCGAAACCGCAACCGTGATTTGCAGTGTTGGCATTGCAAATGAAGAACGGCTCCTTGCGGAAACCTGGTTCGGCATCAAAAATATTCACGATCGCGTGTTGCGCGACGGCATCGCGTATCTGACGGAACAAATCAAGACGCCGCTCAATGAAATCGAGGCGATTGCCGTTTCAGCAGGCCCCGGCTCTTTCACCGGCCTGCGCATCGGCATGGCGGTGGCCAAGGGCCTGGCCTTTGCACAACAAAAGCCGTTGATCGCCATCAGCACGCTGACGGCGCAAGCGTTCGCCGCACAAGTGTTCACTCGCGAGAAAGATGAAATGATTGTTCCCCTCATCCGCTCACGCAAGGGTGAAGTCTATTCCGCAAAATTTCGATCAACCGGCGAACTGCCGCTTCAAATTACATCTGAGCAAGTGAAGGAAATTGCAAACGTGCCCGCGTGGTTGCATGAGCCTGCGATCATTTGCGGAGATGGCATTGCGATGCTGCGCGCTGAGGGTGCGTTGCAATCCTTGCAACATTGTTTCGTCGCGCCGGAAGGCAGCGCGCGGTTAAGCGGCGGCGTCATTGCGCAACTCGGGCAAGTTAAATTCGCGCGCGGCGAAACGACGACAGCCGAAGCGCTAGCGCCGCTTTATGTCCAAGAATTTGAAACGGGCGCAGCGCGCAGGGCTGAATAGCGACGAGACTATTGCTCAAAACCCCCATGCAAGTTGAGCCAGGGCAGCCAGAATCAGTAATTGTTGAACCATGACAGACACCGAAACACATTCATCGCCTGCCACACGCCTCAGCCGCAGCGAGGTCATCATTCGTCGCATGCGGCACGACGATCTCTCACAAGTCGCGGCGATTGCGGCGCACAGCTACACGGAACCCTGGCCGCAAGAATCGTTTCGCGTCGAATTGGCTTCCGAAGTCTCACAACCGATTGTCGCCGAGCGCGCGGGCGAGATTATCGGCTTCATTGTCGCCTGGATGATCACGGATGAAGTCGAGATTGCAAATTTGACGGTGAAAGAAACGTTTCGGCAACGCGGCCTGGGCCGCATGCTGCTCACGCATGTGTTGGCATTGGCGCAGGCCAAACAATGCGCGACCGCCTATCTCGAAGTGCGGCGCTCGAATAGGGCGGCGCGACGCTTGTACGAAAGCATGGGCTTTAATACCCATAGCCTGCGGTCGCGTTATTACGGCCGCACCGGCGAAGATGCGATTGTGATGCAAAAAAAGCTGACGGCGGCTTCATCATTCCTGCGAGAGGAGAGCAACGATGGCGTGGTTTAAACGCGAAACCAAAGGGCTGGTCTCCCAGAAGAAAAAAGACATGCCCGATCTTTGGATTAAATGCCCGGCATGCGATGAAATCATTTACAAGCCGGATTTGGAAAAAAACTTTTTCGTCTGCGGCAAATGCAGTCATCACTTCCGCGCCGCGGCGCGCACGTACATCAAATTTCTGCTCGACGAAAACAGTTTCGAGGAAATCAACGCCAACATCGTGCCGGTCGACATCCTGAAATTCAAAGCCAACAAGAAATATGGCGACCAGCTCAAAGAAGCGGCGCGCAAAACCGGCGTGCATGACGCCGTCATCACCGGCTTCGGCGCGCTCGCCGGGCAACGCCTGGTGCTGGCAGTGATGGACTTCAGTTTTATTGGCGGCAGCATGGGTTCGGTGGTTGGAGAAAAAATCGCGCTGGCGACAGATGAAGCCTTGTCGCGCCGGCAACCACTGATCATCATCTGCGCCTCCGGCGGCGCGCGCATGATGGAAGGTGCACTCTCGCTCATGCAAATGGCAAAAACCTCCGCGCGCCTTGCGCGCTTGGCTGATGCCGGCATCCCCTTCCTCTCGATACTCACGCACCCCACCACCGGCGGCGTCACTGCGAGTTTCGCTATGCTCGGCGACGCCATCATTGCCGAACCGGGCGCGCTGATCGGCTTTGCCGGACCGCGCGTCATCAAACAGACCATCGGCCAGGATTTGCCGGAAGGCTTTCAAACCGCGGAATTCCTGCTGCAACACGGCTTCGTCGATGTCATCTGCTCACGGCTGGAAATGCGCGCCTGCCTCACCAAGTTGTTGAGCGTGATGCTGAATCAAGATGAGGCCAACAATAAAGACGGATTCATGTTTTGGAATGAATTCAAAAACAAACCGGCAGGCTTGCAAACGGCGTGACCCCGGTTCGGTAAAAATACCTGGCAACCTGCGGCGGTCCGGCCGCCGCTCAACGAAATGGCAATGATGAAACCTCACATTCTTCTTTCAAACGATGACGGCATCTTCGCACCCGGCCTGTATGCCATGTATCAAGCGCTGAAAGAAATCGCCGACGTTTCAGTGGTGGCGCCGGACAGCGAAAAAAGCGCAGTGGGCCACGCCATCACGCTATCGGATCCACTGCGTGTCACGCTTTTCGAAAAATTCGACAGTTTCTTCGGCCATGCCGTTAAAGGCACGCCGGCGGATTGCGTGAAAATCGCCTATTATGCCCTGCTCGAGCGCAAGCCGGATTTAGTCGTCTCCGGCATCAATTACGGCTCCAATACGGGCATCAATATCATTTATTCCGGAACGGTTTCGGCTGCCACCGAAGGCATGCTTTTGGGTATTCCTTCGTTTGCGATCTCGCTCACCACCTACAAAGACGCGGATTTCAGCTATGCGGCAAAACTCGGTTCCCGCCTCGCGCTTAAAATTTTAGAAAACGGCCTGCCCAAAGACACGTTACTGAACGTTAATGTTCCCAATGTGCCGGAACGTGAGATTCGCGGCATTGCCATGACGCGCATGGGAACGTCAACCTATGATGACAAGTATGACAAGCGCGTCGATCCGCATAATCGCGTTTATTACTGGCTCACCGGCTCGAAGATTGAAGCAAACGAAGGCATTGAATTCGACGACGGCGCAATTCGCCAGAATTATGTTTCGATCACCCCGATTCGCTTCGATTTGACGAATTACGAGTATCTGCACCACATGCAGCAATGGCAGTTATAAATCAAGCCGAGAGCAAAACTGATTTCCACTTTGCCGGGCGAAAGTTGAGATGTTGCGATGAAGAACAACGGCTATAAACAATCGGTCGGCTTGCGACTGCTCATCATCGGCGCATTGAGTTTGATCTTGTTGATTCCCGCGTTTCTGATCATGGCTCTCATCGACGAACGCGAGCACAGGCGTGACAGCGCCGTGCGCGAGGTGAGCGAAAAGTGGGGGCAAAGCCAGATCATTGCCGGCCCGATACTGACGATTCCCTACAAAAGACTCGTCACGAGCAATGACGGCAAAACCATAACAACCGTCGTCGAGCATGCGCATTTCCTGCCCGATCGCTTGCAGATTTCCGGCGAGTTGACGCCGGAAATCCGGCATCGCGGCATTTACGATGTCATTCTTTATCTGTCGGATTTGCAACTTTCCGGCAATTTTCCGCCGCCAAACTTCAAGGAACTGGGCGTCGCGCCGGAGAATATCTTGTGGCAGGAAGCCGTGTTGGCGCTCGGCTTGAGCGATTTGAAGGGCATCCGCGAAGCCGTCGTGATCAAATGGCGTGAGGCTGAGCTTATCGCCAATCCCGGAATCGATTCAAAAGATATTTTGTATTCCGGCATCAGCGTCAAACCCGGCATCGACGCCGGTTTGCCCTCCCACACATTCGCCATGAATCTGAAATTAAACGGCAGCGGTGAATTGCAATTTCTGCCAGTGGGCAAGGAGACCAACGTCACGGTTGCGGCAGCTTGGGGCAATCCCAGCTTTATCGGCGGTTTTCTGCCGGCGACGCGTGAGGTGCAACGGGATCGTTTCAGCGCCGACTGGAATGTTTTGCATCTCAACCGCAATTATCCACAACAATGGCTCGGCCCGAACCAAGAATTGATGGCCTCAGCCTTCGGCGTGAAGCTGTTGCAGCCGATCGATGAATATCAAAAAACCATGCGCACCGCCAAATATGCCATCATGTTCATCGCGTTGACGTTTCTCGCATTTTTTATGACGGAAATCCTGAACAAGAAAATCTTGCATCCGATTCAATATTTGCTCGTCGGTTTTGCGCTGCTGGTGTTTTACACGCTGTTGCTCTCCATTTCAGAGTATATTCCTTTCAATCAAGCCTATTTGATCGCGAGCGCGGCCATCGTGCTTTTGATTGGCGCTTACACCAAAGGCATGCTGAAGAGCAATTTGATCGCCCTGATCATCAGCGGCATACTCGTGCTGCTGTACGGCTTCTTGTTTATCATTTTGCAGTTGCAGGACTACGCCCTGCTGCTGGGCAGCATCGGCTTGTTCGTGATTTTGGCGATTGTGATGTATTTGACGCGCAATATCGATTGGTTTGAAGTGGCGAAGCAGGAAAAATCCTCCGAGCCGACGGTCGGGGGCACGACATAATTTGCCGGTAAGATTCCTTGGGCGGGCTTGATCAGTGGCCCTCTTCAAAAGTGAGGCGCTGAATTAGTTACTGCAATGGCTTGGTCCTTGTGTTTAAAAATTTCCGCATTCTCCGGACAGACGATGGTTTACTAGCGCCGGCATAACCGGCGCGGAAAGATTTTCAGACGAACATTATTTTATCGGTAAACCCACTATCTCTTCTACTGAACGGCATCATCTTATGCACCCGCAAGATTTCATCCTCATACTCGATTTTGGCTCACAATACACCCAGCTTATCGCCCGGCGCATCCGCGAGTTCAACGTTTATTCCGAAATCAAGCCCTGCTACATTGCGTTGGAAGAAATTATCCGGCTTAAGCCCAAGGGCATCATTCTCTCCGGAGGGCCGAGTTCGGTGTATGACGATAACGCGCCGCAATTTGCTGCGGGCATATTTGATCTCGGCATCCCGATTCTCGGTCTGTGCTACGGCCAGCAATTGATGGCGCATCATCTTGGCGGCAAGGTGCAACCGGCCAAGGATCGCGAGTACGGTTTTGCAACGCTGCACATCGTACAACAAAACGCTTTGTTTGAAGACATGCCGTCGCGCAGCCAGGTTTGGATGAGTCACGGCGATACCATTGTGGCGCCGCCTGCCAATTTTGTGGCGCTCGGCAAAACAGAGAACTCGGACTTCGCCGCGTTTGCACATGCCGCACAAAGACTCTATGGTTTGCAATTTCATCCTGAAGTGGCGCATACGGTTGCCGGCGCACAAATTTTGCGCAATTTCGTTTTTAAGATCTGCGGTTGTACGCCCAATTGGAATCCCGAGAATTTCATCACCGCGACGGTGGAAGCGATACGCCAACGTGTCGGCGCGGAGCAAGTGATTTGTGCGCTTTCCGGCGGGGTCGATTCCGCGGTGGCGGCGGCGCTGGTTTATCAGGCAATCGGCGAGCAACTGCACTGCGTGTTTGTCGATCACGGCTTGTTGCGGCGCAACGAAGCGGAACAAGTCTCTGCCGTATTCTCAAAACTCTTCGGCAAGGCGTTTCGCCTGGTCGATGCGTCCGCCATTTTTTTACAGCGGTTGCGGGGTATTGTCGATCCCGAGCAAAAACGCAAAATTATCGGTGAACAATTCATTCGCGTTTTTGAAGCGGAAGCGCGCAAGCTGTCGGACATTCGCTTCCTGGTGCAGGGCACGCTCTATCCCGATGTCATCGAAAGCGTCTCGCCCACAGGCGGACCTTCCGTCACCATCAAAAGCCATCATAATGTCGGCGGCCTGCCGCCGGATTTACAGCTCGAATTGATCGAGCCTTTACGCGAATTGTTCAAAGACGAAGTTCGCCGCGTGGGCGCGAAACTCGGCATCGCGCCGAGCATCATCGGCCGCCACCCGTTTCCCGGGCCTGGCCTGGCGGTGAGAATTCTCGGAGAGATCACGCCCGAGCGGCTTGAAATTTTGCGGCTTGCCGATGACATTTTCATCTCCGAACTCAAAGACCAGAGTTGGTACGATCACGTCTGGCAGGCGTTTGCCGTATTGCTGCCGATTCAATCCGTGGGCGTGATGGGCGACAATCGCACCTATGAAATGACAGTCGCCTTGCGCGCCGTGACTTCAACCGACGGCATGACAGCGGATTGGGCGCGCCTGCCGCATGAATTGTTGATGAAAGTCTCTTCGCGCATCACCAACGAGGTGCGCGGCATCAACCGCGTGGTTTATGACATCAGCGCCAAACCGCCCAGCACGATTGAGTGGGAATGACGCAGACAGATTCAACCGGCACGGCCCAAGACAGGCAGCCTGAGACATGTCACCTGCCAAGAACCTAAAACAACGATTCGGCGATATTGATCAACTTTTTTGACCTTGCATTTTATGCGACTGCTTTCTATTTTGCTGCCGTTCAAATTCAACCCAGGTGAACATCTGTAGGCATTTCATGCGAGATATTTGCACACCCGAGTTCCGTCAATCCGCACCAGCTTCTTCATACACCATTCTTATCCCCACGTTGACGAAAAGCCAGAATGGAAGTCGGAATGAAGGACGCCCAGCCAATCGTCTTTAACCCATCACCATTTTAAGGAGCGTAAGCCATGTGTGGTATTGTCGGCTATGTCGGAGATAAACCGCTTGTTCCTCTGTTGATCGAAGGACTAAAACGCCTGGAATATCGCGGCTATGATTCCGCCGGATTTGCGATTGTGTCCGCCAATCAACTGATTGTTGAAAAACAGGCCGGCAAGATTTCCAATCTGGAGCGTATCGTCAATGGCCAGAAATTCAACGGTTCTGTCGGCATCGCTCACACCCGCTGGGCAACGCACGGCGCGCCGAACAATGTCAATGCCCACCCGCACACAGACAGCAAGAATCGCATCGCCTTGATCCACAACGGCATCATCGAAAACTATGCGGCGATCAAGCGCGAGCTGGCAAAGAAAGGCCATGAATTCCGCTCGGAGACGGATACGGAGGTGCTGGTGCATTTGATCGAAGAGTTTCAAAAAGAGGGGCTGATCTTCGAGGAGGCGGTGCGCTCGGCGCTGGCACAAGTGCAAGGCACTTACGGCATCGCGGTGATTTCGCATGATCACCCGCACACCATCATTGCGGCGCGGCGCGGCAGCCCGTTGGTTGTCGGCATCGGCGAAGGCGAATATTTTATTGCCTCGGACGCCACAGCGATGGTCGAACATACCAAGAACGTCACCTATCTCGACGACGGGGAAATGGCAATTCTCACCCGCGAGGGCGCCCAGGTCAAGACGATTGACAATCAACCCGTGACCAAGGCCATCGAGCAAATTGCGTTTGACATCGAGCGCATCGTTAAAGGCGGCTACGATCACTTCATGATGAAGGAAATCATGGAGCAACCGCGCACCATCGAAGATGCGTTGCGCGGGCGCCTGCTTTCCGAAGAAGGCATGGCGCGTCTCGGCGGCATTCGTCATGAGATCGATTCCTTGCTCTACGCGCGCCGCATATTGATCACCGCTTGCGGCACCTCCTGGCATGCGGCGTTGATCGGCGAATATATGATCGAGGAATTTGTCCGCATTCCGGTTGAAGTGGAGTATGCCAGCGAATTTCGCTATCGCGATCCGGTGATCGACCAGGATACGGTTGTGCTGGTGATCAGCCAGTCCGGCGAGACGGCGGACACGTTGGCAGCATTGCGCGAGGCCAAGCGCAAAGGCGCAAAAGTGCTCGGCATTTGTAATGTCGTCGGTTCCAGCATCGCGCGCGAAACCGATGCCGGCGTGTACTTGCATGCCGGGCCGGAAATCGGCGTGGCCTCGACCAAGGCCTTTACCTCGCAGGTCACGGTGCTCTCGCTCGTCACGCTTCTACTCGCGCGCATGCGCAACATGTCGGCGTCGAAGGGCCGGGAAACCGTGCAAGCGATGCAAGCATTGCCGCAACAAATCGAACAAATTCTCAATCAGCGCGAGCAAATCAAAGAGATTGCGAAGATCTATCATCAATCCAGCAATTTTCTCTATCTCGGGCGGGGTTATAATTTCCCGGTGGCGCTGGAAGGCGCGCTCAAGCTGAAGGAGATTTCTTATATTCATGCGGAAGGCTACCCGGCCGCGGAAATGAAACATGGGCCGATCGCGTTAATTGATCAGAATATGCCGGTGGTATTCATTGCGACCAAGGACTCAACCTACGACAAAATCCTAAGCAACATCGAAGAAGTTCGCGCGCGCCGCGGCCGCGTCATCGCCATTGCAACGGAAGGCGACCAGGAAATCAAGCGGCACACCGACCACGTCATTTTCATTCCGCCCACCATCGAAATGCTGACGCCGATTTTGACCATCATTCCACTGCAACTGCTCGCGTATTACATCGCGATCCTGCGCGGCTGTGATGTGGATCAACCGCGAAATCTAGCCAAGAGTGTAACCGTCGAATGAAACATTCATTTGCCTGCTCTCGCTATGCCTGGCTTTTGCTGGGCATTGCTGTTTCTACCGTGCTTGCGCAAGAAACCCGGCGCGACCAGAAGCTGGCGTTTCAACGCGCCGTTACGGCGTATCAGCAAGCCAACTTCGAGCAAGCGCTGGAGCAATTCAACCGGATCGTCGAGCGCGGCTCGCAGGACGAGCTTTACACCTCCGGTTTGTTTATGCAAGGCCAGAGCCTCTATCAATTGGGGCAATACAGCCAGGCAACCGAGGCTTTAAATCGCTTACTGGAAACCAACGCCAAAAGCCGTTATGCAGATTACGCGCATTATGTGCTGGGCATGATTGCGTTCAAGGAGAACAACTACGCCGAGGCGGCAAGCGAGTTCATTTGGGTTTTGGATTTTGCTGAAACGCCGGCGTTGCGCGACAAGGCGGCCAAGCATGCAGAAACGTTATTTAATGATTACTTGCAGCCGAATGATTTGCGCCGCAGGCTGCGCCGCAACTACCTCGGAGAAAACGGCCTGGCCTTGCTGGCGATCGTGCTTGCCAAAAACGAATACGCGCAGGGCCGGCGCTCCGAAGGCCAAAAAATCGTCGACAATTTCTTGCGCGCCCATCCCAACACGCGCTTCACCAAGCAACTTGAGCAGCTCAAAACCTCTCCGCAACAAGATTTTGGCTCACCGGTGCGAATCGGCGTCATCTTACCGCTAAGCGGCATCGATGCCGAAGCCGGCCAGGCGCTGCATCGCGGCATGCGCTATGCTCAAATGACGCGGCGCTCCAACAGCCGTCAAGTCGCGCAGGCCAGCACGAGCAATGCACTGCCCGCGATGAACGACGATGTTCCCGTGGAGCTGGTCGTGCGCGATTCGGAAAGCAGCGTGGTGGGCGCGATCAAAGCCGCGCAATTGTTGCTGGGCGATCCGAGCATCGTCGCGATTATCGGCGAGTATGAGAATTCGGCGAGCAGCGCCATTGCCGCGCTGGCGCAGGAAAAAGGCATCCCGATTCTCGTGCCGGTTTCCACGGCCAACGGCATTACCTCATTGGGCAGCCATGTTTTTCAAATGAACGCCAATCGCGAGATGAAAGGCCGTGCGCTGGCCGAATATGCCGTGCGCTACCTCAATTGCCGCCGCTTCGCGACCTTCGCGCCGCAAGATGAATACGGACAGCAAATGACTGATGGCCTGAGTGCGGCGGTTGACAGCCTGGGTGGACAAATCATCACGCAAAAATGGTATTACGAAGGAACGGAAGATTTTGGCAAGCAATTCAAGGGGATTCGCGCTGCTGCATTTGGCCTGGACCAGGCTGACACGCTCAATCTCTCGTCGGACGCTCGTTCCATGAAAGGCATTCGCAGTGCAAGCGTTGTGGAAGAAGTGGCGACGCCGGTCACCAGCATTCACGCACTCTTTTTGCCGTTGTATCACGAAGACATTACGTTGATTGCGCCGCAACGCGCCTATTACAACATTCAAGGCGTGTTGTTGGGCGGAGATGACTGGCAATGGATTGTGACCGAACGCATGCGCGAGCTGCGTCCTTACATTGACGGCGCCGTTTTTCCCAGCGACTACTTCGTCGATTGGCAAAGCGAGCGCGGCAGGCAATTTCGCATTGCGTATCGCAAAATGATGGGCGCGACCCCAGACCGGTTCGATGTGATGGGTTATGATGCCGCCAATCTCATGATGCAATGCCTCGAACGCGGCAACCGCAAGCCCGAACAAATCCGCGAGGCGCTTGCGCAGGTGGATGGTTATATCGGCATGAAAGGTGAAATCAGCTTTAAAAACTCCCATCGCGTCAACAATCGCGTCAATATTTTGCAAATCTTAAACGCTGAAATCAAACGAGTGAAATAGCCCTGCGTGGGCGGTCTCCGCTGCGGTTAGACATATTGAAGCCCGCGAATCATGCTGCAGTCGAAATCTTATCAACAAGCATTTTCAAACATTCAGGAAAGGAGAGCTGTAAAATGATGCGACGTCTAAGTTGCGTTGTTTTCATGTTGGGGGTCGGTTTTAGTATGGTTCATGCACAAGACAAAGCCGAGGATGTCAATCTCTTTCAAACGTTTTTCCAGGATGCGACCATCGCCAAAACTCCGTTCGGAGAAGGCCTTTTCCAATTTTCGGATTATGATAATGCTTCGAGCATTGATTTAGCCGTGCTGGCAGGCCTTCCCATTTCGCCACAATTTCAAATGAGCGGCGGATTGGGTTTTCGCAACCTCTCAATCGATGTGCCTGCCGGTGTCAACATCGACAACAGCGCCTCCGGCATTACCGACCTGCTGATTTCCGGGCGCTATAATATTGTGCAAGGGCCGACGCCGATCACGGTCGGTGGTTTGGTCACGTTGCCGATCGGCAGCGAAGATATTGGAGAAAGTTCATTCGATTTCAGCGGTTTTGGTTCGTTGCGGCATGCGTTGCAAGGCGGCGTCGTTATCACCAGCACCGTGGCGCTTGAGTTCATTGAAACCGGCCCGAACCGCGATACCAGTTTGCTGCTCGCGGGCGGCGTGATTTATCCCACCCAGAATAATTTGAACTTGATCGGCGAGCTTAATATTCGCACGGAAGGCGACTATATTCTGCTTTCCGGCGGCGTGGATTATCTCTTGTCGAGCGGCGGCCGGTTGCGCGGCGGCTTGGGCTTGGGCCTGGATGACGGTGCGCCGAACTTCCAGTTGCGCGCCGGTTATTTGTTGGGATTTTGATTGCGGTTACACAAGGGCGAGTCAATGACTCGCCCTTTTTATTGTTATGGAAATTTGCTTGCAATCCTGCGGAACGGCTGCTATATTTGTCGCCGGCGCTGTGAGAATTAACTACCAGATGCTTGGCCTGCCGCTTTTGTTCGACTTTGATTCATGAAATTTGCGGAATTCCACAACTCGGTGCGCAAGGGTGATCTCAAACGGGTTTATTTTTTCTCCGGAGAGGAAACCGGTTTGATTGATCAAGGCGTGAATCTGCTGTTGAGCAAACTCGTCACGCCGGAGATGCGTGATTTCAATTTCGATGCTCTTTATGGCAGTGAAACCACGGCGAACAAAGTGCTGGATATCGCTGCTTCCTATCCGATGATGGCCAGCCATCGCGTGTTGCTCGTACGCGATGTCCATAAAATGTCGCCGAACGATCTTCTCGCGCTTGCCGAATATACCCAAAAGCCCTGCCCAACCACTTATCTTATTCTCACCCAACGTGAAAAAGGCTCCAAGAAAAAAGGTCTGGAAACGTTAAGCAAGGGCTCCGGTTTTGTCGATTGCCGTCCGCTGTATGACAATCAAATTGTGCCGTGGTTGCAAGAGTATGTCAGCAGTCTCGGCTTAGCCATGGCGCCGGAGGCGGCGCAATGGCTCGCCACGGAAGTCGGCAGTTCACTGCAAGCGTTGCGAAGTGAAATTGATAAAATTCAACTCTATATTGGGAGTGAACGCCAGATCACACTGCAACACGTACAGGAAGTTTCAGGATTCCGCCGGGAATTTTCAATCTTTTCGCTGCAAGACGCGCTGGGCGAAAAAAATTTAGTTTCGGCCTTGCGCATCGTGGAAGCTCTGGTGGAAAATTCGAGTACAGGCGCGATTATAAGCGGTCTCGCGCGTTATTTTGGGCAATTGTATGTGGCGCAGGCGCTGACCCGGCGCCAGGATTTGAACACGCTCGCGCAAAAAATCGGTGTTCACAGCTTCTTTGCCGAACGGCTGCAGCGGGACGCCAAGTCTTACGCGAGCGCCGAAATCTTCAATGCACTCGAGGTTTTGCGTCACACCGATTATCTTGGAAAGAGCCAGGGGCTCTCCGAATTACTGCTGCTGCGCTTGATGATCATCGCAATCATCAAGAATTTGCCCGTGCAGAGCATGCCGTTTCCGCGGCGCTCCGCAAATGAATGATTTGAAACGTAGAACTATCTATTCGCCGGAAAGCGAATTTGGCGATATGACTCTAGTGGCTTGGGAGTGGGTTTGCTTTCATCTTTGTTGATGCCGGTCTGCAGGGATCGAACAAGCCACAAGCCCTCTTGAGGGAAGGAAGATGAATGGAGGATCGTCCCAAAAGAACCGAGGCCAGACCCACGGATGAGGATCTGATCGAGCGTTTTCAGCAGGGGGAGCTGACAGCCTACGAAGAAATTGTCAGACGCTATAAAGATCAACTGTTAAATTTCGTGTTTCGCTTTCTGAACAATCAGGAAGAAGCGGAAGATGTGGTGCAAGAGACGTTTTTGCGCGTCTATCGCAATCGTTTCGCGTATACTCGTGTCGCAAAATTTTCGACATGGATTTACACCATAGCCGGCAATCTCGCCCGCACCGAGCTGCGCCGGCGCAAACGCCGCCGTTTTTTTTCATTGTCCGATATGGGCCTGGAAGATCGCGATTATGAAATTTCGGACGAAGTGTTCAATCCTGAGACACACGTCGATAGCGCGTTGGGTGAGGAAATCATCCAACGCGAGATCAGCAAGCTCTCGCCCAAATTTCGCGAGGTGATTATTTTGCGGGATGTACAGGAACTTTCATACGAAGAGATCAGTAAGATTATCCGGGTTCCGATTGGCACGGTTAAATCGCGCGTCAATCGCGCCCGGCTGCGCCTGCAAAACCGCCTCAAAAAAATATTGGATCAGCGTCAATAATCCAGCCTACACTTTTTTTCAAGAGGAGTGCCTTGTACCATTTGCTACAATGAAGGCCATGTATGAACACTTGCGAAAGGTTTTCTGAGTTATTCTCGGATTACATCGAGAATTTCCTGCCCGCCTCTTCCAAACAACAACTCGAATCACACCTATCTGCCTGCGCGGAATGCCACAGCACGGTTGCCCGCCTCGATGATTTGCGCGGCCACTTAAAACGCTTGAAGCCGATGCAGGCCTCCGACGATTTTGAGGCCGTCTTACGCGCGCGCATCAAGCTTGATCAGCGTGCTCGCCGCTCCCCGGTTTCGGTGCGGCGGCGAACCCGGCCCATGCGCATGGCAAGCTATTCGGCAATCGCCGCCGTGATCGTGATATCATTCGTTTACTTGCTCTGGCGCAACCAAACGGATATTCAAGCAGCTACGCCGGCCAGCTCATTCGAACCGGTTGCCGCCAGGGCTGCGCTTAATCCTGCATCGCTTTCCGCAAAAATTCTGTACCCTCTCGATCGTATTATTCTCACGCAATCGCCCAGCCCCCCAAGCATTTCACCGTCCACACCCAGCGCCGGAACTGGACCGGATAGCTCACGAGCGTCGCGGGCAGGAAGTGCCTCGCCGCAAAAAGCCATAATCACAGTTTCATCATTCTAACGGTGCATGGTCGTGGAGCCAATTTCTACATTTTTCCGATTGCGCTCTACGGGCCGGCGGAAATCGGAAAAACACAACAATAAATCCGAACTCAAAACAAACACCGCATGGCGCGTGCTGCCAGAAGTCGCTTTGATGTTACTCGTGCAAGCGAATGCGGCTCACTCTCAAGGTTTGTTGTCGGCAATGGAACGCGAGGTTGCCGACATTGTCAAATCGGTAAAACCCTCCGTTGTGACTGTAAGAGCGGTGAAAGCGCCGGCCAGCGGCAGCGCGAGCGGATTATTGGGACTTTTCGGCGATCGCCGTTCACGGGAACAAGAAATCATCGTAGGGAGCGGCCTTTTGGTGAGCAGCGACGGTTTTGTTCTGACGAAAGGAACTGTCGTGCGCAACGCAGACCGCATTGAAGTTGACATCGCAGATGATGCAACTTATCCCGCGGAGCTGTTGACGGCCGATTCCGCCAGCGGCCCTGCCGTTTTAAAAATTCATGTGAATGGCTTGCGCCCTGCGCGCATTGGAATCGCGAGCGACCTTGTCGCCGGATCGTGGGTCACCGTCATCGGCAATGCCCTGGGTGTGCCGCAGGCCGTTTCGGTGGGCGTCGTGAGCGCAATTCCATCCGAGGGCAGCATGCAAATTTCGGCAAATGTCGACCCCGGCAGCAATGGCTCACCGGTTTTTGATACCAAGGGCCACGCCGTCGGCATGATTGCCGGCCGTGTTGGCATCGAGCAAAACGAGATTCAGAACGGTGGGCTTTTTACGAATACCGCGCTGGCATATTCATTGAGCGAGTTTTTGCCTTTTGTGCGTTCTGTGGCAGAAGAGTACTACAAATCACACGGCTGGCTGGGTGTAACAGTTGTCGCTGATGGCAAAGATGCCGAACCGCGCATTTTGACGGTTGTCGAAGATGGCCCGGCGCACAAGGCCGGCCTGCAAGTGGGCGATATCATCAAAAAATTCGGCGCGCACACAGTAAATTCGCACACCTTGCTAAGCGAGTTGGTTTGTCAAACCAAACCCGACGAAGAAGTCGTTGTCGTGGTCTCTCGCCTCGACCAGGAAATCAGCATGAATGTCCGCATCAGCCCGAAAATCCCTTTGGCGCTGGCCGAGTTAAAAACGTGGGGCACAACAAGCCCTCCCGATATCAATCAAATTCAACTGCAACAAGAAAAAATCGCGCCGGAGTCAAAATGGTTGCATCATCGCATCAATGCTCTCGAAAAAGAGCTGCGCGTGCTTAAAAGCCTGTATGAGAAGCGCTAGCGCGCAGGCGGTCCGGCCTAGTCACTTAAAAGAGAAAGATCACCTTTGATCCTCGCACGCGTCATTGGCACGGTTTGGGCGACCCGCAAGGACGAGCGCCTGCAAGGCCTGAAATTGCAAATTGTCCGGCCTGTGAGCCTGGACTTGAAAGATCGTGAAGGTTTCTTTGTGGCGGTGGACGCGGTCGGCGCCGGTGTGGGCGAAGTCGTGCTCGTCGTCCAAGGCAGCTCGGCGCGCCAAACCGCGGCCACGGAAAACAAAGCGGTCGATGCCACCATTATGGCCATCGTTGATAAACTGGATGTGGCCTGATGTTTCTCGCACGCGTCATCGGCACGATCTGGGCTACACAAAAAGACGAAAGCCTGATCGGCGTGAAAATGCAAATCATTCAACCCATCGATCGTTTCGCAACGGCAAAAGGCTCGCCGCTCATCGCCATTGATACCGTGGGCGCTGGCCCGGGTGAAACCGTCTTTTACGTCACCGCGCGCGAGGCCACCATCCCTCTGCGTCACGGCCTTTCCCCGGTCGATGCCTCCATTGTCGGCATCGTCGATACAATTGAAAATTACTGAGCCAAAGCCTATGCCTTCCTCCTCCCGGCCTGCCCGACTCGTTCTTGCTACGCACAATCGTGACAAAATTCGTGAAATGCACGATGTGCTTGTGCACCTTCCCATCGCCATTCTTTCGTTGGATAATTTTCCCAACATGCCTGAAGTTGAGGAAGATGGCGAAACACTGGAAGACAATGCCACCAAAAAAGCCGTGATCCTACAGCGCTATACCGGCATGCCTGCGCTGGCCGACGATACCGGCTTGTTTGTTGATGCGCTTGACGGCCGTCCGGGCGTGCGCAGCAGCCGCTATGCCGGCGAGGACGCAAGCTATCAAGACAACGTGCGCAAATTACTCACGGAAATGCAACAGATTCCCCCGGAACACCGTCAGGCGCGCTTTCGCACGGTAATGGCGTTCGCCGACGGCAATGACGTCAAGCTTGTTGAAGGTGTATGTGAGGGGCATATTGCGCTTGCGCCCAGCGGCGACGGCGGTTTTGGTTATGATCCAGTTTTTGTCGTGGACGGCGGTAACCGTACCCTGGCGGAAATGACCCTGGCGGAAAAAAATACGATCAGCCATCGTGGCCACGCGTTACGCGCGGCAAAAAAAATACTTGAGCGAGTGTTCAAAAATTACAATACTGATTAGCCGGAGTAAAGGAAGCGAGACGGTTGGCTTCGACAGGCTCAGTCAATGAATATTCGTCGCCTCAACTTGTCGAAGGCACCAAGTAGAAGTGATACGTTTCAGGCATCCCAGAGCAAACACCTTGAGCGGAGGAGTGAGTTTATGATTGCGTTCATTCGGGACCACATGCAAGAGCATGTTGGGTGGAATATTCTTACTCTTGCATTGCTGTCTTTGCTTTATTGGAGCTGCAGCGAGAAAACCTCACCCAACATTCCCGACCCCTACCCTGATTTATATATCGTTAGCACGACTCCGGCGCAAAACGCCACCGGCGTGGCCACACAAACCAATGTGACGTTGACATTCAGCGCAGAAATGTCGTTAACCTATTTTGGTTTTATTTTGGCGCCCACGCCGCCTGACTTTTTTGCGAACGTGCATTTGAGCAGCGACAGCCGGCAAGTGATTGCGCCCGCGACGCTGGCCGCCAATACTGCCTATTCACTCGTGGTGTTTTCTGCAAATGATCGTTATGGCGATTATCTCCGCACGCCCTACTCCAGCAAATTCACCACCGGCAGCAGCTTGTCAAATGTAAGTGTCAGCGGAACCTCCGCAAAACCGTTCAATCTCCCGATGCAATGCTTCGCGGGCTTACTCAAAAAAAATCCTCAAAGTATATTGGACGCGGCTGCGCCGGATCAGGAATTCTATGCACATCTGCTTGCAGTTGCTGCGATCAATGATACCTCCGGTAAATATTCGATTGAGGGCGTGGCAACCGGCGTCTATTGGCCTTTTGCCGCGCTTGATGCCAATCGTGACGGGCGCTTCAGCTTGCAAGACGGCGATCGTTTGCAAGGCTACGACGCCAATGCCGATGCCGCTCTCGACAGCGTAACAGTTGGAACGTCTTCTCTTGCGCAGATTGCGCTGCAAACACCGGTAGTCGGTTTGAAACTCGCAAGCACCTTTCCGGTGAATGGTCAAAAGAATGTTCCGCTGAACACAACCTTTCGGTTGACCTTCACGACCGCAGTTGACACCAGCAGCCTGGGACTCTTCCTCGCGCCTATTCCAGATGGCTTGACCGGCTCGGCGCTCAGGCCAAGCGCTGACGGCAGGGAGCTTTCGGCCGCCGTCACGCTCAAAGCCAATACGGCTTACACGGCCGTGCTTTATACTGCCGCCAGTTCGCGCGGCCAGCGGCTACAGACCCCCACACAAATGGCTTTCACCACTGGCGCCGATTTTCCTGCCGGGCAAGTGAGGGGCCGGGTCGTTTTTCGTTCCGGCACAACTTCACCTCGCAACACATTGGTTGGTTTGCTGAATACTGATCTGATCAGCGTGATACAACAAATTTTGGTTAATCCGGGTCAGGCCACGAACGTCTTGCGCCAAACCTTGAACGCGATTGCCATTACGCCGGACGAAACCGGCGAGTTCGTCATTCCCAATGTGCCGGACGGCACTTATTGGCCGGCAGGCGCGAAAGACACGGATTTGGATGGCAGCCTCGAACCAACCGCCGTGCCGCCGGAGCCGATTGGGTTTTACGATCGCGATGGTGATGGTGGCGCTTCGCGCGCAGATAGTGTGGTGGTGAGGAATGGCGCAATTGTGAACGATATTGTGATCGTCTTTTAACTTGACGATGTCAGATTCACCGCTGAGGGGCAGAGTTCGCTGGGAATTCCAATAAATCTTACTTTGCGATCTCCGCGCCCCTGCGGTGATTTTTGAAATGTGACATAGTCGAGTTAAGTTGTTGCGCCGTGCGCGTTGCCAAATACTTGCTTTAAAACAAAACTCCCGCTGCCGAGATTTTTGCGATCTCAACTGCGGGAGTTTTTATTTGAAATTTACCGCAGCAATGTTTTGCTCGGGGTGCTTACCGGGCCGTCAATGCGATTCTTAAAAACTACCTTCCCCGCTGCTTCCCGCACTACCGGCAATTCTGTTCGTCACGATCTTCAGGGTCTTGCCGGAAGAAACGATCTCCGGCTGCACCGCCTCCAACATATCCAGCACAATCCACGTGCTGGCGTCTTCAGGATGATAGCCCAGACGCGCGCGCTGCACGGCGCCGCGATTCACTTCGACCGTACGCGGATCGGCAATGTACATCTTCGAAAATTTAAGAACGAGCCGCGTTGGGTCTCGCAGTAAATTCGTCGTGTACGTTGGGAAGTAACCGTTGGCGACCACATTGACCGTGTCGCCCAACACATAAACTTGCTCGATCTTGGATGCCCGCGGCAGTTCGGGCTGGTTCGCGCCGGTATAAATCAAAAATTCAACCCGGCGGTTGCGAAAACGGTTCGCTTCCGTCGAATTGTCATTCAAAGGCATCCACTCCCCGTAAGGAATGGGATTGAAAAAGCGCGACGAGCTGATGCCCTGCTCGACCAGGAAGCGGATAACGCTGTTGATGCGGCGTTCCGCCAGTTTGATATTATATTCATCCGTGCCGATGTTGTCACAATGGCCTGAAATTCCCACGGGCGAGTCGCTGTAAATCTCTTTGAGAATTCTCGTGACGTCATACAAAATGGGGAACATGTCCCGGCGAATCACGGATTTGTCGAAGTCGAAATTGATCATGTTGGTGGTATCGCGCATGGTCAGCTTGATATTGCCGCCCGGCTGCTGTTCAATGGTGAGCTTGCCCTGGGATTGTTTGACGATCTCTTCCGCCATTTTAAGGCGTTCGGCCAATTGCGCTTCCAAGTCGCGAATACGTTCTTCCGCTTCTTTCGCGGCCAGCCGCGCTTCTTCGGCTTCCTGGCGGGCGCGCCGCGCTTCCGCCAATTCGCGATCAATATCCCCGCGCGCCGAAGCAAAGTCTTGCGGCTGCGCCGTGCCAAAATTGAAGGAAAGTGAAAACCGATGCGCCTGGGAATCGAAAGCATCGAGCGGGCTGTACGCATAATCAAAGTGAGTGCTCGAGCCGCCAAACCAGTTCATCGGAATGATCAAGCCGAAACCCGCGCCCCAGCGCGAATTGTCATCATTATGAAACTTGTAGCCGCCGCGCGCGGCAAAAACCTCTGACAGAAAAATTTCCGTACCGGCTTGCAGTCGGATGTCTTTGTCGTCCTTGTCCAAGAATTTCGAGGCATCAAGGCCGACGCTCCATTTCATCTGCCGGCCCATGTTGCCCAAGCCGATCGGCACATGCGTCGCGACGCCGGCGCGAATCGTCTCCGGCAGGAGATTGGCGCTGCCGCTGCCGAGTTGCAACTTTTTCAAGGTAAAATTTTGCAATGTCGCGCCAACAGAAAAAGAGTTGAGCCAGTAAAGCGCACCAACATCCAGGCCAATGCCCGTGCCGACATTGCTGACGAGATCCTGGCGCACGCCTTTGAGCGCAGCGCCGAGCGAGAACTTATTATTGAACAGATAAAAATGATTGCCATAGCCCAGCGAGAGCACAAGATCGTTGCTGTTGAACGTGCCGGGAATGGGCGAAAAATCCGGATTAAGGGCGGTAATTTCACCTTCATTAAAATAGCCAAAGCTGAGCCCCAAGCCGCCGTAGCGCGTTGCAATCGCGCCTTCAATCGCGCCTTGATACGTGTCATCGATCCATTGATGGAAATGGAAGGACAGTGATTTGTGATTCATCGTCAAGCCGCCAAGACCGCCGACGTTGTAGCGCATAACGCTGATGTCGTTGGCAAGCGCGGTGAACGCTTCGCCCATCGCCACTTGCCGGGCATACGGACTGACGCGCAGCATCGGCGCGGCGTAACGGCCCGCCACTTGCGCCTGCGCCCAGGAAAATCCGGCGCACACGATCAACGTTGCTAACGTTGCACAACGCGAGAATGATGGAATAATTTTCATAGGATTGATCCTGAAAGTCATCGACATAAAAACTTTGGAAGAATCTCGGGTGAAATTCGGCTGTTATTGAATAAGGACCAGCTTGCGAATGACCGAAGTTTCTCCATCTCGTCCTTGCGGCTGACCGGTTAGGCGCACAAAAAATTTAACAAAATAAGTTCCGCTGGCCACGGCAACGCCATTGTCCGAGCGCCGGCTCCACCAGCCGTCGGTAATAACCGCCCCATCCGTCGCGGCAATTGTGCTTCTGCCGTTGAACAAAACTTGTCCGCTCGGAATCGTGGTTACCAAATCGCTCGCAAGGTTGTAGATTTCGACGCGTTGAATCGACATGCTGCCCGACCGAACGCGCGCCTGCAAGCGAAGCTGCTGGTGGCCTTGTGAACTTACAAAGGGATTGGGCGCAACGTCGAGAGCGAATGGTTCAGACAAAGGGTTAACCGGCGGCCCACCGCCGCGCACGGCAATCGTATCTGCCGTCACATCACCGGCGAAGGGATCGGTATAGCTGGCGTAAACATCGTCGCCCGCGGAGACACGCAAACGGGCATCGCCACGGGCAGTGGGGACATCTGTGACGAGAATCCCGGCGCGCGTGCGAAACTCACCGGCATTGACGGCAATTTCATGCAAAGTGACAATCTCTTGTTCGCCGCCCAATCGAGAGGCCAGCAACGCCTGAATCGAATCCACCGCTGTCGATGAGAGATTTTGATCCGTTTCTCCTGTTACCCGCAAGTAGATCAAGCCTCCAACTTCCGTCGAGTCGATACGCGCGCCATCAATGTTTTCAATGCGAAGTTGTGCAAACGAACGCTGCACAACCATGGCGGTATCGCCGCTGGTATCCGCGGGGTCGAGCGGATCGACATAACGGACGATCAGAACATCGCGATCTTGCACTTCGAGCGAGTCATTTGCGCGCGCAACTGCATTGAATGCCGCCGGCAAGCCGCCGCGAAATTCCGCAAAATTGGTGGGATTAACTCGCAACAATACACTCACGGAATCCTGGGTAAGTGTGCTGCGCAGCGTGACTCGAACGGTATCGCGCGTGCCGGCTGTGGGCGCGAGCGTTGGATCATTCACTGAAATGAAAACGCTGTCACTCGGCGCGTTGGCAAATTTAAACACTTCCGTGGCGCTGAAGGCGGCGTCAGTGAATGAAGTGCGTGAAGGGCCTCTATCCATCACGGTGTAGCCAATGCGCCAGCTTTCCAATACCGGCGTATTTGCCATTATGAATGGCGAATTCGTGCGCAACGTGGCGCGCAAACGCAAAGCTTGTTTGCCGCGCAAAGCCGGCGCACGCGCAGACAAACTGGTGATGGCATTCTCCGTTTCATTAAAGGAAGCAAGAACGGCATTGCTTTGCGCGTCGAGAATATCAACCGTGATAAATTGCCCCTTGGTTGGAAACGCGAGCAACCGCCAATCCGTGACGACCTTATTTGCAGAGTCAGAAATCACCGTTGATACCACGGTGCCCGGATCTTCAAAACGGATGAAATGCGAAGTTGCGCGAATGCCGGTGAGCACGGGCGTGCGCAGCGGGCTGGAGGTTTCGAAGCGCACGAGAAATTGAAACAGGCTGTCGCCGTTTTGTTCGTGAATGGGATTGATGGCGCTGCTTCTCAGATCATAATAATCGCCCTGGCTGGTGGGGCCATAGAACGGTCGCGTGAGAATGTCGCTGCGGCTGTTCGACGATCGCATGCGCAAGCGGATGCGCGTGCCGTCGCGGCCGGGCGTGTTAGAATCTTCGCCGAACCAATACAAAGAGTCGAAATCCACCGCGCGGCCAAAGGAGAAAATTCTGGAGATAATGGAATCCCTGGTGGCATAAGCCAGTCGCTGCGGCGTAACGTCCGCGCCGTTACTGCGATAGGCAACAAGAGTATGATTATTGGCGATACGATCCGCGTCCGTAAGGCTGGGCAGCGGGCTTTCGAAGCGAAAGAAAATGCTGCCTGCCGGTGTCACTTCAATCAAACGGCTGTTGCCGGCATCGCTGATGAGAATGTTATCATTATCCAAAATATCTGCGTCGTTGGGGCGAGTCAATGTCGTATTCGAGCTGCCGGGCGCGCCCGTGCCGAATTGAAAAATCCTGGTCAGAATGTCGCCGCTGCGCTGCACCAACACGACGCGATGATTGCCCTGATCCGTCACCAGATAAACACTCGGGCGATTTTGGTCGACTTCGACGTCAACCGGGGAGCGGAAACTCTCACCGGTTAACACCCGCAAACCCGCATCGCTATTGGGAATGGTAACATCCGCTTCAATCAAACGATCATTGCCGGTGTCGCAAATAATAATTTTGTTGAGCTGATTGGGAATCACAACAGCGTCGGATGGCCGCAAGAGTTTGAGGGCATCGCTGATGGCGTTATACTCCCACACGATGGTCGGCCCGCCCTCCAAATCATACTTCACCACGTGCCCGGCGCCGTCGGCATCGTCAAAACCGGTGATGATGACTTGCGGGCGTCCGTTCTCCACAAAAGAAAACGCGTCAGCCGGCGTGAACGCCAAATCAATTTGAAAGCCGATATCACCCGCGCCCGCGCTGCCCTCAACATTGTTATAAGTGAAAACCGATTTTGTACCGGCGTCCGTGACCAGATAAAAATTAGGATTGGCCGGAAAGACATCGATATCAACGACGGTTCTCACCGTTTTTTTACCGATATATCCGGCTTCAATGCCGCGCAAAAACACGCGAAAATCAGAGCCGGTGGCAAGCGTCGAATCGATGCTCAGCAATGAGACCTGCCCCGTATCTGCCCCGGAAATATTCGTGAAATCAAGAACAACATTGTTGAAACTTTGGATGCGCGCGGTACTGCGAAAGTCGTCGCGCCATTCACGCTCCTGCTGTTGCGCATGGGCCGCTTCGCCCCAGCACAGCACCACAGCCATGAAAATGAGGCTGCCTTTCACGCTTCGCTGCAACATTGCCGCAAAGCACGACGAATCAGATCCCTTTTGCATGCTTGGATCATCCTCTAAAAGTGACACAATTGATTTGGAGTCAACACGAAAAATGGTTTTGAATTTTCCCTTACCCAAACAAGAGAGCGGAGACAAGATGGCGGCTTGCTGCCTTCTCATCCATCGGTATGAGCACATGGCGGGATAATAGAGGTCAGCTCCTTCCTGATAAAAGAAGGCTGAACTCACAAGACACTAGAACGCTGCACGAACTGGTGGCGGGACTATTTTTGTGCAGTCAACTGGCTACATTATAATACTTTTTGGCATAATGTCAACAACTTTCTTCTGTCACTAGACTGTGACAGCCTGGCAAAGCCTTTCGGTGAGAGCGCCCTCAGGAATGCCAGGACGGCCGCGTGTCTTCAGGGCTATTTCGGTAAGATGCTATTTCGACGCTGTTGGCCGGGACGACGCGGGCGGCGTCGTAACGCTGGTGGGAATCGTCGTGGTGCTGCTTCCCGCCGTGCGCAAAATGATCTCATCGCCCGCATTGGCCTGCAAGCTGTCGCCCGCACTGTCGCGGTTGCGCGCCAATTCTAAAAATCCCTGATGATTCAAAATCAAAATAAACTCGCCTTTGGTTGCGGCGCTGGTGCGTTCGACAAATTTTGCAGCAACGTTTTTCTTATTGACTTGGCACGCGAGCGCCATGCCGGTGCGCCAACCGGCCTTTGCGAGCATGGGCGCCGGAACGTTGGTCACAAGATTGCCGTAATGATCACGATGCAAAATTTCACCGACAATGCCGGCATCAGTGAGATTCGCCGGCACGCGTTCGAACATCACCAGATCGGTTATCTCCTTGCCCGCGTCGCTTAGTTTCTTGCCTTTTGACAAATGCGCTGCCGCCGGGCCAAAAATGTCTCTCCCTTCAAATGTGTTTGAGGTTGCACCGCGGCGGTACCATAACACATTGCTGATTTCAACCGCGCGTTGCAAGCCGGAGGTTTTGATGACATCTGTAAAAATGCCGTTATCCGGACCGACAAAGTATTTCTTGTTTTGGGTTTCGACAATTATGCGCCGCCGGCTGCCGCCGCCCTCCGGATCGACCACCGCCAGAAAAATCGTACCCTCGGGAAATTCATTGGCGGCCGTGGCAAGAACATAGCTCGCCTCGCGAATATTGTAATCCGGAATGGCATGTGTGATCGTGGCAATGCGCGCTTCCGGGTGAATCGATAGTATCGCACCCTGCAAAGCGCCGGCATACGGATCGTTCCAGCCATAATCAGTGAGAACGGCAATCGTCGGCGAAGAACTGCACCCGAAACCTGATAGCAGCGCGGCCACGCCCGCCAAAAGAACTCGTCGCAACATTTTACCTCCGCGTTGGGTGGATAAAAATGCCGGGGAAGTCCAATGTTCTCTGCAGGATTTCCGCGAAAGCCGGACTTCACCTGGCTTGTTTCGGCTCGTTCCCGTGCCGTGTTGTCGTGCAAAGATGCGGGATAGGGAAGGAGAATTAACGCATGATTTTTTTGAGCAACATCTCTTGCAGTAATTGCTGCAGATCAAGCTTTTTGTAAGCTTGCGGAATTTCAAATAAAGCGGCATCCACTTCTTGCGGTTTGATGCTGGTGATTTCCAGAACATTCATGCCGCGGCCTTGTGAAAGTTGCTTCGACACAATCGGCAAGTCTTTCATCTCTGGCGGCCACATGCCGCTGTCCTGCAATTCCGCGAGTTCACCCAATTCCATTTGCGCAAGAAAATCTTCGAAGGCGCGCCGCAATTCGGGAAATTGCGTCGTGCCCCAAAGCTCCAGAAGCAGTCCGGCGCGGCTCGCCATATAGCGCGTGCAGACAAAACCATTGACAACCGCCCGCTCTCCGGTTTTTTGAAATTCCGGCGCCGGCAGGTCGTTGGCACCCGCCTGGCTTTGTGAAAAACTCTGCAATAAATCCTTCGCGGTAGTGACTGCGGATTTATTTTCTTCAGCGCTCAATTCAAGATAAGCCTGCTGCTCCGGCAAAATGACCCAGTTCAGCTTTTTATCCGGGCGCATAATATAAATGACGGTTTTACCGAACAGACTGCTGCCGCTGCTCAGGTTGATATCAACGCGCACGACATTTGCGCCGAAATGATACGTAAATTGATCGGCATTGATCGCAAAGCCGCGCTTTTTCATCTCCGCCAGAAGTTGGGGCGTTGGGCGCGACAGCATTTGGCTGGCCGAAAAACCGAAGGCCTCTTCTTCCGGTGTGGGCGCATCTTTCATTTCTCCGGCCAGCGCGAACAACGCTTGACGCGGAATGGAAAAGTGGCGCTGCTGAACGACACCAGTGAACGATTGCGCTACAACTGCTGACGCGAAACCCAATGCCCAAAGCCAAATGGCGATAATCCGTTCAAGTCTCATCTCTTGCACTCCGGCATAAAAACTCAGACGGTGTGAAACACCGGGGAATCACACGCTTCGACACGCTCGCTTCGACAAGCTCGCTTCGACACGCTCAGCGTGCGATATGTACGGCCTGTGGAACAAACAATCATAATCACACAGCCTGACTCCTAACGCACGAAAGGCCGGCGGAATTTGCCGCCGGCCTCGTTCATTTCATTGGAAAGCGCCGTGGAGATCAATTCAACGTTTCCAAAACTTTTTTGATGCGTTCGAACGCAAAATCGAGATCCTCGCGCGCGATTACCAACGGCGGAGCAAAACGAATGACATGTTCATGCGTTTCTTTGCAGAGCAGGCCTTCGCGGTACAGCGCCTCGCAAAAACGCCGGGCGCCGCCGGCTTCCGGCTTCAATTCCACACCGATAAACAAGCCGCGGCCGCGCACTTCTTTGATGTGCCTGCTGTTGATCGTGCGTAAACGCTCGAGGAAATAATGGCCGAGTTGCGCCGAGCGCTCGGTCAGCTTTTCTTCGATCAAAACTTTGAGCGCTTCGCGCCCCACGGCACAGGCAAGAGGATTTGCACCGAACGTGCTGCCGTGATCTCCGGGTTTGAAATTGCCCAAGATCGCCTTACTTGAAACGACCGCCGACACCGGATAAAAACCTCCGGAAAGCGCTTTGCCGAGAATCAAAACATCGGGCTTGACGCCCGCTTCATGTTGATATGCGAAAAGCTTGCCGGTGCGGCCCAGGCCGGTTTGGATTTCATCCATCAACACCAACACATTTTGCGCGCGGCAAAGCTCTTGCACTTTGCTGAGATAGCCTTTCGGCGGAATCAGAATGCCGCCTTCGCCTTGAATCGGCTCGACGAGAAACGCGGCAGTGTTGGGCGTAATTGCGCGGGCGAGCGCGTCAATATCGCCATAAGGGATGAACACAAAGCCGGGTGTATGCGGCCCAAAATCTTTGCGATATTGCGGCTCTGACGAGAACGAAATAACCGTGGTCGTGCGGCCATGGAAATTGCCGGTACACACGATGATCTCGGCTTTGTTCTCGGGGATGTGCTTGGTCATGTAGCCCCATTTGCGCGCCGTTTTGACCGCCGTCTCCACCGCTTCGGCGCCGGAGTTCATGGGCAACACCATCTCCATTTCACACAAATCCGCCAATTCTTTATAAAACAGGCCGGTTTGATTGTTGCGAAATGCTCGCGAAGGCAGCGTCAATTTTTTGGCCTGCTCGACCAGCGCCTGGTAGATGCGCGGATGGCAATGGCCCTGGCTCACCGCAGAATATGCACTCAAAAAATCGAGATATTTTTTGCCTTCGACATCATATACCCAGATGCCTTCCCCGCGCTCGATGACGATGTCGAGCGGATGGTAAATATGTGCACCATAAATTTCCTCTAGTTGAATATAGTCTTTTGCCGTCATCGCTGACTCCTTTCGCGCTTGTGGGTTCGTAGCTGACCTAAATTTTGTTTATGTCTGAGGTGTTTATCATCGTTTACTTTTGCGAGAAACCTTCTGATTTATAAAGTTTTGCTCCTCATCATGAATTTTGTGCTGACGAATGTACGGCAGACGTCGCAAAAAGCAAAGGGGAAAATGGCGGCTGAAACGGGATTGTGACAGATGCAAAAAAGCATTTATTTTCGGACTCATGAGAATAAATTCAAGTTGCCGCTTACAAAAACTTCCGCACGGAAGATTAGGGTAACTGGCCCCGGATAATCACAAGAAAAAACTTCACCGAAAGCGAGAAAAGCATTGTATTCTGTGGAGGGAGTACTATATTTATCTCACAAGTATTGCTGTGTTTATCTTCTTTACAACTGAGTCCAGTTGCAACATGAGGACAAATTCATTAAATGATGCCAGCAAAAACCGCGGCTTATAAGCTTTTTAAAAACAAAAAGCATTTTGCCGAGATGCAACAGTCGATAAGTTCAAGTGTTGGCATAGTGCTTGCGTTAAAAAAAGTTGGAACATGAAGCGAGGCTAATCCATTTAAATCATTGTAAACTGCGTCATGCAAATTCTTCAAGTTTCTCATATCAGCTTTGAACCGATCGAGGTTTGCTAAGGAGATGAGCTCCATGAAATCAAAAACCTTTATCTTGGCTCTTGGGCTGACGCTGATGAGTTTCGTGCTCAGCGGTTGCTACACGCAACTCGCGCGTCAAACTCAAGAAGACGAGGGCGTATCACAGGAAGCCGCGCAAGAAGAGAATGCCGATATGGAGGAATACGCCGAGAACGAAACCGAATATGTCGGCGAGCAGGAAGCTTCGCACGATGTTACGAATATCTATGTCTATGATTACTACCGTCCCTATTACTGGGACCCGTGGGATCCGTGGTACTACTCATGGTATTATCGCCACCACCCGCGCAATCGTTTTTATGTTTCGGTAGGCTGGGGCGCGTACTACGATTATTGGGATTGGTGCGGCACGCGCTGGTCCGGGTATTGGGATCCATGGTATCGTGATCGTTACTCTTGGTGGGGGCCAACTGTGGTTTACAATCCTGGTTGGTACTATCCCGACTATTCGCCGATTTATGATCCACCTCAACCGAGCAAGAAACGTGATTTTGGCCGCCGTGGCGCAAGAGGCTCAGATGATGATGGCGCGGTTGCCGATCGTCGCGGCAGCCTGAGCAAGCCGATTGCTGATCGTTCAAGCATCAGCAAACCAGGTGAAACAGTGTTTGATCGCGGCCCGGACGGCTCCTATCGCCGGCAGCGGCGCACCGAGGTTGACACACGCGACCGGACAACGACGGCCAGCGATGAAAATACGACTGATCGCCGCCGCGTCTCTCGCCGCGCTACAGAAAGTGACCGCACAACCGATGCTGTAACGCCTGCACGCGGCGATGACCGGACATATGCTGCTCCGGCGACGAGCAAAAACCCCACGAGCGTGAGCAAGCCGAAATCCCCGGACCGGCGTGAAGCTGTGAAGCGAAATGATGGCCGCCGTTCATCCTCGGGCAGCAAGACTTCCAAAGAAGGTTCCACCACTCGCAAAGTAGCGCCGAAGCGTGAATCTTCAAACAGTGGCAGCTCAAGCAGCCCAAGTTGGAATCGAGGCGGTTCGTCCGGCAGTTCCGGTAGTGCCGCTAGGGGCAGTTCTTCTTCAGGTGGCTCTACCTCCGGAAGTTCATCTGGATCAAAATCCAGCGGTTCTTCCGGTCGCCGCGACAAAAACTAATGCCAGGAAATAGGAACCCAGCGTAACAGCGAGATGGAGATTTTTATGAGATTAAAATTCAGTTTGGTGGCCGCGATGTTCGGTTTAAGCGGTTTGCTGATTTCGGCGCAGGCTCAGGAAGAATTATTTCAGCGCGGCATCGAATTCGGCGTCGGCGGCCGGGCCATGGGCATGGGCGGTGCATACATCGGCGTCGGCGACGACTACAGCGCCGCATTTTGGAATCCCGCGGCGCTCACCCAAATTCGCCGCCTTGAGGGTTTTGCGACGTTGAGTTACGCCCAACGCGAAGATGACGCGACGTTTGATTTCTATCGCGAAAATGACAAGGCTTCATACACGAATTTCAACAGCATTGGCCTGGCCTACCCGATTCCAACCTATCGCGGCAGCCTGGTTTTTTCATTCGGCTATCACCGCGTGCGGCCCTACGACAGCAATTTCAGCTTCTCATGGTTCAACAACACGCCGGACGATTCGGTGAATCAGCGCTGGAGCGAGTTGGAAGACGGCAGCTTGAACAACTGGACGTTTGCCGGCGCGTCTGAGATTGCTCCCAACTTTTCGGTTGGCGCTTCCGTGAATTTATGGTCGGGCAAAAATGATTTTCTCGCCAGTTTCACGGAGAGAGATGTGCTCAATTTGTACACCTTTGACTCCTATCGCAATGATGATGCGCTGCTCTCGGAATTTTCCGGCGTCAATTTCAAACTTGCCGGTCTCTATCGCGCTTCGTCATTGCTGCGTCTCGGTTTCACGCTGGCAACGCCCACAACCTTCACCGTCAAAGAGAGATGGAATTCGTCGGACGAAACGGAATATGACGACGGTGCGGTCGAACAAGGCGGTGACAATGGCAGATTTGAATATAAAATCCGCTCGCCGTTTTCTCTGGGTGCGGGCGCCTCGGTCAATGCGGCCGGCTTGTTGCTCTCCGGCAGCTTAGAGCACAACGATTGGTCGCAAATTCGCTATACCACCGAACCTCCCATCGAAGGCCTTTCACGCAATGAGGCCAACGATGAACTGGCGCGGAATTATCGCGCAACAACCCGCGTTCGCCTGGGCGCAGAATTCACCTTGCCCGTGCTCGATGTGCAATTGCGCGGCGGTTATCTTTTGGATCCCAATCCGCTGGAAGGATTGCCGGGCGACGCCGACCGCGAATTTTTAACTGCCGGCGTAGGCATCTTCCTTGATAAGCAAGTCCGTCTTGATCTCGCCGTTGTTACCGGCGAATGGCGCGATTACAAGCAACCGCTTGATGATCTCAGCGATACGTTGGTGCCGGTGTCGGAAAAAATTACCTTGAACAAGGCCTTTGCTTCTCTCGCATTTCGCTTCTAAAAGGATCGGCTTGTGAGACGCTTTTTCCAAGTTGTACAAATTATACTCGGCGTTTTCGTCACCGCTAACTCTCTGCCAGCGCAAGAGCGGGCGGTGACGTTGTTTTTGAAAAACGGCGAATCGTTCGCCTGTACGGTTTTTGACGTGTGGAAGGGTACGGTGTATTTCGAGGCCATCTCCAAAAGAGATGCCTACACCTACGGCGAAGCAGTTGCCCTGGAAAACATTAGCCATATTCGGCTGGCCAACGGCAATGAACTAACCCCAGAAGCATTCGTTGAGTCCTGGCAAAATAAGCGCGTGGTTAATACACCACCGCCGGCCCCATCTCCTTCTTCTGTACCGCAGCGCGAGGAGCCCCCTCCTCCCCCTCAAGCAGCACCAGCCTCACCAACGCCACAGCCTTCCCTTTTCCCGACAGCAGCAGCCAGAGTTAAACTGCCCTATGCCGCGCTGGATAGTACGCGCTCGCGCCGTGGTGTTGGCTCGAATTGGATTGAACCGCCAAAACCACCGATTACGGCGCCAATCGAATTTTCTCAGCTTGCGGATTTGCTTGCCGAGGGCGGTATGGCCGGCAAGTTGTTATATCAAGTGAGTAAAGGTGAGCTGGCCGGACGGGAGCTTACCGAAAGCCAGCGTAAGCTGGTTGATGCGCTGTTGCAATCACGCGCTTGGGCTTACCGCAAGGCGGAATTGCGTGAGGCGCATTTAAAGGCCTATCAAGAGTTTGGCCGCGTCGGGCAGGCCAATCAACCGCGCCTGCGCGAACAGTTCAACTTTCAAGCCTCAAATGAGAAGTACGCCTTTTTGGAATTCGTGCAGTTTCTGCACGCTGAAAATGCGCAGCTTTTCACCGATAAATGGCAAAAAGTGAAAGATATTTTTCCCGAAGACGCCGCGCATGCACTCGAAGATATTTTGGCGAACTATGAGGATTGGTATTATCTTTATGGGCAGGAAATTGAAAAACTCTGAAGCATCAATACAAAAACACATCAACACCCTTTCGCAGCAGCCGGCCGCGAACATTTTATCTCACTCTCATTTCTGACATTCATCCTCTCCCAACGAACGCCCCGGAATGATCGGACAGACATCCGGATGAGGCATCCCTTGCAAGCAATAAAGCTGGCGACGGGCAATCGTTTGCGGTTGGCGCCGATCTTCGACGTCGGCTAAAACCCCATATTGGCATTGCAGGCATTTTGCCGGCTGCCAGTCAAAGCCGGTGGCCACGCTGCGCGCCACCAGCGCCCTGCTGGAATTCCATTCCGCCTTTGCACGCGGCGGCTCCACCATTTCCAACCGGCGAATCTTCTCGAACAAAACGCGTCCGCGATTCAAAGTGAACCTGCCGCGGAATTCGATTTTTGCGCCCGGCGAGAGTTGATGGCGATCTTGAAAATCGCGGCTGACCACGGCGTAACAATCATCGTCGAGATGATCTAGCTCGACAAAAGCCTCTGAAAACGCCAATTGAAAACCGCGCAAACGCAACTCCTCGGTTTTCGGATAGAGAAATTTTTGGAATCGCGGCTTCACCGCCGAAACCACGCCGAGTACACTGGCCTCCCGGCCTTTCATCCGTTCCACCCATTCGGCAAAATCCTTATAACGCTCGCGCCACTCGTCATACTCGGCTTCTGAAATTCTCAGCTCCGGGCGATTGCCAACCTTTTCATCGAGAAAATACCGGCATCCTTCACACAATCGTCCCACGTGTTGATAGCCGCGATAACACGGCTTGCCCTTTTCGAACAATTTGCAGCGCCACCGGAAATAAACACACCCACCGGGAAAGCATTGCTTGCGTTCCAAAATGTGAAATGCCGAAACTTTGTACTCGAATTTTTCATGGCTATCATGGCGGCAGCGAAAAACATCGAGACGTTTGAACTCGTTGCGATAGCGCATTCCGTGCTCATAAATGTATCAACTGGTTTTCACCATCAAAACATAATGCGGTATCAGCCGCAGCCAAAAGGCAGAATGATGGTTCGGCATCATAATTTTTTTAATCATTCTGCCGAGTCATTGTAACGAATACTAATGAATTTTGACATTCACGTTCGGTAATGTTCGACCGCAGTTAAACCGTGGTTTTACCACTTTAATGGACTAAAGCGTCGCCTGCGTCTGCTGCGTCACCCAATCCATCAAAAACAGCGCCGCAGAAAGATTCTCTTCGAACGTCGGTTGAATTTGGCTCTCCGGCAATTCGAAACCGGGTATGCTGCTGCTCGGCCGCAGTTCAATCGTGATTGCCGGCACATTCAAAAGCGCATAAAGCCAATCCGTGGTATCGCCGCTGGCGAGATAAAGGTCGGATGATTGTTGGGGGGTATAACGCACACCGTGCACGGCGCGTATGCGATCTGCCATCGCTACCGCGAGGTTGTTGAGCAATACACGATCGGGCGCCGGATTACTCGTATAGCCCCACGGATACAAGACAAGTTGTGAGAAGTTATGAAAACTGATCAACGCCTTCACCGGACGATTCTGCAAGAAATCGCGCATCGCCTGCGTTTCCGGCTCGGAAAACGGTGCGGGACCGCGATACGTTTCGGAGTAAGTATCTCCGGAAGAGCCGGGCCCGCCCCACTGATAGGCATAATTGCGATTCAAATCCACGCCAAACGTGCCGTCGTTGTTGTTGCGGCGATTCTTGCGCCACAAGCGTTGCGTTGTAACCGTGTATTGATGTCCGTCGGGATTAACCATGGGCACGACCCAGATGGCCGTCTCATTGATTAGCCGTGTGACCAGCGAATCACTACCATAATGCTCGAGCAGATGTTTTGCAATAAGAAAGGGCACATCAACCGAAATCCATTCGCGCGCATGATGCCCGCCGAGCAAAATGATTTCTGCCTCGCCTTCTTCTTGGGCTACAGCATCGCTGATTTTCATGGCCCAAAGGTCCCGGCCTTCAACGGATTTGCCCAGCGATTTGACTTGCGCAATCGTGCTGTGCTGCGCCGCCAATTGCGGCAGCTCGCTTTTGATTTCATCATAGGTATGATACAAACCGGCATCCGGCAGCGGCGGCTGCGTGCCCGGGCAGTCGCCGCTGGTGAGCAACACATAACCCAGAAAAAGGGCAGCACTCGTTGCCATTACATTTGTTTTTTTCATTGCGCGCGTCCTTCAAATTTGTCAGCATCGGCTGCAATAATTTGGCATGAGAATCCGGCTTCCTGCAACCTTTTAAGTTGAATATCGAAAGCCCGCGCGATGGCCGTATCTCCGCGTGTTTCCCAAAAATCCACTCCCGCGTCCACGATCTTTTGCAGGCTGGTTGAATCTTGCAGCGTAATGTAAACAAGCCGCTGGACGAGATCCTTTTCTTGCAGGGCTTCGGCAGCAAGCGCCAGCGCTGCCGGCATGGTGCTATCAACGCGAACAATGACGTAATCCGGTTGTTGCACAATGATCTCCGCGCCCGTCTGGCGAATGCGAGCAAGCTCCTCTGCGCTGCTGTACTTCATTTTGCGCAAGCCCGAGGCGCTTTTGGCCGAGGGCTGCGGCGATTGACACGACACCATGAAACACGCAAGAATGAAGATGCAATAAGATTTAAGCATATGAAGCCCTTTAATGGATTTGTCATGAACAAATTGTTGCGCAAGTTAGGATGATTCCAAGAAAAGTCAAGCACGATTATGGCTGCCCCGGCCGTCGAGCGCAGCATGAATTAAAGTTGACCTGTTTAAATAATCATCTTTGATTGAAAACATCCTGACTAAAACTGTTGGAAAGCATAAATGCACCAGCCTTGACTTTTCAGAGAGATTGACGTATTTTGGCCACTCACGCTGCGCGACAATATCTTGCTCAATTGCGCACGGCCGCCATCACATGCAAACTGATCATTGCTCAACTAACCCTGCGGAGCCCGCTATGTCCAACGAAAAAAAACAATACCAGCAAGAGCGCGAGCGTTGGCAGCGCGAAACACGCCCCAAGTTCAAGGATCGCCCGGCAAAATTCATCACCACTTCCAGCGTTCCCATCAACGATCTCTATGGCCCCGATGACATCGCGCATGTCGATCCGTTGCGCGACATCGGCTTCCCCGGCGAGTTTCCCTACACGCGCGGCATCCACGCCAACATGCACCGTGGCCGCTTGTGGACCATGCGCCAGTTCGCCGGCTTCGGCACGCCCAGCGATACCAACAAACGCTTCAAATATCTTTTGGAAAACGGCCAAACCGGACTTTCGACGGCATTTGATTTGCCGACTTTGATGGGCCGTGACTCCGACGATCCGCTTTCCGAAGGCGAAGTGGGCGTGTGCGGCGTCGCGATTTCCTCGCTGCGTGACATGGAAACATTATTCGAGGGCATTCCGCTGGACAAGGTGAGCACCTCGATGACGATCAACTCACCGGCCGCCGTGATTCTGGCATTCTATATTTGCGTCGGCAAAAAACAGGGCGTGCCGGAAAGCAAATTGCGCGGCACGCTGCAAAACGACATTCTCAAAGAATATATTGCGCAGAAAGAATTCATCTTTCCGCCTGAGCCTTCGATGAAGATTGTTGTGGACACAATTGAATATTGCACCAAGCAGGTGCCGGAATGGAACACCATCTCGATCAGCGGCTATCACATTCGCGAAGCTGGCAGCACGGCGGTGCAGGAGCTGGCATTTACTCTTGCCGACGGCTTTGCCTATGTGGAAGCCGCAATGCAGGCGGGCTTAAAGGTCGACGACTTTGCGCCGCGGCTTTCTTTCTTTTTTAATTCCCATCTCGATTTTTTTGAGGAAATTGCCAAGTTTCGCGCCGCCCGCCGCATTTGGGCCAGGCGCATGCGCGACAAATACGGTGCCAGGGACGAACGCTCATTGAAGTTGCGCTTTCACACGCAGACGGCCGGCTGCTCTCTCACCGGCCAGCAGCCGATGAACAACATCGTGCGCACCGCATTCGAGGCGCTTGCCGGCGTGCTTGGCGGAACGCAGTCACTGCACACCAATTCGCTGGATGAGACCTGGGCATTGCCTTCGGAGTTTGCGGCGAAGATCGCGCTGCGCACGCAACAGATCATCGCTTACGAAACAGGCGTCACCAACACGGTTGATCCGCTCGCAGGTTCGTACTTCCTCGAACATCTCACCTCAAAAATGGAGCAGGAGGCGGAGGATTATTTTCACAAGATTGATGATTTGGGCGGTGTGATTCCCGCCATTAAAGAGGGCTTTTTTCAACGAGAGATTGCCGCGGCCGCGCGCAAATATCAGGAAGAAATCGAAAAGAAAGAAAGGCTCATTGTCGGTGTGAATGCCTTTGTCGAGCCGGAAGAAAAACTCGACATTCCCATTTTAAAAATCGATGCCAGCGTGGAACGGCAGCAAGCGCAGAATCTTGCCCGCTTGCGCACGGAACGCAACAACACCGCGGTGCGCCAATCGCTGGCCAAGCTCAAAGAAACGGCGCAAGAAGGCCGCAATCTCATGCCCGCGCTGATCGATTGCAGCATGGCCTACTGCACACTCGGCGAAATCATCAACGAGTTGAAAACCGTGTACGGCACCTGGCGGGAGGAGCCGGTGTTCTGAGCATCACGAAACCAGGCGCGCTAGAGGTCCGGCTGCGCTGCGCGCCGAGGCCCGATTCGGTGTGTTAATGATAATCTGCGCTCAAAAAGGATACTGATATGGAAAAAAAGATTCGCGTGCTGGTCGGCAAACTCGGCCTTGACGGCCATGATCGCGGCGCGAAAATCATTGCCAGCGCCCTGCGCGATGCCGGTTTCGAGGTGATCTATTCCGGGCTGCATCAAACGCCCGAGATGATCGTCGAAGCGGCGCTGCAGGAAGATGTCGATGTCATCGGCATTTCAATGCTGTCGGGCGCGCACATGACGTTGTTTCCGCGCGTCATGGAGCTTATGAAGAAGAATGACATGAACGATGTTCTCCTGCTGGCAGGCGGTACAATTCCTCCAGACGATGCAGCCGAGCTTGAACAACAGGGCATCGGCAAAGTTTTTGGGCCGGGCACGGATACCCGCGACATCATTGGGCATATTCGCAATTGGGCGGAGAAAAAGAACTAGATTCACTATCGACAAGTTGTACAAATTGCCAGCCTCAGTGCATTTTCTCTGCGCTCACATGCAGTACACCGCGATTCCGAATGCGCAGCACCGACACGGCCCCCTCTCCAAAAATCGGTTCCATCAAATTTGTGTAAGGACTCACCTGCGTCTCAGGCAGAAATACCTGAATTGTACCCGCGAATCCGCCGCCGTGTACACGACACGCGCCGGAGTTTTCCTCCTTCAAAAAATCTTCCGTTAAGGCAAGCGCCAACGCTATACTTTGCTCGGTTGGGTCTTGGGGGCTTGTGCAATTCTGCAACCATTTCCACGACGAATTGCCGGAAGCACGCACCAATGCAAGAAATGAGGCAAAATCGCCCATTTCCAACGCCTCAACTTGCCTGACGACGCGCTGATTTTCATGCAAAAAGTGCAGCGCTCTCAAGAGGGCACGATCTCCGACTTGAGCACGCAGCTCGCGGCAATGGTCAATCACGTTTTCTAACGAAATATCCCGACAGACTTTTTTGCCAAGCTTGCCGGCTACCGACTTCATCTCTGCAGGTATGGCCGCGTAATCATCGGTCAAATCAGCATGGCTTCTGCCGGTATTCAGCACGACCACGCTGTGCTGGTGTGCGGCAAAATCAAAGTTTATTTTTTTGATCGCCGGCTTCCCCGGGTCTTCAAAATCGATTGCCACGATGCCGCCCAGCGCGCAGGTAATTTGATCCATCAACCCACACGGCTTCTTGAAGTAAACATTTTCGGCATACTGGCCGATCCTGGCCAGTTCAAGCGCGGGCAGCTTTCCCTCATTGTAAAAAACATTCATGATCGTGCCCAGCAATACTTCAATGCAAGCCGAGGAGCTTAAACCTGAGCCGATCATCACATTGCTGGAGAGGTAGGCATTGAAGCCGCCGATCGCGTATCCTAACGCTTGAAAACGGGCAGCAATTCCGCGAATGAGTGCGGAGGTTGTTCTCTCTTCGTTCTTATGGGGAGCCAAGTCGCGCAGGGAAACTTCAAAGGGATCCGGATACCTGTCGGAGTAGATCGTCACCAAATCATTGTTCGTTGGCGCGGCGACGGCAATCGCATCAAGATTTACCGCGGCCGCCAGCACGCGGCCGTGATTGTGATCGGTATGATTTCCGCCAATCTCCGTGCGACCAGGCGCAGAGAATAACTGCGCCTCTTCTCCGCCAAAAAATTCTTCATACTTCTTTAAGAGTTGTTCATACCTGCGGATTTGCAACGCTTCCTGATCACTGCCATACAACTCGAGAAATAATTTATGCCTCGCGTCAACAGCACTCCTGGACATGGCATTACGCCTCTTGATTATAAAAGATGTTCTTTCGTTCCAAAACCGGCTTTACCAAAAAATTGCGTACAGCGTCACGGTCAGAAGGATAACCACCCCGCCCAACCATAAAACCGAGGGCGCAGGCCTCATGTCGAATTCCTCTCGCACCGGCAAGACTTTGGGCTGTGCCAACGGTTTCATCATCGTCAGCGCCGCCATCACGGCGATTATGATGACAAACGTTATTGCCATGTGGTTTAGGAATGCGATCTTTCCCAACGCGACACCGAGATTTTCAAAAAACGGGAGGCTGCCAAAGAAGATCAACAAAAAGCCATAAATGATGGGATTGAGGATCAACGCCCACACGCCAGCTTGCTCCGGCGCCCCTTTGAAAAACAAACCAAAAATAAAAGCGGCAAGCACGCCGGGAGATATGAAACCCTGGAATTCCTGGATGTAGGTAAATATTCCCTTCAGACTGGGGTGGGCAAGATTGGGGGCAATCAGACAACCAAAGATGACGAACACGAACGTCATGAGGCGACCGACATTGATCAAGGCGATGCCTGATGCAGCCTTGTTCCAATGACGTTTGTATAAATCCATCGTAAAAATGGTCGAGGCTGAGTTGAGCATGGAAGCCAGCGAGCTGACAACCGCGCCGCACAATGCTGCGAAGATGAAACCTCGAAGTCCGGGCGTAATCAAATTTCGAATCAACAGCGGGTAGGCCGCATCCGTGGTTGCGCCGCTGGCAGTAAGCTGCTCGGTGTAGAGTTGATAAGCCATGATCCCGGGAAAGATAATGATGAACGGAATAATGAGCTTGATAAAAGCGGCGAAGATGACGCCCAACTGGCCTTGTTTCAGCGTGCTGGCTGCCAGGGTTCGTTGCGTGATGTATTGATTCAAACCCCAATAATAAAAATTCGGAATCCAGAGTCCGAAAACCAATGCCGTCCACGGCAACACCGGATGATCGCGGGGCAAGATCTTGTGAAGTTTGTCAGAATTAGCCGCAAAAAAATTATCCACGCCGCCCACCGCGCGGAATCCCAATACCATCGTTATGAAGCCGCCGATAATCAAAGCTGAGCCTTGAAAGAGATCCGCCCACGCCACCGCGTTGAGTCCGCCCCAGATGGTATAGATTGCCGCAATACCGCCGACGAGCCATATGGCATGACTCATTTGCAAATCGTAAATCGTATGCAACGGCAGCGCGCCGGAGTAAATCCCTGCGGCAATCGTCACACCGACATAAATCAACATTGTATAAAAAGCCATGAGGGCGCGTGCCGCCGGGTTGTAACGGTATTCGAGATCTTCGGGAATGGTGTAGATGCCGCTGCGCAGGAATTTCGGCAGAAAAAAAATGGCTACAAACACAAGGCAAATTGCCGCCATCCATTCGTAGCTGGCAATTGCCAATCCGGCAAGGCCGCCCCCTGCCCGGACATGCCGACGAAATGTTCGGTGGAAATGTTTGCGGCGATCAGAGAAAGCCCGATGAGTGGCCAGTGCAATCCCCGGCTCGCGAGAAAATAATCTTCACTGGTTTCTTCCTCGCGGCATTTGTATATGCTGAAGCCGATCACCACCGCAAAAAAAGCCAAAAACAGGATAACATCCAGCAGACTGAGTTCCATACCATTCCTTTCACATGTTGCGGTCGGGTGCTCTCAACTTTCAACAAACATGGAATGATTTTGCCGAATGGAACATACCAGCTCCGGCTCTACCGATCGATAAAGAAAATCTAATGTGAAACTTTGAAGTGACTTTTATGCCCATATCTTTCCCAAGGCATGCGATCAAAATAAGCGCCCATTACGTAATGTCAAGCGCTTTTCCAAAGGACCCGGCTGCCGCAGGTTCATGCGCTTCATATTAAATTTGCGCTTGACTAAGCAAAAGATATTCTTAAAATGATTCTCGCCGACCGCATGGAATTTCAGCCCGGCGAGATTCACTGCTTCGGCGACAATGACCCAGCGATTTCATCATCGCATCCTCCGCCAAACTCACTGTGGAACCACGCCATGCAAAAACCATTGATTCAGATTTGTGCCCATCTCCTTCTGGCATTTTCGCTTTCAGCACAACCGGAAAACCGGGAGGTTGTTCATGAGAAGACAAAAGCCAAGCTCCGGGAGATTTCCGGTAACGTCAGCGGTGTGATGGGTATCGCCGCGCTTGATCTCACCTCTGGTGAACGCTTCGGCGTCAACGAGAACATGGTTTTTCCGCAAGGCAGCGCCATCAAGATTCCTGTTTTGATGGAAGTTTACAAGCAGGCCCATGCGGGCAAATTCAAATTGACGGATATACGCTGGATCGACAAACAGCACAAAGTCGGCGGCAGCGGCATTTTGCAAGAGTTGGGCGATCACACCTCGCAACTGAGCATTCGCGACCTTGGCATCTTAATGATTGTGCTGAGTGACAATACCGCTACGAATATGCTCATCGATTTAGTTGGTATGGAAAACGTCAACTCAACGATGGCTTCTCTTGGCCTGACACAAACGCGGTTGCAGCGCCGCATGATCAATCCCGCCGCTTCCGGCAAGGGCGAGGAAAACCTTTCCACTCCGGCCGAAGCTATTCGCATTATGGAAATTCTCCATCGCGGCGAGTTTTTGAATCGGCAGGTGTGTGATGAAATTCTCGAAATTTTGAAGAAGCCAAAATCAGGCGGCCTCAACGCGGGACTGCCCGCTGGTGTTCCGGTTGCATTCAAGCCGGGCGGAATCCCGGGCGTTTCCACGGAATGGGCAATTGTCTATCTTAAAGAACGTCCTTACGCCGTTGCGGTAATGGAAAATTATGAGATGAACGGCGAGGCCAAGTCCGCCATGAAAGAAATCTCGCGCACGCTGTATGATTATTTTTGGCGGTTGGGCAATGCCACGCGCTATGGAACTTATGTCGAGCCGGCCTTGATCAAATAATCGAAATGCCAGTTTCTAAACGTTTATTCAAGCATTGCTTGTTTATTCGGTGAGGGAGTCACTGTGAGACCAACTCTTTTTGTCATGGCACTATGCCTGGCTTTTTCAGGTTATGCTCAAGAACAAGCGGGCTGGGAGGAACTGTTCAACGGCAAAAATTTGAACAATTGGCGCGTGTTGAATGGAACCGCAGAGTTCAAGATTGAAAACGGTGTTATCGTGGGCGTGAGCAAAATAAACACACCGAATACATTTTTGGCCACCAAAGATGAATTCGGCGACTTCATTTTGGAGTTCGAAGCCAAACTTGATGACGGCCTGAATTCCGGCGTGCAAATTCGCAGTCTGAGCAAGCCGGACTATGAAAACGGCCGCGTGCACGGCCATCAGATTGAGCTGGACTCCTCGCCGCGCGCGTGGAGCGGCGGCATTTACGATGAAGCTCGCCGAGGCTGGCTCTATAATCTCGAATGCAATCCCCAAGCCAGAACCGTCTACCAACCCAATGCTTGGAACAAATTTCGTGTCGAAGCCATTGGCAATCACATTCGTGTATGGTTGAATGAGATTCCCACTGCCGATGTCGTTGACGATGTCACGGCAAAAGGTTTTATTGCATTGCAGGTGCACAGCATCGGCAATGATCACAAGCTGGAGGGCAAAACCGTCCAGTTCCGCAATCTCCGCATTAAGACAACAAATCTGGCGCAAGAGAAACGGCCGGCGTCAAGCGAGATTCCACAAATCAGCTATCTCACAAATCAATTGACGGAGCGGGAAAAAAGTGAGGGCTGGGAACTGTTGTGGGATGGTAAAACCACGACGGGTTGGCGCGGTGCGAGGCTCAATTATTTTCCGGAAAAAGGCTGGCACATCGCAGATGGTGTTTTGACCGTCCTGAAAGGCTCCGGCGGCGAGTCTGAGCACGGCGGGGATATCGTGACGATAAAGAAGTACAAGAATTTTGTGCTGGAGGTTGATTTCAAATTTACTAAAGGCGCGAATAGCGGTATCAAATATTTTGTTGATTCAGCATTGAATCGGGGCGAAGGCTCTGCGATCGGCTGTGAATATCAGATTCTGGACGACGAGCATCATCCTGATGCCAAGCTCGGCGCAAACGGCAATCGCACGCTCGCGTCCTTATACGATTTGATTCCCGCCGACGCCAAATTCTATGCCCCCAACGAGTCTGTTGCCAAACGTGTTAATTCTTACAACTGGAATCGCGCAAGAATCGTGGTCAACGGCAATCACGTGCAACACTTTTTGAACGGCATCAAGGTGGTGGACTACGAACGCGGCACACAAATGTGGCGAGCATTGGTGGCGCGCAGCAAATATGCCGTCTGGCACAATTTCGGCGAGTTGCCGGAAGGTCACATTCTGCTGCAAGACCACGGCGATGAAGTCTCTTTCAAAAATATCAAAATCAAAATTACGGATTGAGCCATGGCAACAAAATATTCCAGACGAGATTTTCTAAAAGCGGCCTCCCTCGCTTCCGCCGGGCTGGCATTGAGCGCGAATGCGTTCTCCGCCAAAAGCTATCGTCGCATCCTGGGCGCGAACGAACGCGTGAATTTTGCCATCATTGGATTGCACGGCCGGGGCTATGGGCATCTCTCCGCGCTTGCGGATTGTAAGAATGCGAGGGTCACGCACATTTGCGATGTTGACAAAAGAGAACTTGAACCGTTTGCCTTGAAAGTGCAGGAAAAGTTTGGACAATCGCCGGTGCAGGCAAAAGATTTCAGAACTTTCCTCGACTCAAAAGACGTTGATGCGATCACGGTCTGCACGCCGGAACACTGGCATACCCACATGTCGATCATGGGGTTGCAGGCCGGCAAGCATGTTTATGTTGAGAAACCGCCCAGCCACAACCCGGCTGAAGGCGAGTTGTTGGTGCAGGCGCAGAAGAAATATGGCAAGTTGGTACAGATGGGTAATCAACAGCGCTCTTCGTTGCATACGATGGAGGCCATTCAAAAAATCAGAGAAGGTGTGATTGGCAAAGTGTATTTTGGCAAAGCATGGTACAGTAACGAACGAAAATCAATTGGCGTCGGCCAGGAAGTCGCCGTGCCCGATTATTTGGATTGGGAACTCTGGCAGGGCCCGGCGCCGCGACGTGCTTATCGCGACAACATTCATCCCTACAACTGGCATTGGTTTTGGCATTGGGGCACCGGCGAAACATTGAACAATGGCACACATGAAGTCGATGTTTGCCTCTGGGCATTGGACGTAGAATTCCCTCTGCGCGTCAGTGCTTCCGGCGGCAGATACCACTTCCAAGATGATTGGGAGTTTTATGACACGCTGGTAACCAATTACGAATATGAAGACAAGATGATTACGTGGGAAGGTCGGAGTTGTCAAGGGAAAAAGTATTTCGGCCGCGGCCGGGGCGCCATGATTCACGGCACAGAAGGCGCCATTTTAATTGATCGCGACGGCTATGAAATTTACAATGCTGCCGATGAGAAAATATTCGAATTTGCCAAGCGGGAGAAGGATGCGGCGCTGGACACGGTAGGCGAAGGCCCGCTGACCACAGCGCATTTTCAAAATTTCATTAATGCCATAACATTAAATGAAAAACTTCATTCCCCCATTGCAGAAGGCAATGTGAGTGTCACCATGCTGCAATTGTCAAACATTGCCTGGAAAGTCGGGCGCGTGTTACATCTCGACCCAAACAATGGCTACATTCTGAAGGATAAACAAGCCATGAAAATGTGGCGCCGTGAATATGAACGCGGCTGGGAATTGAAATTATAAACGAGGCAATACGCCAGCTAAAGGTGATTCTCAAAGCTTGGTGTGTTAAGCTCAACAAGCATCAGCATTCACGATCCTTTTATAAGAGTCACGGACGAAGTTTCTGTCAAATCATGTTAAAATCCAAAACCATACTCGGCATTTGTTTTATTTTAATACTGGGGTTTCTTGGCCTCTTTGCCGGGACTTTGGTGGGTACACTTTTCGTGCCGAGCGACAGCGGCCTGGCCGGTCCGGCGATCGCGCTGGGCTATGGCGTCGGAGGGGCAATCATGGGCTTGATTCTCGGCGTCAATCTTGTGCGGAGATTGAATTATGATCAACTTCGAACGGCCTTGCTTGGAGCAACGATTGTTGTTTTGCTGGCTTGCGCCTGGATTATCTATCGCGTGCGCATCGTGCAGCAAAAGCCGGCCAAACAGCAACTCGGAAGCGATATCATTGCACCAATCTCATCGTGACGTGAGGGACGAAGACGAATCAAGAGAATTCATTTCATATTTCTTACCCCTTCATCTCATTTTTGCTTTGTTCTAGTTATCGGGCCGCCGCGGCCTGCGGTTTTTTTGCTGCCACTGATTTGCTGCGCGAGTCGCAGGTTATAGCCTCGCGTGAGACACGCGGCAGAGAAGTGATATCCCGGAATGATCCGTCGTTTTCAAAGCTGCCTCCACAAACATGCGCGCGATTTTCCGGAATCTGTTCTTCCATTGCAAAATCTGCATTCTTGATACTCAATGATCTCCAGAAACGTCGTCTGAACTCAACCGCAAGGCTCGACCCTGCTGTAATCCTTGCTGATTGAGACGGCACGTTTCATTCATAGCCTGTTCCAGGTTTCAAAAACTAAACGAACGTTCTCAGGCCTGGCGCCCGGGCCAAACTCGCATTGCGCGATGATTCCACCGCCGGCATACAGCGCGTCATGAACGCTTTTGATGGCGCGAACGATTTCTTCAGCCGTGCCATAAGGCAAAAGATACTGCCGATCAATTTCTCCCCAAAACGTTATCTTTCCTTTGCAGCGCTCGCTCAATTTCTCCATGTCCATGCAAAAAATTTGCGCATTGATGGCATCCAATCTCAATTCAATCAAATCCGGCAAGATGTCGAGAATGTAGCCGTCCGAGTGCATGAACGCATACTTGCCATGCGCATGCGCAATCTCGATGTAATCGTGGTACAACGGCTTGAACAATTTGCGCCACATCGCGGGAGAGATCAGCATGGAAGTTTGCATGCCCCAATCGTCCAGGAAGGTCAACGCATCCACTTCGGTGCTTGCCCACAATTCGAGTTGTTTGCAATAAAATTGATGCATGCGTTCCAACAGAATCAACAGCTCAGCCGGTTGCTGCGCGAGATCGAGCAAAAGATTTTCCGCTGTACGAATGAACTGCAACTGCTCAAAGGGGCGCGGCCCGCAACCGGAAAGTACAAACTTATCAGTACTGCGACAAAACGCATTCACTTGTTCAACGTCAACGCTAAGCAGTTCAGCCGGGGGTTTGACGGTATCGACCTCTTGCCAATCTTGCAGTAGTGGCTCGTGTACGATGCCAATTATACCCGGCTCGACATTCTCAAAACGGCAACCCCATTCGTCAACATAAGTACCGGGGGCATACATATCGCCCATGGTCTTAGGCAGCTCCCGATAAAACGGCGGCGACGCAATAATATCATCGGGAAAAGCTGTTTGAATTTGACGCAGTTCGTGAGGATAGCGCTCGCTTGCCCAGGGCAACAGCCAAAGCTGGCGCGGGATTCTCGGCGGCGAAGCAAATTCCAACGTGGCTTCGACCAATTCTCGTGAGTTCATGTTACTTTTAAATCAGCAAGATTTTTGTCGTTAATAAAATCACGCACTTTAACGGCGCGTCTCTGCTATCAAGCTTTTTGGCTTAAATTTCAAATGAATGCACAGCCCTTGCATGAAAATGCAGATCAATTCGCAACCGCGCTGCTGGTAATCAACAATGGTCTGCCGAATTTTGCTTCTGAGGGCCGCGACAGTGTGAAAAGTGCTCGAGCTAATCTCCTCTTCGAGGCAGCCGCCATTTTTATCTGAGCTTCCTGCGTATCCATATTTCCTTCATCTGCTTTTGAGTAAATAACAACGGCGAACCAGAAATCTTCTAAAACCTGCTAAAAAATTTTGCGCTGCTGAGAATGTTTCATTAAAACAAACTGACCCCGCACGACTGAAATTCAAACGTATGCTGAACTACCGCAATTCCCCGGCATTTTGAAAGCGTCTATCTGACTGAAGAGGCAATGATTTTCGATACGCATCACGATACAGCCCGATTTTATCAAATGGAATTTTTTCGAAGCCCAGTTGAAATGCCGGGGAGTCCTCGCGCAGACGGAAATCGCCGTTTTTCAAATCAACAAATCCCAGATCACCGGCGAATATTTTGTTGCCGCGTTGCTGGAATTTTTCCACGGTTGCGATATTCTGGCGCTGAAACTCGGTAAAATTTTCTGTCTCCACGCCAGTCTCGGCGCTGGCGCGAAAAACAATGGAATCGGCGATGAGATTATTTTCGATCGCCAGCAGCGACAAATCAAGGCCGCTATACAAATCCAGCCAGCGGCCGCCGACCGAAATGTTGCGGCGGATGCGATTGTATTTTGGCCGCGCCGGATCGTCATCGTATAGTGTCAGCAGTTCTGGGTATTTTTCGCTGTAGGGCGGCTCGGTGTAATTCATTTCTTTCATTCGGTCAACGAGCGTTGTGATGCGCCCGTCAAAGAATTCCGTATTGCGCACAAGGCCACGGGCATCTAGAAAAATCGAGGGCGAACATTCCACAAAGATATTGTTTTCAATTAAATGATCCCGGCCGCCGCCCATGAACACCGCGCGGCCGGCCTTATAAAAGATGTTGCCGAAAATCGTGGCGTCGCTGGCAAAATCGTCGAGATAAACCGACATGACGCCGACGTGCATGGGCTTTTGTAGGTGATGAAAATAGTTATATCGAATCACGTTTCCTCTCATAGTGTAGTCCCGGCCAAAATAAAATGCGCCGACATCATCACTTTCCTTTGCAATGTCATGCACTTCGTTATACTCCAAAAGCATTTCATTGCCCCAATACATCACGCCGGCGTCGGGTGAATCGTGCAGCAGATTATGTGAAATGCGCGTACCGACGCCGCGTGTGTCAATCGCCGGACACGTTGTTTTGCGCACTTGGCCCAAATGATGGAAATGTGTGTTATCAACAAAGCTGTTGCCCGAGATCAACGTTTTGCGGTCGCCGCTGTTTAGAATAACCCCGCCTCCGCCGGTATGATAAATATCGCAACTCTGCACGCCCTGATGGTCGCCGCCCTCGATGAGGATGGCGGTCATGCCGACGTTGCGCACCGTGCAACCGGCAAGGAGATTATGGCTGCCGCCTTTGATTTCGATGCCATTGGTGCGGCTCAACTCAAAAGTGATATTTTCGAATCGGAGATGCGAGGCGTTGTTCAACCTCAACAGCGGGCCCTTCAGCACCGAAACTTTGATTGCGGCATTATCGCGCGGAGCGGGCGGCCAGAGATAAAGTATGCCACTCTCACGGTCGAGATACCATTCGCCGGGCTGATCCAATTCCTCCAGCACGTTGAGAAAATAAAAACGCTGTTCCTGATGAAAGCCATAATTATGATAAGGCGGTGCGAGTGTGATTTCCTGTTTTTGCGCATCGATGTTCTGAACTTGTTGAAAACCATCGCGCCAGTCCCAACAGAAATAGCCGTGCAGCCAAATATCCGGCGCCGACTGCCAGCGCTGTGGACGATCGTCGGCGTAACGAATTATACCCAAATGCCGGCCGACAGGAATGCCAAAGCGTTGCCATTGCCAGCTTCCTTCATTAACTAATTTGGCGCCGGTTTGTGGCACACTTGTGATTTTCAAATAACCTTCATTGGGATACCGTGCAAGCGGCAGGCGCGTATCATTAAAAAAGACTTCCAATCCCGGCCCCTCCTTTTCACTCATCGCGCCAAAGTCATGAACACCTTGCGCCGGCAGATTGGCCTGCAACACATGCGCGCGAGCAGGCGCAGGGAGTCGCTGCAATATTGCTGCATCCGTAACAGGTTCGAACTCGTGGATTTCCCGTCCGCCGCTGAGAACAACGGTCTCTCCCGGCGCTGCCCGCCAAATGATCTTGGTGGCATCCGTGCCCGCGTCTTCCGCATTGAAAATAAGAGTTGTTGAAATTGGATATACTCCGGCGCGAAGCTGTACAACGATTTCACCGGGCGAGAGTCCGGGGTCGCGTTTGTATTGTTTCACTGCATTTTGCGCGGCGGCAGGAGATTGTAGCGGCCCGTCAGTCTGCTCGGCATTCGGTTGTGCAAAACGCCCAGACCAGTTATCGCGCCCCTGTGGAGAAACATGAATGGCTTGTTGGTGAGATTGTTGCTGACAGCCGATCACGACAGCCAATAGGATTGAAAAAGGGCCGCAAGGAATGCAACGAAGAATTTTCATGATCGAGCCGAAATTTGAGTTGTCGTATTATTGTGATTTTTCCAAACAACCTCAAAGATGAAAGTAAGCATGCGTTAGAACTTATACAAAAGCAAGGCCCGAGGGGATAAATCTGATTCTCGGATGAACAGAAAACCGCGGCCCTATAAAAATAGGCAAGAGTTAATTTAGCTATGTCACATTCCAAAAACCACCACAGAGTCGCGGAGTTCGCAGAGTAAGATTGTGTGAATTCTCAGCGAATGCTGCGTCTCCGCGGTGAATCTGACATAGTCAAGTTAATTCTGACAAAGATTCTCTTTTGGCAACTGACTCGGATTGTGAAGATAATGGTTAACGCCGGTGTCGACGGTTTCCGCATAAAGTGTCCGCGGCTACCCCTCAAAACTTAAAAGCAAAACCCAAACTCACCTCTACACCCTTCGCTTCGAAACTCAAGGCAGAATACGCAACTCAGGATAGGGCGGAGGCAAACCCATCATCTGAAATTCCTCCCATGGTTCATCCCGAGATATTCCAGGACTCCAACGGAACCACAGAAGCTAATACGGCTGATCCAACCTGGCAGAACAAAGGTTGAGTCCCCCACAAGACTAATGCTACCCAAAGCAACAACGAAAATTTCCTCATGATTATTCACCTCCTACTGAAAAGAGACACGCCATGAAGCGTCTCCAATTCAGCGAGCAACATCTGAACAGCCGGGCACGGTACCGTGCGGCGATTTCCCAACCGTCTCCGTTCCATTGACTCCTGTCATTGTCGCCGCCGATACTTCCCCATCAGTTTGCTTTCGGATAGAATGTGCCCTTCCATGGCTTTGAGCAAATCCGCTTTTTTTGCGCCTGCTTCGAGATCGAGCATGGCGTCCAAAGCAAAGAGCTTGAAGAAATAGCGATGCTCACCGCCGGGAGGGCACGGTCCGCCATAGCCGATTTTGCGAAAATCATTGAGGCCTTGCTTCGCGCCATTCGGAAGCATCTTTTGCGGCGGCACACTCTCCGGCAACTCTCTGGCGTCGGCGGGCAGATTGAAAATCACCCAATGCACCCACACGCCCATAGGCGCATCAGGATCATCGCAGATCAATGCGAGGCTCTGAGTTTTCTCTGGAATCAAGTTCCATGATAAAGGCGGCGAGATATCAAGACCGTCACAGGTGTATTTTTGCGGAATTGAGCCGCCGGCAGCAAACACTGGGCTTTTGAGTTCCATCGTTGATTCTCCTTCTATCTGAGCGCACACTTGATTCGACAAGATGAAAATGGCAATTGCGATCATTGAATTTCTTGATAGCGTCGGCCATCTCCTCCTGCAACATGGTTTCAAGAGCAAAGCCGGCATTTTTGTCTCTCACAATTTACCCTGCCTGTGGCGCTGCGCCAGGCGCGTATTTGAAATACTCCTTCACCAAAAAAACTGCAATCATCATCCGATTAAAAGGCCGGCGGCAACCAGCACCGGCGTGAGCAGGTTGAGCAAAACATTCATGGTCATGTAAGGCACGAGCTTCCCGGCATTATTGCCATATCGGTATGCCCCCATGAATGCCGGTATTGCCACGCCGATGGTTGCCAAGCCGAGCAAACTGGCGCGGGGCAAATACTTCCAATGCACGCCCAGGATGAGCGAGACATAAGCCAGCAAGAGAAAGGCGCCATAAATCAAACTGCTAATCTTCGCGCCCGCCCAAATGGGGAAATGCTTTCTCCCCACCGTCTTGTCGGCTTCAATATCCGGAAACTGATTCAAGAGCAGCAGATCGCTCACCAAAAAGAACGGCACAAACGAGGCAATCAACGCCGTCCAGGAAAAGCTGCCAGTGAGAACGAAATCCGTTCCCATCACCATGACCGGTCCAAAGCCCAGTCCCGGAGCGATCAGCGATAACCAGGGATTCCGCGTCAACCAGCCGGTATAGAAAAACATGAGAAAGAGCCCGAGCAAGCCCAGAGGCAAAAGGATCAGGCCGGCAACCGCCAGGAAATAAATGCCGATTACAGCAGTGAGGGCCATCGTGGTTAAGCCGGTGACCAGGGCTACACGCGCGGAGGGGGCATGCGCGGGCAACGTTCCGCTGCCGCCGCTGAAAGGTGTGCGTTGCGTTCGAAAATCCAGGCCGCTCTTGAAATCAAAATACTCATTCAACGCGTTGACACTGATATGTGCTGCCATTGCGCCGGCAAGTATCAAAACGATGCGAAAAACACTGACTTGGCCGGCGGTCCAAATTGCCGTTCCGATTCCCAGAAAAACACAACAGGGAGTCAAGAGCAGGAAGGGAAGGCGCATCGGGCCTAATATTACTTGCAACTCAGCCATTACTGTTTTCTTCAAAATTCATATCCTCCACCAGCAATGAGGTCACCGGACACCATCAGCTTAACAGCAAAATCTACGAGATATGAATCAAAACTTGACAGAAAACTGAGTGAGCGATTAGCTGCCTGCACTCGTTAGAACAATCACCCTGCGCCTCTGGCTAAAAAGTTGCGGATTATTCCGGCGTTGCAAAACCAAGCGCAGGGCGACACACAAACTTCAGCCAATTTCAAAAGCCTTCGCCCCAGCCACGGGCTTCCTTTTCTCAATGCGAAAACGCGCCCGCTTTTCCGGACTCATTTTCTCGGTGGCATATTGAAAAATCAAATGCGGCGCAGAATCCTTCCATTCCAGCAAGAATTTTTCCGCTGCTTTTGGATGTTTTTTCCACGCTTCCTTCAAGAACCAACCCAGGCCCTGTTGCACAACACGCGCATCGTCCAGCATCAGCGGCCGGATAAATTCGAGAAGAGCGTCAATGTCTTCGCCCTTTTTCAACAAGCCCAACATGCTCACGGGCACGGCCCGGCGCTTCCACTTGGAAGGAGAGGTGCGCCAGGCGGCCAGCGCTTGCAATGGCACGATTTCATTCACCAAACACTGGGAAAGCAATTCGCTGCACAGAAAATCGGTATGCGCCCAGTTGCGCACACCGGCGTTCAACCAATTTCCCAGCCGCGGAAAAGTTTGCCAGTCGATTTCACGGCGAAATGGCAGAATAAACAAAATTGCCAAGCTGCCTTCTTCATACTTGCCGCTTTGCCACAGGCGATCACCCAATTCGAGAAAACCCTCCAATCCCAGGTCCGCATGGGCAAGCGACCATTGCTGCGCCTTTTCGTGCAGCAGCTTGTCGGGAATGCCGTAGGCGTCATATCCTTCTTTGAAGAAGCGGGCATGCCGGTCAGCGAGCCTGAAGTCGGCGTGTGCGGCAAAATACTCTTGAATCTCCAGCAAAAGCGTGGATACCTTTTCCTCATGTTTCATAGCAGAGTCTCCTGGTTGCGAACATGTCGCCTTTGCGGTTCAGGTGTGTGATTGCTTTAGATCACGTTCCTCTCAAATCTTCCGGACGAATGGGCAGGCGGCGAATACGCTTGCCGGTGGCGGCAAAAATGGCATTACACACGGCCGGCGCAACCGGCGGCAGCCCGGGTTCGCCAATACCGCCCTGTGTTGCCGTACTGGGAAGAATATGCACCTCCACTTGCGGCATTTCATCAAACGTGAGCAAAGGATAATCGTCAAAGTTGCCTTGTTGCACACGGCCATCGGCAATGGTAATTTCGCCCTTCAATGTCGCGCTCAAAGCCATGACGACTGCGCCCTCGAATTGCGCCGCGATGATGTTGGGATTGACAATCGGGCCGCAATCAACCGCGCACACGACTTTGTGCACTCGCACGTGGCTTTCTTGATCGACCGAAACCTCGGCAACCTCTGCGACATAGCTGCCAAAACAGACGTGACAGGCGATGCCGCGACCTCGTCCCGGCGCCGGAGGTTTGCTCCACTCCGCTTTGTTTGCCACGAATTCGAGTACGCCACGCAGCCGGGAATCTTCAGGCAACAGGCTACGGCGAAGCAGGAAAGGATCAACGTTCGCCGCGGCTGCGATTTCATCGAGAAAGCTCTCATTGACAAAAGCATTTTGCGTGTTATACACGGAACGCCACCAGCCGATGGGCACCGCCGTATTCGCCATAACGTAGCTTACCAGCAAATTCGGAATCTGATACGGCAATTGCGCCGCGCCGTCAACAGCATCCGGACGCGGATTATCTTCGCCGCCGCCGAACAATTGCGCGGAGATGGAGGGCGCGGTCAAATGATGCCGCCACGCGATTACCTGGCCGTCTTGATTCAGCGCAGCAGACATGCGGTGATAACTCGCCGGGCGATGAAAACCGTGTTGCATATCATCTTCGCGCGTCCACAGCACCTGCACCGGCGCGCCGGCAGCTTTTGATATCTGAGCTGCTTCAACGGCATAATCCGCCAGCAGGCGCCGGCCAAAGGCCCCGCCCACGAGCGTGGTGTGTACTTTGACTTTCTCCAACGGCAGCCCCGTGACCCGCGATACCTCCTGCTGCACGGCTTGCGGCGATTGCGTTGGCGCCCAGATTTCTGCACTCTCCGCGCGAACGTCAGCCAAACAATTCATGGGTTCCAAGGGCGCATGCGCGAGAAAAGGAACTTCGTAAATCGCCTCAAGCTTTTGTGCTGCGGCCGCCAAAGCCGCGGCGAACTCTCCCTCCTGGCGAACGACTTTGCCTTCCTGCTTGCTTTTCTCTTCGAACATTTTGTGAATGCTTGCGCTGCTCAGCCCGGCATGCGGCCCCTCATCCCAGGAAACAGTTAGCGCGTTGAGGCCTTGCATCGCGGTCCATGTCGAATTTGCCGCTACGGCGATGCCGCTGGAAATTTCAAAAACCCCTTGCACGCCTTTGATCCCCAATGCCTTCGCCGCATCGAAATGCTTTACTTTGCCGCCTAAAACCGGACTGCGCGCAACCATTGCCACCAACATGCCGGGAACTCTCATGTCAATACCAAACTTTGCGCGGCCTTCAACCTTCTCGCGCGAGTCCAAACGCGGAATACTTTTGCCGAGTAAACGGAAATCTTTGGGATCTTTGAGCGGCGCCTCGGTTGGCGCCGGCAATTTTGCGGCGGCCTCCACGAGTTGCCCGTACGTTCGGCGGCGTTTGCTGGGCAGGTGAATCACTGCGCCGTTTTCTGCGCGGCACGTGGCGCGTTCGACATTCCACTCCTGCGCCGCGGCGGCAATGAGCATCTCGCGGGCGGTGGCGCCGGCTTTGCGCAACATTTCCCATGACCGGCGCACGCTGGTGCTGCCGCCGGTACTCATGCTGCCGTATTTATCCGGATGCGCCAGCGCGAATTCAAGACGAATTTTTGCCCAATCTGCTTCCAGTTCCTCGGCGACAATCATCGGCAACGCAGTACGCGCGCCTTGCCCCATTTCCGTGCGAGCCACCGTGATCGTGGCCAGGCCTTTGGTATCAATTTTCAACCAGGCATTCGGAGCAAACGCCAGCCCGGAGTCTTCTGCCAATTCTTCTCCTTTCGCAGGAAGATAAAATCCGAGCGCCAGGCCGCTGCCTGCAACTGAAACGACTTTGATGAAGTCGCGGCGAGTGAGATTATTGGTTTCGTTCATCGCACCCCTCCTGCTTTTGCCGCGCGATGAATGGCGCGGCGAATGCGCAAATACGTGCCGCAGCGGCAGAGCACGGTCGGCATTACCGCATCAAGATCAGCATCGCTGGGATGCGGATTTTGCGCCAGCAACGCGGCAGCTTGCATAATTTGTCCAGGCTGGCAATAGCCGCATTGTGAAACTTCTTCAGCAAGCCACGCGGCAAGCAGCCGGTGCTGTGGTTCAGCGGCGAGGCCTTCAATCGTGGTGATCTTTTTTCCCTTCGCCTCTTCCAATGTCGTCACACAGCAACGCGCAGCCTCGCCGTCGAGATGAACGGTGCACGAGCCGCAAATGCCGCGGCCGCAGCCGAATTTGGTTCCGGTCAAACCCAGGCTGTCGCGCAGTATCCAGAGCAAGGGCGTATCAGCGCTCGCTTCCAGTGTATGCTTTTTTCCGTTTATGACAAGCGTGTTTAACGGCATGTTCACCTCCTTCTCAAATTGAAAGCCATCGCCTCACGAAAAGCCGCCGCCTCATGTAAAATCAAGCGCGGACGATTGAGTTATGACAAGCCCACGGGCTGCGACAACGTTTCACGCAAAAAAACACGCCGCAACCGGGTTGGAACACTTTCGCGCGACACAAATTACACCGGCAAAAGCACGACGCAAAACAGTACGATAATGCCCAAGAGCATGTTGGTGATGGCAAGTATCTGCAACTGTTTTTGAGTTTTGAAAAATTCCACCGTCGGTTTTTCTTGCGGTTTTGGCGCCAATGCCGTCATGCGGGGAACAATTGCAAAAGTAATAAACAGGCCAATGCCAATCATCACCAACACTGACACATGTTTGACGGTGAGCGTAATCCCATAGGATGTGGCCAGATCGAAAAGCATACCCGTGGGGGTTTTCTGCAAACCGGTTAGAAGCAAGATAACGACGCTTGACCATGATACCACAGCAAAGCGCTTTGCAGCAGCAACCATAAGCTTCCCCCGCGACTCCGGGGCAAGGGCGGAGAGCGAGGGCATCAGCACCACATTGATGTAAATCATGCCGCCGATCCAGCTCACCGTTGCCAGCAAATGCAAAAAATCAACGACAGCTTGACTAATCATGCTTACCCACCTCCTCAAAGTTATTCTTCGTGAAAAATTGGTGCGGCGTATCTTTGCCAGAAAAGAATGGCTTTTGTGTAATTTCGCAAATATCGGACCGCTCAACTCAAGAAAAAACTATCACAATATCAATGACTTAGGAAACACAAAAAGACGCAAATTCGAGCATCTTCGCAAGTTTGAGAAACATTCTCTTTTTCGCCAAAAACTTGCAGCGCGGGAATTTGATTCTGCACAAAAAGTTGGCGCTGCGATATAATTTCGAAGACCTTAGAAACAAAAGTGGCAAGATGTTGAACATTTTTCAGCTTGTTCGCGAAGTTGCGAGCATGTCGCAGCAAGGTGCTTATTCAAGGTGAAAGCGGCGCCGGCGTGACGTCCTCTTCTACTTAACTTTGCGCGCGGCAACATGAAGTAGATCGCCAGCATTCGCGGCATTGCTTGCTCGACGCTTTATCAAAAAATCAAGACGCACAATATTCCCCGCCTGCAAGAGGGCGGGCATGCGTGAGCGCATTATGGCAAAATGCGCCAAAAGCTGTTTTGGGGGAAGGATTATGCTCGTCTGCTCAACGTGCGCAAAGACGCCTCATCGAGGGCATTTCCTCGCAATCCTCAACAAAATCCATTCGTTAGAAACTTGGCAACCTTCCTGTGCTTTCCCGCGTCGTAGCTGCAGAAATTTTTCTGATGTGCTGGTAACCTTTTTCAAAATTGACTGTCTTACGGACAGCAAGCTCGAACTCACCCCGAACGGCAACGGCGCTTCTCCCGCACTGTCGCCGTTCTGCTCATTTTTTATTCGCCAAAGGAGCAGTATTATGAGATTGAAGTTCTCCACCGTTATCTTGGTTTTTATAACGGTTGCTCAAGTCACCGGCCAACAGCCCGCACCGAAAAAAACGTATCATACGAAACATATCAATCCCCATGCGCCGGTTATCGATGGCCGCCTCGATGACGAGGTTTGGTCGAAAGTTGAATGGACCGGTGACTTTACGCAGCGCGAGCCGAACGACGGAGCTGCGCCGACCTATCAAACTCAATTCAAAATCCTGTTCGACGAAAAGAATCTCTACGTTGGGGTTCGCGCGTTTGATGCGGAACCGGACAAGATCGTGCGCCGTGTCACGCGCCGCGATGGGTTTGACGGCGACTGGGTTGAAATCAACATCGACAGTTATTTCGATCATCGCACGGCCTTCTCTTTCACCATTAACGCGGCCAATGTCAAGGGCGATGAAGCGGTTTCCAATGACGGCAATTACTGGGACGCCAACTGGAATCCCGTTTGGTTTAGCGAGGTTTCGATCGACGACCAAGGCTGGTGCGCGGAAATGCGCATTCCCTTCAGCCAACTGCGCTTCGGCGACAAACAGGAACATGTGTGGGGCATTCAAATGCAACGCCGGCTCTTCCGCAAACAAGAGCGTTCGGTGTGGCAATATATTCCGCAAAACACCGCCGGTTGGGTGAGTTATTTCGGCGAGTTGAAAGGGATCACCGGCATCAAAGCCTCCAGCCGTATCGAATTGCTGCCTTATGGCGTGAGCAGCGTGCGGCGTTTTCAGGAAGTGGCGGGAAATCCCTTTGCCACTGGCGATCTGAAAAAAGTTTCCGGCGGTTTAGATGCGAAAGTCGGCGTGACCAGCGATCTGACCATGGACGTGACCGTCAATCCCGATTTTGGCCAGGTGGAAGCAGACCCTTCCGAGATAAATCTCACTGCGTTTGAAACGTTCTTTCAAGAGAAACGGCCGTTCTTTATCGAAGGCCAAAACATTTTGGAATATCGCCTCACCGGCGGCGACGGATCGTTTTCGAATGACCGGCTGTTTTATTCGCGCCGCATCGGCCGCTTGCCACATGCTTATCCCACGCTCAGCTCCGGAGAATTCGCCGAGGTGCCGGAAAACACCTCGATTGCCGCCGCCGCCAAAATCACCGGCAAAACCAAAAGCGGGTTGTCGATCGGCATTCTCGATGCCGTGACGGACAAGGAACAGGCGGAGATTGATTTCAACGGACAACGCCGGAAGGAAATCGTCGAGCCGCGCACCAACTTTTTTGTCGGCCGGCTTCAGAAAGATTTCAACAAAGGCACCAGCGCCATTGGCGGCATGTTCACGGCCACGCATCGCGATCTCTCTCACTCGCAACTCAACTATTTGAATCGCGCGGCTTACTCCGGCGGCATCGACGTCCGGCATCAATGGCATAATCGTACCTACTACTTTGATGCATTGGGCGTGTTCAGCCACATTCGCGGTGAGGCTGCGGCAATTTCTGCAGCTCAGACTTCTTCGCAGCGTTACTATCAGCGGCCCGACGCCGACTATGTCGAGTTCGATCCCAACCGCACCTCGCTTACCGGGCACGGCGGCAATCTCAGCTTTGGCCGCGGCGGCAACAGCCCGGTGCGCTTGAATCTTGCGGTTACCTGGCGTTCGCCCGGACTCGATTTGAATGATGCCGGCTTCTTGCGCCAGGCCGATCGTGTCATGCAATCATTTTGGATGGGCTATCGCTTCACCAAGCCCACGCTAATTTTCAATCGCCTGAATCTCAATGTGAATCAATGGCACGGCTGGAATTTTGGCGGGGAGAAAGTTTTCGCGGGCGGCAACATCAACGGCGGCGGACCGTTGCGCAACTATTGGTACATTTGGCTGGGCATTGGCCGCGAGAGCCAAAACCTCTCAACCACGGCGTTGCGCGGCGGGCCGGCGCTGATCGTGCCCGGCCAATGGAATCAATGGCTCACGATTGAAACCGATGAGCGCAAAGCCGTGGTGTTCAGCGTGAGCGGCTACAATAGCTGGAAAGATGAAAATGATTCGCGCTATCATGAAATCGAAATGGGAATGACCGTGCGCCCGGTCAAGTCCCTGAACCTGCGTTTCAGCCCATTTTACGGCATCAACAAAGACGATCTGCAGTATGTCAGCACAATTGCCAGCAACGGCGAAAGCCGCTATCTTTTCGGCCGGATCGATCAAAGGACGCTGGGACTCACAACGCGCATCGATTGCAGCATCACGCCCAATCTTTCCGTGCAGTTTTATGGCCAACCGTTTGTTTCCGCCGGAAAGTATTCCCAATTCAAGCGCATCACCTCGTCGCGCGCGGCAAATTATGCCGATCGCTTTCATGTCCTGAGCGGCGAACTTACATATGAGGCGGCTTCGAATACGTTTTTGGTAGATGAGAATTTGGACGGTGCGAGCGATTATGCCTTTGGCAAACCGAATTTCAACTTCAGGCAGTTCCGCTCGAATCTCGTTTTGCGGTGGGAATACAGTCCGGGCTCAACAGTTTTCTTGGTGTGGTCGCAAGGCCGAACTGGCTTCACCTCAGACGGCGAATTCTCGTTCCGCAATGGTGTGAGGGATTTGTTCGAGGTTTATCCCGACAATGTTTTTCTGGTGAAGCTAAATCGGTGGTTTTCTTTGTAGGATGTAAAGTCTCAATCGAATCTCCTGGACACGGGTTCACGCAGATTGGCACGGGTTTGTCGGGTTTTGTCTGTGAGAATCTGCGTGAATCTGTGTTCCAAAGTCTTCTTGAAGATTTATTTCAATACAATCCCAACCGGGCAATGATCCGAGCCTGTCACCTCGGGCAGGATAAACGCTTCTTTGAGCCGCGGCCGCAGCGCGGCGGAAATGCAGAAGTAATCGATGCGCCAACCCACGTTGCGGCTGCGCGCATTGCCGATTTGGCTCCACCAGGTGTAATGCCCGCCCTCCTTTTGAAACTCACGAAACGTGTCAACAAAACCCTTTTTCACGATGTTGTCAAAACCGGCGCGCTCTTCCGGTGTAAAGCCGTGATTGCCAACATTGGCTTTGGGATTGGTGAGATCGATTTCCGTGTGCGCCACATTCAAATCCCCGCAAAAAATCACCGGCTTTTTCTTTTCCAATTTTTTGAGATGCTTGAGAAAATCGATATCCCATTTGATGCGATAATCGAGGCGCGATAAATCGCGCTTGGCGTTGGGGGTATAAACATTGACAAGAAAAAAATCAGGATATTCCGCGGCAATCACCCGGCCTTCGCGATCGTGCTCAGCGATGCCCATGCCGTTTTTCACACTGAGCGGTTCGGTTTTCGAAATGATCACGGTGCCGGCATAACCTTTTTTCTCGGCAGAATTCCAATATTGCCGGTAACCCGGCAATTCCAATTCAACTTGCTCGGGCGAGGCCTTGGTTTCCTGCAAACACAAAATATCCGGCTTGTTTTTTTGAATGAATCCCAGCAAACCTTTTTTCAGCACCGCGCGGATGCCGTTGACGTTCCAAGAGAGGAGTTTCATGTCAGTTTCGATCAATCTCTGCCAATAATTTCTGAAATTGTTCCGCCCCAAGTTTACTCCACAGGGGCTTTAGGATTTCTTCTTCTCCCAGCGCTTTTATCACATCTTCCTTGCTCAAGACTGAGAGCAGTTCTTCCTTGCTGAGGGCTTCGAGAAGTTTATCTCGGCCAATCGCCCGGTGTAAAGTGGCGATCAGCTTCTCATGCCCCAGGGTCTCAATCTTTTTATCGATAAATTCCGGTTTAACGTCGATCATTTGAGCACCTCTCGATAAAATGATCCCGGCTTTTAATTTGACTATGCCACATTCCAAAAAACCACCACAGAGTCGCGGAGTAAGATTGCGTGAATTCTCGGCGAACGCTGCGTCTCCGCCATGAATCTGGCATAGTCAAGTTAAATGAGGAAGGGCTTTTTGCCTGCCTTGGCGCGGCTTCATGGCGCACCGTAGATTTTCTGCAAGTGATCGATCAACGCCCGGCGGATTTCCGCAACGTTTTCATTCAAAACTTTCAAATCCGGGTTTAGGCGGTTCAAATAATCCAATCCGTGCTCGTTGCCGGAAATCAAAAAATCGTTGATTGCCGCTTTATAATTGCGGCGCTGGTCAAGCTCGATGCCGTTGATCAGCCAGTTGCCCTTTTCCCCGCTCCAGGCCACGTTCCCCGCATGCAAATAGCCGCCGCTGCCTTTGTTTTTCTGGCCTTGCTCTAGAACTTGTTTGAGCAAGCGCCCGCGCATTTCCACCAAAACGATGTTGCCGCCGAACGGCAGAATGCGAATCACGTCATATTCTGAAACCGGGCCGGGCTGCAGCTCGTCGTCGATGCGAATCGAGCCGCCATTGAAAATGGCGAGGTCCGCCTCCGGCGCCACCGCAAGAAAAGAGGCCGTGATTAGCTCCGTGAGCTTGCTGGAAGTATGGCGTACGATCGACTCGCGGCCGTCCAGCACCTCAGGAGAATTGACCACGAGTCTCGCCGGCTCAAACCCCATTTGGCGAAATGCGCCAAAAGCCAAATCCACCCATTTTTGCACTTCCATTTTGACTTCGGGATCTTCAGCAATCTCAGCCGTGATCGGTTGCAAGCGAGTATCGATGCGAAGCTTTTTGGTGGCGGAATCAATCGTCAATTCATGAATATAAGCCGAACGCGCGTTAGCATCAGCCTTGAACACCGGCGTGAACTCGGGTCCGCGCCAGACTTGCACATTTTCATGCTCGTGCCCGCCTAGGATCAAATCGATTTCCGGCAGCGCTTGCGCGAGTTGAATGTCCTCATCGAGCGTCAAATGCGTGAGCGCGATGAGAATATCAACCTGGCCTCTAAGTTTTTTCGCTTGTTCGGCCGCGACGGTAAGCGGATCGCGAAACGTCACATAATTCGGGTTATTTTTTGTCAGCATCACGGCAAAAAGCCCTACGCGCACGGATTGCCCGGCTTTATTGCTTGCGGTAAAGATGATATTCTCAGCAACTCCGGGAAAGGGATTGCCATTTTTGTCAAAAGCATTGCTGGCAACCCAGTTGAAGCGCGACTCTGCCAAACGCTGCATGAATGCCGGCTCTTTCAAATCGAATTCATGATTTCCGAACGTGCAGAAATCCAGACCCACCGCATTCAACACCGCGACCATTTGTTTGCCGTCCAAACGGCCGTCATCGACTTTCGCAGTGCCGAGGGCCGAGGGGCTGAAGAGATCGCCGGCCAGCAGCATGAAGGTGTGGGGATTCTTGGCCTGCAATTGTTTGCGCAACGTTGCCAGACGCGCCATGCCGCCTTCTTTGCCGCCGCTCACCGGCGTGATTTCGTAAACATCATTGATTTGCAGCAGCGTGATTTTGATGGCGTCGCCGGTTTCGCTGACGCGCGGTTGCGAAACTTTTACCGGCCCGGCACAGGAAAGCAATAGAATTGCAAGGACAACAGCTAGGGCTCTCACTTTTTTCATCAAGCCTCCAATCCTTTCACAGATAGGTTTTGCTCAGTCACGGTTTGGCCGTGATTTTATCACCATCGATGCCACGGCCAGACCGCGGCGGAATACTATCGCACCGGATTCAGAATCTGATACTCGCCGCGGAAATAGAGCAACGGTGATTCCTTTTCGCCACCGCCGAGCGCCACGGCTTCACCGACAAAAATAGTATGATCGCCGCCGTCATGGCTTGCCGTCAATTTGCAATCCACCCAGCCGAGGGATTCGCCCAATACCGGCGCGCCGGTGATGGCGGTGCGCAGCTCCAGCTTATCAAAACGCGCGGCGCTGGAAAGCGCCTCCTGCGCAAATCGCTCTGCAATGTGCCGTTGATCTGCGCTCAGGATGTTCACCGCAAAGCATTTTCCCTGCGTGATCACCTCATGACTTTGCGCGTTTTTATTGACACAGACCAAAACCAGCGGCGGCGACAAGGACACGGAGCAAAAGGCGTTCGCGGTCAAACCGTGTACTTTATCGCCTGCGCGCGTCGTCACAATCGTCACGCCGGTGGCAAAAGCGCCCAGCACGCGACGGAAGTCTTTTTCGTCAATCATGGGTGATTCCTTCGTACCGATTGGAGGAATAAGGCGGTTCAAATGCGTTAGAAATGGTTAATGGCTAATGGCTAATGGCTAATGGCTAATGGCTAATGATTTTGAGCGGGCAACAGTCGATTAACCCTTAACCATTAACCATTAGTCATTAACCATTAGTCATTAGTTCTACTTAGGCAGATTTCGATTTTCGTTTTTTGCGATAGCTGGCGGTGGC